>JAHZAY010000024.1 GCA_019423685.1 Clostridiales bacterium | reverse complement strand
TTGAGCAAAAGTCAGCGTGGGAATGGTGTGGTATCTTTATCTAAGTGAATCCCCGCGCTCCCAAAGGGACACCGCCTGTCGGGAGACGCCCAGTTTTTCCGCCAAAGTTTCCTGCGACCAGTTTTTCTGTTTGCGCAGCTTCTGCATTTTTTCTCCCATTGTCATGAGGAAAGCCTCCTTTTTCTCTCAAGTGATGCTCTTAGTCTAACAAATGGGCCGGCAAAAGGCAACCAAGGAGGGCTTTCTTTGGTGTCAAGCGTTGCTTGCGGGGAAAAAGAAACGCATAAATAAGCCCAATTCTGGCGATTGCTTATTGAAATTTTTTTGATGTGTTCCCATTTTGTACAGGATCAAAGGCAAGCGAAAAGGAAAAAGGGCAGGCTTTAACGGGCAAAAAATGCGAAAAGAGAAAAACGATAAATTTTACAGAATGGTATAAAAAAGGAAATAACCCTTGCATTATCTTGAAACAGTTGATACAATGAAGTGGAGGAGGATGAAAAACATGCAACAAACTCAACTTTGGCTCAACATAGGAGCCTGTGTACTTGCCGCAATTGTGGCCTATCTGCTTGGAAGTATCAGCTCGGCGGTTATCGTTTCCCGCGTCTACGCGCACGACGACGTGCGCAAATACGGAAGCAAAAATGCCGGCATGACCAATGTCCTGCGCACCTACGGCAAGCTGCCCGCACTGTTTACCTTTTTGGGCGATTTTGTCAAAGGCATCCTCGCTGTATTGGCGGGAAGGTTAATCTTTTCTCTGCTGGGGGTAACCGACTTTGATGCGGGATATCTTGCGGGATTTTTTGCCCTGCTCGGTCACCTTTACCCGATTTACTTTGGCTTTAAGGGAGGAAAAGGGGTGCTCACCTCGCTGGGCATCATTCTGGTGGTCAATCCCCTTGTCCTGCTTATTTTATTGATTATCTTTTTGCCGGTTCTCTTTATCACCCGGATTGTTTCGCTGGTATCGGTGACCGGTGCGGTTCTCTATCCGTTTGTTACTCTGATTGTCGATCTGTGCCTGCGCAAACCGGTTCTCTTTGACTTTTTGTTCGCGGTGCTCTTTTCCTTGATCGTCATCTGGAGACATCGCGGCAACATTCAGCGGCTGCTCAACGGCACCGAACGGCGCATCGGCGACAAGAAGCCAGAGGAACAGGGCAAAAACCAATAAGGAGGGAACCGCTCTTGTTGCGCTTACACATTCCATTATTTTCTCAGATGGATTTTCGCCAGCAACTTTTATCCGATGAAGAGACGATGTCCTACAACGCGCGCTGGGGCGGCGCGATCGGATTCCCGCAGGAGCGCTGGGCCGACTGGTACCGCCGTTGGGTGGAGCAGCCTGACCGGCGGTTTTATGCCTACCTCTACAGCGAGGAGGAAAAAGCCTTTGTCGGGGAAACGGCCTACCATTTCGATGAGGAGCTGGGAGGCTATATAGCGAATCTGATTGTCCACAGCCGGTACCGCGGCAAGGGATATGGGACACAGGGCTTGCGGCTTTTGTGTGAGCAGGGCCGCGCAGACGGGCTGGAGGTCCTGTACGACGATATTGCGGACGACAACCCCAGTCTGTCGCTCTTTCTCAAAAACGGATTTGAGCGGATTAAGGACACCGAGGGCGGTATTTTAGTCAAAAAGGTGCTGTAATCACACAGGGCACCCAGACAGAAAGAAGGGACTTGCATGGCAAAGGTGATGATTTTGGGGGCAGGCAGCTTCGGCATTGCGCTGGCGCTGCTGTGCCATAACTGCGGGCACGAGGTGACAGTCTGGTCGCATCGGCGCGAAGAGGCCGAACGGTTACAGGTCGAGCGGGAGCAGAAAAAACTGCTGCCGGGTGTGCGCCTGCCGGAGGACATCGCCTTTACGGCCACATTAGAGGAGGCGAGCAGCTGCGATTTTGCCATCCTGGCTGTTCCATCCTTTGCGGTGCGCCAGACGGCGCGTCTGCTTTCGGAAAAGATTCGTCCGCAGTCGGTGGTCGTCTGTGTGGCCAAGGGATTGGAGCAGGAAAGCTATCGCGACTTTTCCCAGGTCATCGCACAGGAAATTGCGCAGTGCCCGAACGTCATCCTTTCCGGCCCATCCCATGCAGAGGAAGTTGGACGCGGCGAGGCGACCTCGGTGGTTGCTGCCTCGCGCGACATGCAGGCTGCCCAAAAGGTACAGGATTGGCTGATGAATCCAGCTTTTCGCGTCTACGTCAACGACGATGTGATTGGCGTGGAGCTGGGCGGCGCGCTCAAAAACATCATTGCAGTGGCGGCAGGCATCGCCGACGGCTTGGGGCTGGGGGACAACGCCAAGGCGGCGCTGATGACCCGCGGCATCACCGAGATTGCGCGCCTTGGGGTCGCAATGGGCGGACGCCAGGAGACCTTTGCGGGGCTATCCGGGATTGGCGACCTGATCGTCACCTGTACCAGTATGCACTCGCGCAACCGGCGATTTGGCATTCTGGTTGGACAGGGTGTACCGGTACAGCAGGCACTGGAACAGGTGGGCATGGTGGTCGAGGGATATTCCTGTACCAAAGTGGCGCGCGAACTGGCAGCACAGATGGGCGTCGACATGCCGATCACCGAGCAGACCTATCAGGTGCTCTATGAAGGAAAGGACACGGCACATGCGATTCGAGACCTGATGGGCCGACCTAAGAAAAACGAAAGCGAACAGGTTTGGTTTGGCTCTAAAAAGTAAAAGGGCGGGAAGCTCCCAAGGGAGCTTCCCTTTTTTTGGCTGCTTTTTACAAGAAAAGCACCGAGCAGCACGGCACACAAAGCAACAAATAGGTTGGGAAAGACACAAGTAAAAGGAATGGTTGTCAAACAGCCGAAAAATGTGATATACTATTTCTATATGCGTATTTTCACCCGGAGGAGGATACTATGGCGAAAAAACATCAAGAATATGGCAACGAGAGCATCTCTGCTCTCAAGGGAGCCGACCGCGTGCGCAAGCGACCGGGTGTCATCTTTGGCTCAGACGGGCTGGAGGGGTGTGAGCACTCCTTCTTTGAGATTTTATCCAACTCGATCGACGAGGCGCGTGAAGGCTTTGGCGACCGCATCCTCATCACCGTCTACCGCGACCACTCGTTGGAGGTACAGGATTTTGGCCGCGGCATCCCGGTCGATTTTAATACCAAGGAAAATCGCTTCAACTGGGAGTTGATTTTCTGTGAGCTGTATGCGGGCGGCAAGTACAACACCAACCAGGGCGAGAGCTATGAGTTCTCGTTGGGATTAAACGGGCTTGGTTCCTGCGCTACGCAGTACTCCTCCGAATATTTCGATGTGGAGGTATTTCGCGACGGGTTCCGCTACAATCTGCACTTTGAAAAGGGAGAGAATGTTGGGGGGCTGCACAAGGAGCCGACAAAGCAAAAGCAGACCGGCTCCCGCCAGCGATGGAAACCGGATCTCGCAGTCTTTACCGATATTGCCATCCCGGACGATTACTTTCGCGATGTGCTGAAAAAACAGGCGGTAGTCAACAAGGGGTTGTGCTTTGTACTGCGCATCGAGCAGGCGGACGGCAGCTTTTCACAGGAAAGCTTTTGCTATGCAGACGGCATCGTCGACTATGTCAAGGAGATTGCCGGAGAGCAGAGTTTGACCAACATCCAATATTGGGAGAGCGAACAGCGCGGCCGCGACCGTGAGGACAAGGACGAATACAAGGTGAAACTGTCGGTTGCCTTCTGCTTTTCCAACCGGGTGAAGTTTTTGGAGTATTACCACAACTCCTCCCACCTGGAATATGGCGGTTCGCCGGAGAAAGCGGTCAAGCAGGCATTTGTCTCCAAGATTGACGGCTATTTAAAGCAGAACGGCAAGTATCTGAAAAATGAGAGCAAGATCACCTTTCAGGATGTCGAGGACTGTTTGGTTTTGGTCTCTTCCTCTTTTTCTACCCAGACTTCCTATGAGAATCAGACCAAAAAGGCGATTACCAACAAATTTATCTATGAGTCGATGAACGACTTTTTAAAGCGGCAGCTGGAGGTTTATTTTACCGAGAACCCCGACGAGGCCACCAAAATTGCCGAGCAGGTACTGGTCAACAAGCGCAGCCGCGAGAATGCCGAAAAGACCCGCCTCAACCTGAAAAAGAAGCTGGCCGGCTCGATTGACCTTGCCAACCGGGTGGAGAAGTTTGTCGATTGCCGCTCCAAGGATGTCAACGAGCGGGAAATCTATATTGTGGAGGGAGACTCGGCGCTGGGCGCCTGCAAGCTGGGAAGAGATGCACAGTTTCAGGCCATCATCCCGGTGCGTGGAAAGATATTAAACTGCCTGAAGGCCGACTTTGACAAAATCTTTAAAAACGACATCATCACCGACATCATCAAGGTTTTGGGGTGCGGTGTGGAGGTCAATTCCAAAGCAAACAAGGAACTTTCCACCTTCCATCTGGACGGATTGCGCTGGAACAAGGTGGTCATCTGCACCGATGCCGACGTCGATGGATTCCAGATCCGCACGCTGATTTTGACCATGCTCTACCGCCTGACACCGACCCTGATTGAGAAGGGCTATGTCTACATTGCGGAGTCCCCTCTGTTTGAGATTCGCTGCAAGGACGAGACCTACTTTGCTTACTCCGATGCGGAAAAATCGGAGATCTTGCAGAAGCTGGGCAACAAAAAGGTGGACGTTCAGCGCTCCAAAGGTTTGGGCGAAAACGAGCCGGACATGATGTGGCTGACCACCATGAATCCACAAACGAGAAGGCTCATCAAGGTTTCCCCAGAGGATGCAGCGGCGACCGAAGAGATGTTTACCCTGTTGCTGGGAGACAACCTGGAGGGCAGAAAGAGCTACATTGCGCAAAACGGCAGCCAATATCTGGACGAGCTGGACTTGTCCTAAAAGCTGTGCTGCGCCGTTAAAAATGGGGCTTTGCAGGGCAAGAGCACTGCCCACACTGGAAGCCCCGGCAAAGGGGCAGCAAGATATTAGAATATAAAATCACTTAACATTTACGCAACATCATCACTAAAGGAAGAGAATATGGCACGGAAAAAGCAAGCGGATCGCACCTCCCACAGAACCGACGCGAAAGCTTATATCGAGCATGCCGGAGAGGTGATCGATCAGAAGATTACCGATACACTAGAAAAAAACTATATGCCCTATGCGATGAGCGTCATCGTGTCGCGCGCCATCCCGGACATCGATGGCTTCAAACCTTCGCACAGGAAGCTGTTATACACCATGTACAAGATGGGGCTGCTGACTGGGTCGCGCACCAAGTCCGCCAATGTTGTTGGATCGACGATGAAGCTGAACCCACACGGCGACGCCGCCATCTATGAGACACTGGTGCGTCTGTCGCGCGGCAACGAGGCGCTGCTGCACCCCTATGTTGATTCCAAGGGCAACTTTGGAAAGGCTTATTCGCGGGATATGGCCTTTGCGGCCTCCCGATACACCGAGGTCAAGTTGGACCCCATCTGTCAGGAGCTGTTCCGGGACATCGACAAGGATACGGTCGATTTTGTGGACAACTACGACAACAAATTAAAGGAGCCGACGTTGCTGCCGGTGACCTTCCCGACCATATTGGTCAATGCCAACACCGGCATTGCGGTCGGCATGGCGAGCTCGATCTGTCCGTTTAATCTGGAAGAGGTGTGCAACACCACCATCGAGTTGATTAAAAATCCAAACCACGAGATTGGACTGACCCTGACGGCACCGGATTTCCCCGGCGGCGGACAGATCATCTACAACCCCGAGGAGATGGACAAGATCTACCGCACCGGGCGCGGTTCCTTCAAGGTGCGGGCGCGGTGGAACTATGACCGCAGCTGCAACTGCATCGAGATCACCCAGATTCCACCGACCACCACCACCGAGGCGATCATCGACAAGGTAGTGGATTTGATTAAAGCAAACAAGATCCGAGAGATTTCGGACATGCGCGACGAGACCGACTTGTCCGGTTTAAAGCTTGCCATCGACCTCAAGCGCGGCGCGGACCCGGACGCAGTCATGCAGAAACTCTACCGCTTCACCCCGCTGGAGGACAGCTTTTCCTGCAACTTTAACATCCTGATCGGCGGCGTGCCGCGGGTAATGGGCGTGCGGGAACTGCTGGAGGAGTGGATTGCCTTCCGTCAGCTGTGCGTCAAGCGCAGGGTATATTTTGACCTGAACAAGAAAAAGGAAAAGCTGCACCTGCTTTTGGGCTTAAAGAAGATTTTGTTGGACATCGACAAGGCCATTCGAATCATCCGAGAGACCGAATCGGAAGACGAGGTAGTGCCCAACCTGATGATTGCTTTCGGCATCGACGAGGTGCAGGCGGAGTATGTAGCGGAGATCAAGCTTCGCCACATCAACAAGGAGTACATCCTCAAGCGCACCGAGGAGACCGGCCAGCTGCAAGGCGAGATCGACGAGATGCAGTCGGTGCTGGATGACCCGAAGAAGATCAACCGCATCATCATCCAGGAACTCAAGGGCGTCATCAAAAACTATGCCCAGCCGCGCCGCAGCCTGCTGCTGATGCAGGACGAGGTCAAGAGCTTTGTGGAGGAAGAAAAGAAGGTGGACGTCTATGCGGTCAATCTTTTCTTTACCAAAGAAGGGTACTTTAAAAAGATCACGCCGCAGTCTTACCGCATGTCGAGCGACCAATATCTCAAAGAGGGCGACTCTGTCATCGAGCACATCGAGGGCACCAATGCGGATCATCTGCTCTTCTTTACCGACAAGGGGCAGGTGTACAAGGCGCGTGCCTGCGACTTTGAGGACACCAAGGCCAGCGTTTTGGGCGACTTTGTTGCAGCCAAATTGGGAATGGACGAAGGCGAGAGCGCCATTTATATGGCGGTGACCGCAAACTATCAGGGCTATATGCTGTTCTTCTTTGCAAACGGCAAGGTGGCGAAGGTCAACTTGAGCGCCTATGAGACCAAGACCAACCGCAAAAAGCTGCTCAACGCCTACAGTCAAAAGGAACCATTGGCAGCGGTGCTGTGCGTGCAGCAGGATATGGACATCCTGATGGAGGCCTCCAACGGCCGCATGCTGATTTTGCCGACGGGACTTTTGCAGGCCAAGGCGACCAAGGATCAGCAGGGTGTGCAGGTCATGAAGTTGACCAAAGGTTCGGTGGTTTCGGCGGCATCGGTCTATGAAGAAGGGATGCTGGCGGACGAGCACCGGTATGTGGCAAAGGCTTTGCCCTCGCGGGGAGATTTCTTAAAGGAGAAAGATCACCTGCCGGGACAGCTGAAGATGGAATAACAAAAAGGGTGTCTCCGGCTAGGAGACGCCCTTTTTATTGGCGCCGAAAAGGCAAGAAAAACCCCCAGTTCAACTGGGGGTCAATAAAAAAC
>JAHZAY010000023.1 GCA_019423685.1 Clostridiales bacterium | reverse complement strand
TAAAAAGCCTAGGCTTTTTATGTCCCTGAGCACTCTCAGGGACATAAAGTGTGTTATCACAAAGCCGGGCAAAAAGCGATACAAGGAGGAAGAATCCATGCGAAAAGGATGGAAGAAAGCAGTTTCGACGATGCTGTGCGCAGCGATGATTCTGAGCATGAGCAGCTTTATGGTTTCGGCGGATGGAGAGCCAACTATCCCGGAGACACCAGCAGGAGATGCTACAACAGAAGTTCCTGGTGACGAGAAAGACCCGGAAGAACAGCCTCCGGTCAATGAGGAGAAGGATCCAGCCGACGAGGAGAAGGATCCGGCCGATGAGGAGAAAGACCCAGCTGACGAGGAGAAGGATCCAGCTGACGAAGAGAAAGACCCAGCTGACGAAGAGAAAGACCCAGCTGACGAAGAGAAAGACCCAGCCGATGAGGAGAAAGACCCAGCTGACGAAGAAAAGGACCCTTCTGAAGTTCCAGGCGGCCCAGAGCAGCCAAGCAATTCCTTGCCGATGGCAGGTCTGACCCCAGCGACCCCGGCGGCGGAGAATGGAATTATGACGCTGGATTTGCAAGGGGATGGAACAGAAGGTAATCCACATCTTGTTTCGACACTAGAAGATTTAAAGAGGGCTGTAGAGACAGGTGGCTTTATTCAATTGCAGGAAGATATTAATATAACTAAGGCTAGCATCTCAAGCACAAAAGATGTCACTTTAGACTTAAATGGTCAAAAAATAACTGCTGAAAATACAGTAGAAGGTCGAATCAATATTACTGGGGGAACTTTTACTCTCCAAGATAGTGCAGGAAATGGATCGATTGTAGCAGAAGCAAACGACGGCGGAACAGGTGTAATTCGGGTAGACGGAGAAGCGTCTTTTGTTATGGAAGATGGTACAATTGATACAACTAAAGGAACTTATGGCATCGGCGTGTTTGGAAATGCTAGCGTAATTGTTCGCGGAGGAACAATTAAATCGAAAGCCTTTGCTATTAGCGGTAATGGAACTAATAAAGGAATTACAAATATCACTGTTGCAGGGGGAATGTTAGAATCAGAAGATTATGCTATTTATCATCCTCAACAGGGAACGCTGACAATTAGTAATGGAAATATTAAAGGTGCAGGTGCAATTGCAATCAACCAAGGTACCTTAGAGATTTCGGGAGGAAATTTTACCTCTACAAGTAGTGCAGATTTAGGAGGTACTCCAAGTGGTGATGGTACAGCAAATATGTACGGTGCTGTCATCAATTTGGGTGCTGAGTATGGAGCCGTCAACGCTACTATTACAGGTGGTATATTTACGGCAGCAAAAAACGGTAGCGCAATCACTGTAGACCAAGCTGCTAAAAATAAGATTACGGTGACTGTTGGCGAGGCTAAAATCAACGGTAATGTCGACCTTCAGAATAGTCCAGATGGTTCCAGTTTTAAATTTACGGAAGTAGAAATATATGGAAATGTGACAGCGGGCACGACAACAGTAGAGATTAAAGATTCCACAGTAACCGGCGATATTACCGGCGACAATGTCACCATCGACGATAGCACCAGCAATAACTATGTTGCTACTGTTGATGGAAAAGGATATGAAAGCTTGGAGAAAGCGCTCGCAGATGCGGCGACCGCAGTAGATAAGACCGTTACTTTGACCAAGGATGTTGAGCTCACTGAACAGTTGAACATTACAACTGCAGAAGTAACTCTGAATTTGAACAATCATACCATTTCTGCAGCTGATAGATTTACAGGAAGTGCAAACCACGAGAAAAACCTCGTTCAGATTTTGGCTAATGACGTAACAATCAAAAACGGCACCATCAAAGCCGGCGGCAGCAACAGAAACGTACTGAATGCACAGGGGGTTACTGGTGTTGTTTTGGAAGATCTGACCCTGGATCATTCTGATGCAGGAGAGGGCGCACCTCTGATTGTCAATGGTTCGGATGTCACCATGAAAGGCAACAATACGATTGTTTTAGGTAGTAGCTCTTGGGGCGGTATCAATGTAGACCCGAGCAAAGGAAAAGGAAGTGCAAACCTGACATTCGAAAATGGCAGTACATTAAATGTTCCACAAAATCCGAACAATAAACCAGTTGTTTGGATTGAAGCTAATACGACAGGGGGAACAGTTACTGGTGCAGAGAATGTAGGTTTAGTCCCAGGACCTGACGGAACTTATGTTAAGGCTCCTACCCCATCCGTTCCTGACAAAGATGACGACGACACCGACCGTCCATCCAGCGGCCACGGTTCTGGCAGCAGCTCCAGCGGCTCCAACTCCAACGTCTCCTACACCCGCGACCCGGAGCAGGACAAGCGTGAAGCCGAGGAAAACATGTGGAAGCGGGCCATCAACAAGATCAACTCCGCCCGCGACGGCAGCAGCCTGAAAATCTACACCGGCATTGTCGATGAGATTCCGGACTATGTCCTCGACGCGCTGCGCGAGAACAATGTCACCGTCACCTTCTACAACCAGGACGGCGACGAGGTGACCATCCCGGCAGGTATGGCGCCAAAATCCCTGCGCGACAGCTGGACCTATAAACAGCTGGGCAACTATGTCCTGAGCCTGGACGAGGTTGTCACCGAGGTGGAGGAGACCACCGAAACCACCCAGCCGGCTGCTGAGCAGACCGCTCCGACAACCGAAACGGTAAAACCAAACCCGGAGACCGGCGACGCCTCCTCCTCGATGATGGCGATTGCAGCGGCGGCAGCTTCGCTGTGCGGCGTGGTTCTCCTGAGCAAAAAGAACAAGTAAGTCCGTTTAAAAAAATCCCCGCCAGGTGGCGGGGATTTTTTCTGCACGTTATTCGACCAGCAGGCGCTTTTCGAGTTCCAAGTCGGGGGTGACATAGGCGGTCTGATAGCTGACATAGATGACCATGCCGGGCTTGGCGCCGCGGGGCTTTTTGACATTTTTAATCAGGGTGTAATCGACCGGCACCTGGGAGGAGTCGGCGGCTTTGGAGTTGACCGCAGCCAGAATCGCCGCCTGATGCAGGGTGGAATCCGGTACCTCCCTGCCCTCGCTGAGCACGACGGTGTGGGAGCCGGGGATATTTTTGGTGTGGAACCAGACGTCGCGGCCGTGCGCTTCCTTGAGGGTGAGCTGGTCGTTCTGGACGTTGTTGCGGCCCACCAGGATGGTGAAGCCGTCATCCGAGCGGTAGCGTTTAGGGCTGAGTTTAGGCTCCTTGCCCTTTTTGGCGGCGGGGCCTTTGCGGCGCAGGTAGCCCTGCTCCACCAGCTCAGCGCGAATGGCGGTGAGCTCGTCGTTGGTCTGGGCGCGGGTGAGCGCGTCGAACACCGAGTCGATGTATTCCGCCTCCTGTTTGCCTTCCTCTATCAGCTCCCGCAGCTTCTTCTCGGCGGTGTCCGCTTTGCGGTATTCGCCGTAGTATTTCTGTGCATTTTGGGAAGGGGTTTTGCGTGGGTCAAGCGGAATGGTGATCTCGGCCTGATTCTCGTCGTAGAAATTGATGAGGGTTGCGCTGCGGTCCCCCTTTTTCAGCGAGTAGAGGTTTGCGTTGATGAGGTCGCCATAGATCTTCCATCTTTCCCGGTCGGAGCAGTCGGCCAGCTCCTTTTGCTGGAGTGCGAGTTTGCGCGCGATGCGCTCGGAGGTATTGGCGAGGATTTTGAGCAGGTCGGCGCTGCGGTGGCGCATCCTTTGGATGTTGTCCCGCTGGGTGTAGAAGTCATCGAGCAGTTGGCTGTAAGTGTCATAGGTGCGGGTGAACATCATGCCGCCGTACTGATGGATGTCCATGAAGGAAAAGTCGACGGGCTTTTTATGGGCATCGACGACGCAGGTTGGGGTTCCGGTATAGTTTTTGGCCATCTCGATCACCCTCGCGACAAAGAAGCGCAGGCGGTCAAAATGGTTCGGGGTCATCTCGGAAAGGACGCGGTCGTCTCCGTTAAAGACATAGTTTGCGATCTCCCGGCAGACGATAGGGGACACGCCCTGAATAGCGGCCATCAGCGCCTTGGACAGAGGGGTATCTTTGCCAGAGGTAAGCCGCTGTTCGATCTGTTCCGGGGTAGTTTCAATGAGGTTGAGTTTGTCCTGTGCGGGGGGCAGCGTGTAGCGCACGCCGGGCAGGATGGGACGGACCGAGGACATGGTGTCGTCGATGCGCTTTATCGAGTCGATGACCCGGCCGTCCTCATCGATGAGGATAAGGTTGGAGTGGCGGCCCATGATTTCGACCGCCAAGGTCAGGTGGACCAGGTCGCCCATCTCGTTGCGGGCTTCAAAGATCAGGTGCAGGATGCGGTCTAGGCCGATCTGCCGGAACTCGACGAGTTTGGCGCTGCCCAGATGTTTGCGCATGAGCATGCAGAACATTGGGGGAGCCTTGGGATTTTCAAACGAGGCGCCGGTCAGGTGGATGCGTGGACTGTCTGCTCCGGCGGAGAGATAGAGCTTGACGCTGCGCGCACCGTCCTCTGTGGGCTGTGCCAGGCGCAGGATGAAGATCATCTCTTCCCGGGAAATTTGGTGGATCTTATCCACCCGCGCGTTGATCAGGCAGCCCTCTAGCTCATGTTTAATTTGGCGGAGAAGGGTACCGTCAAGTGCCATAAAAAAACTCCTCTCTGGATGGAAATTAGCTAAAAATGAAAACAATTACTTTATTTTATTATACCATAAAGGGGCAAAAAATGCGATAACAGATCAGAATGATCCGAAAAAATGCAAAAAAGTAAAGTAAATCCTGCAAATTTAAAGCCCGAGGGCACATTGCAAATTGTAGGTGAACAATCTATTCCGCATTGACAAAAGGAAAAACACAGTGTATAATATAAGAAACGAACAGAAAAGTCAAGCATTTCTGCAAATCATTTTTAAAAAAATTGCAAATTCTGTCCGTGTTTTGATCGATATCATCTACAATCAACATAATCCTTCCAAATATCCTGCAGGGATTGTCCCTGTAGGGAGCAAAACGCCCTCTGCGAAAGCAGGGGGCGTTTTGCTGTATGTAAATCAGGCAGACAAAGGAAAATCCTTTGTCTGCCTGATTTGGTATGGGGGAATTTATTTTGTGAGGGTGCCATTTGGCGTCTCCAGCAGGATGAGCAGCTGCTCTTCGGCGCCGGTCTGGGAGTTGACATAGCACAAAATCCGGTCCCCGGTGTCGGAGGAGCAGAGAAATTCGTAGGTGGCCGCCTCGTTTTGGCCGGAAGTCGGGATCAGCGCCGGACGCACACTCTCCACAGTGAGGGCGTCGCTGAGCGATTGCTCGGCCTGCTCGATGGTGAGGGCAGGGGCAGCAATCTCCCGCTCGTGGTGGTTGACCAGGTAGCCGCGCGCATCCAGGCCGACAATCGAGCCATCTTGCAGCGAAACCTCCACCTTGATGAGGTCGGTATAGCAGACGGTCTGGGTGGAAGCGTCATAGTAGGCAAAGTTGAGGGTCATCACGCCGTTGTCCGTCTCGTAGTAGGTGTCCTTCATCGAGCTATAGCCCTGGGATGCAAGGTATTCCTGCGCCTTGCTGACCGCCTGCTCATAGGAGAGCTTGGCCGTCAGATTGTCCGGCTTATCGGTGATGAGGTAGCACAGATAGCCGCCGTTTTTGGTGATGGCAACCGAGGTGCTCTGCCCATCGTGAAAGACATAGGACGGAAGGGTGGAATTTTCCTCCCGCATCTCCGGCAGCTCCTTGCCGGCGGCGTTGGCGGCGATGATGCGCGCCTGTTCAGCGGTGATCTCCGCCTTGCCCTGGGTCATCTGCGGGGTGCGCTCGAGGAGGTGGTCGGAGAAGGGGCCGTCATAGATCAGGGTCGGGTAGCCCATAAAGCTATCCTCCATCTGCTGCAGGTGGGAGGCATCCTGCTGCTCAGACGGTTCGGACTGCTCGGGCTGGTCGGACGCCTCCTGCGGCTGGGTGGAGACCGAGACGGTCTGGCCGTCCTGCTGCTCGGATGGCTCCTGCTGCTGGGTGGACGGTGCGGACACCTCCTCGGACATCAGCTGTTCGATGGTGAGTTCGCCGTTTTGCAGCGAACAGGCCAGCGCATCCATCTGCCCGCTGAGCCGGTCCGCATACTCCCGCAGCGAGGCAAACTGCTCGCGCTCCTCATCGGTGAGCTCTTCGCCGTTGGCTGTCTTGCGGGAAAGGTACATGGCGTAGTCGCCCGCCTGGGAAAGAAAGCGGTTGGTGTTCTCCAGGGTGGAGCTATTGATGGGCAGCGAGGAGAGGGCGGATTTTGCCGCGGCGGACTCCTTCCACATCTTGGAGGAGATCATCGACAGCTGCGGCGAGGTGCCCGCATACATCCCCTTCACCAGGTCGGAGGAGAGATTGGAGAGGTTGTCCGCCGCCAGGTCTGCGGCGCGGTAGTAGGTGCTTTGCAGGGCGTCGCGGTAGGCGTTGACCTGGATGTGGTTGTAGCTGGCCCAGATGGCCAAACCGGTGGCCAGCGCCAACAGGATGCCAAAGAGGATCTTATAGTAGAGCGGGGAAATGGGGGTTTCTTTATTCATAGAGCTGCCTGCCTTTCTGTAGGTTGGATTTACTGGGAAATCTGGAAATAGTTTTTGCGCGCGACGGGGCAAATATACATCCCAAGCGGCAGAGATGCAAAAGCAAACATACTGTTCGAGCCTTTTGTACAATTTCTATAAAAAGAAAAATGGTTTTTATGGCAAAGCCTAAAATCTGCTAAATGTTCATTGACAAACAGGAAATGTATATTTATAATAAATATACACACTTTACCGGCATAAATTTGGTGGTTTTAAACGGTTTTTATACAAAATGTATGTTAATGAACACTTTGAAAGGAAGTTGTATATGAACAAAAATAGTTTCGAGGACAGGCGCGTGCGAAAGAGAAAAAAGGCGTTGCAGGAGGCGTTGATTCGTCTGCTGTCCAAGAAAACAATTGCCGAGATCACCGTCACCGAGCTGACCGAAGAGGCCGACGTGCACCGGGGGACCTTTTACCACCACTATAAGGATGCAATGGACCTGAAGATTCAGACAGACCGGGAGATTGCCGCACAGTTGACCGAGCTGCTCAGCTCTGTGCCGGAAAGCGCCCTCAAGGACGGCCCCTATCCGCTGCTCAACCGGGTGCTGCAATATTTTGAGGATAACCGGGATGTGGCCAAGATGCTGACCAGCGAGACGGGTTCGCCGTATCTGCTCAAGGAGCTGTGCAGCAGCATCAGCGAGCGCTGCATGAACGGGCAGATGTTTGGGGAGCAGTTCAAGTACAGCAGCCGATATGCCACCGCGGGGATGCAGGGCATGATTGTGACCTGGGTGGAGGACGGAATGCGGGTGCCGGCGGCGGAGATGGCCCAGATGATCGAGCGGATGATGGGCAGCAGCGTCCAGCCAGACCGGGAAAAGGCACACGCCTAATTAAAAAGCACAATATAATAAGAAGAAAAACGAGCAGGCTGTGGGGCCTGTATTTATTTTTACAATTCGATTGTATAATTATACTTATTTTCGTATTTTATTGGATAATTTTGGAAAGAAATATCACAATAATAGACAATATAGTGAGAGAAATGTCTACAAACTATGTAAGAAAACAGTAAAAAAAGGGAAGGAAACCGGTGTTTCCGGTTTGTAACTATTTTGAAATTATTTAGGATGGAAAGGAAAGCAAGAAGGGCCGCGCAGGCCCTTTATTTTTATGATTTTGTAATTTTTGCCGAGAAAAGCGACATAAAAGCGACATGATGTTGAGTAAATAGTCTTGTGACTTTTACTGTTTTGAGATACAATAATGACAGACAAAAGAGAGGGCCCGGTGGCTGTGTGGAGCAGGCGGCGGGAGCAAAAGCCTTTCTCAGTCGAAAAAAGCAGGGTTTTGAAGAGTGAATATTTATTCAGACCCAAAATTTTAATCAGGAGGAAGAAAGACTATGAAAAAAGTACTTTCCGTAGCATTGGCTTCTGCTATGGTACTTGGCATGGGCGCGAACGCTTTCGCCATTTCCTACAGCACTGGCACAAATGACGAAGCAGACTGGCCGAAGGATTTCCAGTTCGACGGCGAGCTGTTCGTAACCGACAAAGATGGCGACATCATCGAGGAATCCACCACCGCTCTGAACGACAGCGAGGCTGTTGACTTCGAACCAGGTGATGTTATCTGGATGCCTCTGTACGCTGACGACCAGAAAGAGTACACTGCTGACTGGACTGTTGGTAAAGACAAGGTTGAGTCTATTTCCAGCATCGCTATGGTAGAGGGCGTTGACTATCATGAAGCTAACGACGAGACCAAAACTGCTTACTTTGATGGTACCAATTGGTACACTTCTAAGAACGGTACGCTGATTGGTAGCAATGCTGATGTTGTAGCTGCTGGCTGGAGTGCTGTAAATTACACTACTCCCAACAAAACATACACTCTGGTAAAAGCTGGTGACACTGTACCGTCCATCCATGTTCCGGAATCTGTACAGGTTACTGTTAATGGTAAAGTAGAAACCAGAAAAGTTGCTTCTGCTAAAGTTACTGTTGATGGTAAGACCTACACTGGTACACCTGCAGAGCTGAACGCAAAATTTGCGAATGGTTTCTTCACCACTGACACTACCACTAATGTTTGGAAGAACGGTTACTCCATCAGCGGTACTGTTACCACTGAGGAAGTTGATGCTACCGATGACGTAGTTGGAAAGCCAGAAGTAGATAACACCCAGGGTGTTGTTCTGGATTACGGTCACTACACCGGCAACATCGACAAGAACTGGTCCATCAACCTGATCGAGAAATCCACCGGCGTTGCTGAGCTGATCGAGAAGGCTGAGCTGTACAAAGCTACTGCTACCGATTACGCTTCCTACAGCGAGTTCACCGATGAGATCATGCCAAACGCTGTATACCTGAAGATCACTCTGAAGGACGAGTGGAAGACCGTTGACGAAGAGACTCTGACCTACTACGTATACGTTGCTGACAACGATTCCGGCAAACAGACCAACGAAGTTTGGGTTTCCGGTACCTATGTAAACAACGATTGGGAATACGTTGACTTCGACTGGACCAACGACGCTTCCGTAGCAAAACTGTGGAAAGTTAAGAAGGGCGAGAACGGCACCGCTGTATTCGACTTCGCTGACAAAGCATTCTTCACCGTAAAAATGTACTCTGGCGAGTCCATGTACCTCGACCTGTCCACCGCTTACGACAAAGCAATCGCTGGCGAGATGGATGCTGAGGCTGACTCCTTCTACAAATTCGACAACGACAACGCTAACTTCTCCAGAACTGGCGAACTGATCATCGTT
>JAHZAY010000022.1 GCA_019423685.1 Clostridiales bacterium | reverse complement strand
TATATCAAATACATCGTTGACAGATTAAAAGATTTGTTTGAGAGTTTTGGAGATGCAGAAAAGCTAAGTGAGAGAGAATGGTTTAATCGACATGTTGTTTTACATACTTTACATGACACAGAAAAACAGCTGAAAATGAGGGAACATAGTATACAATTATTGCTTTTACTGGATATGATAGCAGAAGTGTACCTCATGAAAAATCAGCTCGAAAATGTCAGTATTATATTGGATGCAGATTATGAAACGAATATAGATTTTAATTTGAGATTGGAAATTTACATATACTTGAGCTTATCGCAAATGTTTGTAAACAGTTTGAATGTTATAAAAGATTCTTTCGTGGAAAAAACACAATATCTCGATAAACAGAAAATCTTAGATAGAATGCAGGAAGTAAATAAAATGCTCTGTTCTCCGGTAGCTTGTCCTACTTTAGAAAAAGAAGTATAATAATATTACGAGATTTTCAGTGAAGGAGAATCGAAGATGACAATAGAAACGAACCGGTTAATTCTGCGCCCATTTCAGCAATCCGATGCAGCAGACGTGTACGAATATCTGAAAGAGCCTGCTGTGAACTGCTTTGCCTGTATGAAATTGCATTCTCTGGAAGAGGCAAAGACGCAGATGTGCAAACGCAGCGAAGAAACGGAGTACACCTTTGCCATTGTGTTAAAGGAGAATGGCAAGGTTATCGGGGAAATCGATGCAGTGCCGGAGTCATCAAATCCTGACCAGAATTTGGCACCGATGGATACCTTCAGCCCATGCTGGATGCTGAATACGGCTTATCATGGCCATGGGTATGCCTACGAGGCTGCGCACGCCTTTTTGGATTATCTGTTCAATGAGAAGGGAGCCAGGAGGATTTACGCCTACACGGAGGACTATAATACGGCAAGCCAGCGGTTGTGCGAAAGACTTGGAATGCGTAGGGAAGGGCTATTCCTGGAGTATGTGTCTTTTGTGAATAACCCGGATGGTACACCACATTATGAAAACACCTATCAGTATGCCATTTTGCGCAAAGAATGGCATTGATGATGTTTGAATTCCCTTGGTGCAAAACACTTTTTAAGGTCCCCCAAAAATTGTATTGTGACATTGTTCGAATTTCATGCCAGTAACAATACCTCGACAAATGGCATAATACTGCAGTTTGTGGAGGTACTATTTTTCCCCTTTTCAGATTAAACCCTTTTTGACCTTGCATTTTAGATCTGCTTTATTAGTATGCAAATTGTTGTTACAGCAATGCAGCGAAAACGATGGAACAGGACAATGGGTGGGAAAATGTAGCATCTTTTCATTTATGTGCAGAGGGAGAACCAATCTACAAGCGTGAGCAATTTCTCATAGAACTGTTTTTGGGGGGAAGCGATCCCAACAAAGACAAAGTCTTATGCAGGCTTAAACCTCTGTTGCGATACAGGATAACCGAGGAAAAGCACAATCAGGACATGCTGCAAAAACCATAACCGTCTTAGGATAGGCTCCTATAGGCAAACTCTATAAAAAGCCACCGCTGTACTTTTGGTACAGCGGTGGCTTTTTATAGAGTTACTTTCTTTTTCTGCTGATGATGACGATGTTGCAGCAGCTCAGCAGCAGTCCGATTCCCTCAGCAAGCAGCAGGTAGGGATAGACCAGCAGTGCCTGAATTGCTTCCAGATGCAGCGACAGCAGCAGTACGATCACCCAAAGCAGCGCGATGAGGAGGACTGCTTTGGGGCCCAAGGACCATTGTTTTGTGTGCCGGAAAAAGATGACCAGCAGCACAACGGCAATGACTGCCAGTACCACCGACAGAATCAAGATGTTCTGTTCGGTGAGGTAGTTGTGCATCCAGTAGGTGCGGGTGAAGCGCAGATGGTGGTTTACACCGGCTTTTTTGGTGGTTAACATCTGCAAAACATACACGACACCCAGCAGAGCGATCTGAATCAGATAAAGCAGCAGACAGATGATCCACGGCAATTTTCGCGTTTTCATCATCAATTATGCCTGGTTTGGGTCGCCAGTGATGTACGGATTGCCCTCGTTGCTCCATGCGATCCAGCCGTCGCTGTAGAGCGAAACATCGGTCAGACCCATGACCTGTGCATCCCACAGAACTTCGGCTGCACGCCATCCGCTTCCGCACATAAAGGAGAGGTGGTTGTTGGTGTCGATGCCGCACTCATCCCACATCGCCAGGATTTCATCGGCACTTCTCATTGTCTTGTCGATGTTGCGGTAATAGCACATCGAGCTGGAATCTTTTTTACCAGCATAGCCAAAGACAGCGCCTTCGATACGGCCGGCAATGTCGTGATAGCTGTAGCCGGTGCTTTCGCCGATATATTCCTCCCAGGTACGGTTGTCCACCAAAGTGAAGTTGTCCTGACCCAGGAGCTCTTTGACTTCGGAGAGGGTGTCGATCAGATCCGGGTTAGCTGGAACCTCTGCGCCAAAGTCGGTTGCCGGCTGCGGCTCATTGACATCGGTTTCCAGGGTGTAGCCTTCGGCAGCCCAGGTGGTGAGTGCGCCGTTCATGACGCGGACATCCTTGACGCCGAGATACTCGCAGATGACAGCAAAGCGGGAAGAAGCCATCGGTTCTGGTCCGGTGGCGATGACGCAGTCGTTGGCGGTGATGCCGTTGTCCAGCAGCAGCTGCAGCAGGGTGGCATCGTCTGCCAGTCTCCATTCCTCGATGCCATCGACGTAGACCTTTGGTGGCTCAAAGGAGTCGGTGTTGATGTGAACAGCGGTTGGAACATGTCCGTCCATATAGCCGGAAGATTCGTTATCGCCCCAGCGGACGTCTACAACCACGATCTTTTCGGCGTCGGTAAATCCTTCTGGAACATTGCCGCTGACAATCTCGTTGACTACACTGGCCGGTACCAGCATCCGATAGTTTGGATAGGATTCCATCTCCAGGGTGTCGTCGTTGATCCATTCGTTAGCGTCGTAGGTGGAGACGTTTTCAATGCCCTGAGAAACCAGATATTCCGCGACAGCGGTGGCGTCGGTTCCATTTGTGTCATAGACGATGACATTTTTGTCAGGTGTCAGATTCTTGTTTTCGAGGTATCCGGTGAGAACCTGTTCTCTGCTTTCGCCTTCCAGGTTGCCCTCTTCGTCATAGTCGCAGGTCAACCAGTCCGCGGAGAAGCTGTTTGCACCTTTGATGTGACCGCCGCGGGCAGCACCGTCGATCTGCCAGCCGTTATAGGCATCGCTGATGCGGGCATCCAGAACGACCGAGTTTTCATCCTCCAATGCAGCTTTTACATCGTCGGTGGTTGCGGTGGCAATCGCGCCGGTCGATTCTTCTTGAGAAGTTTCGGTGGATTCGGTAGATTCTTCTGCTTCTGTGGTCTGCGCAGTTTCGGTGCTTTCCTCAGAAGTGGTGGTCTGACTGCCGGAAGTGCAGCCGCCCAGAATGGTGGTTACCATAGCGGCACACAGCAGCAAGCTAAGTATTTTGTGCTTCATAAAGAGCCTCCTTATTTTATTTTCGGAACTTATTTTACCACTTTTCCCATTTTTCCTGCAAATAGATAATTCGAATGGAAAAAAACTACAATAGATAAAATCAATATTATACAAAAAAATAGATAAATTTTAAGCAATTCATACTAAAAATATAAGAATTTGGTACAAAAAGATCTCAAGGAGAAATTTGGCAGCGCATAACAGATTCAAACCAAAAGCAGATCTCGAAAGGATCAGTCGGCAGCCCAACCTGGCAAACGAGGGTTTCAGTAAAAGGAAATTGTCCTGCAAAGGCAGCAAACAGGACTTCCCCTGTTTGCTGCCTTTGCCTTTGCTGCCTTTTTTCGAAACTTTACTCCACAATTTGATCAAAATGTTGTTGAGAACACAAGATATTTATGCTATAGTGTAGATAGAAACCGGATAAGCTTTAGAAGAAGGGTTGGTGGAGTATGGATCTTGCAAGAGCAATTGAACTGTTGAGTGCGCTAGCGCAGGGAATCAATCCGTTTACAGGGGAAGTCCTTGCGGAAAATTGTGTGTGCAATCAAGCAGAGATGATTCGAGCGCTGTATTGCGTTTTAAATGAGGTCAATCCGTTGTTGGAAAAGAAAAAAAGCCAACCACAAAATGCGTGGAAACCGTGGACACAGGAGGAGGAAGAACAGCTGCTACAGGAGTATCGTGCAGATAATGACGCTCTCTGCCATAGCCAAAGCGCATGGGAGAAGCAGAGGAGCAATAGAATCCAGGTTGATGGACCTCGGAGAAATAGAGAAACGCTTTTTTAAAAGATAAGCGGGTAACCTCATCTGCGCAGACCAGTTCCTCTTTTTCCCATTAGCCGGAACCTCTTTCTGCTGGGAGCGCGGACATAGGTGCTGGGGAAGCGTAAGCGGCACTTTATATAAAAATAGAAAAGGAACGCCACCAGATTGGTCCTTTGGGACAGGTGGGCGTTCCTTTTTTTTCAGGTGGAAAGAATCGAGCAGGCGGTTGCCTGCGTTACAAGGGGGCAAGACATGATGGCATTGCAACGGGCATAGAATGGGGCAATGGAGAGTGGGACTACGGCATGGGGTGGGAAAGGGTGATGGTGACGGTGGTTGAGCAGTTGACGGTGCTCTCAATTGAAAAATGAAAGTCCTCTTCAAACATGAGCAGAAACCGGCGATAGCAATTTTGCAGGCCGACGTGCTCGTTTTGTGTGGGTTCCGGGGAAAGCAGAGTGGAGCGAATGAATTGCAGCTGATCCTGCGCAATCCCTGAGCCGGTATCTTCGACAGTGATGGTGACGCAATCTCCATGCTTTTTGCAGCGCAGAGAAACGGTGCCGCCCTTCTGGTTGGAGAGCAACCCGTGTTTAATCGAGTTTTCTATCAGCGGTTGGATGGAGAAAAAGGGGATCTTCAGCGACTGGATCTCCTTGTCGCACTCGATTTGATAGTCGATGCAATCTCCAAAGCGCATCTTTTGGATGGTGAGGTAATTTTGGATGTATTCGAGCTCCTCTTCCAGCAGGACAGACATCTTCATATTCGACAGGGTGTAGCGCAGCATCTGGGCAAAGGAGGTCAGCATCTGTTCGGCAGTGTCGTATTCCTTTAGGGAAAGCAGGCGCGAGATAGAGTTGATGACGTTGAAGATAAAGTGCGGCGTGACCTGTTTTTGCAGTGCGTCCAGCTGTGCAATTTTCAGTTGGTGTTCCGCCTTAATCAGCGCTTCTGACTGCTTTGCAAGCTGCTCCTGAATCTGCGAGTAGGCCAGCTTTTGGATCACATAGTTGGTCAGGTTGGACAGGGCGGTGGTCGTCGCTTCGATTCTGTGCCGGTCCATCACCTCGATCTCGCTGTAAAAGGAGGCCAGCTGTGGATCGGCCAACCAGTTGATCTCCGATGCAATCTCGTCCTGTGGGTAGATGTTGTCCTCGTTGCACAGCACCTGTCCGGCCGTGATCGCGCCCACGCACTGGTTTTCATAGATCAGCGGAATTTCGATGTTGACCAGTCCCGCGTGGCAGATATAGATGCTGGGCCTCTTGGCCGCCAGAGCCAACTCGATGGCGTGTTTGTTGGAGAGGCTGCAATAGTGTGCTCCCTCGGGAGTTTCGTTGATCTTGTTGCAAAAGCGGCAGAAATTTCCGCCGGGTCCGATGTGGTTTCCCTCGGCATCGGTAAATACGACGCCAAAGCCGGTGGCGTAGGCGAAAGAATCCTGGATCTCATTCTGGAATTCCTCGGTGATGATCGATCGAAGGTCAAATGTGGACATAACAAATTCCTCCTAGGTGTGCTGGTGGCGGTATTCCAGCGGGGTGATGCCGGCGTGCAGTTTGAATACGCGGTTAAAGTTGGGCGTGGTGCCAAACCCACAGTAGGAAGCAATTTCCTGGATGCTCAGATCGGTCTGCTCAAGCAGGTACTTGGCGCTCTCCAGCCTCTTTTGGGTGATGTAGGCCTTGATGGTAAGCCCCTGTCTGAGGTGAAAAATTCTGGAGATATAGGAGGGGCTAAAGTGTACCATCTTTGCGATTTGCTGGAGGGTGATGTCCTGGTGAAAGTTTCTGTCGATGTAGTCTACAATGGCTTTCACCGGATCACAGGAGCTGTCCTGGGGGATCTGCATGAGGTTGGGGAGGGGCAAAGAGGCAGGAGAGGGCTTTCTGTGCTGCTTTAGGGCGCAATTTTGGATGGCCTGCAAGATCTGGGATTCTTTGGCGGGCTTTAGGAGATAGGCGTCCAGGCCATAATCGATCGCCTTTTTTGCAAATTCAAATTCGGCATAGGCGGTATTGAGCAGGATGATGGTGTCGGGGGACTGCTCCTTAATTTGGTGGGCAGTGGTCAGCCCGTCCATAAACGGCATGTTGATGTCCATGATGATCACATCGGGGGAGTGTTCGGCCACCTTTTGCAGCACCTCTTTTCCGTTTTTGGCCTCTCCCACAACCTGGAAGAGATCGGGGTGCCTTTTGAACAGGGTGACAAGATAGCGGCGCTCTATGTTTTCATCATCGGCAATCAATACTTTCCACATATCAAAAGGCTCCTTTCTGAGATGCTGTTCTTCCCTTTTATCTTAATATAAAATTGCCATAAGGAAAAGGCAATCGCAAAAAGTATTAAAAATAGAGCAAAAAATGTAAACATTTGGCGATATTTTTGTGATACTTTGCAGGAATTGTCCGCTGTGCCAAAGAGTATAGCAATTTGAAAATGGTTTTGCTATGATAAAGAAAAGCAAACGGTAAAGCAAAAACTTTTTAACCTAAGAAAGTGAGGAGAGCAAAATGAGAGTAAACAACAGGTATGTGTCCTTCTACTATGAAAACGACATGGACATGGGGGAGATTGTCATTGACAAGAAAAAGACAGCGCTGCTGGTCATTGATATGCAGCACGTCTTTATCACCCGCCCCGTCTATGAAAACCCGACCGAGGAGCAGAAAAAGGAGGCAGAGCGCTGGGAGCCATTCTATCAGAAGATCGACCAGGTTGTTATCCCCAACAATGCAAAGCTGCTCAAGGCGTTCCGCGAACAGGGGATGGAGGTGTGCTTTGCAAAAATTCAGTGCCAGAAGAAGGACGGAAGCGACCGCTCTTTGGACCAGAAGGCTACCGGCTACAACGAACTGCTTCTCCCTCCGGGCGCCCCTTCCGCAGAGATTGTTCCAGAATTGGCGCCGATGGAGGATGAGCTGGTCGTAACCAAGACCACCGACAGCGTATTGACCGGCACACCGCTGCGCCTGTGGCTGCGGAATATGGGGATCGATACGGTAGTCTGCACCGGCGTGCTGACCGACCAGTGTGTTTCCGGCACGGTAAGAAGCCTTGCAGATGAAAGCTTTAAAGTGTGGCTGATCGAGGATGCGTGCATGGCCTCCACCCAGCGGATTCAGGACAACGAGCTGGAGATCCTCAACAACATCTACTGCCACGTCATCAATACCGAGGAGCTGCTGGAAGCAATCCGATAGAAATCATTTGAAAGGGAGAGAAGTATGGGAGAACAAAAGTTAAAAAGAAATCTTAGTTTTGTGTCCATGATCGCACTGGCTTCCGGCGCTGTAATCGGCGGATGGCTTGCGGAAGCGCCGTATTGGTTTTCGGTTACCGGTGCAGGCGCGGCGGTCATCTTTCCGATTTTGGCCATCCTGCTGATTCCGGTCGGCCTTACCTTTTCGGAACTGACCTCAATGCTCCCCTTTGCGTCCTCGGTCGACATCTGGACGACCAGCGCCTTTGGACACAAGGTTGGTTTTGCAACCCAATGGATGATGTTCCTGGTACAGGTCGTTGAGCCTCCGATGATGGCCTTCATCTTCATCACCGCCATCGGCTACTTTGTACCGATTCCAAAAGGCGCAGAGGTTTGGATTGCCATCGCGATCGTCGTCTTGTGGTTTATCATCTCCAACTTTAACGTAGGCGTCACCGGTTCTCTGGCAAACATCTTTTTCTTTGCCATGATTATTATGTCCCTGATTGTCAGCATCTCACTGTTTCTGAGCGGACATTGGGAGCCGGCAAATCTCACCGCAAACGGCGGCTTCTTCTCACAGGGATTTAAGGGCGTCTTTGTGGCAATGGCCGTTTTCTCGCTGAAGTTTATCGGCTTTGAGATGACCCCCACCATGATTGAGGAGACCAACTTCCCGGCAAGCAAGATGTGGAAGGTCATCCTGTCCGCTCTGTTTGTGCCGGCCATCCTCTATTTTGTTGTCGTCATGGCCATCGGCGGCATGGGATCCTGGGACGTTGTTGCGGCGATGAATATGCCGGAGCCGGAATTTATCAACATATACTCGATGCCAAAATTCCTCGCATTCCTGGCGATTGCCGCAGGTGTCCTGCACGCCGTCACCACCCTGATGGGATTCTGGACCTCCTCGGCCCGCGTGCTCTATGGAGCTGCTCAGCTCAACCAGCTGCCGAAAGTTTTCGGTAAACTCAACAGCAAGGGCCAGCCAATCGTTGCAAACTTCACCGTATTGGTATTCACCATCTTTTTCTGCATTTTCAGCGGAGATAACTGGGTACAGTACATTTATGCGGTATCCTGCATCGCAGCGGGAATCGTTTACTTTATGTGCTGCCTGGATGCGCTGGTTTTGAGAAAGAAACATCCAGAATGGAAGCGCCCATACAAGGTTCCATTCGGCAACTTGATGTTCCTTGTCGGCATGGCTGTTTCCATTTGGGTCATCATCGGTTCCTGCCTGGAACTGGCAATTGGCGGATACATCTCGCTGCTGATCTATTGCTTGCTGGGCGTCGTCCTGTATATCGTTATGGCGCAATACAGAAAGAAAGACCCCAAAGAGCATCAACTGATTACGCTGACACCAGAGGATATTAATAAAGGCTTCTAACACCCCCAACACAAAAAGGGCACCCGGAAGGTTTCTGGGTGCCCCTTTTGCTTTTGCGGCGAAGTGGTTTTGACAGGAGAAATGCTTCTTGTTATAATATAAGAGAAAAACAGTTGCCAAACCTAGCTAAGAGGATGCGGCGGGATGGGCAACTTTCCACAAGAGGGAGTGACAAAAGATGAAAACGCAAGGAACGTATGAGACCGATCTCGGAATTGGCAAAGGGTGGATTCATCTCGGTCAAAAGGATGGGCAACCATTTAGCCAGCTGTCCTTCATCGATATCGGGGACATGAACAACGACTGTGAGACCACGCAGATCGACGGCCAAAAGGTCAACATCACCGTGCTGCTCAACGGTATGCCCAGCAACATCCAGCTGGACCTTGCGGCGGGAAATGGCAGCTTTGATGTCCCGAGCATCCACTTTCACAAGGATTTGCAATGGAAGCAGGTGAGCGAGCTTGCCGGCCTTGCAGACCACCACGTTGTGGTGCCGGAACCCAACATCCGCGCTCTGCAAGCGCACCAGGAGTACACCGACGAGCCGGTTGAGGGGCAGCTGCACTATGCGCTGTGCGATTCGCAGGTGCTGGACTATGCCAAAAAGGTGGGAATCGAAATGGCGGAGCCTCACCGCGGCTTTGCGGGCTGCCTTGCCGTCATGGACAGCCTTTGCCACCTCATCCAGCAGGACGGGGTCAACTATACCCACGACCAGGAGCATTGCGGTACCGTTGCCCAGATCGAATATGCCCTGCAGCACAACCACCACACAAACTGCCGCGGCATCGCCATGATTTTGGCGGGCCTGCTGCGTGCCTGCGGCTACCGTGCAAGTGCGGTGGAGTGCCGGCCAATCCACGGAGATGTCCATGTGGTCTGCGAGGCCTTTGTCGAGGAGCTTGCAAAATGGGTGATGCTCGACCCGACCAACGACCTGGTCTTTTATCGGGATCAGACACCGCTGTCCCTCATCGAGCTGCGCCAGGCGCTGATCGATCACGCCGACTTGCACATCAATGAGAACGCCAACAGAAAGGGCGAGGGGTTGGACATGATGGCGCTGCTGGCCTTTATGAGCAACAAACTGTTCTATTTTGTCAAGGCCATCGACTCTTGTGAGGACAAGGATCTGGTCGGGGACAACACCATCTGTCTGACGGCAAAGGATCTGATCGACGAGCACTGCCCGTGGAAGATTACGACCGACAATATCGCCGCCTTCTACCAAAAAGGATAAAACAGGTAAAAAGAATACAGATACTGGACGCGGGAGCGAAGGAACCATTCCTTCGCTCCCGCGCTTTGTTGGCGCCGAAAAGGCAAGAAAAACCCCCAGTTCAACTGGGGGTCAATAAA
>JAHZAY010000021.1 GCA_019423685.1 Clostridiales bacterium | reverse complement strand
GATAGGCCCTTATAGGGCCTGTTCAAACCACCCGTTCAACGGGTGGTTTTGATTTATGCATTTGGGGAACAAGGTATCTCAATGGGGTCCATAAGAGAAATCTACTGCCGCCTATGCGGCAACACAGGAGGTTTTTTTATGACAACCAAAAGCGAAAAAACAACGCAATCCGCTTCCCGACCAATCAATGAACAGGCAATTATCAGGAATTTGTCCCTGGTAAGTGTCATCGGAAACACCGTGCTTTCGGGATTCAAGATGTTTGCCGGTGTCGTAGGCAATTCCGGTGCGATGATTTCCGACGCAATCCATTCTTTTTCCGACGTGCTCACCACGTTGATTGCATGGATTGGTGTGAAAGTTTCCAAAAAAGATGCAGATAATTCCCACCCGTATGGACATGAGCGTTTAGAATGTGTGGCGTCGCTGATTCTGGGCATTGTGCTGATGGCGACAGGTATTGGCGTAGGTAAAGTCGGCGTAGAGAATATTTTCTCGGGAAATTATGAGACGCTTGCTGTTCCAAGCTTTATTGCCTTGGTTGCGGCACTGGTTTCCATCGTTGGCAAGGAGGCAATGTACTGGTACACCCGTTACTATGCAAAGCTGATTAACTCGGCGGCATTCTTGGCCGATGCTTGGCACCATCGTTCCGATGCTTTCTCTTCGATTGGTTCTCTGATCGGTATTGCCGGTGCTATGATGGGATTCCCGGTCATGGACTCGATCGCGAGCGTCGTAATTTGCATCTTTATTGTAAAGGTTGCTTACGATATTTCGAAGGATGCCCTGGTCAAGATGCTGGATACTTCCTGCGGGGAAGACTATGAGAAAAAGTTGCGGGATACCATCTTAACACAGGATGGAGTAGTCGGCATTGATCTGCTGCACTCCAGAATGTTTGGCAACAAGGTGTATATTGACCTGGAAATATCTGTAGATGGCGATAAATCCCTCTGGGAAGCGCATGAGGTGGCAGAGCGCGTCCACAAAAATGTAGAGCAGAGCTTCTCGGATGTCAAACACATTATGATTCATGTAAATCCAGTCAACTGCAAAGCAGCTTAACGAACACAGAGAAAAGGGTGTGGGTTCAGTTTGCAGCCCATATCATTTTTGATAAGATGAAAAAACAGGAAGCCTCTTTGAGGCTTCCTGTTTTTTTTACAGTGCCATAAAGCGCCATTTTATCTTTGTTTAAGGAAGCGGATGTATGCTATACTTGCTGTAAGGAAGAATTTTTGATATCACGCAAAGGAGGAGTGGAACAAGATGAGATTGCTTTTGGCGGAAGATGAGGTGGCGCTGTCCAAGGCGCTGAAAACGATATTGGAACGGAATAACTACTCGGTGGATGCAGTATATGATGGACAAGCGGCATTGGAATATTTGCAGGCGGACAATTACGATGGGGTGATTTTGGACATCATGATGCCCAAAGTGGACGGCATCACGGTGTTAAAGAAGGTCCGCAGCCAGGGAAAGTTGGTTCCGATCCTGCTGTTGACCGCAAAATCAGAGGTGGACGACAAAGTGCTGGGATTGGATGCCGGCGCAAACGACTATTTGACCAAACCCTTCCATTCAAGGGAACTGTTGGCGCGCATCCGGGCGATGACCCGGACACAAGCTGCACAGCCCAATTCGCAGCTGCAAATGGGAAATGTGACCCTCAATCGCGCCACCTATGAGCTGTCCACTACATCTGGCAGCTACCGGTTGGCCAACAAGGAATTCCAGATGATGGAGATGCTCATGAGCAACCCCAAAAACTTAATCTCCCCTGAGCGGTTTATCGAAAAAATCTGGGGGTATGACAGCGAGGCGGAGATCAATGTCGTCTGGGTATATATCTCCTATTTGCGCAAAAAGCTGGTTGCCCTTCATGCAAATATCCAGATTAAGGCCGTGCGCAATGCCGGGTATACCCTGGAGGAGATCGCATGATACGAAAACTGAGAATCAAGCTGATCTGTGCGTCTATGCTGTCTTTGCTGCTGGTGCTGGCAGTAATCTTTGGTGTCGTCGGATTTCTCAACTACAGAAAAATTGTGACCGATGCAGACAGCATCCTGGCTATTTTACAGGAAAATGACGGCACCTTTCCTGCCGGTGTGCATCTTGGAAATGGAACAGCACCTTCGGATGCTCGTCCCAAAGAGGACAGGCGTTTTTCTCCAGAACTGCCGTATGAGTCGAGATACTTTTCGGTGTTCCTCAACGAGGATGGCACCACCATTTCGGTCAATACTGGAAAGATTGCAGCGGTGGACACCGGGACAGCCATCGACTATGCCCAGTTAGTCGCGCGCAGAGGATTTTCTAAGGGATTTCTCAACGACTACCGGTACACAGCATATACTGTTGGCGAAGAAACCCACGTCATCTTTCTGGATTACGGCAGGGAGATGGGTTCTTTTAGGACCTTTTTGTTCACCAGCATCGTCGTTTCGATTGTGGGTCTGTTGGCAGTCCTGTTGCTGCTCATCTTCTTTTCAGGGCGAATTGTCAAGCCGTTTTTGGAAAACTATGAAAAGCAAAAGCAGTTTATCACCAATGCAGGGCATGAGCTGAAAACGCCGCTGACCATCATCGATGCGGATGCAGAGGTGTTGTCGATGGATATTGGGGAAAACGAGTGGCTGAGCGACATTCAGGCGCAGACAAAGCGGTTAGCCCAGTTGACCAACAGCCTGATCCTGTTGTCCAGAATGGAGGAACAGCCCAAGGCAGAGAAGATAGAGTTCCCCCTCTCGGATCTGCTGGAGGAAACAGTGGAGAACTTCGAGACGCTTGCAAAAACGCACGGCAAAACGCTCGTGGCCAATATTCAGCCGATGCTCTCGATGAACGGGGACGAAAAGGCAATCCATCAGCTCTTTACAATCCTTTTGGACAACGCGATCAAGTATTCCGACGATGCGGGCACGATTTCGTTGACATTGGAAAAGCAGAAGGGCAGCATCCGCCTGAGTGTCTTTAATACGGCAGAATCGGTCTCCAAAGAGAGCCTTCCCCACCTGTTTGACCGGTTTTACCGAGCAGATCAATCGAGAAATTCCCAGACGGGGGGATATGGCTTGGGCTTATCGATCGCCGCAGCCATTGTTGCAGCCCATAAGGGGAAAATAGGGGCAACGACACAGGATGAAAAGTCGCTGCTGATTGTGGTTACCTTTCCGGCCTAAACGGCAAGGATCAGACAGTATACTGTCGTTGGCAAAGAGCCATCCACCTTTGTGGATGGCTCTTTTTTTAAAGGGGGAAAGATAAAAATTTTAAGTTCAGTTAAGGTTTGATTTTAGGTTTATCTAAGAAAGCAGCCGTATACTTGTGTATAGAAAAGGGAAGCTGCCCTGCAAGAAGGGCAAGGCTTTCCGAAAAGAAGATTCAGGGAGGATCGATATGGCATATCAGGCGACATTTAAGCGATATGAGATAAAATATCTATTGACCCAGCTGCAAAAGCAGGCAATCCTGCAGGTCATGCAGCCCTATATGAAACTGGACCGATATGGACGTACCACCATACGGAATATCTATTGCGATACGGACAACTTCCGTTTGGTCCGGCATTCTCTGGAAAAGCCGGCCTATAAGGAAAAATTAAGAATCCGCAGCTATCAGACTGCCACTCCGGATGATCCGGTCTTTGTCGAACTAAAAAAGAAGTATCAGTCGGTGGTCTATAAGCGCAGGCTGGTTCTTTCAGAAAGGCAGGCTATGGACAGCTTTCAGCTTGGCCTTGCGCTGCCGGTTCATTCCCAGATTGCCGATGAAATTGAATATTTTCGCTCCTTCTACCAAAGCCTGCATCCGGTGGTCTTTCTCTCCTATGAACGGGAGGCCTTTTATGCGCTGGACGGAGGGGAGTTTCGCGTCACCTTCGATGAAAATATCCTCTACCGGGATTACGATCTTTCGTTGGGCAGCGCAGTCTATGGGGCACCTCTGTTGGAGGAGGGGACCTGCTTGATGGAGATCAAGACGCCGGGCGGCCTTCCCCTGTGGATGAGCCACGAACTCAACAGACTGAGGGTGTACCGCACCTCTTTTTCAAAGTACGGGTTGGCTTATCAGCAGATGATGAATACAACAAAAGAAGAACAAAGGAGAGTCTTGTATGCAGGTTGATCTTTTTGGCGGTTTGTTTGACACGGAAATGACCGATGTCATCCCATTGCCGGACTTTTTGCTGTGCGTGTGCAGCGCACTGGTTATTGGCGTCCTCTTGGCGGCGTTTTATATGTACCGTACCCGGTACACCAAAAGCTTTGTTGCAACTTTGGCGCTGCTCCCGGCAGTTGTCTGCGTAGTGATTATGATGGTCAACGGAAACGTCGGTACCGGCGTCGCCGTCGCTGGCGCTTTCAGTCTGGTCCGCTTTCGCTCCGTCCCCGGCTCTGCAAAGGAGATCGGGGCAATTTTCCTGGCGATGGGTACGGGCTTGATCGTCGGAATGGGCTATCTGGGGTACGCATTTTTGTGTGCCATTTTGCTCGGGTTTGTCAGTGCCTTGTATAACCGATTGGATTTTGGCTCCCAGAGGAAGGGAAGTCTGTACAAGACGCTGCACATCACCATTCCGGAAGATTTGGATTATACGGATGTGTTTGAACCGATTCTAAAAGAATATACTTCTGCCTGTGAGCTCGTACAGGTCAAGACGACAAATATGGGAAGCCTGTTTCGCCTGACCTATAATCTGACCTTGCGCAGCCCCGGCAAGGAAAAAGAAATGATTGATAAGCTTCGCTGCCGCAACGGAAATCTGGAGATTTCGGTTTCCAGGCAGGAGACACTGGTCGGAGAACTGTAAAGGAGGGAAAGTATGAAGGAAAAAGCAATTCTTTCGCTGCTTTTGGCCGTGATGGTCGCTCTTTCCGGGTGCAGCTCCAGCCAGCCGGAAGATATCAAGAGTGCATCACTGCAGGAGAGCGCAGCCGAGACGGTGGGCTCCTCCTCGACGACCAGCTCATCGGATATGTTTACCGATCGGGACATGGAAATAGGATATGATGAGGCGGAAAGTGCGCAGATCGTGTTGTCGGGGGACAGTGCGTCCAGCGATTCGGACGCGGTGCAGATCGAAGGCAGCACAGTCACCATCACCGATGAGGGCAGCTATGTCCTGTCCGGGACGCTCGACGACGGCATGATTGTGGTCGATGCAGACGATACCGACAAAGTCCAGCTGGTGCTCAACGGTGTGCAGATCACAAGCGCGACTTCCGCCGCCATCTATGTCCGGCAAGCAGATAAGGTGTTTGTCACCACCGTGTCCGGTTCGGACAACGTGATTGCCAACGGAGGACAATACGTTGCAATCGACGACAACAACATCGATGCAGCTCTCTTTGCAAAATCGGATTTGACCTTGAATGGAGCCGGCACCCTGCAAGTTTATGCGCAAGCAGGTCATGGCATTGTTTCCAAGGACGATCTGGTCTTATCTAGCGGCACCTATTCCATCGACGCCGCAAAGCAGGGCCTTTCCGGCAAGGATAGCATCCGCATTGCCAGCGGCTCTTACACCATCCAGTCTGGGACAGACGGGATACACGCCGAAAATACGGAGGACACGAGCCTGGGGTTTGTCTATGTGGCCGGAGGAAGCTTTCAAATTGTTTCGGATGGAGATGCGATAAGCGCCAGCGGGTATCTGCAAATTGAGGATGTCGACTTTGACATCACCACAGGACAGGGAAGCGCCAGCGTGACGATGCCTGAGGACACGATGGAGTTTGGCCCGCGGGGCGGCTTCCAGGGGCAGACAGAAACCCCACAGGAAGAAGCAACGCAGACAGAAACATCGCAGGAGGAAACTGTCAGCCAGAAGGGCTTAAAAGCGGATGGGGACCTCACCATCTCGGGGGGCAGCTTTGTGACCGACACGGTGGATGACTCGATCCATGCGGGCGGGGACATCCTGGTGACCGACGGTGAATTTGAGCTGAAAAGCGGCGACGATGCCATGCACTCGGACGCAGCAGTCACCATCCAGGATGGCGATTTTACGATTTCCTACTGCTACGAGGGAATTGAGGGATTGACGATCACCTTTGATGGCGGAAACTTTGTGATCGACTCTGTCGATGACGGCGTGAATGCTGCCGGTGGAGCAGATAGCTCAGGATTTGGTGCAGGAAGGCCGGGACAGGATCAGTTTGCTTCCAGCTCGGAGAGCTTTATTACCATCAACGCCGGAGATTTTGTGGTGGTTTCCAGCGGCGACTGCATTGACTCGAATGGAGATTTGACCATCAATGGCGGCACGTTGGACCTCACCTGCAACGGAAACGGCGACACTGCGCTGGACTGCGACGGTACCTACACCCACAATGGGGGTGAGGTGACCACCAATGACGGCTCGGAGGACAATCCCGGTCAGATGGGCGGCGGCATGGGTGGAAAAGGCGGCCGCGGAGGAATGAAGCCTTCCGGTGAGATGGGTGACCCCGGTGAGATGGGCGACCCCGCTCAGATGGGTGATCCCGGGGAGATGGGCGACCCCGCTCAGATGGGTGATCCCGGTGAGATGGGCGACCCTGCTCAGATGGGTGACCCTGCCCAGACAGACGATTTTGCACAAACAGAGGATTCGAACCAATCGAGCCAAGCGAATACGCAATCGTGAGAAAACAGGAAAGTTTAATCTGTGCGTACATCAATTTGTCGGGGAGAGCGGCCATCAGCCCCGCAGCGCGCCAGATAATAGATCGTGTAAACAAAACACCTTCCGGCAACAGGAAGGTGTTTTGTTTGTATACCTTGTCTTTTTCTGCCCCATCTGGTATGATAGAAAAAAGGCTGTTTTCCGCCAGTATACAGGGAAAATGGCAGGAGGAGGAATTGCAGATGAAGGGTGAAAAGGGAAGAAAGATTTTAGGCGCGCTGATGTTGGCGGCGGCGCTCCTGTTTTTTATCTACGCGCTTGGACATCCAGAGGGCTCCTTTTCCGCAGACACCTCCACAACCTACCTGTTGTATGCGGTCTTTTTGATTGTGGCGCTCTTTTTTGTGTTTGTACCGAGGAAGAAAAGGTGACGCACTTGACAGTGCCATGGAGTTTCTGTAAACTAAAGCGTATAAATGGAAAAATAGGAATCTGTGAGGAGGAAGCCTTATGTATTGTAAACATTGTGGACAACCGATCGACGACAACGCGGTGATCTGCCCAAACTGTGGAGCGGCGCAGAACAACAATAATACCCCAAGCACCAACGATAGCGGCAGCATCGGATGGGGAATTTTGGGCTGCTGCATTCCGGTTGTGGGCCTGGTGCTGTTTTTGGTTTGGAAGGACACCAAACCCCGCAACGCGAAGGCTGCCGGCATCGGCGCGCTGGTTTCGGTCATCCTGAGCGTGCTGTACTATATCTTTGTTTTTTCTGCCAGCTTTGCTTTCGGCATTTTAGCATAAAGTGGTCAATTGGTTTTACCGGTGGCTGCCGATCGTTTTCGGCTGCCACTGCCGCCCGGATCGCTCCTTCTTTTTTCGGGGCAGACAATTTCCTTTGTGTGCGCGCTGCACAGGGGAGCTGATGGGGATGGTGTTGTCCTGGGTGGTGTTTGCCCTTGTTGGATTGCCGGATTGGAAATGGTGCCTTGTCTTTATGCTCCCGATGCTCATTGATGGCTTCGCACAGCGCTTGACCAGCTATGAGAGCGGCAACTGGCGGCGGTTGGGAACAGGGCTGCTGTTTGGGTTCGCGCTGATGGGTTTGCTGGCACGCTCGACGGTATATGTGGCACAGCTCGGTTACCAGGTAGGGCAGAATCTTTAAAAGGAAACAAAAAAGCAGGCGTTTCCCGATATCGGGAAACGCCTGCTTTTTGCTTTGTATCGGTGCAATTTGGTTTTAGCAGCTGCCTTCAGGCGACAAGAAGGGGCGCCCGATCTTAAAAAAATACCCACCTGTTTTACAGGTGGGCGAAAATATTTTTATTAGAAGTTTTAGGAGAGACTGTGTTTGACGCGGTCGCGCTCCTCCGCACGTTTTGCGTTGTTGAAGTGGTCCAGCGACCCCACCAAATACCCGGTGATGCGGCGGATGCGCTCGATCGGCTGGTCGGGGGTTTCGTGGCGGTGGCAGTGCGGGCACTCGTCGCCGATGATGCCGGTGTAGCCGCACACTGGGTCGCGGTCAACTGGATGGTTGATCGATCCGTAGCCGATGCCGGATTCCTTCATGCAGCGGATGAGCTGTTCAAACGCTTCGACGTTCTGGCAGGGATCGCCGTCCAACTCGACATAGGTGATGTGTCCGCCGTTGGTCAAAGCGTGGTACGGCGCCTCCAGCCGGATCTTTTCAAAGGCGTTGATCTCGAAATAGACCGGGATATGGAACGAATTGGTGTAGTATTCGCGGTCGGTGACGCCGGGAATGGTGCCAAAGCGTTCGCGGTCGATCTTGACAAACCGACCGGAGAGGCCCTCAGCAGGGGTTGCAATCAGTGAGAAATTGAGGTGGCGCTTTTCGCTCTCCGCGTCCATCCTTGCACGCATGTGGCCGATGATTTCCAGCCCTAAATTTTGGGCATACTCGCTTTGGCCGTGATGCTGGCCGATCAGGGCTACCAGCGTCTCGGCAAGGCCGATAAATCCGATGGTGAGGGTGCCGTGCTTGAGCACCTCTGCGACCTCATCGTCCGGCCCCAGCTTGTCCGAATCGAGCCAAACGCCCTGCCCCATGAGGAACGGGAAGTTGAGCACCTTTTTCTGTCCCTGGATGCGGAAGCGGTCGAGCAGCTGTTGGATGACCAGATCGATGCGCTGATCGAGCAGCTCAAAGAACAGGTCGATATTTTTATTGGCCAGAATGCCCAGCCTTGGCAGGTTGATCGAGGTATAGGAGAGGTTGCCGCGGCCGGTGGTAATTTCCCGGGAAGGATCGTAGATGTTTGCAGCTACTCTGGTGCGGCAGCCCATATAGGCGACCTCTGTTTCGGGGTGCCCCGGTTTATAGTATTGCAGATTAAAGGGTGCATCCAAAAAAGAAAAGTTTGGAAACAGCCTCTTTGCGCTGACCTTGCAGGCAAGTTGGAACAGGTCATAGTTCGGGTCTCCCGGATTGTAGTTTACCCCTTCCTTGACCTTAAAGATGTGGATGGGGAAGATGGGCGTTTCGCCGTGGCCCAAACCGGCCTGTTCTGCCAGCAGCATATTTTGAATGACCATTCGTCCTTCCGGGGAGGTGTCTGTGCCGTAGTTGAGCGAACTGAACGGTGTCTGCGCGCCTGCACGGGAGTGCATGGTGTTCAGGTCCAGGATCAACCCTTCCATAGCCTTGTAGGTGGCGCGCTCGGTCTCCTCAAAGGCGTGTTTCTGGGCAAAGCGCTGCGCCGCTGCGGCAGCTTGTTGGTCACAGTGGAAAGATTCTTGCAGCAAGGCCTGCTCTGCTGCGCGGTAGTGTTCATCCGGCTGGAGGGTGGGGACAAGGCCCTGCTCTTTCAGCGAGGCAAACAGCGGCTCCAGCAGCTCCTGTGCCTGCTGCTCGCTGTCCTCGCACAGCAGCTCGCAGGCTTTGGCGAGATTTTCGCGGTAGCGGTGCGCATAGGTCTTGCGCACGCCGGGCGCCATATCATAATCAAACTTTGGCACGCTCTGACCGCCGTGCTGATCGTTCTGATTGGACTGGATAGCGGTATAGGCCATCGCCGCATAATCGCCGACCTCTTCCGGCTCATGCAAGTAGCCGTAACCGCAGTTAAAGCCGCCCTCAAAGAGCTTTGTCAGGTCGATCTGGCAGCAGGTGGTGGTCAGCGAGAAGAAGTCCAGGTCGTGGATGTGGATATCGCCGCAGTCGTGTGCGCGGGCGTGTTCGGGGTCGAGCACAAACATTTCATAGAAGGTTTTGGCGCCCTCCGAGCCGTATTTGAGCATGGTGCCCATGGCGGTGTTGCCGTCGATATTGGCATTTTCCCGCTTGATGTCGTTTTCAGCGGCGCTCTTAAAGGTCAAGTCCTCATAGACCTTCATCAACTTGGTGTTCATCTCCCGCACACGGGTGCGCTGGGCGCGGTAAAGGATATATTCCTTCGCAGTGCGGGAATGTCCGGTATCAATCAGTACCTTCTCCACCATATCCTGAATCTGCTCGACGGTGGGGGATTGGGAGGAAGGATAGCTCTCCTCCAACCGCTGCTGCACCTGCAAGGCCAGGCTGTGGGCGGTGGCAAAGTCTTTGCCCCCCACCGAGGTCGCCGCCTGAAAGATGGCATTGGCGATCTTTTCCACATCGTAGGCGGCAGTGCGTCCGTCTCGCTTGATGATTGTGCTGAACATGAAGATCTCCCCTTTTTTGCTTGCCTTTCTGTAGCTGTAGTGCCACAGAAAAGCAACTGATGTTGTGCCCGCTAAACCGCGTCCTTTTTCCCACGAAGCAAGCTTTTTGCGTAGTTTACCACAAGACCGGCAGCAGGCACAGCCTACCACATATCTTTTATTTTACCGGGAACAAAGCGGACAGTCAATTAGGCAAAGCCACGAATTTGCACATCTATACGCGCTGTATACCGCTATATATAGTATGTTATTATATAAAAACTATCTAAAAACACAAGATATATGTTTTTGCTCTATGCAAATTTTAGAGCTGCCAAAAAGAAGTGCACAAGGGGGAAGTGCTTTTTTTGGCAAAATCGAAGAATTTTTCGACAATATTTTCCATCTGTCCGCCAGCAGGATAAAGGGGCGCAGGAACAAGCCAGAGCAAGCAAAATCGGGGAAACGGGGGATTTTGCGGAGAAGAAGGCAGGTGAAGGCTGTGTGGAAAAATATTATAAAGCAGAAAAGGCAAGAAAATGCAATAGGGCAAACTGACCAATTTCAAACGAAAAGGGCCTCCCTTTGGGGAGACCCTTTTGAGTAAGCGCTTATTTTAATTCGCCGAGCATCTTGGTCAGCGCAGGTACATCGACATTGTTGTCCTTTTCAAATTTTTCCTTTTGCAGGAAGCGTTTAAACTCCTTGGTGGTCATCACAATGTTCTCGCTGCGCATGTGGCTCAGATACATCGGGACGTTGGATTTGGAGCTGACGACAACGACTGCCGAGTCCACCTTCAGGTTGTACACCTTTTTCTGTGCCATCAGGCGGCGGAACAGCTCGATCTTTTTATCCATCTCCAAAACAGGGTTATCAAAGCGCACCTTTTTCTCGTCGTCGACAAAGCTCCAGCGGGCCTCTTTCAGGTCGCCGTAAAAGTCGCCTTTGCCCTGCAGTGCGCTGACAAACAGCAGGCCGAAAAAGCCGACCAGCACAAAGTCGATGGTCTGCTCTTTTCCATCGCAGCGGACGGTGACATTTTCCAGCACCTTGAAGTTGTGGGAGAGCGCATAGCGGCGCAGAATAGCATTCACCGTCTTTTTGCCATAGGTGCCCTTGGAGAAGAGCAGCATCTTGCGCAGATACCAGGCGGCGGTGGCCACAGCCACGATGACGGCGATGACGACAATGGCGATCAGATAGGTTTCCATAGAAAAATTCCCTTCCTACATACAAAAAATTTCCCCCTCGGTGAAAAAAGAGGGTGCACAATATCCTTATTGTACCATATCGCGGCAGGGCGGTAAAGAGAAAAAACGATAAATTTCGTGCTGCGCATCTCACAATGATGAACAAAGCGGGAAGGATCCTGTAAACTTTTGGCAAACGCTCCATGCCGATGCTTGACACCCATTTTACAGATGGATTATAATTTGAAGAGGAATTTTTGGACGGGTGCGAGAAGCGCCCTGCCCGCAGCCCGGCAAGCAGCCGGGAAAGAAAGGTGGACAGAAAGACGGATGAGACGTTGGTATAGAACAATAGCCAGCCTGCTTGTGGCGGTGGTGGCGGTGTGCAGCCTGACCGGCTGTGAGGCGCTGGACACCACCTTGCCCGATGAAGAGGATGTGCAGGAAGCGTTGGACAACCGCACCGAACAGACGACGGTGGACCCGAAAAAGGCGCTCGAGCAGATCTATGCGACACTGGGCAGCCGAATTGGACTGGTGGACCCCACACCGGAACAGCTGGAGACGGTGGTCGGGCTGGACCCGGACGACTACACCTCGGCGTATGTGCGGTATGTGGAAACCGACTTTGGCGCAGATGACGTATACATTGTGCTTCCCAAGGAGGGAGAGGACGAAAACGGCGTCTCCCACAGGGAAAATATCCTCTCGCAGCTGCGGGAGCGCAAGGATGCAAGGATTCGAGAGTTTGCGAATTTTGATGTGTACAACTCGGAGACCATCGCAGAAAACGCCATCATCTTTGAACGGGGCGGCTATGTGGTCATGCTGATGCTGGAGGACAACGACGCCGCGCGCAGCATTGTAGAGCGGTACATCCCGGAACGGTTAAATCTTTCCTAAAACAGGCGGAGGGGCTTTTCAACAAAAGCCCCTCCGCATTTTTTGGCGCCGAAAAGGCAAGAAAAACCCCCAGTTCAACTGGGGGTCAATAAA
>JAHZAY010000020.1 GCA_019423685.1 Clostridiales bacterium | reverse complement strand
TTTATTGACCCCCAGTTGAACTGGGGGTTTTTCTTGCCTTTTCGGCGCCAAAAAAGCAGAAGGACAAGCCTCTTGGCTTGTCCTTCTGCTTTCGTCTTGTGTTTTATAAGAAATTGGGAAATGCTTTTATGCATCGAAGATTTCGTAGGTTGATGATGTGCAGCGCACTTTAAAAGGAATTGACACAAAATCTTAAGCGTCGATAACCTCTTCGTTGTCTGCAAGCGGATCGCCGTATACAACGGGAGCTTTTTTCGCATTCTCCAGACGGCTGAAGATGGTGCCGCCGACATAACCGGCAAGCAGACCGCCAGCTGCTGCCAAAGCCAGAGCCAGAACGACCTTGCCCGCAGGGTTAAAGCCGAACGGAGCGATCATGCCAGGAATTGGGGATGCAGTGCCAGGAGCATTGTTGACGATGCCCAGGGCTGCCGCTGCAAGGCCGGCCAGGCCGCCGCCAAAGAAGTTGGAGACAAAGATCGGGATTGGATGTGCGGTGACAATGTGTGCCTGGGTCAGAGGCTCAAGCATAACAGCGATGACGTTGCCGCGGTCGCCGTAGTGCATTTTGTGGAATACCATACCATTGGTGAAGGAACCGCCAAAGCAAGCAACTGCTGCAATGCCCATCGGCAGGCCGGTCAGGCCGAGCATGGCGGTCAAAGCCATCGAGCTCAGAGGAGAGGTGCAGATCATCTTCATGATGCCGCCCAGCAGGAAGCCCATAACCAGTGGAGACTGCTCTGCTGCCGCAGTGATGGTGCTGCCGATTACGCCCAGAACTGTGTTGACAGCCGGATCAACCGCAAAGGCAATCAGGCGGGACACAGGAGCGATGAGCAGAGCGCCGGCGATAAGGTCCAGTCCGGTTGGGAGATATTTTTCAATGTAAGGGGAAATCAATCCAACCACATAACCGGCAATGAAGCCTGGCAGGATGCCGTAGCCGCCGCAGGCAAGGCCGGCAACTACTGCGAATACCGGGTTTGCACCCATGCAGATCGGAACCATGACGCCCGCTGCTACGCCGCCCATGCTGCCGGCAGTGGCGCCGACCTCTGCCAAGAACGAGATGCCCAGCAGGTCACCTGTAATGTATTTGTGTACCGCCTCCACCAAAAAGGAAGCGACTGCTGCGTTTGCCATTCCAGACATCGCTTGGCTGCCCTTTGGGAATTTCAAGCTGAACAGCGAAAATACTGCCAATGTGAGGAGCAGGAAGCCTACTCCGGCTAAGATGGTCATCATAGTGCAAAAACCTCCATATAAAAACTTACCCTTTTTCCCCGCCGCCCGTTTGCGGGGGTACTTTGTTCGATTGATGATACCTTGATTATAGGGCTGGGTTTGCAAAAACTTCAAAAAGTTACAGGAATTTTTTTGTCAAAAAAGCGAAAAAAAGCAACTTTGTTCATCTTGTTTACTTATATCGCACAAAATTAAACGTATCCCACAACAAAATTTGCTTTTTTCTTGTCTCTTAAAAACACGTGCCGTGTCAAATTGTATAAAAATCTTTCAACATCTTAGGTATTGCCTCTTTTTATTTTACCCTTTCTTCAGGAAAAAGATACGTTTTTTCTTGAGACAACGCCTTATATCTTGTTTGATTATCAGATCAATTTGTTTTTAAAGTACAATAGATTTTCTAATTATTCGTCCTATAAAACATTTCTGAAAGGAAATTCCAGCTTTTCAGATTGCAAAAGCATACAAAAAGCCCGGCAGGAAGCATCCTGCCGGGTCTAACACAACATATCGTACTAGTTTGCACAGTAAAAGATGAGGGAATTTAAAAAGCTCTTGAGGGACACCTTGCCGTGGCTGCTGGACTTGCCGCGAATAAAGTCCATCTCTCTGCGAATTTGCTCAAAGCTGTACAGGGAACCGGCCAGATCCTGGAAGGTATCGTTGGTGTAATCTTCCAATCCCATGTTGGCCAGATTGGTAAGCCCTGCATTTACCGCCCGTCGGATGCGCTGTTCCATCGACTTTGCATTGCTGGGGCTAAATTTGGCACAAAGCTGCGAAACGGTAAACTTGCCCGTCTCGGACCCTTCCTCTATCATGTAGTCCACGAGAGTGATGATATCGGCAGCGCCGTTCTCACCGATAATTCCCAGCTTTTGTAAAACAGAGCGGACCCGCTTGATGTGCGGTTTTTCCTCCTGCTGCTCGCTGGTCAGATGCAGCTGTGGGATGACCGCGCCCTCGGTTTCGGCGGGATTTCCCTTCAAAAACAGCGACTGCATCTGTTGGAAGGTGCGCTTCATCTGGATGGCATCGGCGACATTTCCGAGCACCCGCACCACCTCCACGCCGTTGACCGGTTTATTCAAAAAGAAGGTGACGCCGCACTCATACGCCTGGGCAACCATCTCCTTGCTGCTGACCTGTGAGAGCATGACATAGGTGATATCGGGGTACAGTTCCTTCGCCTTGCGCACAAAGTGGATGCCGTCCATCACCGGCATCAGCAAATCCACTATGACGATGTCCGGCTGGATAAACTTCAGATCCTCCAGTGCATCCACACCATTGGAGGCCATACCGCACACCTCTCCCAATTTCTTTTGCTGGATGATAATTTTCAGAATGTTGCAGACGCTCCTGTCATCGTCAATCAGATAAAATTTCATCGTTTCACCTCTACATTTTCCCAGGGAATGCGGATCACAAAGTCGGTGCATCCGTTCTCCGACGCAACCGAGATGGTTCCGCCCAGCTCCTCCTCGACGATATCCTTCACCAAGCTCAGCCCCAGTCCGCGGCTGACCTTTCCGGTCTCATAGTTGATCTTTGTCGAAAAGCCGGGCTCAAAGATTGTGGGCAGATATTCCGGGGCAATTCCCCCGCAGTTGTCGTGCACCGTCAGCACACAGTCGCCGCCCTCCTCCTTCTGCGCGACCAGCACATGGGCGCTTTCTTCTCCGGCGGCCTCCGCAGCATTGGTGATGAGATTGCGCAGCACCGACATCAGGTAATAATGCTTGTCCGTATAGAAATTTTTTTGCAACGAAATGTCTATTCCTACCCGGCTGCCATCCTTTTCAATGGCGCGGCGCAAGCTGTCCTGCACAATTTGCAGAATATTTTTCATCCACATGCCACTCTCTTCCGGGTCCGTTTCCAACGCTGAAGAGATCCCGCTCATAATCAGGTAATATTCCTTTTTGATCTCATGGATATCTTTTGCCACCGTCAGGGCACGTTGTGCGAGCTTTTGGGATTGTGCGTCCTCCCGTGCGCTCAACTCGTTGTATAATCCATAAGAAAACGACATAGTTTCCTCTATTTTTGTGGTGTTCTTGTTCATCCAGACCACCTCGCTTTTCAGTTGGGAGGTCAGGAGCAGCAACTTGCGGTATCGCAGCCGGTCATCCCGATGCAAGATAAAAAGTCCATATGCGTCCAGCGAAGCCAGACAGATGGCCGCCACTGCGGTGCGTCCCAGCGCGACGATCACCAACCGGAGCAGAACATCGGGCGCAACCGCATCGTGGCCCAGACGAATGCTCATTTCGAAAAGATTGGATATCGTATCAATGCCAATCAGCGGCAGGATGCGCACAAAGGAAAAGCGCTGCATCGGCACCAGGTGGGAATAGATCGAAAACATGGCGCCGTAGCCCAGATAAAACATCATCTCCGGGGAATAGTCCAAGAAGGCCGCCATAAAGCTGCCGCTGTGCAGCCATTCAAAGATGCACCGCACCAAAAGGATGCCGGGCGCAGCGATTAGGGTAACCGAAAAGACGGGAAAACCCTTTGAGAGAAAGGCAAAGATCGGCAGAAAAACAATCGCCAGCGAAATGCGAAATCCGCTGATAATGAGGTTAAAATCCATCTGTGCCACCAAGATCATAATAGCCGCAGACATCAGCAGCATCCGCAGCCGGTGGCCTGTCTCTTCCCGAAAATGCTCCATGGAACCCCTCTCTTTCCGACAGTCCTTCTGTCCTTTTATTCTTCCCCTTTAGCTTGACACAAATTTTCCCATCTGTCAACCCACCTTTTCTTTGCTAAAAGAAAAGGTGGGCCAAAAGAAAAGTGTTTATCTCCTCTACACTCCCTACTAAAAAAGAGGGGGCAAAAAGAAAAGGGGTTGTCTCTCCTATCCCCCCTGCTAAAAAAAGAGGAAGCCAAAAGAAAAGGGGGTGTCTCTTCTATCCCCCTACTAAAAAAGAGGAAGCCAAAAGAAAAGGGGGTGTCTCTTCTATCCTCTCTGCTAAAAAAGAGGGGGCAAAAAGAAAAGGGATTGTCTCTTCCATTCCCCCTACTAAAAAAGAAGCAAAAAGAAAAGGGGTTGTCTATCCCCTCTACTAAAAAAGAGCGAGCCAAAAGAAAAGTGCTTGTCTCTCCCCACACTCTACTAAAAAGGCAGCCGAGCGGGAAAAAATTCAAACAAAAAAGCCGCCCTCAAAGGCGGCTTTCTTGTCCAAAGCGGGATGTACACTGATGCAGCAAAGGAGGAAACACGCTGCTCAGCTATTTTGGGCTACAACTACCTGTACCTCGTCGGTATTGGCTTGCCCGATGATGTAGGCGGTGTACATCAACCCGCGGCGTGCGCGCAGTCCGAAAGCGGTTTCCACATCCACCTCACCATAGCCTGCAATGTACTGTCCATCCAAGCTACGTGCCTCATCCAGCTCAATATCCGTAGAGCGAGGTTCAATCCGCAGCGGGGTGTTGGTGACATAAAATTGATAGTATCCCGGAACCAGCCGGCGGGAAAGGGTGTTCTCCTTATACCGCACATCCGAGAACAGCACCCGGCCATCGCTCATCAGCAGGTCAAGCGAGCGATTTCCCAGCACAAAGTTTGCCATCCGCAGGCAGGCATATCCGCCCAACTGGCCGGAGCAGGCGCTGTCGCTGACCCGCACGACCTCCAAAGCGCCGGTGGCGGCATTGTTGACGATGACCATGGTGATGACCTCGTTTGCGTTCATCGGCACCGTCTTTTGCAGCAGCAGGGTGCGTCCGGTTCGTGCATTCAGAATGCTGAGGGTACGGAAGCCCTCGGAAAAGCAGTAGTACGAAGAGAAGTTGCCAAATGCCAGATTGGTGGCGACCCTCTGCGAACCCACGTTAACATTGACCGGACCGGACTGCGCTGCTGCGTGGAAAAAGCGCACCTTGCAGCAGCGGGTGCTGCTCTGCCCATTTTGGCCATTGGTGGGCGGGATGGGCTGCGGATCAATGGGCAGACCGCTGCCGTCGATGTGCGGATAGCTGGGCAAAGTCTGCGGAATATTGCCCAAATCGTCCGGTATTGGCTGTCCGGAACCGTCCACACTGGGGAAACTCGGCAACGTCTGTGGGGTATCTGCCGCACGGGAGGTTGCCGCATTGTTTTGATTGCAGTTCATATTCTTCACCTTCCATTTCGGAATGGGAAGTGTCTCCAACAAAAGACTCTCCCCTCACTTTTAGAATATGAAAAGCCCTCTATTTGGTGATTGCCTCACCGCAGGCGGCGCTGGACCAGCTGCTCTCGCGCCCCCACATTGTAGCAAAAGGCGGCATCGTGCTCCACAAACAGCATGGCAGCCTGTTGCTCCCGCAAAAGCTGCTCGATCTGGATGCGGGAAAAGACATCGATATAATTGAGCGGTTCATCCCAAAGATACAGATGTGCGCGCTCACTCAGTGACCGCGCAATCAACACCTTCTTTTTCTGGCCCTGGCTGTACTGTTCCATTGGAATATCAAATTGTTCCCGCTCAAATCCCAGATTGCGCAAAATGGTCATACACAAACTTTTCTGCACCTGACATGCGTCCAGATAGGCCTCCAAGGGCCCCTTGAGATGTCCGGTCTCCTGCGGCACCACCGAGATGGTCAGCCCCGACGCCAGCCGCAGCGTCCCGGTATACTCCAAATTTTCCCCGGCAATTAAGCGCAAAAGGGTCGTCTTGCCACAGCCGTTTGCGCCGCGCAGCGCCACCTTTTCCCCGCTCTCGACCGAAAAGCTCAGCGGATAAAACAGTTCTCTGCTATCGAAAAGGACCGAAAGTTGCTGCACCTCCACCAGCTTCTTTGCAAAGTGCGCAGCTGGCTGAATTTTTAATTTTCCTGTGTTTTCCACACTTTTGAGCAGCTTCTTCTTTTCCTCCACCGCTTCATCCCGGCGAGATTGGATCGATTTGGAGCGCTTCATCATCTTGGCCGCTAGGTGTCCGATATGCCCGCGGTCACACGACCCTTCCCCTATCTTGGTGGCCTCCACCTGCTCCGACCATCTGGCTGTGCGGCGGGCTGCCGTCTCCAGCCGCCCAATCTCCTTTTTGAGCCGCTCATTTTGTTCTCGTTCCGACTGCACCCGGGTCAAATAGTCCTGATACCATCCACTGAAGTTACCCTTGCGCACCTGCACTCGATCCCGATCCAGCGACACGATGTGGTCGACACAGCCATCTAAAAAGGAGCGATCGTGCGAAACCAGCAAAAATCCCCTCTGCTTTTTTAAATAGGCGGCAACCAGCTGTCGGGACTGTGCATCCAGGTGGTTGGTCGGCTCGTCAATCAAGGGGAAAGCGTCCTCCATTAGGAACAATGCGGCAAGCTGAAGTTTGGTCTTTTCTCCCCCGGACAGCTGCTCAAATGGCCGCCACAAAGCGTCCTCATCCAGCGCCAGCAGGGACAGCTCCCTCTCCAGCTTCCACTGCTCGCAGCCTGGCACCAGTGCCTGCACCACCTCAATGGCGAGCCATTCGGGGTGCGCACCCATATCGGGTGTCACCGGTACTGGAAAATAGCCAAAGTTTGCCTTTGCCTGAATGCTCCCGGTAAAGCCGGTCAGGCCAAACGGTTTGCCCTGTGCGCCCAGCAGCAGCCGCAACAGGGTGGTTTTTCCCCTGCCATTGCGCCCGGTAAGTCCCAGACGCCAATCGGTATCCAGTATAGCAGAAAGATTTTTGAAAACAGGTTGATAGCTGCCCTCATAACAAAATGACAGGTCGGACAATAAAATCATCGACATGGGCGTTCACCTCTGCAAAAAAAGTAGGAGCAGCGGGAAACCCACTGCTCCTACCTCTCTATCCGCACAGGTATTATACGCCGCATCCCCTTTCGCTAAGGGGCGCAGCGAACCCTTGGAGAAGAATATGCGCAGTTCTCGCTTTTTCCCGCCGCAGGGCAAACGCAACTACAGGCCTCCATCGTTTGGGCCTGATGTGTAGTCTGTTTACCCTAAAAATTTAGCAGGAAACTTTGCGCATATTCTTTCACCTCAAATCCCCTGTAAAAAGGTCAAAATCCGTTTCCAGAATACCAGACCGCCCCATTTTTGTCAAGATTGTGGGCAAAAAAAGCATTTGTTTTTGCTTTAACAAACTAAATCCTTGTCCTGCACAAAAATTTGTGGTATAGTGACATTAAACCAAACTCTGAGTGCAAAAATAGAGAATATAACCAAAACGCAGATCAAGCAGGAAAGGAGAAAAACAGCTTGAACCAGCAAAAGGAAATCACCGTCATCGGGCACAAAAACCCCGATACCGACTCGATCTGTTCGGCCCTGGCCTATGCGGATCTGAAGCGAAAATTGACCGGCCAGCCCTATGTGGCAAAGCGTGCCGGAGAGATCAACAAAGAGACCGCCTTTGCCCTCTCCTACTTTGGCTCGGAGGAACCGGAATATCTCTCCGACATCCGCACCCGCGTCGCGGATATGGAGATTAAGCAGGTTCCCTCCGTCGATGCCAAAATCTCCATCAAACAGGCATACAGCCTGATGAAGGAATATGAGGCCAGCACCCTGTGCATCACCGACGAGGACGAGCACCTGCAGGGCCTCATCACCATGTCCAACATCGCCGCATCGGATATGGACGTCTACGACAACCGCATCGTCTCCAAAGCAAAAACCCCCTACTCCAACATCGTCAAGGTCCTGGAGGCCAAAGTCATCTGCGGAGACACAAGCGGCGTCTTTGACCAGGGCCGGGTCACCATTGCCGCCAACACCCCGGAACGGATGGTAGACTATGTCGCAGAGCACGACATGGTCATCACCGGAAACCGCTTTGAATCACAATTTTTTGCCATCGAAACCGGCGTCTCCTGCATCATCCTGTGCACCAGCGCGGAACCCAATGAGACGATCATCGAGCGCGCAAAAAACAAGGGCTGCATCATCCTCTCCAGCCCCTACGACTCCTACACCGTCGCGCGGCTGATTAACCAGAGCATGCCCATCGACTTCTTCATGACCAGCCACCACATCCTCTCCTTCACCCTCGACGATTACACCGATGACGTCAAAGAGGTTATGGCCAAAGAGCGCCACCGCTACTTCCCTGTTTTGGACGAAAACAGCCGCTACATCGGCCAGCTCTCCAAGCGCTCCTTCCTGGCCACCCAGAAAAAGCAGGTCATTTTAGTCGATCACAACGAGAAAAACCAAGCTGTCAGCGGCGTCGAGAGCGCCGATATTCTTGAGATCATCGACCACCACCGCCTTGGAGGACTGGAGAGCATCAATCCGGTCTATTTCCGCAACCAGCCGTTGGGCTGCACCGCCACCATCGTCTACCAGCTCTATCACGAAAACGGCATTCCGATTGAGCCGCAGATTGCGGGCCTGCTGTGCTCCGCAATCCTCTCTGACACCCTGATGTTCCGCTCGCCGACCTGCACCCCGGTGGACCGTGCCGCTGCCGAAGATTTGGCAGGCATTGCGAGCATCGACATTCCCACCTACGCACAGGCTATGTTTGAGGCGGGCAGCGATCTGTCCTCCCGCTCCACCGAGGAGCTGTTCTATCAGGATTACAAGACCTTCACCGCCGAAGAGGTACACTTTGGGGTGGGACAGGTCACCTCGGTCAGCGGTGCCAGTTTAAAACAGTTGGTACCTGCCATGCAGCAGCTGATGGACGAAAAGTACGAGCGGGATCCCTCCACCATGCTGTTTATGCTGTTGACCAACATATTGGAAGAGAGCAGCATCGTGCTGTGCGCCGGAGCCAAAGCCAAAGAACTGTTAAAGCAGTCCAACCACCTCGACGAGCTTCCAGAAGACGGGCTCTTGATTCCCGGCATGGTCTCCCGCAAGAAACAGTTTGTTCCGTCGATCATCGCGACGCTGCAACAATAGCAGGCTGAGCTTGCACCCTATTCACGCTTGGGATGCAGGGTAACTTTGGTTTTGTGCTTGCGAAAAAAAATTAGAAGGGACCGTAAGATCATCTGGTTCCGATCAAAAAGCGAGGAAGTTAAAACTCCCTCGCTTTTTTTCTGGTTTGCGGTGCGGCCGGCACAATCGGTAGGCGCGTCCATCTGCTCTGGATGGCTCTACCATGGCCAAACGCCTTCCCTTTATTTTTACAGCCTTTGCTGTGCGGATTGTTTTCTGCTTTCGTAAGACAGATGCTATTGCGCCACTGTCTGTGCGAACTGGCTGTAATACAGTTCGTGGTAGAAACCGTTTTTCGCCAGCAGTTCCTCGTGGGTACCCTGCTCCACAATCTGTCCGTCCCGCATAACCAGGATGCAGTCGGCCTCGCGGATGGTGGAGAGGCGGTGTGCCACCACAAAGCTGGTGTGGCCCTTCATCATCTCGACAAATGCCTGCTGAATCTTCATCTCGGTTCGGGTATCGATCGAGGAAGTTGCCTCGTCGAGGATGAGCATCGAGGGCTTGGTCAACATGGCGCGGGCGATACACAGCAGCTGCTTTTGTCCCTGTGAGATGTTGCCGCCGTCCTCTGAAAGAATCGTATCATATCCCTGCGGCAGGCGCATGATAAAGCTGTGCGCGTGGGCTGCCTTGGCCGCCGCGACGATCTCCTCGTCGGTGGCGTCCGGCTTGCCGTAAGCGATGTTGTCCCGCACCGACCCTTTAAACATCCAAGTGTCCTGCAACACCATGCCGTACAGCGAGCGCAGGGCGTCGCGGCCAATCTTTTTGACCGGCTGGCCATCCACCCGGATCTCACCGGAATCGGTGTCGTAAAAGCGCATGAGCAGGTTAATCATGGTGGTCTTTCCGCAGCCGGTTGGACCTACCAATGCGATGCGCTGGCCCGGCTTGACGTGCAGATTAAAGTTGCGAATCAGCGGATGGGATTTCTCGTAAGAGAAGTTGACCTGTTCAATGTCCACTGCGCCCTGGCTGCTCTCTGGATGGGTTGCATCCGCATCATCCGGCTGCTCCGCCTGCTCGTCGATCACAGCAAAGACACGTCTTGCACTGGCAAGGGCGGTCTGCAGCTCGGTGACAACGCCGGAGATTTCGTTAAACGGCTTGGTGTACTGATTTGCATAGGTCAGGAAGCTGGAAAGTGCACCGACAGTAAATCCACCTGCAATGCAGCTGAGTGCGCCGACCAGCGCCACCGCCGCATACACGACGCTGTTGACAAAGCGGGTGCAGGGATTGGTAAGGGAGGAATAGAACTGCGCCTTGACACCTACATTGTACAGGTCGTTGTTAATCGCGTCAAACTGCTTTTGCGCGCGCTCTTCATACCGGAAGGCTTTGACAACCTTCTGTTCTCCGACCAACTCTTCGATACAGCCGCTCAGCTTTCCCTTGATGGCGCTCTGTTGGCGGAACATATCGAAGGAATGTTTTGCAATAAAGGACGCCACAAACAGCGACAGCGGGGTGATGATGACCACCACAAGTCCCACCTTAAAGTTTAGCGTCAACATATAGACCAGGGTGATGGCGATGGTGATGACGCCGGTGAACAGCTGAGAGAATCCCTGCAAGAGGCCGTCCGAGATGGCGTCCACATCGTTGATGATGCGGCTGATGATATCTCCGTGGGAGCGGCTGTCGATCAGGGACAGCGGCACCTGTTCGATCTTATTAAAGGCAGTAACACGCAGGTCGCGCACCGTCTTATAGGTGACAATGTTGGTGCAAAGGGTCATCAGCCACTGGAAGAGCGCCGCAAGAATTGCGACGGCAATCAGCTCAAGTAAGATCGGCAACAGCTGATCGAAGTACACCTTTCCCGGTTCGAGAATCTGGTCGATTCCACGGCCGATCAGCACCGGCGCATACAGTCCCAGCGACACGCTGAGCACCGCGCTGACCAGCGCCGCAAAAAGATACAGCCTGTACGGTTTTGCAAAGCGCAGGATGCGCCCCAAAATTTCTCCGCGATTTTCCATTATGCACGGCCTCCTTTCTGCGCAGGTTCATCCTGTTTCTCATTCTGCGACCAGTAAATTTCCTGATAGGTCTGGCAGTTCTCCAACAGCTGCTCATGGGTTCCGATTCCAACCGCTCTGCCATCATCGAGCACCACAATCTCATCGGCATACCGCACGGTATTCGCCCTCTGTGAAACGATGATGGTCGTCATGCTGTTTGCATGCTCAGCCGAAAACTTTGCAATTGCCCGGCGCAGGGCAGCATCGGTGGCAAAGTCCAGGGCGCTGGCACTGTCGTCCAAAATCAGAATTTCCGGAGCTCCCACCAGAGCCCTTGCAATGGTGAGGCGCTGCTTTTGTCCACCGGACAAATTTTTGCCTCCCTGAAGGATCACACTGTCCAATCCATCCGGCATTTTGCGGACAAAATCCGCAGCCTGCGCCGTTTCCAGCGCCTGCCAGATCTCTTCGTCGGTCGCATCCTCCTCGCGCCACTGCATGTTCCGCCGCAGCGTGCCAGAAAAGAGCACCGCCTTCTGCGGCACTACGCCCACCTTGCCTCGCAGCTGGGGCAGCGGGTAGTCGCGCACATCTACTCCGTCCACCTTCAAACTTCCCTCGGTGACCTCATAAAAGCGGGGGATGAGATTGACCAGGGTAGATTTGCCGCAGCCGGTACCGCCGATAATGCCGAGCGTCTGGCCGCGTTTAATAGAAAAGGAGATGTCCGAAAGCGAATAGTCGCCGGCATCTGGATAAGCAAAACGAACCGAGTCAAATTCGATCTCCGGGCTTCCTGCGACCTCTTGAGCAGGCTTGCTGACGCGGTTGACAATCGAGGAGTGCAGCTCGAGCACCTCACTGACACGGGTGGCCGAAGCTGCCGCCTTGGTGAAGATGACAACCAGGTTTGCCACTACAATCATGGCCAGCAAAATCTGGTTGAGATAGTTGACAAATGCGATGACCTCACCCTGTGTCATGTTGCCCGAATCAACGCGGAAACCGCCAAACCAGATAACTGCGGCGATCGCCAGGTTGATGATCGCGCTGGTGAGCGGGTTTAACAGGGCAGAGATGCGTCCCACGGCAATCGAGGTCGTCATCTGATCGTCACTGGCCTGTGCAAAGCGCTCCTTTTCCTTTTCCTGGCGGGAAAAGGCCCGGATGACGCGCACGCCCGAGAGGTTTTCCCGGGTAATCAGCGAGATGTGGTCGAGCTTTTTCTGAATGATTCGGTAAAAGGGGATCGAACGGCTCATCACAAGGTAGAGTACCAGCGCCATCAGTGGGGCTGCTACAAAGAATACACAAGCCAATTTCCAGTCGATCATCAGCGCCATGACCGTCGAACCGATAACCAGGAATGGCGCACGCACCACCAGGCGGATGAGCATTGCTACAGCCAACTGCAGCTGGTTGACGTCATTGGTGATGCGGGTGATGAGCGAGGGGGTGCCGATCTGGTCAATCTCCCCGTGGGACAGGGAGTTGATGTGCCGGAACATCTCGGAGCGCAGCACGGTGCCAAAACCCTGGCTGGCCTTTGCCGCGCAGTACTGGCAGATCAGCGCACAGCACAGACCGACAAGGCCGAGCAGCACCATCACGCCGCCCATTCGAATCACATATCCTCGGTCGCCGTTGGCGATACCGACGTCGATGATCTGTGCCATAACCAGCGGCACGATCAGCTCGAAGATGGCCTCGGTCAGTTTAAATACCGGGCCAACCAACACCTGTAATTTGAACTGTTTTAGATATTTCGCAAACTTTAACATTCTGTTCTCAATTCCTCCGTTGCATCGTAGTCGGACTCCATGGTATGATTATATCATATTTTGGGCTCTATAAAATATATTTTCTTTCTATGACTGCCATAGTTTTTTTATATATTATATAAAGGGAGGTCCCTTTGTTTTGGACATACGCCAGCTTTTCTATTTCACCACCATTGCCGAGGAGGGCAGCATCTCGGCGGCCTCCAAAAAGCTGCACCTTTCCCAGCCCCCATTGAGCTACCAGCTGAAGCTTTTGGAGGATGAGCTGCACCTGCAACTTTTGCAGCGCGGGGCGCGCGGAGTGCAGCTGACCGAGGCCGGCAAACTGCTGTACAAGCGCGCGCAGAGCATCCTGGAGTTGACCCAGCGCACCCAAAAGGAGATGCAGGCGATGGCGGGCGGCTTTTCCGGCACCCTGCACATCGGGACGGTGTCCTCATCGGGAGCTTCTCTTCTCAATTGGCGAATCCCCGCTTTTCATCGTGCCTGCCCACAGATCGGCTTTGCCATCCATGAAGGCAACACCTTCGAGTTGATGGAGATGCTGGACTCCGGGCTCATTGAACTGGCTGTGGTGCGCACCCCTTTCCACGACGAACAGGTGGACTGCCGCTACCTGCAACCGGAACCGATGATTGCAGCGGGCAGCCCTACATTCTTTCCCAAGTTGGAAGAAAGGGAAGCTGTTTTGCAGCTGTCCGACCTTGCAAACCTCCCGATCATCCTGTATCGCAGGTTTGAGAAGCTGTTGCTGTCGGCCTTTGCAAGAGAGGGCATCACCCCACAGATTTTTTGTCTTTCGGATGACGCCCGCACCGCGATGATGTGGGCCGAGGCGGGACTTGGGGTGGCCATTGTGCCGCAGTCGGCCTACCGGATCATGCCGCACCACAATATCATCTCTGCCGAGCTGCGAGAGGAATCGTTAAATACCAAGCTAGCTGCCATCAGCAAAAAGGGCGCTTCGCTCAGCTGGCCCGCCCAAAAATTTCTGGAAATCTTTGCATCTGCTGAACAGTCTTTGCCGGACAACGGGATTTAATTTCACTTTTATGAGGAGGTTTTGCCATGTCTGAGCCTTTTTCCTACAACATCTTGGTCACGCTGGACCGAAACTACCTAAAGGTGTTGCGCGTCATGCTCTGCTCGCTCTCGGAATCCGACCCACAGGGAGAGTTCACCCTCTATGTCGTCCACAACAGTCTGACCGACGCAGATCTTGCGCGGCTGCACACCCTCTTTCCCCGCATTACCCCGGTCAGTGTCAAGGTCCCACAGGGCCTGCTCAAGGGTGCACCGGTCTCCGACCGCTACCCCACCGAGATGTACTACCGGCTGTTCGCTGCCCATTATCTGCCGCAGGATCTAGACCGCATTCTCTACCTCGACCCAGACCTGGTGGTGCTCAATTCGCTGCGCAAACTCTACACGATCGACTTTGGGCAAAACCTCTTTGCCGCAGCCTCCCATGTGGAAAGCCGCGCCTTTCAGGATTTTAACCGTCTGCGCTTAAATATGCCCGAGCGCACCAGCTATATCAATTCCGGCGTGATGATGATGAATCTGAAACTGCTGCGCGACGAACCGACTCAAAAGATCATTGATTTTATCTCCGAGCACAAAAACGCCCTTCTCCTGCCCGATCAGGACGTGCTCAACGCCCTGTACGCCGGGCGAATCATCGAGTTGGACCCGATGATTTACAACCTCGGCGATAAGTACCTCTATTTTAAAAATATCAAGCTTCCCCGCGAGGAACGCCACGATCTCGAGTGGGTGCGCTGCAACACCGCCGTTGTACATTTTTACGGACGCAACAAGCCCTGGAAGGAAAATTACTTGGGTGTGCTGGGCATCTTTTATCACCACTTTGCGCGCCAACTTGAGGAGATTGAACACACCATCCCCCCGGAAACTACCCCCATGCGGCGAAAGGAATTCGCCGTCACCGACCCGCAGCAGATCTGCTCCATCCTTTCCTCCTGTGACTGCTGCCGGCTGGGCCTCTCCGATGAGGGGCGGGTCTACATCGTGCCGCTGAGCTTCGGATTTACTCAGCAGGACGGACGATTTCGGCTGTACTTCCACAGCGCCAAAGAGGGCCGCAAAGTGCGACTGCTCACCCAAAATGAGTGCGCAGCCTTTGAACTGGACTGCAACCACCAGCAAAAAACTGCCTCCAGCGCCTGCGAAAACACCACCTGCTATCAGAGCATCACGGGATTTGGGCGGGTCCATTTTTTGACCCAGCTTGAAGAAAAGAGGCAAGGATTGCTTTATATCCTTCGCCAGACCACCGGACAGACCGATTGGGAAATTCCGGACGAGGCTTTGCATTCGGTCTGTGTCTTTGTGCTGGAAGCCGATGAGCTCTCCTGCAAACAGCACAACTAATCACCCGCAAAAGGGAGTGCAGCAAAAACGCTCCCAACCCTCTTGCCGCCGGCGGTGAAGGTATGGTACAATTTAAGGTAGACTATTTTATCCGCCAACCCGCTTGCAAAGCGCAAAACTTTTTTTTAGCATAGAAAGGTGAGATCCCATGCCAGATTTCCCGCAGAAGGATATTTCCCGTATCCGCAACTTCTGCATCATCGCCCATATCGACCACGGCAAGTCCACCCTTGCCGACCGCATCCTGGAAAAGACCCAGGCCATCTCGCTGCGCGAGATGGAGGACCAGCTGCTGGACAACATGGAGCTGGAACGGGAGCGCGGCATCACCATCAAGGCCCGCGCCGTCAAGGTCGAGTACACCGCCAAGGACGGCAATCTCTATGAATTTAACCTGATCGACACCCCCGGACACGTCGACTTTAACTATGAGGTTTCCCGCTCGCTTGCCGCCTGCGAGGGCGCGCTGCTGGTGGTGGACGCCTCCCAGGGCATTGAGGCCCAGACTTTGGCAAACACCTACCTTGCCGTCGAGCACAATCTGGAGGTGGTGCCGGTCATCAACAAGATCGACCTTCCCAGCGCCAACCCCGACATGGTCTGCCACGAGATCGAGGACATCATCGGCATCCCGGCGCTGGATGCCCCGCGCATCTCGGCTAAGACCGGCTTAAACGTCGAAGAGGTGCTTGAGCGCATCGTCACCGACATCCCCGCGCCAAAGGGCGACCCGAGCGCCCCCTTGCAGGCACTGATCTTTGACTCCTACTACGACAGCTACAAGGGCGTCATCGTCTATATCCGCGTCATGCAGGGCACAGTGCGCCCCGGCGACGACATTTTGATGATGGCTACCGGCGCACGCTTTAAGGTGGTGGAGGCCGGCTATATGGGCGCTACCAACCTTGTCCCGACCGACGGACTGTGTGCGGGCGAGGTCGGCTACATCACGGCCAGCATCAAGAGCGTCAAGGACACCGTCGTCGGCGACACCGTCACCCACGCCAACGTCCCCGCTAAAGAAGCCCTGCCCGGATACCGCCAGGTCAACCCGATGGTGTTCTGCGGCATCTATCCAGCGGACGGCGCCAAATACCCCGACCTGCGGGATGCGCTGGAAAAGTTGCAGCTCAACGACGCCTCGCTCTCCTTTGAGCCGGAGACTTCCAAGGCGCTGGGCTTTGGCTTCCGCTGCGGCTTTTTGGGGCTTTTGCACATGGAGGTCATCCAGGAGCGCCTGGAGCGCGAATTTAACCTCGACCTCGTCACCACCGCCCCAAGCGTTATCTACAAACTGATTATGACCGACGGCTCGACGATGATGATCGACAACCCGACCAACTACCCCGATCCATCGGACATTGCAGAGGCGGAGGAGCCTTATGTCAAGGCCAGCATCTTTTCCCCCACCGCCTACATCGGCACCATCATGGAGCTGTGCCAGGAGCGGCGCGGCACCTATAAGGACACCAAATATCTGGACACCGACCGCGTCGAGCTGCACTATGAGCTGCCGCTCAACGAGATTGTCTACGACTTTTTCGATGCGCTCAAATCCCGCACCAAGGGCTACGCCTCGTTCGACTACGAGCTTGCGGGGTATCAGCCGTCTAAGCTGGTCAAGCTGGACATCATGATTAGCGGCGAGGTGGTGGACGCGCTGTCCTTCATCGTCCACGCCGACCGCGCCTATGCGCGTGCGCGCAAGATGGCCGAAAAGCTCAAGGAAAATATTCCGCGGCAGATGTTTGAGGTGCCGATTCAGGCCGCCATCGGCGGCAAGATCATCGCCCGCGAGACGGTCAAGGCGTTCCGCAAGGACGTTTTGGCCAAGTGCTACGGCGGCGACATCACCCGCAAAAAGAAGCTGCTGGAAAAGCAGAAGGAAGGCAAAAAGAGGATGCGCCAGCTGGGCTCTGTGGAGGTTCCGCAGGAGGCCTTTATGGCGGTGCTCAAATTGGACGATTAAAAAAGGGTCACAGCCCCCTCGGTGGGGTTTTGCCACAAAAATAGACCGATTTGCCACTTTTCGATAGGTGGGCAAATCGGTCTTTTATCTTCTCTTTTGGTTTTGTCGCAGAGATATTTTCTGCTTTGAATCGGTGGCGCGGAGACTATTCTTCCTCGGAAGATTCCATATTATCCATCGCGTAGGCGATGGCTTGACAGATAAACTCGTTGCGGGATAGGTTTCGCTTGGAAGCTTCCCGATCAATTTTTTCCAAAAAATCTTCATCAAGCCGGAGATTGATGACAACCTTTTCTATCTTTCCGGGTGAAAACTTCATGCTACGCCTCCTTATCATAAAGTTATATCAGTATTATATAATTAAAATTGATTTCTTTAATAGGTTTTACATTATAGCACTTAATATAAGTATTTGATTTTAATATTATATTATGGTATTATATAAGGGAGGGGGCGAACGGATGAAACTGCATATCTCACCGGAACAGATGGCGCAATTGAGCCAGAGGCTGCTTTCCTTCTTTGTCAACTTCGGCATTCTGGGCCGCCTGGATGAACAGCTCGCCCAGGAGCGGCACGAAAGCGGCAAGGTCATCTACTTCTCCGAACTGGTCGACGCACCGGATTCTCTGGCCCAACAGGAACCGGACTACTGGGACTACTACACCGACATCCGCTGCGCCCTTACGCGAGATACCAGGCTGTATCTGGATTTGCGCCAGCTCGGGCTCTGCCAATTGGACGAGCAGGTGGAGCTGTGCTGTGCGGCGCTCATGCTGCTGCGCTTTGAGCCGCACAGCCGGTTTTGTTTTCCTGCGGCTCTGGCCCAACTGTTTTCCTAGACCAAACCCAGTCAAAACAAATCAAAACCACCCGTTGAACGGGTGGTTTGAACAGGCCCTATAAGGGCCTATC
>JAHZAY010000002.1:122041-248261 GCA_019423685.1 Clostridiales bacterium | reverse complement strand
TTTATCGGCAAAATTGATTGAATGATACCAATATCTTTAACTATGTGATACCGGAGAATCGATGCCGGACATCGACAAGCTGCTGCCCTTGGCTAACCTCTTTGGCGTCACCATCGACTACCTGCTAAACGACACGGAAGATATCCCCCAGACGCCTTCCCACCCTCAATCAAACATAGGCTCCCCAAAGGAAGAAAACCCACACTTTGTGCAAGCTTTCCCCTTTGCCACCTTTTTTGATGTCGCGGGACTTTTGTGCAGCGCTCTGCTCTGGAGGCAATTTCAGACGCCGCTCTCCCTGCTGCCCGGATTGCTGCTGCAAATCTTGTCCCTGACCATTGCTTTAACCCTGCGCAGCTTTCACCGGGTGCCCGATCGCGAACACCATTGGTCGCGTTGGCTTCGCCATAACCTGTGGTTTTTGCTCCCCATCCCCATCCTGTGGGGAGTCTACTTTGTTTTTTCTTGGCTTCCGTTCCCTTATTCCGTCCTTGCACCTAAAGTAGCCGCGATCATCTGTTACCTTATCATCGTTCCGCTTTGTGTCCGGCGACTCCATTAAAGAAAAAAGAGGGGTATGATACCCCTCTTTTTTTACTTATTTTTATCTCCCTTTTCCCGAACCAGCATCCGAATAGGCGTACCTGCAAAACCAAAATTTTCTCGAATCTGATTTTCCAAATACCGCTGGTACGAGAAGTGGAACAGCTCCGATTTGTTGACAAAGCAGGCAAATGTCGGCGGACGGGTGGAAACCTGGGTCATGTAGTAGATCTTCAGGCGCTTGCCCTTGTCCGACGGCGGCTGTACCCGCGCGGTGGCGTAGTTGAGCATATCGTTGAGCATACCGGTCGAGATGCGGCGGGCATTCTGCTCGTCCACCTTTTTGATGAGCTCGTACAGGCTGTTCACCCGCTGACCGGTCATCGCGGAGATGAACACCATCGGCGCATAGGGCATAAAGCTGAAATCGTTCTCCAGCTTTTTCTTCATCTCCTGCATGGTGCGGTCGGTCTTGTCCTCCACCGCATCCCACTTGTTGACAGCGATGATGCACGCCTTGCCCTGCTCGTGGGCATAGCCCGCAATCTTGGAATCCTGCTCGCTGAATCCGCGGGTGGCGTCGATCATAATGATGCACACATTGGAGCGGTCGATCGCCATGTAGGCGCGCAGCACGCTGTAGCGCTCGATCGTCTCCTCCACCTTGCTCTTGCGCCGGATGCCGGCGGTGTCAATAAAGACAAACTTGCCGTATTCATTTTCTACCATCGTATCGGTTGCATCTCGGGTGGTTCCCGCAATGTCCGAAACGATGACCGCCTCGCGCCCCGCAATGCGGTTGACCAGCGACGATTTGCCTGCGTTCGGACGGCCCACAATCGCCACCGTCACGCAGTCGTCGTCGTACTCCTCTTCTTTTGAAAAGTCCAGGTGCTCATACACCGCATCCAAAAGATCGCCGGTGCCGTGACCGTGCACCGAAGAAACCGGGATCGGATCTCCCAAGCCGAGGTTATAAAACTCATAGAATTCCGGAGGGATCTCTCCCACGCCATCGCACTTGTTGACACAAAGCACCACCGGCTTGTTGCTCTTTTGCAGCATTGCCGCCACTTCCTGGTCGGTCGCAGTAACGCCCGACTTGACATCCACCACCAGGATGATGGCCTGTGCGCTCTCGATGGCCATCTCAGCCTGTCTGCGCATCTGCGAGAGGATGATGTCATCCGAGTACGGCTCGATGCCGCCGGTGTCTACCAGCATGATCTCATGCCCGCTCCACTCGCAGGGGGCATAGATGCGGTCCCGGGTGACGCCCGGCGTGTCCTCCACAATGGAGAGGCGCTGGCCGATCAATTTATTAAACAGGGTGGATTTTCCGACATTCGGTCTGCCCACCACCGCTACGATTGGTCTGACTGCCATGGATAACCTTCTTTCCACAATAAAGTATCAAATGCGTTTAAAACTCCTGGAGTCCCAGCATCTGTTCCAGAAGCATCGGTCCATCATTTTCCACAGGAATAACCGGCACATCCAGCTCCTGCTGCACCTGCTGTGGAGTGACATCGTCCAGGAATTTGTCCTGCTCATGCCGCAGCATGTTTGCCGGTATCAGCAGCGCATCGCCAAGCTGTTTTCCCTTGAGCTGGGCAATCAGATCCTGTCCCGTCACAAGACCTGCCACCGTAATGGTGTGCCCGAAAAAGTCGTTGATAATCTTCTCCACCTGCACCTGTACCTGTGGAAATTGCCGCTGCACCTGCGCGGCAAAATCGCACATCATCGGGTAGGCCAACGCACCGGTGGCGAGGGTGACCTGTCTTGGATTGGGGGAAAGATTGTCTTGCTGTGCTCCTTGCAGCGCCGCTTCAAAGTCGTGGCGCATCAGCGTCATCATGCCGACGCCATTTTCCAGCTGGGCAAAATCTTCATAAAACGCATAGTCCGGGAAGGGCTGCCCTGCCAGGATATAAAATTCATCCGAAGCATAGGCCGTGCGCGCGCCGTACTCCTTTAAAAAATGCTCTCCCCATCGCTCCATCGTCGCGATGACCTCTTTTGCCTCCTGCGGGAAGAATCCGCGCAGCAGGGTGAGTTTTTCGCGGTACTTGGTCAAGCCCACCGGCACCACCGCGATGCTCTGAATGTTGGGACCGAGCTTTGCAAGCTCCGACAGGCTGTATTCCAGTTCCTTGCCATCATTGTATCCGGGACAAAGGACAATCTGGGTGTTGACCTTGATTCCTCCCTCGGTGAGCATCCTGATAAATTCCAGCGACTTGCCTGCAAATGGGTTCTTCATCATCTGCACGCGCAGCTGTGGATTCATCGTGTGCACCGAGACGTTGATGGGGCTGACGTGCATCTTGATGATGCGACGGATGTCCCCCTCCTTGAGATTGGTCAGCGTGGTGTAGTTGCCGAACAAAAAGGACATCCGGGTGTCGTCGTCCTTAAAATAGAGGCTCTTGCGCATATTCGGGGGCATCTGATCGACAAAGCAGAAGATGCAGGCATTTTTGCAGCCCATCTGCTTGTCCATCAAATAGGTCTCAAACGAAAGGCCCAGGTCGTCGTACTCCTCCTTGTCCACCACCACAGTGCGCACCTTTTTGTCCGGGTCACACAGCAAAATTTCCAGATGTTCGTCGGTCACATAAAACTGATAGTCCAGTACGTCGGTGATGGCGTTGCCGTTGATACTGATGAGCGTGTCGCCCTTGTGGATACGCGCACGTCTGGCCGGACTGCCCGGTTCAACGCTTACAATTTTGACTGCCACTGAGAGATCTCGCCTCCTCTTGGGGAACAGGGTGTTTGTGTACAAAAAAACAGGGCAGGAAGGGAACGCCTTCCCCTCTGCCCTTCATTTTCAAAGCGTGGTCAACAAGCAGGACAATTAGTCCATCTTGATAACTTCTCTGCCTTTGTAGTAGCCGCAATGCGCGCATACTTTGTGAGGAGCTTTCAGCTCACCGCACTGTGGGCAGATAGAAAATGCCGGTGTGTCGAGTTTCCATACATTGGAACGTCTCTTGTCTCTGCGTGCTTTGGATACTTTTCTCTTCGGTACTGCCATGATTGCACATCTCCTTTAAAACTTATCATCAATGTCTAAAAAGTGAATCGAGCGGAAAAGCCCCGGAGCTAGTCCTCCTTCGGCCATTCCAAACTGTCAAACGCCTTGATGCGGCGGCCTTCCCATTCGGGCTGCTGACAGCTGCACTGTTCCTTGTTCAGGTTGCAGCCGCAGATCGGACACAGGCCCTTGCAGTCCTCCGAACACAACATCCTGATTGGTAGCTCAAGAAGTATGTCGTCCTGTGCAACAGAATCCAGGTCCAAAATGCCGTCCTCACAGACGATGTAGTCATCGTCCTCCTGCTGGTTGAGCTTCCGAACTACCGTGTGGAAAAACTCCTGGTGTTTTTTCTGCTCCACCGGCTCCAGGCATCTGGCGCAGTTTCCGGAAAGGGTGTAATCCGCAGCATAGCGCACCGTGACAACACCCGCTCGGTTTGTCACCTGTCCGCTCACCCTAATGGGAGTTTGAAACGGCTGGTCGCCCCACTGTTGCACATCGCTCAGATCAAGCGTGAACACAAAAGGCAAAATCTGCTCTTCGCCCTCAAACACTCTTCTCAGGTCAAGCTGCATGGTAACTCCTTTCCCAAATAAATGGTCTTTCCCATTTTCTGCGGCAGCTTCGCTTCGGCCCTGCCACAGCACAAATTGATCCCGCCCGCTCCGCCAGAAGCCGGCCTTTCCGGGACAGACTTATCCCTCCGAATCAATCCGTAACAGAAATTATTATAATATTTTCCTCTTTTTTTGTCAACACTCAAATTTGATTTTTTCGCCTTCTGACGGCATTTTTTGCAACTTTTTCGCCTGCTCTGTCCAGACGCTTTTTTCTTCTGTCCTCTTTGTGCAGGTTGCCGTTTTTTTGCCTTTCTCGGCACGTTCTAAATAAAACCCATTTCACCAAAAAAAGGAGCCAAGGCTTTCGCCTTGGCTCCTAAAATGGGATTTTCCCCTTTTGACTTAGTCTTTAAAGTAGCTGACCGCGCCATCAAAGATCGGCTGTTTTTTCTCGCCTGGTACATTGCTGAACAGTCCGCTGTTGTAGCGCTCGGTGTGGCCCATCTTGCCAAATACTCTGCCGTCCGGGGAGGTAATGCCTTCGATTGCATCCACCGATCCGTTCGGATTGTAACGGTAGTCCTCGGTCGGGTTGCCTGCAAGATCGACATACTGGGTTGCAATCTGGCCGTTTTGTGCCATCTTCTCCAGCACCTCTTTGTTTGCAACAAAGCGTCCCTCGCCGTGGGAGATGGCGATGGTGTAAATGTCGCCCACCTTTGTCTGCATCAACCAAGGAGACTTGTTGGACGCAATTCTGGTGCGTACAAGGCCGGACTGGTGACGACCGATGAGGTTGTAGGTCAGGGTTGGGCAGCTGTCGTCGGTGTCGATGATCTCGCCGTATGGAACAAGTCCCAGTTTAACCAGCGCCTGGAAGCCGTTGCAGATGCCGCACATCAGGCCGTCGCGGTTCTTTAACAGCTCCATAACCGCCTCGCTGATCTGCGGATTGCGGAAGAAGGAGACGATGAACTTCGCCGAACCTTCCGGCTCGTCGCCGCCGGAGAAGCCGCCAGGGATTGCAATGATCTGGGTTTTGTCGATCAAGCTCTTGACATGTTCTACCGACTCTTTGATCTGCTCGGCGTTCTTGTTGCGGATGACGACAATCTCTGCCTTTGCACCTGCATGCTCAAAGGCGCGTGCGGTATCGTACTCGCAGTTTGTGCCCGGGAATACCGGAATCAGTACGCGCGGCTGGGCAATCTTGACGCCGGCGTGGGCGTGCTCCTTGGCCTCATAGTTGTAGGTTGGAACCACAACCTGTGGCGCCTTGGTGATGCGCGGGTAAACCGGCTCGAGGGTAGCTTCCCATTTCTGCTGGATGTCGTCCAGATCGACCGTCTCACCGTTGAGGGTGATGGTGTAATCCGCTACCGTCTGGCCGATGCACGGGATGCCCTCGAGGGTGCCGTCCGCCTCGATGACAAATGCACCGTAAACCGGTTTAAATACGTGGTGGAGCTGCTTATCTGCCTTAAAGCCGATGCGGTTGCCGAAGGCCATCTTGCACAGCGCTTCGCCTAAGCCCTTCATACCCAGTGTGTATACAGCCTTCACCTTGCCGGAAGCAATCAGCTGTTCCATCTGATCAAAGACGGTGCGCACGCTCTCGTAGACCGGCAGGCCGTTCTGATCGTATTCCGGAGCCAGGTAGTAAACCTTGTCGCCCGCTGCCTTAAATTCGTCGGTTACGACATTCTGCATCTTGGAGGTGGAAACAGCAAAGGAGATCAGTGTCGGTGGAACGTGGATGTCCTCAAAGGAACCGGACATCGAATCCTTGCCGCCGATCGCAGCACAGCCAAGCTCCAGTTGAGCCTTCAATCCGCCCAGCAGCGACTGGAACGGCTTGCCCCATCTGAGCGGGTCGGTGCCGATCTTCTCAAAGTATTCCTGGAAGCTCAGCCAGCATCTGCTGCGGGAGCCGCCCGAGGCGATGATCTTGGCAATCGACTCGATGACAGCCAGCTGCGCACCCTTGAACTGATTTTCATCGGAAATATAAGGGTTAAAGCCCCATGCCATCACCGAGCAGGTGTTGGTCTGGCCGTGGAGAACCGGAATCTTTGCCACCATAGCCTGCGATGGGGTGAGCTGTGTTTTGCCTCCATACGGCATCACAACGGTGCCAGCGCCGATGGTGGAGTCAAAGCGGTCGGACAGTCCGCGCTGCGAGCAGACGTTCAGATCCGCCATAATCTTTTCAAATTTTTCCTTCATCGAAAGGCCCTTGTTGCCGCAGCAGTGTTTATGCTCCTGCGGTGCCTTGGCGATGACGGCGGTATGTTTGGTCGCGCCGTTGGAGCCCAAAAATGCTCTGGACAGATCGACAATCTTCTTGCCTCTCCAGCTCATCACCAGTCTCGGGGACTCGGTGACGGTGGCAACAACGGTGGCCATCAGGTTTTCTCTGTCGGCCGCTGCCAGGAACTTGTCCGCATTCTCTTTGGCAACGACAACCGCCATGCGCTCCTGCGACTCGCTGATGGCAAGCTCGGTGCCGTCCAATCCGTCATATTTCTTCGGCACAAGGTCGAGGTTGATGTCCAGTCCGTCGGCCAACTCACCGATGGCAACCGAAACACCGCCTGCGCCGAAGTCGTTGCAGCGCTTAATCATGCGGGTGACCTCGCCGTCGCGGAACAGGCGCTGAATCTTTCTCTCCTCCGGCGGATTGCCCTTCTGTACCTCTGCACCGCAGCTGGAAAGCGACTGCGCCGTGTGCGATTTAGAGGAACCGGTCGCGCCGCCGCAGCCGTCGCGGCCAGTCTTGCCGCCCAACAGGATAACGACATCCCCTGGCTGTGGCTCATCGCGGACAACATGGTCTGCCGGCACCGCACCGATGACGGCGCCAACCTCCATGCGCTTGGCGACATAGCCCGGATGGTACAGCTCGTTTACCTGACCGGTTGCAAGGCCGATCTGGTTGCCGTAGGAGCTGTAGCCCGCAGCAGCGGTGGTGACAATCTTCTTCTGTGGCAGTTTGCCCTGAATGGTCTGTTCAAATGGGGTCAGCGGGTTGCCTGCACCGGTGACGCGCATCGCCTGGTAGATGTACGCGCGGCCGGACAGTGGGTCGCGGATGGCGCCGCCCAGACAGGTAGCTGCACCGCCAAACGGCTCGATCTCGGTCGGATGGTTGTGGGTCTCATTCTTAAACTGCAACAGCCAGTCCTCTTCCTTGCCGTCTATATCGACTTTGATCTTGACCGAGCAGGCGTTGATCTCTTCCGACTCGTCCAGATCTCGAAGCATGCCCTGCTTTTTGAGCGCCTTTGCACCGATGGTTGCAAGGTCCATCAAGGTGATCGGCTTGTCTTTGCCAACATAGAGGGTGCGGCGCAGCTCGAGATATTCATTGTATGCATCGCGCACACAGTCGTCCTCGATATCTACATCCTCGATGCGGGTCGAGAAGGTGGTGTGGCGGCAGTGGTCGGACCAATAGGTGTCGATCATGCGGATCTCGGTGATGGTTGGCGCGCGCTTTTCCGTCTCTTTAAAGTACTGCTGGCAGAAGGTGATGTCGCCCAGATCCATCGCAAGACCATAGTGGGCGATAAATTCCTCCAGTCCCTTCTGATCCAGGGAGTTGAAATCGTCCAGCACCGCAACATCGGCCGGCACATCAAACGGGGTGTGCAGCGTCTCAACGGTGTCCAGCGACGCCTCCATCGATTCAACCGGGTTGATGAGGTTTTTCTTAATTCTAACCAACTCATCGTCGTTGACTCCGCTGATGACATAAACCTTCGCAGAAGCTACCGTCGGGCGGTCGTGCTGGGTAGCCAGCTGAACGCACTGTGCAGCCGAATCTGCGCGCTGATCAAACTGTCCGGGCAAAAACTGCACCGCAAACACCTTGTCTGCCGCTCCAAACTCCGGCAGCTGGTCATAGACATCGTCTACCTGTGGCTCAGAAAAGACGGTCTTTTTGGCAAGCGCAAAATCTTCCGGGGTAATATCCTCTACGTCATAGCGGTTGAGGATGCGCACCTTGGTGGCGCTGCTGATTCCCAGTGAGTTGTGAATATCCGAGAGGACGCCCTGCGCCTCAACGGCAAAGGGGGCCTTCTTTTCTACGTACACTCTGTAAACTGACATACTTCCACACTCCTAAAAAGTTGTACTGTCTCTATCTTTTCCCGCAAGGGGAGTATTTGACTTCATTATAACACAATCCCCGGACAGTTTGTATATCGACATTGTCCGAAAGAAAAGGAAATTTCCCGCAAACTTTCGGCAAAAGCGCGGGCAATGGCAGGGTGAGCCCTAATAGCGAACCGAAAAACTTCCCTCTTTGGGATACACTTCCCAGGGGACCTGCTCGGTCAAAAGCTTTTCTACTGCAATCCAAACTGTACCTTCCCGGAGAACGTCCAGCAGCTTTTCCACCGCTGCCCTTTCCCCCTGCAACAGCATCCGCACCGAGCCGTCTTCACAGTTTTTTACCCAGCCGCAGATGCCCAGCTGCTGCGCCCAACGGTAGACAAAGTAGCGAAACCCGACTCCCTGTACCCTTCCGTAAGCCGTCACGAGAATATTTTGTTCCATTTCGGCATCCTCCCTTTTATCTGTCGCACCGCGCTGTTTTGCAAAAAGGTGTCGCCAATTCGAATTCTTACAGGATGCTCCCGATGCAGTAATCGTCCTTGGCCTCTACAATCTTTACCTGGCAGATCTTGCCGCTCAGATCTTCCTGTGCATCCACGCAGACTGGGGTGTAATTCATCGTATAGCCGTGCTGCATCCCGTCCAGCTTCTCTGTCTCGATGAGCACCTCTTCTTCCATGCCGACCTGTCCCTTGAGGAATTCTCTGCGGCTCTGCTCGGTCACTGCGGCCATCCGGTGGCTGCGCTCCTCCTTTTGCTGGCGGGTGAGCTGATTGGGCATCTTGGCCGCACGGGTACCCGGCCGCACCGAGTAGGCAAACACATGCACCTTGGCAAAACCGATTTCTTGTGCAAAGCGCAGCGACTGTTCAAATTCCTCCTCGGTTTCGCCGGGGAAGCCGACCATGATGTCGGTGGTGATGGCGGGGTTGTGGAACTGCTTGCGGATGCGCGCAACCAGTTCCCGGTAAAAGGCGGTGTCATAGTGGCGGTTCATCCGCTTTAAGGTCGCGTCACACCCACTTTGCAGCGAAAGGTGGAACTGCGGGCAAAACTTCGGCAGCGCTGCCAAAATCGAGAGATTGTGATCGGTGAGCATCAGCGGCTCCAGTGACCCCAGACGGACACGCTCAATTCCAGGAATCCCGCAGGCAAGCTGCACCGCATCCACCAGATGACAGCCAATATCCTTGCCGTAGCTGGAAAGGTCGATGCCGACCAGCACCACCTCTTTATACCCCTTTAGGCTCAGGTCGATCAGCTCCTGCTTTAACTGCTCGATTGGCTTGGAGCGGTTAAAGCCGCGCGCATACGGGATGATACAGTAGGCGCAGTAATGCTCGCACCCATCCTGAATCTTGACAAAGGCGCGGGTGCGCTCTAAAAAGCTGCCTGCACTCATCTGCTCAAATCCCTCGTCGCGGGTGTGCGGGGTGATGCGGACAACCCGCTGCCCGTCCCGCAAAAACTGGTTGACATAGTCGAGCACCTTTTTCTTTTCCCCGGCTCCCACCAGGACGTCCACCTCCGAAAGCTTCTGTGCTTCCTCTGGGAACGCCTGCGGGAAACATCCGGTAAGGGCTACCACTGCACCGGGATTCTCGCGCTTCATGCGGCGGATGACCTGCCGGGTCTTTTTGTCTCCGGAGGCGGTGACGCTGCACGAATTGATGACATAGACGTCGGCAGCGTCGCTGCTGTCCACGATGTCATATCCGTAAGCCGAAAATTGCTGAATCATAATCTGTGTCTCATATTGGTTCACCTTGCAACCCAAGGTGTAAAAAGCTGCTCGCATAGTACCTCTTTTCCCCGGTTTTGTCTCCGGTGCGCTTGTGGATGGAAGCCCTGTCCTGCAAAGACTGCCAATTTTTTTGAAAAAATCTTTGCGTCCAAAGCTATTGAAAATATTATACAAATAAATTATAATGAATTTAAACATTAAATACAACCGTCTTTCGACAAATTCTTTTTGCCGAAAGCTGCCGCTTGTTTGGCAGGGCAGGGAGGAGAGATTTTCATGAAACGGGTTAAAATTATGCTCAAAACGATCAGCGATGTCAAATCCTTTGTCAATTCGGTCGTGAAATACGACTTTGATGTGGATCTTCTCTCCGGCAGATACGCCGTCGATGCAAAATCCATTATGGGTATTTTTAGTCTGGATCTTTCCAAAGAGATCACCATGGAGATTCACTCGGACGATTGCGCGGACTTTTTAACGGATGTAAAGCCTTTTATCGTGCAATAAGGTCCGCTGCTATTTTTACAGAAAGGAGAAACCGGGATGACCGAATACTGGGATATCTATGATGCCGATCGCCACAAAAAGCGCGGGACCCATCTGCGCGGCAAACCGCTCGCCGACGGGGACTATCACCTGGTGGTCAACGTCTGGGTATACAACAGCCGCGGCCAGGTGCTCTTGACGCAGCGCCATCCCGACATCCCTTTCGGGCTCAAGTGGGCCTGCACCGGCGGTTCGGCCATCGCTGGGGAGGATTCGCTGACGGCGGCGATTCGAGAAACCCGCGAGGAGATCGGCCTTGTGGTGAAACCGCAGGAACTGATTCTTGCCGGACAGGAACGCCGGCTGCACAGCTTTTTGGACACCTATATCTTGTGTCGGGATGTCCTCCCCGGAGAAATCGTCATGCAGCCGGAGGAGGTTGTCGACTACCGTTGGGTCGGTCCGGGACAGTTTCGCCGGATGGAGCGCGAAGGACTGCTGCACCCCGCCCTCAAAAACTTCTTCACAACCTACCGGGAAAAACTTCCGCAAAGCGGTGCTGTACCGCAGCATCCCGCACACCAGAAAAATTTAACAAGAAAATTTTAAAAGTTCCTTTTACCTTACGTGTAAAAGGAACTTTTTTTGCAAGGAAAAGAGAGTTTGGTGTCATTTTCCATACAGAGGAATTTCTTTACATTTTTTTCAAAAAGGACCACTTTAAAGCGCTAACTTTTTTCTTGACATGGTTGCCGCATCATGTTACTATTAGAAAAGGTTTTTTGAAAACCTGTGTAATAAAACGATAGAAGGGACTGTATTGTATGGAAAAGACTAAAGTAGTAATCGTCGGATATGGCAATATTGGCCATTACGCCCTTCAGGCCGTGGAGGCTGCCGAGGATATGGAATTGGTCGGCATTGTCCGCCACAACGCCGCTGCTCCACAGCCAAAGGAACTGGCCGGCATCACCGTTGTTGACAATGTCGACAAGCTGCCAGTCAAACCGCAGGTTGCTCTGCTGTGCCTGCCGACCCGTTCGGTAGAAGAAAACGCCAAGGAGTACCTGGCAAAAGGCATCAACACCGTCGACAGCTTCGACATCCACACCAGCATCTGGGATCTGCACTGCGAGCTGGACAAGGCCGCTAAGGTAACCGGATCGGTTTCGGTCATCTCCGCTGGTTGGGACCCAGGATCGGATTCGGTTGTCCGCACCCTGTTGGAAGCTTGCGCGCCAAAAGGCATCACCGACACAAACTTTGGTCCTGGCATGAGCATGGGCCACTCGGTTGCCGCTAAGAGCAAACCGGGCGTAAAAAATGCGCTGTCTATGACCATTCCTCTTGGCACCGGCATCCATCGCAGAAATGTCTATATCGAGCTTGAGGACGGCTATGATTTCGAGACCGTAAAGCGCTCCATTCTGGAGGACGACTACTTCAAACACGATGAAACCCACATCTTTGCCGTACCTTCGGTAGATGCCTTGATGGACAAGGGCCATGGCGTCAACCTGGTTCGCAAAGGCGTATCCGGTCAGACACAGAACCAGCTGTTCGAGTTCAACATGAAGATCAACAACCCAGCTCTGACATCTCAGATCATGGTTGCCTGCGCACGCGCTACCATGTTGCAGGCTCCAGGCTGCTATGTCATGCCGCAGCTGCCGGTTATGGATCTGCTCCCGGGCACTCTGGAAGAAAAAATCCGCCACTTGGTATAATGCATTTTCCCTCTTCCCTGGCAGGAACTCCCTGCCGGGGAATTTTTTTGCCCTGTAACGGAAAAAAGCACAAAAAAACAGGTTCACGGAATCATTCCGCGAACCTGTTTTTAATAGAATACTTTATTTTACGATGTAATCCTGTACAGTGATCGGCAGATCGGATGGATCACAGGAAACAGTGAAGATGATCTGAGCGTCGCTCTGTACCTTTGCCAGTTTCTGAATCATCGCTGCAAAACCTTCGTAGTCCTTCTCTACATCGCCCATCTTACCCATTTTGAAGGTGCCGTCTACAAACAGGTGGGTGATATCATAGTTACCAGCTAAAAAGCCTGCCAGGAATCCATACAGGTTTGCAAAGCCTTTGATTTCGTACTCGTCGCTGTTGACCAGACGTACGCTGTTTGGCAGCTCATGTGCCAGTTTGTCGCCTTTCTCTACACAAACGACATTGCCCTTGGATTCTTCTGCCGCTTTGTTGGCCATCTCGATGAGGGTTTTGGTTTTGCCAGTGCCTTTTGTGCCTACGATCAGTTTAATCATTGAAAATTCCTCCCTGGATAATTTTGTTGGAATCTGTGCTTTTTTATTTTAACCGCGCTTCCAGTGCCTGTTTCTGGTCCTCATATCCCGGTTTGCCCAGCAGAGCGAACATATTCTTCTTGTAGCTCTCTACACCCGGCTGGTTAAATGGGTTTACTGCCAACAGGTAACCGGACATTGCGCAGGCTTTCTCAAAGAAGTAGATTAAATATCCCAGCTCCTCTTCGTCCGCCTTTGGCATCCGCAGCACCATGTTCGGCACGCCTCCCTCGGTGTGCGCAAGGATGGTGCCCTGCATTGCCTTCTGGTTGACCACCGACATATTCTGACCGGACAGGAAGTTGAGTCCGTCAAAATTGTTCGGATCGGGCTGAATGTACAGATCCTGCTGCGGCTGTTCGATATCCACAACCGTCTCAAACAGGATGCGCGAACCTTCCTGAATGAACTGCCCCATCGAGTGCAGGTCGGTCGAGAAGATCGCAGAAGAGGGGTAAATGCCCTTGTTGTCTTTGCCTTCGCTCTCACCAAAGAGCTGTTTGTACCACTCCGCCATCATCGAGAAAGCCGGCTCATAGCTGACCAGAATCTCGACCGCTTTGCCCTTGCGGTACAGGATATTGCGCAGCGCTGCATAGCGGTAGCAGTCGTTCTTGTCAAGGTCACATACGCTCAGGTCCTCGCGGGCCTTTGCTGCACCCTGCATGAGCTTTGTGATGTCCGAGCCAGACACTGCGATCGGCAGCAAACCAACTGCGGTCAGCACCGAATACCGTCCGCCTACATCGTCCGGGATAACGAAGGTCTCATACCCTTCCTCGTCCGCCAGCTGTTTCAAGGTGCCCTTTGCTTTGTCGGTGGTGCAGAAGATGCGCTCTCTTGCACCTTCCTTGCCGTACTTTTTGATGGCAAGTTCTCTAAAGATGCGGAACGCCAGCGCCGGTTCGGTTGTGGTGCCGGACTTGGAGATGACGTTGATGGAAAAATCCTTGCCTTCGCACAGCTTGATGATCTGATTTAAATAGGTTGGACTGATGCTGTTGCCGGCAAAATAAATTTGAACTCCATCTTTAGCAAGGTCGTTGTGCAGCTGAGAGTGCAGCAGCTCAATTGCTGCCCGCGCGCCCAGATAGCTTCCGCCAATGCCGATGACGACCAATATCTGCGAGTGACTGCGGATCTTTTGCGCCGCGCTTTGAATCCTTTTGAACTCTTCCTTGTCATAATCTACCGGAAGATCCAGCCAGCCGAGAAAATCTCCTCCCGGGCCAGATTTTTCATGAATGGTGCGGTGCGCCGCTTCCACCTGAGGACGGATTGCCTCCAGCTCTCCTTCGTGGACAAACGGACCCAGATACTTTGCATTAAGCGTTACAGCCATCGCTGACACTTCCTTTCAGTTTCCCCTCATCTTCGGTCTCACATACCGAATAACATTCTATACTCTGGTGATATAGTTATTTTACATTATTTCTTATCATTTTGCAAGGCTGTTTGCATGAAAAAGAAACCTTTCTCCCCGAAAGCACCGGTATTTTCCCTCAATTATGCACAAAATTCCTGTTCAGGACTCCTTCACTTTCATCATCCGCACATCTTCACCAATCCCCGCAGCAGCGCCTGCACGCCGCGCAGATAGGTCATCCGCTCAACCGTTTGTCCTGCGCACAGAGGTTCCTCCGCCAGCGTTTCCCCTTCCAGCACCAATCGCACACTGCCCACCGAATCGCCCTGCTGGATCGGAGCTTCCAGCTGCTCGGCCGGCTGCACCTGTACCTCCAGCTGTTCGGCTTCATCCTTTCGCACCACCGCCTTGGGAAGTGCATCAACCTGCGGCTGCACCTGCGTCTGGGTACCTCTGGTTACCGGAATCGGTGTCAGCTGCGCCTGCACATCCTCCTGTTGCGGGCACACCAGAGTAAATCCGGCAAACCCAAAATCGAGCAGCTGTTTTGTCTCCTCAAAGCGCGCATCGCTGGTCTGGCACCCCATAATGACCGCGATCAGACTCATCCCATCGCGGGTAGCCGTGGCGCAAAGGCAGTGCCCCGCAGCATCGGTTGTTCCCGTCTTGAGCCCGGTTGCCCCAGGATAGAAGCGAATTAGCCGGTTGGTGTTGACAAGCTCGGTCTCTCCGCCCCGCAAAGTGTCCATCCAGATGGTAGAAAATTGGGTGATTTGATCGCCGTAGCGCACCATCAATTCCCGCGCCAAGGCTGCCACATCCTGTGCGCAGGTGTAGTGTCCCTCCTCGTCGAATCCGGTGCAGTTGACATAGTGGGTGTCGGCAAGGCCGAGCTCTGCAGCTTTCTCGTTCATCCGCTCAACAAAGGCATCCTCGGTCACCGCAAGCTGTTCGGCAAACACCACCGCCGCATCGTTTGCGCTGGCCACGATCAGCGCTTTGAGCAGCTCCTCCACCGTCATCTGTTCCCCCTCTTTTAGCCAGATTTCCGATCCGCCCATCGTCTTTGCATAGGCCGAACAGGTGAGCGTCTGATCCATCGAAAGCTCTCCTTCCTCCAAAGCCTCAAAGATCAGCAGCAGATCCATCAGTTTGGTCAGCGAAGCCGGTGCAAGGTGCTCCTGCGGATTCTGGGAAAAGAGCACCTGCCCGGTTTCCTGCTCCATCAAAAGGGCGGATTTTGCAGTAAAGCTCATCGCCACCTCGCGCTTTTCCTCCTGAGCAAACGCCCCCAGCGATCCCAGCAGCCAAAAGCTTCCTGCCAAAAGCAGACAGGAAGCCCTTCGAAACAGTTTTGCAAGTTTTGTCATATAGAGCCCTCCCCAAAAGCAGTCTTTTTTGCCATATATATGGAAAAAAAAGCCCATGTATGTGCAAAATTGCCTATGGAACTGCGCTCCTTTTTTTCGCTTTCTCTTTGTGGACACAGGACATCTCGATATCTTTTGAAAATATCGGGATGCTTTCCTGCCAGTAAAAAAAGCCACCCGAATGGGGTGGCTTTTTTGCTGGCATTAGCCTACTTCTTTGTGTATTTGCCCAATTTTTCAAAGACTGTCTTGTCCTCAGTCGAAACTTTAAAATCGCTCTTGGCAGCAAAATCCTGTTCTGCTTTTGCCGCTTTTTGGATGTTGGTGAGCGTGCCTGCTCCTCCAACACAACCGCCCGGACAAGCCATGCCCTCCAGCAGATAGCCGTTGCGCTTGCCCGCCTTGGCCAACATCAGCATCTTGCGGCAGGCATCCAGTCCCTCTGCATGGTCGGTCGGGATCTCCCCGAGTTCCGGAGCCAGCTGATGGATGCAGTCGGTGATGGCCTTGGCGACGCCGCCCGCCACACCGTATCCGCGGCCGGAAGCGGTGGCGCCGTGGTTGAATCCGGTATCATCCTGCAAATCGGAAAACTCAATGTTGTTGGCCTGGAAGATGCCCATCAATTCCTCGAAGGTGATGACAAAATCCACATCACTGCGGATATCTGCGCGCATTGCCTCCAGCTTTTTGGAGGCGCATGGGCCGATAAAGACAACGCGGGCATTCGGGTGCTTTTCCTTGATGATGCGCGCCGTGGCTACCATTGGGGTCATCGAGTCGGAGATGCAGCCGGCAAGTTCCGGGAACATATTCTGCGCCATCATAATCCACGAATAGCAGCAGGAGGTCGCCAGGAAAGGTTTTTTGCCGGTCGGAACATTTGCGACAAATTCCTCCGCCTCCTCAACTGCACCGATGTCCGCTCCGCGCGCTACCTCATAGATGTGCGCAAAGCCGACCTTGCGCAGAGCCGCGCGCACCTTCTCCGGGGAAGCCAGCGGGCCAAATTGGCCGACAAAGGCGGGAGCTACCTCTGCAATTACCGTGTCCCCGCGCTTGATAGCCTGAATCAGCTGAAAGATCTGGGACTTGTCTGCGATGGCGCTGAATGGGCAGCTGACAAGGCACTGCCCGCAGGAAACGCACTTATCATAGTTGATCTTCGCTCGGCCGTATTCATCGCTCTCAATTGCGTTGACACCACAGGCCGCAGCGCAGGGGCGCTCGCTCTTGACAATCGCGGAATAGGGGCACGCCTGAGCACAGCGGCCACATTTGACACATTTGTCCTTATCTATGAAGGAACGCCCGTTGATGATGTTGACTGCCTTAACCGGGCATACTGCCGTGCAGGGATGGGCAAGGCAGCTGCGGCAGAGGTTGGAGACGGTGTAGCTTGTCTCCTCACAGGCGTTGCAGGCAAAGGAAATGACATTGATTAGCGGCGGCTCATAGAACATATCTGCGATGGCGCTGTCGTTGATGCCCTGGGAAACAGGCGCATGCTGATCCACTGGGCGCAAAGGGAGTCCAACTGCCAGACGCAACCGCTCACCGACGATGGCGCGCTCCTTAAACACGCTGTCGCGGTAGTTTGCGACTTCGCCCGGCACGATGGTGTATGGGATTTCTTCGATGCGGGAATAGTCCCCATCCTCATAGGCCAAGCGCGCGATCTCGGTAAAGACCTGTCTTCTGATCTTTGTAACCGGTGTTGTGATCCCTCTCATTGTCATTTCCTCCTATTCGTTTTTGCACCTCAAGCGGGGTTTTGATCCTCTATTGTGAATTACTACTGTTCGTTCGAGTGGATCTGCTCCACGATGTAGGCCATCACGGTGTCGGCATCCGCCCTTTTAAAGACCTTTCCGTCCACCGAAACGACCGGCGCGTCCTCCTGGTGCGGCACTCCGCCCAAGCATTTGTTGGTGACGACCTCCAGCTCGCCCTGCGGCTCGGTCATGAAACCATCTTCCATCTCGTCGTGCAGCGTCTCCAGGCTTTCCACAGACTCCATCAGGTCCATCGCACCGTTCATCACGCAGGCTGTACAGGCGCAGATTTCCACATGGATTTTTTTCATAAAAACAACTCCTCAACCATTTTACTCTTCTTGTATTTTCTACTCAAAAGCTCTCAACCGGGCTTTGGATGCGAATTTTTTACTATTATACCATGTGCCCAAAGGGAAAGCAAACATTCCCTTCCAAAAATTCTCCCCTTCTTTTCGACTTTTTTGTCTGCGAGGTTTATTTTGTTTTGTTTTTTTGGCTGTCTTCTTGCGGAATACCGGCATATTGGGGGGAAAAGAAAATTTCTAGATAGCTGTAAAATCAATTGACAGAGCGGCTTTCGTACTATATAATGAGGAAGTGGTATCTTAGATGGATGGAGAAAGGCGTATGACCCAAAATCCCGATAAAGACTGCAAGATTCCCTGCTCCGACGAGCAGCTGGTGCAAAAGGCAAAGGACGGTTGCTCCGACGCTCTCGCCCAGCTCATTGCCCGGTTTTTGCCGGTCATCAAGGCAAAATCCAGCCGCTATTCGCTGGTGGGACTCGATCAGGACGACTTTATTCAAGAGGGATTGATCGGCCTTTTGGACGCGGTAAAAAATTATGATTTCCAGCGCGGCGCTTCCTTTCAGACCTACGCCCGCCGGTGTATTCATTCGCGTTTAGTAGATTGCCTCTCCACCTTTTTGGCGCAAAAGCACCTGCCACTGAATAATTATCTGCCCATCGACAGTTTAAAAGACACCACCCAGCCCGAAGGTGACGGTGGAAATCCTCTGGATGCTTACCTGCAACAGGAGGAACAGATGTTGCGCCGGCAGAAAATTAAAACTCTTTTGTCTGGATTAGAACAGGAAACCTTAACATTGTACCTCAGCGGACTTTCCTATGAGCAGATGGCCCAGCGCCTGCACTGCTCGACCAAAGCGGTTGACAATGCCCTGCAACGAGTTAGACGAAAGCTACGGAACAGCAATTGACTGTTTCATTCCCAGTTGATAACCGCAAAAGGCGGTTACGAATATGCCCTAGACTCACAGCAGAGCGATACGACTTTTGACGAATCTTCTCCCGTGTTCCGGTTCTTGGGCGAATAGAAAAAGCGAGGTATAAAGCTATGTACGAAGACAAAACATTAGTATGCAAAGAATGCGGAGCCGAATTCGTTTTCACTGCTGGCGAGCAGGAATTCTATGCTGAAAAAGGTTTCCAGAACGAGCCACAGAGATGCAAAGCTTGCAGAGATGCTCGCAAAGCTGGCAAAAAAGCGGACAGAGAGATGTACACCGCTGTATGCGCAAGCTGCGGCAAAGAGGCTAAAGTTCCTTTCAAACCAAGAGAAGACCGCCCAGTTTACTGCAGCGAGTGCTTTGCAAAAATGAAAGAGGAAAGATAAGTTACCCTTTTCTTGCCGATCAAAAGACCCGAAGCGAATGCTTCGGGTCTTTTTTTATGCTTTGCGCTTTATTTTATCTTTCCGGCATGAAAGTTTAGTTCCTCTTCCAGCTGCTCTTTTAAGCCAAAAATGAGGTTTAATTCCTCCTTCATATCTGCAAGCCTTCTCTCGCACTGTTCCTTTGTGGAGAGCAGACGCTCTTCATATTGGTGGCGGCTCATATTGTCCGGCTCTTTGGGCAACATCTGCAACTCCATCTCTGCCTTCATCTGCATCTTTTCTACCGTGTTGATCTGTCCCAGCAGGTTTGGAATCTTTTTGAGATACTCGTTATAGATCTCTACCTTGCACCATCTTTCGCCAATTGTCCTTTCCATAACAAAACCTCCTTTAACGGTCCGTTTTCTTACCTTCATTATACTCCGTTCCAAACCCCACTTTCAACATCTCCCCGTGAATTTGGTCCAAAACTGCTGTTGCAAAGCGCTTGAGCTCCCCCACATCCCAGCAAAACGACCTCCCCGCACCGTAACAAAAGAGCGCTTCGGCCAAAAGAGCGCTGTACTGTGGCATCTGCTCCAGTGCCCATCGTGCACCCTGCTCTTTGGAGAGCACCAATCCTGCACGCGCCGCCGCCAGCACCCTGCAAAGATTGAGGGTTGTATCGAGCGGACAGCAACAAACCGATTGCTCCGCGTCTGCGATGTCCCGATCAATGCTGTCCAGATATGCTTCCCACGGCACCTCTCCAAAGACTTCCTCGATTGGCTTTCCGCACAGCACAATCCCCACCTTTCGAATCACCGTAAAGTGGGCTGCGAGATCGTAGTCTACCCCCTGCATCCGGCGGCAGCAACCGGCCAGATCCTGCTGGTATGCTGCGCGGTGCATGGGGGAATAGTGCAGCTGATAGGGGGTCGGATAGCAAAATTGCACACAGTGCTGCAACAGCACCGCGCTCATCTCGATCCCCTTTCGGGGGGCCTGCTCTTCCAGCTCCATGAGGGAGCGGATGAGGTTTTGTCTTTGCAATGGCAAGGGTGGATTTTGCACCACCGCGATAAAGTCGAGATCGCTGCCCTCTCCCACGCAGCCGAAAGCTGCCGATCCGTGCAGATAGATCCCCACCAGATTTTCCCCAAGCTCCCGTTGAAAGCAGCAAACCACCTGTTGCATCACCGGACGCCAATCGTATTCCATCCTCTATTTCCTCCATCAAAAAGGGGAAGCCTTGCGGCTTCCCCTTTTGCAATCGATGTGTTGTTTTTAGTCCTGACGAGAACGGCGGTTTGCGGAGCCGCGTTTGACCTCGCCGCGATATTTGCGCAGATCGGACATCTTGTCGTCGCTGGTCTGCTTAAATTTGTTGAGCATATCCTCAAAGGAGGCATTTTCGTTGCGGTGCGGATTCCATTCATAGCTGCTGATCTGCTGAGGATTAAACGGACGCTTGTTGTTTTCATAGCGCTTGTTGCCAAAATTGCGCGGACGGCCCTTTTGGCCCGCCGGTCGGGCAGATCGCTCCTGTTCGGAAGATTGCGGCTTAGGCATTGCCTTTTTGATCGACAGGCTGATCTTGCCCTCGTCCGTGATGTTGATGACCTTGACTTTGACCACCTGGTCCTTTTTGAGGTACTGGGAAATGTCCTCTACATAGTCTGTGGACACCTCGGAGATGTGCACCATACCGGTTTTTCCCTCTCCCAGATCTACAAAAGCGCCGAACTTGGTGATGCCGGTCACCTTTCCTTCCAGAATATCTCCAATCGCTAACTGCATAACTTCTACTGCGTCCTCCTCAAAACTTCCGTCAGCTTGCCTGACTATCAATATAGATGTGCTCGTCTGGATAACCGTATCCGTACTGTTCATAGGCGACCTTGCCGATCATATCGCTCTGGTCGCTCTTTCCCTTGTCCAGCTGATTTTGCAATTCATCGTTGAGCTTTTGCTGTTGCTGGATGCTCTCCTCAAGCTGCTGGAGCTGGTATTGCTTTGCCGAAACCTCCATCTGCGTGCCCACAATCTTGAAGGAGCATACCGCCACAAAGACAACCAATGCTGCAAACAAAAGCCTATTTCCGCTGTGTTTTTTCTTTTTGACTGCCATCGGCGCTTTCCCCTTCCTGCCGCTTATTTTGAAATCGACTATTTAGATTATACAACAGGAGCTGCTTTCGTTTCAAGTTATATTTCTGGGTTTGCAAAACTTTTTTTAAAAAAATTCGCAATCTTGCCGACAAAAGCCGTGCCAGTTTCACAAGCGGGCGCAGAAGGCAATAGAATGGGAAAAGCAAAATTCGCAGTACACCGCGAAGGATACGTCTAAGCAGCTGTGTGACCCACCCCAGCACCTGCACAACCCCGCGTCCAATGGTCAGATGCCACAGTCCCCAGCCCAACCCCTCTCCAAGCAGGATATACCCGCGCAGTTGCCCGCTGTTAATTTTGAGCGAAAAGCCGAAGGTGATGGCTGCAAACAAAAGGAAATACAGCGTGTCCTCCAGAGAGATCGCCGCTGCACGGTGCTTTGTCTGCGCGCGCAGCACCCGAAGCAGGTCGTAAAGCAGCGAGAGAGCTGCCCCCAGCGCAATGGACCACAAAAAGAGCTGTGTCTCATACGCCAGGGTAATGCCGGTCATCATCTAGCGAAACAGCCGCGCAAAGAGGCCGCCGCGCGCCGCCGGTTGGTCGGCATAGCTGAGCTCGTCGATCTGTCCCTCCAGCGTCAGCTCCCCCGCTTCCAGGTCCACCTTGTTGATATGCAGCCCTTCTCCCCGCACGGTCAGCTCTCCCAGGCCGGTGTAGACCACCACCGTCTCTTCGTCAAAGCTGTCCACATCCTCCACCCCGGTGATGGTCAGGTTTCCTCTCTCCTCCAAAATCAGGTTGTGCGCTCCAGCACTGCGTTTTTCCTCTATGTTGTTCATCACATATACCGTCCTTCCCATGTTGGTTTCCGGTACATGTATATGAGGGGATGTCCGGGGGTAGAACAGGGAAGAGCTTTTCGCAGGTGGATTGGAGTATGGTACATTCGGTTTGTTTCTCACCCGATTGTTATTGTGCTTTATTCTATCTTAAGCTGCCGCTATGTTTTTTCCCCTTATCCTCTGGCGCAGCTTTTTCTTCCCTCTGCCCTTTTCAATATCGGGGTGCAAAAAATCCGGGAATATCCCTTCCCGGATTTTTTCTATTTTATCGGTATTGCATCTGCTGGCCATCTCCGCTCACAGTGACGATACCATAATCTTCTGACAGATTTTCCTTCTCCACCGTCGCCTGCCATCCCTGCTCACCTGGTATGAGGTCGAAGGTCTTTCCCTGGCAGAGCAGATAGGCGTGCTGGGTTTCTTCCGGCAGGGTGACAGTCAGGGTGGAAAGGCGCTCCCCCTCCGCAATCTGCGGGGAAAGGCTCTGCTTGTCCGCCTGCTGTGCCGCACTGTCCTGGGTGAGGACGGGTGGGAGTGAGAAATTCTCCACCCGTTCGGCGTTAAAGTAACCGCTGTTGACGGTGTACTCGGCCACCTCCACCACCACACACTCCGGCTGGAAGATGTTAAAATAGTAGTCAAAATCCATCAGGTTCTCGTAGTTGTGGACATAGATATATTCCCCTAAACCGGTCTGCAAAAACTTAAAGCCCATCTCGTTCATATAGCTGCCCTGGAAGACCAGCGTCTTGGGCGCACCCGCCGCTACATTCTCGGGATTGACAAAGTAGCCAAAACCGCGGTGCTGGCTGTTGCGCTTGACCTCCGCGTCGTACTCGTCGGTCTTCACCTCCAATTCGCACAGCCGCCCGAAGGTTGGCTCGTACTCGTGGATGGGAAATTGGGAGGAAAGCAGCGTCTCTTGCAGCGTCTGCGTGATGGCAAAGTCGCTCAACTCATTGGGCTGGATGGAGGGGAAAAAGCTGGAGAGCGTCTCCAGGATGTTATTTACCCCATAGAAGGCGCCCAGATCATTCCAGTGGCCGGCGTTATAAACTGCATTGAACACCTGCTCGCCCTCGGCTCGCTTGTCCTTTAACAGCTGGGTGTTGTCGATGTAGTTGACCCCCAGCTCGTCCAGCTTCTGCTCAAACTGCTGCACCCAGCTGCGGTCATAGTGGATGCCGTCGCGCAGCTTGTCGGTATAAATTGCCGCCTTTTCCGGGTCAAAGACAAAGAGAAACGGCACATCCCGCGCCTGACAATAGTCTTGGATGGCTGCGAGCATCTCGGCAAAGTCGGTATGGTAGTCGCTGTACTGAACATTTTGTTTCTGCTTAAAAAAGACATATCCATCCTTGCCGTACTCGTACAGTGGGTGAATCATCTTGTGGAAGAGCTGGTCGTTGAGCAGGGTGTAGCCCAGTATCATCTGATCACGGAAACCGATGCGGTCCTGTACATAGCTTTCGAGCGTCGCAGTCAAATCCGCTCCCGGCTCGGCGTTGGGGCCGAAGGGATTGTTGGTGAGCTGTCGGTTGTCGATCTGGGAGACTACATTTTCTTCCCAGTTAAAAAAGACTAGCGGCAAAGCCAACAGAAGAAAGAAGAGAACGATAAATACTATTTGTAATTTTTTCACCTGATTCTCCCCTCCTTAATATTGGAAATAGATGAATGGGCTGTAGGTCGAATTGATCATACACATCACCGACAGCACCCCGAGCAGCAAGAGTGCAACCTGCGCGACACAGAACAGCGGCACACTCGACTGAATTTTTGCGGATAGCTTTTTTGCCCATTCGGCATCGAGCGCCACTGCTCCGACTGTTGCGATGACTGCCAGCACAATTATGCGCGCATCAAAGTAATACTGCCAGGTGAAGTTGATCGCAGAGAACTTGACCGTTCCAAACAGGATGCCGAAGAACTGCGCAATCTCCCCCATGCCCTCCAGCCGGAACACCTGCCAGCTCATCAGGACAACAAACATGGTAAACAGCCACTTGATCGTTTTGGGAATTTTTTGATACCATTCCTGATCGCGGACGCAGCGCTCCAGCACAATGAATACGCCGTTGATGATGCCCCACAGGATGTAGTTGTACCCCGCCCCGTGCCAAATGCCGGTGACTAAAAAGACAACAAAGAGGTTGAGCAGGGTGCGGTTTTTTCCCTTGCGGTTGCCGCCCAGCGGAATATAGAGGTACTCCCGAAACCAGGTACCCAACGAAATGTGCCAGCGGCGCCAGAATTCGGTGATCGACTGGGAGAGATATGGGAAATGAAAGTTTTCCTTCATCTGGATGCCGAACAGCTCCCCCAACCCAAGGGCAATATCCGAGTATCCGGAAAAGTCGTAGTAGATCTGCAACATGTATAAAAAGGCAACGCCCCATGCCGTGGGCTGATCCATTCCGACGTTGAGGTTGCCTTCAATTTCTGCAATCAGCGCCCCAAAGATATCCGCCAGAATCAGTTTTTTGGCAAAGCCAATGATGATGCGGTTGAGGCCCTGCAAAAAGAGTGCACTCTCAAAATGGCGCTCACCGCAGCGCACATAGGGAACAAAGTCCTTCCACTGGGCGATCGGCCCGGAAATCACCTTTGGAAAAAAGGTCAGATACAGCGCCGTATCCAAAAGGCTTCCCGTCTTCGCGTCTGTGCGAGAAATGTCGACAAAGTAGGAGACCGCAGAGAAGGTGATAAAGGACACACCCAACGGGGCGACAATGCTGCGGGTCGGCACCGAAAGGGAGAACAGGCGGTTAAAGGAGGTGACAGAAAAGTTGTAGTACTTAAAATATAGGAGCATCAGCACCACAACCAGCACCGAACACCCCGCTGCAAGCAGCCTTGCCGGCGTGCCTTTGGGCATTCTCGCAATCACCTGACCCAGCAAAAAGACAAGCAGCACATATCCCACAAGCCACAGTGCGCCATCAAAGGCTGTCCAGGCATAAAAGACAAGGCTTGCCCCCACCAAAAACAGGTCGGGCAGGCGCAGGCGGCACAGCGCCGCCGCCCCCCTCTCCAGCGCTGCCGCAAGATAATAGCCGATCAGGCACAGCGGAAAAAACACAAATAAAAAGATCGAGCTGGTAAAAGCCATCTCTCTTTCTCCTTTCAAAGACAAAACATTTGACTTTTTCTATGATACTATTTTTGCGCCTATCCGTCAATTTCTTTGTATGTTCTGTAGATTTGGTCTTAAAAAGTTTGTAGAATATGTTGTACCATCTCGACAGAAAGATAAATTTTTTTTATAATAGCCTTATCACACCAATTTCCAAAAAGAAACGGAGATGTATTTGGATGAAAAAGGATCTATCCTTCTACTGCAAACTTTTTTTCTCCACCTTCTGCCTGAGTGCCTTCACCTTTGGCGGTGGATATGTCATCATTCCCCTGATGCGCAAAAAGTTTGTAGAGCAGTACCATTGGATTGAGGAAGAGGAGATGCTCGATCTGACCGCCATCGCACAGTCCTCCCCCGGCGCCATCGCAGTCAACGCCTCCATCCTGATCGGCTACCGCCTGGCAGGATTGCTCGGAGCGCTGGTCACAGTAATCGGCACCGTACTGCCCCCGTTGATTATCCTGTCGGTCATTTCGGTGGCCTACACCGCCTTTCAAAACAGCTTGATTGTACAGCTGGTGCTGCGCGCCATGCAGGCAGGCGTGGCCGCCGTCATCGCCGACGTCGTCATCACGATGGGATGGGATGTGCTCAAGAAAAAGCTCTGGCTTCCCATCGCCATCATGTTCGGCTCGTTTGTCGCCGCCTGCTTCTTCGATGTAAATGTCATCCTCATTATCCTTGTCTGTGCTGTCATTGGACTGGTTGCTACCCTGCACGATGAGAAAAACGGAAAGGCGGGTGAATAACGATGACTGTATTGCTCGAACTTTTTTGGAGCTTTTTCCAGATCGGCCTGTTCAGCATCGGCGGCGGCTATGCGGCTATGCCCCTGATCCAACACCAGGTAGTCGACCTGCATGGCTGGCTCTCCATGTCGGAATTTGTGGACATCATCACCATCTCCCAGATGACCCCCGGCCCCATCGCCATCAACTCTGCCACCTTTGTGGGCACCCGCATCGCCGGTCTGCCGGGAGCCATCACCGCCACCATCGGCTGCGTCTTTCCGTCCTGCATCATCGTGCTCACACTAGCCTGGGTCTACTACCGCTACCGCACCCTCTCGGTGGTACAGGGCGTGTTGGGCGGCCTGCGCCCGGCTGTGGTTGCGATGATCGCCTCTGCCGGCGTCTCTATTTTGGTGACTGCGCTCTGGAACGGCGCAGCAGCTTCGCTCAACCCGGCGGACCTGGACTGGATCGCCGCTGTACTGTTTGTCGGTGCATTGCTGGTTCTGCGCAAATGGAAGCTAAACCCCATCTGGGTTATGGCCGGCACTGGCGTCGTGGGATTGATCCTGTACCTCGTCATCGGATACTAACCTTTACCGCAAAAAAGGAGGCAGCGCCTCCTTTTTTTGTTCTTCCTCTTTTTTTCTTTTTGTGTTATATTGGTAGTATAAAGAAAAAGAAAGGAGAATTTTATGAATGGGACTCGCCTTGTTTTATTGTTTCTCGCTGTTTGTCTCCTGTTGTCTGCCTGCACCGAACGCATAAATTTAAGTTCCAGCGATTCAAATCCAACTGTGGAAGATGAGGAAGCTGTGCCGGGGATCTCCGAGGAAACGGAAACTATGCAGCCAACCGAATCCTCTGATGCTCCACAAGAAAATACACAACCGACCTTCCCCTACCAGGCCGACGACAAACTGGTGCGTGAGGCGGTGCGCAACTTTGGCGCGTCGTCGATAAACGGCGTGATGAAGACCAGCGTTGTCAGCCTGTACTACCACGACCGGTGGACCATCGACGACGCCGACGGCAATGACTTCTTCAGCTGGTACACAGAAATTGGTTCACAGCTTTATTCCGACGAGGAGAGGGAGGAACTGTTTCGATCCGAAGATTCCGGCGGCTGGGCTTACCCCGCTGAAATCTACGAGGCGGATGTCCTGCGCTACTTTGATGCCTCCACCGACCAGCTGCACAGCGACCCCAACCTCTACCACGCGGACACCAACACCTACTACGCGCTGGCAGGCCCCGGCGTCGGGGAGCGGCCCTTCATCACGATTCAGTCCTTTGAGCAGGACGAGGACCTTGTCAACATCGACCTCTTTTTAGAGAGCGAGACAGAGCAGAACCGCTGGATGATGCTCACCATCCGCCTGACTGACGATGGTTATCGCTACGTTTCCTACCTGCCGCAGAATGTTGACCGGGAGATCACCGACCATCTGCTTGAGGAAATGATCTTAAAACTGGGGGCGACCATCAGCACCAATCCCGAAGCGCCCGGTTATTACAGTGCCAGCTGGACTGGGCTATACGATACTACTTCCGGTTGGACGGCGGCAGATCTTTCCCCCAAAGAATTTGCCTGGTGGTATCTCGGCTATATCACCGACACCTTCACTTTTGCTGAACGGGAGGCCGCTTTTGCAAGTCCACTTGGAGAAAACACCGGTTACCTCTATCCCGCCGGATTGTATGAAGCGGCGGCCAAAGCTTATTTTGACATTCCTGCCGAGCAGCTGCGCACAAGCGAATACTACAGCGAGGAATACGAGGGCTACTTTTCCCCCTATATCTCCGGTCGGGGCTATTCTCCCTCCCTCACCCTGGAAAACTACACACAGCAGTACGACCTGCTGATCTTAAATCTCTCGGTCTTTTGGATGGAGGATCCCCCTTTGAAAATGGCCCTCACCGTCCGTTTGACCTACGATGGCTATCAGTACGTATCTTTCTTGCCACAGTAAAGAGGAGGGCGTTCCCCACATGGGGAACGCCCCGTTATATGTTCGGATTTTCGAATCCAATAATTTTAAAATTTACTCCACAATCCATTGCGCTACACCCTGCGCACGGCAGTACGCTGTCAGAGCGCGGCAGGTGTCTGCGAGAATCTGAGGCAATTCACCCGTACCATCAAAGGAGTAGACACACAGCAAGATCTCGTCGGTCTTATCTGTAATCATGGCGCGGGTGGAATCGCTGTTGGGGTTGCCAAAATAGCCGAGTGCGTCCTGCAATACCGGCAGGAACTCGATGTTTACCGCATCCTTTCCGATGCCCTGATAGTGCACCCCTTCTGCGGTCGCTGACCAGCAGACCTCCCCTGAAAGTTTCTGGACGTCGTAGGTCCCCAGTGAATAACCGGTCTTGATCGAGATGATGTTGTTGGTGTCGACAACATTGTTGATCTGATACAACCCCTTGCCCTGCAAAATGCGGCGGTGCATCGCCTCGGCGGAATTGCGGTAGCGCTGGACATCCTTGCCCAACGCCTTACAGCAGGCACGGGTACTGGCGATGTGTTCCCTCGTCTTAATCTGCTCAATCTTGAGGGTGCTTTGCAGCCAGTTTTCTACTTTGCTTATTTCATCCAGCAGCCCCTCCCCGCTCGGTTCGGTCACTACCCGGCACTGCACACAGCCGAGTGCAGCATTTGGCCAGATTGCTTTGAATTTTGGGTCGATGGTGATGTGGACCATCCGATTCTCCCCCTTTTCCTAAAATAAAACTACCCTTTTGTTATACCCTTTTTGTCTGCTCTCGTCAAGAGAGAGAAAACGGCGGTTTTTTTGTTGGAAACGGTTGAGCAATTGGGAAAGCTGTGGTAAACTTGGAGAAGAAAGGTAAACCTTTACAAGACCGCACAGGAAAGGATGTTATCATATGATTTCTCCAGCAAAGAAAGAATTTATCGAATTTATGATGAGCGCGGATGTGCTCCGCTTTGGTGAATTCACCACCAAGAGCGGCCGCCTGTCCCCTTACTTTGTCAACACCGGCAACTACAAAACTGGTGAACAGATTGCAACACTCGGCAAATTCTATGCCCAGTGCATCATGGACAACTGCGGCGACAACTTTGACGCCATGTTTGGTCCGGCCTACAAGGGCATCCCGCTGGTCACCGCAGCGGCAGCTTCCCTCTCCCGCGACTTTAACGTCAACAAACCCTACTTCTTCAACCGCAAAGAAGCCAAAGACCACGGCGAGGGCGGTTCTCTGGTAGGCTATAAGCCGCAGGACGGCGATCGCGTCATCATCATCGAGGACGTCATCACCGCAGGTACCGCTGTTCGCGAGACCGTTCCGATCCTGCAAGCGGCTGCTAAGGTCACCATCCCGGATATGTTCATCTCGGTCAACCGCTGCGAGGTCGGCCAGCATGCCGGCAAGACTGCTGTGATGGAAGTCAAAGAGGAGTTCGGCATCAATGTCCACGCCATCATCACCGTTGCAGATATTCACGAATATTTGCAGGGGAAACCGGAGTATGCTTCGGTACTCTCGCTGATGGATCAGTACATGGAAAAATACTGCATCCTGTAAGGAGAATGCAGCAAGGCGCCTCCCCACAGAGGGGAGGCGCCTTTTTTTGTTTTCTGTAGCAGGGAAGCTAGGAGCGGTACTCCATAATATAGCGCGATGTCTGAATCTGGCTTGCCACCACAAACCCAAGGCGGCGATACAGGCGCACCGCACCTTCATTGCGAATAAACACATAGAGGTATGGGAGTTTCTGATCTTTTAGAGCCTGTGCGATCATCTGCTGGAGCACCTGTGTCCCAATTCCCCTTCTCTGAAAGGCCGGATAGAGGTACAGATCATCGATTTCCCGCTTCGTCCCCTCATCGTGGACTGCAACATAGCCTGCAACCTGCCCATCCAGACAGATTCTGCGGTAATCGTCCAGCTGCTTCTCAATCTTTCTGCGACACCAGGCAAAAACCTTTTGGCAATCGATCTGCTCCAAATCTTCATACCGCAAAATCAGCTCCTTTGTCAGTGCAAAGATCGCCTGCACATCCTCTAACTTTGCCGGTTCTAAATCTACCTTCATCGCACATCCCCCTTTTTTGCAAAGCTATACTTTTATGATACCATCTTTGCAAGTGCTGTCAAGCGCTCTCCCTCCTCCCCCTTGCCCCCTCCCCCAATCCGTTGTATAATAAAAACAACACCTCAAAGAGGAGGAACGCTGCCATGACAAAGTGGAAAACTTTTTTTACTGCAAAAAAAATGCTCATTTTATGCTGCCTGCTGCTCCTTTTCTCGGCGGCAGGACTTTTGCTGCTCGATCCTTCGTTTCTCCAACAGTCACAGACTGTGTCCTACAGCGTGCAGGGCACAGACCAAGTCCAGCGTGAAGCCCGCTACTATCCCGGACAGGGAGAGACCTCCTTTTTGCTCGCTGTTCCACAAGGCGGCTTTTCGCACAAGGTGCTGCTGCGCGCACTGCTTGCACAGGGCTATCCGACCTTGCTGGTAGAGTACCCCTCCGCAAGCGGACAGGACGCCGCGGGGCAAAGTGCCTGCATCGAGGCAGAAAGTCAGCTGCTCACCACCTTGTCCGGCAATCCGTCCGACAAGCAGGTGTGGATCGGCTTTCATTCGGGCGCCGATGCAATTCTCGAACAGATGGTCTTGGGGCAGAATAGCTGCCAAGCATCCCTCATCCTTGCGCCGGATCTTGCCAACGGGCAGGTGGATGACGCCATCATCGTGGACGGAAACTACCAAAACCGCAGCGAATGGATTCAATCGCTGACCCCGGAAATGGTGCGTCAACCGGTCTTGCTGATGACCTCCAACGGGGACGACCGCTCCACCCCTTACCAGATGACCCTGCTGTACAACAAATTTTCTTCCGACACTATCATCCACATGGGCGGCGTCTACCACGCAAACCGCAACGATGTCTATCTCACCATCACCGACAGCGCCTTCCATGACATCCTTCCCTTTCACTATGAAACCCTAAACGAGGTTAGCTCCTTCCTGCGGCAGGCCACCGGCTCTGATCTGCTTCCCCACTCGCCGCTTTGGCGCCTGCAAAATGCGCTGTGCTTTGCTGTGTGCGCCTTTCTGCTGTTCAGTTTGGGATTTGCCGCTCGCCTGGCTCCCCACTTTGCGCCGCCTGTCAGCTTCAGCATGGAACGTCCCTTCCAGGTAAAGGAGACCCGGCGGCTGTTCGCGGCGCTGGGATTGAGTTTTATAGCGGCGCTTGTCTGCCTGCTATTTTGGTGGATCATCGTCAGCCTGCTGCAGCTTGCTGCGCTATATTTGATAGCCGGTTTCCTGCTTTGCTTTTCTGTCTTTCGCCGCGTCTTTTTGCGGGCACTCTTTGGGAAAAAATTTGTCCTGCTGCGCGCTGCTGGACTGCCGGTCAAAAAGGTGCTGCTCTCTGTGCTGACTGCCCTGATCAGCGCCGCTGCCATCACCGTTTTATTCTTCCAAACCTTCCCGCAGCAACCCTTTGGAGAAAGCCTTGCTGCATTTTCTGTTCGCGCTGCGGTGTGTGCCCTCGCTCTTTTTCTCTTCTCCTGGGAGGCCCTGTTCTGCCGCGAACTGCTCGGCGGTGCGCGCACACCGCTTATCTATGCAGGATTGTACACCACACTCGCACTGCCAATCGGCGCGGTGCTGGTGCTCATCTGCATCTTTACCGGAGAAAGTGCGATCTACTGGTCGCTCTGCTTGATCGGCGCCTTGGCTGTCTGTACGCTGGTTAGCCGCATCAGCTACTGCCTGTGTGGCCATCCGACAGCTGCGGTATTGGGGTTAATCGCCGTACTGCCCGCCTTCCCCTATCTGATGTTTCTGGTATAAAATTCCAAGACTTATCATAAATCGAGCCTTATCAAAGGAGTTGTTTATCGTTGATCTGCAAGACCGTCAATATCAAGAAAAATATGCCGCTGGTGGCACAGGCGATGACCCAGCTGGGCAACGAAATTTGGATGGCCAAATATGCCCGCTGCCATGCGCTCAAGGTGATCCACGGCTACGGTTCATCGGGGCAGGGCGGAGCTATTAAGGCAGCATGCCTCAAGCTGTGTGCCGACCGCAAAAAGAGCGGTGTGATCCGACACTTTGTGCGCGGTGAGGACTTCAATCCCTTCACCGCCGATGGAAGGAAAGCCATTGAGCTCTGTCCGCAGCTCAAAAATGATGTCGACTACGGCCGCCAAAACGACGGGATTACAGTCATTCTTTTTTAAAGCTACGATAAAAAAAGCCAGTCGATTCGACTGGCTTTTTTACTTACTTTTTTTAATCAATTTTGCTCCTCATGCCATAGGTCCAATCCATACCGTTCAAAAGGTAACCCTGCACTTGCACCGGTATGCTGGAAATGTAGCAAAGAGGGGGCTTAAACGGGAGCAAACCTCTTTTTGTGTTTATTCCATCATCGAGGGCTTGCACAGCATCTCGTTGACCCGCGTTTCCAAAAGCCGTGCCGTATAGCTGGGGGTAATGATGCAGGCAGTATCTGCACCGCCGCCGGAACCTCCCACTACAACTACCGGTTTCTTAAAGGCGATGCTTCCGTTATCGGCAGCCATCAGCGCAATCTCCACGCAAACTTTGGTGCCCTGGCCAAACATCCGCAGCGTCGCCGCCATAATTTCCACCGGGTACACCCCGCCAAACACCTTGCTCAATCCCCGCTCTGCTCCGCTGAGCGCGTGTGCCGCCGTCACAACCGTAACGCCCGCATCGGCCAACAGCGTCCGTGTCTCCTGCGAAACCCCATTTTCATTCTCTTTGGGATGGCCGTTTGCACAGGTCACAGCCACAATCTGTCCTGTATACTGCATCTGACGGGCAAGCTCCACGGCGCGGCGAGCAGTATTTCCTTTGCTGGTCGCCACCACGAGAGGCAATCCCCTCTCCTTTGCTGTCTCAATGGCCAATGTTAAAGTTTCGTCGGTGTTGACCGCACCGGGCTTTTCAAAAATCCGCATTGCATTTCCTCCCATTCTCAAAAATATGTATCGGTTTATTTTTTTACTGCCTTTGGTTTTGCCTGCGGCCTGCTGCGCACCCATAGACCTACCTTGCGCCCGATGGGGCTCAAGCCAATCAAAAAGCCAACAACTGCCGGGATCAGCCAACCAATTCCCAACGAAGCCAGCGGCAGCTGCATCATAAATTCGGTCACGCCCCAAAGCGAAATATGCGCCTCCTTGAAACCATCAAAGATGGAAAAGCACAGAGCAAATGCCATGCTGAAAGCGTACACCTCGGTGCGTCCCCTCCAGAAACGATCGAAGTAGGAGAGGATAACCAACACTGTCACCAGCGGGTAGAGCACCACCAGCACCGGCAGAACGGTGTTGATGAGGGTCGTAAGTCCCACATTGGAGACAATCCAGGAAAACAGGACGACCACCGTGATGATCGCCTTGTAGGACCACTTGGGGAAGGTCTGCGCAAAGTAATCGCCAAATGAAGTTGTAAGTCCAATCGAGGTGGTCAGGCAGGCAAGCACCATCGCGATGCCCAAAACAAAATTGCCCCACCAACCAAACAGTTGATAAACAGCATAATTTAATAGCTTTCCACCATTTGCAAAGAGGGACATACTGGAAGTTTGTGCGCCCACATAGCACAAGGTACCGTATGCCACGCATAGCAGCAGCACTGCAATAACCCCCACCAGAATCGTGTACCGCATCACTTCCCTGCGTTCGGTGACTCCCTGATCTTTCAGTGCATTGATGATGACAATTGCAAAGATGAGTGCCGCAAATCCATCCAGCGCCAGATACCCCTGCAAGAGTCCCTCGATGAACGGACCATTCTTGTAGACCGTCGAGGTGTCTACAATCTCTCCCAACGGATTGAATATCGCCGCAATAAAGATGACCATGATGGAGAGCAGGAGCAGCGGCGTCATAAATTTGCCGACGATGTCGATGATTTTAGAGGGCTTGAGCGAAAAGAAATAGGTCAACCCAAAAAAGATCGCCGTATAGAGAAACATCGGCAGTGTGTGGGAACCCTCTTGCAGAAAGGGAAGGATACCCGTTTCAAAGGAGACAGACCCTGTGCGCGGCAGTGCAAACAAGGGACCAATTAAAAGGTAGATCGCAATCGTCAAGAAAAAGCCGATCTTTTTACCGGCTTTTCCGACCAAACTGTCCATACGGTTTCCTGCAATGACTACTGCAATAATGCCCAGCACAGCAAGCCCCGCATCGGTGATGATAAATCCCAGCAGCGCGATTGGCGATTGGACACCCGCTTGCTGGCCCAGTTGCGGGGGAAAGATCATGTTTCCTGCTCCAAAGAAAATGGAAAAAAGCATAAAGGAGGTATAGATTACCCGGGAGGCCGACAATTTCTGCTTCATATGCGATCACGTTCCCTCTTAAAAATTTACTTGTGTTTATCTTATTATATCCTATACACGCCTGTCAAGAATTTCGCCTAAAGTGCTTTTCTTTTTGTAGTATTTTAACAAAAGTTCTTCCTTTTTTCTTCCACACTTTTCTCTGCTAAAATCCACCTCTTTTACACTACCAAATATCCACAGCCCTTTTTATGCTTTTTGACGTAGGTTTCTCCCCTATCTCTCGGCAAATTTCCTTTAAACGGACCCTTTTATGAACAGATCAGACAGTTTTTTTGTACTTTTTTATACAGATTCCTTAAATATTTCCCCCACTCCTTCTTTTCCCTTTGGCACAGACCTTTTGTGCCAAACTTGCACTTTGAGGCCGGTTGTGTTATACTATCCTCGAAATATTGAAGTGTTTACATTACTTTTTAGCACTGTACCTTCAATTCAAGCGAAAATATACAAAGGGAGGTCATATACGATGGAATCTTTAAAATTGATTGAAGCTCTTTCCAACGCACACGGCGCCTGCGGCTTTGAGGACGAGGTTGTCGAGATTGCGGAAAAATATGCACACGACGAGGAACTGGGCGCTACAAGACACGACTGCAACCTGAATGTCTACATCAACGCCACCAAAAACACCGGCAAAAAACCGGTTGTCATGGTAGATGCTCACAGCGACGAGGTTAGCTTTATTGTACAGGCAATCAAGCCAAACGGCACCCTGCGCTTCCTGCCACTGGGCGGCTGGTCCAACTACACCGTACCGGCACACAAAGTAAAGGTACAGACCTACGACGGCAAATGGGTATCCGGTATCGTTGCCAGCACCCCAGTTCACTTCCTGTCCGCTGAGCAGAAAAATGCCTGCCCAACCATCGCCGACATGGTCATCGATATCGGCGCAACCTCCAAGGAAGAGGTAGAGAAGGTATTCAACATCCACATGGGCGCACCGGTTGTTCCGGATGTCACCTTTGAGTACAACGAGCAGACCGACGTCATGCTGGGCAAAGCGTTCGATAACCGTGTAGGTTGCGCTGCTGTTCTGGAGACCATGAAGGGCCTGAAGAACGAGAACCTGGATGTCGATGTTGTCGGCGTTCTGTCTTCCCAGGAAGAGATCGGCGAGCGCGGCGCATTTGTTACCCGCGACGTTGTAAAACCGGACATTGCCATCTGCTTTGAGGGCTGCCCGGCAGACGATACCTTCAACCCCGATTACTTCATTCAGACCGCAATGAAGAAAGGTCCAATGCTCCGTCACTTCGACCGCTCGATGGTCACCAATCCTCGCTTCCAGCGCTTCTCGCTTGAGCTTGGTCATGAGCTGGGCATCCCGGTTCAGGAATCGGTTCGTTCCGGCGGCGGCACCAACGGTGGCCCAATCCACCTCTCCAACGGCGGTGTTCCGGTCATCATCATCGGCGTACCGGTACGTTACATCCACTCTCACCACGGCTTTGCTTCGCTGACCGACTACAAGAACAGCGTTAAGCTGGCTGTCGAGATCATCAAACGCCTCAACGACGAGAAGATCAAATCCTTCTAAGCTCAGAGCGCTGCACCGCTTCACAATGCATAAAAAAGCACCGAGACTTTCGTCTCGGTGCTTTTTCTATATGGGTGAATCACAAAACGTGGAAGATGACAACCTATTGTGCCCTGGCTGAAGCGACCACTGCACTATCCCAGTAATAGCCCGCCTCCGAAAGCTGCGCCTTATACTCGATGAGGGTGGCCTGCTGTGTCTTCATCGTCTCCTCATAGGAGTTGACGATGCTGTTGTACTGGTCCTGGCTGATGTTTCCCTGGTTATAGTTGCGCTGCGCATCGAGCACAAGCGCCTCCACACTGTCGTAGGCGGTCACCTGAGCGGAGACTTCCTCCAACAGTGGCAGCAGATCATCCCGTCCCGCATACTGAAGCTGGCTGATCCGCTTTTCCAGAATCATCTGGTCGAGCATCTGCAAAGATTTCAGGTACTCGGAAACCGTTTCCTCCCGTTGATTGTTGCGAAACTCTTCCTTTCGCTTCTGCTTTGTGTCCTCAGTCTGCAAGACCTCAGCTGGGGTAACCAGTTCACCGTCCGCCCCCTGAACGGACACCTCGGGAGCCGGCTCGACGGTTGTCTGCTCACCCTGCTCCGCATAGGCATTATCCAGCGCCTCTTGCATCGAAGCATTGTCCTGCTGAAGAGTGCTGTATTCCTCCTGGAGCTGGTGAAGCTCCTGCTGGGAGCTTTCAAACTTTTGTTTCCACGATTCATTTTCGGAGGGAACATAGCCGTAATTCCAAATCTGTTGCGCGTTGACAAACTCTACGCCTCCCTCGACGCCGAAGTAGACGCCGTCCATCTCGGAGCTGGTGAGGGTGACGTTGGTAGGTACCTCCAAAATCAGGTTTCCCTGGTAGTCTAACTCGGTGCGCAACAGCTCGATTAAGGTATCGCGGGAGATGCTCAGCCAATCCCTCTGTGCGCTCTTTTTGTGGAGATCGACCAGCGCGCTCTCCCCTTCTGTAGAAATCTCTATTTCATAGCTGCCTGTCACTGGATTGTCATAGTTGTACAGATGGATTTTATCGTCCGTCGACTGAAGCACCGTGATGAAAATCTGCCCGGGCTGATCGCGGTTGACCACCCGCAAACTAGTCACACCCGCAGGAATCTCCTGCTGTGTATAGGAGGTCTCTGCCACCGATACCGCCTCGTTGTAGATGTCCAACACATCCTGCGCCGCCATCGGCAAGCTAACTGCCAAACCGGCAATGCCTATGCCAAAGCAGACCGCCGCAACGACAATTGCCTTTTTCATCTTAGCACCCCTCCTCCTGATTTTGTTGTGGCTGCTCCTGGACCGGCACCGGGGTAGTCGGCGGGAGCACCTCCACCTCTACCTTTTCAGGCTGCTTCTTTGCAGCCTCCTTTTCTGTTTGGGGGACACCCAGCCACCTGCCCAGCGCAGTCAGCATCTGTTCCCCGCTATCCGTTGCGTAACTGCAAACTTTTTTGCACACATCCCAGCAAAAGCGCAGACAGCGGATCAACAGCACCTCCAACAGAGCTGTCAGCGCAATGCAGGCCACCGATCCGAACAGAACCGCGGCACCGCTCCAAGTGCCCACTGCCATGACAACAAAGCCAGACCCGACAATCCCCAGCAGCCCCATGATAAATCCACAGCCGCAAAAGACGATGCCAAACAAAATGGCACCCAACACAAATACCGCTGCACACAGCACCATACCTCCCAGGCACAGCGCCAGCAGCACAACCCAGAAGCAGACAAACAGGATGGCACACCACCGGCAGGCTCTGGCCAACACTTTGAGGGAGCGCACCAGCACACCGTCACCTGTCTGTTCCCTTTTCGCCTTCGGCTTTTTGACAGACTCTTGCTGTCCCGATGGCTGCTCACTCTCCGGCTCCGTATCCGACTGCTCTGACGGTTCTGCCTTTTCTTCCCGGCTCTCACTGTGGTCCCAATCGTGGAACTTCTTTTTGGCCTTTTCCCAGTATTCCTCGACGTACTTGCCGAGCGTCTTTTCCTTTATCTTACCGGTAACCTTGTATTCTGCCTGCTGCTCCTGGCTCTCCTCGATGAGCTGTTCTGCAACCAGCTCCGGATCGCCCAGCTTTGCCGCTATTTCTGAATCCTGTTTGCTCTGGCGGCGCCCTTCCTCAAAATATTCCGCATAGTCGCGCATGATGTCCTCGATCTCTTCCCGCGACAGATGGTGTTTGAGGCAAGCCTGCAACCGCTCCAGATATTCCTGCTTATTCAACCTTTTCACCTCTCAAAATCTCGTTGACCATCTTAGAAAAATCGTCCCAATCCGCCTTGAGCGACCCGAGGTAGCCCTTGCCCTTTTCGGTGATGTGGTAATACTTGCGTGCGGGCCCGACGGTGCTCTCTTTGAGGTAGGTCACAAAATATTCCTCCTGTGTCAGCCGGCGCAGGATGGGATAGACCGTCCCCTCATTGATCTCGGTGTAGAAGGCGATGTTCTGGACAATTTCGTAGCCATACATGTCCTTGCGTTCGATCAGCGCCAGGACACACATCTCGATGACTCCCTTGCGAAATTGTGTGTTCATTCCGTTCCCTCCTATGGCAATATTATAGCACAGTACTGTGCACTACACAATACCTGCCAACACTCAATACAATACAAATTTTAATAGTCTTTTTTGGCGATTTTTGTAAAAGCAGCAAACCCGCCAATTTTACAAGGCATTTTAAACGAAAAAAAGCCCCCGCTCATTCCACCTGGAAGCTTTCAATCGGTGGAAAAAGCGGGGGATTATTCGAATCTATCTTGTAGAGGAATTATGATCGTTCCATCATGGGGATTGGGGAGATGATGTAGTAGCCCAGCGACTCTGTGCTGAAGCTGATCTGTCCACTCTCCTCATCCATCTGCGCCTGGATCGGAACCAGTTTGTCGTTGACCAGTTCATAAACATAAGTATACGACCAGCGCATTGGCAGACAAAGCTTTGCTGGCTGCTGGAAGCTGTCCTCGTCTCCGCGGAAATTGTAGCACTGAATATCAAAGGAAGAATATCGGTTTGCAATCTCCGAGTCGAAGCTGGTATCGAGGTTTAAGTAGATGGTCTTTCCCTTCTCCAGCACGGCTTCTTTGAGGTAAACCCCGTCACCAAAGGAAAGGGTAACCGCCTCGCCGCCATAGATCTCACCAGCATAGAGATTCATCGGGGAAGAGATCTGATTGACGCTGTTGGGAAGCACTTCACGGGTCAGGTTACCAAATCTCCCCTTCACCGGAACAGCCTCTGCGACATAGCCGCTCTGGCTATCTTTGAGAGTGATGGTTCCATCCACCTCCACCTGTTCCGACTGTGCAAGGACTGCTACAAAGTCCACTGCAATGGCAAGTGATCCGTTCTCATTGGCCCAGCGAACCTCCTGCACGGCGCGTGGGTCCAATCCGTTGGCTTCAAAGGTCCAGTTAGACGGGCAGCTCTTCTGGCTGTAAAGGGCGCCGCTTGCCACATCGTTCAGCGGAATATAGAGGGTATCGCCGGGATAAAAGCGCACCTCCCCTTCGCGTTCCAACGCCTCGGTGTAGGGCAATCCGAGGAAAGAGCTGGTACGCGCACTGTGCTTTACTGTGGCCTGATCCAGGTCCAGGCGGTAACCCTTCTGGCTTGCCAGCGTGATGGGGTTTGCAGAGCCGATCACCAGCTGGAACGGAAACTGTGCATACGAGACGGCACTCATTCCCACGATCATGGTCAACGCGAGCAGCAGTGCCGCAATCTTCTTTGTGCATTTCATCTTGTGCCGCCTCCTTTCTATCATACTATGCTTTGGTTGGCGCAAGAAATGCTTTTGGATCGATTTTTTCTATCTTCCAGTATACAATATAAATTACAAATTCGCAAGTGAATATTTGAAATTTTGTAATCTAGTTGTCATTTTTTATCTCCTACTTGTGTGTTTTTGTAAACATATCCTAATAAAGTACCTCATTTTTTACAAAGTAGATACTTTTTCCACCGGACATAAAAAAAGAGTACAGCTTTCGCTGTACTCTTTTTAGTAAGAACAGGTTGTCCTTAAAAACGCAATTACTCGATGATCTTGGTAACGACGCCGGAACCTACAGTTCTGCCGCCCTCACGGATCGCGAAGCGCAGACCTTCCTCAATAGCGATTGGGGTGATCAGCTCAACGTCCATCTCTACGTTATCACCAGGCATGCACATCTCAACGCCCTCTGGCAGTTTGATGATACCGGTAACGTCGGTAGTTCTGAAGAAGAACTGTGGTCTGTAGTTGTTGAAGAATGGGGTATGACGGCCGCCCTCATCTTTTTTCAGGACGTAAACCTGGCCATGGAATCTGGTGTGCGGATGGATGGAACCTGGTTTGCACAGTACCTGACCACGTTTGATATCGGTTCTCTGGATACCACGAAGCAGAGCGCCGATGTTATCGCCAGCCTCAGCGAAGTCAAGCAGTTTTCTGAACATCTCAATACCGGTAACAACGGTCTTGAGTTTCTCTTCCTGCAGACCAACAATCTCAACCTCTTCGGAGAGTTTCAGAACGCCTCTCTCAACTCTACCAGTAGCAACAGTGCCGCGGCCGGTGATGGTGAAGATGTCCTCGATTGGCATCAGGAATGGCAGGTTCTCGTTTCTCTCTGGAGTTGGGATGTATTCATCAACAGCATCCATCAGCTCATAGATTGGAGCGTAAGCCGGATCGGAAGGATCGTTTGGAGCCTCCAGGGCTTTCAGAGCGGAACCTTTGATGATTGGGGTTTCGTCGCCTGGGAAGTCGTACTCGTTGAGCAGATCACGGATCTCCATCTCAACCAGCTCGAGCAGCTCTGGGTCGTCAACCTGGTCAACTTTGTTCATGAATACTACGATGTAAGGAACGCCTACCTGACGAGCCAGCAGGATGTGCTCACGGGTCTGTGGCATCGGGCCATCAGCAGCAGATACAACCAGGATCGCACCGTCCATCTGAGCAGCACCGGTGATCATGTTCTTAACATAGTCAGCATGTCCTGGGCAGTCAACGTGAGCGTAGTGTCTCTTGTCGGTCTCATACTCAACGTGAGCGGTGTTGATTGTGATACCACGTTCTCTTTCCTCTGGAGCTTTATCGATCTGATCATAAGCCTCGAACTGAGCCTGGCCTTTCAGGGACAGAGCTTTGGTGATAGCAGCGGTCAGAGTGGTTTTGCCGTGGTCAACGTGGCCGATGGTACCAATGTTAACATGTGGCTTGTTTCTTTCGAATTTCGCTTTTGCCATTGTTGTTTCCTCCCTTTAATACGGGAGTGTTCTCCCGTAATCGTATTTGTGTATGTTACAATTCGTATTGTATCAAGGAATTGGTTAAAAATCAAGGGTTAAGCTGTAAAAAAGCAGAATTATTCCTATAAATAGCTGCTTTCCTGCTCAAATCACCCTCACTGAACAATTATTCGCCTTTGGTTCTGGAAGAGATGATCTTCTCAGCAATGCTCTTTGGAACCTCAACATAGTGGGATGGCTCCATGGTGTACTGGCCACGGCCCTGGGTCTTGGAACGCAGGTCGGTAGCGTAACCGAACATCTCAGACAGCGGAACGAATGCGTTGACCTGCTGAACGCCGTGTCTTGCATCCATACCCTGAATCTGACCACGGCGGGAGTTCAGGTCGCCGATAACATCGCCCAGATAATCGTCTGGGGTGATGACGCTTACCTTCATGATAGGCTCGAGCAGGACCGGATCGCCCTTCTTCATAGCCTCTTTGAACGCCATAGAACCAGCGATCTTAAATGCCATCTCAGAGGAGTCGACCTCGTGGTAAGAACCATCGTACAGCTCTACCTTGACGTCAACAACTGGGTAAGCAGCAAGAACACCAGCCTGCATTGCGCCCTGGATACCAGCATCGACTGCTGGGATATACTCTTTCGGGATCGCGCCGCCGACGACGTTGTTGATGAACTCGTAGCCCTTGCCGGACTCGTTCGGGGTAACCTTGATCTTAACGTGACCGTACTGACCTTTACCACCAGACTGACGAGCATACTTCATGTCGACGTCTGCTGGTTTGCGGATGGTCTCTTTGTAAGCTACCTGCGGTTTGCCGACGTTGGCCTCTACCTTGAACTCGCGCAGCAGACGGTCAACGATGATTTCCAGATGCAGCTCACCCATACCAGCAATGATGGTCTGGCCGGTCTCTTCATCGGTGTAGGTCTTGAAGGTTGGGTCCTCTTCAGCCAGTTTTGCCAGCGCAATGCCCATCTTTTCCTGACCAGCTTTGGTCTTAGGCTCGATCGCAACGCGGATAACCGGCTCCGGGAACTCCATGGTCTCCAGAATGATTGGATATTTTGGATCGCACAGGGTGTCGCCGGTGGTAACCTTCTTGAGGCCTACAGCGGCAGCGATATCACCTGCGTAGCAGGCATCGATATCTTTTCTGTGGTTGGCGTGCATCTGCAGGATACGGCCAATACGCTCGGTGTGACCCTTGGTTGCGTTGAGGACGGTGTCGCCAGTGTTGACGATACCGGAGTATGCGCGGAAGAAGCACAGCTTACCAACGTACGGGTCGGTCGCAATCTTGAATGCAAGAGCTGCGAACGGAGCGTCGTCGGAAGAAGGTCTCTCTTCCTCTTCCTCGCTGTCCAGGCTAACGCCAGTGATGTGTGGAACGTCGGTTGGCGCTGGCATATAGTCGACGATCGCGTCGAGCAGCTTCTGAACGCCTTTATTTTTATAGGAAGTACCGCAGGTAACCGGAACCATTCTGTTTGCAATGGTGTCTACACGGATTGCGTGTTTGATCTCCTCGATGGTCAGTTCCTCGCCGTTGAGGTATTTTTCCATCAGGGACTCATCCTGCTCGCAGATAGATTCGATCATCTTGGTGCGGTATTCTTCTGCCTGGTCCTTCATGTTATCCGGAATGTCTACAACAGAGATATCTTTGCCCATCTCGTCGTTGTAGATGTAAGCCTTCATCTCAACCAGGTCGATCAGGCCCTCGAAGAACGCTTCAGAGCCGATTGGCAGCTGGATCGGAACGGCATTACATTTCAGACGGTCATGGATCATGTCCAGAACATTGTAGAAGTCTGCACCCATGATATCCATCTTGTTGACATAAATCATTCTCGGTACATGGTATTTATCAGCCTGGCGCCATACAGTCTCGGACTGTGGCTCTACGCCGCCCTTAGCACACATTACTGTTACAGAGCCGTCGAGGACGCGCAGGGAGCGCTCTACCTCTACTGTAAAGTCAACGTGTCCAGGAGTATCAATGATGTTGATGCGGTGGCCTTTCCAGTAGCAGGTGGTTGCGGCGGAAGTAATGGTGATACCTCTTTCCTGCTCCTGAACCATCCAGTCCATCGTCGCGCTGCCATCATGAGTCTCACCGATTTTATGGTTAATACCGGTGTAGTACAAAATACGCTCAGTGGTGGTAGTTTTACCAGCATCGATGTGCGCCATTATGCCGATGTTACGAGTCATCTCTAGAGATACGTCTCTTGGCATATTGTCCTCCTTCGCAATATTTCACAATTCATATTCGGGTAGTAAAAAACCAGAATCAGCCAGCAAGCAGGCCCAAGCCGTTCGGTTTGGGCGCTGTATTTGCTGAAACTGTCCTGATTAGAATCTGTAGTGTGCGAAAGCTTTGTTCGCTTCTGCCATCTTGTGAGTATCCTCACGTTTCTTGACGGCACCGCCGGTACCATTGATTGCATCAATGATCTCGCCGGCCAGGCGCTCTTTCATTGTTTTCTCGGAACGAGCTCTGGCGTAGTTGCTCAGCCATCTCAGACCCAGGGTCTGTCTTCTTGCTGGGCGAACTTCCATTGGTACCTGGTAGGTTGCACCACCGATACGGCGTGCTTTTACCTCCAGAGCCGGCATGATGTTCTCGAGCGCTTCCTTGAAAGCATCCAGCGCTTCTTTACCGGTTTTCTCGGTTACAATTTCGAATGCGCCGTAGACGATCTTCTGGGCAACACCCTTCTTACCGTCATACATGATATTGTTGATCAAACGTGTTACCAGCTTGGAATTGTACATAGGATCTGGCAATACATCACGTTTAGCGATTTGACCTCTTCTTGGCACTTCGCTTCCCTCCTTCACAGTCTGAATTCATAGGTACTCGAAAGTGACAAAACTCCCGTTAAGCCATTGTGAAGTCTTCTATGCCGCCGATTGCAGGTGTTCCCTGTGTTCGGCTATATAAAAGCTCACATGAGCGCTTGTTTTCAAATTAAGATGGAGTTTTATTACTTTTTCTTTGGACGTTTTGCACCGTATTTGGAACGGCTCTGCATTCTGTTTGCTACACCCTGTGTATCGAGTGTACCGCGGATGATGTGGTAACGAACACCAGGGAGGTCCTTTACACGGCCGCCACGGATCAGAACAACGGAGTGTTCCTGAAGGTTGTGACCGATACCTGGAATGTAAGCGGTAGCTTCGATTCCGTTGGAAAGTCTTACTCTGGCAACTTTACGCAGCGCGGAGTTTGGTTTCTTTGGTGTCTGGGTTCTGATTGCAGTACATACACCACGTTTCTGTGGAGAATTCTGGTTGATCGCTTCTCTCTTTAAGGAGTTCCATCCTTTCAGAAGAGCTGGTGCGGTAGACTTTTTCTCTACAGACTCTCTGCCTTTACGAACTAACTGGTTAAAGGTTGGCATATTGCACCTCCTTACTAAAATAAAAAATTTTATTTTTTCCGGCCGGGCACAGCTTATCCGCAAGCCCCGCCAATTAAATATTCTATCATTCCTGATGCAATCTGTCAACAAATTTTCCTTCGACTTTTACAACAATTTTGCGCCTCTTTACGCCCTTTTCCTTATACATTTCGAAGCATTCCTTCTTCAGGGTGGCATTCTTTGCCTCCTTTTATACATTTATCCAGCAAAAAAGAGGGCCTGCGCCCTCTTTTTCCTTTTTCTTATCGCCTTCCTGCTCTTATAGCCCTGCTCCATCGAGCAGCGGCTTTCTTCCTTCCAGCACCACCAGCATGGCGCGGTAGCTGCTCTTTGCAAGATAGCTCTCCAATTGCTCCGAGCGGCCGTAGGGACAATACAGCTCCAGATACCCACCATTGATCCGCACCGAGTAGGAACCTCCATCCTGCTCTGCGACGCCGGCAAGTTCCATGTCTACCGTCGCCTTGGCCTGTTCGAGCTGCTGGCAGGAATAGCGGCACAGGACATACTGAATAGGAGATAGCTCCCGCTGCTTTGCAAAGCTTTGCCGCAATTTCTCAGCCTTTTCGATGCTCTCCACCGATGGCACCTCAACTGTGATCGTGCTGTCCGTCACCGCAACATCGGTGTAGCTCCCCTTGCCCAGCTGCTGCTTGAGCTGCTCGGCAAAAGCCTTGTTGTTTTCCAACAGATCGTTTGCACTGGGCAGCTCTGCACTTTCATATCCTTCCACCACATGGAGCTCCGAGTCAATGCCGTATTCTTTTTCCAGCTCCTCTAGCTTCTCCTTGAGCCCTGCCGAAGCCTGACCAACTACATCCAGCTCCAACCTCATTTCCTTGCGGTCGACCTTCGATGCGCTCACTTCGGGAAAATCAAACAACTGTATTGACTCATTGTACAGCGCTTGATACTGCGCATCGCTCAATTTTCTCCCTGTCGCCACCTGTTTCGACTGCGCTGCAGAGGAAAGGCTCATCCTCGGACCCAATCCAACCGCCGCCACCGAAAGGGACAGGCTGACCACAATGACTGCCGACAGCAAAATGCTGCCCCATCTATTCTTGTTTTTCATTCATACCCCTCCTTTTTCTTTACGATTATTGTAACAGAATTCGCTCCCTTTCTCAATTCTACATTTGCCTAATTTTTGACCAATTTTCTATTCACCCTCCACAACGCAAAAAGGAGGTCCGCCACAGAATGTCTGTGACGGACCTCCTTGTCTATTCAGTCTGCGCTTATACTGCTGCCGGCTCGTTGCCCTCTTCTTTTGGGGCTTCCACAATGCCGTCGCTGTGTGCGCCATACTCCTCGTTGACCGGTTCCCCTTCTTCCGGCTCAATGTACTCGACAATGCCGGTACCTGCCGGGATCAGTTTACCGATGATGACGTTTTCCTTCAAGCCGCTGAGCGGGTCAACCTTGCCCTTGATGGCCGCTTCGGTCAGTACGCGGGTGGTCTCCTGGAAGGAAGCCGCCGACATGAACGAATCGGTTGCCAGAGAAGCCTTGGTGATACCCATGAGCACTGCGTGAGCAGTTGCCGGTTTGCGGTGGATGCCATCCTGCGCCTCCAGGCTCAGAAGCTCTTCGTTTGCGGTGCGCAGGTCTGCTTTGTCTACCAGCGAACCGGTAATCAGATGGGTATCTCCACCGTCGTCGATGCGGACTTTGCGCATCATCTGGCGGACGATAACCTCAATGTGCTTGTCGTTGATATCAACGCCCTGGGTACGGTATACACGTTGTACCTCTTTAATCAGGTAATCCTGAACAGCCTGCTCGCCGCTGACCGCCAGAACCTCACCTGGCTCAACCGAACCTTCGGTGATCAGCTGGCCTTTTTCGACATACTGGCCTTCCTGGACGATGATCTTGTAATCGAATGGAACGATCTTGGTAAAGACCTCGCCGTCTGCGCTGGTGACGTTGACGGTGTTGGCTCCCTTGTGGTCGAGACGGAAGTTTGCAACACCGGCCACATGGCTGATGATCGCTGCATTCTTCGGCTTTCTGGCCTCGAACAGCTCCTCAACCCTCGGAAGACCTTGGGTGATATCGCTTGCGGAAGCGACACCGCCGGTGTGGAAGGTACGCATGGTCAGCTGGGTACCTGGCTCACCGATCGACTGCGCCGAGATGACGCCGACCGCCTCGCCGATGCCGACCGGCTGGCCGTTTGCAAGGTTCGCGCCATAGCACTTAGCGCAGACACCTTTCTTGGCCTGGCAGGTGAGGATCGAGCGGATCTTGACGCGGGTGATGCCTGCATCGACAATCTTCTGCGCAGTCTTTTCGTCGATCATCTTTTCTCTGGTAGCCAGCAGTTCGCCGGTCTTTGGATCTACCAGATCGTCGGCCAGATAACGTCCGGTCAAGCGCTCTGCCAGACCCTCGATGACACGGCCGCTGTCCATGATATCGTATACCTCGATGCCCTCGTGGGTGCCGCAGTCGTCGCTGCGCACGATAACATCCTGCGAAACGTCAACCAGACGGCGGGTCAGGTAACCGGAGTCTGCGGTACGCAGCGCGGTATCGGCCAGACCTTTACGGGCGCCTCGAGAAGACTGGAAGTACTCCAAGATGTTCAAGCCTTCGCGGTAGTTGGATTTAATTGGGATTTCGATCGCTTTACCGGAGGTATTTGCGATCAGTCCGCGCATACCGGCCAGCTGACGGATCTGCTCCATAGAGCCTCGCGCACCGGAATCTGCGAACATATAAATTGGGTTGCGCTCACCGAAGGTAGCGCTCAGCTCCTTCTTGACAGCCTCGGTGGTGTCGTTCCAAACCTTGATGACACGGTCGTAACGAACATCGTCCGAAATCAGGCCTCTGTCGTACTGGCGCTTGATCTGTGCAACCTTCTCGTCGGCCTGTGCAATCAGCTCCTGCTTGTTGGCAGGGATGAGTGCGTCGCTTACCGCGACGGTCAGGCCGCTCTTGGTGGAATATTTAAAGCCCTGGTTTTTGATGCGGTCCAGAATCTCGGAGGTGCGCACGGTACCGCAGCTGCGGATGCAGCGGTCGATGATCTGGCCGAGCTGTTTTTTCTTAACCAGGAAGGTGACCTCAAGGTCAAACTGCTTCTCCGAATCGGTTCTGTCTACAAAGCCCAGATCCTGCGGAATTGGGTCGTTGAAGATGATCTGTCCGACGGTAGCGTTGATCAGGCGGCTGATGGTTTTGCCCTCCACCTCGCGGGAGACACGCACGCGGATTGGCGCATGCAGGCCGACCACACCGGTGTCGTAGGCCATCTTTGCCTCGTCAAAATTGCGGAATACCTTTCCAGCGCCCGGCTCATCGTCGCGCACCATGGTCAGGTAGTAAGAGCCCAGGATCATATCCTGTGTCGGGATGGTAACTGGACGGCCGTCGGAAGGTTTGAGCAGGTTGCCGGCTGCCAGCATCAGGAAGCGCGCTTCAGCCTGCGCCTCAGCGGACAGCGGCAGATGAATCGCCATCTGGTCGCCGTCGAAGTCGGCGTTAAATGCGGTACATACCAGTGGATGCAGGCGGATAGCTCGGCCCTCTACGAGGATTGGCTCAAACGCCTGAATGCCCAGACGGTGCAGGGTAGGTGCACGGTTGAGGAGAACCGGATGATTCTTGATGACAACCTCCAGCGCGTCCCAAACCTCTTTCATCGAGGCGCGATCCACCATCTTGCGGGCGTTTTTGATGTTGGTTGCAATCTCCTGGTCAACCAGGCGCTTCATAACAAACGGCTTAAACAGCTCGAGCGCCATCTCTTTTGGCAGACCGCACTGATACATCTTCAGGTCTGGTCCGACAACGATTACCGAACGTCCGGAGTAGTCGACACGTTTGCCCAGCAAGTTCTGACGGAAACGTCCCTGTTTACCTTTGAGCATATCGGACAGGGATTTGAGTGGACGGTTGTTTGGTCCGGTGACCGGACGGCCATGACGGCCGTTGTCGATCAGCGCATCCACCGACTCCTGCAGCATGCGCTTTTCGTTTCGCACGATGATGTCCGGAGCGCCCAGCTCGATGAGCTTTTTCAGACGGTTATTTCGGTTGATGACGCGGCGGTACAGATCGTTCAGATCGCTGGTGGCAAAACGTCCGCCGTCCAGCTGTACCATCGGGCGAATATCCGGTGGGATGACCGGTACAACGTCCAGGATCATCCAGGACGGCTTGTTGCCGCTCAAGCGGAACGCCTCTACGACCTCCAGGCGCTTTAAGATGCGCGCGCGCTTCTGGCCGGCTGGCAGAGTTTCCAGCTCGTCCTTGAGCTCCTTGGAGAGCTGCTCGAGGTCGATGTCCTCCAGCAGCTTTTTGATCGCCTCAGCGCCCATCAGCGCCTCAAACTCGTCCTCGTATGCCTCGCGCATATCGCGGTATTCCTTCTCGGAAAGAAGGGTGTATTTTTTCAGGTTGGTTGTACCCGGATCGGTCACAATATAGGACGCAAAGTACAGCACCTTCTCCAAAAGTCTTGGAGAGAGGTTTAAGAGCAGGCCCATCCGCGAGGAGGTGCCTTTAAAGTACCAAATGTGAGAAACCGGAGCGGCCAGCTCGATGTGGCCCATGCGCTCACGGCGGACCTTGGACTTGGTGACCTCAACGCCGCAGCGCTCGCAAATCTTGCCCTTGTAACGCAGCCGTTTATATTTGCCGCAGTAGCACTCCCAGTCCTTGGTTGGACCAAAGATGCGCTCGCAGAACAGGCCGTCGCGTTCTGGTTTCAGGGTCCTATAGTTGATGGTCTCCGGCTTCTTGACCTCGCCGTAGGACCATTCCCTGATCTTTTCCGGAGAAGCCAAGCCGATTTTAATAGATTCGAACACGTTAAATTCCATTGTTGCGACCCCTTCTTCCTCTCAATTACATATTGTCGTCGTCACTGCTATCGTCCAGCCCATAGTCGGAGAACTCATCGAGCAGGCCGCCGAATTCGTCGTCATCTTCATCCTCGTTGTCAGGATGCTCGACGGCAAATCCGTCCTGAATCTCGGAATCCACTGCGACATTCTCGCTCTCGAAGTGGGTTCCATCGTCCTCCTGATAGTGCTCGTTGCCGCCAAAGCCGATATCGTCGTCCAGATCCTGTTTGAGGTCGATTTCCTCGTTGTTCTTGTCCAGAACCTTGACATCCAGAGACAGCGACTGCAGCTCCTTGATGAGGACCTTGAAGGATTCCGGAATACCCGGTTTCGGCACGTTCTTGCCCTTGACAATTGCCTCGAAGGTCTTGACACGTCCGATGACATCGTCCGACTTGACTGTCAGGATCTCCTGCAGGGTGTAGGCCGCGCCGTAAGCCTCCAGCGCCCAAACCTCCATCTCACCGAAACGCTGGCCGCCGAACTGCGCTTTACCGCCCAGAGGCTGCTGGGTAACCAGCGAGTATGGACCGGTGGAGCGGGCGTGAATCTTATCGTCTACCAGGTGGTGCAGCTTGAGGTAGTACATGTAGCCGACGGTGACCGGGTTGTCAAACGGCTCGCCGGTGCGTCCGTCATAAACGGTGGTCTTGCCGTCGCCGCGCAGGCCGGCCATTTCCAGGCACTCGCGGATATCGTTTTCGTTTGCACCGTCAAAAACAGGTGTCATAATCTTCCAGCCAAGCTCGGCGGCCGCACGTCCCAGGTGGACCTCCAATACCTGACCGATATTCATACGGGATGGTACGCCCAAAGGATTCAGCACGATGTCCAACGGACGGCCGTCTGCCAGGAAAGGCATATCCTCCTGTGGCAGGATTCTGGAAACAACACCCTTGTTGCCGTGACGTCCCGCCATCTTATCGCCGACCGAGATCTTACGTTTCTGCGCAATGTAGCAGCGGACGACCATGTTGACGCCCGGGGAGAGCTCGTCGGAATTTTCTCTTGTAAATACCTTGACATCGACGATGATGCCGTACTCACCGTGCGGCACACGCAGCGAGGTGTCGCGGACCTCTCTGGCCTTCTCGCCAAAGATGGCGCGCAGCAATCTTTCCTCTGCGTTGAGCTCGGTTTCGCCCTTCGGCGTTACCTTGCCGACCAGAATGTCGCCGGAGTGTACCTCGGCGCCGATGCGGATAATGCCGCGCTCGTCCAGCTCTTTGAGGGCATCCTCGCCGACATTCGGGATGTCGCGGGTGATTTCCTCTGGGCCAAGCTTGGTGTCGCGGGCTTCAATCTCGTGCTCCTCGATGTGGATCGAGGTGTATACGTCGTCGCGGACCATGCGCTCATTGAGCAGTACCGCGTCCTCGTAGTTGTAACCTTCCCAGGTCATAAAGCCGATCAGCGCGTTCTTGCCAAGCGAAATCTCGCCGTTGCTGGTCGCCGGACCGTCTGCCAGAACCTGGCCGACCGTTACCCGCTCGCCCGCCGAGACGATTGGACGCTGATTAAAGCAGGTGCCCTGGTTGGAGCGCATAAACTTGATGACGTGGAAGGTCTTGAGCTCGCCCTCATCGGTGCGAACTACAATCTTGGTTGCATCCACGCGGTCAACCACACCGTTGACATCGGATACAACACAGACGCCGGAGTCGACAGCTGCCTTGTATTCCATACCGGTACCGACAATCGGGTTCTCGGTCTTGAGCAGCGGTACTGCCTGGCGCTGCATGTTTGCACCCATCAGTGCGCGGTTGGTATCGTCGTTCTCGAGGAACGGGATCATCGCCGTCGCAACCGAAACTACCATCTTTGGCGAAACGTCCATGTAATCGACCAGCTCGCGCTCGACGATGCGGACGGTATCGCGGTGGCGCACCGATACCATCTTGTTGGCAAATGTGCCTTCCTCGGTCAGCGGCTCGTTTGCCTGCGCGACGATGAATTCATCCTCGCGGTCGGCAGTCATGTATTCTACCTCATCGAGTACCTTGCCGGTTTCTTTGTCGACACGGCGGTATGGAGCCTCGATGAAGCCGTATTTGTTGATTCTCGCAAAGGTTGCCAGGTAGGAAATCAAGCCGATGTTCGGGCCCTCAGGGGTCTCTACCGGGCACATTCTTCCGTAGTGGCTGTAGTGTACGTCGCGGACTTCGAAACCTGCACGGTCACGCGACAGACCGCCAGGACCCAGCGCAGACAGACGGCGCTTGTGGGTCAGCTCTGCCAGCGGGTTGTTCTGGTCCATGAACTGGGACAGTGGGGAGGAACCAAAGAACTCCTTGATGGCAGCTACCACCGGACGGATGTTGATCAGCGCCTGTGGCGTGATGACCTCCATATCCTGTGCCTGGGTGGTCATACGCTCGCGGATGACGCGTTCCATACGGGAGAAGCCGATGCGGAACTGATTTTGCAGCAGCTCGCCGACCGAGCGGATTCTTCTGTTGCCCAGATGGTCGATATCGTCTACCGAACCGACGCCGTTGCCCAGGCAGCACAGATAGTTGATGGTGGCGAAGATGTCATCCTTGATAATGTGCTTTGGAACCAGATCTTCTGCGCGGTCCTTGATCATCTGGCGCAGTTCCTCATCGGAATTGCAGCTGTCCAGAATCTCACAGAGAACCGAGAAGCGAACCTTCTCATTGACTCCAATCTCCTCGAGCTCCTCAGCGGTGTAGCAGGAGACGTAGTCGAGAATGTCGACCATGCCGTTGGAAATTACCTTAACGATGCGGTCGTTGCACTTTAAAAAGACGGTGTCGACACCGGCACGCTCAATCTCTTCGGCCTTGGCGCGGGTGAGCACCTCGTCCGGCTCTGCCATCACTTCGCCGGTGCGGCTGTTGATGATCGGCTCTGCAACAACGTGGCCGTTGATGCGCGAAGCGATACCCAGTTTCTTGTTGTATTTGTAACGTCCAACGCGGGACAGATCATAACGTCTTGCATCGAAGAACAGGGCGTTCAGGTGGCTCTGGGCGCTGTCGACTGTTGGCGGCTCGCCCGGGCGCAGCTTGCGGTAAACCTCCAGCAACGCCTCCTCGGTGTTGTTGGTGCTGTCCTTTTCAATGGTTGCTACGATGCGCGGATCATCGCCGAAAAAGTCGAGGATCTGGCCGTCGCTGGACAGTCCCAGCGCACGGATAAAGGTGGTTACCGGCAGTTTTCTGTTTTTATCAATGCGGACATAGAAGACGTCATTGGAATCGGTTTCATATTCCAACCAGGCGCCGCGGTTCGGGATTACCGTGGTGGCATACAGCTCTTTGCCGGCTTTGTCGCGGGAAATGCTGTAGTAAACGCCCGGAGAACGCACCAACTGGGAAACGATGACGCGCTCGGCACCATTGATGATGAAGGTGCCGCTTGGGGTCATAACCGGGAAATCTCCCATGAAGATGTCCTGCTCTTTGACCTCGCCCGTTTCCTTGTTCAGCAGGCTGGCTCTTACGCGCAGCGGGGCTGCATAGGTAGCGTCGCGCTCCTTGCACTCCTCGATGGTATATTTCGGCGTTTCGTCAAGACGGTAGTCGATAAAGTCAAGCACCAGGTTGCCCTGATAGTCCGAAATCTCAGAAATATCTTTAAATACTTCCTTCAATCCCTCCTCAAGAAACCATTTGTAGGAGTTTTTCTGTACCTCAATCAGATTTGGCATTTCCAGAACCTCATTGATCCGAGAAAAGCTCATTCGAACATTCTTACCCAGATGTACCGGCTTAACATTCACCATAGGCTGATCCACTCCAATCCGCATATTTTAACAATTGTCCATTGTGTACAACTTTTTTCCCATTTCATCCAATATCCTGCAAGAAGGTATTGAATTCTTTTTTCTTCTATGCTACAATATATATAGACAAATACACACGTAGCCATTTTGATACATTATAATATTATATTGCATTTCACTGTTAAAGTCAATCATTTTGACCTCTTTTGCAAAACGAAAAACTCCGATTTTTTAATCGGAGTTTTGTTTATATATGCCAAAATTCCCGTTTTCTCTCTCCAAAAAGGAGAAATCAAGGCCTCTCCAAGGTTTTTTCTCCCTTAAAAAGCTTATTTTGAAGGGTTTTCCCTTCTTTCTTCCTTTTCGATCACCGGAACAAACGGTACGTCCTGCCCCCAAAAATATCGACTCTTTCAAAAAAAATTCCCCAAAGGGCAAAACCCTTTGGGGAATTTTTATCTTACCGTAAACAGTCTTAGTCGAGGTCAGCTACCAGGAAAGCATAGAAGCCACGATAGGTCTCATACAGGTCAACCTTGGAGATAATCTCCATTGGTGCATGCATGGACAGTACCGGTACACCGATATCGATGGTATCTACATCCAGCTGGGAGATGAATTTTGCAACGGTGCCGCCGCCGCCCTGGTCAACTTTGCCCAGTTCGCCGAACTGCCACAGAACATCTGCGTTGTCCAGAATTGCGCAAACCTGGCTGGTGAAGTGCGCGTTGCAGTCGTTGGTGCCGCCCTTGCCGCCGGAACCGGTGTATTTTACAACACATACGCCGTAGTTCAGGTAAGAAGCGTTCTGTTTCTCAAACGCATCTGCAAAGGATGGATCGTACGCTGCGCTGACATCCGCAGACAGGCACTTGGAGTTGCTCAGAACACGTCTAACCGGTACGCCGAATGGCTCTGCCAGATCTGCCAGGAAGTACTGCAGGAATCTGGAGTGCATGCCGGTGTTGCCGTCAGAACCAACTTCCTCTTTATCAGCAAAGATAACAACCGAGGTCCACTCTGGATCTTTGTTGTCGATCTCCGCCATCATCTCGGTGTAAGCGCATACGCGGTCGTCGTGGCCATAAGCACCGATCATGCTTCTGTCCAGACCGAGGTCGCGCGCTTTGATCGCCGGTACGCAGCTGAGCTCAGCGCCCAAAAAGTCGCGCTCGGTGATGCCGTATTTCTCGTTGAAGATCTTCATCAGGTTCAGTTTTACCTTCTCGGAAGCTTTGTCATCCTTGAACTGTCTGGAACCGATGAGGATGTTGAGCATCTCACCCTTGAATGCCTCTTTGAGGTTCTGCTGATACTGGGTGGAAGCCAGATGCGGCAGCAGATCGGTTACGCAGAAGATCGGGTCGTTTTCGTCCTCACCGATGGTGATGGAGACAACCGAGCCGTCCTTCTTGTATACGTCGCCGTGCAGTGCCAGCGGAATGGTTGGCCACTGATATTTCTTGATACCGCCGTAGTAGTGCGGTCTTAAGTAGCCCAGCTCGCAGTTTTCAAACAGCGGGCTTGGTTTGATATCCAGTCTTGGAGAATCAACATGCGCTGCCAGAATCTTGACGCCTTTTTCGATCGGGCGTTTGCCCATGGTGCCGAAGATCAGCGATTTGCCGCGGTTGTTGTAGTAGAAACGCTCACCTGGCTGATACTTCTTGCCTCTCTCAAACGGATGATAGCCGTTCTTCTCCAGACGGGCAATTGCCTCTTTGACAGCCTCGATCTCGATCTTTGCGGCATCCATAAATTTCTTATAGTCTACCGAAAAGTCTTCTGCCTTGTCCAGAGCCTCGTCGGACAGACGGCTGGTGCCGTTGACCGGCTTCATCATCAGCTCTTCCTGGAGCTGTTCGCCTTTGGTTTTGTCCATATCGTTCATCCTCCCGATATTTGATATTTATCTGTTCCGCCCCTCCATCAAGGAAAAGGCAGGAAGGATACAAAGTAAAAATTTATGAATAAAGCGAGCGATAGATGTCCTTTGCTTCGCTGACTTTATTATAATACCATTCTGTATCAGAATAGGGTATTTTGTCAAGGGTTTTTCCATCTTTCGAATACTTTTCCTGGCTCAGCCAGGCGCTGACATTTCCCATTCCCGCATGATAGGAACAGATGGCCAGCTTTTCGTCGCCTGTTTCGGTGAGCAGCAGGTGCAGCATGTAGGTTCCGTACTGAATTGCAATCTCCGGCTCAAAGATGTCCTCATAGGTCACATCGCTTGTGTCTCCCATGCGGTATTGCACCCAATCAAAGGCATCCTCGGTCATCTGCATGAGCCCCTTTGCGCCGACGCTGGAAACCGCTTCGGGGTCAAAGTTGCTCTCGATGCGAATCACCGCATACACAAGATTTTCATCCACTCCATACTCGTGGCTGTACCGTTCCACATATTGCCGGTAGTCGCGCGGATAGAGCGCCTGATAGATGCTGCGGGTTGCCGGTTTGAGCGCTGCAAAGCCCGCCGCCACCAGCACTGCCACCAGTGCCAGCCACAACACAACCGAACGGGGATTCACCTTTCGCGCAACTTTTCTCCTGGCTGCCAACGCAATCCTCCTTGCTGAACTTTTTAAATGCTAACCCTTTTTTTCCTCCAGCAGCTGCTCCAGCGAGCCCAGCAGGACGCTGGTCTCGGTCTTGAGGGCATCGACCCCACCGTCATTTTCCAGCACCTTCCAGGACCGGCTGCGGTAGTACTCCTCGTCGTGCTGGGCATTGATGCGCTCGCGCGCCTCCTCCTCGGTCAGGCCGTCGCGGACCATAATCCTGCGCTTGCGCTCCTCCGGGCTTGCCGTCACCGAGATCACATAATCGCATTCCCGGTCCGCCCCGCTCTCAAACAGGGTCGGGGCATCCAGCACCAGCAGCCCGCCCTTTTCCTGTTTGAGCTGGGCAATCTCCTCGTGCAGCTCATCGATGATGTAGGGAAACATCACCGCATTCAGCTTCTTTAACGTCTCTCTGTCGCCGAAGGCTGCCCGCGCCATCTTCCGGCGGTTGAGGGTTCCATCGGCGTTGATATATTCGCAGCCAAACTCCAAGGCGATGTCGGCGATGCACGCGCTGCCGCTCTCCACCACCCGCCGGGCCACCTGGTCGGCGTCGATTACAGTGACGCCATTCTCCCGCAGATAGTCCGACACGGTGGTTTTTCCCGCCCCGGTTTGGCCGGTTAAACCGATAACCAAATTTTTCATCTTATGATTCCTTGCCTTTCCCCTGCTCTCCCGGCTCATCCTCCACCGGGATCTCGTGATAGGCCGCAGCGCGAATCAGGCGGTTATACACTGCCAGTCCCACGCCCTCCTTGTCCGGGCAGCGGGCATAAACCTCCTTTGCGCCCAGCTCATCCAGATGGCGCAGTGCCGCAAACAGATGCCGCGCCCAGTCGGCCTCACTGGCTCCAAGGCTGATATACGGCAGCTGCAATCCCGCAACATCCTCGTCAAAACACAGGGCGTACAGCCCTTCGCGCCGGTGCGCATTGACAAAATCCACAAACTCCGCGCTGTCCGCATCCAAAATGGTGACCTGCGCTTTTGGCGCATAGTGCTTGTACTTCATTCCCGGAGAGGTCGCCTTGACCCCTGCGGCAAGCTTTTCGGTGACTGCCTGATGGATTTTCAGATCCGGCAGCAGTTCCCGCAGCATTTGTGGGGTCACTGCACCTGGACGCAGCAGGACGGGGACCTCCCCCGCCAGCGAGATGACCGTCGATTCCACACCGACGCTGCACTCCCCGCCGTCCACAATCGCATCCACTCTGCCCCACAGATCGTGGATGCAGTGCTGGGCTGTGGTGGGGCTGGGCGAACCGGAAAGGTTTGCCGAAGGAGCCGCCACCGGCACATCCGCTCTGCGGATAATCTCTCTGGCTACCGGATGGGATGGGATGCGCACCGCTACCGTCTCCAGACCGCCGGAAGTCTCCAACGGGATGATATCGCGCTTTTTCAAAATGATAGTCAGCGGTCCGGGAGAAAATTTCTTGCACAGTGCATAGTAAACTGGTGGGATATCCTTGGCATACCGCTGCGTCTGGGAAGGATCGTATAGGTGGATGATGAGGGGATTGTCCTGCGGACGGCCCTTGGCTGCAAAGATGCCTTTAACTGCCTGTGGGTCCAGCGCATTAGCTCCCAGGCCATAGACCGTCTCGGTCGGGAGGGCAACCAGCCCTCCCGACCGGATCAGTTCAGCAGCCCGCTGCAGCTTCGGTGCATCGGCTGCAAGATCGTGTATCTCAAGCAGTTCGGTCTTGACCGGCTGCTTTTCCTGTGTGTGCATCAACTCTCAAACGCCTTCTTCTCTCGTTACTGCTCGGAGCCGTTGCCTGCACTCGAGCTTGCGCTCTCTTTGAGCTTTTCAGCCTGGTCAAAGGTGTTGAGCGCATCGAACAGCTCGTCGAGATCGCCGTTGAGGATCTGTTCCAGCTTATACAGGGTCAAACCGATGCGGTGATCGGTCACGCGGCCCTGCGGATAGTTGTAGGTGCGGATGCGCTCGGCACGGTCGCCGGCACCAACCTGCAATTTTCTCTCGGTTGCAATCTTTTCTTCCTGCTCGCGCTGCATCTTCTCATAGATGCGCGAACGCAGGATCTTCATCGCTTTATCCTTGTTCTTATACTGGCTGCGCTCGTCCTGGCACTCTACAACCGTTCCGGTCGGGATATGGGTGATGCGGATGGCCGACTCGGTTTTGTTGACGTGCTGGCCGCCTGCGCCGCCCGAACGGTAGGTGTCGATCTGAAGATCTTTGGGGTTAATTTCAACCTCTACCTCATCGACCTCCGGCAGAACCGCTACTGTGACGGTGGAGGTGTGGATGCGGCCCTGTGTCTCGGTCTCCGGCACGCGCTGCACGCGGTGTACGCCCGATTCAAACTTAAATTTGGAATAAGCGCCCTCGCCGCTGATCGAGAAGCTGATCTCCTTGTAACCGCCAAGCTCGGTGGGGTTTGCGTTGAGCACCTCGATCTTCCAGCCTTTGGCCTCGGCGTACATCGAGTACATGCGGAACAGGCTGTTGGCAAACAGCGCAGCCTCATCGCCGCCTGCGCCGCCGCGGATCTCCACAATGACGTTCTTGTCGTCGTTGGGGTCCTTGGGGATGAGCAGAATCTTGAGTTCCTCTGCGACCCGCTCCATATCCTTTTTGCCGGTCTCATACTGATCCTCGATCAGCTCCCGGAAATCCTTTTCCAATCCGCTCTCCTCGAGCATCATCTTGGCTTCCTCTACATCCTGCTGTGCTTTTTTGTACTCGTGGTACTTCTCCACAATCGGGGTGAGGTTTTTGTATTCCTTCATCAGCTGGGCATACCGTTTGGGGTCGCTGACCACATTGGGGTCCATCAGCTGGTTGTTGATGTCCTGATAGCGCTCCTCGGCGCCGCTTAACTGTTCAAACATCTCTTTTTCTCCTTATCCTTACTTTATATGGGATTGTTGCTGTTCGGGTGGACGCTGGATCTGCTTTATGTTCTTCTCCGCCTTGGACCGCGCGACCATCACCTCTCGGCCGCAGCGAACACACCGGAGCTTAAAATCCATGCCGCTTCGCAATACCAAAAATTTGTTTTCCCCGCAGGGATGATTCTTTTTCATCACCAGGATATCCCCTACACGCACATCCATCCTTCTCTGGCCTCCTTGCACAACAACTGGCCTCTTCTGATGAGCTGGGGCAATTGGCTTCTTTTTTGCCATACCCCTGCATACAAATTCTATTATAACAAAGATGACTGCCCAAACGCAAGATTCCCCGCCGCTTTTCTTGGGGAAAAAGCGGGCTTTGCCGGCAGAAGTTCTTGTCATTCACGAAAAAACAGGTATGTCCCGCAAAGAGGGGCACAACAGAGGGGGAAATCACCATGACAACCTACTGGCCGGAAGGCCGGCTTTTGAATACCACAGAAAACGACGCCTTTTGTCAGAGCGAAGCAGGACTTTGGGAGGCGCTGCGCACCGGAAAGATTTTGGAGGGACGGGCGGCCGTCTGCACCCAGGAGCACGACCTTGTGGTCGATTTTGGATTTTGCAAGGGCATCATTCCGCGCGCAGAGGGGGCAATCGGGATCGAGCAGGGGGCGGTGCGGGACATTGCGCTGCTCTCTCGGGTAGGCAAGCCCATCTGCTTTGTCGTTGAGGCAATCGACCAGCATCCGGACGGCAGCATCACACCAAGGCTCTCGCGCAAAAAAGCTCAGCTGCGCTGCTGGCAGGAGTGGCTCTCCCAGCTTTGTCCGGGAGATGTCATCCCTGCACGGGTCACCCATTTGGAGCCGTTCGGAGCCTTTGTCGACGTCGGCTGCGGCATCCCATCGCTCATTCCCATCGACCGCATCTCGGTCTCGCGCATCTGCCATCCCTCCGACCGCTTTGTGCCGGGACAGCAGATCTACGCCGTCATTTTGAGTGTTGCCCCTCCCACCGATGAAAATCCCTGCTGCCGCATTGCATTAAGCCATAAGGAGCTGTTGGGCAGTTGGGAGGAAAACGCAGCGCTCTTCTGCGCCGGAGAAACCGTTTCCGGCATCATCCGCTCGGTAGAAAGCTACGGTATCTTTGTGGAACTGACCCCAAACCTGGCGGGCTTAGCTGAGCCAAAGCAGGGCGCATACGTTGGCCAGCAGGCCAGCGTCTACATCAAGAGCCTAATTCCCGAAAAGATGAAGGTCAAACTGATCCTCATCGATTCCTTTGACACGCAGGAACATAGGAGCTTTCAATATTTTATCCAGGGCGGGCACCTGGACCGCTGGGTCTACTCCCCTGCCGGATGCTCCAAGAAAATAGAAACTCTCTTTTCTTAGCACCTCAGCTTTTTAAATCCTGGGACATCTCAACCTCCTATCCCAAAAGCAAAGCACTCGACGAAGCGCGCCGCTAAAATGGTGCGAAAAAGTTAGCCGCTGCAAAAAGAATTCTTGCAATCGGGTGGGTGTCTGCTGTATACTAAAAACAAATCCGATCCCGCAAAAATAAAGTAACCCTTTCCCCACCCCTTCCCGATCGGATGCCCTTTTTGCAATCTGTGCTAAAACTGCCTAAATCTTTGCGGCCGCTTGTCGGCCGTTTGGATTTGCCGCTTTTTGCGCTGATGCAGTTTAACAAAAAGCAAAATCCGCCGCCTGTGCTGCCGTGCACCGGCGGCTGCCCGATTTGATTTTTTAGAGTAACTTTACCATAGGAGGAATTACCATGTCCGAAAAGAAGCTGGGCCGCAACGACCCCTGCTGGTGCGGCAGCCAGAAGAAATATAAACATTGCCACATGGATTTTGACGAGAAGATCGACCATTTCCGCCGGGAAGGACACATCGTTCCCACCCACAAGATGATTAAAACCCCCGAGCAGATCGAGGGCATCCGGCAGAGCAGCAAAATCAACATTGCCGTGCTCGACCTGGTGGCGCAGCAGATTCACCCCGGCATGAGCACCGGTGAGATCGACAAGATTGTCTACGACGAGACCACCAGATTGGGCGGCATCCCTGCGCCGCTCAATTACGAGGGCTTTCCAAAGAGCGTGTGCACCTCGATCAACGATCAGGTATGCCACGGCATCCCATTCGATAAGATCCTTCTCAAGGAAGGCGACATCGTCAATGTCGACGTCTCCACCATCTACAACGGCTACTATTCCGACTCTTCCCGCATGTTCTGCATCGGTCAGGTCAGCGACGAGGCTGCAAAGTTGGTGCAGGTGGCCAAAGAATGTGTGGAACTGGGACTCAAAGAGGTCAAACCTTGGGGATTTCTCGGAGACATCGCACAGGCAGTCTCTGACCATGCACATAAAAACGGGTTCACCATCGTGCGGGAAATCGGCGGTCACGGCGTGGGGCTTGAATTCCACGAAGATCCGTGGGTCGGCTATGTCGGCAAGCGCGGCACCGATATGCTGCTGGCGCCGGGCATGGTATTCACCATCGAACCGATGGTCAACCAAGGCAGCCACCACGTCAAGATGGACTCGGACGCCAAAACACAGGTCGAGCGCGACTGGATTGTCCTGACCAGCGACGGCAAGCTCTCCGCCCAGTGGGAGATCACCGTCGCCGTCACCAAGGACGGCGCTGAGGTGCTGACCTACTAAGCGCAATCTTTAAAAGCGACGGCAAAGTGCGAACGCCACTTAGAGAAATAATTTGAAACTGGTAGTCCAATACCGACCTATTGGTGTGGTCAAAGCCAAAATTAGTAAATTCACAGAACCATCTTGACAACAGAAAAATAAAGGAGTAGAATTTATCCAATTATTTAGGAGGTAAGGCAATGTTGCATTATATCGACCATTTTAATAATGTAGTCGTTATGCATCCCGCAGTCCCTGCTTATTATTGGCAGAACAACGGGCTTACATTGCTATACCCTTTTTCAGGTCATTAGAGTGTATTTCTAATCCGAATTAAGCGAAATGCAGTGCAGGCTAAGATTTTCTTATAGCCTGCACTGTTTTTTTATACTTTTTTGAGGAGGTTTTGACATGGAAACAAAAGACTATCTGACAAATTTTTATGAGGCATACGATGAAGAAGGCCGTCTTAGCTCAAAACATGGCATGGTGGAGTATATCACGACGATGAAATATATTGAAAAGTACCTCAAGCCAAAGATGCGCATCTTGGAGATCGGCGCGGCAACCGGTCGATACAGCCACGCTTTGGCGCAAAGGGGCTATCAGGTGGATGCAGTCGAATTGGTTGAGCACAATATCGAAATCTTTAAGCAGAACACCATCGAAGGCGAACCCGTAACCATCACACAGGGTAATGCCATCGATTTGTCCGATTTTGAAAGCGATACCTATGATATCACCCTGCTGCTTGGCCCGATGTATCATTTATTCACAAGAGAAGATCAGTTAAAAGCCCTATCAGAAGCTATCCGCGTTACAAAGAAAGGCGGTATCGTTTTTGCCGCTTATTGTATGGGGGATGCAAGTGTTTTGTCGTACGGCTTTATTCGCGGCGAAATTTACAACATTATTGAAAAATGTATGCTCAACACAGAAACATTTGACACCTTCTCCAATCCGTGGGACATATTTGAATTGTACAGAAAGGAAGATATCGATGAGCTCCGTTCAAAGTTCCATGTTACCCAGCTTCACTTTGTTGCTTCAGATGGCTACACCAATCACATGAGAGAAACTGTCGACCAGATGGATGACCGCATGTACAATTTGTACCTAAAGTATCACCTCGCCATTTGCGAAAGGCAGGATATGGTTGGTTACTCCCATCACACACTTGATATATTTAGAAAAGATTAGAGAAAAGGCACCGTATGAGCATACAGGTTTGTTTCATACAGCAAAACGATCCTGTCCGCTATTTGACCGTCATACCCCATCAGGAAAGCTGCATAAAAAGAGGGCCCCTTACAGGGCCCTCTTTTGCAATAGGAAAATGGGTGTTTTCCTGTTATTCTTGTTCCATCTCGGTGATGGCAATTGCCAACTCGTCCAGGCTCTTCTTGTCGACCGGCGACGGGCACTGGCTCATCAGCTCGCTGGCGTTCTGTACCTTCGGGAAGGCCACTACATCGCGCAGGCTGTCGCAGCCGCACATCGTCATGACGATGCGGTCCAGACCCAGCGCAGCGCCTCCATGCGGCGGTGCTCCATACTTGTACGCTTCGACTAAGAATCCAAACTTCGCTTCAATCTCCTCGTCGGTCAAGCCAAGAGCCTCGAACATCTTCTGCTGCAACTCGTAGTCGGTGATGCGGATCGAACCACTGAGCAGCTCAACACCGTTGACGACCATGTCGTAGGCCTGTGCGCGAACCGAACCCGGATCGCTGTCGATGTACGGCAGGCACTCCTCCAGCGGCATGGTAAACGGGTGGTGCATCGCAAGCCAGCTCTGGCTCTCCTCATCCCACTCGAAGAACGGGAACTCGGTGATCCACAGGAAGTTGTATTTGCCCTCCGGGATGAGCTCCAGCTGTTTGCCCAGCGTCAGTCGCAACTGGCCCAGCGTCGGCAGCACAACGCGGTCCTTGTCTGCCACGATCAGCACGACGTCTCCCTGCTCACAGCCCAGGAAGGACAGCAGGCTGGAAAGCTGCTCCTCACTCATAAACTTCATAAAGGAACAGTTTGGTTTCTCCTCGGCCCAGCGGATGTAGGCCAAGCCCTTGGCACCGATGCCCTTTGCCTGCTCGGTCAGCTTGTCGATGGCCTTGCGGGTGAGGGTCGCCGCCGCATTTTTCGCTACGATGCAGCGAACCGATCCGCCCGCTGCAATGGCATCTGCAAAGACTGGGAAAGCGATGTCCTTGACCTGTTCGGTGAGGTTTACAATCTCCATGCCAAAGCGGGTATCCGGCTTATCCGAGCCGAAACGCTCCATCGCATCGTGATAGGTCAGGCGCGGCATGTCGCCGATGTCGATGCCTTTGACCTCTTTGTACAGGCGCTTCATATAGCCTTCCAGCATCTCCATGATGTCCTCCTGGGTAACAAAGGACATCTCCAGGTCAACCTGGGTAAATTCCGGCTGGCGGTCAGCGCGCAGGTCCTCATCGCGGAAGCAGCGTGCCAGCTGAATATAGCGGTCAAAGCCTGCCAGCATCAGCAGCTGTTTGTAGATCTGCGGGGACTGCGGCAGGGCATAGAATTTGCCGTGGTGGATTCTGGACGGCACCAGATAGTCGCGCGCACCTTCCGGGGTGGACTTGATGAGCATTGGGGTCTCGATCTCCAAAAAGTCGTTCTCGTAGAAGTAGTCGCGGGTGACCTTTGCAATCTTGTGGCGCAGAATCATCTTTTCCTGCAAGGTCTTGCGGCGCAGGTCGAGATAACGGTATTTTAAGCGAAGCTCCTCTTTGACCTTGCTCTTATCGGTGATCTCAAACGGAGGGGTCTGCGCCTTGGAGAGGATGCGCAGTTCCTCTACGTGGATTTCGATCTCTCCGGTAGAAATTTCGGTGTTGACTGCCTCGCGCTCGCGCACCAGACCTTTTGCGATCAAAACATACTCCGAATGGACCGAAGCGGCCTTCTGGAATACTTCGCGGTCGGTGTCGTCGTCAAATACCAGCTGCACGACGCCGGTGCGGTCGCGCAGATCGATAAAGATCAAATGTCCCTTGTCGCGCTGCTTCTGTACCCAGCCGCAGACGACCTCTTGTTTGCCGGCATTTGCTTTGGAAAGCCGGCCGCAATAGCTGGTCCGTTTCAGACCGTTCATTGTCTCTGCCATTGTGCATTCTCCTTTTTATTGCAAATTTTTGCCTTTTTCTATCTTTCACAGGGTCAAACCTCGCCGCAAAAAATGGGGTTTCTATCTTTCCTAAAAGATAGAACATCTTGTTGGAAAGGCCCTATTCCCTATTCCGAATACCATTCTAAAAAGCAATACGCCATCTCATCGCCGGGGTAGTGTACGTCTTGATCCAGCACCCCCGCATCCCGGTAACCGAGCTTGTGATAGAGCGACAGGCCCGGCAAATTCTGTACCCAGGTGTCGATGCGGATTCCCTGCAATCCCTGCTCTGCGACCTGGGAAAAGCCAAAGCGCATCATCTTTTCCCCCAAACCCTGACCGCGGCAGTCCGGGTGCACTGCCAGTGTATGGATACACAGGGTATCTTTGTTGCATACGGGGCGCGACCAGCGGATCTTGTCATAGCAGTCGTCGTGGTCGCTGTCATAGGCCGCCGAGGCCAACACCTTGCGTCCGGTGGAGTCCAGCACCACATGAAGGCCGCCCCGCGCATACAGCTCTCGGGCCGTCCACTCCTGCGGATATTCCCCCTTTTCCCACCCTGAATAGCAGACGCCTCGTTCCTCGGCGTCGGTCACCGCATCATAGAGCGCCGCGATCTTTGGGATATCGCTTTCCAGTGCCGGGAGGATACAGCCGTCCAGCTCGACGACATATTGCAGCAGTTCCCGCTCCCCCTGCTCGTACATCTCATGGGTCTGCTCAACGGCGACCTTGCCGCGCAGTTGTGCTCCCAGGTGCTCACAGGTCCTGCGGGAAGCGATGTTGTCCGGGCGGCAGGTCAGCAGCACCCGCTCCATCCGGTGGCGGGCCGCCAGACGCAGCAGCAGCCGCGCGGCTTTGATCGCATAATGGTGTCCGCGATAGCGCTCCTCCACCGCATACCCAATGTTGCCCGGATAGGCTACTGCCTGAAGACTGCCCACCCGCAGATTGCACTGGCCAACGACTACACCATCCGCCACCATCTCAAAGTGATAGGCCGGCACCCAACCCTTTTGGGGGTTGGCCGGGACTGTTTTCACCAAGCGCAGGTGAAAATGTGGATTTCCAAAATACCGGTTGCCCTCGGTCGGGTCCAAAAAAGCCATGGCATTCCCTCCGTTTTTCTCCTCTGTCCTTGCGCTGCCACCGGGAAAGGTTCGGTTGCGCACCGCCCTTTTTGCAAAGGGCAATAAAAAAAGCTCCCGTCCCCTACAGCATTGCTGTAAGGGGCGAGGAGCATTGTCCACGCGGTGCCACCCTATCTTCAGAGAAGAATTTCTTCCTCTCCCTCTTTCCCTTAACGCGGGGGCTACGGAAATGGTTTGTCCCACTTCAGCTGCGCAGGTGTCTTCACAAAGCTCCTGTCCGAGGTCCCTTGCAGCCGTGAGGACCTTCTCTGAACGGCGGTGCGCCCGTTACTCCTCCTGCGTCAAAACGCTTTTTTAATGATTCAGTTGCTTTCGTTCCCGATGGAACACCCTTATCATACCGCATTGGCGCCTTCAGGTCAAGTCCAATGGACAAAAAAAGTTTGTGCGCCCGGCAAAAAACGGACATACTTCTTTTGCTAACCGTTTTTCCCCCACATAAAGCCATGAAAAAAGAATGCCAGTTGTTCACACTTCCTGGCATTCTCCCTCAGATTTTTCAACTCAACTATCATTGCCTTTTGCCCGGTATTGTACCCTGATTCCAGCCTAGACGTTCGGGTTTCCAATATTTCTCCAATCCAGATCACCGTGCTCGAGCGCATGGATCAGCGCCTCAGCGGTCGCAATGTTGGTCGCAACCGGCACATTGTGTACATCACACAGCCGCAGGATATTCGCTTCATTGAGCTCGTTGGGCTTTACTGTGATCGGATCACGGAACATCAGCAGAAGATCCAGTTCGTTGCAGGCGATTCGTGCAGCAATCTGTTGGTCTCCTCCCTGTGAGCCGCTTAGGAAACGAAAGACATCCAGTCCGGTCGCTTCCGCCACCAGTTTTCCGGTTGTTCCCGTGGCGCACAGGTTGTGCCGGCTGAGGATGCCGCAGTACGCAATGCAAAACTGTACCATCAGTTCTTTTTTGGAGTCGTGCGCAATCAAACCAATATTCATCTGTTCTTTTCATTCCTTTCTATCCGCAATATCAAAAACACCTCAAAGCACGCCTTGGATGTATCTGTCAAACAAAAAGCGGGAATTTGTTTTTGTTGTTTCTCTTTGTTTTTTGCTGTTTCCCACAGCAAGCAAAGGCCGAAAGCCCGCACTTTCAGTCTAAAAGCGTAGTTATTTTTGCTTTTCACCTATAGTTTATCATTATTGCTTGCTTTTGTAAACTATTTTTCGCTCAATTTTGTGTATTTCAATCAATAATATCTCTATTTTTCGTAAAGATTCACATAATAATATCATGCTTTTCATTGAATTTCACATGAAACACACATTTCTTTTTCTTTGGCTAGGCAAGCAAGGCAGGACACAGGTTAGAATCCATGTCCTGCCTTTCAAAAATTCTATTATCATCTTATGGAATCAGCTGGCCGTCGCTGCTCTGCTGCACCTCGGTGTCGTCGTTGAGTCCAAAATATTCGTTAAAGACCGACCGCGCAATCGGTGCACCGCGCTGGCCGCTGTAACCGTTTTCCACCACGACTGCGACCGCAATCTCTGGGTCGTTTGCCGGGGCATAGGCGATAAAGGTTGCGTCCAAATCTCCGCCCGAAGCCTGTGGCGTACCGGTCTTAGCCGCTACCGTGATGGGGTAGTCTGCAAAGTAATACCGGGCAGAACCGAGCGTGGCATCGGTTGCACAGCGAATCATACCTTGCCGGACCTGTTCAAAGTCGTCGGCACTGGCTTCGACCTGATTCAATACCTCCGGTTCCACGGTGGAAACAGTCTCTTCAAGGTTGTAAGACTCAATCGACTTAACCAGATGGGAGCGCATCCGCTTTCCGTTATTGGCCAGCGTTGCAACGTAGTTTGCCATCTGCAAAGGGGTGTAGGCGTTGTCCAGCTGACCGATGGAGGACTGCAGGACGTTACCGTAGGTCCAGGTGTCGTCGGTCTGACCTTGGCGAACCGATTCATAATATTCTGGACTGGAGATGTGGCCGGTGGCCTCGGACAGCTCGATGCCGCTCTCGACGCCGAGCCCCAGCTCCTTAGAATATTTGACGATGTTGTCGATGCCCTGCCGTGTGCCGGTTTCGTAGAAGAAGTAGTTGCAGGAAACCATCAGCGCATACTGGACATTGATCGGGCCATGACGTCCCAAGCAGCGCGGGTTATAGGAAGTCCCGGTCTCATAGATCTGCTGGCAGTTGATGAGGGTGTCCGCATCGATGACGCCGGATGCAAGTCCACCAATGGCAACCACCGGCTTGTAGATGGAGCCCGGCATGTAGATGCCCTGTGTGCAGTAGTTGATGAGCGGATGCAGCGGGTCGGAGCTCAGCTGGGCATAGTTTGTGTAGTAGTCCGACAGATCGTAGGTCGGGTAGTTGACCATCGCCAAAATCTCACCGCTCTTGACGTCCTGGGCCACCACCGAGATGCGGTCGGCACTGCCGCCCTCATCCGGCGCATAAGTCTCCGATACCATCTCCAAAAAGTCGATACAGCCCTGAATGGCCGCTCTCTGCAAATCCTTGTCGATGGTGGTGACGATGGTGTTGCCGGGAGTTGCCTGCTTGATGACCTCGCTGGAAAGGACATTGCCGCTGGCATCGGTGGTGATCAGCCGCTGCCCGCGCTCCCCTCTGAGCTCGTCCTCCATGGCAAATTCCAGGCCGCTCTTGCCGACAATGTCGCTGTAACCATACTTTTGCAGCTGGTATTCCTGGTTGATCTGGTCCTCGCTCCAATCGGGATGCTCCTGCTTGATCTGTTCGAGGATCTGCTCATTGTAGGAGGTGTACTCCTCCTGAGTGATCGAACCGACAATGCCCACCGCGTGCGGAGCCAAAGAACCGTCCACATAGCGGCGGCTGGTGGTCTCTTTAATCTCAATGCCGGGCATCTGTTGGCTGTATTCTTTAATCTTGACCACTACGTCGATGGGGATGTCCTGCGAAAAGGTATAAGGGGTGGAGTCGTTGGAGCCGTAGATCTCCATCTGATAGCGCACACCCGCGATCTTGCGGGCCATCACGCGGTCCTCCATCTCGTCAAGGTCGTACTTCTCCAACAGATTTTGCAGGGTCGTCTCGGCGTCGGCGTCGAGGTTGATCTTGTTGTTGGTCTTAATCTGTTCGAGCTGCTTTTTCTGGATATCGGTTTCATCCAAAAAGGTAAACGGCTCGGTGGTGCTGATCGGCAGGGTGTCAATCCAGGTCTGCCCCTCCTGCTCCATCAGCAGGATGATCCGTTCAATGACGGTATTTTTCATGTCGTTGGGCAGGTAGGCCTCGTTGATCATGACGTCATAGCTGACCTCGTTGACTGCCAGCGGCCGTCCATAGCGGTCGAGGAGCTCTCCGCGCGCCGCATCAATCGTCTGAATACTGGTATAGTTGCCTTGGGCCATCTGCTGATAGTCGTCCCCCTGCACAATCTGGTAGTTCATCAGCCGCAGCGCAAACGCCACAAAGATGATGATGATGACTGCCACCAGCAGAAACACCCTGCCCTTGCCTGTTTTTTTCTCGTCCATCATGGTCCCTCCCATCTGTCATAGACCATTTTCCCGATTCTGCCTGCGTACAATCAGCAAGCTTCCAGCTTTGTCTCAAAAAAGCGGTGCATTCTGCGCACAAGCAGATAAAAAACCGGGGTCAGCACCAATGTGTAGATCAAATTGGGCAGCATGTTGTCCAAAAGGATCAGGTGGGTATTGGCGTAACCCCACATTGCATAGTAAAAGAAATATTCCAGCAGCAGCCTCGCAGCAAAGCCACAGCCCACAAAGATGAGGCTGTTGGCCACCGAGGGCTGCATAAAGTAGACGACCAGCAACCCCACCGCTGTGCAGATCACAAGGTAAAGGATCGACTGAAAGCCAAACAGCATGCTCGAGGAGGTATCGCACAGAATGCCCGCAAGCAGCCCAAACAGCCCGCCTGCAAGCTGCTGGTCAAACATGGCGATGCACACCGCAAACGGCAGTACCAGCACCGGCTTTGCGCCGGCAATCCAAAAGAGATTTGGGTCACTCTGCAGCACATAAAGCAGCAGCATCAGCACACAGTAGAGCAGATATTTTGCAATGATGATTTTGGTGCGTCGGTTCATATGCTCCCCCTACTCTGCCGGCTCCTCTTGATCAGAGGCAGCTGTTCCATTTTCAAAGCTGGTCAAGCTGCTTCCCTGTCCTTTAAAGGAGGTGATAATCACCACATCTTTGACTGTTTCAATCTCGCTTGCCGGCTGCACCACCGCATACATCATCGTACCGCTGGGCTCATAGCCCACATCGCTGACCCGCCCGATAATGATTCCTTGCGGATACAGTCCGGACGTGCCGGCCGTCTGGATGATGTCTCCTTTGGCAATGCCGCTCTCCCTGGGGATCAGCGACATGCGGCACTGTCCATTCTCTGCAAGGGAAATGTCCCCCGATACGGTGGCTACGTCCTGGGTGCGCACATCCTGGCACGCGACGTTTAAGCGCACATCCAAAATGGTGGTAACCTTTGCAAAGACCGGTCCCACCTCCGAGACAATTCCCACCAGACCGTCGGCTGTGATAACCGGGTCCTGATAGGCAACGCCGTCCAGCGTCCCCTTGTCGATCGTAAAGGAGTAGAACTCATCGGAGGGATCTCGCCCGATTACCGATGCCGTCATCGTCTCCCAATCGGGGTTGTCCTCCTGAATTTGCAGCTGCTCCTTTAAGCTTTCGTTTTCATTTTTGTAGTTTTCATAATCGACCATCTGCTCGAGCAGTTGGCGGTTTTCCTCGCGCAGCCGCTCATTCTCCTCAGAGATCTCCTGCGCGTGCAAAAACTGGTCGAGAAAGCCGGTGACCGATCCGCTCAAAGAGGCGCTCACCGACTGCAAAGGGGTTGTGATCGTCCCCACAATCTGTTCAAAGACGGTGGAGGCGCCCATCGTCAAGGTGGCACGCAGCAAGAAGGCAAACATCACAATCACCAGCGCCAACAGCACCTTAAAAACCCAGCTGTGAAAAAACTCCTTCACGGTTTTTCTTTTCTCCCTTCCCGGCTCCAGAGGCCGGATTGTTTGGCGTCTGGGGCAGAGAGCTTTTCCCCCTGTCCTGCCTGCACAATTAAAAAATAAAGGGCCGCCGGTACGCATAAGCCAATTTATGCCCGGCAGCCCACCTCAAAAGGCTTAATATTTGGAATCGTCGTCGGAGAGCAGTTCCTTCATGGTGCTCATATTTTCCAGCAGCTTGCCGGTGCCGGCCGCGACGCAGTCCAGTGGATTTTCCGCCACCTGAACCGGCATTCCAGTCTCCTTGGAAACCAGCTGATCCAAGCCGCGCAGCAGTGCGCCGCCTCCGGTCAGCGTGATGCCGTGGTCGATGATGTCGGCCGAAAGCTCCGGCGGAGTGCGCTCGAGGGTGGTGCGGATGGCATCCAACACCGAGGTGATCGAATCGGCCAGCGCCTCGCGCACCTCTTCTGGATGCAGCATCATGTTCTTCGGCAGGCCATCCACCAGGTTGCGGCCCTTGATCTCCATCGGCTGCTCATCCTCGTAAGGATAGGCCGAACCAATCTCAATCTTGATGTTCTCTGCGGTGCGGTCACCGATCAGCAGGTTGTATTTTTTCTTGACATATTGGATAATGGCCGAATCAAACTCGTCTCCGCCGACTCTTACCGAACGGGATGCAACGATGCCGCCCAGCGAGATGACTGCAACCTCGCTGGTGCCGCCGCCGATATCGACGACCATGCTGCCGGTGGCCTCCGCTACCGGCAGTCCGGCTCCGATGGCTGCCGCCATCGGCTCTTCAATGATGGCGACATAGCGTGCACCGGCCTTGAGGGAAGCTTCTTTTACTGCACGGCGCTCAACCGCAGTGACGCCCGATGGAATGCAGATTACGACGCGCGGGCGGGCAAAGATCGAGTTGTTGCAGGCTTTTTTGATGAAAATCTGCAACATGCTGGCCGCAATATCAAAATCCGCAATGACGCCGTCCTTGAGCGGTCTGACTGCCACAATCGAACCGGGGGTACGGCCGATGACATCCTTTGCCTCCTGGCCGACATATTTTACGGTGTAGTTTCTGGTGTCCACCGCTACTACCGAAGGCTCGCGCATAATGATGCCTTTTCCCTTCATAAACACCAGTGTATTCGCTGTGCCCAAATCAATTCCAATATCTTTTCCGAACATAATGTTTCCTCCTGCCAAAATCTGCGGCCTTATTCCCCGCTTACATATCCATAAAATATATGAGAACCCGCTTGACAAAGCGGACTTTGCATCATTGGTGACGCCTTTTTCTGTCCAAAGGCAGAAAGGGGCGCATTATCTTATATATTATAACCTGTACAACGCACAATCTCAACAGAAATTTTTGAATTTTCTTTCAGAGTCAAAAAATTACGATATTTGTACCAAACCTGCACCGCAACCCGCTCTTTCTCTGTCTAAATTCCCCAATAAAGCGCTGTTTTTGGAGCAAAAAAATGCCTTATTCACGGCAAAATCTGCCATCTTATGCCTTGCGGCGCTGCAAAACTCCCAGAGCATACAGCTTGCGGTTGAGCGCTGCTACCGGCAGTCCCATCACGTTAAAATAGTCCCCGCAGATGCCCTCGATCAACAAGCTCCCGTATCCCTGGATGCCATAGGCTCCCGCTTTGTCATACGGCTCGTCGAGCGAGGCATACCACTGGATCTCCTCGTCGCTGAGTTTTAAAAATTTCACTGCCGTCCTCTCATAAAACGATTCTTCCCGCCCATTTTCTACAATGCACACGCCGGTCAGCACCTCGTGTTCCCGACCGGACAGGGCAGAGATCATCCGCACACAGTCGGCGTGATCCTTCGGCTTTCCCATGATCTCTCCGTCCAGCACGACGACGGTGTCTGCTCCAAGGACAACTCCGGGCTGCGCATTCGGCTGTGCTGCCATTTCCGCTGCCACCGCCTCGGCCTTAATCCTTGCCAGGTGCATCACCGCCTCATGCGGCTGCAATCCGGACGGGATTTTTTCCTCGACATGGCTGACCTGTACTTCAAAATCCTGGGTGATAAGCGAGAGCAATTCTTTTCGCCTTGGCGACTGCGAGGCTAGAATCAGTTTCATTAGTCCATTTCCCTTCTTTATTTTTTCTCGTTTTCTCCCCTTGTATGATGCGTTTCTCTTGCTCACCGCCGGGGAAAACGAGCTCCCTATTTTCCTGTAGAGCCAAATCCGCCCTGCCCACGAACTGTGTCGGAGAGCTCCGATGCCTCCTCAATTTCCGGCAGCAACACCGGCATCACCACCAGCTGGGCGACGCGATCCTGCGGCTGCACCGTGTAGGGGGCATCCGAATGGTTGCGCAAAAAGACGCAAACTTCGCCGCGGTAGTCCGAATCGATAACTCCGACTGCATTGGCTGGGATCACCCCATACTTGACCCCCATCGAGCTGCGCGCAAAGACAAGCGCAACACAATTTTCATCTGCAAGCTCTATGGCAACACCGGTGGGCACTTTCTGTACCTGCCCCGGTTGGATCACCAACGGCTCGCCGATGCAGGCGTACAGATCATATCCGGCACTTCCCTTTGTTGCGCGCGCAGGAAGCTTTGCCCCCTCGCGCACCCGTTTTACCTTTAAAACCGACATCGCACATTCCTCCTACTTTACGTTTCTCCAATAGAGTCCACGGGTAATCTGCTCCATCGGTTCATGGGTCTTTTGGTAGCGCAGCAGCACCTTGTCCACCTGCTTTGCTCCTTCGCTGGTAAAGTAAAGCAACCCGTAGTCAAAGCTGTCCAACTCCTCCATCCGGTCGGCCAGATAGAGCGGCTTGCTGTTAAAGATTTCCGAATACTTTCTTCCCGTGCAGCGCACCTCAAAGACCTCCCGCTTGCGGTCGGTCAGGGTGCCAAATCCCTTGCAATCCCTGCACCCGGAAAGGCGAATCGGGCAGTTGCGGGTCACCATCAACGGCAGTTTTCCATAGATCAAAAGTCCTCTGGGCAGTGTGCCCTCGATGCCGCGGGCCCTGGAAAGGGACAGCTCAAAGGAGAGTAAACAATCGGTAAGGCCCAGTTTTTCATATTCTGCCAGGCAACCGGAACTTGCAATATTGAGCCCATACTCGCCGTGCAGAACAAAGCCGAGCTGGTTTCCCAGATGGATTCCGCCCAGGTTTCCGGTCGACAGGTGCTCGATTCCCATCTTCTTGCAGCGCAAGAGCTTCTCGGTCAATTCGGCCACATCGTCGCCAAATACCACCCTCGGCAGCGATACCGCAACCTTTTTGCGCACCTCCTTGGGCAGCTCTGCGCCGCCGCGCAAAAGCTCCTCGAGCGGCACCAACAGCAAGCTGCACTCCTCACACAGCCGCGGTGTCAACTGGGAAATGCTGCGCACCTGCGCGCGCAGCGGCAGCTCTCCCCCCGCCTGCACCCATTCCGGGCGATGTTTGGGATAAGGGGTGTGCTGTGGGCGGGAGAATGGCTTTGGCACAATCTGTCCGCGCTGAGCGGTTAGCTCCTCCAGTGCCTGCCGGCGCAGCGCATTGAGCTGGGATGCTGGACAGATGAGGCCATCCTCCAATTGGGCTGTCAGCGAGCGCAGGTAATAGAAGGTGCCGCCTGTTTTTTCCAGGCTGCGGCGCACCAGTTCCTCGTTGGTCGGGGCCTTCTGTGCCAGCTGCGGCTGTGCACCCCGCACCTCACAGGTGTGGCCATCGGAGTCGGCCGCGACCAGACAGACCGGCTCGTTTTCCCGCATCGAGAAGCGAAAATCCACCCCGACGCGCGGAACATCTTTTGCCGCAAGGTCACCCAAACTTTTGAGCACCTTCTGCCCTGCCAGCACATCCTCCTTCTGGCGGGTGCCAAACATCGATTGCCCCAGCTTTCCATCAAAGTATCCCTGGGTGAACCCGCTGCGGGAAAAGGCCGCCGCCATCAAATCCACATCGGCATATCCGCCCTGCAACGCCTGGCGAAACTGGCTGACCGCCGCCGCGACATATTCCGGACGCTTCATGCGGCCCTCTATCTTAAACGAATCCACTCCCAATTCCACCAGTTCCTGTACCCGCTGCGCTAAGCTCAGGTCTTTGAGCGAGAGGGCATAGCCGCTGTCCCCCTTCCTGCCGCTGGCAAATGGCAGGCGGCAGGGTTGGGCGCACAGGCCGCGGTTGCCGCTGCGCTCTCCGATCACCGAGCTCATATAGCACTGTCCCGAAACGCACATGCACAGCGCTCCGTGTACAAAGACTTCCGTTTCCACCGGAACCTCACGGGTGATGGCGGCAATCTCGGTGCGGCTCATTTCACGGGCCAGCACCACCCTCGAAAAGCCCAATTCCTTTGCCTGCCAGGCTCCCGATACGTTGTGCACCGTCAGCTGGGTGGAGGCGTGCAGCGGCATTTCGGGGGCCGCCCTGTGCGCCAAAGCCGCTACCCCCAGATCCTGCACAATCAGCGCGTCGATGCCATATTTGCAGGCAATTTCCAGGGTGCGCAGCACCGTCTCATATTCGCGGTCATAGACCATTGTGTTGACGGTCATGTGCATCTTGACGCCGCGCTCCTTGCAGATGCGGGAAGCTTCGCGCAGCGCGTCCTCGTCGAAGTTTTTGGCGTTGCGCCGGGCGTTTAACTCTCCAAATCCAAAATAGACTGCATCCGCGCCGCTGTGCACTGCGGCCAAAAGGCTGTCCAGATTGCCCGCCGGAGCAAGCAGCTCGATTTTCTGTTTCATCTTGTTCTTCTCCTATCCCATCTTGCACGCAAAGTGTTTTTCCCTTTGCAATTGTTGGGTGTTCTTTCTCGATACACCTGCATAAAAAGGTCTTTTCCCCTGGCATATCCTTTTTTGCTGGCAGCAAAGGAAAGAAAAGGGGGGAGATCCCTTCTCCCCCTTCTATCCGTTCAATTTCTTCTCCCGCTTGATGCCTTCGTATTCGCCCTCCACCATTGGACCGGCGTATTGGTAGCCCAATTTTTCATAAAAGGCATTGAGCTTATCGTTGCCCAACTGGCAGTCCAACCGCACTACCTCGCGGCCTTCCTTCCTTGAGAGCTCCTCACAAAAGCAGAGCAGTGCGCGCCCAGCGCCCTTTGCACCGGTGCGCGCCGCCAGATGGTGGACATAGTAACAGTTTTTTTGTTCGGTGCCCTCCCACCTCGGGTCCTCGGTCAAAAGTGCCATCACGCCGGCAACCGCTCCGGATGAATCCAGGGCAAGAAAAAATTCCCCATCTTCCACCCGCTGCAAAAAATATTGCCGCGGATAGCGCTGCATATAATGGGTCTTGTTCCATTGATACAGGCCCATCTGATCCATCCAGTCAATCCGCTCCTGAATGACCTCGATGATGCTGTCCACATCCTGTGGCAGTGCGCGCCGGAAATGGTACTCCATCTCTTTCATTCCTTTCTCTCCGAGGCAAGGGTATATTCATACTCGTCCTCACCGTAATCGTCGCTGACCTCCTGCTGGGGTTCAAAGAGGATTTTGTCCATGGTGGCAAATTCCGCCTGATCCAGCGGTGTCCTTCACGGCTCTCGCCCGATATTTTGGCGCAGGATGTCAATTTCCTTCTTCAGCTTGTCATTTTCCCGTTTGAGGGTGTCCAGCTCCAGTTTCGCACGGGTGGATTCCTCCAGATACTCGGTCAACTGGCTGCGGATGTGATCGGCGTTCTGCTCGCTCTTCTCATACAGATCCGCATAGCTGAGCAGCGCCAGGAAGTATGCGTCGGTCAGTGTGACATTCTGACTGGAATCCATATAGGTTTTGACCTTGTTTTCGATTGTGTTGGCCAGGCGTTTGACATACTCCACCGGCTCGTTTGAAGATACCACATACCTTGACCCGCAGATTTCTACCCTGACTTTGTTTTGTCCCGCCATGCAGACCATCCTTTCTCTTCCCTTTCTGCGCATCCGGCGCGCAGAGAAAGCTCTTCTTTTCCCCTATTATATATGATTTTGTGCCGGAAAGTAAAGGGGGCTTTTCCCCTTTGCGGCAGAAACTTTCCACATCCTTCAAAATTCCTCTTAAAAATGGTGTGGATGTATCAAAGTGCACCGTGCGAAGGAAAGTTTTTCTGTCAATGCTGTCACAAATTCATAAATTGGCCTTTTCCTACCCTTGTTTTCAAGGGGTAAGTATACTATAATTTTATTGTATGGGTGAATCAAAGATGGTCCATCCTTTACCAAAGACTTATGCTCATTTTTGGAAATTTTCCCAGACCGCACCGGGAAAATCCACCCTGTTATTTTTTGTGCGGAGAAATGGCGGTTACGTATGCAAATCGAAAACAACCTTACTACAGAGGAAATCCGGTCGGTTGTCACCTCCCCAGAGCGCAAACTGACCCCGGACCAGATCAAGGCGCTGATCACCACCCAGCTGCAATCGATGGGCTTTGCCCCCGATACTGCACCGGATGAGGTTTACTACAAGGCCTGCGCCACCATCGTGCGCAGCATTCTCAAGGAGAAGCGCCGCCACTTCATGGCCGACTGCAAGGCCAAAGGCCGCAAACAGACCTACTACCTGTGCATGGAGTTCCTGTTGGGCCGCTCATTAAAGAATTCGATCTACAACCTCAACCTCGCTGAGGAATTTTCTCAGGCCCTCAAACAGATGGACGTCAAGATGGAAAACCTCTTTGAACTGGAACCGGATGCCGGCCTTGGAAACGGCGGTCTGGGCCGTCTGGCTGCCTGCTTTATGGACGCTTTGGCCACCTGCGGCTATCCGGCAATGGGCTACTCTATCCTGTATGAGTTCGGCATCTTTAAGCAGAAGATCATCGACGGCTGGCAGACCGAGCTGCCCGACGAGTGGCTGCCCGGCGGTGAGGTGTGGCTGGAGCGCATTCCAGAGCACACGGTAAACGTCAACTTTGGCGGCCGCGTCGAGGAGTTTTGGGACTACGGCTACCACCATGTGCTGTACAAAGACTACACCACCGTCAAAGCAGTGCCGTACGACATCATGATCTCCGGCTATGACGGCAAGGGCGTCAGCGTGCTGCGCGTATGGAGTGCTCAGAGCTCGGCCATCGATATGGACGCCTTCAACCGCGGCGACTACACCAAGGCTTTTGGTCAGGACTCCAACGCCGAAGCGATCAGCAAGGTGCTCTATCCAAACGACAACCATCCTGCCGGAAAGAATCTGCGCCTGCGCCAGCAATACTTCCTGGTCGCCGCCTCCATCTCGGATATCGTGCGCCGCCACATGGAAATCTACGGCACACTGGAAAACTTTGCAGAGAAAAATGCCATCCACATCAACGACACCCATCCGGCGCTCGCCATCCCGGAACTGATGCGCATCCTGCTCGATGAGTGCGGCTATCCGTGGGATAAGGCGTGGACCATCGTCAGCAACACCTTCGCCTACACCAACCACACCGTCATGCCCGAGGCACTGGAGACCTGGAACGAGGATATGTTCCGCACCCTGCTGCCCCGCATCTATCAGATTGTGGTCGAGATCAACAACCGCTTCTGCAGCCAGTTGACCGACCAGTTCCATCTGGACGGATACACCGTCTCCCGCATGGCCATCATCAACGGCCACTCCATCCGCATGGCAAACCTGTCCATCGTCGGTTCCCACAGCGTAAACGGCGTTTCCACCCTGCACAGCAACATCCTCAAGGACTCCTTGTTCCACGATTTCTTTAAAATCCAGCCCTACAAATTCCACAACGTCACCAACGGCATCGCCTCCCGCCGCTGGCTGTATCAGTCCAATCCGCGCCTCAACAACTACATCAAGGAACTGATCGGCGACAGCTTTATGCACGACATGACCAAGCTGCAAAAGCTGATGGACTTTAAGGACGACAAGCAGGTATATGAACAGCTCGCTAAAATTAAGCTTGCCAACAAGAAAGACTTTGCCGCCTACATCAAGGAACACACCGGCCAGATCATCGACCCGAACTCGATGTTCGACGTTCAGGTCAAACGCCTGCACGAGTATAAGCGCCAGCATCTGAATGCACTGCACATCCTCTCGCTGTACAATGAGATCAAACACAATCCGCATGCCGACATCCAGCCTACCACCTTCATCTTCGGCGCCAAGGCCGCTCCGGGCTACTATATGGCAAAACAGATCATCAAGTTTATCTGCAGCCTTGGCCGGATGATTGAAAAGGACCCGCAGGTGCGCGACATTCTCAAGATCGTATACCTCGAGGACTACCGTGTCACCCTCTCTGAGCTGCTGATGCCGGCAAGCGAAGTCTCCGAGCAGATCTCCCTGGCGGGCACCGAAGCGTCGGGCACCGGCAACATGAAGCTGATGCTCAACGGCGCCATCACGCTGGGAACCTGGGACGGCGCAAACGTCGAGATCGGCCAGGCGGTAGGCCCGGACAACATCTTTGTCTTTGGTATGCGCGCCGAAGAGGTAGAGCAGGTTAAGAAAGCCGGCTATTACCCCAATGAGCTGTACCTGAGCAACCCTGTGCTCAAAGAAGCTATTGACATGATCGGCAACAACATCGATGGCGACCGCTTCGACCAGATTGCAAACTCGTTTAAGAGCAACGACCCCTATATGGTGCTGCGTGACTTTGAGTCCTATGACCAGCAGCGCAAGAATCTGATGCACACCTACCGCACCGATCCTGAACGCTGGCAGAAGATGTCGCTGGTCAACATCGCACAGTCCGGTTACTTCTGTGCAGACCGCGCTATCCACGAGTATGCGCGCGACATCTGGAATCTGGACTAACCTTCACAACCGGTCTGCCACCTTTTGGAAAGGAACGACGCAATGGATTTTTGCATCTATGACAGCCGCCTGAGCGACTACAAAGAGCCGTTTGGCGCGGTCCGGGCCGGCACTGCCGTGCGCTTTTCCGTGCGGCTGCCCAAGGATGTCTGCCCACAGCTCGTCGAATTTGCTCTTTGCAGCGACGGTGAGGCAGACCGCTTCTTCCCAATGCAGCTGGACGGCTGTACCCTGCGCTATAACCGCTTCAGCTACACCTTTACCCCGCCGCGCCCCAAGCTCTACTTTTACTATTTTCAGGTGACTACCCCCGACGGAGCACACCACGTCATCCACGCAAATGAACAGATGCGCGGAGAACTGGGCCTGCACTCCGACCGCTATTGGCAGCTGACCGTCTATGACCCGCAAAGTTGCCGGCCTGCGGCTTTTGGGGACGGAATCCTTTACCAGATCTTCCCCGACCGCTTCTGCAATTCGGGAGAAAAAAAGCAGAATGTCCCCACCGACCGCACCCTGCGCGCCGATTGGGGCAATCTGCCGGTCTATCTGCCCAATCAAAATGGAGAGGTCACCAACTCCGACTACTTTTGCGGGGATCTGGCTGGCATCACCAAAAATCTGGACTATCTGGTAAAGCTCGGCGTCACCTGCCTGTATTTAAACCCCATCTTTGAGGCACATTCCAACCACCGCTACAACACCGCCGATTACCTGCACATCGACCCGCTATTGGGTACCGAGGAGGACTTTGCCAAGCTCTGTCAAGAAGCTCGCGCACGCGGCATCTCGATCATTCTGGATGGCGTGTTCAGCCACACCGGCAGCGACAGCGTCTACTTTAACCGCAACGGCCGTTATGGCCAACACACCGGAGCTTACCGCGACCCGGACAGCCCGTATCGGGAGTGGTACTCCTTCCGGCATTATCCCGATGACTACGACAGTTGGTGGGGCTTTAAAACCCTGCCCAATGTGCGGGAAACCAATCCCCGGTATGTCGACTTTATCTGTAATCCTGAAACCGGAGTGCTCGCCCACTGGCTCAAATTAGGCGCATCCGGCTTTCGGCTGGATGTGGCCGACGAGCTGCCCGACGCCTTTTTGGATCGGGTATACCAGACAGTCAAGTCATTCGGACAGGACAAAATTGTCATCGGTGAAGTCTGGGAGGACGCCTCCAATAAAATTAGTTACGGCAATCGCCGCCGCTACCTGCTGGGCAGCCAGATGGACGGCGTGATGAACTACCCCTTCCGCAATGCGGTGCTCGGATATATCCTGACCGGAAACGCAGATGACTTTGTGGATGGGGTGCTGTCGATTGTGGAAAATTACCCCCCTCCTGCCATGAGCTCGATGATGAACTCGCTGTCTACCCACGACACCCCGCGCGCCATCACGGTGCTCGCCGGTGAATCGATGGAGGGCAAGGACCGCAACTGGCAGGCAAATCACCACTATCTGTCGATGGATGCCTACCGCCACGGCCAGGTGCTTCTAAAAATGGCCAGCTGCCTGCAATATTTTTTGCCGGGTACCCCCTGCCTGTACTATGGGGACGAGGCGGGATTGAGCGGGTATGCAGACCCCTTTAATCGCTGCTGCTATCCGTGGGGATATGAAAATCAGGAGCTGGTGGAGTGGTTCCAACAGCTCGGTCAGCTGCGCCGCTCCCATCCCTTTTTGATCGACGCCGAGTTTGTCCCGCTGGTCGTAGACAGCAATCTGTGCGCCTACATTCGGAAAAAGGGCAAACAATCTGTGCTGGTCGCCATCAACCGCGCCTATCATCCGCGCGCACTGCACCTTCCGCAGGAATTTACAAACTCTAAACCGCAGATCCTGCTGGGAGACTACTGCGACGGCGCACTTGAGCCAGAGAGTGCTGTACTCTTTTTTACACCGGCCACAAAATAAATGACAAGACAAAAAAAACAAGGAGGATTTGTCTCAAGACAAATCCTCCTTGTTTTTTACCCATCTGCTACGGGTACTGCTATGTTAAAACTTTATCTTCCTTGCCGCTTAATAAAACAGCTTATCCACCGGCATCGAAGCCACTCCGTTGAGGGATAGATCTCCCCTCGCGCCGGCGAGGTATTCGTAATACGCCTGCGACCCGATCATCGCCGCATTGTCCCCGCACAGGCTCATCTGTGGCAGGTACAGCTTGTACCCCCGCTCTTCACAGGCTGCTGTCAGCGCAGAGCGCAGACCGCTGTTGGCGCTTACACCGCCTGCAATCACGATCTTGTTGGCGCCGGTATGTTCTGCGGCACGCATCAGGTGGTCGGTGAGAATGTCCGCCACTGTGCCCTGAAAATCTGCCGCAAGGTTGTTGACATCGATCGCTTCGCCCACCTGCTGAGCGTGGTGCGAGATATTGATGACCGCTGTCTTTAAGCCGGAAAAGCTAAAGTCAAAGTCCGAACCGTTTACCTTCGGTTTTGGGAGTTTGTACTGGCCGCGGCGGCCCTTTTGGGCAGCGTGGTCGATGTGGATGCCGCCCGGATAAGGGAAGCCCAATACTCTGGCTGCCTTGTCGAAGGCCTCTCCCGCAGCATCGTCGCGGGTGCGTCCGATGATGCAAAAATCGGTGTAGTCATTGACCTGGATGATGTGGCTGTGCCCGCCCGAAGCCACCAGACACAAAAACGGAGGCTTGAGGTCCGGATGCGTCAGATAGTTTGCCGCAATGTGGCCGCGGATGTGGTGGACGGGGATGAGCGTCTTGCCCGACGCAAGGCTGACTCCCTTGGCGTAGTTGACGCCCACCAACAGTGCCCCGATCAATCCCGGTGCATAGGTGACCGCCACTGCATCGATGCTCTGGAATGTTTCTCCCGCATCGTCCAGCGCCTTTTGTACCACCGCTCCGATGTTCTCTACATGCCGCCGGGAGGCGATCTCCGGCACAACACCGCCATAAAGCTTGTGCTCCTCCACCTGCGAGTTAATCACCGAGCTGCAAATGCGCCGCCCGTCCTCGACCACTGCGGCCGCAGTCTCGTCGCAGGAAGATTCGATTGCAAGTATCTTCAACGTATTTTCCCTCTTTTCTGTAAAGCTGTCAAACATTCTGTCCTCATTCAAAGAGCGAATAGGTTTTGGTCATAATCAGCGCATCTTCGACCGGATTTTGATAGAAGCGCCTGCGCCTCCCCACCAGTTCATAGCCCATTTTCTCGTAGAGCTGCTGGGCTGCTGTGTTGGCCTGGCGCACCTCCAACGAGATGGTCGCCATCCCATGCTCCTGTGCATAGCGATCTAAGGTTTGCAGGAGGGCGGTCGCGACGCCCTGCCGGCGAAATTGTGGAAAGACCGCGATGTTGCAGACAAAGCCCTCGTCGAGCACATGCTGCATCCCCACATAGCCGGCTACCTTCCCTTCGATGAAAGCGACGCGAAAGACAGCCAGCGGATTTTGCAGCTCGCCTGCCAGCGCATCCGCACTCCAGGGTGCAGAAAAACACAGCTGTTCGAGCGCCGCCAGCGTCTCAATGTGCTCTTTTTCCATCGGTACAACCGCAATCGGGTGATCTGTCAAGCAAGCTTCCCCCTTTTTTCTTTGCTGCTGCATTATAGCAAATTTTGAGAAGGCGCGCAAGGTTTAGGCAATGAAACCTAGTTTCCTACTTTGCGTCGATCCAGGTTTTTCCCACGCCGACATCCGCTTTCAGCTGAACCTTCAGCGCAACCGCGCCCTCCATCTCCTGCTGCACCAGCTGTTTTACCTGTTCAATCTCGTGTTCCGGTGCCTCGACAATCAGCTCATCGTGTACCTGCAAAATCAGCCGCGCCGCAAGCTGTTCTGTTTGCAGCCGCCGGTAGACACGAATCATCGCAATCTTGATGATGTCCGCCGCCGTCCCCTGAATGGGGGTGTTCATCGCGACCCGCTTGCCGAAGTTGACAATGTTTTTGTTGCGCGCAGAGATTTCCGGCAGTGCGCGCCTGCGTCCAAACAGGGTGGCGATGTAGCCGTTTTCCTTGGCAAACTCCACCGTATCGTCCATATATTGCCGCACCCCGCTGTAGGTGTCCAGATAGTTTTTGATATATTGATCGGCCTCGGCCACCGTGACCCCAATATCCTGGGAGAGTGAAAAGGCGCCGATGCCGTAGACGATGCCGAAGTTGACCGCCTTTGCCCGGCGGCGCATCTCGGGAGTGACAAAGTCGGGGGGCATCTTAAATACCTGTGAAGCGGTCTTTTGGTGGATATCCTCCCCCGAGTTAAATGCCTCGATCATGTGCTGGTCGCCGGAAATGTGCGCCAGCACGCGCAGCTCAATCTGAGAATAATCGGCATCCACCAGCTCGCAGCCCTCTTTTGCCTTAAAGAAGGCGCGCAGGCGGCTGCCCAGCTCGGTGCGTACCGGAATGTTTTGCAGGTTGGGTTCGGTGGAGCTCAGACGCCCGGTGCGGGTATCGGCCTGGTTAAAGTGGGTGTGGATGCGCCCGTCCCTGCCCACCACCTTGAGCAGGCCGTCCACATAGGTAGATTTGAGCTTGGTGACCTTGCGGTATTCCAGAATGGCGTCGATGATCTCGTGCTTGCCGCGCAAACTCTCGAGCACCTCCGCACTGGTGGAATAGCCTGTCTTGGTCTTTTTGCGGGTGGGCAGACCCAGATGATCGAACAACACCTCTCCGAGCTGTTTGGGGGAATTGATGTTAAACTCCTCCCCTGCAAGGTGATAGATCAGGTTTTGGTATTCGTCGATCTTCTCGTCCAGCATCCGGCCATATTCGGTCAGCGCATCGGTATCTACCGCAAAGCCGCACACCTCCATCGAAGCCAGCACCTCCGACAGCGGCAGCTCGATATCGTGCAGCAGGCTTTCCTGCCCGTTGTGTGCGATCTCTTCGGCCAGCTTTTCATGCAGCGGCAGCAGGCAGGCACACTGGGCCAACAGTCTGGCGTGCTGTTCGGCCATCTCCTCCGGGATGCCCTCCACCCGGCGCACCGCTCCATATTCTGCACTTAGGCGGTCCAGATCGTAGCTGTTGTTGTTTGCCGCAAGCAGGTAGGCCGACAGCAAAATATCGTCTGCAATGTGGGCAAGGTCGCAGCCGTGCCGCAATGTCCAATGGTAAAGGCTCTTGCAGTCGAAGGTAATCTTGGGATTTTTCGAGTGGAACAGGCGCACAAGCTGCTGCTCATACAGCGCCCCCTCTTCGGGCAGATTGAGAAGAATTTTTTCCCCTGCACAAACGGCCAGCGCCTCCAGCTTCTCCTCGTCCTCCTTGTCCCACAGCGCCAGGATGCTCAACGGCAGCTGCTCCCCCACCTCTTCGAGCAGTTCATCCAGTAAAGCAGCTGCATCGTACTGCACCAAAGCCTGTTGCGGCTGCTCTTCCTGCTGGGGCTGTGGCTGGGCGCAGACGTCAGCGGAGAGGCCGAGCCGTTTGATGATGCTGCCCATCTCCAATCGGGAAAGCAGTTGGAAGCAGGCTGCGTCATCTCTCGGCTTTGGTTTGCAGTCATCCAGGGTAATATTTAACGGCACATTGCGGTCGATGGTGGCCAGTGTCCGGCTCATGTAGGCGATGTCCTTTCCCGCTTCCAGCTTTGCTTTGATCGACTTGGTGACCGGCAGGCTGTCGAGATTCTCATACACTGCATCCAGCGTGCCGTACTGTCCGATCAGCTTGAGCGCTGTCTTTTCTCCGATGCCGGGCACTCCGGGGATGTTGTCCGAGCTGTCGCCCATCAAGGCCTTAATGTCGATCAGGCCGTGCGGCTTGGTGCCGTATTTCTCATAAAAGTACGCTTCATCGCAGATCACCGTCTCGCTTTTGCCCATGCGGGAACTTGCGAGCAATACAGTGGTGTGGTCGCCGATCAGCTGCAAGCTGTCCCGGTCCCCGGTGGCGATGTAACATTCCTGTCCCTGCTGCTCGCACATCGCCGACAGGGTACCCAGAATGTCGTCCGCCTCATATCCCTCCACCGTGAGGATGCGGTAGCCCAGGTCGTCCAGCAGCTCCTTGATGACCGGCAGCTGCTGTGCTAACTCTTCGGGCATTCCCTTGCGCTGGGCCTTGTAGCCGTCGAACATCTTGTGGCGGAAGGTCGGTGCCTTCAGGTCAAAGGCACAGGCCACCGCATCCGGCTGTACATCGTTTAACAGCTTGAGCAGAATATTCATAAACCCGTATACGGCGTTGGTGTAGGCGCCGTCCTTGTTGGTCAAAAGCTTTACACCGTAAAAGGCGCGGTTGAGGATACTGTTGGAATCCAGGCAGAGCAGTTTCATGCAAACATCCTTTCTTTGTATGGTCAAAAGAGGTCGTGCCCTTACTCGTGGGTCGTCGTGCCGCGGTGCAGCCGCATGGCAAACCACAGCCGGACAAAATCGGGATAATATGGAATCATCTTGCCTTGTTCCATCATCTGCTCGACACCGGCAAGATCTATCCATCTTGCATCCTGCACCTCCTGCGCTTGGAGATGCAGTTCGCACAGGTCCACATCCCGCTGGATAAAGTACCAGTCGTCGAAACCTCTTTCAAAGTTGCTGGTCAAAAATGGGCGTTCCGATGAAAAGTCGTGGGCAATTCCCAATTCCTCAAACAGCTCGCGCGCAGCGGCCTGAGCGCTGGTTTCCCCCGCCAGGGCACTGCCCGCAGCCGAAACATCCCACATGTCGGGATACCCCTCTTTGTCTTTCTGGCGGCGCTGCATCAAAAGTTCACCCTTTGTGTTAAAGATGCAGATGTGCACCACCAGGTGGTATTCTCCCTCCTGCAGCCCGCCTTCGGCAGCCGAACAGCCCCGCAGTGCGGTGCGGCCCGTTTTGCAGCGGTTGATATCGTAGATATCCCATCTTTCCATCGTGATTATTCCTCCTGTACAGCGGTAATTCTTGACCTATTATACCACACTTTTCCCCCCATGACTTGCCTTGCGGCAAAAAATCTGCTAAAATGGTTCGGATACACCAAAAACCAGACAGATATAACGAGAAAGGACGATCCGGACTTTGAATATCGGCAACATCACCCTCCCCAAAACCGCTGGCCTTGCCCCGATGGCCGGAGTAAGCGATCGGGCGTTTCGGGAAATCTGCAAACAGTTTGACTGCGCCTATGTCGTCAGCGAGATGGCAAGCTCCAAGGGGCTGACCTTTCAGGGGGCCAAAACCGAAGAGCTTCTGCATTTATCGCAGGAGGAGCGCCCCGCGGCGATTCAGCTTTTTGGAGATGACCCCGAGATCATGGCGCAGGCAGCAAAGATCGCCATGAAGTTTTCTCCGGAGGTGATCGACCTAAACATGGGCTGTCCGGCGCCCAAGGTCGCCGGCAATGGAGGCGGCAGCGCGCTGATGAAAAATCCTCCGCTCGCCGGCAGAATTGTCAAAGCGGTGTGCGCAGCGGTCGATGTGCCGGTTACCGTCAAATTCCGCAAGGGCTGGGACGCAGAATCGGTGAACGCGGTGGAGTTTGCACAGATTATGGAGGAAAACGGAGCCGCCGCTCTGTGCATCCACGGCCGCACGCGCCAGCAGATGTACGCTCCCTATGCCGACTGGGAGATCATCCGCAAGGTCAAAGAAGCGGTCTCCATCCCGGTGATGGGCAACGGGGACGTGGTGGACGCCCTGTCCTGCAAGCGGATGTACGATGAAACCGGGGTGGATTTTGTGATGATCGGCCGCGGTGCGCAGGGGCGCCCGTGGATTTTCCGGCAGATCAGCCACTACATGCAGACCGGAGAACTCCTGCCCGACCCGACACTGGAAGAAAAGATCGACATCCTGCTGCGCCACATCCGGCTGCTGTGCGACTACAAGGGAGAACGCATCGGGATGAAGGAGGCCCGCAAGCACGCAGCCTGGTATCTCAAGGGCGAATATGGCAGCGCAGACTTTCGCCGCCGCGCCGGTCAGCTGACCACCTATGACGATCTGCTCTCGCTCACCGACGAGATGCTGCACCGCTGATTTGTTTCATCTAGTCTCTTGTCCTCTCTTTTTTTACAACGCAAAAATTTCCTTCGTTGTGCACCCACCTGCCTTGGTGCTGCAACGCCCTTTCTCTATCAAAAAAGACCGATTTGCCACTTTGAGTTGGTGTGCAAATCGGTCTTTTTTTCTTGGGTTTTGCCATTTTTAGTAGCTCCCAAACTCCGCATACAAAAGAGGTCAAAAGGGCAAAGGAGCTTATTCTCTCATAGCGGTATAAGCTGGGGTTGCGGCAAAGGGTCTGCATACATCTTATCCGAACAATTCGGTCCAGATCTCCGGCATCAGGGCGTTCTCCCGCTTGGTTACCTGCTGGCCAAAATCTTCCGCCTGTTCCCCGTCGCGCAGGCGGCGTGCCACCACCACCAGGCGCGCATCGGCAAATTCATAACTACAGGTAGAAAAGGTCAACAGCTTGTCGTCCGCCGTCAGGTCGACACCGGTGTCCAACATCGACCGCTTTTCGATCTGTGCGATATATGCCTCCTTGGCGTCCTTGGTGCTGAATTTGAGGTAGTTGATGTAATCGAACACCTCCCCGTGTTCTGGACGGGTGGACACCAGATAAACCGCCGCTACGGCATATTCATACTTTTGATAGAGGGTGTTTACCTGTATCGTGGGGTACTGCTCCACAAACTCGGGGTCCCGGTAGTTGGTCAGGACGTTAAACATCGACTTGTCGCTGGTGATATTGTGCCCGTACAGGATGGTGTTGTCGTCGCTCAAGTCCGGAGAGTTGCGCTCGTCCAAAAAGACCTGCCCGTGATTGTCCTCCTCCCCGTAAAAATTGTGGGTCAGATAGTATTCGTTGTCCCGCTGCATCACCGGCGTGCTCAAAAGCCCGTTTCCGATATTCACCCAGCCGACAATGTCGCTGTTCAGCTGGTACAGCGCCTGGTACTCCGGCAGCATCGTCATGCCCTCTGGGGAGGTCGTCTGTGCGTCGGCAGTATTCTGTTGGCTGCCGCTTGCTCCCGGCACAAGCTCCTGACCGCTGTCCGCGCTCAAGGAGCCCTGATGATAGAGCTGCTGCAACTCCTTCTGGGTTTGGCTGCTGTGGTAGGACTCAATCGCCCACAGCACGACGTGGCTGGATGACACCACCGCTACCCCCAGAAAGAAGATGATCAGCCCAATCCGCACTGATTTCGATATCCCCTTCATCTTCTCCCGCTTTCTCCCACGCGGTTTCCCTCATGGGATTCCTCTAAAATTTTTCTTCCTTTGCCTTTTGGCAGGCCTCCACCGCCTTGAGCACCAAACTCAGCGCATGCGAAGAGGCTATGTACCGGATGGTTTCCCGCGCATCCTGGTCGTGGCGGTTGACCTGTAACATAAAGACCTTCTTCATGGCAGGGCTGTCCACACCGATATAGACTAGTCCCACTTCTTTTCCCTCGGAAGGTTCCGGTCCTGCATTGCCGGTGACCGAGATGCCGATCTCGGCGCCAGAAAGTTTGCGCACACCAGCAGCCATCTCGCGGGCTGTCTCCTCCGATACTGCACCATAGGTGTCAAGCGTCTGTTCACAGACACCCAACAGCCGGTGCTTCATCTGATTGGAGTAGGTGACCGCACCGCACTCGAACACCTCCGATGCACCGCTGACATCGGTCAGGCGCTTTGCCACATAACCGCCCGTACAGCTCTCAGCCACCGCAACGTGCATTCCGCTGGCTTTGAGCGCGTGCACCGCCGCCGTTTGCAGGTTGCCCACGTCGATGCCGTAGAGATAGCTTCCTGCCTTTTCCTTGATCTTTTCCATCATCGGCTGCAACAGCGCCTCTGCGTCCTCGCCATTTTGAACCCGCGCCGTCACACGCAGCTGCACCTCACCGGTCTTTGCGTAGGGCGCAACGGTGGGGTTGAGGCTTTGCTCCATCATCTCGTGCAGCATGCTTTCCAGCATCGACTCACCAATTCCAAAAAAGTGCATGGTGTGCGAGACAAGTCTTGTGTCGCTGTCCTTGAGCAAGAACGGCTTGACGCTCTGCTCAAACATCGGCTTCATCTCTCTGGGTGGACCGGGCAGCATAATAGCCGTCTTGCCCTGCTGCTCCCCCTGGCCCTCAATGGCACAGCCCGGCGCTGTGCCGTTGTCGTTTTGGAAGATAAAGCTGCCTTCCGGCATCATCGCCTGCTTTTTATTGTTCTCGGTCATCGGCCGGTTCTGCCGCAAGAAGTGACATTCGATGCGGCGCAATGCCTCCTGGTCCATAACGAGCTTGCGATGGAAGAAGGCTGCAATCGTCTCCTTGCTCAGGTCGTCATAGGTGGGGCCAAGGCCGCCGGTGGTGATAACGATGTCGGCTCGGGAAAAGGCCAATGCCAGCGCTTCTTTAAGGCGCTGGGGATTGTCCCCCACCACACTCTGGTGGTAGACGTTGATGCCCAATCCCGCCAGCTCTTTGGCAATGTAGGCGGCGTTGGTGTTGACAATGTCGCCCATCAAAATTTCGGTTCCAATGCAGAGAATCTCTGCGCTGCGCTCTTTCATGATGTTGAAGTCCCCTTATCCAAAAAGTCCTAAAACTATTATCCCTCTTATTTGTTAATTTTTCATGTGCGAGCTTCTAAACTTTTATGTAAGGAAAAAAGTACCTGCCCACACACGTAGAATTATACCACATCGCCGGCTCTAAAAAAAGCCCTGAGGGGGATTTGCAATTTCTTTTTGCGGCGGTCATTTTTTTCCATTTTGATGCACTTTTATAGATAAAAGCTTTTTTTGTGAAATTTCAGCAAAAGCCTCTTGCACAGTTTGGGTGAAGTGTGATATAGTGTACTTTATATTCGAAACACCTGTTTTTCCAGTAAAAACACCGATTCTGAAAGGAGTCTCCCATGCTCAACGACGAAAAATACCTCCTGGTCGCTGAAAGCATCGCCCCGGAAATCTTTAAAAAGGTTTTAGAGGCTAAAAAATATATCGCCACAGGAAAAGCCGCAAACTCCTCCGAAGCTGTGCGGCTGGCCAATATCTCCCGCAGTGCCTTTTACAAGTATAAGGACCATGTCATGGAGTACAATTCCCGCGGCTCCAACGCCATTGTCACCTTCTATATGACCATGGAGGATGTCCCCGGCGTGCTCTCCTCGGTCATCAATCACCTGGCAGAGTACGGAGCAAATATCTTAACCATCAACCAGAACATTCCCTCCGATGGAGTGGCTGCTGTCACCGTCTCGATCCGCATGACCGACGTCACCCTCGAAGAAGATCAGTTGATCCAGCGCCTGCGCCAGCTGCGCGGGGTAGTGCGGATCAACCGTGTCTAGCGCCGCTACCCCATCCATTTTTGCAGGAGTCGGGCTTTTTCCCCCAACGACCGCCTTTCCTGCCGCCCTTGTTGCAGAATATGCAAGCTTAAATCTACCCAAAGGAGCATCTTACCCATGAAACAGATTGCCGTCTTAGGCTGTGGCACCGTCGGGTCCGGCGTTGTCGAAGTCTTTTATAAAAACAGGGACAGCATCGAACGGCGTGCCGGCTGCCCCATGGACATCAAGTGGATCTATGTTCGCCGCCCCCACCCGGAGATTGCCTATCAGGACAAGCTGTGCTTTGACTTTGATACCATCCTCAACGATGACGACGTGCAGGTTGTCGTCGAGGTGATGGGCGGACTGGAGCCGGCTTACCGCTATATCAAGAGCTGTCTGCAACACGGCAAAAATGTGGTCACCGCCAACAAGGAGCTGATTGCGCAAAAGGGCTCTGAACTGCTCGGCATTGCCCGGCAAAACAAAGTCAAACTGCTTTTTGAAGCGAGCGTCGGCGGCGGAATCCCCATCATCAAGCCGCTGCATCAGTGCCTCGGTGCAAATGAGATCGACCACATCGAAGGCATCCTCAACGGCACCACCAACTTTATCCTCACCAAGATGCGCCGGGAACACATGTCCTTTCCCCAAGCGTTGGAACAGGCACAGCAGTTGGGCTACGCCGAAAGCGACCCTACCGCCGACATCGAGGGCATCGACGCCTGCCGCAAGATCTGCATCCTTGCCTCACTGGCTTACGGCAAACAGATCTACCCGCAGGCGGTGCACTGTGAAGGCATCACCGGCCTGACGCTGGAGGATATGGAATACGCGGAGGATTGGGGCGGCGTCATCAAGCTGATCGCCAAAGCCTCCCGCACACCGGATAGACAGGCCCTTTCCATGCTGGTGGCGCCTATGTTTGTCAGCGACGACAGCCAGCTTTCTGGAATCGACGACGTCTTTAACGGCATCCTCATCGACGGTGACGCCACCGGCGAGGTGCTCTTCTACGGCAAAGGTGCGGGCAAGCTGCCCACCGCCTCAGCGGTGATCTCGGATGTCATCGACTGCACCAAGGGGATACAGGGCGATGAGCTGTACTGGGAGGACACCACTCCAGCTCAATGCCTGCGTTTTGTGCGCGACTGGCGCGAACAGCCTTCCCGCTTTTACCTGCGCTTGATGCTTCAGAACCGCAGCCAACTTCCTGCACTTGAGCAGTACTTTGCACCCTGCACCTTCCTGGCCCGAAAAAACCAGCCGGAAAACGAAGCGGCACTCATCACCTCTCCTATCTGCTTTACGCAACTGGAAGAAAAGCTGGAAAATCTGCAACAAAAACATATCGCTCTGCTTGGCCGGCTGTTTGTACTCTGATTGATTGCCCGGTGCCCTTGCAGTAGCCCGCCGCCTTGGTCGTGCATAAACTGCTTGTAGGCGGCATCTTTCCGAAAGGATGGTTTGATGAAACGCTTTTCCCCTGCCCTGCTCCTCTATCTTGTCCCCTTCTCCTTTGTCAGCCTTTGGATGGACACATTATGGCAGACCATTGTGGGATATGCCCTCTCGGTTCTGGTCCTGTGCATCCTGGGCGGGGTGCTGTGTTGGAAAAAGATGTGGGGAACATTCGTTGTTGGAAATCTTGTCAGTTACCTTTCCTCGCTTCTCTTTGCCTGGCTTTTGGGCCTGTCGCGCTACGACGCCTACTTTGCCCCCTTTAATGGGCTGACTCTTTTGAGTCTGGTCTCCCTCGTGCTTTTCTTCCTGCCATTTTTGACCATGGCTTTCTTTCAGGATTCTCCTCGAAAGCGCCGGCAACGGGAATTTAAACAGGCTCAACAGCAAAAGCAGGAAGTGGAGCCGGCAAAGGATGAGCACCAAACTGACTAAAAATTTCTCACATCATGGTGCATTTTTCTGCTAAAAGTAGGTTTTTGCAGAAATCCTCGCCTGCTGCTTGCGGGCGTTTTCGCTTTTGTATTATAATCAAACAAACAAGGTTGATACGGAGGGAACAATATGAGCTTAATTGTACAGAAATTTGGTGGAAGCTCTGTCGCGAACGTCGAGCGCGTGCGCCACGTGGCTCAGATCATCACCGATACATACGACCAGGGCAACTCGGTCATCGTGGTTGTTTCTGCCCAGGGCGACACCACCGACGACCTGATTGCCAAGGCCGCTGAGATCACCGACAAGCCGTCCAGCCGCGAAATGGATGTGCTGCTCTCCACCGGAGAGCAGATCTCGATGGCGCTGCTGGCAATGGCCATTGAAAAGATGGGCTATCCGGTCATCTCGCTGACTGGATGGCAGGCAGGCTTTTTGACCGAATCCACCCATCGCAACGCCCGCATCAAGAAAATCAATACCGAGCGCCTGCAAAACGAGCTGGACAAAAAGAACATCGTCATTGTGGCCGGATTCCAGGGAATCAACCGCTACGACGACATCACCACCCTCGGTCGCGGCGGCAGCGACACCAGTGCAGTGGCGATTGCAGCGGCGCTCAAAGCAGACAAGTGCGAAATCTACACCGATGTGGACGGCGTCTACACCACCGACCCACGAATTGTACCACATGCGCATAAATTGGATGAGATCACCTACGACGAGATGCTGGAGCTGGCAACCTGCGGAGCCAACGTCCTGCATAACCGTTCAGTAGAGATGGCAAAAAAATATTCTGTTAAACTGGAAGTTCGCTCGAGCATCCACAGCGATGTCCCGGGCACCGAAGTCAAGGAGGTTTGCAAAGTGGAGAAAATGCTGATCAAGGGCGTCGCGATGGACAACGACGTTGTTCGAATTTCTGTTATCGGGGTGCCGGACCGTCCAGGCATCGCATTTAAACTCTTCTCTGCGCTGTCTGCCAACAAGATCAATGTCGACATCATCCTGCAGTCGATCGGCCGTGAGGGCACCAAGGACATCAGCTACACCGTCGCCACCGCGCACAAGGATGCTGCTATGCAGATTTCGGAGGAGTTCTGCCAGTCGGTAGGCGCTGAAGGAGTCACCTCTAAAGATAACCTGTCCAAGGTTTCCATCGTCGGTGCCGGTATGCTCTCGAATCCAGGCGTTGCAGCAACCATGTTCGAGGCACTGGGAGAAAATGACATCAACATCAGCATGATCTCCACCAGCGAGATCAAGATTTCCGTCCTGATCGATCAGGATCAGGGCAAAAAAGCGGTTCGTGCTATCCACGACGCATTTTCTCTCTAATGTTCTGTTAATCGAAACTAAAAAAGGGGTATGGGAAGTAAATCTCCCCATACCCCTTTTTCTTTTTGATAAGCGCTCCATCTAAGAGAAGGAATATTCTCCACAGGCGATCACCGTCGGATAGCCGTCAATCTCCTCGCGCTGCTCCCAGCGCAAAAGTTGAAGATTTCCCTCATCGTCTAAGTCCATAAAGGCGCTCACTTCCCCGTAAATTTCCTGATCGTAAAGCTCCTGCAACGCTTCTGGAGTATAGATCGCCTTGATCCTCCACAGGCCATCCTGCTGGGTCAACGCCAGCGAAGAAAAATTTTTGAGCGCAAAGCCTTCGCAAAGGAGGGGGCTTTTGAGCCATTCCAGTGTTTGGGCGTACTGCTGATATTGGGAATAGGTTTCTCGGTCCCCTTGTCCGTAGTTAAAATTGGACTGCAACGTCTCTGCGACCTTCATCTCCGCCTGAATTGAGGCATTTTTGTTGAGGCGCCCCTCCTCATCGTAGGCGTTGGTGATATCAAATTTTAGCTCATACGCTCCCTCGGTGCCGTCGTAGTTGAGGCGATATACGGACAGCGTCCCTTGTTTGCGGTCAAAGTGCTCGTCCATCACATTGGCAAACACTGCATACAGCCGTGTGTCCAGCTTCTGCGGGTTGTCGGCAAGCTCCTCTGCCGGGCGTGTCTGTAGCTGCTGGGAAAAGGGCAGGCTCTGCGTACCGGTCACCGGCGCCTGCTCTTTTGCCTCTTCGGTCACCGGTGTCGATGGTTCCTGCTCACTGGACTCATCTGGCTTGTCCGACTCACTTCCTGCCAACCCCGACTCTTGAAGCTGCGCTTGGTCCTCTTGCGGCTGTTTTTGCTGTTCGGAATCTTCCGGCTCACTTTCAGGCTCTTTGGGTTCGCTCTCGGGCTTGTCCTCACCCAATTCGAGCGAGACGGTCTCGGTCTCCTCCTGCTCGGTGGACTGCGTTTGCCGTCCACAACCGGTCACGGCCAGCGCACAAGCGAGGGCAATGAGAAGGCACAACAATCTATTTTTCATCTTGTAAACTCCTTTTTTGTCTTTGGGGGATGCTTTCGCCTTCATTGTAGCACACTTGTCGCTTGACTTCCAGCCTTGCAGCTCCTTTTTACAAAAGATGCTGCCCGGAAAAAACGCCGCACTGCCACAAGGCAAAACTTTTCACCGGCCCTGCAACACTCTATGGGGCCATGGAGGCAAAACCAGTACCTGCAAACAGCTGCCCCTTTTTCTTTATAGTGCAAAATAACCGGCGTTTTACTGCACCTGTACCGTACCCCCCAAGCGCCCGCTCATGTCAGCTCTCCGCGCAGCCACAGCAAAATTTTCTTTTCTCGTCGGGAGACCTGCACCTGCGTCATCTGAAGTTGTTGTGCCACTTTCACCTGGGTCATTCCCTTAAAGTATCGCAGCTCTATCAGGCGGCGGTCGCGCTCCTCAAGTTTACCCAACATCTGCCGCAACGAGATTAAATCGGACAGCTGTTCCTCCGGTGAGCTGACCGGAAGATCCAGCTGCGAGCTGTCCTCCGAACTGGTCAACGAAACCGGAGGCGCACCTGCTCCCAGCGCCTCCACCACCGACTCTTCACTGACCTGCATCCGCTGGGCCAGCTCACTGATAGTGGGCTCTCGCCCCAACTCTTTGGAAAACTGTTCGCGCTGGCGGGCAGTCTTGACCGACAGCTCCTTGAGGCTCCGGCTGACTTTGACGGTACCTCCATCCCGGAAAAGCCGCCGCATCTCCCCCAGAATGACCGGAACCGCATATGTAGAAAAGCGAACTCCGCGCTCGGTATCGAAGGCATCGGTGGCCTTGATAAGCCCCATGCAGCCTGCCTGAAACAGATCGTCATATTCGATGCCCTTTCCCTGAAAGCGGTGGGCACACGCATGCACCAATCCGATGTTGCTTTCGATCATCTGCTGGCGCTGTTGAGCAGCATCGCAGCCTTTTTTTTCAGGAGAGGCTGTCGTGCTCATCGTTTGTCCCCTTTGAAAGAATGCGCTTTTCCAGTGTAACGGTGGTGCCCTGTCCTACCTTGGAGTAAACCTTCACCTTGTCCATCAAGCTCTCCATAACGGCAAAGCCCAATCCTGCACGCTCCTCCTGCGGGGAGGTGGTGAACAGCGGCTCCATCGCCTTCTTCACATCGGCGATGCCGCAGCCGCGGTCCTTCACCTTGATGACAATGCGCTGGTCGGGATAGATGCTGGCCAAGATGGTCACCTTGTCGATCTTTTCGCGGTAGGCGTGGACAATGCAGTTGGTCACCGCCTCTGAAACGGCGGTTTTGACATCGGTCAACTCCTCTACAGTGGGGTCGAGCCCGCACAAAAAGGCGGCGACGGCGGTTCTGGCAAACGACTCATTGGCCGAACGCGAGTCGAAGGAGAGCCGCATGGTATTGCAAGCTTTCATCAAAAAACCTCCCTTTTAGTGGAACTCGGCCAGCTTGTCCAGGCCGGCCAAACGCATAACTTTACGGATGGATGTGGGAAGATTTTGCAGCACAAGCTTTCCCTCATTTTCCTGCATCAGGCGAAATCGCCCCATGACAAGTCCGATTCCGGAAGAATCCATAAAGGTGACAAGTGAAAAGTCGAGCACCAGCAATTTGGCGCCGGACTGGATGACGCTCTGGTCTATTTTTTCGCGCAATTCGACGGCGCTATGGTGGTCGATCTCGCCCGACAGGCACGCCAGGACACTATCCTGTCTGATTTCGATCTGGACTGCCATACATGATTTCCTCCTTTTTGCCCCAGCCTGTCCGATTTGGGGTAGTTTTATCATACTCTTATTTTTCTGCGAAACTGCTCGAAGCAGGGGGCTCCCGTGCAAGCGAAAAAAAGCAAAGAGCCGGAGAGCGACCGCTTTCTAGCGGCCGCTCTCCGGCTCTTCTTTGTATCTTTTTCTATTTTTCTGTGTAAATTTCTATTTTCCTAGCGCACCGTTGCCCCATACCACTCGGCCAGTGCATTTAAGGTTGTCTGGTCGATCTCACTGCGGGAATCGACAAATGCACAGCCATTATAAAGCAGCAGCGCCATCTCCAGCGCCTCCTCGTTATCCGAGTAAAAGGACACCGGCATGTGCAGCATGTGGGCGTTGAGGGCAAAATTGTACGCATCGTCCGAACTCTCCACCCGAATCGTCGCCACATCCGCGCCGCTCTCCTCGAGCTCCAGCAACTCGTCCGACATATCGTGCCGGCAATAGACCGGCTCTGTCTGCTCGAAGTATTCGTCCAGAAAGTACGGCTCGGTGGCGCCCGCCATCAGGATAGTGCTCTCGTCCTCTTTGGGCAGGTGCACTGCTCCAAAGTCAAACTCCTGCATCGCTTTTGCAATCTGCGCGATGTGCTCGGGGGTGGTGTAACAGCATCCGCCCAAAATGGTCGCTCCGCGCGCCATCAGCCCCTTCATCTGCTCGGCCATCTCCTCGGGTGAGAGCATCCTGTCAAAATCCTCCCCGGCTCGCGGCCGCACAATGATCGGCACCTTTGCATAGGGGGCCATCTCCTCGATGTGGCCATACAGCTTTTCCGGACGGTCACAGCAGGAAAGCCCGAAGGCCACCACGCCCAACTTCTGGCAGGTGATGAGTGCAGAGACCAGATCGCTGCCCATACAGGTGTCGCCGTCCTCCTCCACATTCATCGTCACCATTACCGGCAAACCGGTCTGACGGCAACCCAGGATAGCTGCGCGGCTCTGGCAGAGGGTGGTCATCGTATCAGCCAACAGCAGATCCACTCCGCCCCTCTTGAGGGCAAAGGCCTGCCGGGCATAGAGGTTAATCAGGTCAAAAAACGGTGTCTCGCCAAACGGCTCGGGCAGCACACTCAGCGGGGCGATGACGCCGGCCGCCAGCGCCGCAGGAGCAACCGTGCGGCAGCTCTCCACGGTCAGGCGGGCAAGCGCCTCATTATATTCCTCGCACCTGTCCTGCTGGCCCCACTGCTGGAGCATATCGGCATTGGCTTGGGCAGTCGGGGTGCACAGCAGCTGGCTGCCGGCCTGCAAAAAGCGCCGTTGCAGCTTTTGTACCCGGTCGGGATTTTGCACCATCCATTCGGCGGGGCTGCTGTACATCGGCATGCCGTCCAGCCACAGGTTTGTCTTTGCCGCCCCATCGGTTAAAAGGGGCTTGGTAAGTCGCGAAAGAGGGTCTTCCATCTTCTTCTCCTTTTTATTTTGCCACTTGTCTTAAGCTTACATGCTTTCTGGAGCGGTGATCTTGAGCAGCTTGAGCATATTTTCCAGCACAACGCGGGTTGCCAGGCACAGCGAGATGCGCGCCTGCATCAGGCTCTCATCCTCTACCTGTACGCGGCAAGCGTTGTAGAATTTGTGGAACAGGGTCGCCACATCCATCAGGTAGTGGGTCATTCTAGCCGGGTCATAGTTCTTGGCGGCGTTGATGATCTCCTGCGGGCACTGGGCAAGCTTGCGGATCAGCTCAACCTCTTCCGGCTGGGTCAGGCGCTCCAATTCCTGCTGGGTGCAGCTTGTTGGATGGATGTTCTGTGCGGTGAGGTTCTTGAGAATCGAGCAGATTCTGGCATGGGCGTACTGCACATAGTATACCGGGTTCTGAGAGGATTCCTCCACAGCCAAATCCAGATCGAAGTCGAGGGTGGAATTTGGCTCGCGCATGTTAAAGAAGAATCTCGCCGCATCGATCGGCACCAGATCGATCAGATCGGACAGGGTGATCGACTTGCCGGTACGCTTGCTCATGCGGTACGGCTCGCCGTCCTTCATCAGGCGTACCAGCTGCATGAGCACGATGTCCAGCTTGTCTCCGTCCAGCCCAATGGCATTCATAGCGCCCTTTAGTCTTGCGACGTGGCCGTGGTGATCTGCACCCCACACGTTGATAACCCGGTCAAAGTGGCGGTCTACAAATTTATTTTTGTGATAAGCGATATCTGCTGTGAAGTAGGTCGGGTTGCCGTTTGCGCGGACCAAAACCTCGTCCTTCTCTCCGCCAAACTCGGTTGCCTTGTACCAGATTGCTCCGTCCTTCTCATAGGTCAAGCCACGGATGGCCAATTCGTCGACCACCGCCTTGACGGCGCCCGATTTGTGCAGGGTGCTCTCCGGGAACCACACATCATAGGTGATGCGATATTTTTCCAGGTCGGTGCGCAGCTTCTCGATGTTTCTTGGCAGTGCAAAGTCGATGAGGGCCTGGCGGCGCTCCGGCTCACTGACGTTGAGCAGCTTGTCGCCGTACTGATCGGCATACTGCTGCGCGCGCTCCTTGATGTCCTCTCCGTGGTAGCCGTCCTCCGGGAACTCGACGGCATCCTCGCCCTTGTAGATCTGCAAATATCTTGCTTCGAGCGAGAGTCCAAATTTTTCGATCTGGTTGCCCGCATCGTTGATGTAAAATTCGCGGGTGACGTCATAACCGCAAGCATCCAGCGCCGCAGCCAGGCAGTCTCCGATTGCTCCGCCGCGGGCATTGCCCATGTGCATCGGGCCGGTGGGGTTTGCAGAAACAAATTCCACCATAACCTTCTCGCCCTTGCCGTAGTTGGAACGGCCGTACTGCTCTCCGGCTGCCAGCACACCCGCTACGATGTCGGCAAACCACGCCTTGTTGACAAAAAAGTTGATAAAGCCCGGGCCTGCAATTTCAACCCGGTCAATATAGCGGGAAGATGCGCAGTCGATGCACTCTGCCAGAGCATTTGCAATCTTGACCGGAGCCATTCGGAAAGCTTTTGCGCTGACCATTGCCGCATTGCTGGCAAAATCTCCATGGGTAGTCTCCGCCGGGATCTCTACGGTGAAAGCCGGGATCTCATGCTCGGGCAGCAATCCCTTTTGCATGGCGGCGGTGAAGGCGGTGTGCAGCAGAGTATTGACTTCCTGCATGGCCTCCTGTACAAAGTTTTTGTTCTCCATTCTCCTCGTTCCTTTCTTTTGTCATTCCTTTGTGCAAAAAAGCGGAAACGCCAAAAGGGGAAAACGCACTCTTTGCCCCTCTTGGCAATCTTTCATGATCGTTTAGTTTGCCAGGATTTCCTGGATATTGATGCTGATGGTGTTTTCGCTGGCTACGCTGGCCTCAATGTCCAACGTGTAGCCAAACGAGATCTTGCCCCCGCGCTCGCTCAGGTCATTTTCAAAGCGGGTACCCATCACGCCGATGGTCATCTCACCAAAGCCGGTGTCGTACTGGCACTGGTGGCGGACACCCGCCTCGACGATCAGCTGTGAGCGCGACCACCCAAAGCGGGTGATGGTCACCTTGTCGCTCGGACCCACCTTCAAAGTCGTGCGGCAGCCGCCATATCCGGTGGCGTCGGTCTCCTTGTAGCTGATATAATACAGCTTATTTTTCCGGTAAAAATGTCCGGTGGTGATCATCTCGGTCACATCGGTTTCGCCGCTGACCCTCTGGGTCCCCTTCACAGTGATGAGGACATCTTTTTTGATATCGTGCAACGCTTGTTCCATTTTCCTTTTTCCTTGGTTCCTTCCCTATGATTGCGCTAAAAAAACTATCCCACAAGCTCGACACGGTTGACCGTGCCGGACACTTCCTGTCCCAAAAAGATGGAGGCCGTCTTGCCAAAGGTGTCCGTTTCGTCGGTGACGTTGTATTCGGTGATTCCGGGGCGGTCACGCTGTGCCAGCAGGTCATGCCGCATCAGGTATCGCTGCACATAGGCAGCGGCGCAGCGCCCGGGGTCAATCAGCGTAACCCGATAATCGAGCAGGCGGTTAAAGATGTCATAGAGCAGCGGGTAGTGGGTGCACCCGAGGATGAGGGTGTCGATGTTTTCCCGCACCAGCGGCTCAAGATACATCTGCACCGTGAGGTTGGTGATCTGGTTGTCTGGCTGAATCATGCCATTTTCCACCAGATGCACCAGCAGCGGACACGGGTTGCCAAACACCCGCACATCGGCGCGGATTGCACGGACTGCCTTGCCAAAGGCATTGCTGCGCAAGGTGGCGTTGGTTCCCACCACGCCAATTCGCCCGCCTGAGGTGAGCGCACAGGCCTGTTGAGCTGCTGGCTGCACAATATCCGCATAGGGGACCGGCAGCTTTGAGGAAATCTCCTTTGGTAAAGTGGAGCTGACCGTTCCGCAGGCAGCAAGCACCATCTTGATATCCTTTTGGAGCAGAAAATCAATGTCCTGACGGGCATACTTGATGATCGTCTCGCGGCTGCGCGATCCGTACGGCACCCGCCCGGTATCCCCAAGATAGACAATATCCTCGTGGGGCAGCAAGCGGTGCAGTTCCTTGACTGCTGTCAAACCTCCAAGCCCCGAGTCGAACACGCCGATCGCTCTGTTATCCATGAAGCTTCACGCCTTTCTCGCGTTAATTTTCTCCCCGCTGCAGGCCCAGCTGAATCAGGCGATCCAGCAATTCGGGGTACTGTACCCCGCAATAATCCCACAGCTTTGGATACATACTGATCGAGGTAAAGCCTGGGATGGTGTTGATCTCGTTTAAGATAACCTCCCCATCCCCTTTGCGGACAAAGAAGTCGATGCGGGCAAATCCCTCGCAGCCGATGGCAGCAAATGCCTTCTCGGCGGTCTGCCGCAGCTTGCGCGAAGTTTCCTCGCTGACTCTGCCTGGAATGTGCAGTTCGGTTGTGCCGTCAATATACTTTGCCTCGTATGTATAGAACTCGACTACCGGCACCAGTTCGCCCACAACCCCTGCGGCCTGTGGATGGGCGTTGCCCAGCACTGCGGTCTCCACTTCCTGCATCTCGATGCACTCCTCAACCACCGCCTTATAGTCCTCCTTGAGGGCTGTCTGGCAGGCTGCCAAGAGCTGCTCGCGGTTGTGCGCTTTGCCAACTCCCACCGAAGAACCGGCATTTGCGGGTTTGACGAACATTGGATAGCCCAGTTTTTCCTCGGCTTCGCGGGCAAACTCCTCAAAATGCTCCATCTTTTCCTGGTTGACAATCGTCCACTTGGCCATCTTGATGCCGTGCGCCTCCAAAATGGTGTGGGTCATCTCTTTGTCCATGCAGTTGGCGCTGGAAATCATGTTGCAGCCAACAAACGGGATGCCCGCCAGCTGGAACAGTCCCTGAATGGTTCCATCCTCTCCGTGTTTGCCGTGCAGTACCGGGAAGCAGATGTCCACCGGAACAAGCTCCCAACCGGCATTGGAGAGCAGCAGCACGCCCTTGTTGGCGCGGTCTGGAGAAACGATGGCGGTGCGCAAGGTGGGGTCGTGCTCCCACTTCTGGCTTGTGATCTCGTCATTTTTTCCGGTATATTCTACCCATCGGCCATCCTTGGTGATGCCGATGCGCAGCACCTCATATTTGTCTGGGAGATTGGCCAGCACCGACTCCACCGACAACAGGGAAATTTCATGTTCACTGGAAACGCCGCCAAACAGTACTGCGACGCGAGTCTTCTTTTGACATGGCATAAAAAGCAGCTCCTTTTTACAGAAAATGCGCCCGAACACAAGACCGTTCTTCTCCGGCGCAGAGCTCCTGTTTCTTTCAATATATCCGCACTCCTGCGGCATTTATTCATTGTAACACACAAAACCTCCTTCTTGCAATGGTAGCATTGTAACATTTTGCTTAGAACGATCCCCTCGGACTTGGTGGTATTGCCTTGCTTTTCTTCCTCTAAAAGGGAAAAATGCCTATTGCAAACCAAATTTCCCATCAAAGCGCACAAATTAGCCCATCCCAGCCCCACCTGCCACCCCCGTCTGTGGACAAAATCCATAAAGATTTGCCTATGACCGAAAAAAAGCCAAAATTGCCGTTGACGGGAGGGTGCGGGACGTGGTAAAATGACTTTACCTCTAAAAGGGTTATTTTTTTATGTCCAAAAATGAACCATCCACCACCAACAGACTTAGGTTCCCCTATGTCCGGTTGGAGATTCAAGCGTTTCCTTTACGAGGGAGGCAAAAAATTCCGTTAAATCAGGAGGTGCCGATATGAGGACTAAAATTACCTTAGCTTGCACAGAGTGCAAACAGCGTAATTACAACACAAAGAAAAACAAGAAAAACGATCCTGACAGACTTGAGATGAACAAATACTGCAAGTTCTGCCGCAAACACACACTTCACAAAGAAACCAAGTAGGCGAAAGGCGGGCTGTTTAAATGGCTGATGAAAAGAAACCAGGCTTTTTCAAGCGTATCGCCTCTGGGATCAAGCGCTTTTTCAAAGATTCGAAAGGTGAAATGAAAAAGATTGTTTGGCCGAGCAAAAAAACAGTTCTCAATAACACTGGAATTGTTATTATCGTCCTTGCAGCTTTCAGCGTTGGCATTGGAGTGATTGATTTCATCTTCAACGCTCTCGTTGGCTTATTTCACTAATCACAAGCTTACCCAATCATCTACACCATTGGAGGTATCCCTATGTCTGAAGCTCCAAAATGGTATGTGGTGCACACCTATTCCGGTTACGAAAACAAGGTTGCATCAGATATCGAAAATGCGGTGGAAAACCGTAAGCTGCATGATTTGATTGCAGGTGTCATGGTTCCTACCGAAAAGGTTGTTGAGATCAAAGACAACAAAAAGCGTGAAGTGGAACGCAAGATTTTCCCAGGCTATGTGCTTGTCAACATGATCATGACAGATGATTCCTGGTACGTTGTCCGCAACATTCGTGGAGTAACTGGCTTTGTCGGACCTGGTTCCAAACCTGTTCCACTGTCTGACGAAGAAGTAGCTGCCCTTGGTGTGGAGAAAAAACAGGTCGAAGTCAACTTTGAGGTTGGCGACTCTGTTAAGATCATCGACGGTTATCTTGACGGTTTCATCGGCGTCGTAGAAGAACTCGATACCGAACGCAACATGGTCAAGGTTGTCGTTTCCATGTTTGGAAGAGAGACACCCGTAGAGCTTGAACTGGATCAGGTAGAGACTATAGAATAAATATCGTCTTGATGAGGTGACTTAAAACTTTAACCCGTTTTAGGTCGTGCCCGAAAGGGTTTTGTCATCTTTGCATGGGGCAGAGATGGCGCAGTGGGAGGGACAAAAAACCAAAATCGTGTCCCGACTGACCACATTTTATGGAGGTGCAATTTACTAATGGCTCAGAAAGTTACCGGCTACATTAAGCTGCAGATTCCTGCCGGAAAAGCGACTCCGGCACCACCGGTTGGCCCAGCTCTTGGTCAGCATGGTGTTAACATCATGGCATTCACAAAAGAGTTCAACGAAAGAACAAAGAACGATGCAGGTCTGATCATTCCAGTTGTAATCACTGTTTACGCTGACAGATCCTTCACATTCGTTACAAAGACCCCTCCGGCTGCTGTACTCATTAAAAAAGAGTGCAAGATTGAATCCGGTTCTGGTGTTCCAAACAAAACTAAAGTTGCAAAAATTACAAAAGCACAGTTGCAGAAAATCGCTGAGATGAAAATGCCAGACCTCAATGCTGCAAACCTGGATGCTGCTATCAGCATGATCGCAGGTTCTGCTCGCGCAATGGGCGTCGAGGTAGTTGACTAGTACTCCCCGGGTGGGAGGAGATTTCCGCATTTACCACTCAGGATAAGGAGGAGTAATTAAAAATGAAACACGGAAAAAAATATCAGGACAGCACAAAGGTTGTTGATACCTCTGTCCTGTACGACACCACTGAAGCTATTGAAAACTGCCTGAAAACTGCAAAGGCTAAATTTGATGAGACTGTAGAGATCCACGTAAGACTGGGCGTTGACTCCCGTCACGCTGAGCAGCAGGTTCGTGGCGCGGTTGTTCTGCCAAACGGCACCGGCAAAACTGTCCGCGTACTGGTATTCTGCAAAGGCGACAAGGTAGACGCAGCTCTGGCTGCTGGCGCTGATTACGCTGGTGCAGACGAGTACATGCAGAAGGTCCAGGGCGGCTGGATGGATTTCGACGTCGTCATCGCAAGCCCTGACATGATGGGCGTTGTTGGCCGTCTCGGTAAGATCCTCGGTCCAAGAGGCTTGATGCCTTCTCCAAAAGCCGGCACTGTAACTCCTGACGTTGTAAAAGCTGTTCAGGAAGCAAAAGCTGGTAAGATCGAGTACCGTCTGGACAAGACCAACATCATCCACTGCCCAATCGGCAAGGCTTCCTTCGGTGTTGAGAAGCTGCAGGAGAACTTTGATACCCTGATGGGTGCAATTGTCAAAGCAAAACCGGCTGCTGCAAAAGGCCAGTACGTAAAATCTTGTGTTCTGGCTACCACCATGGGTCCTGGCGTTAAAGTCAACCCATCCAAGTTCTGCTAATTGGCTTTTGGCCGAGATAGATTCCCTCCACCTTCTTGGTGGAGGGATTTTTTTATCTTCCTGCAACCTCTATGCAAAATAACGCAGAAAGCAAAAAGCATCGGTCCTAAGACCGATGCTTTTTGCTTATACGGGAAAAAGACAATAATTAAGAAAATATCAAATTCAGCTGTAATAACCTCGTCCTATCAGTCGACGAGCGGATATTCCTTGAAGATTTGGAACAAACAATCACTTTTGGGAAATCCTGAAATGTTATTACAGGTACTAGTATATTGAATTTGCAATCATAAATCAACCTTTTTGTTTAATTCTTATGCTAATTATTGTGTTTTTTGTATATTTAAACTATTTTCCACAGGATGCCTTTTCCCTTTTTATCAGTTTTTCACGCTTTAATATGGCAAATTATCCCTTTTCGCGGTGCATTCTCAGCTGCTCATATTTTTCCTTGGTGGCCAATCCTCCGCGGATGTGCCGTTCTTGTTTATTTTTCTCCAGCACCTTTTTGACCTGCGCATACAAACTTGGGCTCAACTGCTTGAGCCGCTGGGTCACGTCCTTGTGGACGGTGCTCTTGGATATGCTAAAACTTTTTGCCGCCTGTCGCACCGTCGCGTCCTTTTCAATGATGTACTGCGCCAACCGCACCGCCCGGTCTTCCGGTAAGCCCTTCACGCGCCTTCCCTCCCCTGTCCATTTTGATTCGGTAGTCCATTTTATGCGCGCAAGGTCCCTCTTTATCCTTATAGATTGGGCAATACGAAAAAAAATTATCCTTTGTAGTTTCTCCCTGCAAAGATGTAAAGGCATTCCTGCAAAAGATAAAAAAAGGGACGCTGCAAAAAGCAGCGTCCCTTTTTGGGGCCGTATGTTTAGCTTTTTTAGGATATCAATAAAGGCTATTGTGCGGTAAAGGCTGCGATCTGTTCGCTGACGCCCTTTTCTTCGCTGGTGTAACCGTTGGAGTTGGTTTCCCAGTTCTTCATCTTGTCATTTTGACATCCATACATTGCAAACATTTTGCTGTCATTGTCAATCTTTGTCAGGCACCAGCCGATTCCATAGTAACAAGGAATGGTCAGCGCATGTTGCAGAAAATATGCTTCCGCTTTTGCATAGGCCTCATAGCGGGCATCCAGATCATTTGTGATGGCATCTGCTGCATCTACCATCTTTGTAAATTCCTTGTATGCATTCAGCAAATCTTTATTTGCTTCGGTTTCTTCGGTTAAGTCGTTTACATAAGAGTAGGTGGTAGAGTAATATGCATTGTCATAGCCATAGCGCTGCTGACCCAGATAGTTTTGCGGATCACCATAATCTGCTCCCCAACCATTGATAATAAAGGAATGCAGGTGCGCCTGTGTAACTTCTTTACGTAAGCTGGATACATATGTTTTGATATTAAGTTGTACGTAGTCATCTCCCAAGCAATCGGAAAAGATCTGTTTGAGAACATTTGCACTATCCAGTGCCGTCTGGCTAGAAGCAGAAATGTGATAATCTACACTAACAGGGAAAGTAACACCCAAGGCGGTCAGTTCCTCCATTGCCTGCTCTTTGTATTGCTGCGCCTTCTCAGCATCCAGGCGAACCATCGTCTCGCCATTCGATTCTGGCAAGCCCATTTCCTGTCTGACCAGTTCTGTATAATCGGTGCCATCCGAGGTATAAACCAGACCCTTCATGGTGTAGAAGTTATTTTCACAAACCATTGGATCTACTGCGTTTGTTCTCTTATAATATTCTTTGAGGTCCAGTCCATACCACCATGACAGTCGGAAAGCCTCATTTGCTACTGCTGTATTCCAATTGACATCCGGTGTACCATCTTCAAAAAGTTTATTATAGTTGAGCTGGAACTGATAGCAATATTTAGATGGAACGTCTGGAACCATGTAATCATAAAACTCATTGTTCGGGTCCTTTGCAATCGTATTGATCTGGGCCTCTCCTAATGAAGTATAATCTACCTCTCCAGACTGATAAAGCTGGAAAGCTACCTCGTTGGACTCCACCATTTTGACAGTGACTGTATTGAATAGCGTGCAGTCCTGATCCCAGTACAGTGGATTTTTCGTGTAGATTTTCTCATTGTTCTGGATAAAGGAAGTCATGGTATAGCATCCATTATACCACATATTCTCGTTGTTGATCGCCTTGAATCCATCTACTCCCAGCTGGTCAATCAGCTGCTGAGAAGCCGGATAAAGCGACGCATACGGTGCCAATGTATCAAAGTATGGTTTTTTATCTAAGCAACGATAAACCAAAGTGTAGTCGTCTGGAGTTTCCAGTCCAACCATTTCCCGGAAAGTAGAACCTTCCTCGGCAGTCAGTGCATAAGCTTCTTCTTTACTCAACGACTTGGTATATTCGTAATATTCCTCTGCTCCATCAATCATCTCTAGCGGCATCGATGTGTTCAGCGAGTCATTCTTGTGAAAATTCAAAACCCATTCCAATCCGGTAGCAAAATCCTGCGCATTGCAGTCTGCCATTTCTTCGCCATTCACATTAACCCATTTTACTCCGTCGCGAATCTTAAAGGTCCAGGTTAAGCCCTCATCTTCTGTGCCCCACTCTTCCGCGATAGCAGGAGCCAGCTTGCCTTCAGGATCCACCTCCAGCAAACCATCCCAAATACTGGTCAACCCCTCAAAGTCCTCGCCCTTTTGCGTATAAAGGATGTTGAAGCCAGCAATTTCCTTAGTCGAAAGCTTCGGAATTACTAGGTCTGTAATGGTATTGTCTTCCTCAGCGCTCTCCGACTGTGCAGAACTGTTCTCTCCCGACTGTTCTGTCTCTCCTTGTTGACCTGCTGTGCCCGCGCAGCCGCTTAACAACACAGAACCTGTTAGCAGCAATGCAACCAGTTTGGATAGTGCTTTGTTCATAGTGTATTCCTCCCTCGTGAAATAAAATAAAATTTTAGTAAATCCTGTCATTTTACTGCATAGAACAGGATAACCCTCACCGTAATAAATAAAAAATATATATAAAATTAAATGTTTACTATATTTTTATAATATCATTATCTATTGTTCTTGTCAACTCTGCATTATTATTTTTGTCAATTCATCATTTTTTTGTGCGTTTTTTGTATATATTTTATGTTTTTTCACGATATGCGAACTTTCGTAAAAGCAAAGAGGCCTAAAAAATTATATTACAAGCATACTCCATATAGGATAGAACCGATTTTTCTGTATCACTCTCCAACATCTCTTTATGTATGTAAAAAGATACTCCTTTTGCACAACCACAAAAGGAGTATCTAAATGTCATTCCTTTAACCCATCTGAAACATCTTGTCACATTGCCGATGGATATTCAGTTGCTTATTTTTATTCTGCGGCAAAGGCTGCGATCTGTTCGCTGACGCCCTTTTCTTCGCTGGTATAGCCGTTGATGTTGGTTTTCCAGTTCTTCATCTTGTCGCCGGTATTGCCAAACATCGGCTGCATCTTGCTGTTGACATCGATGCGGCTCAGGCACCAAGAGGATTTATAGTAGCAAGGCAGTACCAGCACATGATCGAGCATGTACGCCTCGGCCTCAGCGTAAGCTTGATAGCGGTCGTCCAAATTATCTGTGATGGCATCCGCTGTCGCAACCATATCGGTGAACTCTCTGAAGCTGTCAAGCAGGTCCTGCGTCTGTTCCGACTCCACTACGTCGTTGATGTTGGTGGCAGAATCCGAATAGGCCGCCGTCTCGGTGCCGTATACGATCTGGCTCAGATAGTTCTGTGGGTCAGCGTAGTCAGCACCCCAACCGTTGATGATAATCGACTGCAGCTGTGGAGTGGTAACCTCGTTGCTCTGGCTGCTGACGTAGGTCTTGATGTTCAGCTGTACATAGTCCTCGCCCAGACCGTCTGCAATGGCCTGTGCCAATACGTTTGCTGTATCCAGCGCTGTCTGGTTGGAACCCAGGATGTAGTAGTCCACACCGATCGGGAAGGTAACACCCAGGGCGGTCAGCTCCTCAATGGCCTGTTCTTTGCACTGCTGTGCCTTCTCTTCATCCAGGCGAACCATCTTTTCGCCGTTGAGCTCCGGCAAACCGAGCTCCTGTCTTACCAGTTCGGTGTAGTCGGTGCCGTCCGAGGTATAAACCAGACCCTTCATCGTATAGAAGTTGTTCTCACTGCTCATCGGGTCAATTGCGTTGTAGCGCTTGTAGTACTCGGACAGATCCAGTCCGTACCACCAGGATTTGCGGAAGTTCTCGTTTGCAATGGCGTAGTTCCAATCGGTATCCGGGCTGCCGTCCTCCAGCTTCTTGTCATAGTTGAAGAGGATGTTGTATGCGTAGTGGGATGGCAGATCCGGGATCAGATAGTCGTGATATTCGTTGTTCTCGTCGCGGGCGATGGTGACCAGCTGGCTTTCTGTCAGCTCAACGTAGTCCACTTCGTTGGTCTGATAGAGATGGAACGCTACATCGTTGGACTCCACCATTCTGAAGGTGACGGTATCAAACCGGTTGCACTCGGTATCCCAGTACAGTGGGTTCTTGGTAAAGATTTTTTCATTGCCCTGAATGTAGGAGGTCATGGTGTAGCATCCGTTGTACCACATGTTCTCATTGTTCATCGCCTGAACTGCATCGACACCGCCGATTTCATCGACCATTCCCTGTGCCATTGGATACAGCGCTGCATAAGCTGCCAACGAGTCAAAGTATGGCTTTTCGGTTATGCAGTGGTAGATAATGGTGTAGTCGTCCGGGGTCTCAATGCCGACCATCTCGCGGAATTTGGAGCCTTCGCTGGCATCCAGCGCTTTGGCCTCCTCCTCCGGGAGGGCCTTGGTATACTCATAATACTCACCGGCGCCGCTGATCATCTCAATGGGCATGGTGGTATTGTTGGAATCGTTCTTGTAGAAGTTCAGGATCCACTCCAAACCGGTGGCAAAATCCTGTGAAACGACGTCCGCCTTTTCGTTGCCGTTGACATCAACCCACTTGACGCCCTCGCGCAGCTTAAAGGTCCAGTTTTTACCGCCGTCCTCGGTGCCCCACTCCTCTGCCAAACACGGAACCAATTCGCCGTTGGTGTCGGATTCCAGCAAGCCGTCCACAAGGTTGGTCAGGTTTTCTCCGTCCTCTGCACGCTGGGTGTAAAGGACGTTGAAGGTCTCCAGCTCTCTGCTTGCCAGTTTCGGAACATACAGGTTGGTAATGGCATCTTCTGATTCTGCGCTTTCCTCACCCTGTTCCTGCGTCCCTGTAGTGGATTGTGCACTGTTGTCGGTTGTCTCATTTCCCGACGAGCATCCTGTCAATACCATTGAGGCCATCAATACAAGGGCCAGCAGCTTTGACATCGCCTTTTTCATCTGTCTTTTTCCTCCTTAATAAAAAAAATATCATGAATACAACTTCTATGACCGCATATTGGATAGAAATGTATTGCTTTCCCGTATAATTTTTAATCAAAACTTACAATCTCTCCGAAATAACCATAATACATTCCTGAATATCTGTCAATAGTTTAGCTTGTAAATTCGTGATTTTAGCAAAACTCTTCTAACGGTTGCTATGCAATCTGCAAAAGGTGATATCTAATCATTCCTAACAGAAACTAACAAAAAATGATATAAAAAATTATTTTATTGATAAAAAAAAACCTCACCTAAAAGTTTTTAGGTGAGGTTTTTTTACTTTTCGAACCTATTCTTTTATAAATTCTAATTGTATCTATTTGCCTTTTTTCTGCATCAAGATATTATTGAAAATGAAATCTTTTTCAGAAAAACCATGCGGTTCTAAGCAAATCTTTTGCCTGTTATTGATACTCGATGACGTCGGTCCATCTGAGCAGCAGATCGCGTTCTTCTGGCTTGTGCTTGGTCAGCTGGGCTGCCGCTACGATTGGCAACCAGCGGTTGACGTATTGGCGAGCAATATCTGCTTTCTGGCAGAAGAGCTTGATATACAGCTCTGCCTTTTCCTTATCTTGCAGCGAGAAGAGCAGATAGGTCATTGCCGCGTCGGCGGAAGCGTTACCCTGTGCAGCGTGCGCCCAGTCGATGATCCACAGTTTGCCCTCTTTGTCGACGATGATGTTGCTTGGGTTAAAGTCGCCGTGGCAGAGCTTGTTGTGCTTAGGCATTCCCTGCAAGCGCGCAGAGAGCTCATAACGGGCAGTTGCATCGATCTCCTTGAGGGAGTTGATCTGGTCCATCAGCTTGTGGCGGAGGGTCTTGATGGTGGGGACGCGCTGGCTGTGCACCTGCAGCTGCAAGTTTACAAAGAGCTCCATATACTCGGCAAACTTGCTCGGATTCTTGTCCATCAACTCAGAGAGGGTGGTGCCCTCTACCTTCTCGCGGGTCAGCGCCCAGCCCTCCTCTGTCTTTAAGACAGCCGAAAGGGATGGAACATTCAAATTGGTGTTTTCTTCTACCAGGGCCTCATTGCGGGCCTCGTTGAGCACATCAGACTTTTTGTAGTTGCTGTCAAACACCTTGAGAATCTTATCCTCGGTGGCATAGATTTTCTTATGCGGTCTTGTAAAGATCAGCGTCTTTTTCTCCTGCATGATTGTCCTCCTGTCTTATTCGCCGTAGTAGGCTTTCAGGTACATTTCCTTGATCTCGCTGAGCAGTGGGTAACGCGGGTTGCATCCGGTGCACTGGTCATCGAAGGCGTCCTCCACCATCTGGTCGAGGGTATCCAGGAAGTACTTTTCGTCTACGCCGTAATCTTTGATGGTCTTTTTGATGCCGACCGAAGCTTTGAGCTGTTCGATCTTCTGGATGAACAGGTCCAAAGTCTCCTGGTCATCCTTGCCGCAGACGCCGCAGAAGTGGGCACATTCTGCATAGCGCTCCAGGGTGTGCGGATACTGGTACTGCGGGAAGGTGCCCATCTTGGTCGGGACCTCCGCAGCGTTAAAGCGCATCACTTCACAGATGAGCAGCGCATTGGCCACGCCGTGCGGCAGGTGGTGATAAGCTCCCAGTTTGTGCGCCATCGAGTGGCAGACACCCAGGAAGGCATTTGCAAAGGCCATACCTGCCATGCAGGAGGCATCGGCCATCTTCTCACGGGCATGCGGATCGTTTGCACCCTTTTCATAGGCGGCAGGCAGGTAGGTGAAGATGTTCTTCATCGCTTTGAGTGCCAGACCGTCGGTGTAATCGGTCGCCATGATGGAGGCGTATGCTTCCAGTGCATGGGTCAGCGCGTCAATACCGGAAGCGCTGGTCAGGCCCTTTGGCTGGGTCATCATGTTGTCTGCATCGATGATCGCCATATTAGGAAGCAGCTCATAGTCGGCCAGCGGATATTTGATGCCGGTCGCATCGTCGGTAATGACTGCAAATGGGGTGACCTCCGAACCGGTACCGGAAGAGGTTGGGATGGCGACAAAGTATGCCTTTTCGCCCATCTTCGGGAAGGTGTAGATTCTCTTGCGGATATCCATAAAGCGCATTGCCATATCCATAAAAGCGACTTCCGGATGCTCGTACATAACCCACATGATCTTGCCGGCATCCATCGCGGAACCGCCGCCCAGCGCAATGATGCAGTCTGGCTGGAAGGAGGTCATCGCCTTTGCGCCCTCTTTTGCACAGGAGAGGTTCGGGTCCGGAGCAACATCGTAAAAGCAGGTGTGCTGGATGCCCATCTGGTCCAATTTTTCCTCAATTGGTTTGACATAGCCGTTCTGGTAGAGGAAGGAGTCGGTGACGATGAAGCACTTCTTTTTGCCCATCACATGTCCCAGTTCATCCAGGGCAACCGGCATGCATCCCTTCTTCAGATATACCTTCTGCGGCGCTCTGAACCACAGCATATTCTCTCTCCTCTCCGCCACGGTCTTGATGTTCAAAAGATGTTTTACGCCCACATTCTCGGAAACCGAGTTGCCTCCCCAGGAGCCGCAGCCCAAGGTGAGCGATGGGGTGAGCTTAAAGTTGTACAGGTCGCCGATGCCGCCGTGGGAAGATGGGGTGTTGATAACGATGCGGCAGGCCTTCATGGCGTTGGCGTGCTTCATAATCTTTTCTTTCTGGGAAGGATGGATATACAGGGATGCGGTGTGGCCGTAGCCGCCGTCCTCCACCAGCTTTTCTGCCTTGACCAGTGCCTCATCAAAGTCTTTTGCGCGGTACATGGCCAGTACTGGGGAGAGCTTCTCGTGTGCAAATTCCTCCGAGATGTCCACCGATTCTACCTCGCCGATCAAAATCTTGGTGCCCGCTGGGACATCGACGCCCGCCATCTGGGCGATGGTGCAGGCAGTCTGGCCTACAATCTTGGCGTTGAGTGCACCGTTAATCATGATGGTGTGGCGCACCTTGTCCAGCTCGTCTCCCTTGAGGAAATAGCAGCCGCGATACTGGAATTCCTTTTTAACCGCGTCATAGATATCGCCGACCACGGTGACCGACTGTTCAGAAGCGCAGATCATGCCGTTGTCGAAGGTCTTGGAGTGAATGATCGAGTTGACAGCCAGTTTGATGTCTGCACTTTCGTCGATGATGACCGGGGTGTTGCCCGCTCCGACGCCGAGCGCCGGTTTGCCGGAGGAATACGCCGATTTGACCATGCCCGGACCACCGGTAGCAAGGATGGTGTCCGACTCCTTCATCAGCTCGTTGGTCAGCTCGAGGCTCGGCACATCAATCCAACCGATGATATTCTCCGGTGCACCTGCCGCTACTGCTGCCTCGTACACAACCTTCGCCGCCGCAATAGTGGATTTTTTCGCGCGCGGATGGGGGCTGATGAGGATGGCGTTGCGGGTCTTTAAGCAGATCAACGCCTTAAAGATGGCGGTGGAGGTGGGGTTAGTGGTCGGAATGACCGCTGCAATCAGTCCCAATGGCTCTGCAATCTTTTTGATGCCGTAGGCTGTATCCTCTTCGATGACGCCGCAGGTTTTGGTGTTGCGGTAAGCGTTGTAAATATACTCCGAAGCGTAGTGGTTTTTGATGACCTTGTCTTCCACAACACCCATGCCGGTCTCTTCCACGGCCAGTTTTGCCAGCGGGATGCGCGCCTTGTTGGCTGCCATCGCTGCGGCAAAGAAAATCTTGTCTACCTGTTCCTGCGTGTAGGTGGCAAAGACCTGCTGGGCCTTGCGCATCTCCTTCATGCGTGCCTGAAGTGCCTCCATGGTATCAATGACCTCATAGTGGGGAACCGGCGCGGTATGTTTTTCTGCCATCTTTGCATTCCTCCTAAAAAGCTTATATCGTTAGATTGTTATTTTTTTAACATTTTGAAGTACAAGGACATTATAATATACTTAAGGCCAATAGTCAAATGAAATTTCTTTAAAAATTGCCTCTTTTATGTAGATTTTATGGTGTAATTTTGCAATATTTTTATATACTATGTATATTTTGATTGTTTTCTTCGATAAATCCTCATTTTTCGATTTATTCTTGACCTTTTAAAAAAGCATAAAAAAGGGAACCGGTGATGACTCACCGGTTCCCTTTTTGGGGTCTAGCTTTCGTGAGAGGGGGTCGTTTTTTTCTTTCTGACGCCCAAAAGTGCCCACACAATGGCCGCCCCCAGCACAACAAGGCTAATCCACCATATCCTTTTTTGTGTGGCCATTCGGCCTTCTCCGGCAGCTGCAACGACCACCGTTGGCTCTGTATCTGACGGGGCTTCTCCTTGATCTGCATCAGTTTTGCTTTCCTGTGGAGTCTCTACCCGCTCACCCCGCACCAAAAGCCGGTGGGTGTTGACCCCATAGGGCACACAGGTGATGAGCGTCACAAGGTCGCGCCCTTCCTCAATCTCCAGCGCCTGCGTTTCCCACGGATCGACTGTGAGGATCTGGTCCACCGCATACACCAGCTCTTCCCCTAAAACGTGCAGCGTAAACCGATCGCCCACCACCAGCTGTTCAAGGTCGGTAAAGATGAGCTGGGAGTGCAGGCCGCTGTGACCTGCCAGCACGGCATGGGTGCTCTCCCCACCGATCGGTAGGGAACTGCCGGTCAGATGCCCCACACCCTGATTTAGGATGTCGGGGGTCGTGCCCTCATAGATGGGAAGATACTGCTCAATCTTGGGAATTTCCACAAAGCCGAGCAGGTTGTCCTCCGATTGCTGTTCCTCTTCTGTTTGGGAGAAGGCGTCGAGCAGCGATTGGTCCTGTGCGGTTAAAGCAGCATTGTACTGCTGGGACTGTTCCAACTGCTGCCCACTCTGCTGGGAAAGCTGCTGCTCATACTCCTGTGCCAGCTGCATCTGCTGGTGTTGGCGGTAAAGGGTCGAGAGGTAGGGGTAGTTAAGTACGCCCAATCCAACCAGCAAAATCAACACGAAAATCGCCCTGCGCATTGCTCTCCTCCTGAAAATAGAAATTGGCAAACGGGCGGCGAGTTTTCGCCGCCCGTTCTCAAATCGGTATCATACTTTGCCGCGCATCTCATTTGCCGCGGCAAATGGAGCTTCGTTTTCCACAATGCCCTGTGCAATTGGGGAAAGATTAGCTGTGCTTTTTGCGCAACAGGACAGCTCCCACTGTACCTGCCGCCACCACTGCCACCAGCATCAGCTTGTACTCGCGCATCCAGCGGCTGGGTACAGAAGCACTTTGCTGCTGGACATCTGTTTCCTGCTGTAAACGCACCGCATGTACCAGCAGCCGGTGGGTGTTGATTCCATAGGGGGTGCAGGTCATCAAAGTCACCCGATCCTCCCCCGGCTGGATCGCAAGCGATTGCAGCGCATCGGGCAGCACCGTCTCGATGCAATCGATCTGGTAGATCAACTGCTCCCCCAAAATTTGCAGGGTAAAGGTGTCGCCGCACTCCAGCAGTTCCAGATCGCTGAATAGCTTTTGCCCCTCCAACCCCGCATGGGCCGAAAGGACGCAGTGGGTGTTCTCGCCGCCGGTTGGCAGGGAGCTCTCTGGAAGATGCCCCACACCCTTTTGCAGTACCTCCTCGCTGACGCCGTGGTAGATGGGCAACTGCAAATCAATGGCCTCAATTTGCAAATAGCCCATCACCCCGTCGCCCAAGGGATTGAGCTGGCTTTCATAGTCCTGGGGCAACTGCTGCACAGAGCTCTGCCCAAAGGGATCGCGAACATAGACGCTGCTTTCATACAGCTGAAGATTATACCCTTGTGCGCTCTCCATCTGCTGTGCCAAGCCGTCCTGTCCAACGAGCTGTTGCTGGGCCACAATCAACTGCTCTTGTCCGGCCTGTTTAATCCACTGGCTCCAGAACGGGTAAGTTGCCAGCGCTGTCCCTGCCAAAACCAGGACCAACGCCAGCGCTGTCCCTGCTCGTCTGCTCATCGACTACTCCTTCTTTTTGCGGCTGACGGCCAAATACACAAATCCTGCCGCCACGATCACAAGTCCTCCTGCGGTAAACATCCAGGTACCTGCACCGCCTGTATTCGGGATATAGAAGGTTTGCGGGTTGACAATCGCCAGATACAGCACGTTGTCCTGTATCGAGACGCTGCCCTGCTCCCCGTTGACCGCACAGCGGCTGCTGTCCAGCTGCCCGGTGTATTCCCCAGCGGCCTGCTCTCCCACCAAAATCAGCTCAATATCCTGATCCGGCAGGGCATATCCTTCCGCTGTGGCAAGTTCTCTGAGGTAATAGGTTCCCTCGCTCAAGCCGCGAATGCGAAAACTTCCATCCGCTCCCACCGTCAACTCGTTGGAGCCGTCGGTTGCCGCAAGGTAAGCCTCCCCATCCTGTTGCAGCAAAACGGGCACCTTTTCTCCGTCGGACAGTTTATACAGTGCAAAGGTGACGCTTCCCTGGGGAGCAAGGTTTCCCTCCTGTCCCAGATACTTGGTCAAGTTTACATCAAAGGCGAAGCTGCGCACGATCTCCCACCTGGTTCGGTAGCTCTTGTCGTCCTCCTTGGGAGGCGGGTCATCCCTAGGCGGCGGGTCTCTCGGAGGCGGATCATCGCCCTCCTCGGGGACATAGTTGACCTTGTGGTCCATCCGCGCAATGTTGGTCGCGCCGCCAACCGCAGCCTGATCGTTGACCATGGCGGTGTACAGGACCGACAAGCTGCCCGATGTCCTTGCGAGCTGTTCGAGTTTGGTAAGCCCCTGGGCGGTGAAGGCAATCCACAGCCTTGTGCCGCCTACAAACGACTGCTCAGAGTCCTCCAGGTCGGTCGACTTCAGATCCTCTGTGATGGTTACCGTGTAGTCGGTGTCCTCTGCATAGCTCTGTCCCAGACTGTCGGTAATGCTTTCCAATTTCTGCAAATCCAGCCCTTTGGAGAGGATATCCTCCACAGAAAAGTGATCAAGGGTGTCCTTGCTTCCCAGAGAGGGCGGACGCACCGACAGCTTAAAGCGGATGACGTCTCCCGGCCCGGTGACCTCGGTTGTGGCGTCCTGTACATCCTCCCACTCTCCATCGACATTGCCGACGCCTACGATGTTTTTCTCCAGCTCTCCGTAGCCCAGAGGGGTTTTTACTCCCAACTGGACGTCCGCCTGTGTGCCGTTCGGCACTGAGAGGAACATCGGGCTCTGCTGATGGGAAAGGGTAATCGGCTTTCCATCACACACCGCGCCGGTGATGTCGGTCTGCACAATCAGGTATAACCCATAGGGAAGTCCCGAAAAGACAGCTTTGCCTTGGTCGTCTGTTGTTTTCGTTGTCCCGCTAAGGCCCGTGATCAGGGCGCTCCAATCCTCTTGCTCGACTGCTTCCAGCTGCTTTTGGATCGCTTGCAGGTCCGTTTCTTCGGTAAAAATGTAATATTTTTTCGATTTATAACTTCCTGTATCATCCGGCGCCGCAATTTGCAGCTTGTTCGCGACCGATTGCTCCACCGCGTAGCCGGTCATCCAACCGCCACTATAGGTGATGTCGCACAGGCTGCCGATCTGCACCAAGGTGTACTCCACCCCCTGCACCGGGCCGCCCGCAATGCCCAACTGCTCCACCTCGTTGAGCTGCTGGGTGAGGGTGATGCTTCCCGTCTGGGTGGAGGGTGTCATTTGGGTGATGGTGAGCGTTTCCGCAAAGGCCGGTGTCCTCAAACAGCCGAGCGCCAAAAGCAGCGACAGCAAGAGGGAAACGGCCACTTTTGTTCTGTTGTTCATACCTGCTCGCTCCTTTTCTCATTTGGTGGAGCCGCCGAAGGGCGGCTCCACTGCTGTGTGCTTATCGTTCGGTGTTGCGGCTTCTGGTCTTTCTGTAAACCAGATAGAGTACGCCCGCTGCGGCCACTCCTGCACCCGCAAGGCCCGGCCAATAGAATCCGCTGCCTCCGGTGTAAACTACCGCAAAGGACTGTCCGTTGACCACCTTATAGCCGACCTCATGCAGCAGATAACCGTTCGCTGTCTGCCAGAAGACGCCATCTTGCGGCGCATCGGCAGCAGTAAAGGAGACGGTAATTGGCTCGGTGAGCTGGATATAGCCACTCGGGGTGCTGCTTTCCGTCAGGGTGTAGGTGATCGGCGTACCATCTGCCTTGTAGAGCGGCAGCTGCTCAAAGGTCACCGTGCCATCCTGTGCGGTGGTCGCCTGTTTGGGGGTAGAACCGTTGTTGTCGGTCAGCTGGAAGACAACGCCCGACAGCCCCGCTCCTTTGCCGTCCTCTTTGGTGACGGTGATCTTGCCCAGTGGGATGTTGGTGATGCGGTAGGTCTTGTCGACCGTCGCACCGGAGATGGAGGCGTTCGGATACTGGATGGTCACCTGTTGCCCTTCGGTCAAACCGTTTGCCAATGTTTCGAGCACGCGGTACTCAAGGGAGTTACCCTGTGCATCGCTGCGCGGCAGATCGGTCCAGCGTGCCTGCCATGCGGCAAACTCGCCGTTTTTGTCAGCTGTACCATCCAGAACAATCTTGTTCTGACCGGCAACATCTGCCCATCCGCCTTCTCCTGCGCCCTGTGTCCTGCTTTGCAGGGTGAAGGTCACCTCTGCATAGTCTCCATGCAGGCCTTTCGGCTTCCAGGATTTGACGGCAGTAACCTCCATGTGGGTCAGCGTATTGGTGATCTTGTGGTTCTGATCGTCATAGGCGGTGACGGTGTAATGGTCGTCATACCGCTGTCCTGCGTCGAGAATCTCGTCAGGTGAAGGCACATTATCCTCATTCCAATCCGGTTTCAGTTCGCGGAAACGGTATGTATAGACGACAAGCTCTCCTTCCTCTATGCCGTAGGACGGCAGATTGGTCGCGGTAGCCTTCCATCCGTTGGCATTGTTCAGGGTAAACACCAGAGAACCGCTGTCATCCGGTACAATTTCCCATCCGTCTCCCAGCGTTCTGGACGACATCAAGGTTGCGCGGTTGAGTTCCTGCAAGTCGTTCTGGTTTCCGGCAGCAGTCGCTTTTCGCTCGACCACCACATCGATGGAAGATGGCCGCAGATTGGTCTCGTTGGTATCGCCAAGCCACTCTTTGGAGACACTCAGTTGGGTCGTTTCCATCCGATTGACCGCCTTTGTCGTGCCATTGGCGGGAGTTACCGACTGCGGGGTGAACAAGCCGTTGGCCGGGTCTGCCGTTGCTACTTGCAGCTTCCCATCCTCAAACTTCCAGGTAAAGCTCTGGCTAAAGCCGGCATCGTTTTTTATCTCTGTCTCCACAATCGCGTAAACCAGCTCGCTGCCATTTTCATCTACCCTCGGCAGATGATTGATGGTCGTCTTTGCATCATTGCCTCCAAGGGAGGTCTTCAGCGAGACGGTAAAGCCATTGTTCTTGATGGCCGCTCCATCTTCTGAACCCCAATAGTCTCTAGTGAACCATTTGTTCAACAGGTCAGGACTAAAGAACTCGGAAGCCGGCTGCATTGCGCTAGGCGTTCCATTCGTCTTTGTTCCAACCCAAAGCTGTCCGGTGATGGTGAGTTCGCCGAGTCCGAGGTAATCGTCCTCAATCGGGTTCCCATCGCTGTTCTGCCAATTTTTCTGGAAGGATTGGCTGGTCTCCAGCGAGTTGATGAGGTCTGGCATGGTGACCTTCTCACCAGTCGGGGAAACCTTTTCGCTGTTCACCTCTCCCGTTTTGTTGCCACCATTCGTCTTTTGACCTGTTGGGACGTACTCTTTCGCTCCCATACCGGTCAGATTTTCCCGGACAACATAGATCCACGGCATTCCGTTTGGCGCATATTGCTCGAGAGGATTATCCTTCGTTCCCTTAATTGTAATTGTCCAAGAACTACTTTTTTCATCGCCAGTCACTTCAATTACATACTTGTCTGAAGTCAGCTGTTCTTCTAGAATTGCTGGTGCTCCACCTTGGCCGCTCTGTGCATTAGCTTTGCGCCATACAGTTAAATTATCTTTAAACTGCTCTTGCGATGGACGAATGTTCAGCGCATTATCTTGATCAACCCATTTTTTAGTAAGAACTAACTCTAAATGTTGACCCGTTTGATACTTATCTGCAAAGGTGGCGCCCACTGCGGGGGTGGCAGCTGATCCATCCTCCAGATTTTCCTTCACAGCAATTGCTTTTGTGCGCAGCACAGTTGTTCCGTCGATTGTCTCAACTTTTTTGCTCGCAGACTGATCGCCAAAAACCTTGTCGATCGCACTCTTATCGCCCTGCACAACCGCCGCTTCATAGTTCATCTGATAGCCGCCGTCTTCGATGACCTCCGCGACAAAGTACTGGTACGGATAGCCGTTTGGCGCATAGATCGGAAGATCCGTAAAGGTAAATTCCTTGGAAAGTGTTGCCGAAGAAGTTAAGGTGTTCTCCTCAGCTGCCGTATTCACCTCATCTGAGCTCCAAACCTGCTCCCCATACAGGACAGAGGGTTGGTTATCATACTGACCCTGCGCATCGGGAGCAACCTGATACAGACGCATGGTGATGGCGGGATACTCTTTTTGATCCTTCTCCACCTGCAACAGCTTCTTGACTGCCAAAGAGCCTTTCTGCGGGGCATATGTGTTGGTGATGCTGTACTCGTGGAAGTTTTGATTTACCGTATAGACATCGCCCCAATCCAGCTCGCTGTCCCCTTCAATCGTGCGTTCCGCAAAGTTTTCTATGAGGGTGTAGTAGTAGCGATTTCCATCTTCGTCGTAGAGCGGAAGCGGGTCACCCTCCTTTAAGCCTTCACTCTCTACATTTTCCGTCGCTACGCTGATGGTAAATTTGTACTGTCCATTTTCGTGTGAAATGTGCGCATTGCTTTGGGCGTTCCAATCCTCAATCGACAGCTCTGCGACCAAAGTACCTGTTATTGCCTCGTCTTGATTCGTTGGAACACTCTTTGACTGGTAAACCTCAAATGTTACCGGTGGAAGATCTGCTTCCTCAGTGGCATTGGGCAGCGCGCTCCAAATCTTGATGCCGTTGATGGTCACATGGCCTTTCAGGCTGTTGATGATGGTGCCGCCTTCCAAAACCGATACATCCCCGTCGTGTACCTTCAGGACGTCCAGTGTGCAGCCGTCCAGCTGCATTGTATTCTTTTCTGGCAGCTGAGGGCTTTCACCTTCGTAATTTACTGTATAGTCCGTCTCTTCGTACTGGAACTGCGGGTCGGTGTAGTCAAAATCGGCCATATTCTCGATGGAGACGCGCTCAATCGCATAGTAGAACAGCTCGCGCCCCTGATCGTCATACTTTGGCAAATTGGGCACTGTGCAGGTTAGATAATCGCCTGTGCTCGGTGTATTCTCCGATTCTGCCCAACTATAGTTGTAGTATTGAAGCTTCATCTCCTCGCCGTTCCAAACATAGATATCGAGATAGATATCCGGACGGTTGTTCTGGGATTGAGCGTACGCATCTTTCCAGATTTTGTGGAAATGGATTACCTTTGTGCCCGAAAGGCGATTGGTAATCTCAATTTCCTGAAAATCCGACTGCAAGCTCTCGTCGTGTTCAATGTACTCCCCATCTACCTTGCTGTACTGCAGGTCATTGAGCAGATTGAGCAGAGCTTCTGCGTTTTCATCTCCCTTCTTTTCGTTCAGTTTCTCCTTCAATTCTTCTGTCGTCATACAGTTGGCACGCTCAATAGCACCCGAAGAGATATCCGTGCCAAAGCACCACATTTCGTCGACTGTATAGTTTGCCGTTCGTCCCTGCGCATCGTATTTGGGAAGATTAAAGAAATAATTTTCCCCGCTATCGCTGATCGTCTGGATGGCAGCTGCCGGCTCCCCATCTTTTCCCTGAATTTTCACTGGATTGAGGAAAAGGGTAACGGTGCCATTTTCATAATCGATGGCATTGTCTGGTACAACCGCCGAGTTCGATGGGGCAAAATCCAACACCAGCACAGGGGTAACCCCGGCATTCTTCAAAGCTTTTTGCAACGCACCGTCGTCCACCCAGGTTTTTTGTACGGTCAGATCTACCGTTCCTAAGCGGCGGTTGGTGACGATGTAGAGCTCTTCCCCGAGGTAATCGTCGGCTGTGATTTTATCCTTCGAGTAGGTGACATCGTACATGTGATGGTCTGTGTACACAAGGTCATCACCATCGTCTTGCAGCTCCACCTCGTGCTCACCCATCTTCAGCTCACGAATATACACTTTATCGGCATTATATTCGCCCAGTTCGGTCTCATCAAAAGTGAAGCTCAGATACCCGTACCAAGCCTTGTGGGTCTGCGAGTCGTCGGTGGTACCTCCCAGAATAATTTCGCCGAGCCGTGGATCATCTTCCGACGGTTCCTCTCCTTTACAATAATAGGCCACTACTGTAACGGGTTCACGGTGCTGGACGTCGCTGTTGTCGATCCAGCGCTTGCGCACCAAAATGCTGTGTCCTTCCCCTGGTCCATTGACAACGGTCGTTTCATAGTTTCCGTCCTTGTCGATGGTCGTTTCCTGGGAAGTAGGATTCCCGCCTGCCTCCTGGATGATGTACTCATAGCTGTAACCGTGCTCATCGTACCGCGGCAGGTTGCTGATCACAAGCTCGGTAAAGTCATCCTTGGTCACCTGATAGGTCACTTGATACTCTTTCTTCTGCGGATGACTTTCCCCATCATCGGTCGAAGATCTGCCGGCCTCCTGTACTGTCAGGATAATTTCTGTTTCACCATCCTGCCAAAAGCCGGTTTGTCCCTCCCCATCAGCCTGGCTATCCAGCGTTACCGTTCCAACGTAACGGGTATCGGTATTTTGTCCCTGCTGGAGCAAGTCAAACGAAACTTCGTGTGGAGTGGTCCCTTCCTCCCACACCTTTTTAATGGTAAAGGTGATGTCGTCCTGAATGCGGTTGATAATTGTTCCATGACCATTTTGGATCTGTTCGCGGGTCGGGTGGTCGGCAATAAAGCTGATTTGCTGACCGTTATACTCCAACTTAAAGGAGAAGTCCTCATTCTCTCCGCCGTTGTCTATTGGTTCCGTCTCGATTCTCTGGCCGTTGTTGATGATAGCCGTTTCCTTAAACCAATACTCCACTGCTTTACCCTGTGCATTGTAGCTCGGCACATATAAAGACTTGGTTTGGCTGCTATGAATGGTATCAAATTGATCCAAAATCAGTTTGACCTGCTGCTGGTTTGTGTCGAGAAGCGGCTCCCAATCGTCATCTGTCGCGGTATCCGATTTTTCCCGCACATACAGCGAGAGCTCAACCGATACGTTCTCCAGACCTGCCTGGAAGGAAGAGGCATCCCACTCCTTGGTGACGCTCAACCAGCGGCCGCCTTCTCGGCGGTTGGTAATGGTACCGCCGTTGTAGACCATGAGATCCTGCGAATCTCTCACCCATGTATCAGGATCTTGGGTTGGAGGCGCAGTGTCGGTCACCTGATCCTCACCATCTACCCGACCAAAGACCTGCTCATAGTTTCCGACCGTATCACTTTCCTCTTCGGTAATGATTTCCTTGACGCCGTAGACATACCGGTTTCCGTCCGGGTCATACTTTGGCAAATCATTATATTGAACCTGCTGTGTATTCTTCTCGGTCTCGAGTGCTCTATCTGCTTGCCCGGCCACCGTGCTAGCCTGCTGGAACGAACTGTCCCCCCCTTCTGGGTGTAGCGCCACAACTCAAAGTAGCCTTCCGGTCTTTGCTGCTCCTGGGCACCAGCTGGGTCCAGCCAAACCTTTGTCGCTGTATAGTCCACTTCGCCCTGTCGGGTTAAGATAATGGTGCCGCCAGCGTGTGCCTTGTCGGTATCATTGGCGCCATTTGGCACGGCGGTGTTGTTGTACTCCAGCTTAAAAGTATCCCCTACCGTATCGCTCACCCCGTCCAACTCTGCCTTGACAGGTTGTGTATCGTCCTGCAGGGTATAGTGTACACCGTCGCCGTGGACATCAAAGTGGACGGTCTTCTCCACCTTCAGTTTCCACACACCATCTTCCTTCTCTACCGACCAGGACAGACTGTCGCTATCTAATTTTAAGGTAGCTTGTTCGGTGCTCCCGGCCAAATAGGTCAGCGCAAAGTGCTCGCGAAAAGTCTCTTCCAAGAAATTTTTGATCTTGGCGTCTTCCTTGCTTTCCAGATGATACTGGTCGCGCAGATCGATGACAAACTCCAACTCTTGTCGCAGCAGGTAATACCAACCATCCGGATCTGTCGGGTCATATTGAGCGGGGTTCTCCACAAACCAGTAGTGATCCACACCGCTTTGCGGCGGCGTCATTCTCCAGAACACCTGATATTGGAGACTCTCCTCACCGGACTGGCCATACTGGATCTTGGACGGAAGGTCTGCTGTCAGCTTGAAGGTGTTGCCTTCTGCCACTGCATCCACCTGCGGAGCTTGCTGCATGCCGAGCAACTCCGTCGCCTTGGCGCCATCATACCATTGGGCATCTTCTGGCGGTTCCGCTGTCCCCACTGGTACAATGCAGAATTCCAGACCGACATTCTTCTCAAACCAGTCTGCTGCTGGTCGCAGGCTCGCGTCGTTGTTGTCCTGCCAATAGACTGTCTTGCTCAACTGCTGATTGTCTTGCGGAATAATTGTCTTCCCAACAAAAGTTTTGAGATCGACAGTTTCTTCCACCGTTTTGATCGGGTCTTGATCCTGTGAACCGGCTTCATAGACCATTAATGTACTTTCGAGTGCCTCCGGCAGTGTCTCGTAATTGGTAATTTCCTTCGAATCCACCAAAACAGTGACCTTCTTACTCCAGCTTCCTCCCGCTGGAATCTGTACATTCTTCCAAGTAAGGGAGCCATCGCTCCATACACCTGCCGTTGCATTGGGATCTTCTGTCGCTTCTTCTGTCGGTTTTGCATCAGAAAAGAGCTTCTTTGTTAAGTCCTGCACAACGCGCAGAGAAACAGAACCATCGTCCTGTGCTGGTTCACCCGATGGGGCCTGATTGAGATTTGTAATGGTAATGGTGTAGCAAACAGCAAGTTGCTTTTTCCCGCTCGATTCTACATAGATCGGCTCTCCCGTATAGGTGACCTCTATGTTGGCATTGGCCTTTGTCTGTTCGCCGTCCTCTCCTCCTTCGCCATTCAGCGGCAGCAAGAGGTGTCCCTGACGGGTAATGACATTCTCCTCATCTTCATTGAGGGTAGCCGAATAGACGGCGGGAGTTTCCTTTTCCGCCGTCACCGGTATCGCTGTAAAGGTTGCTTGGACATCCACCGCACCCTGCTCAAACTCCTGTGCGCAGACGATGGCCTCCTGGTGCAGTGTCACTGCAAGGTCGAGGTTTGAGATGGACTCTTCGGTCAGAGCCTGCCAATTCTCCAACGATTTTTGGTAAACCAGATGGAGGGCATTATCTGCCAGCTGCGCCGTGAGTGTACCTGCGGAGCTGTTGTCCTGCACAGTCACTGCTGCCACATCGCCGATCAGGACGGTGCTGCCGCTGACTACCGCGTCGCCCTCGACAAACGCAGCGCCATCAGGCAAAGAAATGACCTGTTCAAGGGTCCACATGCGGGTGTAGATGCTGCCGGTCGTTCCATTTTGAGAGGCTGACTGCACGCTGTAGGTCAGATCGGTCTGTTCTTTTCCTTGCTGCTCTGGGGTTTGCTGGGAAAGGGTCAACTCTTCCCAGTTAAAATCGGCTGTAAAGGTCAGTGTGCCTTCAACCTGAATGATGATTTCTGGTTCGACTGTTGGAGAAGTTTCGACAGGAATGCTCTCACCGGCTGTGTTGCCTTCTCCATCTGTATTGGCCTGGCCATCTGGATTCGTCTGGCCATCCGGATTGTTCTGGCCATCTGGATTGGTCTGGCCATCTGGATTCGTCTGCCCATTCTCTCCATCTGGATTGGTTACTGTAATAATCGGCTCTACGGTCAATGCTTTGAGCTGCATGACAGGCTCTACCGAAAGCTGCTGCAGACTTTGCGCAGCTTGTGCATCCTGGGGCTCAGATTCTTCGCTCTGTTGGGCAACTTCTCCCGCTCCATTTTCTTCGGTTTCTCCGCTCTGCTCATTTTCAGGAAGGTTCTCCCCCTGCTGCTCGCTTTCAGGCAGACCTTCCTCCTGCTGTTCATTTTCAGGAGGGTTCTC
>JAHZAY010000002.1:0-121941 GCA_019423685.1 Clostridiales bacterium | reverse complement strand
TCCCTGCTGCTCGCCTTCGACCGGGAATTCTTCCGTCTGCTCCCCTTCGGGCAGACCTTCCTCCTGCTGTTCATTTTCAGGAGGGTTCTCTCCCTGCTGCTCGCCTTCGACCGGGAATTCTTCCGTCTGCTCCCCTTCGGGCAGAGCTTCCTCCTGCTGCTCATTTTCAGGAGAGTTCTCTCCCTGCTGCTCGCCTTCGACCGGGGATTCTTCCGTCTGCTCCCCTTCGGGTACGACATTATCTGGAAGGATTTCGGTTTCTTCTACCAAAACTGAAATATCCTGCTCTGTAATATCGATAACCTTGAGTTTATCATAGCCGTTGGGATGGAGGAAGTTTAAACTTCCTTGTACAGAACCGCCTGCGGGGATGGTGAAGATCAGGGAATTTCCCTGCTGCATCGCCGGTGAGCTGTCCTGCGCCGCCAGCTGATAGGCCTCCATCTCTTCATCTGTCAACGCAATGGTAACCTCTGCCGCAGAGACCGCTGTATTCTGTGCCGACAGCTGGTAGCTTCCTACCTCGCCCATCGAGACGGTGCTCTGCGGCGCTGTCAGGGTGAGAATCACCTGGTTCTCCGCTTGGCTTTCTGCCTGACTCTCTTCTTCATTTTTTTGCAATTCCGACGAAAACCGCTCTGCAAATCCAAGGAAATCTGGCAAATTAGTCGAAACCAGAACAAACGCCATAAATAAGGCCATCAATTTATACCTTAATTTCCATTTTTTCATCCGTTGACTTCCTCTTTTTTTCCTTCTAAAACGAAAATATGTTCCGATTATGCGTTTTGGATCAAATTTTTTTTAGTGAATTTGCTGCAGATGAAGTATCGCAAACTATTTTTTTATATTATATCACATATCAATTCTTTGTCTCAACACAATTTCTTCAAATTCGTTATTTTGCATAAATTATATAAAAAATGTTATAAGTATTATATTTTATGTTAAGGAATTCATATCTAAGAATATTTTTATTAAAAAAATGGTAAAAAACAAAATATACTTATATTATCTATTTTTAAACAACAAAATAAATCTTTTGTTGTTTAAATAGTCAAATTATGCAATTCTTTAGGGCTTTAAAATGCAAAATCTCTTTTTTCCCAAGCATAAATAGACTGTTTTCCTTCAAAAATAGTCAGAACATTTAGGCCGAAATCACAGAAAAATTTTGGGCTTTATTTTTTGCTGCACTATTTTACAATGAAGGGAAAGAATATTCCTGTAGTTATGTGAGCTTTGTGCAGCTTTACTTACTGCTTAGTTTCATTTACAAAAAAACAACAACAAAAGATTTATTTTGTTGTATATGCCCCTTACAGAACCAAATGCATCTGTTCCATAAGGCGCTGGTGCTCTTCACCGCTTTCCATAATATATAAGCGAGTTGTCTGTACACTGCTGTGCCCCAATAGATCGGCCAGCCGTGCGATGTCTTTTTCCATATGGTAAAAGGTCCGCGCAAACAGCCTCCTTAAATTGTGCGGAAATACCCTCTGGCGCTCTACCCCCGATGGCTTACAAAGCGACTTCATCTGCCTCCAAAGGTTGGAGCGGTCCAGCGGCTTGCCGTTTCGGGTCACAAACAGCGGTCCACTTGCAATGCCTTTTCGCTTCATCCAGCCACTCAGAAGCGCACGCAGGGCTTGTGGCAACAGGATCTCCCTCAATTTTCCCTTGTTGTATACCGTTGCCCTCCCTTGGCGTACTGCCTGTGCGGTGACAAATCGCAGTTCGGAAATGCGCATCCCCGTGGAGCAGATGGTCTGCAAAATCAGCGCCAACCGCTGATTTCCCCGACTTCGGGCGTTGGAAACCAGCTTTTGATAGTCCGATCGGCTCAGCATTTTCTGGGGCTGGCAGAAAATTTTCCTCTGCTGCCGCAGCGGCCGCAGTCGGCACCCCTCAATCCTAAGACAAAGCAACAGCCCATTCACCGCCGCAATCCGCGCATTGATGGTTGTGATGGCATATCCACGCTCAATCTGCAACTCTTTCCAAGTCCTCGGAGGCAGATGGGAAGCTGCAAAGTCCTCGGCTGTATGCAGATAGTTTTGAATGGTCCCTGTCGCCCGTTCACGCCGGACAAGATACTGCACAAATCGTTCTTTCCAATCTGCCAGAAGAATAAATTCTCTTTGTTCTTCCACAACAGAGAAGTTCTGACCTGTTTTTTTCATCTTCTCCCTCTCCTTTCTTCTCTTTTTGTGTCATGCCCTTTTCCTCCCCTCCTTTCCCGTCCATTATATCTTGAAGGGAGCGCAAAACGATAGGGCTTTTGCACGGTTTTTGATCTTCTTTTTACCCAAATTGAGAAATTTGAAGTTATTTGTAAAGCAATGAAAAAAATGTTATAATAGAGCAAATGACACTATTGATAAGGAGTTGACCGAATTGGAACAAAAGGACAACAAGATTTACCTATTCGAGCAGAGCCCCATCCCGCGGGCGGTGGCTCAGCTGGCAGTGCCTACCGTACTTAGCCAGCTGGTCATGGTACTGTACAATCTGGCAGATACTTTCTGGGTCGGCATGCTCAACAACGCCGTTCAGAATGCTGCCGTCACCCTGGCTGCGCCGGTGCTGCTGGCCTTTAACGCCATCAACAACCTCTTCGGTGTGGGCAGCTCGAGCATGATGAGCCGGGCGCTGGGCCGCAAGGATTACGACACCGTTTCACGCAGCTCGGCCTTTGGTTTTTACTGTGCCATCATCTGCGGTGCCGCTTTCTCCGTGCTGTGCACCATCTTTCAAACCCCGCTGCTCTCACTGCTGGGCGCGGATGAAACAACCAGAGAGGCCACTCGCGCCTATATGTTCTGGACGGTCGATTGTGGCGCTGTACCAGCTATCCTGAACGTCGTCATGGCCTATCTGGTGCGCTCAGAGGGTGCTGCCATGCACGCCAGCATCGGAACGATGAGCGGTTGCCTGCTCAACATCGTCCTCGACCCCATCTTCATCCTGCCGTGGGGACTGAATATGGGCGCTAGCGGCGCCGGACTGGCCACCTTTCTCTCCAACTGTGTCGCCTGTCTGTACTTTTTCGTCCTGCTGTTTTTCAAACGCGGCAACACCTATGTCTGCATCAACCCCAAAAAGTTTGGCTTTAAAAAGGACATTGTCACCGGCGTGTGCGCGGTAGGAATCCCCGCTTCGATTCAGAACCTGCTCAACGTCACCGGCATGACCATCCTCAACAACTTCTCTTCCGCTTACGGCGCCAGCGCGGTAGCCGCAATCGGTATCTGCCAAAAGATCTACATGGTACCGATGTACATCTCCCAGGGCATCTCGCAGGGAGTCATGCCGCTCATCAGCTACAACTTCTCCAGCGGCAACGTCCCCAGAATGCGCAATGCTGTCAGCTTTGCCCGAAAGGCTGCCCTCACCATCATCATCTCGGTGGCGGTGCTGTTCTTCCTCTTCCCCGGCTTCTGGGTCTCGCTGTTTATGAAGGACGCGACCATCATCGAATACGGCAGCCATCTGCTGCGCCGCTTCTGCATGGGCCTGCCGTTCCTCTCCATCGACTTTTTGGCAGTGGGCGTCTTTCAGGCAGTTGGCATGGGCCGCGAGTCCCTGCTGTTTGCCATCCTGCGAAAGGTGATTCTCGAAATCCCCGCCCTGTTTATCCTAAACGCCACCGTCGGGTTATACGGATTGGCTTCCGCTCAATTCTGCTCAGAGGTCATCCTTGCCACCGCAGCCATCTTGGTTTTGCGCCGTCTGTTTAAACGGCTGGAGGAAAGCAACCCTGCTCCACAGACAGAACAATAATATGACTCCAACAAAAAACGGTTTAGAGGAAAAACCTCTAAACCGTTTTTTCATCTGAAATGGAAACAAACTACACCTTTTACCCTGCAATAGGCGCTGCGGTCGGGATGCCTTGACTTCCCCCCACAAATCCACTACAATAAAAACGTACCCGCACTTTCGCGGGCAAAAACGCAATACCGCCGCCCTTGCGGCACAAATATGAAGGGAGTCTTTTTGATGTCCGATTACTTTGATCTTGTCAACAGCCGTGAAAGCTGCCGCAACTATGACCCGGATCGTCGCCCAACCAAAGAGCAGCTTGTCAAGTGTGTGGAGACTGCACAGCTCTCTCCTTCCGCCTGCAACTCTCAGCCATGGAGCTTTATCGTCGTTAACGACCCGGAAAAGTCCCCGCTGGTCGCCGCTGCAACCCAGACTGCGGGCTTAAATAAATTCACCAACCATTGCCCGTCCTTCATCATCGTCTGCGAGGAGGACGCCCGTCTGATCGGCAGCAAGCAGCCAAACCAGAAATACGCCCACATCGACTGCGGCCTGGCCGTCTCCCAGCTGTGCTATGCTGCTTTGCAGCAGGGACTTTCCACCTGCATCATGGGCTCCTTCGATCAGGATATGCTGCTAAACAGCCTCGGCATCACCGAACCAAAACGGGTCCTGTTGGTCATCGCAGTCGGCTACGCCGCCACCGACGCCCTGCGCACCAAAAAGCGCAAACCGCTTGCCGATACCATGACCTACATCGGGGAATAGGCCGTGTGCAAGATAAAACAGCAACCCACTCCCACCGAAGTGGTCGCCGCCCTGATCTGGGAGAAAGACCGCTTTTTGATCTGCCAGCGGCCTGAGCACAAGGCGCGGGGCTCGCTGTGGGAGTTTGTCGGCGGCAAGGTGGAACCCGCAGAGACAAAGCAGCAGGCGCTCGTCCGGGAGTGCCGGGAAGAGTTGGGGATTGAGGTGATGCCCGGCGACATCTTTATGGAGGTCACCCACACCTACCCCGATCTCACCGTCCACCTCACCCTCTTTTCGTCGACCATCGTCTCCGGTACCCCTAAGCTCCTTGAGCATCAGGACCTGCGCTGGATTACGCCTGCCCAAATCAGGCAGTTTGCGTTCTGTCCGGCCGACGAGATCATCCTGCAAAAAATTATCGAGCAAACAAAGTAAAGGAAGCTCTTCCCTTGTCTAAGGGAGGAGCTTCCTTTTTTCAAGATCGGTATGTAAAACGGTACTGCAATAAAGGGCAAGAGTTTTCAACTAGGCCCAGTGGGAATAGTGGAGACTGTTGGCCCGGCACTGCCGCACAATGGTGCTGCACAGCTCGTTGTAGGTGTGCAGATAGGCCTTTTTCTCTTCCCTTTCCTTGCTGCTCTTTTCGAGGAAGTCTTTCCACCTCTCACAGTTTTTGTGGCATCCCTCGTAATAATCGGCACAGAATTTTCTACATGGAATCATGAAAAAAGCACTCCTTTCACACGAAACAAAAAAAGCTGGTCTACCGAAAGTACACAATGCGGCACCTTCAGCAACACCAGCTAAAAGAAATCATCTTTTCAAACGATCTGGACCAAGTACAATAGGTCATGGAACATCCACCCCTTTATTTTTACTGACAAAAACAGTATAGCAGATTTCTTTCAAAAAATCAGCCAGATTTTTGTAAAATTTTATGAAAACCTCTCCAAAATAATTTCTCTTCCCCCAAAAAATATTTTTTAAAAGAAATCCCCACCTGAGAATTTTCTCAGGTGGGGATTGTCCTGTCCATTCTATTCTTGCAATTTGCTTTATGCTTCGTATGTACCTGTGCGCATCACGGTGTGATCCTCCATCATCACTTCGCCTTTTGCGATGACGGTATTGAGGGTCAAATCCTCATCAAACAGCAGGATATCGGCATCCATGCCCTGTGCGATGTGTCCCTTGTGCTTTTCAATTTCCAGCGCACGGGCGGTGTTGCTGGTGGCAAAGCACAAAGCCTGCTCCAAAGGCATTCCAAACTCCAATACAAGGCGCTTGATCTCCTCATAGATGGTGTCCACCGCCGAGTAACCGATTCGCAGGAGATTTCCTGCCTCGTCATAGGTCGACCAGCTGCCCATTCCGTCCGAGCTAAAGGTGATGTTTTCCATCGGAACACCCTGCTCTTTGGCCTTGATCGCACACAGCGAAGGGGCGCTTTCGCCCTTGCTGCCGCAGGTCATATCGATGAAGCCGCCCCGTTTGGCAAAGTCAAACGCCTGCTCCATCAGCTCGCGGCTGCGGGTGATGTGGGTTGGATGAAAGATCTTAATCGGAATGGAGGTACTCTCCAACGCCTTGTTCACCAGGGAGAGTGCCCGCTCATCCCCGCCCATGTGCAGGGTAACCATACCGCATTTGCCGGAAAGCATACCGGCAACTCTGGTATCGCTCGCCAGACGGATCAGCTCATCCACTGTGACATTCGGTGCACGGTGATCGGAGAGGGCCAGCTTGACGCCGATCACCTCGTCGATAAACATAATGTCCTTCTTGACATCCCCTGTCAGGGTAACACTGGGATAGCCATAGGAACCGGTGCACACATAGACACTCAGTCCCTCCTCTTTGAGAGCCTTTGCACGCGCCAACAGGTTTTCGACGCTGCGGCTGATGCCGTCGGTTCCCAGCAGGCCGACCAGAGAGGTGACGCCGCCGGAAATCAGTTCCGAAAATTTAACCGGGGGAACCTGGGTGTGAAAGCTTCCCTCTCCGCCGCCTCCTGTGATGTGGACATGGGGATCGATGAATCCCGGGGTCAGCTTTTTCCCCCGTCCGTCAATCACCCTACAGAAAGGCAGCTCCGCCTCGATGTGCTCTTCCACGGCCTCAATAACACCGCCACAAACCAGGACGTCCCGTACACCCAGATATTCTGGCGCGTATACCTCTGCTTGCTTAATTAAAAGCATTCCTCAACACTCCTCTTTGCAATGTGCATCCATAAATTTTTCCCTACAATCCGTCTTTGTGCAAAGAACAAATTCCCTTATTTATTCTTTATTGTAACACATCTATATAGTAAATACTATACTTTTCTGGAGGATTTTATTCTAAATCTTGTCAAAAATAAAGAAACCCGCCCTATTTCCCAAGAAAATTGTAAAAATAGAGCGGATTTTTCCGATTTGTATATTTATTTCTTGTCAAAAACCTGTGGATTTAATAGGTGTCCATCCCACTGCTTCATCGCAACCCGTGCTGAACGGGCCATCTCCTTGCTAAAGGACGCACCTGTCTTGCGGGCATAGAAAGCCTGTGCAAAATTTTCTGCCCGATACGGGTTATTGGGGTTGTAGCGCTTTTCCTCGTTGGAAAACATATCGCGGTACTCCTCATCGGTGAGGTGTTTGTACCTTTCCTCAAAGACGATATACTTGCGGTCGAAGCGTTCCCGCAGCTTCTTCGGGTGATCCGGGCGATAGTATCCCAGACAGAGCATTCCAATTGGGAAGGCCCAGTCCGGCAGGTCAAACAGCTCCCGGTGCACCTCATAATTCTCCATGATATCCCCGATATAGCAGGAGCCGATTCCCAACGATTCCGCAGCGATGACCGCATTCTGTGCAGCAATCATGGCGTCCTCTATCGCAAGCAGCAAATCGGATTCCTGTGGTGCTTCAAAGCGCAGGCCCTCCCGATTGCAATATTCTGCAACACCGTTGAGGCGATAATAGTCAAACCATCTCTGGTGATCGGCCAAGAAGATCAGTACCACCGGCGCTGTGGCGATGAATGCCTGATGATCGCAGGTCTGGGAAAGGATTTCCTTCATCTTCTGGTCTCGCACCACAATGACCGAATACAGCATCTGATTGCCGGCTGTAGGCGCCCGCATCATCGCCTCTAAGATCTGGTCCAGCACCTCCTGGGGGATCTCTCTTTTGTCGTATACGCGCAGTGAAGCGCGATTTTTTAGCACTTGCAGCGTTTCATTGTCCATCACAGCACATCGCTCCTTTCGCAGGGATAGGGTTTTGATTATAAAAGAGGGTAAGAAAAAAGCTCCGGCGTCCCGGAGCTTTTTCCCCCATGACCCTCACCAGGCGGATGCGTCCATCCACAAGCCAACCTGATCACAATCGGCTTTACCCGAAAAGTGCCATGGAAATCGTTACTTGTACATAATAGCACAAAATATTGTTTTCGTCAAGGGGCCGCGCCCCTACCTTGTGGAAGAATCCCCCACAAGACCGGTTATATCGATATATCCGGTGGTATATCCACCAATTGAAAAAAGCAGATAACCTAGATCAATTCGATGATCGCCATCTCCGCTGCATCGCCGCGGCGTGGGCCGATCTTGATAATACGGCAGTAACCGCCGTTTCTCTCTTTATATTTTGGAGCAATGTCATCAAAGACTTTCTTTGCGACGGTTTCCTTTGTAACGTAAGAATAAACCTGACGCTTGGAATGCAGATCATTCTCTTTAGCCTTGGTGATGATCTTCTCGGTCATTGCCTTGACCTCTTTTGCTCTGGTAACTGTGGTTTCGATCTTGCCGTTTTCCAGCAGGAAGGTAACCATTGCTCTAAGCATAGCCGTTCTGCTCGCAGTAACTCTGCCGAGTTTTCTGGTGCCTGGCATCCAAATTCACTCCTTTTACATGGATTATGGAATGTATCTCAACTATTCGTCACTCTTATTCAGGCTGAAGCCGAGGGATTCGAGCTTTGCAAGAACCTCTTCCAAAGACTTTTTGCCCAGGTTTCTGACCTTCATCATCTCGTCCTGCGACTTGTTGATCAGATCGCCGACGGTGTTGACACCCGCGCGTTTGAGGCAGTTGAAGGCACGGACAGAAAGATCCAGCTCTTCGATGGTCATCTCCAAAACCTTCTCTTTTCCAGTGTCCTCCTGGGTGTCCATGATCTCGGTGTTGCTCACCTCTTCGGACAGATCTACGAAGTGATTGAGCTGTCTGGTCAGGATCTTGGCCGAAAGGCTGACCGCCTCTTTTGCAGAGATGGTGCCGTCAGTCCAAACTTCCAGGGTCAGCTTGTCATAATCGGTAATCTGTTCTACACGGGTGTTTTCGACAGTATAGTTTACCTTTAAGACAGGGGTATAAATGCTGTCGATGTAAATCTTGTTCAGGGACATTTTGTCCACCTGGGTTTTATCCTGAATGGACTTGTCGCTGCTCTTTTCCCGGGCAATCTGTTTGTTCTTTTCGGAAGAAACATAGCCCTGGCCTTTATCCAGCACAATTTCCATGCGCAGGACAGCGTTTGGTCCCAGGGTAGCGATGTGCATGCTGGGGTCCAGGATCTCGACGTCTGCATCACACTGGATGGAACCGGCAGTGACCTCGCCTTCGCCCTCCGCGTTGATGTAAACGATCTTCGGGCCATCACAATAAAGTTTTGCAGTTAAACCCTTGATGTTCAGGACAATCTCGGTGACGTCCTCTTTCACGCCCTCGATAGTTGAGAATTCGTGTTGTACGCCATCAATTTTAATGGATGTGACTGCAACGCCAGGAAGCGAGGAGAGCAACACACGTCTCAGGCTGTTACCTAATGTTATGCCAAAACCTCTGTCAAGCGGTTCCACAACAAATCGGCCGTATGTTCCATCAGATTTTAGTTCTGCGGTCTCAATCTTTGGTTCGATAATCTTTACCATTTTAACCCCCCTTAAATGGCAGCGGCTGTTCGGCCGCCGTTATTTTCGCGTTCCCATACTGAGTTGCTTTGGTCCACCAACTTAATAAGGCGGGTGAAGCTCTTCCAAAAAGGAACTTTCCTTTCAGAAAGAATTCGCATCTTATTATTTGGAGTACAACTCAACGATCAGCTGCTCGTTGACCTCATAGTCGATGTCGTCACGAGCTGGCATTGCGGCGATCTTGCCCTCAAATGCTCCAGCTTCTTTTTCGATCCACTTTGGAGTTGGGTTCTTGCCAAGCTCCTCGACCAGGGTCTTGAACTTTGTGCTGTTGCGGGATTTTTCGCAAACGGCAACTACATCGCCCGGTTTTACCTGGAAGGATGGAATGTTTACGCGATGGCCATTTACGGTGAAGTGTCCGTGACCTACCAGCTGACGAGCCTCACGACGGGTGTTTGCAAAGCCCATGCGGTAAGCGACGTTGTCCAGGCGGCGCTCAAGCTCCTGCAGCAGGATCTCGCCGGTTACGCCGGTCTTGCGCTCAGCCTTCTCATAGTAAGCGTGGAACTGTTTTTCCAGGACGCCATAAATGAATTTAACTTTCTGTTTCTCGTTCAGCTGCAGGCCGTACTCAGACTGTTTGCGGCGCATCTGCTTCGGGTTGCGGCGGGTCTCCTTGGAGTAACCAAGGACGGCCGGGGAAAGGCCCAGCGTTTTGCAGCGCTTGAGGACTGGCTGTCTGTTCTTTGCCATAGTTCTGGTTCCTCCTTAATTACACTCTTCTTCTCTTTGGCGGACGGCATCCGTTGTGTGGAATTGGAGTAACATCCTTGATCATGTTTACTTCCAGACCAGCTGCCTGCAGTGCGCGGATGGCAGCCTCACGTCCTGCGCCCGGACCTTTAACAAATACTTCCACAGATTTCAGGCCGTGGATCATTGCAGCCTTAGCAGCGGTCTCCGCAGCAGTCTGTGCAGCAAATGGGGTGGATTTTCTGGAGCCTCTGAAGCCCAGACCGCCCGCGCTTGCCCAGGAAATTGCGTTGCCCTGTGTGTCTGTGATAGTAACAATGGTATTGTTAAAAGTAGACTGGATATGAGCAGCGCCGCGCTCAATATTTTTACGCTCACGACGTCTTGGTGTGGTGGCTTTTTTACCGTTGTTAACTTTAGCCATTTCTCAATATCCCTCCCCTTACTTCTTCTTGTTAGCGATTGTTTTCTTTGGACCTTTTCTTGTACGAGCGTTTGTCTTGGTTCTCTGACCTCTTACAGGCAGACCTTTTCTATGACGAACGCCTCTGTAGCATCCAATTTCAATCAGTCTCTTGATGTCGAGTGCAACGTCACGACGAAGGTCACCCTCAACAACAAAATGTTTATCAATGTAATCTCTCAGCTTTGTAACGTCATCCTCGTCCATGTCTTTAACTCTGATATCAGGGTTAACACCTGTTGCTGCCAGGATGTCGTTTGCGGACTTTCTTCCGATACCGTAGATATAGGTAAGTCCAATTTCGATCCGCTTCTCGCGAGGCAGGTCTACACCAGCTATACGAGCCATACTTTTGTTGCACCTCCATTATATAGGTCTTGCATATCCCAAAGGGCTTTTCTTTTAGCCCGGGTTACTATTAACCCTGACGCTGTTTATGCTTCGGGTTGCTGCAAATTACCATAATGCGTCCTTTGCGTTTGATGATTTTGCATTTTTCGCACATGGGTTTAACGGAAGGTCTTACTTTCATTTGAAACTACCTCCTTGTCGTGGGGACGCCTGTGGCGACCCCTTACCCTTTTACCTTGGATTTATTTGGAACGCCAGGTGATGCGGCCTTTTTGCAGGTCGTACGGAGACATCTCCACCGTTACCTTATCACCCGGAAGGATTCTGATGAAGTTCATTCTCAGCTTACCGGAGATATGGGCTAAAATCACATGGCCGTTTGGCAGCTCAACTTTGAATTGAGCGTTTGGCAAGGCTTCCAATACCTTACCTTCAATTTCGATTACGTCTTCCTTGGACAAGTAAAAAACCTCCTTCTGACGTTCGATCCTTACAGGCTTTGTACCTTGAAGAATCCTTTGTTGCGCAATGCTTTTCTGAGTTGTTTGTTGGTCGCCATGTCCGCGCTGTCCATCTGGACGCCGGTGTCTTGCAGGTGACGCACATTCTTTCTCTTCGGGTTTTCCAGCTTTCGCTTTCTCCCATCCGAGATGGTCGCCGTCTGTCCCTCGCGGTTGAGCACCACAAAGTACCGATCCTGCTCTCTGCCGGCTGTCGGCCTGACGATGCAGCCTTGTTGAATCATGGTTTTCCTCCTCAAGCCCTTGTCAGAATGACTGGACCGGAAGAAGTGATCGCGACCGTGTGCTCAAAGTGCGCCGAAAGGCTGCCGCTTTTTGTCACAATCGCACCGTCGCGTCTTGTTCGCACCGCGCTGCCAAGCACATTGATCATCGGCTCAATGGCGATGGTCATACCCGGCACCAGAAGCATCCCGTGACCTGCGGCGCCATAGTTTGGTACCGATGGGTCCTCGTGGAGCTCTCTTCCCACGCCGTGTCCCACATAGTCCCGCACTACTGAAAAGCCATTGGCTTCGGCAAAGGACTGGACCGCGTGGCCGATGTCGCCGAGATGATTGCCCGGCTGTGCCGCCAGGATTGCCCGGTGCAGGCACTCCTGGGTAACGTCGATGAGCTTTCTTGCCGTGTTGCTGATTTTGCCGACGGCGAAGGTCGCTGCGTTGTCGCCGGTATATCCTCCAATAGAGGCTCCGACGTCAACGCTGACGATATCGCCTTCCAGGATTACTCTCGAGGAAGGGATGCCGTGGATGACCTCGTTGTTGACCGAGATGCAACACGCGGCAGGAAAACCGCCGTAGTGCAAAAAGGTGGGCCGTGCGCCCTGCGCGAGGATGAACTCATGAAGCATTTTGTCCACATAAGCTGTGGAGACGCCCGGTTTAATCAGCTGTCCCGCAAGGGCCAGCGCTTGTGCGCTGATTTTGCAGGAAAGCCTCATATCGGAAAGTTCTTTGCTTGTTTTGAGCACAACCATTGGGTTTAGTCCTCCTGAGCAGCCGGCTTTTTCTCCAGCGCACTGAATACTTCCTTGGTCACCTGCTCAACCGACTTGGTGCCGTCAATCTCAAAGAGAGAACCCAGCTTGCCGTAAAAGTCTTTGAGCGGTTCTGTCTGCTCGTGGTAAACCTGCAGCCTGTCCTTGACGGTATCCGGGTGGTCATCCTTGCGGATGATCAGCTCGTGCCCGCACTTATCACAGACACCCGCAACCTTTGGCGGGTTGTTGACGAGGTGATAGGTTGCGCCGCACTCGCTGCATACACGTCGGCCGGTCAACCGCTGCATGATCGTCTCATCAGGAACTTCGATGTCGATCACATGATCGATCTCGACGCCCATATCCTTGAGCGCCTGCGCCTGCGGCACAGTACGCGGAAAGCCGTCGAGAATAAAACCGTTTTTGCAATCATCCTGTTTCAGACGTTCGTTCACCATTTCAATCACTACTGCGTCTGGCACCAGTTTTCCTGCATGAACGAATTCTTGTGCCTTTAAACCGGCCTCTGTCCCGTCTTTCATTGCGGCGCGGATGATGTTGCCGGTACTGATCTGAGGAATATGACAATACTCACAGATTTTTTCCGCCTGGGTGCCTTTACCAGCACCGGGCGCTCCGAGAAGTATGATGTTCATAGGACAGATCCCCTTTCTGGAAACAAATTATTCCAGGAAACCTTTATAGTGACGCATCATCATTTCAGATTCCAGCTGTTTTACTGTATCCAGTGCAACGCCGACGATAATGATGATGGTGGTACCTCCCAGCGACACACCCTGAATTTGAGTCAGAGCAGCGATGCCGATTGGAAGGATTGCGACTACCGCACAGAACATAGCGCCAAGCAGTGTAACCTTGGAAATGATTCTGGCGATAAAGTCTGAAGTTGGTTTACCAGGACGGATGCCTGGGATTGCGCCGTTGTTCTTTCTGAGGTTGTTGGCCATCTCAACAGGATTGTACTGGATGGCAACATAGAAATACGCAAAGGCAATGATCAGGATGAAATACAAAAATGCGTAAAAACCACTGTTGTAGTTAAAGATCTGTAAGAAGCTCGCCCAGAAGCTGCCCTCTTCCGGCTGAATGAACGCCGCAATGGTACCAGGAATGGCCATCAGGGAGCTTGCGAAGATGATCGGCATAACGCCGGACATGTTGACGTTGACTGGGATGTAGCTGGACTGTCCGCCATACATCTTGCGGCCAACAACGCGCTTCGCATACTGGATCGGGATTCTGCGCTCGGCTTTGGTCATCAGGACGATAAAGCCAACCAGGATGACAAAGATCACTACCAGCGCTGGAACGCCAATCAGGTAACGCAGACCAGAAGCGGTGGAACCCGCAACCAGGGTCTGGTAACCCAGGACCAGATACTGCCACATCATGACAACAACCGAAGATCCTCTGGAAACGATACCAGCAAACAGGATCATCGAGATGCCGTTGCCGATTCCCTTATCGTCGATCTGTTCGCCCAGCCATACGCAGATCATTGCGCCAGCGGTGAACATCGCAACAATGGTCACACAGATAAGCACATTGCCGAAGGCGTTTCCGCCATCTGCTACCGCACCGCGGCTGTCCAGCATTCTGTAATATGCAAAAGACTGGATGAGTGCCAGGGCGATTGTGACATAACGGGAAATTTTGTTGAGTCTCTTGCGGCCCTCTGCGCCTTCCTTCGACATCTGCTCAAGAGCTGGGATGGCGACGGCAAGCAGCTGAACCACGATGGTTGCTGTGATATATGGAGAGATGGACAGTGCGAACAGGGTTGCATTCTGGAACGCACCACCAGTGAGCATATTTAAGAAGCCCAACAGGTTGCCATCTCCAAATCCCTGCATCACCGAAGCATCCAGGAATGGCACCGGCAGAGCCGCGCCAAAACGGAAGATGACGATGATCATCAGGGTGTAGCAGATTCTTCTTTTCAGGTCAGGCAATTTCCAGGCATTTTTGAGGGTTTCAAGCATCCTAGATCACCTCAGCCTTTCCGCCTGCCTTTTCAATTTTTTCTTTGGCGGAGGCGGAGAATGCTGTAGCATTCACGGTGAGCTTTTTGCTCAGATCGCCATTGCCCAAAATTTTGACGCCGTCCAGCGCCTTTTTAACCAGGCCGGTCTGCACGAGAAGCTCCTCGGTAACAACGGTATCGTTGTCAAAGCGCTCCAGATCGCTTACATTGACGGTCGCGAAGTGTTTTGCAAAGATATTGTTGAAGCCTCTCTTAGGAATACGTCTCTGGAGTGGCATCTGGCCGCCCTCAAAACCTGGGCGTACGCCGCCGCCAGAGCGGGCTTTCTGACCCTTGTGTCCTTTGCCTGCTGTTTTACCATTACCGGAACCCGCACCTCTGCCTACGCGAAAGGCTTTTTTGGTAGAGCCGGGAGCCGGAGAAAGTTCGTGCAATTTCATTGTGCTGCACCTCCTCTGTGTTAAGCTTCGGTTACCTCTACGAGGTGGGAAATCTTCTTGATTTTGCCTTTGGTGGCTGCGTTATCCGGCTGGATAACCTCGTTGCCGATCTTTCTCAGTCCAAGGGAATGAGCGGTAGCAATCTGGTCATCCTTGCGGCCCTGAAAGCCGCGAACCAATTTGATTTTCAGGTTTGCCATGGTTGCTTCCTCCCTATCCAAGAATTTCTTTTACGGATTTACCGCGGATTGCGGCAACTTCTTCCGCATTTCTCAGCGCTGCCAAACCACGAACGGTCGCGTTTACGACGTTGGTTGGGTTGTTGGAGCGCAGGCACTTTGTACGGATGTCCTTGATGCCAACAACTTCCAGTACAGCACGAACAGGACCGCCGGCGATAACGCCAGTACCTTGCGGAGCCGGTTTCATCAGTACGCGGCCTGCGCCAAACTCACCGATGATCTCGTGCGGAATTGTGGTGCCTTTCAGAGAAACTCTGATCAGGTTTTTCTTTGCGTCCTCGATACCTTTTCTGATTGCGTCCGGTACCTCTGCGGACTTGCCTGTGCCGAAGCCAACGATGCCGTTGCCGTCGCCGACAACTACCAGCGCTGCAAACTTCATGACACGGCCGCCCTTAACCGTTTTCGCTACACGGTTGATGGCTACTACTTTCTCACTCAGTTCAAGTGTAGAAGCGTCAATGCGAGTCAAAAGTATCCCTCCTCGTTAGAATTTGAGGCCGCCTTCGCGGGCTGCTTCAGCCAGCTCTTTTACACGACCATGATAGATGTAACCGCTGCGGTCGAATACAACCTCGGAAATACCCTTCTCGAGAGCTTTGCTCGCAATGTTTTTACCAACTTTGCCAGCTGCTTCCTTGTTACCGCCAAAACCTTCAAAACCTTTATCCATCGAAGATGCGCTTACCAGAGTTGTTCCGGTAACATCATCAATAATCTGGGCATAGATATGTTTTGCGGAGCGGAATACGTTGAGGCGTGGACGCTCAGGTGTGCCACTGATTTTTGCTCTGACTCTTTTGTGTCTCTTGAGTCGAGCAGCATTGCTATCAAGCTTTTTCACCATTTCGATTCACTCCCTTTAATTATTTACCTTTACCAGCTTTACCTTCCTTGCGGATGATAACTTCGTCAATATACTTAATACCTTTGCCCTTGTATGGCTCTGGTTTACGTTTTTCACGAATCTTAGCTGCAAACTGACCTACGACCTGTTTGTCCGGACCGCTAACAATGATCTTGTTAGGACCTGGTACCTCGATGCTGATACCTTCGATTTCCGGCATAATTACTTTATGGGAGTAACCGAGGATCATAACGAGGTTTTTGCCTTCTTTAGAAGCTCTGTAACCAACACCGTTGATTTCCAGTTCTTTTTTGAAGCCGTTTGTAACACCTTCTACCATGTTGGAGATCAGTGTTCTTGTAAGGCCGTGTAAGCTTCTGTCTTCTTTCACGTCGCTTGGTCTTGTAACAACGATTTCGTTGTTCTCAACTGCGATGTTCATTCTGTTGTGGAATGTTTTTGTCAGAGTTCCTTTTGGACCTTTAACAGTCAGAGTCTGACCGTCGAGGGATACCTCAACGCCTGCAGGAATAGCTACAGGTTTTCTACCAATTCGAGACATTCTTGTGCACCTCCTTACCAAACAAATGCAAGGACTTCGCCGCCGACATTCTCTACGCGAGCCTGTCTGTCGGTCATGATGCCCTTAGGTGTGGACATGATTGCGATACCCATGCCATTCATAACTTTAGGCATTTCCTTGCAGCTGGTGTAAATGCGCAGTCCCGGTTTGGATACTCTACGCAGACCTGTGATAACAGGCTCTTTGCCCAGACCGTATTTAAGGGTGATTCTAATGATACCCTGTTTACCATCGTCTACAATCTGGAAGCTCTTGATGTATCCTTCATCCAGGAGAATCTGTGCAATTGCTTTTTTCATGTTGGAAGATGGTACATCAACCGTGTCATGTTTCGCTGCGTTTGCGTTTCTGATACGAGTCAGCATATCAGCGATTTTATCAGTAATTTGCATGACGTCAACCTCCTTTGCTCGTGCTTACCAGCTCGCCTTTTTCACGCCAGGGATCTGACCTTTGTATGCCAGTTCTCTGAAGCAAATTCTGCAAATGCCGAATTTGCGAAGATATGCGTGTGGTCTGCCGCAGATTTTACATCTATTATATGCGCGAGTAGAGAATTTAGGTGTTCTTGCCTGACTTACTTTTTTCGATGTTTTAGCCACTGAACCTTTTCCTCCTTACTTCGCGAACGGAGCGCCCATGAGTTTGAGCAGCTCGCGGGATTCCTCGTCTGTTGTTGCGGTTGTTACGAATGCGATGTCCATACCGCGAACTTTGTCGATTTTATCGTACTCGATCTCAGGGAAGATCAACTGTTCTTTCAGACCCAGGCTGTAGTTGCCGCGGCCGTCAAAACCGTTTGGATTGATTCCTCTGAAGTCTCTTACACGTGGGAGAGCGATGTTGAAGAGTCTGTCAACAAACTCGTACATTGTGTCGCCTCTGAGTGTTACTTTAGCGCCGATAACCATGCCTTCACGAAGTTTGAAGTTCGCAACGGATTTCTTTGCTGCACAAGGAACAGCTTTCTGACCAGTGATAGTAGCCAGGTCTGTCATGATTGCATCGATAATCTTATGGTTGTCTCTAGCCTCGCCACAGCCAACGTTTACGACTACCTTATCCAGCTTAGGAATCTGCATGACGCTTTTATAGCCAAACTTTTTAAACAAAGCTGGTGCTATATCATTAACATAGGTCTCTTTAAGCTTTGCCATGTTTTCTCCTCCTAATTAGAATGTTTCGCCACAACCTTCGTTTTTGCAAAGGCGTGCTTTTGTGCCGTCGGCCAGGATCTTATGAGCAACTCTTGTTGGCTTGCCACATTTTGGGCAAACGAGCATTACTTTGGAAGAATACATTGCGCCTTCAGCGTCAACGATACCGCCCTGCTCACCCATACGACGAGGTTTAACATGTTTTTTGATCATGTTGCAGCCTTCAACGATGACTTTGCCTTCTTTTGGGCTTACCGCCAAAACCTTGCCTTTTTTACCCTTGTCTTTACCGGACAGGATAACAACGGTGTCGCCTGTTTTAACGTGTACGTTCATCTTGAGCACCTCCTACAGAACCTCTGGGGCGAGGCTGAGAATCTTGAGGTAATCTTTATCTCTCAGTTCTCTCGCCACTGGGCCAAAAATACGTGTGCCCCTTGGATTTTTATCTTCTTTAACAATAACAGCTGCGTTCTCGTCGAAACGGATGTAAGTGCCGTCTTCACGTCTTACACCTTTAACGGAACGAACGATAACTGCTTTAACAACGTCGCCTTTTTTAACCATACCGCCTGGAGCAGCTTTTTTAACGGAAGCAACAACGACATCGCCGATGTTTGCATATCTGCGTCTGGAGCCTCCCAGAACACGGATGCACATGAGTTCTTTAGCTCCGGTATTGTCGGCAACTTTCAGATAGGTCTGCATCTGTATCACAGTGCGTCCCCTCCTTTCGGTTGTACTGAATCAAATATTCTATCAGAAAACACTTGCAAGATAATCTTAAATTATTTTGCTTTTTCGATTATTTCGACAACTCTCCAATGTTTGTCTTTGGACAGAGGGCGAGTCTCCATAACCTGTACCTTGTCGCCAATGCCGCATGCGTTTTCTTCGTCATGAGCTTTGAATGTTACGGTACGTTTCATGATTTTATTGTAAAGAGGGTGTTTTACGTTATCTTTGATTGCAACGACAACAGTTTTGTCCATTTTGTTGCTGACAACGGTGCCGACCCTTGTTTTTCTAAGGTTTCTTTCGTCCACCTTGCGTCCTCCTTCCAAGAATTACTGCACGTTCTTCATTGCATTTTCCTTGATAATCGTGGAAATTCTGGCAATGTCTTTTTTGACAGCCTTAATTCTCTTCGGATTCTCAAGCTGGTTAATTGCGTGCTGGAAGCGAAGGTGGAAAAGCTCAGCTTTCAAGTCTACAAGCTTCTCGGAAAGTTCTTTTTCGGACAAGTTTCTGATCTCAACAGCTTTCATTACTTTTCACACTCCTTTACTTCTTTCTTGATGAATTTGCACTTAACTGGCAGTTTGTACATAGCCAGACGCATAGCCTCACGAGCAAGCTCTTCGGATACGCCACCGATTTCGAACATTACGGTGCCTGGTTTAACAACTGCTACCCAGTACTCTGGGCTACCTTTACCGGAACCCATTCGAGTTTCAGCAGGTTTTTCTGTGATTGGTTTATGTGGGAAGATCTTGATCCAAACCTGACCACCACGTTTGATGTAACGGGTCATAGCAATACGAGCTGCTTCGATCTGGTTGGAAGTGATCCAGGATGGTTCCAGTGCCTGCAGACCAAAATCACCGTAAGCAACATAGTTGCCCTTGTGAGCTGCGCCTTTCATGCGGCCTCTGTGCTGTCTGCGGTATTTAACTCTTTTCGGGAGAAGCATTAGTTTTTGCCTCCTTCCTTACGAGGCTGTCTCTTTACTGCCTGGAGAACTTCTCCAGCGTAAATCCAGACTTTAACGCCGATTTTGCCGTAAGTGGTGTTTGCTTCTGCGAAACCATAGTCGATGTCAGCACGCAGTGTCTGCAGCGGAATGGTTCCTTCATGGTAATGTTCGCTTCTAGCGATTTCAGCTCCGCCCAGACGGCCGGAAACCTGAACTTTGATACCCTGTGCACCCAGTTTCATGGTACGGCCGATGCACTGTTTCATTGCGCGGCGGAAAGAGATACGTCTTTCCAGCTGGGAAGCAATGTTTTCTGCAACGAGCTGTGCGTTTTTGTCTGGCTGCTTAACTTCAACAATGTTGATGAATACCTTTGCAGGTACTTCTCTGTTCTTGTTGATGATTTTTTCACACTGTGCACGGAGCTTTTCGATTTCAGCGCCGCCTTTACCGATAACCATACCTGGTTTTGCGCAGTGGATGTGGATTCTTACTTTGGTTGCGTCACGCTCGATCTCGATGCGTGGTACACCTGCCAGCTGCAGGCTGTTTTTCAGGAACTTACGCAGATTGTAGTCCTCTACCAGGATATCGCCAAAAGCGTCGTCCTTAGCAAACCAGCGGGAATCCCAATCTTTGATGACACCGACACGAATGCCGTGTGGATTAACCTTTTGTCCCATAGTTTACCTCCTCCTTTGGCTATTCCTTCTCTTTGAGAACGATTGTGATGTTGGATGTTCTCTTGAATACTCTAAATGCTCTGCCCTGTGCTCTTGGTCTAACTCTCTTGAGAGTTGGGCCTTCGCCAACGAAGCACTCTGCAACATAGAGGTTGTTTACGTCCATGTTGTGGTTGTTTTCTGCGTTAGCGATTGCGGATTTCAGAAGCTTCTCAACTGGCTCGCATGCGGCCTTTGGAGTGTGCTTCAGAATAGCCAAAGCTAATTTTGTCGGCTTGTTTCTGATCAGATCAAGCACGATCTGCACTTTACGTGGTGCAATACGGGCATATTTCAGGTAAGCCCTTGCTTCCATTTGTTATCCTCCTCTCGGCCTTTGCTTACTTAGTTTTTTTAGCGCCAGCGTGGCCTCTATAGGTTCTTGTAGGAGCAAATTCTCCCAGCTTGTGTCCAACCATATCCTCGGTTACATATACCGGAACATGTTTGCGACCATCATGAACTGCGAATGTATGTCCAACGAAATCAGGGAAAATTGTGGAAGAACGGCTCCAGGTTTTGAGCACTCTCTTTTCACCAGCAGCGTTCATTTCCTTTACCCTTTTGAGCAGTACAGGCTGTACAAAAGGTCCCTTTTTAATACTTCTACCCATTAGTTCGTCTCCTTTCAGCCTGCATTACTTGTCGTTGCGGCGTTTGACAATGTACTTGTCGGAGCGGTTGCTCTTCTTTCTGGTCTTATAGCCAAGAGCAGGTTTGCCCCAAGGAGTAACTGGGCCTGGACGGCCAACTGGGGATTTACCTTCACCACCACCGTGTGGATGGTCGCATGGGTTCATAACGGAACCGCGAACGGTAGGTCTCCAACCCATGTGGCGTTTACGGCCAGCTTTACCAATAGATACGTTTTCGTGATCGATGTTACCTACCTGACCAACAGTTGCCATGCAGTTTACTGGAACGTTTCTCAGCTCACCGGATGGAAGTCTGATCAGTGCGAGGTTACCTTCTTTTGCCATCAGCTGAGCCATGATACCAGCTGCACGAGCAAGCTGTGCGCCCTTGCCTGGGTAAAGCTCAACGTTGTGGATGAAGGTACCAACCGGAATGTTTGCCAGAGGCAGTGCGTTACCGGTCTTGATGTCTGCATGCTCGCCGGATTCGATTACGTCGCCAACTTTCAGGCCGTTTGGAGCGAGGATGTATCTCTTCTCGCCGTCTTCGTACTGAACCAGAGCGATGTGAGCGGAGCGGTTTGGATCGTACTCGAGGGTGAGTACAGTTGCAGGCATATCTACTTTGTTACGTTTGAAGTCGATGATACGGTATTTTCTTCTGTTACCGCCACCACGATGGCGAACAGTGATGCGACCGTAGCTGTTACGTCCTGAATTCTTTTTCAGTGGAGCCAGAAGGCTTCTTTCAGGAGCAACCTTGGACAGTTCGGAGAAGTCAGTTGTTGTCATCTGACGTCTAGCAGCTGTCGTTGGCTTATATGTTTTAATAGCCATGGTTTCACTCTCCTCATGAATTTTTGCGGGACTGAGTCAGATCCCATACTTGGAAGGACAAACCTTTTTGGGTTTATCCTTCGGGCAATTACATCATAGAATCGAAGAACTCGATTGTCTTGGAGTCTTCGGTCAGGGTTACGATTGCTTTCTTCCAGTCAGCGGTGTAACCTGCATGCATGCCCTGGCGTCTGTATCTGCCGTTAACGTTCATGGTGTTAACTTTAGCAACTTTTACGCCAAACAGTTCTGCAACTGCTTTTGCGATTTCGATCTTGTTTGCGTCTTTTGCAACTTTAAAGGTGTACTTTTTGTTTGCAATGCCCTGCATGCTAGCCTCAGTGATAACAGGCTTCAGGATGATATCGTGTGCAGTTTTCATTATGCGTACACCTCCTCGATTTTCTCAAGTGCACTCTTAGCAACGATGAATTTGTCGCAGTTAAGAATATCGTACACATTGATTGTATTTACCAGAGCGGTTTTAACACCTGGGATGTTAGCAGCGCTCTTGATGAGTTTTGCGTCAACCTCTGGCATAACGATAAGAGCTTTCTTATCAGCGCCCAGATTGGAGAGCATCTCTGCAACAGCTTTGGTTTTGTAACCTTCTACTGCGATGTTGTCAACAACGATCAGGTTGTTGTCAGCAACTTTTGCGGAGAATGCAGATTTAAGAGCAAGTCTCTTAACTTTCTTTGGCAGCTCGTAGCTGTAATCTCTTGGCTTAGGACCGAGAGCGATACCGCCGTGTGTCCACTGTGGAGCTCTTGTGGAACCCTGTCTAGCGCGGCCTGTACCCTTCTGTTTCCATGGTTTGCGGCCACCGCCGGAAACCTCAGAACGGGTAAGAGTGGACTGTGTGCCCTGACGCTGGTTTGCAAGGTAGTTAACTACTGCAGCGTGCATAACAGAAGTGTTTGGTTCGATTCCGAAGATGGCATCGGAGAGGGTCATTTCGCCAACGCTCTTGCCGGTCATATCAAATACAGTAACCTGTGGCATCGTGTTTCCTCCTTTCCTTACGCCATCTTAACGCTGTCAGTGATGTATACTACGCCGTTTTTAGCACCCGGAATAGCACCCTTGATTGCGATAAGATTGTTTTCAACGTCAACTTTAACGATTTCGAGGTTCTGAACTGTAACTCTTTCAGCACCCATGTGACCTGGAAGACGTTTGCCCTTGAATACACGGGATGGATCGGAACAAGCGCCGTTGGAACCTGCATGTCTTGCAACAGGACCGGTACCGTGGGTCTCTTTGAGTCTGTGGTTGCCGTAACGTTTAATTGTGCCGGCGTAACCTTTACCTTTGGAAGTGCCGCAAACGTCTACTTTGTCGCCGTTTGCAAAGACGTCAGCTTTGATCAGATCGCCTACATTGAGTGCAGCGCAATCATCGAGTCTGAACTCTCTGAGCACTTTCTTCATAGCAACGTCGCTCTTAGCGAAGTGGCCCTGAAGTGGTTTGTTTACGTGTTTGCTTGTGACCTCGCCAAAACCGATCTGCACGGCTTCGTAACCGTCGTTTTCGATTGTCTTTTTCTGAACGACGACACAAGGACCAGCTTCAATTACTGTTACGGGAATGAATTTTCCATTCTCGTCAAAAAGCTGTGTCATACCCAGCTTTCTGCCTACGATGCATTTTTGCATTGTATATACCTCCTATTGGTTATTGGTTGGCGGCTTTGCCGTCAACATTACCTTTGCAGACAAGCGTTCTTTGTTTTCACAAAGTCGCCGGAAAACCTGGATTTTCGGTTCTCCTAAATTTCAGTGGAAAACTTTGATTAAAGTTTTACTTCGATTTCTACGCCTGCAGGGAGCTCAAGACCTTTGAGAGCCTCTACTGTTTTCTGAGTAGGTCTCAGTACGTCAATGAGTCTTTTGTGTGTTCTCATCTCAAACTGCTCACGGGAATCTTTGTACTTATGAACAGCACGCAGAATGGTGATTACTTCTTTCTCGGTTGGGAGCGGAATAGGACCAGAAACTCTAGCGCCTGTTCTTGTTACTACCTCAACGATTTTTGCTGCAGAAGAGTCTACCAACTGATAATCGAAACCCTTCAGTCTGATTCTGATTTTTTCTTTGACTGCCACATCATCGCCTCCTTAAAGCATTTTCTTGAGTGGGACGACGTCTTTTGGCATTTCATCTTTCCAGTGGAAAACTGATTGCCAACACGCAGTGTTCTCACAATCGCATTGAACACGCTTCCGCGTGTTTCCTGACTTTCCAAATAAAAAATCGGGCAAACCGCATTACGCAGCTTTACCCGGGACTTTAGACAGTCATGGTTTGAAACCATTTGTCAACGATCGGAATTCCTTCCGTGTTATAAAGCCGCCCGGTTTTAAATCGGACATACTCGGCGGAAATTACCTATCTCTCAGGATAGCAACCTCCCGCTTCAACGCATATCTTGTGCAGTCACGCTTAATTATAATACAACACAAGTGGCCATTTTGCAAGTGTTTTTTGCGATTTTTTTCGCATTTTTTTCGATTCTAACATTTCGTTCATTTAAAAGAAGTTTTGATAAACTTTCTGTTAAATATGCACAATCCGAAGTAAAAAACACACCCCCGCCTCGGCGCTGGATCAGGGCGCTTGGACGGGGTGTGTATGTAACGATTTTTTAAAGATATTTTAGAAAGTGTGCGGCTTTATTGTAACGATTGTTCCCGCAGAAACTCTTTCCTTAGGAAATATAGCCAGCAGCTTTCAGGATCTCAACTGCTTTTTCATGGTTTGCCTCAGACATCATAACCAGAGGTCCGGTGCAGCCCATGCCGCTCTCAGCGTAGATCTTTGCCTTCCACAGAGCCTGAACAGCGTCCTCCAGGTCCATAACCTCAATACCAGCGATGGACGCGGTGACAACTTCCTTCGGTGGGCACTCAACGACTTCGTCGGAAGTTTCCTTCTTAGCCGGTTTGTGTGCCGCGATAACCTTCTCCAGGCCTGCTTTCTTAGCAGCTTCGTACTCTTTCTTTGCGATCTCACGGTAGTTGTTCTTTACCAGGGTCGCAGCGTATTCCATAGCGTTTGCCAGAACCGGAGCGCCGGATGCACGGGATACGATCATAACCAGACGGTCATAACCTTCGCCGATGCCAGGGCCGTAGCCGTAGCCAACAGCCTCATAGCTGCCGCCGGTGCAGTAGGAAGACATCATCTTCATCAGGATGTTACCGGTCAGAGAATCGGTAACCATGACGTCGCAAGCGCCAACCAGCAGGTCGTTACCTCTCATAACGCAGCCGCCGTCTGCACGGGAGGACTCTGCGAAATGGATGTCGTAACCGTTTGCCTGGAGCTCTTTGAGCGCGCCTTCGCACTGTCTTGCACCGTCTACATTCAGGATGCCGACGGTTGGCTCTTTGATACCGCAAGCTTTTGCAGTGATGATACCAGCAATGGTGTTGCGGATCATCGCTTCAATTCTCTCAGCAGCAGAGGTGCCGGTGGTGTTGGCAATAAACATCTGTTTGCCTTTGCCAGGGGTGACAACGCGGCCTACAGTGGATACGCCGATCGGGAATGGATAGTGCATGGTAACGCAACCGTCGATGTCGCCGTTGTCCAGCATCTTCTCCATCTCTTTGTACATTTCATCTTCGTCCGCGACCTTCACGGTGTTGAACTTTTCGTTCTCAGCGGTGCCGATGAGGGTAACATCGACGCCTCTGTCAGCAGCCAGAATAGCAGCCTCGACAGAGTTCTGCTCTCCGTGCTCGCTGCCCAGACCGGTTACGGCGATTCTTGGACGGGCGCCGAAGGAGCCAGTCTCAAGGCCGTTCGCGATGTCCATGAAGGTCTTGGCAATCATTTTTTCGATCTGTGCCATAATGATCTCCTCATTTCCTTTTAGATTACAGAATGTTCGTCAAGCTGCAAGACTATGCGTTAGCCTGGTCCTCATCAGCAGCGGCCATCAGGGTAGCAGCAAAATCTTTCATTGCTTTGCCGATCAGGCTCTTGATCTGATCTTCGGATACAGCAGCTTCTTCTGCCTTGCCGGAATTCTTGTGGATCATTACGGATACGCCATCGAACAGGTTGGTCATACGGCCAAGGAACAGAGAACCTTTACCGATGATCATTGCTCTGTTGATCTTGCCAGCCAGCATGTCGTCGCGGCAAACACCGATGTAAGGAACACCAGATGGAATGTGGCCCTGTGTTGGAGCCCAACCAACCATACCGTGTTTAGCCGGGAAGGTAGCCAGGTCTTTCTTCTCCAGGTCACCCTTCTTAACGCCCAGAGCAGCGATCATCTTGTAGTTAGCAAGCGGAACGTCGCCAGCGCCAGCAGGTTTGGTGATATCTGGGTTCTGCATCTCAGCGGAATATTTGTCAACGTCGGTGATCTTCAGACCAGCAGCATCCAGAGGATTGGTTACCAGAGAAGAAATTACGCTCTGTGGAGCGGAACCGGTGCCGACGGTGTGACGGCCAACATGCTCGGTATCAACTTCTGGGTTAACGCCATCGTTCTCGCCCAGCAGGATTGCGAAACCACCGATCATATCCTCGAGGATCGGCAGACCCTTCTTAACGTGGTCTTTACCATTCATACCCAGTTTAGCGGTGCAGCCACCAGCTACAACAACAACGTGTTTGTAGGTGCCAGCTTTTACCAGGGAAGCTGCATTGATGAATGCATGGGTTGGGCCAGCGCAGAAGCCACGGGTATCGCTACCGGTTGCATTGTTCAGGCCAGCGATCTCAGCAGCTGCTTTTGCAAAGTTGCCGCCGCCGCGCTGGTTCATATCGCCGCAAGCCTCCTCGCAGCAGTCGATAACGTAATCGATCTCATCTTTGTTGATGCCGGTTACGCGGATCAGGTGCAGCAGGGACAGAACTGCGGAAGCCTTGGTTACCATGTTCTCAAGCATGGTGTGAGCGGACAGGTTCGGGTCAACGTCGTGTGCTCTCTTAACAAAGCCGACCATCTTGCCCTGATATACCAGTGGCTCAGCATGCTCTTCGCTTACAAAGTGCTCAACCTCAGAGTGATCAACGCCCTCGTGGATTCTAGCAACGATGGACTCGTCGATTACAGGGTTCGCGATGAATTTATCTTTAACCTGTGCAACGAACTCTTTGTCCAGCATAACCAGCTCGAAAACGTCTACGCACTGCATCAGCATATAGAACTCGTCTTCTGGCATGATCTCGCCGTATTTGCCGACTCTCTGGTTCATGCCCTCAACGGTGGTATCAACCCAAGGCTGTGGATAGTTTGCCAGCTCGTCTGGATGCATGTTGCCGATATAGGTCTGGTTTGGCAGATAAGCCAGAGCCTGCTCATAGGTTCTGAGGTGATTCGGCAGCTCTTTAAGGTACTCAGACTCAGGATTTACAACTCTCTCGGTGGTCTGGGTAGTACCATTTTCCATTACCATGTCTGGTGTATGGGCAAGAATATAGCTTGCGCCTTTAATTACACTGTTCATTGCAGTCACGCCTCTCATTCATTTGATTGATGAATTTTGTTTTGTTTTTGGGGTTTCCCCGCAGGACCCGTTTTGATTCTAAGGAGGACAAGCCCTGTAAAACCAGTATACACGAAAATAGACGGGTTGTCATCGGGGTTTATGGATTTCTGCTTTTTCTACACAATACAGCGCCATTTCCTGTCAATTTTGCCGGTCTCTTTGTCTGGGCAGTCCAGGATGTACGCCGGGGCGTCATCATCCAACCCAAAATTATGTGGAAAAAGAGAAAATAGGTGGCATGGGACATGGCGATACATCACCACACCACCACACCACCTATCACTTCGGTTTAGAGGTATTTGCAGTAATCGTTGCGAACGGCACTCATCTCTTCGACGATAGCGTCTACATCCAGAACCATTTCCATCATACCTACCTGCTCATCATAAACAGCTGGGTCGACTTCTTCTTTGATTTCTGGCTCGCAAATGTGATATACTGTGAGTCCTAACTGAACTCCTGTCAATGGACCTGCGAAAGTTGGGTCACCGTTGGTTACAGTCTCTGCAGCCAGGCCAGCACCCTCGCTGTCAGCAGCACCCAGAAGAACTACTACGTTCTCCGGACCATACTGTTCTGCGAAATCTTTAACTCTCTTCTGATTTTCCAAATCCATTGCACCAGCAGCGGTTCAGACAAAGCATTCTGTAGCGGAGTACACTACGTCAGCGCCAGCAGTTTTCGCGCAAGCTTCAATTGCTGGGCCTGGAACGCCGTCCCTGTCGCCGATGATGATAACTTTTTTACCATTCAAAAGGCTCATGACAATTCCTCCTTATTTCTTTCTCCGGCGAACCGAATCACCGGTTTATCAAAACGGCCTTATGCCATTTTGGTTAATAGTAGTGCGCCAGCTGTTGCAGATTATGCACAGTGGCGGGTGTGGTTTCGGCTTGTGCCGAAATTACATGTTGACGTACTTCTCAACCAGAGCGGTGATGGAATCCTGAGTGCATTCCTCTTTAACCAGTGCCTCAACCTGTTTGCCATCTTTGTAGATAGCCATTACCGGCAGGCCCAGGATGCCCAGTTTGATAGCCAGACGTCTTGCTTTGGTGGTGTTCATAGCGCAGAATTTCAGTTTGCTGTCTGCGTATTTGTCAGCCAGACCATGTACATGTGGCATCAGAGCAGCGCAAGGAACGCAGCCATCGCCATAGAAGTCGATGAAGATATAGCCTTCAGCGTTGGTTACTTCGGTCTCGAAGTTTTCTTTAGTCAGTTCAACCATAATTGCAAAATCTCCTTCTCTAAAAAGAGGTGACTTACCGTTAGGGCGGCCCCTTTTTTACTGATATCTTTTGGAACTAGCCAAAAAAAGCCGGCTTCAAACTCTCAAAAAACCTAAACTTTAGCTTGTCCCTTATGGATTTCAAAAACGCAGTGACTAAAAATTAGTCTTTCAGGTTTTCTACGTAGTGCTGAGCCTCGGTAGCTGCAACAGCACCGTCGCCGCAAGCAGTTACAACCTGACGCAGGTGTTTCTCGATGACGTCGCCGGCAGCGAATACACCCTCAACGCTGGTGTGCATGTACTTATCGGTTACAATGTAGCGGTTCTTCATTTCCAGTTTGCCTTCAAACAGCTGGGATTTTGGATCGAAGCCGATGAAAACAAAGATGCCGAAAGTGCCGTCCTCTTCGTCCGCTTTTACTTCTCTGAGCTCGCCGGTCTTGGTGTCCTTGATGATCATGGAGTTTACAACGCCGTCGCCTTTGATCTCTTCAACAGTGGAGTTCCACATGAAGTGCATCTTCGGGTTAGCAAATGCCTTCTCCTGGATGGACTTAGCAGCTCTGAGCTCGTCACGTCTGTGGATAACGGTTACTTTGCGGGCGAATTTGGTGAGGTACATAGCTTCCTCAACAGCAGAATCGCCGCCGCCTACTACGTAGACTTCAAAATCTTCGAAGAAGTTTGCATCGCAGGTAGCGCAGTAAGAAACGCCCTTGCCAGTGAATTCTTTTTCACCTTTGCAGCCGATCGGACGCGGAGAAGCGCCGGTAGCGATTACAACAGCTTTTGCATAGTAGTCGCCGTGGTTGCCTTTGAGGTGTTTTACTTTGCCTTCGAGCTCTACGTCAACGATTGTATCGGTAACGCGGTCAGCACCAAATTTTGCAACCTGCTTTGTCATTCTTGCGATAAGGGACGGGCCGGACTCTTCATCCAAGCAGCCTGGATAGTTTTCGATCTCGTTGGTGATAACGATCTGTCCGCCATCTTTTTCGCCTTCGATCAGAAGAGTGTTCATTCTTGCACGGCCAGCGTAAGAAGCAGCAGCCAGACCTGCAGGGCCTGCACCTAATACGATAATGTCATAAACTTTATCCATTGTACTCGTCTCCCTAAATATATTTTCTAAAAGGTTTCTGCCGGCTGGAGGGGATAAACCTCTCCAGCCAACATTCCCTTTTTAGAAGCGTTAGATTAAATTATTTTACCTCGAAGATGGTCTGATCGGAAACTTCGGTCTCCAGAGCTTCCAGAGCAGTCTCAACGATCTTTCTTCTGATGTGTTTCTCTTCCTCAGGAGTCAGAGCAGGGTTGCCCAGCGGGTGAGGAATTGCGATAGCTGGTACGATTCTGTTAGCACCAACAGTCATGGAAATTGGGGTAACTGTGCAGATGTGAACAACCGGCAGGCCAGCACGTTCGATTTCTTTTACCATCGTTGCGCCGCAACGTGTGCAGGTTCCTCACGTAGAAGTCATGATGACGCAATCCACGCCGTCGTCCTTCATCTTCTTAGCGTACTCCTCAGCAAATGCTTTTGCCGAAGCAACAGCAGTACCGTTACCAACAGTGGTGTAGAATTTGTGGTACAGTTTGCCGATTCTGCCTTCTTTTTCCATCTCGCGGAGAACGTCTACTGGCAGAACGCGGTCTGGGTCCTCGTTCGCATATACTGGGTCGTAACCACCATGAGCGGTCTCCCAAGCATCGGAGGTCAGATCCATAACGCCGGTGATGTCGTACTCGCCGTAGTGGGAAGCAGAAGAGGACTCGATGTGATCCGGGTTGCCTTTTGGAACGATACCACCGGAAGTGCACAGAGCAACGGTAGCATGAGCCATATCCTTAACAGCCGGGTTTGGAGCAACACGGTCGAAGGAAGGCATTGGGAACTCGGTAACGAACGGTTTGTTGTTCAGCTTCTTGATCAGCATCTCAACCGCACGTTTGGAGCCTCTCTCTTTCTCGAAGAAGTTTACACGAACGCCGTTCGGGATGTAACCTTCCTGGCAGGAAGCACCGATTGGCTCATGTTTAGCAAGTTTGAGAGCCAGAGGAGCCATGTATTTGATGGCATCTCTCATACCAGCAGCGCTGTTCTTGGTGGAAACGATCAGAACGTCGTTCTTGAACATATCAGCGCCTGGGTTCTCAACATACATACCGGTCAGTACCGGAATGCCGAGATTGTCCTGAACAGCTTTAGCGATGGTGCCGCAAGCTACGCCGTAACGACCAGCGTTGAATGCAGGGCCAGCGATAAACATATCTGGATTCTGAGATTTAACCATCTCCAGGACCTCAGCCTGTGCTTTTTCAAGGTTCTCGTTGAAGTAGGAGTCGCCGCAGATAATGGTTGCAACAACCTCTGCGTCCTCTCCAGCTTTCTGCCAAGCCTGGTTGAGTGCAAGACCTGGGCCTACTGGGCCTTCGCGCAGCTCTGCAGGAATGTCAGCTTTTTCCTCGCCACCGATCTGAGCGAAGAACTGGTTAATATATTGTACAACTCTGATTTTGCTCATCGTGATTCTTCCCCTTCCTATTATCTAGCAGACAGGTAGTTGAAGCCTGTTTCGTTGGTAGCACCGGTGATCGCCTGGATCTCAACGGTGATGTTGCCGTGAGCATCGATGTTGTTTGCGGAACCACCAGCGATGGTGTCAACAAACTCGAGGTGGCCGTATACGGTCTCCATTGGAGGCAGTACGATTACCTGGTTTGCGTTACCGCCGGTAACAACTGCATCAGCAGACGGGTCAGCGTCAGCCAGGGACTGGGATTTACCATCGCGGCCAGCGTACTCATCGGTGATGATAACGGTCTTGATGCCTTCAGCCTCGATCTTCTTGGTGTTCATGATCAGGTCGGTATCTGGGTTGCCGAAGCCTTCCTGGGAAATGATAACGCCATCGCAGCCGAGGTATTTAGCCAGCTTAGCGGACCAGTTGGAGGAACGCTCTTTATCAGCCAGATATACGTTCTCGTTTGTGATGATCATGCCAACGAAGTTCAGGGTCTTTCCGTGCTGCTCGAACAGGTCGGTAACAACAGGGTTGTTCATGTGAACGTAGGTTGGGTTCTTATCGCAGGAGGATACGCAGTTACCGGAAACGATTGCGCCATCCATAACCTCGGTTGGGGTGATGATGGTGGTCAGAGTCTTCTTTGCATCGACGCCGTATACATAGGTGTCATGCAGCAGGCCCTGAGACTGCAGCATCTGAACGTAAGCAACTCTTGGCAGGTTCGGATATTTTGCAGCGGACTCAACGATGTTGTCGAATTCGTAAACTTTAACCTCATCTGGGGTGATGTTGCGGCCCAGTTCGCCCAGGAAGCAGGCAATCTTGAAGCCAGCAATTCTCAGAGCATACTCGTGCTCATGCTGTTTGAGGCCTTCTTTTGGCTCCATCTTTACAACTACGTTGTAAGTCTTGGAGAATGGGGTGTACTCAGCGCCCGGACCGGACATATCGATGATGCCTTCCTGGAAGCCGACGATCTTACCGGTGGTAACAACAGCAGCGCCTTTGAGGACGTTGGTCTTGCCTTCGCCAACGGTGTCTACCTTAGCGATCCATCCTGGGAAGATGCCGCCAGGACCCTCAACCTTTACGCGAGGCTCGATGACGTCTTTAACCGGGGTGATTCTTACGCTCTCGCCTGGACGAGCAAGGAAAACTTCGCAGGAAGCGATGTTTTCATCTTCCAGAGCGATTTTGCAGATTTCTTCTTTGTTAACGTACAAAACGCCGTTTTCTACTTTTGAACCTTCGTTTGAAAACTGAACATCGTGAATGAGAATATTACCGAGTTCCAACTTTTTCAAAGCGAACACCTCCTTGTTAATATAAAACCCTTTATCTTTCTTAAACCGAACCCTTTTGCAGGTCCGGGATAAGCACCATGAAGTTTAAAAAACGTCCGGCACGCTGGAAAGCGCGGAACGAATGAGGGTGAAGTCAATCAGCTGAAAATCTTCCCGCACGCTCTGCGGCATGTTCGGGTACTTGACGCCAAACTTGTCGGCAGTCACAATGCTGTTTTCGATGATCGATTCATCTCTCGGGTCCATCTTGCCGATAGCTTTGCCTACCATGATGGACTTATAAGGCGTCTCATTTGGTTTGACGCTGCCAGAAAGCGGATGGGTGAGCAGACGGTGCCCGGCATAGATCATGTCGCGCACCTTGCACAGCACCTCGCGATAAGTGATGTCGGCATAGTCGACTTCAAATTCTTTGCCCAGCTCATCGCGGACTTTTGGATTGTTGGTTACAATGACAAATTTCATGTTTTACCTCTCGAAACCCTTTCGTTTTGTCAGCCCAGGATATAAAAAAAGAGCAAAAAACAACTCAAAACCGTGCCTTTCGCTCTGTTTGTTCCCCCTGCAGAATTTCCAGAGATTTGTCAAGCGGCGGTGCTGGGCCTGAGATTTTTACAAACGGAGGCTGGCCGTTCTCCGTGCTTATTCCCTACGGCACCCCTGGGATTATTGGTCCTGGGGATTCTCCCACCGCTTTCATCCAAAAATATTGTTTTTTTCCACGAAAATGGTGCCGATAAACTCCGACTCCCGCTTTATCGACAGCGTCTATCGTCTGAATTTACGGCAATAGATATTTCCAATTTCATTGTCTTTATTATAGCTGATTTCACAATATTTTTCAAGGGTTTTTAGCCTGAGCGAATAGTAAGTTTTCGACTCTTTTTTTTAGTAACTTTGTATATTATTTGACGATCCATCGTACAAGATACAACAATTTTTTTGTCTTGAAACGATCAAAAAATCGCGTTTGTCAAGATTTTAACGTCCAGTTTCAGGCGTTTTGGAGAATTTCACCTATCGCCTTGACAGCCCAGTCGACATCCTCGGTTGTATTGGCGTAACCAAAGGCAAAACGGACGGTTCCCTGCGGATAGGTTCCCAGTGTTTTGTGCGCGTTTGGCGCACAGTGCATGCCGCAGCGGGTGCTGATGCCGTACTCGTTGTCCAGGCGGAAAGAAATCTCCGCATTGTCATAGCCTTCAAAGTCCAGCGAGACTACCGGCCCGCGCATTGAAAGATCCCGTGTACCCGCCAGATGAATCTTCGGGTTTCCCAGTGCGTCTACCTTGTCGATAAAGTCCTTGCACAGCGCCATCTCGTGGGCATGGATGGTTTCGACGCCGGTCTGCTCCAGATAGCTCAAAGCTGCATGCAAGCCATAGATTCCGGGGATATTCTGGGTGCCAGACTCAAACTTGTCCGGCAAAAAGTCGGGCTGAATCTCCTGATCGGAGATGCTGCCGGTACCACCGCTTACCAGCGGGATCATCTGAGAGGCAACCTCGTCGCTGACCAGAAAGCCGCCGATACCCTGCGGGCCCAGCAAACTCTTGTGGCCGGTGAAAGCGAGCACGTCGATGTGCTGTCGCTTCATATCAATCGGGAAGGAACCAGCTGTCTGCGCAGCGTCCACAACAAAGACAAGGCCGTGCTTCTGGCAGATCTCCCCCACCGCTTCCAGCGGCATCAGGGTGCCACTGACGTTGGAGGCGTGCAGCATAATAATCGCCTTGGTATTCGGGCGGATCAGCCCTTCGATGGCATCCACCTGCATCTTGCCCTCCCGGTCGCAGGGAATGCGGTCAAAGCTGACACCCTGATCGACCATCTGGTTGAGCGGGCGCATCACGGCATTGTGCTCCATAGCAGAGACCAAAACGTGATCGCCTGGGCGCAAAAAGCCCTTGATGATGTAGTTTAAGGAATAAGTGATGGACGGTGTGAAAATAACATTCTTGATCTTGTCAAAGTGGAACAGCTTACACAGCTTTTCCCGCGTTTCGATGATGACGTCCTCCGCCGCATAGGCAGCCTGATAACCGCCGCGATTGACGTTTGTGCCAACATTTTCGATAAAGTCGCAGACAGCCTTTCCAACGCCGGGCGCCTTGGGATAGGAGGTGCTTCCATTATCAAGATAGACTCTCTTCATAGCGATTCTCCTTTTTGCCGATCGATGTATCGTTTTTCCGTATAAATTATAAGGTTTACACAGCTTTTTTCCCACATACCGGGGACTCATAGGGGCACACTTCCCCCTTATTCGAGTGATTCTATCTTCATTATAACATCTTCCTCTTTTCTTTCTATAATTATTTAAAAAATCTATCTGTTTTTGTTTTTTTATAGGCAAAAACTATTTTTCTTTTTCCTTCATCTGATATACACTAAGGTTGAACTAACAAAATTTGACAGTTTTGCCACTGTCAAGAAGAAAGAGAGTGTGTTTTTATGAAGGACAAAAAGGCTTATGCCGGCATTGTCATCACCGGTGCAGTGATCGGTCTGATCGCTGTGGCGCTGGTCGTGCTCGGCAACCCGAAAAACATGGGATTCTGCATTGCCTGCTTCCTGCGCGACATTGCAGGTGCAACCAAACTGCAAACCACCGGTACCGTACAGTACTTCCGTCCGGAAATCATCGGCCTGATCGCCGGTGCACTGGTAATGGCGATGGTCAGCAAGGAGTTTTCTCCTAAAGGCGGCTCCGCTCCGGTTACCCGCTTCTTCCTGGGCGCTTTTGTCATGATCGGCGCACTGGTATTCCTGGGCTGCCCACTGCGCATGGTTCTGCGTATCGGCGGCGGCGACCTCAACGCTGTTGTCGGCCTCGTTGGATTTGCCTGTGGCATCCTCGGCGGCATCTTCTTCCTCAACAAAGGCTTCTCCTTGAAGCGCACCTACAAGATGACCACCTCTGAGGCACTGACCCTGCCAATCGGCCTGGTTGTCCTGTTTATCCTGGTTCTGGCTGTTCCTGCACTGTTTGCTTTCAGCACCGAAGGCCCTGGCTCGATGCATGCCCCTGTCATCATCGCACTGATCGCCGGTCTGGTTGTCGGCGCACTCTGCCAGAGATCCCGCATGTGCATGGTAGCTGGTATTCGCGATTTGGTTCTGTTTAAGGACTGGAAATTGATCCTCGGATTTGTTACAATTATTATTGCTGCCCTGATCGGCAACCTGGTAACCGGCAACTTCCATCTCGGTTTCTCCGGCCAGCCGATCGCGCACTCCGTACAGCTCTGGAACTTCATGGGTATGCTGATCGTCGGCTTTGGTTCCGTCCTCCTCGGCGGCTGCCCACTCAGACAGCTCATCCTCACCGGTGAGGGCAACACCGACTCCGCCGTCACCGTACTGGGCTACATCGTCGGCGCTGCGTTCGCACATAACTTTGGCCTCGCTGGCGCAGCTGCCACTGCGGACAGCATCGGCGGTCCTTCCACCGCCGGCAAAGTTGCCGTCATCATCGGCCTTGTTGTCATGCTGATCATCGCTGCGGTCAACACCTTCAAGGCAAAGAACAACGCATAACCCATCTTCCCAAGAATAAAGGAGCTGAACATTATGGCAGACAAACATGTTGTAGACGCGCGCGGACTTTCCTGCCCGCAACCGGTCCTGATGACCAAAAAGGCCCTGCAAGCTGACCCATCGGCCAAAGCCTTTGAGATCATCGTCGACAACGGCACCGCCAAAGAGAACGTCACCCGCTTCGCGACCAATTCCGGTTTCACCGTAACGGTCACCGAACAGGATGGCGACTTCCACCTTGCGCTGAAGAAGTAATGGCTGGATACACCGCCGCGCCAAGCTCTGATGAGCAGAAAAGGATGATACTATGACCTACATTGCAACCTTTTTCACCCACTTTGCGGCGGTGAACTTTTCCCGCCAGCTCAGGGAAGCCGGCGAAAAGCCGCTGCTGATGCCGGTACCGCGCAAGTTGAGTTCCTCCTGCGGAACCTGCGTCAAATTCTTCTACGACGGGGACATCCAGACCTATGCAAAATCTGGCATCTTCGATGAGGACGTCGACACAATCTATTCTGTAGAAAACGACACCTACACCCCCGTCTACCAAAACCACATCCGATAAAAAAAGTCCCAGAGAAAAATCTCTGGGACTTTTTTTGCCCTTTTTTAGGCGCTTTGGGCCCTCACTGCGCAAAGTGGTCAAAGCGCTCCTCTATGATCTGCGGCACAATCAGCGCTGCACTCATCTCGGTGACCTCCTGAATAAACCGCTGCGCCTCGTCCTTTTTAAACAAAATCCGCATCCGCACCACGGCGCCAAAATCGGTGTCCTCCACGCGGCAGGTGTAGTTTGGCAGAATATAGGTGAGCTTGCCATAAAACGAATAGTCCAGCTCCATCGAGAGCACAACACAGGTCGTCATCAGCTTGCGCTTGGCGGCATCCACCGCAATCTTGGCTCCGTGCGAATAGGCCCGCACCAGGCCCCCCGCTCCCAGCAGAATGCCTCCGAAATAGCGGGTCACCACCACTGCAACATCCACAAGGCCCTCTTTTTCCACGCAATCCAGCATCGGCACCCCCGCCGTGCCCTGCGGCTCGCCATCATCCGAGTAGCGCTTGATGCCATTGCGCAAGATGTAGGCGTAGGTGTTGTGGGTCGCGTCCCGGTGCTGCTGGCGGATCGAAGCAATAAAGGCCTGCGCCTCCTCCTCGGTCTGCACCGGCGCAATGTGCCCGATAAAGCGGGATTTGCGCTCGACAAACTCGTCCTCGGCCGGACCATATATGGTTGTGTACTCCTGCTGCATCGCTCTTCCTCCCAAAACAGTATAGCAAAAAGGCAATGCGCCTTTGTCAATCCAAAAACGCATTGCCCTGTATGGCCTTTTGTAAGAACTTACTTCTTTTCGTTATTCAGGCCGAAACGCTTGTTGAAGCGGTCTACACGACCACCGGTATCAACCAGTTTCTGTCTGCCTGTGAAGAAAGGATGACACTTTGAACAAATTTCAACGCGCAGATCCTTTTTTGTAGAACGAGTTTCAAATTCTGCACCACATGCACATCTGATAACGGTTGGCTCATACTTTGGATGGATTCCCTGTTTCATCTTGGCTAGTCACCTCTTTCTGAAAACACATAAAATAGCAATATACATAGTACCACACCCCGGCCAAAAATGCAAGCGCTTTTTTCTGGTTTTCCGCCCTTTTTTGAGCACAAAAAATTTTGACAAAAAAAGTTGTCATCCCCTATTGACAAATATACTTGTCAATGCTATGATAAGAGCAACAGAGAATGACAAATATATATGTCATTTTGACAAGGATTTCCGTCATTCAAAGACAGTCACAAAGGAGGGATTTGGGTGCCACTGTACAACACCTTGAAGGAATATCGAGCGCGGTACCACCTGAGCCAAACGGAGCTGGGCAACCTTGCTGGGGTATCCCGACAGACCATCAGCTTAATCGAGCGGGGGGACTATAACCCCTCGGTGACGCTGGCGCTGAAGCTGTCCAAAATTTTGAACGCCACCGTCGAACAGCTGTTCTCCTACCAGGAGGACGGCCAAAACAAAGAATAAAGTTGTTTTCATGTTAAGGAGGAAGCGCAATGAAAAAACATCCCATGTTCAAATATGTTCTAATTCTGATTGTTTCCGGAGCCTTCGGCGCGGCCGTCTCCTATCTGATGGCCAGCTTTGAGGACGGCGTAGTCGGCCTGTTTGACACCGCATATTCTCTCTTTGGCCAGCTGCTCACCCCGCTGCATCTGAGCATCTGCCTGTTTCTCTCGCTAGCCGCGGTCTTAATGACCCTACAGCTGCGCAAAAAGATCCGCTGTGCTACCGAAGCCAACCGCGAGGAAATTTTTGAGCAGATCGAAAACAGCTCCAGTTGCAACAATACCCTCGCTTTGTGCTCGCTTTCCACCATCCTCAACTTCTTCTTTCTGGGAGCGTCGATCACCTATCTGCAACCCTCAAAAATCCTGATCTCCGCTGTTGCAACACTTGTTTTTCTCTCGCTGAACACCTGGATCGAATGTTCCCACGTCGCACTTGCCCAACAGATGAATCCGCGCTTTGTCAAGGCGGACCCCATGTCGATGCGTTTCCAAAAAGATTGGGAACAGATCAGCGACGAGGCCGAAAAGATGCACATGTACCGCGCCGCCTGGAAGAGCTTCCACGCTGTACAGCTTGCCTTGATGATCTCCTTTGTCGTCTGCTGCCTCCTTTCCATCTACATTCCGCTCGGCCTTGCTCCCTTTGTGCTGATTGCAGCCATCTGGTGTGTCCACACCTTTAGCTACATTGCAAACGCAAAATAACGACTGTTTGCTGTGGAGGAAAAGTGTTCCGACTTTTCCTCCACCTTTTTTCTCCTTTGCAGACTATATGCCGCTGCAAATCCAAGGTCCTCACTCCTTTTACCCTTCCCTATCCTCTAAAAAGATGGTATAATGGAGCAAAAGAAAACATTGGAGGGATGTGTTTTGTACAGCTGTGTCAAAAGCTACGGAATTAGCGGCATCGACGCCTACCCGGTCGCGGTGGAAACCACCCTGACCCGCGCCCTGCCCGCCTTTGAAATTGTGGGTCTGCCCGATGCCGCTGTCAAGGAATCGCGCTCCCGCGTCCAATCCTCCCTCCATCAGGCAGGCTTCCAGTTCCCCATCGCCAAAATCACCGTCAATCTCGCCCCCGCAAGCCAGAAAAAGTCCGGGCCGGTCTTTGACCTCCCCATCTTCCTCACGGTGATGGCGGCCTCCGGCCAGCTGCCCCAGATCCCGCAGGACGCCGCCTTTGTCGGTGAATTGAGCCTTGCCGGCGAACTGCGGCCGATCAACGGCGCGCTCTCCATGGCGCTCAAAGCAAAGGAGGATGGGCTGCACGCCCTCTACCTCCCTGAGCCCAACGCCAAGGAGGCCTCCATCGTCGACGGGCTGACCATCTACCCTGTGCAGGACATCCAGCAACTGTGCGCCTGCCTGCAATCGGAAAAAGCCATCCAACCAGTTCCCTTTGACCCCGCCATGCTGCTGGAGGGCGGCAACCACTTTTTAGAGGATCTGTCCGATGTGCGCGGCCAACCGTTTGCCAAGCGGGCACTGGAAATCGCAGCAGCCGGAGGGCACAACCTCCTTTTGATCGGCCCTCCCGGTACCGGCAAAAGTATGCTGGCCAAACGCCTTCCCACCATCCTGCCAAAGCTCAGCTTTCAGGAGGCCATCGAAACCACCCGCATCTATTCGGTGGCTGGGTTGTTGCAACCGGACCATCCGATCATGAACACCCGGCCTTTCCGTGCGCCGCACCACACCGTCTCCCCTGCTGGGCTGACCGGCGGCGGCTCCAGCCCGATGCCCGGAGAGATCTCCCTGGCGCACAATGGGGTGCTGTTTTTGGATGAGCTCCCTGAATTTCAGCGGCAGGCTCTGGAGGTGCTCCGGCAACCCATCGAGGACAACCGTGTCACCATCTCCCGCGCCTCCTCGCGGGTGACCTATCCGTGCTCGATGATGTTCGTCGCCGCGATGAATCCCTGTCCCTGCGGCTACCGCGGCCACCCCAAAATCGCCTGCACCTGCACCGAAGCTGCCGTACAGCGGTACATTTCCCGCGTATCCGGGCCTCTGCTCGACCGCATCGACCTGCACGTCGAAGTGATGCCGGTGGATTTTCAGGATCTGACCGCTGCCAACAACGAGGAAACCTCCGCTACGGTGCGCGCTCGGGTGGAGGCTGCACGCCGCATCCAACAGGAGCGTTTTGGCTCTGAAAAGATCAGCTGCAACGCCCGGATTCCATCGGGCCGCTTGCAGCAATATTGCCCCTTGGAGGGAGAAGCCCTGCAGTTTTTGCGGGAATCGTTCGAAAATCTTGGGATGACGGCCCGCGCCTACGACCGGGTCGTCAAGGTTGCGCGAACGATCGCCGACCTTGCCGGAGAAGAAAAAATTGCCAAACGCCATGTGGCGGAAGCTCTGGCCTATCGTGCCCTCGATCAAAAGTATTGGTATGAACACTATTCGGTTGAACGATAGACGACCAAATACCTGCCCTCAAAAGACAAAAAAAGCTTGGGGAGAACTCCCCAAGCTTTCTTTTTTTATCGGCTGTTTTGCATCGTACGTTTGAGCTGCACCCAAAACGGGAGGAACAGACAGATGGCTGTCAGCATCGCAAGAAAGTCGGCAATCGGGGTGGCCCAGACAATTCCCCGCACACCCGCCAGGGCATTCATCAAAAACATAAAGGGAATATCCAGTCCCCCTTTGCGCAGCAGGGAGAGAACCAGCGGCTGCACCTTTTTGCCCACCGACTGGAAGATGGTGATGACAATCATCGTCACCGAGATGCACGGCCCCGTGATGCAGATGATCCGCTGAAACAGCTGCCCATACTCCACCGTCTCTGGATCGGAGATGAAGGCGCGCACAATCGGGTGCGCACAGGTAAAGAGCAAGGTCGTGCTGATCAGCGCCACCGTCAAACTCAGCAAAAAGGTGGTCTTGATCGCAGACATCATCCGGTGATAGTTTTTCGCTGAATAGTTGTAACCGATCAGCGGCAGCACGCCCTGTGACATGCCGGTCGCAATGGCAAAGGACAGCATGTCGATCTTTTTGGCAATGCCGATTCCCGCAACCGCCGCATTGGAATAGGAAACCATCAATTTGTTGATGGTGATGTTGGAAACTACACCCATCAGATTCATCATGCAGCTGGGCAGTCCGACCAGCAATACCTCTTGCGGGATGTGGCGCGACCAAGTATACAAGCGCGGATGGAAGCGGATCACTGTATCCGGACCTCGATGGAGGATCAGGATAAAGAAGTATATCGTCGCAATCAGGTTGGAGAGCATCGTCGCAATGGCTGCACCCGCTACCTCAAATCCAAAGCCAAAGATAAACACCGGGTCCAGGAAGATGTTGAGCACACCGCCCATCGCGACGCCGAAGCTTGCCTGCCGGGAAAATCCCTCCGACCGCACCAGATGGGCAAGCTGCTGGTTGAGCACGGTGGGAACGGCGCCAACTGTGATGGCCCAAAAGACATATTGGGCACAAAAGCGGTAGGTTTCCTCATTGGCACCCACTGCCGGCAGGATGGTTGGGGCAAACAGATACAAAAGGATGCCGTACGCAAGGGAAATCCCTATGGCCGTCCAGATGCTGAACGCCGCGGCCGATTTTGCCCTCTCACGGTCGCCGATTCCAAGGCATCTGGAAATTAAGCTGGAACCACCGATGCCAAAGAGGTTGGCAAGGCCGGTCAAAAAGATAAACAGCGGCATGCATAGCGACACCGCCGCCACCTGATTGGGGTCGCCCACCTGTCCAATAAAAAAGGTATCTGCCATGTTGTAGACGACGGTAATCAGCTGGCTGATGACCGTCGGCACAACCAGTGAGACGACAGCCCTCCCCACCGGCATCCGTTCAAATAGTTCTGTGTTGTCTGCTCTCATCAAAAGATCGCTCCTTTCCCCGTACTGTGTTCTTTATTCCCCCTGCTCTTTGCTTTTGCGAATGGCATTGAGTGCATCTGCCACACATTGAATGGCGATGTGGTAACTTTCCTCCCTGTTGACGGGAAAGTGTGAAAAACCTCCCGCCTCCTCGTGGGAGACAAAGCCGTGCATCATCGCCCGCAGAACGCGCTGCCAGTGAATCTGCTGCACCTGGTCCAGACAATACCCGGCAAGCACCTGCAAGATGGGCTCGGTGATCTGGCCGGCGGCAAGCTCCAGCACCTTGTTCTGGTGCTTTTGCAGCCCCATGACAACGTGGTACAGCTCGCGGTGCTCCAGCGCAAAGCTGCGGTATGCCTGGGCAATGGCAAACAGCGCATCGTCCCCCTTCTTCCCGGCGATCGCCTGCTGCTCTGCACCGACCATCCGTGCCACCGCCTCCAAACCAATATCGGTAAAGAGCGCCGCCATATTTTCCACATGGTTGTACAGCGAGGCCGTGCGGATGTTTAAGCTTTGGGCAAGCTTTGCCATCGAAAAGTGCTCCAACCCCTCGCGCTCGATCAGCTGTACCGCCGCTTGCACAACGGCCTCATGGTCCAGTCCCATCCTCGGCATACCCACTCTCCCTTTCTTTTTGGCTCTTTTTTCAGTATAAACTAATGGTATTAGTTTATCAATCTTTGCACTCCATCTTTCCCCTATTGGGGAGCACAGCTGCCGCTCAAATGACAGTTGCTAAAAAATTGCCACTTTCCCTTGACAAAGACCGGAAAAGCTGCTATGCTCTAACTGTACTATTTAAACTAATACACTTAATACGCATTCCATCGGAGGTGAGACCTTGATTCATATCGACCTGCAAAGCCGTACTCCCATCTATGAACAGCTTCAGGAACAAATTCTGCGCCTTTCCCTTGTCGGTGTTCTCGACCAAAACCAGCAGCTACCCTCCGTGCGGTCCCTCGCCCGAGAGATCGGCGTCAATCCCAACACCGTCGCCAAGGCCTATCAGGAGCTGGAGCGGCAGGGCATCATCTATACCGTTCCGGGAAAGGGAAGCTTTATCTCCCCCGATGTTGCGGGGTTGAGCGCTCCCAAACAACAGGCGATGCAAGAGGTGCTGGACGCCTGCGACCGGGCACTCGAACGCGGGATCAGCCCCGATCAGCTGCTCGAGCAAGTCGAGCAGCACCTCAACCCACCCGCAGGAGGAGGAAACAACCATGATTAAAACCGAAAACTTAAAAAAACAGTTTGACACGACAATCGCGCTGGATTCCCTCTCCACCACCATCGAGGAGGGCAGAATCTATGGATTGGTCGGCTCCAACGGTGCGGGCAAATCCACCCTGCTGCGCCTGCTGGCCGGGGTCTACCGCCCCACCTCCGGCAGCCTGCAAATTGACGGGGAAGCGGTCTTTGACAACACCAAGATTCAGCAGCGCATCTTCTTTATTCCCGACGAGCTGTACCAGATGCCCGGCACCAGCCTGCAATCTCTGGCCCAGTTTTACCGCGCCCTCTATCAGAGCTGGTCGGATGCACGCTATCAAAACCTGCTCTCCCACTTTCCCATCCCGCCCGAGCGCAAGCTGTCAGCCTGCTCCAAGGGCATGCGCCGCCAAATTGCCATCATCCTTGCGCTGAGCTGCCAGCCAAAATATCTATTGCTGGACGAAGCGTTCGACGGCCTGGACCCGGTCATCCGGGTGGCGGTGCGCAAGCTCATCGCCGACGACATCCTCCAGCGCGGCACCACCGTGCTGATCGCCTCGCACAACCTGCGGGAGCTGGAAGATATGTGCGACGAGGTCGGCCTTCTGCACAGCGGAAAAATCCTGTTTCAAAAGGATCTCAACGATCTGCGCTCCGGCTTTGCAAAGGTACAGCTGGTGGCCCGTCCCCTTCCTTCCCGGCAGGAGCTGCAAAAATATATCGATATCCTCTCATACAAAGCGACCGGCAGCGTGGCGGAGATCGTCGCACGCGGCAATGCAGCACAGGTACAGCAAAAGCTCAGTCCACTGCACCCGCTGCTGTGTGAGAGCGTACCGATGACCCTAGAGGAAATTTTCATCACAGAAATGGAGGCTGTAGGCTATGACTACAACAATGTCATCTTCTAAGAAAAAAGCGATGCCCTATCTTCTGCACAGCGTCCTGCGCCAAAATGTGATGGCAATGCCCCTCTTTGCCGTCTGCCTGATCTTTTGGACCACAATGGACACGGTCAATACGGTCATGCAGTTTGACCCCTCCTTTCAATCTGCGCACATTCCCCTGCTCTCCGGTTCCTATGCCTTCCTGTTCTTCGGCGGCAGCGTGCCGGTGCTGCTGGCGGCAGTGCTGTTTCACTACCTGCACAACCGTCAGTCGGTGGACTTTTATCATTCGCTGCCCATCACCCGCACCCAGCTCTTCTTCTCCCGCTATTTCGCCGGGCTGATCTTTCTGCTGGTGCCGGTCATCCTGGCAAAGCTGCTCGTCTTGATCGTCCAATTTGTCAACCTGTATGGACCTTACTACAGTGCCGCTACCCTGCTTTCCTATGCAGTATGCGATCTGCTGTTCTGGCTGATTATGTACACGCTGGTCTTTACCCTGTCCTGTATGGTGGCAGTCACGGCCTCCAACGATGTTGAGAGCATCGTCTATTCGGTGGCGGTCAACGGACTGCTCAGCGGACTGGGCATCATCATCACCGTCTTTCCGAACAGCCTGTTCGGCGTGCGTATTGCGGTCGAACCGCTCGAATTTCTTTCCCCTTACGGCGTCATGCTCTTCTATGCCGACCGCTTTACCTACAACTTCGACCATCCGGTGCAGAGTTTGCCGACAGCCTTTATCTGGTTGGCTTTGGGCGTGCTGGGATTGTGGGTCGCCATCCGGCTTTACAACCGCTTCCAGAGCGAATGGGCACAGCAGTGGGGACGTCAGACCCCCTTCACCCAGGTGATGAAGGTCTGTGCCGGCATTTTGGCAACCTATGTGCTCTTCTCCTTCCGGCCGTTGCCAGACCTCGTCGCCTGTGCACTCCTGTCCGCCGTGATCGGTGCACCGGTCGGCTATCTGATTGTCGAAGGCATCACCGGCAAGGGCTTCCAAAAGCTCAAAAAGAATCTGCCATACATCGCCGCCACCCTGCTGATCTGCCTGTGTGCCCCGCTCTTTTTGGCGACCGACGGATTTGGCACCGTCGAAAAGGTGCCGCAGGCCGACGATGTCAAGTCGGTCGAGGTGCAATTTTATGGCGCCAACCAGTATTATTCCTACGCATGGGTTGACCACAACGGAAATTATCAGAGTCTCGAAGAATCCAACACCAATTCGGTCACGGTGACCGACCCACAAGCAATCGGCATCGTCACCCAACTGCATGAGATTGCCCTTGATCATCGCGACTATTTGGGAGAAATGAGCAACCGCATCTCCTTCACCTATTCGCTAAAGGGCATCGGCGGCAAGATGCAGCGCATCTACTCCCTCCCAGCTTCTGCAATTCCTCTGATCGAAGAGCTGCGCTGCCAGCCTGAGGTCATCGAGCAGAGCGAACCGGTATTTGCATACACCCCTGAGGTACTGGAGTCGGTCGAGTGCTACGATAAAACAGGAACCAAGGTGGCTTCCATTGCGCCAGAGCAGCGTCAGCAATTGCTGGAGGCAGTTCGCACCGATCTAGTGAGCTTGACCGCCGACCGCCTCAACGACCCCACCGCCGACCCTCAAATCGGGTATCTGGATTGGGTCGTCAAGGAGTACGACGAGCAGACGGGCAAAAATCTCGATCTGCACGACGAACTGACCAGCCTGCGCTATGGTTCCAGCCAGCTGATCCTGCGCTCCTCCTACAAGCACACCCTGTCCCTGCTCAAGAGCTGGGGCATTGACCTTGAAAATTCCGGCTTTTCTGCGGTAGAGCGGTTGGTCATCTCGATGCCGTCGCTCGACGACGTTCAGTTAGATCTTCAGCTGACGCCACAGCTAAGACTCTGTGATCAACCCGGCAGCTACGATCAAAACCTCTCCTGGCCGGTCGACGACCCTGAAAAGATCGAACAGATTCTGCAGGCGGCAAGCTTAAACCGCACCAGCATCGCCTGCCACCCAATCTATCTGCAGGTCGGCAATTCCACCCAATCCTATATAGGACCGCTGTATATCGAGAACAGCACCCTGCTCTCTATCCTAAAGGGCAGCGGCATCCAGATTCCGTATCTGCTCTCTGCTAAAGAGTATGGCGAATTCTCCGCTAACTACAACCAGGGCCTTCCGGCAGCTGAGCGGTCCACCACGACCGTCACCTCAACCTATAACCCGGATGGCACCAGCAACTTTGACATCTTCGACACCTCTACCAATTGGAGTGTGGCCGAATACGCCCGCCAGTGCAACCTGGATTGGTTTGAGGGCAAAACGGAAGAACAGCTTGCGGCAATGGAGTACACCGCCTTCGGGAAGGACCATGCGCTGTTCTATCAGGAATATATTCTTTATTGAGTTCTTCTTTGTTCACCCACATATAGAAAACACCACACGAGCCGCCCTGTAACCAGGGCGGCTCGTGTGGCTTTTTGTTTTTCTATAAAAAATTGGGAAATGGATGTCGAGATTTTCCTTTAGAATCTTCGGTCTTCTAGTCGGCGTTATTCTGTGCACTCCAAGCCAGTGCCACTGCGGCATAACCAGCAGCTCCAATGGGGAGGCAATTTTCATCAAACATTGTCTTGGGGTTGTGCGCACCGACCGCTTTGGTATAGTCGCCTACCGCGCTGCCCAGTCCAAAGAAGCTGGCGGGAACCTGCTCGGAAATAAACGCAAAATCCTCCGAGCCCATTGCATGCAGGCCATCGATCCTCTGAACCTGCGGCTGGCTCTTTTGGATGACGTCGGCAAAGAATTCGGTCAGCTTGGCATCGCAGAGCAGTGCCGGGACGTTGTACAGCTCCTTCACCGTCGCCTTGGCGCGATAAACCTGCGCTACCGCCGGCACTACCTCGCCGATCCGGCGGATCAGGAAAGCAGCCACCTTCGGATCGAAGGTGCGCAGGGTGCCGCTCATCACACAGCGTTGTGGGATGACGTTCGGCACATCGCCCGCCTGGAACTGTCCGATGGTGAGCGCCGTGTGGGAAATCGGAGTGCATTCCCGACTAATCAACTCCTGCAACGCCAGATGGATGTGCACGCCCACATTGATCGGGTCGATGCACTCGTCGGGAGTCGAACCGTGTCCCCCTTTGCCCTCTATCTCAATTTGGAACCCGTAAGCGGAGGACATCGCCTGGGTGCCGGTGCCGATCATGCCGGTGGGCAGCTGAGAGGCAACGTGCATCGCAAAGGCCGCCTCCACCTTTGGATTTTCCAAAGCTCCCTCTTCGATGCAGGCTTTCGCTCCGGCAAAGATTTCTTCTCCCGGCTGGAAGAGCAGCTTTACCGGGCCGCGCAGCTGCTGTTCGTGCATCTTGAGCAGCTTTGCCGCCCCCAACAGGATGACCGTGTGCAGGTCGTGTCCACATGCATGCATCCGTCCGGGATTGTGGGAGGAAAACGGCAGGCCGGTCTCCTCCTGAATGGGCAATGCGTCCATGTCGCTGCGCAGCATAAAGCACCTGCCCTCTTCGGGGCCAACCTGTGCCAATACAGCAGACCCGTTGACCAGCGTTTTGTAAGCGATGCCCATCTCATCCAGCTGCTTTTGCACAAAGGCGCTGGTCTGTGGCAGCGAAAGGCCCAGCTCCGGGTTTTGGTGTAAACTTCTTCTCCAATTGACCAATTCCTGCATCATTTCTTTTGCCTGTTCGAATAGCTCCAGCATCATCTTTCCTTCCTTTCCGCTGTGTGTTATGGTAAAATACTCTATATTTTCTTTTTATATTACTAAAATCTTTGTTTATTTTACTTTATCATATTATTTAAAAAAACAGTTATCCCGAATGTTTTATGTGTTATAATAAATATACTATAACGAAGAAGGCGCTATTCCCATAAACCGATATATCCACCGAAGACTAGCTTCTGGGAGGGAAAAAGGAAATGAATCTCAATCATCTGCAATACCTCACCGTGGTGGCACAGACAGGCTCGATCAATCGGGCCGCACAATCGCTCTATGTCTCCCAGCCGTACCTGAGCGGGGTAATCAAATCCATCGAGGAGGAGCTGGGGTTTGCCATCTTTCGCCGCACCAGCACCGGCGTTGAGCTGACCCCACTTGGAAAGCAGGCTTTGGACTCTGCCAAACGCATCCTTGCAGAGCTCGACCGGATGCGGTCGCTCAAGGACCATCGGCCGCAAAGCTTGCGCATTGCCTCGGTCTATTCTCCCTTTTTTATGAAGTGCTTTCTGGAGATGCGGGCAAAATCCGGCTCACAACCGCAGGACAGCTTTCAGGAAATGCCCTTGATGGAATGTATGGAACAGCTTGCGCAGCAGCAGGTGGACCTTGCCTTGATGGTATTTATGGACGCTGCCAGGCCGTACTACCAGAGGCGGGCTGCAGAACACCACTGCCAATTGCACAACCTCATACGCCACGTCCCTGTACACGTCATGATGCGCGCCGGTCATCCTCTGGCCGGGGAACAAAACATCACCCTCGAACAGCTTCGGGAGTATCCGTTTGTCTTTTATGGGGATCAGGAGTCCCTCTCGCTGCTCAAGCAGTTGGGGGTTGGAGATTCCCCCACCTTGATCACCGTCTCGGATCGCGGCAGCTACTTCGATATTCTGCAAAGCGGGGACTATTTGAGCATCATCTCCCTTGTCGGCAAGAGCGGACCGGTGCGGCAGGATTTCTGCTATCTGCCGCTGAAGGCTCCCGGCTTTGCAATGGAATTTGTCTATGCGATTCGGGAAGGCGAACAGCTGACAGAGCGAGAAAAACATTTTCTGCGCTTTTCCCTCGCCCACAGCATCGCTTCCAAACAATAGAACAGACAAAAAAGGCTTGACCACCAGCCCATTTCCCTGCTATAATAAATAAGCTATGCGGATATGGCGGAATTGGCAGACGCGCTAGATTTAGGCTCTAGTGGGTTTCCCGTGCAGGTTCAAGTCCTGTTATCCGCACCAAAAAGCCCGAGTCGTCTTGACTCGGGCTTTTTGCATAATAGGCGCTTTTGCAGCCTCTCTGCCCAGCAATTGCTCAGCAATTACGCCTTCTCGTCCTCTCTCCTCCTCCCCATGCGTCAAAAAGATTTCGTCGGCAAGGGAATAGAAAAACGCCCTGTCCCATGATATAATAATTCTAGAGGTTTGTGTTTTTTTAAGAGGAGAGGTACTATGAAGCAAAAGGATCACGCAAATCGGGAATTGTCCCAGAGCCCTTGGTTCTGGATCGCCATCGTCGTTGTTGGCCTTGCCGCAGGCTTTCTTGTCGGACTGTTCCTGCTTTAATTTTGGCCCCTGCCGCGGCAGCTGAAAAAGGCTGTCCGCAACCCTATTTGGAAAGGATTTTGTGGGATGAAACGGAGAATAAAAAAAATGTTGCTGTCGGCGCTGCTGTTTGGCGCCACACTGCTTTTGGGCTCCTGCTCCAATACGCAGACCCAACAGGTGCAGAATTATTCAGAATTGACCCAAACCGAATCCTTCCCCGTCCGGTTGGAGATCGGGGAAGAAGATTACCTGGTTTCTTCCAAACCCCGCTCCTTTGCCGTGCTGTCCGCTGACCTTGCGCAGGCTCTGGAGGATATGGGGGTGGCAAACACCATCGGTACCCTGTGTTCCGACGCCCCCGCTGGAGTCTCTTCCTCCGGTGCCTCCAACTGTGGAACGGCTCTCGATCCAGACATCCAAGCCATCACCTCCGCCCGACCCGATTGGGTGCTGGTTTCCAGCCAGATGCGTCAAAGCAGCTTAACACAGCTCGAAGAGGCCGGCATTCAGGTCATCACCTTCTCGCAGCCACAGACGCTGGAGGAATTGAAAACCCGCTACCAGCAGTTGTTCACCCTCTGCTATGGTTCGGATGGTGCTTCACGGGCACAGCAATTCTGGGATCAGTACCAGCAATCTCTGGACGCAGCAATCTCTCCCGCAGCCGAATATGTGCGGGTGGCCACCCCCAAAAAGGCAATTTTGCTTGCCAGACTCCCCCTTACCATGGCCACCGGAGAAACCTTTGAAGGACAACTTCTCAGCCAGATGGGCCTGCTCAACCTCGGCGAACTCGGTTCCCGGTGGAAATACCCGCAGGTCGAACAGGAAGCTCTGCAACCTGAAATCATCTTTTATGACAGCAGCATCGATCCACAGCAGATCATCGACAGCGAGATCTATGCCGATACCCCCGCTGTGCGCAGCGGGGCACTGTATCCAGTCGATTTTTCTGCCATACGCCTAAAAGGCTTGCCGATGATCGAGCAGCTGCGCAACATGGCGCAGCAGGCCTATCCGCAAGCATACTCCTCCTAAGGTGCAGAGTGCACAACTTTACAGATTGAATTGAAAGGAACCCCATCATGCGCGCCCATATTCAAAAGAACGCCATCCCCACCCGCCGCTCCGGCAAAAAACGGCTGCTGAAAATCCTCACCAGCCGCCTGTTCATCGTCGGAGTGCTCATCCTGCTCCAGCTGTTTGTCCTGCTGTATGCCCTGGTAGAGCTTGGCACCCGCCAATATTGGGTCAGCATCATCTTCAAGTTTTTAAGCTTTCTCATGGTGCTGTGTATCCTCCCCAGAGAGGACAACCCTTCCTATAAAATCTCCTGGATCATCCTGATTATGGCGGTGCCTCTTGTCGGCGGCATCTTCTATCTGATGTTCGGCATGAAGCGCAACAGCCGCCGCATGGCCCAGCAGATCGAGCGGTACACCCAGTCGCTGTTTCACCGCGACCACGGTCAGCCTGTTCTGGCCCCTAAACCGGGAGAGCAGCCGATCGACCGCCTTGCAGCGCGCTACCCCATGCTGGCACGGCAGGCCGGATATATCCAGCGGGTTTCTGGCTTTAATCTCTACGAAAACACCGAGGTGGAATACTTCCCGAGCGGAGAGGCCTTTTATGCCAAATTGCTGGAAGAACTCCGAAAGGCGCAAAAATTTATCCTGCTCGAGTACTTTATCATCCACCCCGGCAAGATGTGGGACTCCATCTTTAAGGTGCTGGAACAGCGCCGCGACCACGGCGTCCAAATCCGCATCCTCTACGACGACGTCGGCTGTGTGACAACATTGCCGGCACTCTACCCGGACTACCTGCGCCAAAAGGGCTTTGAGGTCGGCATCTTCAACCCCTTCCACCCCCAGCTCAATGCAGCAACCAACTACCGCGACCACCGAAAGATCTGTGTCATCGACGGCAACGTCGGCTTCACCGGCGGCATCAACCTCGCAGATGAATACATCAACGAGCAGGAACGGTACGGCCATTGGAAAGATACCGCCGTGCTGCTGCGCGGTGAGGCGGTGCTGGGTTTGAGCGAGATGTTTCTGGAGCTCTGGCAGTTTAGCTGCCGCGAAACCCTCTCGCTTGCAGACTTTCTCCCCACCGAGCACTACACCTGCTCCGGCTTTGTGCAGCCGTACGGAGATAGCCCTCTGGATTCCTGCAATCTGGCGGAGCACGTCTATATGCAGATTCTCAACCACGCACGCCAGTATGTTTACATCACAACGCCATACCTGATTTTGGACAATGAGATGCTCACCGCCATCTGCCTTGCAGCACAGAGCGGGGTGGATGTGCGCATTATCACCCCGCATGTCCCCGACAAATGGTATGTGCACATGGTGACCCGCTCACATTACAAACAGCTTCTGGAGGCGGGGGTCCGCATCTTCGAATATACACCTGGATTTATCCACGCCAAGATGTTTGTCTCGGATGACACAACGGCAGTGGTCGGCACCACCAATGTGGACTTTCGCAGCTTTTACCTCCACTTTGAGTGCGGCGTTGCATTTTACCTCTCTCCGGTTGTGGCACAGGTAAAGGACGACATCCTGCGCACACAAAACATCTGCGAAGAAATCACCCTCGAGAAGGTCGCCGCAGTCAAGGCGCCTGTCCGCATTCTGCGTTCGATGCTGCGTGCCTTCGCACCTTTGATGTGATCGTTTCACCCTCAAAAAAGTACAAAAAAAGGAGGAGCAGTTGCTCCTCCTTTTTAATTGGCAAATACTATTCTGCCAGAGAACCCATTGGATCCCATGGCTCCAGCATCTTTGGCTCGGAAGCGTAGATGTCCAAAACCTCTTTTGGCAAATATTTCTTGTTGACAACGATCTGATAGGTGTACTCGTTGAACCAATCGTCGGTCATAACATAGTAACCGTCTTTGCAGGCATCCTCGCCCCAGCTGTTTTCTACTCTCCAGCGGTTTGGCTTGCCGTTCTCATCCAGGTTGACGCCCTGGAATACCATCGCATGGGTCATCAAGCTCTGACCATAGTCCAGGCGCTCTGCCTTGTTCATGCCGAAATGGGTGCCAAGCAGGCCATCCAGATTGTAGATGTCCAGATCCAGGATACCGCCGGTGCGGGAACCGCGCTTGCCGACGTCGCATCCAAACCATACCGGTTCGCCTGCCTGCATCTGTGCAATGGCAGCTTTTTTGAGCTCCTCGATTGGCAGGTTGACATATTTTACAGGGCGACCTTCCTTGACGTTGCCCAGATAGCTGACGCTGTAGCTCTTGTAGAAAGGTTTGTCCTCTGTTGGGGCGTTGATCAAGCTGATGTAGTCATCTACGTTGACATCGACATACTTCTCATAGAACTGTTTTGGGGTCAGGCCGCAGTCGCGATAGAAGTTGCCATCTTTGTCTCTCCACTCGAAGTCAAAGGTCTTCGGCGGTTTGCCAATGCAGATGCAAAGGATGTTGTAGATGGTGGCTACCATCTCATCCTTCTTTGCGCGCAGTTCTTCAGCAGAAGCGCCTTTTTTGTGTGCACCGCGCAGCTGGCAGGCAAATTCACGCAATTTTTCGGTCATATAACCGTTCATTTCCTGGGTTGCAGAGGAAACAGCAGTCTCTGGCATTGCGTTCTTTGGAACCAGGCCGTATTTGTCGACCAGGTTGCACAGCATATCCCACTGACCGCCGTCGTTGAGCGGTGCAGAAAGCAGGTGCGCAATCAGTCTGCCGCTGGTTGGCTCGTCCAGAGTCTCCAGGATGCTCTCCAAAAAGTAGTTGGCTTTTTCCAGTTTATCGTAAAAGAGGGTGTAGCTCTGGGAAATCTCGAAGGTGTCCAGGTTCAGTTTCTTCATAACCGAGAACCGCAGGCAATTGAGCGCAGCAAACATCCAGCAGCGTCCACTCTTCTTCTGATTGGTAACCTTTCCCTGTTTGAGGCTGATAGAAAATTCATGCTGATCCTTGCGCGGAATCTGGTAATTGGTGGCGCTGGCGTTGATGCCGTTTGCGGTAACCGCATTCATTGCAACCACGTTTACTGGATTTTTGTCAAAGGCCTCCTCAAACTGGTTGAGGTTTTCCATTGTAATATTGGTGTTCACAATCAATCACTCCTTCAAAGATAGTGAGGGCGAGCGGCTGTTGGCGCTTTACCCTAGCACCATTTTACCACTAATTTGGAAAAATGGATATATTTTTTTCTGTTCCGACAAAATTTTTGTCATCTTGCGCAACAAGCTACTTCTTTTTTTCTCACTTTAGACAAAATAGCAACTTTTGCACCCTTCTTCTCGCTCTTCCACCAGCAACAGAAAAAAACTGCCTCAATCGCTTGACAATTGGCAAAGTGTATTGTACACTAAAAAGGTAAGGTATCACCCTTTATCTGCCGGACGGCGATTCCATGTGAGGTGAAAGACGTGCATATTACTTTGGAAGCCGATTACGCGATCCGCATCGTACAGGTGCTGGCGCAGAATCAGCGGCGGCTGGACGCCAAAACCATCTCGGAGATGACCGGTGTGACACTGCGCTTCTCCTTAAAGATTCTGCGCAAACTGGTCGCCGCGGGCATCATCAAGTCCTTTAAGGGCACCCAGGGTGGCTACGAAATCGGAAAAGAGCTGGATCAGATCTCGCTGGGCGAGGTCATCGAGGTCATCGAGGGCCGCTATACCCTCAACCGCTGTGTCACGGGGGAATACACCTGTGCCCGGAACGGCCAGTGCTGCAAGTTCCAGAGAATTTTCCGCGAAATCTCCGAGGATGTGCGGAAAAAGCTGTACTCCTATAAGTTCTCCGATTTTGTGCAATAGTCCATTCGCCGGCCCCCTGTTCTGGGGGCCTTTTTTTGTCACAAGCGGTGCGGCGCAGTTGCGTTTTATCCTGTGCTGTGCTAAAATTTCTTGCAGAACCTGTATACAATAGGAGGCCTTCCCCATGGCAATATTCTGTCCGCTCTACAGCGGAAGCAGCGGCAACAGCACCTACTTAGATTCTGAAAACAGCTCGCTGCTCATCGACCTCGGCGTCAGCTGCCGCGCCGCCTTGAGTGCCTTGCGCTCTCTCGACGCGGACCTGTCCAAACTCAAAGGGATTCTGATCACCCACGAACACTCCGACCACATCAAAGGTCTGCGTGTCTTTTTAAAAAAATACCCTCTTCCCCTCTATGCCTCTGCGCCGGTGCTGGAGTACCTGCGGCAAAATGTAACGCTCCCGGAAGGGCTTCCCCTCATCGAAGCGGACCCGGAGGGCTTCTGGGTCGGGGATATGCTGGTGCGGCCCTTCGCCACCAGCCACGACAGTGTAGGAAGTCTGGGATACCGCATCAGCTTGCCGGACAGACAGGAGGTCGGCTTTGCAACCGATCTGGGCGTATACACCGATGCCGTCCATGAAGGGCTCAATGGCTGCCAGACCATCATGCTGGAATCCAACTACGACGACGGCATGATCCTCGCTTCCAGTTATCCCTATTATCTCAAGCGGCGCATCCAATCTAAAAGCGGCCATCTCTCCAACACCGATTGTGCCGCTGCCCTCCCAGCGCTTGCCCAGAGCGGTGCACGGCATTTTGTCCTCGGGCATCTAAGCCAGAACAACAATCTCGGTCTGCTTGCCCATCAGGCCTCCGAGCAGGCGTTGCTGCAAAGCGGAATGGAAAGTGGCGAATTTACCCTTCAGGTTGCCAGCCGCAATGAGGTCAGCCAACCGATTGTGTTAAAGTAGTCCCAACACTGTTTGCAAAAGAGATTGTAAACTCCCCGCTTTCAGCTAAAACAAGTCGCCCGTTTTCCACAACTGCTCTTTAAAAAGTGAAAAAAGCTATGGATGCAAAAAGGACAGCCCCCTTTTGGGGCTGTCCTTTTTTACGTAATTTTTTAATTTATGCGTTTTGCGCAAAGACTCCGTCCGGCACACTGATCTTGCGGATATCTGCGCCGATTCCTCTCAATTTGCCTACCAGGTCCTCATACCCGCGCTCGACCCAATAGATATCCTCAATTTCCGATACTCCTTTGGCAATCAGGGCGGCTTGTACCAGCGCGACACCACCTCTCAGGTCGGTCGCCTTGACCTGTGCACCTGAAAGCTGCTCGACGCCCTCCACGACAGCAACCTTGCCGTCCACTTGGATCTTTGCGCCCATCCGGTGCAGCTCGTCCACATACTTAAAGCGGTTGTCCCACACGCCCTCGGTCACAATGCTTGTCCCCTGGGCAACAGAGAGAAGGGTCGTCATCTGCGGCTGCATATCGGTCGGGAAACCGGGGTGCGGCAGCGTCTTGATATTGGTCTTTTTTAATGGCCCTGTACGGCGCACCAGGATGGAATCGTCGTACTCCTCTATCTCGCAGCCAGTCTGAATCAGTTTGTCGGTGATGGCTTCCAGATGCTTTGGAATGACGTTTTTGATGAGCACCTCTCCGCCCGCCGCTGCGGTCATCGCCATATAGGTGCCTGCCTCGATCTGATCCGGAATGATCGGATAGACCGAGCCGTGCATGATGTCCACGCCGTGAATCTTGATGACGTCGGTACCGGCGCCGCGCACATCGGCACCCATCGAGTTTAAGAAGTTTGCAAGGTCGACGATGTGCGGCTCTTTGGCGGCATTTTCCAGAATGGTCAGGCCCTTTGCGCGCACTGCGGCCAACATAATGTTGACCGTTGCGCCAACCGAAACGACATCCAGATAGATGTGGGAACCGAACATCTCTTCACAACTTGCATTGATAAAGCCGTAATCGGTGGTGACGGTGGCGCCCAGCGCTTCAAAGCCCTTGATGTGCTGATCGATCGGGCGCACACCAAAGTTGCAGCCTCCCGGAGGGGAGACGTGCGCCTCCCCAAAGCGGCCCAGAAAGGCCCCCAGAAAATAATAGGACGCGCGCAGTCGCCGGGCCGATTCATAAGGAACCACCGGCTCGGTAATGTTGCGGGTATCAATTTCTACTGTATTTTTTCCCACATAGCGCACCTTTGCGCCCAGGTCATTTAATATCTGAAACAGGATGGTGACATCGCTGATATTTGGCACGTTCTCAATGACGCAGACATCCTGCGCCAGCACGGTCGCCGGGATGATTGCAACCGCAGCGTTCTTTGCTCCGCTGATCTCCACTTCCCCATGGAGGGTATTTCCACCGTTAATTACATATTTCTCCAAGGTTTTCTCCCCTTACCTATTCTTTTTTTGCAAAGTCCCCGGCCAATTTTGTCTATCTGTATGGCTGCATCACCGATTGCCGGGGCATGGCGTAAAGTGCACGTTTCCCAAGAGTCCGGCACTTACCGGAACATATCTTTTTTCCAAAAAACCAAACTAAAGACGAGCATGAGGACAGCAGCCATCACCAGTACAAACCAGAAGTGGGGATACGGCAGATCCACGACATTGGTGCCGTAGAGGCCGAAGATGATATTGGGCAGTTCCATGATGATGGTCAGCGCCGCCAGCAGCTTCATTACAATGTTCAAGTTGTTGTTGATGATGGACGAGAAGGCGTCCATCGTATTGGAAAGTACGTTCGAATAGATCGAACACATCTCGATAGCCTGCTTGACCTCAATGATGACGTCCTCCAACAGGTCCTCATCCTCATCATAAAGCTTGATGATGCGTCCGCGCAGGATCTTTTCCAGCGTGACCTCGTTGGATTTTAAAGAGGTTGAAAAGTAAACCAGCGATTTTTCCAGTCCAAGAATCTGAATCAGCTCCTTGTTTCGCATGGTTTTGTGCAGCAGGTTTTCGGTTGTATAAGAAATCTTATCTATCTGTTTTAGGTATTGCAGGTATCGCGTCGCGATACGCAGCAGAATGTTCAATAAAAATTGTGTCCGCAGATGGGTCTGAATATTCTTGACCAATCCTTGGCTAATTTCTGAGACGACCGCATTCTCTCGCAGACAAACCGTCGTAATAAAGCGGTTATTTGTGATGATCGCCATTGGGATGGTGGAATAAACCACCGTCTTTTCCTCATCCTGTTTTTCCGCTACTGGCACGTCCACAATGACCAGAGTCTGATCCTCGTCCGACTCGACACGGGAGCTTTCTTCCTCATCCAGTGCGGCGCGAACAAAATCCTGTTCCAAACCCAGGATATCGACCAGATACCGCACCTCCTGCTCGGTCGGGCAGGTGGCACAGACCCAACATCCGTCCTCCACTGCGGGCACCGGCAGCACACGGCCAGCAATCGTCTTATAAAAATTGATCACAGGCATTCCCTCACTTTTCAGGACAGGACTGCCGCGCCTGTCCCGTTTTTGCTTGTTCGATTTGCCATTCGACAACCCGACGGGTCAGGCTTCAAAAAAATCACCTCTTATAGGGTATTGGCACAGCCAAATTTTGCTGCATCATCAAAATATAATTCCCACATTTTTTGCTCAGCGTCGCTTATACAGCACCGATGGGGCCATTTTCCCATTCCGCTGTACTTTCAAAACGATGCGGCACAAAAACGCAGATGCATTTCCCTTTTGTGCAGGTGCGGTGGTATACACCTTTCGGGCGCAAAAACACACCCAATTCATACCTGTCTGTTTTTATTATAACATAATCTGTACTGATTGCAAGCCTTTCCCTGCCCTTTCTGGCAACCCTTGTGTGAAGAAATATACTCTCATTTAGCTCCCCTTTTTTAGGCAACTTTTATGTTCCATTTCATTTTATTTGTGATATTTGGTGTGTTTTTGAATAGAACAGGCTCGATAAATCTGCTCCAGCAGCATCACACGGGCAAGCTGGTGCGGAAAGGTCATCCGAGACATCGAAAGCCGCACATCCGCCCTCGATTTTACCGCCGCATCCAATCCCCACGATCCGCCGATCACAAAAGCAAACTGGCCCTCTCCACGTGCGCTGCGCTGCTCCATCTGCTCTGCCAGCTGCTCGGAGGAGAGCATCTGTCCCTCGATGCACATCGCCACCACTACGCTCTGTCCGGGAATCTTTGCGAGGATGGATTGTCCTTCTGTCTTGAGCGCTGCGGCAATCTGTGCAGCATTGGGATTTTGTGGCACCTTGGCCTCCGGCAGTTCTACAATCTGTACCTTTGCAAATGCGCCGAGCCTCTTGACATATTCCTCACAGGCGCGCCGCCAGTATTCCTCCTTGAGTTTGCCCACCACAAGCAAATCAATACGAAGCATCTGCATTCCTTCCCTTCTTTATGTTGTTGTCTTATGGTGTCATTGTACCATGAAAGAAAAAATGCGTAAAGCAAAACTCCCGCCCAGATCAAAAAAGAGGATCTACAGCTTGCATACTTTTCGCTGTCAGAGCTTTTGTCTATGGGCGTTTACAAAAACTTCATTTGACTTGGAGTCAGCTCAAGGGTGTAGGGTTAAAGGGAAGAGAGGATCTCTCCGTACTTTTACCAAAGCAGCTTCTACTATTAAATTGTCCCAAAAAGCGACGGTCATTCCTTCATTGCCAAATGATGAAGGTGTGCCTCTCGCTCCTTAATAAAATAAAACAAAACTTTTATCGTTATGATGAGGTGATTGTGATGAATCAAACTGAATCGTGCAAAGCAGCATGCATACAGGCGCTGGAAGGTGCAGACGGAGAGCTTGCCCGCACCGACCCGGAATTCACTAAGTTTTTTGAGAATTTTGCCCTCGACGAGGTCACAAAGCAGGGCGAATTGGACGAGTCCACCCGCATGATGGCCATTCTTGCGGCGCTGCTCGGCTGCCAGGGATTGGAACTCTACAAATCCATGCTGCCCGCCGCACTGGGTGCCGGACTGACTCCCGTACAGATCAAAGAGGTCGTCTACCAGGCCACCGCATACCTCGGCATCGGACGTGTCTTTCCATTCTTAAAGGCAACCAATGCCGTTTTTGCCTCCCAAGGCATATCGCTTCCTTTGGAACCGCAGGCCACCACTACCCCAGACACCCGATTGGCAGCCGGCGAACAGGCACAGGTGGACATCTTCGGCGATTCGATGCGCGGCTTCTCCCAGTCCGGTCCAGAGGAAAGCCGGCACATCAACAGGTGGTTGTCGGACAACTGCTTTGGGGACTATTATACGCGCAAAGGGCTGGATTACAGACAGCGTGAGATGATCACCTTCTGCTTCCTTTTGGCGCAGGGCGGGTGTGAGCCACAGCTGACCTCCCATGCAGAGGCTAACCTGCGCATCGGAAACGACAAGGCCTTTTTGATTGCCGTTTTATCGCAATGCCTGCCGTATATCGGCTATCCAAGATCGCTCAATGCCCTGCGGTGCATCAACAATGCCGCAGCCAATTTGCTTTCCGTTTAAAACATCCGTCCTGCAACATTTGCAGCATAAAAAAATCCCGAACCTTTTTGGTTCGGGATTTTTTGTTTCTTCGCTTAATCGAGCTCCAGCGCACCGGTATACAACTGATAGTATGTACCTTTGAGCTTGAGCAGATCTTCGTGTGTTCCGCGCTCGATGATGCGGCCGTGATCCAGTACCATGATCGCATTCGCATTCCGTACAGTCGACAGGCGGTGTGCAATGACAAATACTGTACGTCCGCTCATCAAAGCGTCCATACCGCGCTGTACAATTGCCTCGGTGCGGGTATCAATCGAGCTGGTCGCCTCATCCATAATCATTACCGGCGGATCAGCAACCGCAGCACGGGCGATGGCCAACAGCTGCCGCTGTCCCTGGCTCAGGTTTGCGCCGTTGCCAAACAGCATGGTGTTGTAGCCCTGTGGCAGGCGGCGGATAAAGTCGTCCGCTCCGGCCAGTTTTGCCGCCGCAATACATTCGTCATCGCAGGCATCCAGATTTCCGTACCGGATGTTCTCCATAACGGTGCCGGTAAAGAGGTTGGTATCCTGCAATACGATGCCAAGGCTCTTGCGCAGATCGCTCTTTTTAATCTTGTTGATGTTGATGCCGTCATAGCGGATCTTGCCGTCGTTAATATCGTAGAAGCGGTTGATCAGGTTGGTGATGGTGGTCTTTCCGGCGCCGGTCGAACCTACAAAGGCGACCTTCTGACCGGGTTTTGCATACAAGCTGATGTTGTGCAAAACGGTCTTTTCCGGAGTATAACCGAAGTTGACATCGTAGAAGCGGACATCGCCCTGCAACTTAGTGTAGGTCAGGGTACCATCGTGATGCGGATGTTTCCATGCCCATACATTGGTGCGCTCCTTGCACTCGGTGAGGGAGCCGTCTGCATTTTCTTTGACGTTGACCAGGGTGACATAGCCGTCGTCTGTTTCAACCGGCTCATCCAGCAGAGCAAAGATGCGGTGTGCACCGGCAGAACCCATAATGACCATGTTGACCTGGTTGGAAACCTGACCGACTGCACCGGCAAACTGTTTGGTCATGTTCAAAAATGGTACGACAATGCTGATGCTGAAGGCCATACCGGAAAAGCTGATGTTGGGCACATCGGTCAGCAGCAGCGCACCGCCGACCAATGCAACAACGACATACATGACGTTGCCGACGTTGCTCAACAGCGGCATCAGGACGTTTGCAAAGCGGTTACCGTTGCGGGCGTTGAAGAAGATTTCGCCATTGACCTTATCAAAATCTTTCTTGGCAGCTTCCTCGTGGCAGAATACCTTGATGACCTTCTGTCCGGTCATCATCTCTTCCATGAATGCCTCTGCATTGGCCAGAGTGATCTGCTGGCGCAGGAAGTATTTGGAGGAATGGCTGGTGACATAGCGGGCCAAAAATACCATGCAAACGACACCTGCTGCAATCAGTACTGCCAGGATGGCGCTGTAATACAGCATGATGGCAAATACGGTAATCAGAGTAACTGCCGAGATGAGCATCTGCGGCAAGCTCTGGCTGATCATCTGGCGCAGGGTGTCGACGTCGTTGGTGTAATAGCTCATGATGTCGCCATGGCCGTTGGTGTCAAAATATTTGATCGGGAGGTCCTCCATGTGGTCAAACATCTTCTCACGGAGCTTTTTGAGCGATCCCTGTGTGATGATCGCCATCATCTGGGTGTAGAAGAAACCTGCAATCAAGCTGATAACATACAGGCCGACCAGAATGGCAACCGCTCCCAGGATCTGGCCCGAGACGGAATTCCAGTCTCCGCTCTTGTAGCTAGAATCTACTATTGCAATAATCTTCTGCATAAAGACCGATGGGATGGAGCTGACAATTGCATTGATTAAAATGCAGACAATGGTCACCGGCAGCAGTACCGGATAGAACTCCAACAGGGTCTTGAGCAAGCGCTTGATAACACCTTTTGGCGCGCGGTGGCCGCGCGGTGTGGTGGAGGGAGCTGCCGCCGCTTTCTGATTGTTATTCGCCATCGTGATCACCTGCCTTGTTCTGAGTGGTATAAATTTCGCGGTAGATTTCGTTGCGTTCCATCAATTCTGCGTGGTTGCCGATATCGTTGATGCGGCCGCCCTCCATGACGATGATGCGGTCTGCGTCCTCAACCGAGGCAACACGCTGGGCAATGATAATCTTGGTGGTTTCCGGGATAAACTTGCGGAAGCCGTCGCGGATAAGGGCATCGGTGCGGGTATCGACCGCGCTGGTGGAGTCGTCGAGGATGAGCACCTTCGGTTTTTTCAGCAGCGCTCTTGCAATACAAAGTCTCTGCTTCTGACCGCCGGAGACGTTGGCGCCACCCTGCTCAATCCATGTGTCGTACTTATCCGGGAACTGCTGGATAAATTCGTCCGCCTGTGCCAGCTTGCAAGCTTCCAGCATCTCCTCGTCGGTGGCGTTCGGATTGCCCCAACGCAGGTTGTCCTTGATGGTGCCGCTGAAGAGGACGTTTTTCTGCAACACAACTGCTACGTTGTTGCGCAGCACTTCCAGGTCATAGTCGCGGACATCCACGCCGCCTACCTTGACGGAACCTTCGGTGACGTCGTATAGACGCGGAATCAACTGGATCAAGGTGGACTTGGAAGAACCTGTTCCGCCCAGAATACCGATTACCTCACCGGATTTAATATGTAAGTTTACGTTGGACAGGGCGTTGCGCTCCGCCTTTTTGGAATATTTAAAGTTTACGTTCTCAAAATCAATCGAGCCGTCTTTCACTTCGGTGATGGCGTTTTCTGGGCTGGTGAGGTTGCTCTGTTCGGAGAGGACCTCAACGATACGCTCAGCCGACTCCATCGACATGGTAATCATAACAAATACCATCGACAGAACCATCAAGCTCATCAAAATCTGGAAGCTGTAGGTTAAGATGGAAGACATCTGACCTACTGCAATGCCAATACCCTGGCTGGTGATGACGACATAGGAACCGAAGGACAGCACAAATGCCATACCGGCATAGACGCAGATCTGCATCATTGGGTTGTTCAGCGCCATGATGCGCTCAGCGCGGGTGAAGTCGCCGCAAACATCTTCCGCAGCAACATCAAACTTTTTCTTTTCGTATTCCTCACGCACATAGCTCTTGACAACGCGCATCGCCTGGACATTTTCCTGAACCGAATCGTTCAGGGCATCATATTTGCGGAATACGCGGCGGAAGATTGGGGTAGCTTTGCGGATAACCAGGGTCAGGCCGACAGCCAACAGCGGGATGGTGACCAGGAAGATCAGCGCAAGACGTCCGCCCATTACAAAGCCCATTACAAAGGAAAAGATGAGCATCAAAGGTCCACGAATGGCAACACGAATAATCATCATAAAGGACATCTGTACATTGACAACGTCGGTCGTCATACGGGTAACCAGACTGGACACAGAGAACTTATCAATATTCTCAAAGGAATAATCCTGGATACGGTAGAACATATCCTGACGAAGATTGCGCGCAAAACCGGTGGACGCAGTGGCACAGGTATTGCCGGCGGCAACGCCAAAAACCAGGGACAAAACTGCCATCACAACCAGCTGGATGCCGTAGTTGACGATGACATCCATTCCACAGCCAGCCTGCATCTCGTTGACCAGATTGGCAATTACAAATGGGATGATGCACTCCAGGATAACCTCCACCGTAACCAAAAGCGGAGTGATGAGTGCCGGTTTTTTAAACTCGCGGATGCTGCGAGCAAGCGTTTTTAGCATGAGTGACATTCCTCCTTCAAATGGCGGCCAGCCCGCCAATTCACTATAGGTGACTTGTTTGGCAAGCGCCAAACCGTTTTCAATCCCGGTGCTCCTTGCCGGGATTTTGGACAAAAGGCTCTTTTACAAACCTTGCCGCACAGGATTACAATTTTTACAGACAAATCAGCTGTCCAGATTCTGATTCATCTGTTCGACTGTCCGCAAAAACATCTCCAGCTGCTCCGCAGGAATTCCTCGGGTGAGCAGTTGTTCCGTTTGATGCAGAAATTCGCCGATCTGCGCATCAAGATTCGCTGCCTTTTGGGTGGGAATTAAACTTTTAAGGCGCGCGTCGCTCTCAACAGGCTGCCGCAGGAGTAGGCCATTTTTTTCCATAAGCTGCAAGATCCCCGTCGTTGTGGAGCGGCTCATACTGAACGCCTTTTCCACATCACGTTGAAATACAGGTCCGTCCGCACATTTCACAAGGATATAGTGCATGACATGACTTTGTACCCCGGTCAGTCCGAGGCTATGGGTGTTGGCGTTCATGCGCTTTTTCAGCTTGTGGGACAGGATGTTGATCCAGACCCCACAGTCCTTTTTCATCGTCCTTCCCTCCCTTTTTAAAAATTTGTTGTCCATTGTATCGTTCCCTAACAGTTCGGAAGCAAACAAATTTTATCATATAGGCCATCAATTGTCAATATCTCACACGATAGTTTTCATGGTCGAAAAAGTTGAATTTTTTGTGCATACAGTACAGACAAATGTCATCAAAATATGTAAGTATGCCAGAAAAGCTTATATTACCTTTCATCTTTGCTTATCTCATGCGAAATTTACTGTCCCACCAACATTATAAAAGGCAGGGGGGACCAGTTGAAGATGCTGCATCCCGGAACGGAGAGTGCAGGAAAACGGTATGCAAAAAATGGGGGTGACCGATTGTACAATCGGTCACCCCCATTTAAAAGAAAAGCGAGCAGTTTAGCACCAAGATAGGTGGTAAACTGCTCGGACAAAAAGAAAGAGTCCGAACGCGCATTGCGTTCAGACTCAGTCTGTCAGGGGTGGACATTTTAGATGCCGCCTTCAAATACTTCAACCAAAGTCTTTTATGCATCAACTTTTATACGCAGAGTATTTGCCAACGGATAACGATTTTGTGCTTGAATTTCACTATACACGTCTAAAGTACCGCTAACATCTTCAATAGTAGCAACCAGTGCGTATGGAACATCTAAATTCTCCTCATCCCAACGAGAGAAAAGTTCTAGCCATATTTGCCAGTCACCAGAATTAAACGACGTAAATGTTTTAGTGAATTGACAACAGACGTCCCATTTTCTTCGGCCTTCAGAATAGTCTTGTGCTACCGGCAGCAAACGGCCATCTGGATGAGACTTTTTTAATGAGGCTCGAATAAACGCTCCTAAATATTCGCTACCCTTTGTGCGATCAATCGGTGGTAGCGTAAGACAAGTGACAGTAACTCGAGCTACATTTCTGCCTACCTGAGCTGCTAAAACTTCTGGCATATAGATTTTCACACGTTCCTTGGTTAGTCTGTTAAGGCTTCCTGTCCTTAAGAAAGTTACTCGAGAAGGAGATGAGAATTTGCTATCCTCCACCGAGGCAATTCCTCTTCCATAAAGGTTATGTGCAAAGGCTAATTCCTCATTTTCCATCTCGTCACTTTCCCATAAAGGCTTTGCATTGTGATACAACAAAGCTTTTGCAAGCAAAATATCATTATTAGGAGTATTGTTAGATATTTCTGCTAAATCACCAGCAACAGTAGGGGCTGTAAAACTAGTTCCTGCATCTGGTTCCACGGTTGCATTTGTGGTAAGAACTAACGAAGTCATATCAGCAGGCACATGGGCACCCGCTCCATCTAATGATATAGTACCACCATAAGCACACATATCGGGCTTTGAAAAACCAGCAAAACCTGGTCCTCGTCTACTGTATGGAGCAATAATATTTTTTCCAGAAAGACTACCGACATGATCCTCGCTTGTAACTGCTCCTACTACTATACTGAGCATAGAATCAGCAGGGGGAGCAATTCGCGAATCATCATCATCTAGTATATCATCAATGGAAGTTTCTGTTTTCCAAAGTTCATGATTTCCGGCAGAAACAACAAACTGGACCCCATATTTCAACTGCAATGCATCAAGTTCAAATCCTATAATACTCATCTCATCACCTTCAATAGGAAGACTCGCGTTTGCAGATAAGTTGTATATCTTCGAAACCCCATGATAAGCTTCAACAGCCTTTTGAATGCGCTGGATTATGATATTTTCTGGAACAGAGCCATCAAGTATATTGCAATCAATAACTCTTGCGCGAGGAGTAATGCAATGAGAAAGTGCTAATTGTTGTCCCATATGTGCAAATGATACTCTGCTCGCTACTCGTGTTCCGTGATTTCTATCACCCCCAGAAGATAGAGGAGCCCTCCAATGCTCGATTACAAGTTGATCAAACGGAGGAGGAAAATTTATCCCGGAATCAAGAACAACGACAACTGGCAGATTTTCTAAATCAATTTCATCAGTCATTTGTGCAGAAGAGGGAATATTCATAAGAAAATCATCTACTCCTACACTAAAAAAACGAGTCTCCTCAATTCTATATATCGCAGAGTCATTCTCAAAACGACTTAAAGTGCTGGATGGAACAACGGCACGAATTACTGGCGTTCTATCAGAGAGGTAATAGGGGTCCTGCTGAATTTGTCCCTGCACAATGTGAATTTTTTCTTTTACCTTTTCAATTGCTATTGCATAGTCCTTAGATTGCAAATTAGGGATAAACATAAGTTGAATATCTACTGTTTCTGGAGGCCGATCAATATATACTTTTTTTCTTAGCTCTCCTGAATTCTTCTCTGTTCCTATATATGGAGCAATGCTTTCTATATAGTCAAATTGAGTTTTATTTGTACCATTTGCCGTATATGCTGCAACACGATTCCTTAATATCTGGAACTGATGTTTCGTTGTAGAGACTATTGCGTGTCGCTCATCCTTGACTGCATTTACATACATTCCATTCTTGGAAAACAAATCAGACTGATGCTGAATTTTTTCGCCCTCTGGCAGTTCAACTTTAAATACGTATAATCCGGCATCGTGTAAGGAGTCATCTTCTTTAAGTTCTTCGACGGATTGCTTAACTAATTGAAGTCCGTGGCTTAATTTAGCGCCGTGTTCAGAATAGACAATATCACGAGGCGTAGTTCTACCAGTAGGCTTCTTGGATACACGTTCTACTTCCTCATCAGGAATCCAAAAATGAGGCTTTTTGTCATTCATCTAATTTTCCCTCCTTGTTAAAACGATAACTTAATGTTGAACGAGGAATCCCCGTGATAGCCTCAAGTGTACGAATCGATACTCCATTCTTTTGAAGTTTCGATAATGCCTTCATAAAGTCACCGTCATCTTCACTAACGTATAAAGTAGTATGCTTCAGCCAAATTTTTCCAATTTCTTCAATAGAAATAATTGATCCACTTTTTTTATTCATAATACAAAACTTGCCTAATGACTGTAAGAATGTTTGCATTTGAGCACCACTCATACCATCCGTAAGAACGGTCAATATTTGAGAATCAATTTGGTATGCTTTCAAAAAATCCCGTAATGAGTTCTCAATTATTTTCTGGCGTTGCATTTCATTGGGTTCTTCTAACAAAATGGAAATATTAAATCTTCTCCAAATCGCTGGATCAAGTAAATGATGGTGATTGGTTGCAGCAACCAAAAAAACATTTGCAGGCATTTCATCCATATTCTGCAACAAGGTAGTTACAACTCGCTTCAATTCTCCGAGTTCATGGGAATCGTCTCTTTTTTTCGCTATAGCATCGAATTCATCGAGAAATAGCATAATTCGTTTTCCTTTTACAAATTCAAATATTTTCCGGATATTTGTTCCTGTTTGGCCAAGATACGATGATACCAGACCATCCAAATGAACATACGCGATGGGTAACCCTAATTCTTTTGCCAAGGCATTTGCGGTCATTGTTTTTCCACAACCGGGAGGACCACAGAATAATATTCTATTTGTAGGTGTAATTCCTATCTTCATGAGTTCTTGGGCTTTATTTTGTTCTTCAATAATTTCCTGAATTGTATCTTGAGCCTTTTCCGATAGTGCTACATCTTTCAACTGAATGGTAGGTTGCAAAATTTCAACCAAATCCAAAGTGCTATCTTTGTCTTTGGGTAAATTGGTAACTGACTGTACTGAAAAAGACATTGTAGACATTGGGCTGATCATGGAACTTTGAGAATGTTTGTCTGGCGAATAAGCATTTTTAAGAGACAACGCTAATTGGGCATTTCCTTTTTTTTCTTCATCATGAATCAAATCAGAAAGTGCACTTTCAAATTGAGATTCATTTCCGCTACTGTGTGCGGTTACTAAATTGATTATTAAATTTGCTTTCATATTGGCACTCTCCTTGGACACAGCTGTTCACTATAAAAATATAATAGCATATCAAATCGATTTTGTCAATTATTTTTTGGACACTATTGGACACTTTATTCTCCCGCAAAGAAATAGCACCGATGCCCCGGATTGAGGACATCGGTGCTATTTCTTTGCAGGCAACCTATTTCTTTAATGGCAGGTTTACATCCTGTTCGTATCCACCGACAAATCGTATCCTTATTTGTGTTGCGGATAGGACGGTCACCTGTTCAATGATTCTTCGGATAAAGTCATCATTAAACTCCGTGAGATTTAAGTTTTCCTCGTTGTTGATATAAATCAGGGCTTGTTGATATTGGTATTCCTGTGCCTGATTTGCCATCTTCTTTTTCTGAACTTCCTGCAGTTGATTGGTGAGCTCCATTTTTTGTTCGGAAAGTTGCCGCAACTTTGCGGCATAGAAGTCGCTGTCGCCGCCTTGAGCAACAATTTTAACTAAGGCCGACATTTCCTGCTGCAGTTTATCTATTTGCTTTTCCAATGATTGCGGTGTAACTTGATTCCCTGTAAACAGGATAATGTTTTCTTGTACGTCACGCAGAGTTTTCAGAATATCTTCCTTATCCTCAACCACACTCTGAACGCATTGGAGTATTGCTTGATGCAAGGTTTCTTCTAACAAAGTCGGTGAGTGTTGGCAGTATTTTGTTCCGAATTCTAATCGGCTGATACAGCGCCAAACTACTTTTTTCTTTCCTTTTTTCACCCAAGTAGTTCTGCGGTACATAGAACCGCACTCCCCGCAAACCAGTCTTTCGGAAAGGGCATACTTGCTGCAGTATTTGCCCAGCGCGCTCTTGGTTTTCTTTTGTGAAACCTTCTTTTTGCTGTTCCTTCTGGTCAGTTCAAGTTGGACGTTCAGGAAATCCTCACGAGGGATGATAGCCGGGTGGTTATCGGTGATGTAGTATTGTGTAAGTTCTCCATTGTTTTTCTTCTTTTTCTTAGTCAGGAAGTCTACGGTATAACTCTTTTGCAGCAGCACATCCCCCATGTATTTTTCATTCCGCAAGATATGCTCAATGCTGGATAATCCCCATTCGGTATTACCTCGTGGTGTCAGTATGTTTCGTCGTTCCAATGCTTCCTTGATCTGACGCAGGCTGCGCCCCAGCAGAAACAGGTTAAAAATCATTTTAATATGTTCTGCTTCTTCCGGTACAATTTCCGGCTCTCCATTCTCTCCTTTTTTATAGCCAAGCATACTCGCATAAGGAAAAGTGAATTTTCCTTGACTGTAACCCTTGCGTTTTCCCCATTTGACGTTGTTGCTCAGGGATTCGCTTTCGCCTTGAGCGAAGGCGCTGGTCCATGTGAAGAATATTTCGCTGGTTACACGGGAAGTGTCCAACCCCTCTTTTTCAAATCGGATGATGATACCTCTATCCTTGAGCATTCTTATATATGAAATGCATTGGAGTGTATTTCGGGAAAATCTGGATAGTGACTTTGCCAGTATCATGTCAATTTTTCCTTTTTTACACTGCTTAATCATTTCCATAAATCCGGGGCGGTTCTCATCTCTGGTTCCGCTTATGCCATCATCTGAAAAAACACCAGCATATTCCCATTCAGGATTCGAATGAATGAAATCCTCATAATAAGCAATTTGATTTTCAATACTGGTTTGCTGTTCTTCCTGATCGGTACTGACTCGGCAGTAAGCTGCTACTCGCAATTTATGATTTCGGGTCCTTGCCTGCAGCACTGGCGAGGGTTTGATTTCACGGATGATTTTTTGTCTGTCAGAGAGTTTTTGCTCCATATAAATGCTCCTTTCCGGTAGGCTATATTACTTTTCCATTTCGCAGTTGAAGTTGAATGGATGAGTTCGGTTGAATAAGAATTTTTTCTGCAATACTGTTAAACAATTCATAGTCAAAATCGGAAATTGGATGTTGATGTTCTAACCGTTTTTGTATAAGGCAAGTCATCTGTTCCAAGATGCCGCTATCGCAGACTGCGTACTTTGCTTTGGCACAATCCATAATAAGCTGTAGCAGTTGATCCGCATTAGCACAGGGATTGGACATCTGCCGGTTAATCTCATTGTTTAGTCGCATGACTTCGATGGATAGGCATTCGCAGTGCTTTTCTTCCGGCTTTATTTTTTCCCGATTTTTAATAACTCGGTTTAACAGCATGGTTACACCCTGCAGCAGTAGTTCATCTGAAAGATAATCTGTGCTAATTCCGCATTCCGGGCATTCCCACAGAATATATCCCGTCCTCATGTTGACTCGCTTCAGGGAGTTCCCGCAAATCCCACAGCAAATTTGCTGGCGGATTTTTTTCATTTCTGCAGAAAGGCTGCCGCCATATTGTTTTGCCTTAGATTTTCTAAGGGATGCAGCTTCTTCAAATTCTTCCTTTGAAATCAGTGGCGGAAATCCTTCGATGCCTACATATTTGGGATTGTCTAAAATCCGGCAAATCATGGTTTTATTCCATCGTTCTGATCCTTCTCGATAGGGAATACCCGATAATGCAGCATATTTAGCAAGAGATGAAAGCGCTGCCCTTTCAAGGTATTTCGAAAAGATAACCTGCACCAAAGGTCCCTCGTCAGGGTGTGGGATAATGTTCCCTTTTTCCATTTGATAACCGAAAGGCAGATATCTTTTCTTTTTCATTGGTATAACTCCTATCTTCTCTCAGCCAGTTCCATCCCGTTGATTAGTTGGAAGCAGATAGTTTCTGAGGAAATCCTCACTTTAATAACCATGTTACGAAATGCCGTAGGTTCAAACTGTAGGATACTTTCCTGTTCATCGAAAATCTTCAGAAGCAAATGGCTTCCATCGAGAATTTCTCGGTAGTCGTTTAAATCACGGTATCGTTGTAACTCTTTCCGCAAATTTTCCAACTTGGCATTATTGGCATTGGTTTCACTCATAAAGAAAGCAGAATCAATGCACTCTTTGGCTCTTAAAGTAGCCAGTGCATGATTCTGCTCTAACAGATCCGCTATTTCTTTGTTCAACTGCATTGCCCCCGGATGGGACATAAAGTTTTTATCACGCAGGTTTTCCACTTGTAAAATAAATGGTGTTAAAATCTCCGAGCGATTTCTCCCCAGTTTATTATATAAGGTAACAAATGCTGATTCCACTTCAGATTCCTGCACATTTTCCATGGTGCATAATCTTTTATCACGAAAATGACGGTAGCAAGACCAGACCACTGTTCCAGCTTTAGTTACACGTCTGCAGAATGTACTCCCGCATTCGCTGCACTCCAGCATTTTAGAAAAGGTATAGGATTGCATTTCCTTTTTTCGGCCATGAAGCTGATTTTTCTTTTTAAGAAGTTCTTGCGTCATTCTGAACACATTAGGGCTAACGATAGCTTCATGGGTATTTTCAGCATAAAACTGACTTTTCTCTCCACGGTTCTTCACTTTTTTAAATGGAAAGGCATCTGTGGTAAAGCGTTTCTGGAATAATTCGTCCCCTATGTAACGCTCGTTAGTTAAAATATACGAGACGCCAGTGGCACTCCACACAGGGTTTCCTTTCAGTTTTGGCACTTTAGCTGCCGCAAGTTCATTGGTAATTTCTTGAATACTCTTTCCTGAAAGAAAATCCCCGAATATCTTTCGGACGATTTTTGCTTCTTCGGGCTGAATTAGGAAACCGCCTTTTTCATCTAAACGATAACCATAGGGTGCTTGTGACAGACGATAGGTTCCGTTTTTCATCCGCATGGCTGCGCCCCTGCGCATATTCTTTGCAATAGAGGTTGACTCTTCCTGTGAGAATGCACTGTACATGGAAAAATACATTTCGTTAGTCATTTGTCCAGTGTCAATGCCTTCTTTTTCAAACGCTACAGTAACCCCCAGCATTTTGAGTTCCCTCACAGCTTCGATACAGTCCGTGCTGTTTCGCCCAAATCTGGAAATAGATTTAACCAATATACGGTCTATTCTCCCAGCTCGACAATCACGCATGAGTCTTTGGAACTCATCACGTTTATCGGCTCTGGTACCGGTTATGCCCTCATCGGCATAAATATCAACGAATTCCCAATTGCTGTGGTTTTGTATCAGTTGTGTGAAATATTCAACCTGAGCAGAAAAGGAATTAAGTTGATCGTCGGAGTCGCTGCTCACACGTGCATAAGCGCAAACCCGGATTTTTTGCTCTTGTGGTCTTATTGTGGGTTCGATGATTTGCACCTGTGGCATTCTCCGCACCATCCTTTCTGCGCTTATTTGGGAGGCATCTATTATGACCGTTCCATAGCAACAACACTACCACAATGTCTGGTAGAAAGCTATCACGACAACAACTAAATATCGTACCTCAAAACTCGGTATCTTTCGGCAATAGCAACAGTGGCTTTGTTGTAATTTTCTGAGGTTATCACGCCATCAGCCAGCATTTTTTTAAGCGCCGAAAGCGCCATATAATATTTGATTTCATTAACTACAGTAAGGGTGGGTGCATCGGGATTATATGTAGTGTTCATGATATACCCCCTTTACCACGGCAGAGAGAGACTCTTTCGAGCTGCTCTTTGATAAAAGCGATTTTCCAGCCCTTTGAGGTAGAGCTCATACGGAAGATTGCTGTCAGTGGTGATCAGTACCGTATCGTGATCCTGCAAAAATTCCAGTATTCGAATCAAGATGGCAGGATCGTGGCTCAGGCGGGTTAAATCCCGAACAAGCACAGCACGGACATGACCGTCTTTCACAGAGCGCATCATTTGTTGTAATCCCATCCGAGCCATGCTTCTGCCAGTCCCCATATCCTGTGAAGTGCCTACAACCGTGTAACTGCGGCGCTGGGCTTCCTCCAACAACTCGTACATCTGCTGCATGGGAGCCGATATTTTCTTATCGCTGCTTCGGCTGTATAACCACATAGGGCGGTCTATATAAGGATATTCCTTTTCTGGTTCCGTTTTCTCATTCATCTATGTCAATCTCCTTTACGGCATAAAATAATCCGGGCTTTTCTTTGTCCGGATGAAATCTTCTACATCTTCGATTTTTCTGGCGATATGAAGCGGAGGAAGGGTTTCCAGCACAGCTCGGTGATATCGTTCTCCGGGTGCTGCACGATGGTCCAGAATGCTCACCACACAGGTATCCGTTTCAGTACGGATAGCCCGTCCGAACCCTTGCCGGAGTTTTACCTGCATATCCGGGATAATGACTTCTCGGATATAGTCCTGCAGAGTGGGATATTGTTCCCGTTCTGCTTCGCTGATAGGATCGGGAACAGGAAAAGGCAGACGTACAATAATGAGTGACGATACCATATCGCCGGGAAAGTCCACACCTTCCCAACAGGAACCCGCTGCGAACAGCACCGCATTCTGCGCCTGCTTGAACTGGTTGATGACATCCTGCGAATGCCGCCATACCACCATTAGCGGAAAGGACAGCTGTTCTTTTACTTGGTTATAAACAGCGCCCATCAGGGAGTAGGAAGTAAACAGCACCAGAGTGTGGCCATGAGTGGCTTTTACTAAGCGGCAGATCCGTTCTGCCAGACACTTGGCTTCCTTTTCACTGCCCATTTGCGCCTTTGGCATATCATTGGGAATGTAGAGAAGGCAGTTTTCTTTATAATCAAAGGGAGAAACCGCAATAAAGTCATCCAGCCGCTTGTTTGCGGACAGCCCCATGAGCTGGCGGGTTCTGTCAAAACTGCCCCCGGCCATAAGTGTTCCCGATGTGAGAATCGCTGGCGTTTCCTTCGACCACAGTGCGTGGCGCAGCTGTTCCGGCATTTCTCGGCTGGCGGCGCACAGGCTGGGACTTCCTTCCCTGTCATACTGGATATAAAGAATATATTTTCGATCCCCGGTAAAAAACAGGTTGAGGGTTTGCTCTGTTGTTCCCAGCCGGTAAAGTATACACCGTGGGAGGCGAGGCGCAAGCTGTTTTTGGATCTGGCGAAGAAGGGAGAGACAATCCCGAAGGGTGGCTTCCCGATCCGGCGTTAAAACAAAGGCGGTACGCTGTGCTTCTTCCAGCAGTTCGCCCCGGCACATGGCTCCCATAAGGGCAGTAAACTTTTCTTTCAGCCGCTGGGCTGCGAGGACATATTTTTCTTTTGCCAGCAGAGTGCAGAGCTCACTGAAATCTTCTGCTGAAAGGCTTTTTCCATACATCTGCCGAGCTGCGTCCGGCAGTTTGTGGGCTTCATCAATTACCAAAGCCCGATAGTCATTCAAAAGAGGGCGAAGTTCCTGCAAACGGTGTGCGGCATCTGCCAATAAGTAATTGTGATTGCAGATCTGGACGAAAATCTCCGCACTTCTGGCTTCCTTCAGGTATTGATGATACCGACAGGCGCTTCGCAAAGGACAAGTTTTCTCACAAACTTTTGGGACGCATACTTGCCGCCGGTCAAATCCACTAAGACCGGTTACGGAGTCCAAATCATAATAAGTGCGAAGGGAAAGCAATGCTTTGAGCTGTTCCGCATTCTTATTCTTATCTTTGACCGCTTCCAACCTTTGAGAAAGCCGAGCGTCGCAGACAAAACGCTCTTTTCCTTTTCGCACGATGGCTCGGATGGGTTTGGAAATAACACGATTCTCCAGAAAAATCCGGGATAAAAAGGGGATGTATTCTCCGATGACAGCGTCCTGTAAGGCAACGCTGGAGGTAGAAATCACTACCGGCTGAGAACCTGCAGGTCCATGCGGGGCAAACTTTTTCAGTAAAATGCAGGCGGTCAGGTAAGCATAGGTTTTGCCAATCCCAACACCTGCATCGCACAGAGCGATATTGTTTTTGAGCAGGGTATCCAGCATGGCGTGACAGAGGGCAATTTGTTCTTCCCGAACCGCCAAACCATTTTGAGGCAAAAGAATTCTGAAAATCTTTTCAATCTCTCCGTGTGCCTGCTCTTTCAAAGTAGGCTTATTCATTTCGGCACATTCTCCTTTGAGCAGTTTGCTCATATGTGTTGGCGGCAAACTAATGTGGCGCAGCTTTTAAACTGCGCCACACGGATTCGCCGTCAACGGCAATCTGAATAAAAAATAAAAGGTTTGATTTTAATGTGCCGTATTCGCTGCTCGCCCCCCGGCAACCTTGGGAACCATGCGGGCAGGCTTGCAGTTTACAAACCGTTCACTGGCTCCCCAAAGGTCTTGCTGATTACAACCCAAGGTCGGCCAACCCATCTGACGTGTGGGCAAACGATAATGCGTATCATAATACCCCGCCCAAGGTCGTGGCGAAAAGGGTAACTACTCCCTCTTTCCGGTCAAAATGCATCGCTCAAAGCCAACAACACAAGCCACCGTCCCACACATAAATGGGAGGCGGCTTGTGTGCGGCTCGTCATGGCGCTTTTTCCTGCGTCGCTCACTCAGACGGGAATGTACCCGCATGGCTGGTATTCTCTTTTCAAGCTACAAGGTGAACGTTTCTTTTTCCCCGTTCGCCCAATAGCCCATGAAAAGAGGCAGAATATAACGCAGGTCATAAATATTTTTTTATTTTTTTTCGTAGGCGGTAAATTCGCATATTTACAGCGTACTCATCCATTCCAAAAGCAGACGCTATTTCTTTGCTGCTATATCCATCCATTTTCATAAAGAGAATTTCGAGGGTAAGCTTGTCCACAGTATGTAACAAAGAAAAAAGTTCCATGTCCTCGATACTATCCAGCAAGGATTCGGTATCCTCAACGGGTAGTTCCAGATCCTGTGCTGAAACCCAATCCACATAGGGAGACCAATCCACCTGTCGCTGCAGATACTGGCGTTCCTTATTAAACTGAGCCCAGTCGTATGTATGCAGGCACTGGATGGTTTCCTCATCCACGCCGAGTTCTCTGAGTTTCTTTTCTTCTGCTTCTTTCCAGCGGAGCCATTCTTTTTCCGCTTTGGCTTTGTTGTAAGCCATAGTTATTTCCTCCGATCAATCTGAAATTTTTTGAAAATTCAGATTGTCGGGGGCGGCGGTCTGCCACTATGAGTGTTTAACCATGGCTTTTTTCTGCAGGCACGAAAAAAGCGCACCCGCCAAAAGGCGAATGCGCATAATAAAGTTGTATTAAATTTTATAAGGACATAATCCCTAAAATTATTAGTCCAAATATTGTTGCTACAACTCCAACAGCTAATAAGATTCCGATTGGCATTCCTATAAATGCAACTGCCCAAAGCACAAGCGGATGGTGGCTGAAATATGCTTCCATTTTATCTTCAAGTTCTACTTGTTTGCTTTTTAAAAGAGCAAATATATGTCTATCAGCAAAGTTGCTTATATTATAGTGATTTATTCCGCATAACTGTCTGGTCATCATTTCAAATACCTCTTTATCAACTCTTTTATGCTTGGGAGTATATCATAAAGTGTAAAAAGATAGTGTTAGAGGATACCGAGTGCCATTAATGAGAAATTAAGATTTTCTTTCTTAATACAATCTTAATGCCTCAGATGTCTTCTTTACATCACAAAAAGCCCAAATGTGGTATAATCAAAAAGAATAGAAAAATGGGGTGATGCATCATTGGAAAATATGGAAGGTACTTATAAAGAGCATATAGACAATCAAAGACAAGGGAATCTGAAGATTTTCTTTGGTTATGCGGCAGGTGTCGGTAAAACCTACGCTATGCTTAAAGCCGCACATCAGGCACAAAAACAAGGGATTGATGTCGTAGTTGGGTATATTGAGCGTCACACCAGACCCGATACGCTTGCATTGCTCGAAGGATTAGAACAACTTCCCAACAAAGAAGTTGATTATAAAGGAATTAAACTCAAAGAATTCGATTTAGATGCTGCTCTTAAACGTCATCCTCAAATAGTGCTTGTAGATGAATTAGCACACAGCAATGCGGCAGGATGCCGTCATGCTAAACGGTATCAAGACGTGGAAGAACTCCTGCGAGCAGGCATCGATGTTTATACAACCGTTAATGTTCAGCATTTGGAATCTTTAAATGACTTGGTGGCATCTATTACACAAGTTGCCGTCAGTGAACGAATTCCCGACTCTGTGTTTGACTCTGCAGATCAAGTGGAACTGGTTGATATTGAACCGGACGATTTAATTGCCCGGTTACAGTCGGGAAAAGTATATCGTAAAAGTCAGGCTTCCCGTGCGCTCAATCATTTCTTTACAAGAGATAATTTGGCGGCGCTTCGTGAAATTGCTTTGCGTCGTACTGCTGATCGATTAAGTCGGAACGCTCAAAAAAGCGGAAATGAAACGGTTGCCAAAGCAGGAGAGCATATTTTAATTTGTCTTTCAAGCTCTCCTTCCAACGCCAAAGTAATCCGAACAGCTGCTCGTATGGCAGAGGCTTTCCACAGTGGATTTACAGCTTTGTTTGTTGAAACTCCTGAAACAAAAGAATTGAAAGGTGACAGCTTAAAAAGATTACGGGATAATCTTCGGCTTGCAGAGCAATTAGGCGCTCAAATTTCTACTGTTTATGGTGATGATCCGGCTGTACAAATTGCAGAATATGCTAAGGTTAGCGGTATTACGAAAATTGTTCTGGGAAGAACAAATCACAAATCCACAATATTTTTACGGAGTAAGACATTAGCCGACAAACTGACAAAATTAGCTGGAGATATTGATATTTATATCATTCCGGATGCTCAGCCGCTCTATAAGAAGAAATTTAATTTACTTCGAAAAGAGGAACCGAAATTTAGGTGGATTGATCTGCTGAAAGTTGTACTGATTACACTTTGTGCAACAATCATCAGTTTTGGATTTTACACCGCTGGTCTTCGGGAAGCGAATATCATTACTGTGTATATTTTGGGAGTTTTACTTACCGCAATTTGGACGCATGGTCATTTATACGGTGCGCTTGCATCACTGCTCAGCGTCATTTCCTTTAATTTCTTTTTTACAGTTCCAAGATTTTCATTAGAAGCCACCGATCCTGACTATCCGGTTACCTTCTTGATTATGTTGGTAGCCAGTATTATTTCTAGTACATTAGCTATCCGTGTAAAAAAACAGGCTCGCCAATCTGCTCAAAAAGCTTACTATATGGAACTCCTAATGAATAGCAGCCAAAAGATGCAGCAAGGGCGGGATGAACAGGAAATTATTGCTCTTGCAGCAGAACAGGTACGGGCTCTTCTGGATCGGCCGATTTTGTACTCTTTGGTAGTAAAAGAAAAAGAACTTGATTTTCAGGTTTGTCCACAGTCAGAAACCAATAAATTGATTGGAGCAATGACTGCGGAAGAAGTAGGCGTTGCAGACTGGGTTGTAAAAAATAACAAACACGCCGGAGCAACTACTAATACATTATCTCACGCACAGAATCTATATTTATCCGTCCGAGGGAATCAGGAAGTGATGGGCGTGATAGGAATTCCGTCCAAATACTATCCGCCGTTGGATGTGTTTGAGAAAAATTTGCTGATTGCACTTTTAAACGAATGCGGATTGATATTAGAACGCCGCAGACTTCGGGCTGAAAAACAAGCGATTGAAATGGAAACACAGAGAGAACGTCTTCGTTCCAATTTATTGCGTGCGATTTCTCATGACCTTCGTACGCCGCTTACCAGTATCAGCGGTAATGCCGGTGTTTTAATGGAAAAAAGCATTTTTCTGGATGAAAGCAAAAAGCAGGAGATCTATAGTTCTATTTATGATGACTCGATGTGGCTTGTAAATCTCACGGAAAATCTTTTGTCGATTACCCGGATTGAAAACGGAACAATGCATCTTCAGATGAATGCGGAACTAATCGACGATGTGTTTCGGGAGGCGATATCTCATGTGGACCGGAAAGCAGCTGAACATGAGATATCGGTAGAGCTTGCGGATGATCTTTTAATGGCGAAAATGGATGTTCGGTTAATTGTTCAAGTGATTATCAACATTGTAAATAACGCCATTAAATATACGCCGGAAGGTTCTCATATCTGTTTATCAGCGAAAAAAGAGAAGAAAATGGTTCGTATCCGTATTGCAGATGACGGACCGGGTATTTCAGATGAAGCCAAGCTGCATTTATTTGATATGTTTTACACGGCAGATATCGGCAAAGCAGACAGCCGCAGAGGGTTAGGCTTGGGCTTGAGCTTATGTAAATCTATTGTAGACGCTCACGGAGGAGAAATTTCAGTCAGCGATAATAAACCGCATGGTGCGGTGTTCTCCTTTACATTACCTTTAGAGGAAGTGAATTTTGATCATGTATAAACCAAAAATTCTTGTGATAGAGGATGATCCGGCTATCACAAACCTGATACGAACAACGTTGGATACACAGGATTATCAGTATCATACTGCGAAAAATGGAACAGGCGCTCTTTTGGATGCGGTTTCCTATAACGCTGATGTCATTATTTTGGATTTAGGTTTACCGGATATGGATGGAGTTGAAATTATCCAAAAAGTTCGTGGATGGAGCAATGTCCCTATTATCGTCGTAAGCGCTAGAAGCGAGGATCAGGACAAGGTAGAAGCATTAGATGCTGGGGCAGATGATTATTTAACAAAACCATTTAGTATTGATGAACTTTTGGCCCGACTTCGCGTGGCTTTACGCAGAAGCAGGACAGATGAAGCTTCTTCCCAAGTACAAACCAGTGTATACCGCAATGGAGAATTGACCATTGATCTTGCTGCTGGATGCGCATATATGGATGAAAAAGAGATTCATTTGACTCCTATTGAATACAAACTGCTTTGTGTTCTTGCTAAAAATACCGGGAAAGTTTTGACCCATAATTACATTTTAAAAGAAGTATGGGGAAGCGCATCTGCATCAGATACACCTTCTTTGCGGGTGTTTATGGCTACTCTGCGGAAAAAGATTGAGAAAAATCCTTCTGCCCCTCAATATATTCAAACACATATTGGTGTAGGGTATCGAATGATACGGCAATAAAGAAAAGTCTGTATATCAAGATACTTTTATAACGTTGTCCATCTGGCATAAATGGGTAACGTTATTTGTTTATATAAAAATTTCATAGAAATCTTTGAAAGCGTCTGATCCAATGGGGATCAGGCGCTTTCTTAATGGAATCTTTATCCCATATAAAAAACGCTAAGACCAATTTCACAGCAACGCTGCTACAATATTTCGTGTAAAACCAAAGAGGAGGAAATCGTTATGATGGATTTTATCATGATAGCCATTTTGGCAGGCTGCGTTTGGCTTATTTTGTTGTTAATCAGCTGGTGCCAAAAGCAAGTAGACCGAAATGAATAAGGAGGAAAGAACATGATTGTTCTTGGAATGGTTGTTTTACTGCTGGGTGCTTATCTGGTTTATGCGTTGGTACACCCGGAAAAATTTTAAAACCAGCAGGAGGAAATTATCATGCTACAAATTATATTGACCATTATCCTTTATCTGATAATGGTAGTTCCGGTAGGCATTTATGTTTATCATATTGCAGCCGGAAAACATACTTTTGCCGATCCGGTTTTTGATCGCGTGGATGGCGTCATCTATAAGATCAGCGGTATTAAACCTCAAAACGGAATGAACTGGAAAAAATACGCTTTGGCGCTGATTTCAACCAACGGCGTAATGATTCTTCTAGGATATATCATTTTGAGAATGCAAAGTCTTCCGATTTTCAATCCGAATGGGGTTGGAAATATGGAAGAAACCCTTTCTTTTAATACGATCATCAGCTTCATGACCAACACCAACCTTCAGCATTATTCCGGTGAGTCTGGACTGTCTTACTTATCTCAGATGGTGGTAATCATCTTTATGATGTTTGTCTCTGCTGCAAGCGGATATGCTGCCTGCGTTGCATTCATCCGTGGACTGGCTGGTAAAACCAGAGACAATGTAGGAAACTTTTTCGCAGATCTAGTTCGCATCACAACAAGAGTTCTGCTTCCCTTTTCTATTGTAGGCGGACTGCTGTTGGTTTGGCAGGGGGTTCCGCAGAATTTCTCCGGGAATGTTGTGGTAGATACCATTGAAGGCGCAAAACAGATTATTGCCATGGGACCTGTTGCAGCGTTGGAAATTATCAAACACGTAGGAACAAACGGCGGTGGATTTTTGGGTGCAAACTCCAGTACTCCCATTGAGAATCCAACCATCATTACGAATCTGATCGAGCTTTATTCCATGATGCTACTGCCAGGTGCGTGCGTGATCACCTTTGGCAAAATGGTGCATGACCGTAAACAGGAAATGGCGCAAGCAAAGTCTGGTCTGGATGCGGAGCAGGCATTTGAGTCTCAAGGGAAAGTACGCAAAAGTCTTACAGTTTGGATGTATGGACGTGAAGGTCGCAGCATTTTCGCTGCTATGGGGATTATTTTCCTGATTGGTCTTTCCGTTTGCTTCTGGGCAGAGAGCCAGGGAAATCCTGCACTTGCGGATGTCGGTTTAAGCCAATCTATGGGGAGTATGGAAGGTAAGGAAGTGCGATTTGGCATTGCACAATCTGCCATGTTTACAACGACTACAACCTCCTTTACAACCGGTACTGTTAATAACATGCACGATACCTTAACCCCCTTGGGCGGCATGATCCCGATGCTTCACATGATGCTCAACGTTGTGTTTGGCGGTAAGGGCGTCGGGCTGATGAACATGATTATGTATGCCATCTTGGCGGTGTTTATCTGCGGTTTGATGATTGGTCGAACACCAGAATATCTGGGCAAAAAGATTGAAGGCCGAGAAATGAAATTAACAGCTCTGTGTATCATCATTCACCCGCTGTTGATTTTAGCCTTCTCTGCTTTGGCTGTTGGAACACAAGCCGGATTAGAAGGAATCACCAATCCGGGTTTCCATGGACTTTCTCAAGTGCTTTATGAGTATGCTTCTTCCGCCGCAAACAATGGTTCCGGTTTTGAGGGTTTGGCTGACAACACCATGTTCTGGAATATCACCACAGGTCTTGCCATGTTCTTCGGCCGTTATCTTTCCATTGTCATTCAGTTGGCGATTGCAGGGTCTCTGATGAAAAAACGATTTGTCAACGAATCTGCCGGCACCCTACACACTGACACTTTCAGCTTTGCGGTAATTCTAGTGTTTGTTGTTTACATCTTTGCGGCACTGACCTTTTTCCCAGTACTTGCGCTTGGCCCCATTGCGGAACATTTAACCCTTTGGGCATAAGGAGGAACACGTATGAGCAAAAAGAATCAGAAGCTGATTACGCCTGAAATATTTCGTCAGGCAATGATCGGTTCCTTTACTAAATTGAATCCGGCCTACATGATGAAAAATCCCGTCATGTTCGTGGTCGAAGTGGGATGTTTCATTACCTTGCTTCTTTCCTTTTTCCCTGGGCTGTTTGGTGATGTAAGCGATGGCACTAATTTGAGAGTTTACAATATTATCGTCTGTGTAGTGCTATTCATCACCGTTTTGTTTGCAAACTTCGCTGAATCTGTTGCAGAAGGTCGCGGCAAAGCGCAAGCAGCAAGCCTCAAAAAAACACAGAAAGATACCAAAGCCCGTTTACTCATGGAAGACGGTACAGAGAAAATTGTTCTTTCCAGCGAGCTGAAAAAAGGCGATATTGTAATGGTTTCTGCCGGTGAAATTATCCCCGGCGACGGAGAGGTCATTGAAGGTATAGCTTCTGTTGATGAATCCGCCATTACGGGTGAATCTGCTCCCGTTGTTCGGGAATCCGGCGGTGACTTCTGTTCCGTTACTGGTGGTACTACGATTGTATCTGACTGGCTGAAAATCCGCATTACTTCCGATGCAGGTAACAGTTTTCTTGATCGTATGATTGCACTGGTGGAAGGCGCTTCCCGTAAGAAAACGCCAAATGAAATTGCGCTGAACACTTTGCTGGTATCTCTGACCATCATCTTCCTGATTGTAATCGTAACCCTGTATCCTATTGGCATTTATTCCGGTGTACAGTTGCAAACTTCCACGCTGATCGCCTTGGCTGTCTGCCTGATTCCTACCACCATCGGCGGCTTGCTTTCTGCGATTGGTATTGCTGGTATGGACCGTGTGACTCGTTTCAATGTTATCGCTATGTCTGGTAAAGCTGTGGAAGCTTGCGGCGACGTAGATACCATGATTCTTGATAAAACGGGTACCATTACATATGGTAACCGTCTTGCAGCTGATTTCTTCCCGGTAGGCGGTGCAAACCGCAGCGACCTGATCCGCTGCGCAGCACTCACCAGCCTGCATGACGAAACGCCCGAAGGAAAATCCACCTTGGAGCTTGCCCGCCGTTTGGGCGATAACAGCGAAGAAACTGCTGGTTCGGAATTTATTGAATTTACCGCTCAGACTCGAATGAGCGGCGTCAATCTTCCAGATGGCACAAAGGTTCGTAAAGGCGCAGCAGAAGCAATTGAGCAGTATGTGAAAGCACTCGGAGGGGTAATTCCTGAAGATCTCCATGAACAGGTTGATAAGATTTCCAGCTTAGGCGGCACACCCCTTACTGTCTGTGAGGATGATCGGATTTTAGGCGTGATTTATCTGAAGGATACTGTGAAACCCGGTATGGTGGAACGTTTTGAGCGTCTGCGTGCCATTGGCATCAAAACGATCATGTGTACGGGTGATAACCCGTTAACCGCTGCTACAATTGCAAAAGAAGCTGGTGTTGATGGATTTATCGCAGAATGCAAACCCGAAGATAAAATCGATGTAATTAAGAAAGAACAGTCTGAGGGCAAAATTGTTGCTATGACTGGTGATGGTACCAACGATGCTCCTGCTTTGGCGCAAGCAAATGTCGGCTTAGCAATGAACAGTGGTACTACTGCCGCAAAAGAAGCAGCTAACATGGTCGATTTGGATTCCGATCCTACCAAGATTTTGGAAGTGGTCGAAATTGGCAAGCAGCTGCTGATTACTCGTGGCAGCCTGACTACCTTCTCTATTGCAAACGATATTGCAAAATATTTTGCGATCATTCCTGCGATGTTTATGATGGCGATTCCACAGCTGAAGATTTTAAACATCATGGGTCTGACCACACCGTACAGCGCTATTTTGTCCGCATTGATCTTTAACGCGATTATCATCCCATGCCTGATTCCTCTGGCTATGAAGGGTGTTAAATATCGTCCGATGTCTTCTGGAAAGATGCTGGCAAGAAATATGCTTATTTATGGTTTAGGTGGCGTGATCACTCCTTTTATCGGGATTAAAATTATTGATATGATCATTGCTCCTCTGCTGTCTTTCATTGGTCTGGGGCTTTAAGAAAGGATGGTTGTACTATGAAAGAATCAGTGAAAAACTTACTGCACGGTACGCGTCAAGCAGTTGTAGTTACCGTTGTTTTAATGTTAATTTGCGGACTCTTGTTCCCGTGCTTATTAACTGGGTTATCCGCCTTGATTTTCCCAAATCAAGCAGGAGGAAATCTCATTACCGTAAATGGCCAAACAGTTGGCGCAAAATATGTAGGACAGAAATTTACAGAGGATTACTACATGTGGAGCCGTCCTTCTGCTTACCACTATAATGTCTATACCGAGGGTGAGGACGGAAAGCAGTATTATCCGGACGGAACAGAATTTCCGGGGATCGGATCTGGCTCCAATAACTATGCGCCCTCTAATCCTGCACTGACGGAACGTGTAGAAGCAGATATGGAAGCTTTTTTAGAAAAGAACCCCGAAGTAAAACGAGAAGATATTCCTACGGATTTGTTGACTGCTTCTGGTTCCGGTTTAGATCCTCATATTTCTCCCGAATCTGCTGAAGTTCAAATTCCCAGAATTGTGGAAGCATCTGGGCTGAGTGAAGACACGGTTCGAGATATTGTCAAAAACAATACGGATGGCAAATTCCTTGGCATTTTCGGTGAAGAAACCGTCAATGTATTGATGGTCAACATTGAGATTGCTCAAAATATGAACCTCATATAACAGAAAGGAGAAAACTGCTATGATGGAGATGCATTCCTTTTTAAAAGCTAAGCAAATGGAAATCCCATCTCCAGATTGTGAAGGAAATACGTCTGCACGAGACCTATTTGAATTTTTGTATCAAATAAGTCAATGGATTCAAACGATCCCTTTGGCATACCGACATGAAAACGTAGAAACCAGTACCGTTTATGTCTGGTTTGATGACGTTGCTTTTGCGGAAGACGATTTTTGGCAGATGTTTGGAGAATATCTTGCCCTGCTTCGTACAAGATGGAAAATCGATATCTTTGGTACAGCAGGAATGTCACAAGAAACCGTATGGCTAACATTGCAGGAAGAAAATAATCATGTTTATGCAGTTCAAAAGACACTTTCTGGTTATCCAGTTGATACCATAGAATCGCTTTGTCTGAGAATCCAATGCCTTTCCTCTGAGCAATCAGAAATTCTATATGCATTGGTTGCTGCAACAAATTGGAAAAACGGTATAGTAACTTTAGACTGGAAATATGGTTCATTTCTGTTGGAGGAAAACCTTGCAATGCCAACACAAAACAGTTGTTTTTGCTATGGTCATATATGTGAGAATATAGATCCTGAAGACACACTTCAAGTACTTACTTTACAGCAGAAAATTATTCTTTGGACTGGATTCCTAAAAAACGGTTTTGACTACACAGAGTTTGAATGGCTGTATCATACCATTTCTAAAGATGTTGTACCGAATAGAATTGAATGGGAGCTTTCATTGCATACGGCAATGCAAAATTTGAAATACACCATACAAGTATCGCCAAATGACTTTGAACTATATGACGGACATGGATGTCGCCGCTATTTTAGTTTTAACAGCACAAGTTATGCAGAACGCGCCTTTCTTAAAATTTTATTTCCATTAAATATATGAATGCAAGACGGTCTACGGTTATAGTAACTGCAGACCGTCTTAGTATTTAATGAAAGCTTATTTCAATTTTTGGAAGAAAGATAGCGCGTCGGTACGTTCTCCATTCTGCCACACTTCAAAATGTAAATGGTTGCCGGTAGAATTGCCGGTGGTACCGACATAGCCGATTACTTCGCCCTGCTTCACTTCCTGCCCTACGGTTACGCAGATAGAGGAACAGTGGGCATACAGGGTGTCGAAGGTATCGTTGTGATTTATCTTGATGTGATATCCATACCCGCCGCCCCACGAGTCGATAGCGTTGGCAATGGTGACGGTGCCATCCGCCGCTGCCAGAATCGGTGTGCCGCCCGGAGCGCCGATATCGGTTCCGCTATGATAGGCGATTTCTCCAGTAAAGGGGTCCTCACGGTATCCAAACTGTGAAGTAATTGGGTAGCTCTGCGGAAGAGGCCACTGGAAGATCCCGGTTCCTTCCCAATCTGTATCCGGATCTATAATCTCACCTCCCCCACCGACAAATCCACCCAGCAGCTCTGCCCACAGATTCTGGTTTTCCGGCTCCGACATTAAGGCAAGGTATTCGTTCTGCCTTGCATTAAATCGGTACTGCTGCGCCATTTCTTCCGGGGTTTTGTGTGTGATGGAGATTTCCAAAATGGTTTCCGTTACCGTTTCGGTGCAGGTAATTTCTTTTCCGTCTTCGTCTACTTCGGTAACTTCCACTTCATGACTCTCAGTACGGGTGCTGGAAGACACTGCATTCATCTCCCACATAATATCCCTCATCTGCTGAACTTGAGTGTCATCCAAAGAAGCCACCTGAGCGCCATCTTCCGCACCGGTCACCTTGGCTGAAAAAACAGCGAGAACATCTTCCCAATTGATAGAAAGCACTCCGTCATTTGAAGTAAACTCCACCCGATCATGGCTATTGCTATCTTCAATTTCTTGAATGTGTGCCTGAAATTCCCCGTTTAAAGTTGTCACAGCCTGCGTAACGCTGGTGCCGGTTCCCGTAGAATCCGAACCGAAAAACAAGCCGAAGCAGGAACCGACGATCAGGGCAATCAAACAAATTAACAAGATTATCACTACGGCTACCCAACCTCCGGCAGCAATGGCAGCAATCAACCCTTTTACAGCCGCAATGGTTGCTTTAACCGCTGCTATAGTTACACGGACCGCCGCTTTAACTCCTGCAATTGTTGCTTTCGCAGTAGCCTTGGCGGCCTGTGCGGCTTTTTGTGCCGCTTTTGCAGTGGCCTGCGCTGTTTTCTGCGCTGTCTTGGCTGCCTGCTGTGCAGTCTTTGCCGAGCGCTGGGCAGTCTTGATACCTTTAGCGCTATTCTTCACGCTTTTCATAGAACGACTGGCGGTTTTTACTGCTTTTTGAGGTTTTCCTTTGACCGCCTTGGCAGCGGTATTTTGGGTTCGTATTTTAGAAGCGGTATCCTTCGTGATCTCCGTTGCTTTGCTGCCAGCGTTTTTCGCTTCCGAGAGGGTACGGGAAATTTCTCTTTTTTCGTTGACTTTCCGAGCGGTGGTCTGCGCCAGTTTTTTCCCGCCCCGATAGGTAAGGTCTGCGCCCTTTTTTGCGGCGGTTTCGATACCGGACAGCATTTGATCTCCGGCGCTGTTGGCGGGGGCGTTGGAGCTTTCTCCCTGCTGACTGGCAAAAGGCGTTGCCTTCAATTCCGATACGGCTTTCTCCTTGGATTTCAGCCATGCATCCTTCATTGCGGTTTTTGGGGCTTTGGCGGCACTATCCAAAAGCCTCGGTTTTCCACCTTCTGGTTTGGTCTTAATTTCTTTCAATGGCATACCTCCTATAAAAAATACAGGGAGCCAAAGGAGGCTCCCTGCTGCGATGTTGTTTCATGTATAGGTTTACACCCCCCTCAGTGCTTCGTCCGGCTTGGTGGTCATCAGCTGGTACAGACGAGTATTGCGGGGGAAGCTGTTTTCAAACGGTACAATGTTGCCAGCACAGCGGATGAGACCGCAGCCAGCCGCTACATTGGTGATGTAGCCAAGCTGGGTGTCCGAGATATGGAGCAGATTCGCCAGTTCATCCCGGTCGGTGGAAGACTGATTCAGAAGGAGCAGGAACTCCGAGTTTGCCAGCATCAGGCGGGCAGTATCGGAACGGAGCAGCTCCTCGACATTCTGCGTGAGCCCTGTCACAAGGCCGTTATATTTTCGGATACGCTTCCACAGCTTGTAGAAAAAATCGGCGCTGTACTGGTATCGGAACAGCAGATAAAACTCATCGGCAAATACCCATGTGGTTTTTCCTTTCTTCCAGTTTTGGATCACACGATTGAAGATCGCATCGAGGGTGACCAACATCCCGATGGGCATGAGCTGTTCGCCCAATTCACGGATATCATAGGCGATGATGCGGGCTTTGGTGTCCACATTGGTGTGCTGGGCAAAGGTGTTCAAACTGCCGGTGATAAACAGCTCGGAGGAAAGCGCCAGCCCTCTGGCTTCCGGCTCCGGCTGCTTTAAGAGGGAATGGTACAGATCTTTCAGCGTGGGAGCTTCTCCCTCATAGTTGTTTGCCATGTACTCTCGGTACACATCATAGGTACAGCGGTCCAGAATGGATTTTTCTTTGGCAGACACACCTCCTGCCCCTACTAACTGCTCGAACAGCGAGAGAATGAATTCTGATTTTTCAATCAGCGGGTTGCGTTCGTCACCGTAGGCTTTGTCCATATCAAGAGCGTTCAGGTGGGTGTTGGAAGCTGCGGAAATCCGAATAATTTCCCCGCCAAGCGCTTCTACCAAGAACCCAAATTCCGACTCCGGGTCCAGAATCAAGATATCATCATTGGTGGACAGTGCAATGCTTACGATTTCTTCTTTGGCGCTGAAGGATTTGCCGGAACCGCTGACACCAAGGCGGAAACTGTTCCCGTTTAAGAGCTTGCGGCGGTCGGCTACAATCATGTTTTTGGAAACAGCGTTCTGCCCATAGTAGATGCCCCCGGTCTGCATGATTTCCTGTGCTCGGAAAGGAATCAGCACAGCGGTGCTTTCGGTGGTCAGGGTACGGATGGCTTGGATTCTGCGCAAACCATAAGGGAGCACGGTATCCAGCCCATCCTTCTGCTGCCAGCGCAGGACACTCATCTGGCACAGATGTTTTCTGGCTGTTGTAAGGATCGTTTCTGTATCGCTGTCCAATTGTTCCTTGGTGTCAGCCAGATGGACCATGGTCACGAGACCGAACATCATTCTTTGATCCCTGTTGGTCAGGTCATCCAGCATTTCCTTGGTTTCTTTTCGCTGCTGTTCCATGTCGTAAGGAAGAACAGCGGAAAAGTTGTTGGCTGCGTTCTGCTTTCGCTGCCAGTTTGCCGCATTGGTTTCCACACCCAAGAGCTTGTTCTGGATTTCCCTCACTGCTTCATCGGTGGGAACAGGCAAAATGTCAATGGAGAGCATGAGGCTGCGGTCCATATCGCAGAGTTCAGCAATCATGGAATCCTTGATATAGCTGGCATACCCCTGTAAATACAAAACCCTGCCCCAGCGGTCGTTCAGACGGAAGTGATCTTTCTGGAATTCCATGCTGTCCGGGCAAAGCCAATCTTTGAAGCTGTGCCCCTTTTTTATCTGTTCCTTGAGATCAAAGGCAAAAGCGGCAGGTTCATTGCCCTTAAAGAAATCTCGGAACACCTGCAGGCGGGTTCCGGCGTCCAGTTCCCGTCCAATAGAGGAAAGCTGGGACAAATGGGTGATCAGATCCGTACCCACACGGGAGAAATAGGTGCGGGCTTCATCGATATTCCGTTTCGCTACCGTGATGGTGATGTAACGGTCCTGCACCACACTGTTGTTAGTACCGGTTACCTTGGAAAGCAGCATTTCGTTGTACTCTTTGCGGAAATGGTCCAGCCCGTCCTCTTTCATAGGAAGCAACAGGGATTTCTCAAATTCCGCTTTATTGATTTTCCGGTTGTTGATGGTGATCTTGGCGCTGGCTCCGGAATCCAGCGCATTGAGGAGCTCTGAGTAATCGAGAAACATCGCTGTCTTATCCTCTTTTCCAGCGATTTGATAGTTAATATCGGTAAAGGAAAAGGTTTTGGAAAACCTGCTTCCTACCTGAAAAATCCCATCCGGCCAGATGCGCTGGATGGGGATGGCGTCCTGTACGGACTTCGGGATTGTGAATTTTTCTTTCTCTAATTTCGTTGCTTTGAGAAGCGTTTTGATAATAGGCATCCGTCCTTTCAGTGCGAAAAATGAAAAGGTTACTGTTCTTTCCCAGCTGGTGGCTGAGACTTACGCTTTTTCCTTTTGCGTGGCGGTTTTTCGCCCTCTGCAATAGCGTCTTTCAAGGCTTCGTAGTAGAGATTCTCAGACTTGAACACAAGCTTTTTCGGATACAGAAATTCTGATTTAAACCAAGCCCATGCCACTTGTTCGGCGGTCATCTCATGGTACTTAAAGAAGCCGCAGGCAGCGAATGGAGCTGCTCCAAGAATGCACATCCAGCCAACTTCTTCGCTGCCAATCAGCGGGCGCAAACCAAAATACAGACCGACTGCTACCCCTACTGCAAGCAGGGAACAGATAAACTGCCGGGTGGAAAGTCCAAAAAAGATGGACTCCTGATAATCCCGGATTTCCTTTGGTACTTTTACTTCTATATTGCTTCACTCCTTTCACGGCCTTACAGACCTAACAATTCCTTGACGATCCGGTCGCTCATCCGCACAGCTCCTACTAAAACCAAAAGGTTAAAAATGAGCTCGCCTACATAACTCCATACGGCGGTTACCGCTGAGACGTTAGGATCGACCGCTGGCGGAGAAGCCGCCATAACGGAAAAGATGATACAGGCAAGGGCGATGATGGCCCCTTCCAAACATACCCCGGCATAGGAACGCAGGAAGTTCTTGCCCACATTGCTGGTTGGTTCTCCCGCAAAGCTGGACAGAGGGATAGGCGCAAGCGCTGTGTACATATAGAGTTTAAACATACGACTATACACTGTTAAAATCATGATAAAGGACAGCACTGTAATAAACAGACCGCCTAAAAGGGTTACCGCCCACAAAGGGATGCTGTCCCAAAATCCTACGTTATTGATTTTATCGATGATTTCCTGCGGGAGTGTGGTGCCGCTGCTTCCTGACAAACCCGATTGGGTAATAATAGTAGAAATGATTCCCTGTACGATTTTAAATACAGCAAGCATCAAATCAAGTCCGTATGTTACAGCAGCCTTCGCCAAAGCAAAGCGAATGAACAATTTTAAAGCGTGTTCCGGGCGTTTCACATCGGTAAAAGAACCACAGGTTTTAACGACACCAACCGCAAAAAACAGTACCAGCAAACCATACCCAATGGCTTTCAGCGCCCCGTTAATATCCAGCATAACCTGCCAGATCCCGCCGCCCTTGAAAGTGGCGGGGTCTTGGGTGAGCAGTGTCCAGATTTCAGCCAGTTTGTCATTCCATGTTCCCAGGGCCGAATTTAAGTTATCTATGATCCAGTTTCCGGCTGGTCACCTCCCATCAAAAAAATTACGGGGGCATCCTTTCGGATACCCCCGGTCTGTAACATGGAAACTCAGGCGGTGATAAGGTCAAGGATTTCCTTGGCGAAGGTGATTACCAGCCCACCGGCCAAGGTCAGGAAACCTTGCGAACGCTGGGAGGGATCATGGCTCTGGAAGGACAGGCCGATCTGTACGACACCCCAGCCCAGCAGGATCATACCAATGGCACGAATCAGAGAAAAGATAAACGTGGAAAGGTTGTTCACCACTCCGAGAGGATCGCCGCCAGCTGCAAAGGCTGTGGTGGAAAGGCAGCAGGCGCACAATACTACAGCGGCATAGCTGGAAAATCCAAGGCGTCCCTTTTTACCAAGCGGCAGAGCATTGGTGGGTTTGTTGTCCTTTTTGCGGTTCGTCAGAGAACCAATTTTTTTCAGAAACTTATTCAGAAGCATTCCTCCAATTTCATGTGAATTATTATGGTTTGAGAAAATCCTCCGGTTCCAGCAGTTCGAAATCCTCATACTGGTCCGGGGAATAATCGAGATCGTCTGAGGCGTCCTTCGCCTGTGTGTAGTCGTAGGGCGCAGCGCCGCCATCCTCTGTTAGGTGGATGTTTGGGTGATGCATCAGGTCGTATTTGTCATCCAGCATGGGCCTTTCACCCCTTACAAAAAGAATGGCTTTGCGGTTATCCAGCATTCGGACTTCATCGGGCGTTAAGAGTTCCCGGCCTGTCTGCTGGTCGTTGACACTAAAGCTGCCGCTTCTTCCACGGCTATGACCATAGGTGTTGGTATCCAATGTTTCCTTGCCCATGAGTTCGGAAACATATTTGTGAGTTTCCTTCTCGTTGCCGCCGAGGTAGAGAAACTCATCGCACAAGCCCACCAGCGATTCCCACTGTTCCTTGAACAGCGCTTTAATCTGCGCCATGTTCTGAGCGATATAGCTGCAGAAAATGTTGCGGCTTCGCATGGTGGAAAGCCAAGGCAGGAAGTTATCCGTGGGCAGGGCGATATTCGGCGCTTCGTCAATCAGCAGATGGACCGGCACCGGAAGCCTGCCTTTGTATTTCCGGTCAGCTACAAAATAGAGGGTTTGGATGAGCTGCCCGTAAATCATCCCCACAAGGTAGTTGAGGGATTTGTCACTGTCCGGGATACAGCAGAACAGGGCGATCTTCTTTTCGCCCATTTCTTCCAGATGGAGGTCGTCGGTGTAGGTCAGTCTTGCAATCTGCGGTAAATTGAAAGCGGAAAGCCGGACGCCGACACTGATTAAAATAGATTTCAGAGTTTTTCCGGCTCCCATCTTAAAGACATGGTATTGCTTCACAGCAATGCTTTCCGGGTCCCGCATTTCAAGCCTTGAGAACAGGATATCCAAGGGAGACTCGTATTCCTCATCTTCCTCCCGGACTTCCGCAGCCGCCAGCATTTCCATTACCATGGCGAAGTTCTGTTCCTCCGGCGGCGCTTCATGCATAAGGTACAGCACCAGCGCCTGCAAAAGCGCTGTTTCGGATTTCGTCCAGAAAGGGTCCGTGCTCTGTGCTCCGGGCGGAGTAGTGGATTGGATGAGGGTTTCAATCAGGCGAAGAACATCCTTGTCATCCCGCACATAGGCTAAAGGGTTATAGCAAAAGGAGGCGTCGGGGTTCAGCAGATCAAACACCCGCACCTCATATCCGTTTGCTTTGAGCGCACCGCCTGTTTTTCGCAGGATTTCCGATTTTGGATCGCAGATCACAAGCGAACAGTTGCCGCAGTTTAAGGCATTCGGGATAGCATATGACCGGCTTTTGCCTGCACCGGAGCCGCCGATTACCAGCACGTTGGTATTGCGCTTGTGCTTATGACCATCCATCCCCATTTGGAAATGCTGTGTTAAGATGAGATTTTGTTTCGGGTTCTTTTTATCCCGGTATTTCTTGGCGATCTGGAACACATCGCCCCACTTGGCGGAACCGTGTTCTTCACCACGGCGGCGGTTTTTCTGGTTGGAGGTTACCACAAGGGCAATTACCCCGTACCCAAGGGAAAAGAAAAACAGGCACCGAAGAGAATAATCCGTCCAATGAATGGAAAAGGGACTGTTCATCGCTGCCGAAAGTTTTCCCAGCAGATCCACAAGACTCATCCCATCCGCCCAGCTTCCAGCCATCAAAAGCGCTGCCCACCAGACGATGGGCAATGGCAGAAGCCATACCCACCATGGATTTTTGCGTTTTACAATCGAGTCAAAAAATATCCTTCCTTTCTGCAGATCAAAATAAAAAAAGAAACCCCGGAACCTATGGGAAAGCATTTCCACAGGTTCCGGGGTAACGGGTAACCTTGAATCTTATCGAACCGGCACGTTCCGATATTTACTGCTCATGAGCTTTGCGAGGACACGGTCAATACCGCCGCTGCTCCTGCCAGCAGACAGATAAGCGTTGCGCATCCCATTTAAAGACTGCGCCGCATACTGAAATTCCGTGTCGCTCAGGTACAGCTTCCCGTTCGGCGCATTGACGGTTTTATCGATGAGCCCCTGCACCTTGCCAGAGGTTTCCGGTCCGGATGATTTTTGTGCGTCGCAGAGCGCCTTGACCAGAAAATTCTTTTCCAGCATTCCCATCTTAAAGAGACGTTGTTTTTCCAAGGGTATCCCTGCCTTTCTCTGTATTTTCTTCAACTTCACCATACCACAGCGGCGGACAGAAAGCTACCGCACAAAAGAAAACAAACGGAAAACTTCCGGCGGTTCGCTTTCTCATCGTTCCGTTTCCTTCTCCGGTTTGGATTTGGGAGCTTTGGCAGGCTTCTGCGTTTCTACCGAAAACTCATCGGGCTGGACTGTCTGCTCCAAATCCCGAAAGCTGCGCTGCATATCCCGGTTAATGGAATAAGCCGCCCGTTTCACATCGCTTATGAAACCACGCTTTTCTTCCGGAGTCATTTGAGCACAGCTTTCGCATACCTTGTCAAACCGGAAGGCCGAAGTATCCAGCCCACACCGCTGTGCGACCACATAAGCGGCACAGTAGCTCTGTGCCGCATACGCCTGACGGTAGTAACCGCTGCCGACAGTATCGAAGCTGGCATGGGCCTGTTCACGGGCAATGGCGCAGATGGTGGTGGTTTCATCCATCCCGTTGCGGACAAAAATCGTATGCTGTTTAGGGACATACTGTGCCTGTACCCCTTGGGGAAGCTGATCCGAGATGGCAAGCTGAACCGGACTTTGTTCTACCATAGCGGCAATGATTTCTTCCGGCAGATATTTCTGCGGCGGCAGAGGCTGGGGACCTCTGGTTTGGGAGATATCATACGCTTTGGTAATGGTATATCCATTCGCTATGGTGCCATCCTCTTTGGTATATTCCTGATCTGCAAAGAAGGTGTATCCCTTTTCACCGGAACGGATGGAGCGCCCGGCTTCCTTCCATTTATCAAAGGTGCGGGGATGGGTGATTTCCTTGTTCTGGTTATATAGGATGAGAAGGTTGCGGGTGCTTTGCGGGGTACACTGAGCCATAAAATTGAGGAAGCCCTTCATGGAAGCGTCATCTTTGAACACTTCCTGTGCCTGCGCATCCACTTTTGCCCATGCGTCCTCACGTTCAGCCTGCTTCATGGAGGCATATTCTTCCTTGGTGTACTGCTGTTCCGGCTGAAGCTGAGTTTCCTGTTTTCTGCCGATCAAATTTGATAAATCGATACTGCATTACCTGCCTTTCTGTTTTTTCTTCTTTTTACGGGAATGGCCCGGAGTAGGATGCTGACGATCCTGCTGTTTGGCCTTTTCCTCTTTTTTCTTCACTTGTTCCTGCTTGATCTCCTGCAGTTCCTTTTTCACCGAAGGTTTTTGCTCCGGCTGCTCACGGTTTGTTAAGTCGGGCAAAGAGTTTTTGCTGGGCAAGGAAGGCTCGGACGGACTCTTTTCCGCTGCCGGGGGTTTTGATTCCTTCTCCCGGCCAATGGTAAAATTTCCGGCTTCACCCTGCCCGGCAGGACTGATATTGAAGTCATCTTCAAAGCCGCCCACCTCGAATTCCACAGCGCCCTGCTCGGTTTGGACAGTTTCCGTTTTGCCGGGTTGGGAAGCGGCAGGAGCTTGCTTCTCCTGTTCCACCGCTTTCTCCACAGTGGCTTCTCCGGCTTCCGCTTTCACATAATCCAAGCCGAGATTGTCATAGATACGCTGAATCTTAGCGGCGTCATCCGCAAATACCACCAATTCGATGTAATCGCTTTTTTGTTTGTTACGGATGGGCACATACAAAAGCCCGTGTCCTTTGGCTTCCCGCACAAATTCTTTCATGTGCGTTGCGGGCAGATTGAAAAACTTAAACGGGCGCTGCTCACGAAGCATTCGGACAAGCCTTGTCTTGCCATGGGTTTTCTTTTGGTCTTTCAGCACTGCATAAACAAACAGCGCAAAATTCTTCGCCGCCAGTCCCGACAACTTGAGGGCTACTTCGGTCCCTTCAAGGGTAAATCGGACGATCTGGTCAGCAGGATCGCTTCCGTAGTTCAGTCAACATTCTCCTTTCATCGTTCCAAGCTGCTGGAGCGTTTGTGTTTTGCTTTTTCCGGCGCAGGTTCCTTAGAAAAGGAATCCACGCCGGGAATCAGGGACAGGCTGGAGCCGGTATCCCATTTCACTCCGATCTGCCCGATATCGTCTACATAGGCAACGGTGCCTTTTGTACCCGGCGGCGGAGCCTGCGAATCATCCATGTGATTTAAGATGATGCGGGTTCCGACAGGATATTGTCGGCGGATGAGTTCCACCTGTTTTCTTGTGGGAATTTTATGGATAGGATCATCTCCTTTTTTGATTTTCCCGATTTCGGGTTTGTTTGTTCTTTTCTTCCTGTGCCTGCTTTTCCTGCCGCTGCTGTTCTTCCTGCTGTGCTGCCTGCAGGCGCTGTTCCATCTCAATGGAATGGGTTTCGATATTCCGGCACAGCTTAACGGTATGCCGCAGCTTTTTGAGCTGCTCTGTGAGGACGCCGATCTGCGGGGAATCTGGCTGATAACGGTAGAGCTTCTGGCGCTCTTTTAGAAGCAATGCGATCTCATCCTCTGCTTTCTGCCGGATGGCATGAAGCTGCCCCCGGTCCTCAATATGGTTTTTGAAAATGAATTCAGCCTGTTCAATCCGCTGATCCAGCTTGCGGATATCTTGCCGCACAGCAAAACTTGGGTACCGGGGCTTTTTCGGCAGCGCCCCCATCTTGTAGAGATAGGAATAGTAGAGCGCCCGCAGGCCGGAAATTCTGCGGGGCGGCTTTTCTCCAAGAAGAATAAGGAAGCGGCTGGCAGGAGGTGTTTGTTTCCCAACCCGGTGAGGAGGCTTAGGATACAGGATGCGGTTTTGGATGGCTTCCGGGGTGTAGTTTTTTCCCAAGGTTTTAAACCGAACAGTACGCCCGGTACCCGGCAGGATCATGGTGGCGTACTTGCGGTCAAACCGGAAAGCATAGCCCTGTTTTTCCAGCACCCGCAGGAACTGCTTCCATGTGAGGGAAGCGGCAATCGCTTCTTCGATATCTTTCTGGATGGGCGTTTTCCATGTGTAGGTACCGTTTTGCTCGGCCAGCCACAGGGCATAAGGACGGGATATCCGTTCCGATCTCTCGGTACGGATGACGGAGAGACGGTGTTTTACGCACAGTTCGTCCGAAATCTTCCGCACCCCAGTCACATAGGTTTTTTCATTGCTGCGGTACTTTTTCCCGTTTTCCATGGAGACAGAGTTCCACACAATATGGTTGTGGATGCATTTGGTGTTAAGATGGGTACTGACCACCGCCTGAAATTTCCCGCCGAGCAGCCGGTCCGCAAATTCCATTCCGATTTGATGCGCCAGTTCCGGGGAGATTTCTCCGGGAGCAAAACTCTGCACCAGATGGAATCCCTGCACGCCTTTTTCCTTATGCCATATCTTTTTGATCTGACACATATCCTCAAAGGCAGAGTCTATGGTACAGCCGATGGCTGACTGGAACAGATCCTGTTCTGACTGGTCTTTATTGAGAGCCTTATCGATCTCTCCTTCCAACGATTCTCTGTTTTCGGCACGGGAAGATTTTTTCTCATCGAGCGCATAGTCGATGGCGTTATCAAGGCGGTGGACGGGGATAACGCTGGTATATGCGATAGCGGTTTTCTCCTTTCTGAGTTTTCGGTGCGGGCAGCTTAGATGAATTCATATCTTGGTTATGTGCGCAAATTGCATCCAACCGCAGGTTGGTTACCAATTCTCCTTTACTTCTTTCCAAACCTGACGGGCGATAATGGTCATTTCCTCCACGCTCTGCTGGCTGGCTTCGCCATAAGTATTCGCAACCTTGGCAAGCTGATTGGCGTTATTGCAAAGCCCAGCTACTTTGTGAAGCAGGTCCGCATGGTGATCGCAGGGTTTTGCCCGCAGTTCGGCTCCCATGATGAGGGTGCGCAAAAATTCTTCACGGGGCAAACCGCTTTGTTTCACCTGTGTTTCCAGATGCGCCAGTTCCTTTTTGTTTAAATGAAGAGGGATGATGTGATTTCGTTTTCTCATAGGGACTCCTTTTTAACGCTCCGGCACTTTCCTTTTGCGGCTTTTCTTCTGCTCCGGCGCTTTAGCCGGATATTCGTAACGGACAGGGATATCCAGCAGGCGGAGCTTGCCGCAGTCCGGAGCAAAAGCTGCGTATCGGGTATAACAGTATCCCTCTGATTCTACAAGGATTCCATCCCTGCTGGTTTCTCCTTTCACCAGCACACAGTGCCAGCAGAGGCTGCCGGGATCGAACCACATCTTGTCTTGGTAATCAAACAGGAAAATCTGGTCTTGCAAAAATCCGGTTTCCTGAAACTGACGATATTCTTCATCAGCCAAAACCACTACCTGTTCTACTCGGAATTCAGTCTGGCGCTCTGGTGCAGGATGTTTTGAATTCTGACCGTTGATATCGGATAGATCATGGGGACGGTGGTAAAATTCAGCGTGTTCCTGATAGGCTTTTGGTTCTTCCAGCACAAGGTGTTCCATTGGTACGTCCTGCAGGTTTACTTTGCGGCAGTCCTTTCCATAACCAAGGTACAGGCTGTTTCGCCCTTGTGCAATCAGCATATATTCCTGTTCTCCTTTGGTCCTCACCATCAGACAGCGGAACAGCCCGCCCGGATCGACGCTCATCAGTTCCCGGTTATCCTTGAGGAAAGGATATTCCAGGGAGACGTCCTTTGAGAGCTTCTCGAAATCCTCTTTGCCCAAGACGATGACCTTTGTCACTTCAAAAACGCCGGGGACATAATTCACCTCGTTCCGGCGCAGGCTGTCCAGTGTTTTTGCGTTTGCCGCAAATGCAGCATATTGTTTCTGATTCAGTTTTCTCACCTCTTTCTATATTCGATGGGCGGCTGGATGCCGGGGGTTTGGGGTTCTCCCCAAAATGCGTTTGGATATCCAAACGCTATGCTTGCAAAACCAGTCACCGGCTGGGAAAATACCACGCTGGAATCAGAGCCCGTCATGTTCATCTGATTCCTTGATTTTTGCCAGACCTTCCAGCGTCGTACAGATAATATTTCGCTTTTCGGCTGTACCGATTTCAGCGGACATAGAGTTGCTGATCTCATTGCCGCATACCACCAGCATTCGGCATCGGCACAGCTTTTGACGGGAAATGTTTTGAAATTCCCGTTTTTCATCGGCATTTTCCATCTGCAGGTACTGGCTGTCCGAAAGTTTCGGGCAGATCGGGACATATCCCAGTTCATAAATCTTGCGGCAGTAGCGTTTTAACAGGCGGGGCGCGGCATCGGGTGCGGCGCACACATAGGCAAATGCTTTTTCCATAGTGATTTCCTTTCTTTTCATATATTGAATAAAGGGGCAGGCTATCCACATGGATAGCCTGCTTGTATGACTGTCTGTTTATGGCTATCCACGGGGATAGCCTTGGAGATTATTCGGAGGTTTCTTCTTCCGAATGGGCTTCCAATGCAAAGCGCACACGGTCGGAACCCAGCTTATAATAGGCGTCGGTGACTTCAATCCCTACGGCTTCATATCCTTCCAGCCGGGAAGCGAGAACGGTAGTTCCGGCTCCGCAGAAGGGATCGAGGATTCTCCCGCCCGGTACACAGATTTTCACAAGGTCACGCATGAGCTGCAAGGGCTTTTCCGTCACATGAATTCTGTTTTGAGGATTGGCGTAACGGAACACACCGGGCAAACAGCCAACCGGTCTATTCACCGGCATAGGTCCGTTGGAACCCCATACGATGTATTCACTTTGCTGGCGGAAACGTCCTTTCTGGGGGCGGCTGGTCATCTTATCCCATACCGCACAGCCACGCCAGATCCATCCAGCCCACTGCAGAGCGTCGGTAATAGAAGGATACTGCCGCCAGTCAATGAACAGACAAACCGGCGCACCCGGTTTGCAGGCTTTTCTGGCGTCAGAAAGCCATTCAGCCATCCATCTGGTCCAGCTTCGCTGATCCTTTTGATCTCCGTCAAAATCGGGCAGGGCATTTTCTTTGTCCATGCTGCTGTACTTTTGATTGGTGGTGCGGTTTTTCTCGGCTGGCTTCCATCCGCCCGAAGCGTAGGGCGGATCGGTAATAATGGCGTCGAACACCTGCGGCTTGAATGCTCGGATTACCTGCAGAGTATCCCCATGCAGAATCGTCCAGCCATCCCCGCCGCTGTGTTCCATGGGCAGAATGGTTTCGTCAACAATTTGAGCCAGTTCTTTCGTTTCGTTCAGAGGCATCTTCCTTTCTAAAAAAATTACAGTGTTTTTTATCGTTCTTCCCCTCGGCTGCGCTTTTTAGAGGCACGAGGGTGCGGTTGGTATTCGGGAGGAGGAGTAATAACCGGTGACTCACGTTTGAATTTTCGTTCCACCACAATTTCATCTGGTCGGATGTGGAGCACATCAATGGTGGGGTTATCAATTACGACTCCGGGCAAAATGACTGCGTGTTCATGGACCTCTATCTCGCCGCCAAGCTCCCCGTAAACAGAAGCTTTTTCCATGATTACAGGGGTTCCGCCGGTAACAGCATTCGCAAAGATTTTGGCATTTCCAGATATATGGACGTTTCCATGGACATAACCAGAGGTTACGATAGCATGATCTTCTATGATGGCTTCTCCACCGATTCGGCTTTTTCCGGAAATGACTGCACAACCACGAGCGCAGGAGTAATCCCACATGATGGCGTCACCGGATATATAGGATTCCTCGGCGGCGACAGCATTGTTCGCAACCCAGCACTGTCCTTCCTGACTGAGATTTTCCTCAGACTGGACGAAACCGCCAAGATCTCCCGCATGGACATCCTCACGAACATCCCGCAAGGCCCGAATACGGTGCAGCCATGGGTACTGCGGGTGAACAATATCGGTAATCTCGTATTTTTGATTCATCTGGCGTCACCCCGTTCCTTTTCGTTTTTCGACTTCGTATGAGTTTTCTCCGATAATTCCGTTTCCACATATTCGCTAATGATATTAAGCGCTTTATAATAATTCCCGGACTGGTAGACACGGTCACACATCTCTTTTGCCTGATCCGGCTGTCCGTTTTCCTTCAGCAGCCGGGAAGCCCTGCCGAGGATGGAAAAGATGTTTCCGTCCTGTCCCACCAATTTCATTTTTGGCCGATGAGGGGGTAACTGCTCTTTCATGGGTTCTGCAGGCTGCATCTGTTCTACTTCAAAATAAAATGGTTCTGCTTCTCCAAAATGAACATACAGCACACCATCGTCAGTCTGGATTTCCTGCTGCTCAAAGCCTTCGCCCCAGCCATCGGAAAACTGTCCATGCAGATAATCCTGCAAATCTTCCATTTCTTCGTCAGCCAACGGTTCTTTCAGCACGACAGTTGTACAGCCCATCAATTCGCCGTTCCGAATTTCTATCGAAGGAATCGCGCTGATTACCTTTTCTTTAATTCCGGGATTGCGTTGTTTATAAAAGTAAGACATGAGGTTTCCGGTATACTGTTCTACAGCAGGGCGGATGCTTTCCTCATAGCAGACCATATCCGTACCATCAAACAGCGTGGGATAATCGGATACTCCATTGTTCCAGCCATACTCGTCTATTTCATTTTCGTGGAAATCTCCTGTCAATGGAGAGTAAAGTTTGAGTGTAATTTCTTTATCCGCTATTGCAAAACCTCCTTTTAACGGGAACAGGCTGACTTTTGTCGGACAGCCTGTTTTTCGTATCTTTCTTTTGTCAGGTCGGCATAATCGCAGCCTTCTTTTTCCGGAAGATTCCTGACCATGCGGTACTTGCCCTGATAGGCTTTCTCAATATGATCGGCTGCCCACCTTCCCGCAAAATCGTTATTGGTACAGATTTCGATTTCTTCAATCTCCGGGTGACGGGCGAGAAAAGCGTCCAGCGCAATGGGGTTTTTCATATCCCGGCTTGTCTGTGTTCCTTCTTCGGGCGCATAAATCCCGCCAAGGGACAGCCGCCATTTATCTGTTGTCCCTTCCAGCGTTAAATGTGCGAGTGGCTCTATTGCGGCTTCATATATGGCGAGTTTTTTGCTTTCCCTTTTCGGCGGGAGACAAAAACAAAACCGCTTATCGCTGCCGGACACCTCTGCCTTGAATGGGTTTCCCCGTGTATAGGTACCACGCAGAAAAGCATACCGGGCAGTACCGGTTTCGTCCTTCCCAACAAACACAGCGTTGTGGTAGTCGGCGCTTTCGTAGAGGATTCCTGCCCGGATGCAGGCTTCGATGACCTTGCGGTCGATACCACGCTTCAAAAGATAGGCAAACACCCTGCGGTTATTTTCCGCTGCCGGCGGCAAAAGGAATTCCTTCGGCTGTTCCGGCTGGGAAACAGGCGGAACATAGCTGGGGTTTTCCTCGCATAAGGTCTGCACCGCTTCTACAAATTTCAGCCCCTCAACCTTAATAAGATAGTCAAGGGCGCTTTTGCCGCCGACATCCCGGCTTTTCCAATGCCAAAGGCTTGTGGTTTCGTTGATTTTAAAGCTGTCATGTTCTTTCAGCTGGAACTCACCCCGGCTTTCGGCTTTCACCAGTTGTCCGGGACGGTAACGCCGCAAAAACTCAATGGCGCTCATCTGTTTGGCAGCGGTGATTTGTTCTTCGGTGACTCCGGGCATGGGAATTCTCCTTTCTTACTTAAATGACAGCCGCCCGCAGGATTTTCGCCTGATCGGTGCGTTCCCACGGGAACTCCGGCCTGCCGAAATGTCCATAGGCGGCGGTCCCAGTATATCTCGGTGATAACAGATCCAGCTTTGCGATAATCTCGGAAGGCGTTAACCCAAACACCAGTTTTACCGCATCTGCCAGACAGTCATCGGCGCAGACCGTTCCGGTTTGAAAGGTATCTACTTCCACCATCACCGGTTGGGCTGCCCCAATAGCATAAGCCAGTGTAACCTGACACCGTTCGCACAAACCCGCCGCCACAAGGTTTTTAGCTATATATCGGGCCATGTATGCGCCGGAGCGATCCACTTTGGTGGCGTCCTTACCGGAAAAAGCACCGCCGCCGTGAGGCGCGAACACTCCGAAGCTGTCCACCATGAGTTTTCGTCCGGTGAGACCGGTATCTGCTTCCGGGCCGCCCAGCACAAACCTTCCGGCTGGATTGATTAAAATTTTTGTATCCTCATCCGGTGGCAGGACCTGCAAAGCAGGGGCAATCACTTTATCCGTCAGTTCGAAGCAGAGTTCATCGGCGGGGATTTCAGGGCTGTGCTGGGCAGACAGCACAACGGTATCCAGCCGGAATGGTTTTCCATCCTCATCATATTCCACGGTGACCTGTGCTTTCCCGTCCGGCCTTAGTCCTTGAATTACCCCGGATTTCCGGGCGATGGTGAGAGCGCTGGTCAGACGGTGAGCCAGCACAACCGGCAGAGGAAGCATTTGCGGGGTTTCCGAACAGGCATATCCCACCATGATTCCCTGATCGCCAGCGCCGAGCTGCAGAGAGGGACTGCTCCCATCCACATTTCTTCGCTGCTCTAACGAACAGTCCACACCTGCGGCGATATCCGGGCTTTGCTTATGGATGAGGCATTGGATGGCAAAACGGGACGGATTGTAGCCTGCTTTTCTGAGAACCGAACGGACAATCGAAGGGATAGATGGTTCATACAGGCTGGTGATCTCCCCGGCGACAATGATCTGCCCTCTGGTAGCCATCACTTCGCAGGCTACACGGGAGAGGGCGTCATGGGAAAGGCATTCATCCAGCACACTGTCGGCAATAAGGTCGCACAGCTTATCCGGATGCCCTTCCGTAACAGATTCGGCAGTATAAAATTGATTCATGGCATTCTCCTTTATCGTTCATGATTCGGGGGCTTTCTGGTTTTGGGTTTTGGGCTTACCACCGGGTTTATTCGGATACACAAAAGCCCTTCCGGTGTTTGAATGAATTTCTCAGGGCTTAAAAACATCTGCTGATACTTTTGCATTTGTTTTTCAGTCAGGCTGGAGAAGTTTTCCCCCTGAATACCACAGACAAAAAAAGCTCCCGCAATTATGTCATAGTTCTCAAGCACACGGTTTAGCGGCAGCCCCATGATCTTTCCTTCGTCATTGCAGACAACAGCAACCGGTTCTTCCCACGGATAAAGTGCCTGAATGGGGCCGCCTACCATTTGCTGCATTTCATGAAGGTCGTTTTTCATCTCAACAGGCCGGGCTGCTTTGCCCGGTTCTACAAGCAATACTCGCATTCTGGCAGATCACCTCACTTGCAGGGAAAAGGGCTTCAGGCTTTTCCCGATTGCTTCATAGTTTTCAAAATGCACCTCGCAGCCCAACAGATAAGACACCGCTTCTTCCCATTCCTTTAAAGGGTATCTTTCTTTGTCCGGCAGGCGGTACAGATCGCCAAGCGCCGCCCATTTGAGTTCCGGCAGCAGACGCAGGTTGGAGATAAAGGTGCGGTGCTGTTCGGCTACCACATCCAAAAGTCCAAGTTTTTTCAATCAATCCCTCCAGTATGATAAAAATAGGGACGGAGCGCTCCGCAGCGCCCCGTCCGATTAGTTCTTACGCTATTTTTTCCTGCGGTTACGAATATGCAGGAACACAAGGCCGCCCAAAATGACAGCGCATAAACAGATCAAAATAATTGCTTTTGGTTCCATTGATTGATTCTCACCTCACTTCTGCGGCGATGACCACCGTGCGGGCGTTTTCCCATTCATAGGAACAGGTGACGAGCGTCAGCAGGCGGCAGTCCTCGCCGGGGATGGTTTGGGATTCGTATAATGACTGTGCGAAGAGCTCTTTCTGAAAAGACAGGAAATCCGCATGATCCGCAAATTCAGTGCGGTTAAACCGGAGCTTTGTGATATCGGTTTTCAGTACAGCCGCAATTTGGTATTCCCGCAGTCCATCACTGGTCTGCAGCAGGATTTTGGAATGTTCGTTGCGGAAGGTTTCATCAGCCATCTTTTGAAGAACAGCGAACATGGTCCCGTCATTCATGTTGTGCCCGTAGACCACAGTATTTTGGTTCTCTGCGGAACAATCCCATTGAAAAAAGATGCTTCCGGCAGTACGCCATTCTCCCTTGTAGGTACGTCGCAGATAGTATTCGGGATCGTCAGCGCTGCTTTGCAAAACCGGGTAATCCACACAGGTGCCGGGAATGGAAATCCAGCCTTTGATGTCCGGGTATTCAGCCTGCAAAGCGGGAAGGTCCACAAGGGATTCCGGTTCGAGCTGTTCTTTCCCAGCCGGTAAAACCCCGGAGCTTTCGGCTCCGGGGAGAGGCTGTGCGTATTCTTTTTTCAGGATTTGTGCTTCTCCATTGGTCAGCCCCGGCTGGATTACCAAAAACCAGAGAAGTCCCAATAAGCTCAGGCAAAAAAGGCCGATGCAAAATCCTTTTAGAAAGGTTTTCATTCTTCTGTGCCTTGATCCTCATCGGCCTGATCAGCAGATGTGCGCTTTTTACCTGTATAGCGCAGGAAAAGCAGAGCGCCGCCGGACAAAACTGCCAAGCCTGCAAGAGTGCCAAGGATGGCAGGCATCCACGGGTTATCGCCGGTCTGCGGAACAGAGGGAACCTCCGGCACCAGCTTGTTATGCATCTTTACGGTCGTTGTTTCGCCTGCCTTGATTTCTACGGTCTGATCGTCAGGCAGAATATACTTATCGGAATCTTCGCCAGCTACTTCAGATACGGTGTATTCTCCCACACGGAGAGTGACATGGATTTCACCGTTTTCATCCGTTTTGAATTCCTGCTCATAATCATTGCCCATAAAGTCAGTACCGCTGATTTTGAAGGTGCGCCCTTCGATCTTATCATCATCGGCGGTCTTTACTACCTTCAGGGAACCAGTCTGCGCTTTGTTCAGGAAGCCTACGCCAGCTTCGGTTTCGATGCGGACAATCGCTTCATTCTCCGTAATGGAGAAAGGATAATATCCGTCATCCTTTTCGAAAAATTCCGGTGCTTCCTTCTCATGCAGGAAGTAATTTCCATACACAAGATCCTTCATCTGGTAAAGACCCGGTTCGGTTTCCGTCATTTCACCTGCCAGCTTGTCGATATCCGCATTGAATTCCCCGTTATTGTCCACATCGGCATAAACTTCAAAAACAGCCCCGGACAGCTTGTGGTCCGGATAATCGGCGTCCACCTTTATGGTTTCGGCGGTACCTTTGATGATCTGGTTTTCAATGGTGATTTCGATGGTCTGTCCGTCCTCAGTAATTTCTACCGGGAAGATTTCTTCCGTCAATACGAAGGCTTTGGGAGCTGCGATTTCACGCACGAGGAAGTTTCCAGCAGGCACCTTGTCAAACTCAAAGTACCCGATTTCATTGCTCTCGGTGACCATGAGGGCGGTTTCTTCGGTAAACTCCGTTTCGTCAAAACGGAACAGGCCGATAACAGCGCCGCCTAATTCAAAACCATCCTGATCGACCTTCCAGCCGGATACCTTGCCGCGCTTTAAGGTATTTTCAATGGCTTCTCCATCGTTCGCTTCAATTTCCACTTTCGCCACATCCTGTCCGGCATACTCAAACACCACAGGGTATTTTTTGTCGCTCAAAATGTAGTGATCGTCGGTTCCGATTTCCTGCACATACAGGGAAGCCCCGCAGGGGATGTCGGTTGTAAATACGGCATTTCCATTCTCGTCAATGCCGATGGTTTCCATCAGCCCGTCTGCCGGGATGGAGGTACCATCGGAGGCGGTCAGTTGTTCCGCAGCGAACAGTCCGAAAGTAATGTTTTTCCATTCCTCATTCATGCCGAGGGAGAAGGTTTCGTCCTGTTCCAGCAGCTTCTTGAGGGAAATCTCCACTTTCTGGCGTTCATTGACGAAGCCAATGCTGGCGGAGGTGATTTCTACTTCCTGACCGGCATAGGACAAAACGACTTCCTTGGGTTCAGGATCGATTACCATGCCATCCGGTGCAGTGATTTCCTTCACCTGATAGCGGCTGAGATACAAAGGTTCCGAGGTGGCGGTCCCGTCACTTCCGGTGGTCAAAGTAGCCGCCAGTTCACCTGCTTTCAGGTGGACGGTTCCATCCGGGGTAATAACATCTTCCAGTGCTGTGATCTCATAAACAGCGCCCGGCTGGCCCTGCACCTCATACTGAGGCTGGTACATCCCGCCGGATTCTACAACATGGCTGAATACTTCGCCCTCTTTGGAGACTGTAATCGTTCCCTTTTGCGGGATATTGTATTTCTCCACTGTAACCACGTCCTGTGAACCGTCTACCACAAAGGGAACCGGCTCTTTGTCAAGAACATATCCCCATGGACTCTGCTGTTCATACAACTCGTAATTTCCAAACGGAAGCGGTTCCGGCAGCATGAGGGTTCCTGTGGCGTCCGTCACGAAAGTGTCGATATCGATGGGGCTGGGGTAGTTGATATGCTGTACCACCCACTCGCCGGTATCGGTGTTGCGGATTTTGACTGCTGTTCCCGCCAGAGGAATGATTTTGCCGGATTCGGCGTCTTTCTTCTCAAAGCGGATGAGCGAGGTAAAGGTGGGGTTATTGAGAATAAAATAATAGGTTTTACCGTGCTCGGAAATGAACACGGAGAAGTCCGGGACAAATTTCTGTCCTTCCGCACCTTTGGTCTGATGCACCACATACAAGCCATACGGAAGATCCTTTGAACGGGCAAATCCATAGGAATCGGTGGTCAGCAGGTCACGCTCGGTTTCTTTTGCGTTCTCATAGCTGCCTGCGCTGGCCAGATAAATCTGGAACTGCGCTCCTTCTTCCGGCTGCTCGATCTGCACCTCATTATTGGATACTGTTTTCAAAAGGGAAGCGGAAGGATCGGCTTTAAGCCCGGCAGCCAGCGGGATAACTTCCGGCGTAGAATCAACATTTTCTACAGGTTCAGATTGGCTTTCCGGAACAGAACTGCTCTCCGCAGGCTGTTCTTCTGAAGGTGCTGTGGATTCTTTGCTTTCCGGAGTGGATGAGGAATCCATTGTTTCTTCCATTGAACTGTTCTCTGTGAGTTCAGTGTCCGGTGTTTCGGGAACCGGTGTATTTTCTGCGGCGTTGCTTTCCTCATTGGGTGTTTCTACCTGCGGGACAGCTTCTTCCTGATCCGGATTGGCTGGTTTATCCGTATGCTTGGTGATAGCAATGCTGCCGAGGATAACATCCTCTGTAGCGGTCATGGGGATGCTGTTGTTTTCCAAGGTGAAATTTCCCGGTTCTGCTCCTACCGGATAGATAGTTTCGTCCAGCAGGTATCCTTCGCTGGGTGTAATCTCACGAATTGTATAATCCGATCCGCAGGGGTATTCCTTGGTGGTGAATTTGCCCCCGTTTGCTGTGGTATAGGTATCCAGCAGGTTTTCCCCTTTGAACATACCGTATAAAGCGCCATCCAAACTGGAATCGCCTTGTGCTTCCCCGGTTTCGGAATCCACCTTTTCCAATTCAACCGTAAATTTCTTCAGGATATTGGAAAAACTCACGCTGGAAGTCTGGCCGGGATAGATGGTTACCTGCTGGGATTCAGGCTGGACATATTTGTCCGGGGCGCGTTCCGTTACGATGTAGGTTCCAGCTTGGAGATTGTCTACCCGGATGGTTCCGTCCGATCCGGTCACCACATCTTTTTCGATTCCATTCCCGGAAATATGAAAAGGAATACCGGAAACCTCGCCATCTTCAGAGGTTTTCACAAGCTGCAGGGTACCCGCCTTGATTTCAAGGGAGAAGTAGCACTTTACGGGTTCAGCGGAGCCTTTGACGTCAAAAGTGACTACATTCTGGTATTCATCACGCAGCCAGTATTTGGTGCCGCCTGTTACAACACCGGGAATAGAGGAAGGCAGTTCCTTTTCTGCGGTGATTGTACCGAATTCCTTTTTATCCGTAGAAACATGAAGTTTGTTCCCACTGATAGAAAAATCCACTCCCGGATAACTGACGGAGAAATCTTTGAGAACATTGTTTTCATCCACCAGTGTGGTTTCATTTTTTCCAGTGTCCTCATTGTATTTGAGGTCATGGGTATATGCGCCGACCGCACTGGGATTGTCGGTGGCAAAGGATGGAACGGTGTGATAAGTTACCACGTTTTCCCTCAGCTTCTGAAAGATCGTCTTTGCCGCAGGGCTGTTGGCAGTAATTTCATTCACGATCTGGTTTTCATATCCGGTGCCAAGCTGCCCGTGGGCAATCAGCCAAATGAGGATTTGGGTGGCAATGTATTCGTCTACGGCGCTGCCACCATACTTGGTGCCGGTTTCCACGTTATATCCCAAGGTCAGAGCGGTGTTTATCATCGCTTTCTGATCCGAAGTAAGAGCTGCATAATCATCCGACTGGTCATAGCCAACTCCGGTATGGGTTGCCACGCCAAGCTGGATGCAATAGGCAGTGCGGAAGGCTGTCAGATCGTTGATCCGTAATTCTGAAAATTTGTTGGAACTGTACCCGCCGAATGGGGCTGGCAGATTGGAACTGAGGGAATACCCTCTGCCTTGATGGTCGATCATGGAGATATATCCATCATACTTGTACTCAGCGGCAAAAGCGTTGCTCGGTACAATACCAAAGCAAAGAAGCACCGCCATCATCATAGACAGAAATCTTTTTAGATATTTTTTCATGAAGTTCTCCTTTCGGATAAAATAAAAAATGCCCCCGCAAGCTGAAAGAAAACTCTCAACCTACGGGGGCAAGTCAATTTATCGTTCTTCTTTGTGTTTGGGATGGCGCTGTTTTTTGTGGGGGACTACTTTCTGAGGCAGTTCCTGCTGTGTACAGCGGACCGCTTCGATTACAGTTTGGGTATCGATCCCATTTTGTCTGCACCCATTCAGAATACCTTCCAAATAGGAAACAGAGGGCATGGCGGGTTTGTCTTTATACGGGCTGTTCATGGTATAGGCCATGATTTCCCGTCTGACTCCGTCCTGATTTGTCACTGTAACAGGCTCTTTCCCATATAAAAAGGGAAATCCTTCGTAATGATCCAGATGCTGTTCGTCCCGTTCGGAAATACGCCAAAGGACGCCGTCCACATAGCTTCCTTCTTCCGGCAGAATGGTGGCAACGCCATTCCCGCCGCCATTGGTGCGGAACGCAAGGCGGTATCCCTCTAACCGGACGGATTCCACAACTTCTGCATCCGGACAGCGGAACGCCATCTGATTCAGGTTCATATTAGAACCATACGCAAAATAAAGTTTTTCTTTGGTTTTGATCATCTCCTATCGTTCATGGTTTTGGCGGTTCTGCAGGCTGGGGTATTGAGCTTTATCGTAGCGCCATGCCCGGTCGCCGGGAAGGTTTGAAAGCAGATGTTCCCGCACATTTTTGTATTCCGGTCCAATAAGACCAAGGCGCAGCAGAAAGGTTCGGAAGGTAAAGGCGGGGTTTTCGCTGATCTCGGTTTTCCGCATAACTGTCCGGCTCTGATTGATGGCCTGTGCGGAGATTGCCAGTGCCAGTGTAATATTTGCCCTGACTTTGCCTGCATGGAGGGTGCTTTCAAAACAGCGCCATTCCAAGGTTCCACGGTAAAACACAGAATGAAGGTTTAAGGCATAGTATCTTGTCCAGTTGTAATGCTCGTAGCTTCCGTCAGAACCTTCATACCATTCCCGCCTTAACCGATCCATGGTAGTATTGCTTGGAAGTTTGCGGATTTTCTCCAGCATGGGTTCCCGCACCTTCTGGCACCAGCGTTCCACCCGGCTCTCATTCACATTTAAGGCTTTAAATAGGATATCCTCTTTGGAATACATAATGGAAAGGGCGTTTTTCAGGCTCTGCGGTGTATGCTTGGAAGCGTCTACATGAACGTGCATACCGCAGCTTCCATTGACAACAGCCCCAGCATGACGCAGGGTACGAACAACTTCCTGCAGTTTTCCCATTTCGCTGTACTCCAGTTTTGGGGAATTCATCTCCACCTTGTAGTCACCATCACCGATTGGAACCTGCTGCCGCCCGGTTCGATGAGAACCATGGATACTGGAGTCGTAAACAAACCGCCATGTTTTCCCCTCATTATCGGTCACTTCCCACGGATCGTAGGTACGGGAAGAACGGGAATGGACAGCGTTGGTTCCAAACAGGGAAGCCACGGCTTCTGCTGCCTGCTGGCGGGTGAGTCCCGTCATCTCAATTTCACAGCCGAAGTATTGGTCTTTCAGATCAATCGATGGCATTCACCTCCCGATGGGCAGAAGCCAACCGTTTGCCGATAGCTTCCACCACTGTAACGGTAACGCCGTTTCCGGCCTGTTTGTAGAGCTGTGCGTCCGATTGAAGAGGAAGCACTCTGTCGATCTGTTCGTCCCGCCATCCCTGCAGCCGCAGGCATTCTTTTGGAGTCAGCCTGCGGATTCGACCGCCGAAAAAAACACCGTGGCGGTCTTGGGCAGTGAGGGTAAACATGGGTTCTTCCGCAGATTTGATTCGCCGCCCGTTCTGACGGACAGTTTCCCTTTCCGGGGTAAGGACCGCACGGGCTTCCAAGGTTCCTTGGTCGCTGTTTGTGGTGAGGGTATGAGCGATTTTTCTGCCAACTCTGCCGCGGCGGGTATTCAGTCCGGCAAACGCCAAACTGATGCTATCGCCGGGATACGCCATTTTATAGCCTTTTTTCGTGTTTTCCTTAATCGGAAGCCCAACTTCATACAGTCCGGTTTTCCCGCCAAATCCACCCGTTTGTGCAGCAAGGGTACAGCTTATTCCTTTTGTGGAATAGATTCTTTCTCCCTGAGCTCCGGGCAGGATTTGTACAAGAGATGTTCCTGCTGTTTCGGTGAAAGGAAATATTTTTCCTCTGCATCGTTCATCAAGATATCCGATAAGATACACCCTTTTTCTGGATTGGGGGACTCCAAAATCTTTGCTGTTGAGCACCTGCCATTCCAAACCATACCCCAGTCTGTCCAGCGTATGGAGGATGGCCGCAAATGTCCTGCCCCCGTCATGATTAAGCAGTCCGGGAACATTTTCAAGCAGCAGATACGCAGGTCTTTTTGTCGCAGTCAGCCGGGCAATTTCAAAGAACAAGGTACCTCTTGGATCGGAAAATCCCCCACGGTTTCCAGCAATCGAAAAAGACTGACAGGGAAAACCTCCGCACAGGAGTTCAAAGTCGGGGATGTCGCTTGGATCGGCTTTTCGGATATCTTCACAGAACCACTCTCCTTTGGTATCGAACAAGGCTTCATAGCTTTGATTGGCTTTTTTGTCGATTTCGCAGTGTCCTACACAGGTAAATCCTCCGGCACGGGTGAGCCCTTCCCGGAACCCGCCAATACCGGAGAACAGGTCAATATATCGTATGGTTTTCTATATCACGCCCCTTATCTTGTATGATACTAAAAGCTAACACACAATCAACGGACATCGCCCCTTTCCCATGGTGAAATGAAATATATATGAAAACAGCCCGCAGGAAACTGCGGGCTGCTGCTGGCTGTGTTATGCGTAGGTTTCATCTTCATTTTCATTGGTTTCGCCGGATTCTATGGTATCGTCATCCAGCTCGGTTTCTTCTTCCTCATCCCGATTCCAGCTTTCCGGTGTAGTATCCTCATCATCCTCGCTGGGTCCTTCCTCACCCTCACCGGTTTCGGTGTTTTCTGCAGGTTCCCAGCTGCTTCCGGTTGTTTCTTCATCAGCACTGAGTCCCTCGGTTTCGCCATTTTCTTCGTCCCAGTCCTCTGCTTCCTCGTCATCGGATACTTCCTCGTCCTCATCGCTTTCAGCGGTTTCTGCGGCTTCCCAGCCGTTTTCAGCCTGTTCCTCGTGCTCGGCTGCTCTGGCGGCTTCGAATTCTTCTTCCGCTTCTTCCAGCGCCTGTTCGATCAGCCCAATCACGAATTCTTTTTGGGTGAGGCGGCGATGATAGGCTTTCTCGTAGTTTTCAAGGTATTCCTTTACCCTCTGGAACAATTCCTCGCTTACCTGAAACGCTAATGTTCTTCCTTTTTCCATAATTCTGTTAGCCCCTTTCTCATAATGTTCCCGGATGATCATTTCGATGAATTTGCTCATCGTGCTTTCTGTTTCCCTGATTTCCTCGCTGATTTGGTTATGCAGATCCAGCGGGATTTTGCAGGTTACGCCCTTTGTTTCCACGCCTATCGCTCCTTTTTTCGTTCTTTCCCTTTCGGGCAACACAAGCATACTGCAACCCACCGGATAAAGCTATTACCAAGACCAACAACCTTTCAGTCAAAGCAGGCTCGACAAACGTCACAACCAATAAAGGCTATGTGGGGGTTATTCTTCTTCCAGCAGGGAACCAAGGAAGCCCATCATCTCCTGCGGAATGGCTTCTTCCTGCTGCGGTACTGGCTGGGAAGGCACAGTTTTGAGTTCTTCCCGCAGCACCCGGCGCAGAATGGTTTCCAGTTCTTCTCGCTGGGCATTTTCCAGAATCACCTGTACCAGAAAGGCGTTTTTCTGGCCTTCCGGCACAGCCTGCAGGATTTGCCACGCCCTGCGATGTTCTTCATTCTGGAGGTTGGGGCGGAACATAAAAAGGGGCCTGCTCATGCCTTGCCCACACCGCCCGAAAACTGCCCCAAAATCCTCTCGAACCCTTCAGCGTTTACCTTGTCGTCTATCAGGGCAAAAACCCGACACAGGCTGTCCTGTTCGCTCACGTTGCCCTTGACTACCGATGCGCCGCCGCCCAGCATCACCACCGGGATGGCTTTCAGGTCAAACCCCGATTCCATGGCTGCCGAAAGAAGGCGTTCTGTGTAAAGCCGCCCTTGTTTCTGGATAATGTTTCGGGCGTCCTCATCCATACTGCAGGACTTTCCTGCCAGAACACGTTCCACCTGAGCGTCGGTCACAGACAGCCCGGTATCCCGGCGGACCTGTTCTTTCGTTTCATCAATGCAGCGGATCATACCGAGTTCCAGACTTCGGCAGGTAACCGCATTGGGAACACCATTATCCAGCCGCATCAGGTCAACAGTCCAGCCGCCGATGTCCATGAGAAGAACAGAAGGCTCATTCTGGATGAGTTCCGGATGCAGAGCAATGGCGGAGTAGCCTTGTGGGAACAGTTTCACATCCTCGATGGTGATTTTATAGGCGATTCCTTCAAACTGAAAGCACACCGGCTGGGAAGAACGCAGAAGATATTCCCGGAAGGGCTTTTTCTCCCGGCCAAATCCAGCCAGCGGCAGTCCGGCGGCAATACGCACCGAACACTCTGTTTTTCCACCTCGCTGTTTGATTTCCTTGGCGATGGCTGCAAGGGTAAGCAGGTAGTAATTGTCGTTTTCCATTTTGTTGCGCAGGATCGGCTGTCTGCCGGTTCCGCAGACATAAAACTTCCCGCCGAATTCCAGTGTGTTTTGCAAGGTGTAGGGTTCATGGGAATACTCTGCAATACCGGCTGGGAAAGAAAAATGCCGGGTTTTGATTGCGTAATAGCCATGGTCGATGCCAATGTTCATGGTTCTACTCATCCTTTCTTGTTGGTTGTTGAAAACTTGAGATCTTTGCTGAGTTAGAGCTTAGAGTTATCTTGTTCTTTCCCAGCTGGTAAAGTATTAGGGGGGAGAGTGTGAGAGGGGGGAAAGCGGAAAACCGCCCCGGCCATTCAGCCGGAGCGGTTCTAAAAAAGGGCGCACTACCCCCTTGTATCTTGAGGGTTTGAAATTGGCCCATTTGGGGCTTTCGTCAATCTATCTATATATCTGCCGGAAACTTTTACAGTTCCGACAACGGGGAAAAAGAGTGGTAAACGCAAAAAAGCGGAGTTCCCAGCCTGAAAAATCAGGTGAAAACTCCGCTTATGCTCATAAAAAGTCTTTGTTTTGCTATTTTTTGGAAAAGGCATCTATGGAAAATCACTTTGGATTTTGCGCTCTAAAAAACCCGCAAACCCGCATGAATACTGACAAAAATGGGGTAGACATCTAAAGTGTCTACCCCAGATGGTGGGCGAGGGTGGATTCGGACCACCGAAGTCACTGACAACAGATTTACAGTCTGCCCCCTTTGGCCACTCGGGAACTCGCCCTTATTTTGTTTTGAAATTTAGTGGAGCTGGTGGACGGACTCGAACCCCCGACCTGCTGATTACAAATCAGCTGCTCTACCAACTGAGCTACACCAGCATATTGTGGAGACAGCCTATTTATTATAGCAGGCCTTTGATCCAATGTCAATAGCTACACTAAATTTTTTTGGTCGAGGCGACAGGACTTGAACCTGCGGCATCTTGGTCCCAAACCAAGCACTCTACCAAACTGAGCTACGCCTCGTTGAGCACGTGCATTATTATATCGCATTTTAAAAGCTTTGTCAACACCTTTTTTCATTTTTCTTTACTTTGTCTTTTCTTTACCAAAAAAGTCAAAAAAGTGACTGCACAAGCCCCCTTTTACGCGCTTGTTTACTTGACTTGATGGGAAAAATTGTTTATCATTATTCCGTATAAAGAGCATCTTTTCGAAGGAATCATTTCCTTATAAAATCAGTTAAGGTATCCCTGTGAGAGAAATCCCGCTCTTTTTTGTGACATGATATGTGAGGAGGAATATTCAGATGAACAACACCGAGAAAACGATGGATAAGATCGTCACCCTGTGCAAAGGCAGAGGCTTTATCTATGCCGGTTCTGAGATCTACGGTGGTCTTTCCAACACCTGGGATTACGGCCCTCTGGGTGTAGAGTTGAAGAATAACGTCAAGCGCGCCTGGTGGAAGCGCTTTGTTCAGCAGAATCCATACAATGTCGGCCTCGACAGCGCCATCCTGATGAATCCAGAGGTATGGGTAGCTACCGGCCATGTTGGCGGCTTCTCTGACCCGCTGATGGACTGCAAGGACTGCAAAACCCGTCACCGCGCCGACAAGCTCATTGAGGACTACACCGGCAAATCGGCTGACGGCTGGAGCAACGAGCAGATGATGGCCTTCATCAAGGAGCACGGCATCAAATGCCCGAACTGCGGCAGCACAAACTTTACCGATATCCGTCAGTTTAACCTGATGTTCAAGACTTTCCAGGGCGTCACCGAGGATGCAAAGAGCCAGATCTACCTGCGCCCGGAGACTGCACAGGGCATCTTTGTCAACTTCGCCAATGTCCAGCGCACCACCCGCAAAAAGCTGCCTTTCGGCATTGCACAGATCGGCAAATCCTTCCGCAACGAGATCACTCCCGGCAACTTCACCTTCCGCACCCGTGAATTTGAACAGATGGAACTGGAATTCTTCTGCAAACCGGACACCGATCTGGAGTGGTTCCAGTATTGGAAAGATTTCTGCCACAAGTGGCTGCTGGATCTGGGCATGACCGACGGCAATCTGCGCCTGCGTGATCACGAGAAAGAGGAGCTTTCCTTCTACTCCAAGGCAACTACCGACTTTGAGTACCTCTTCCCGTTCGGATGGGGCGAGCTGTGGGGCATCGCCGACCGCACCAACTACGACCTGAGCCGTCACAGCGAACATTCCGGCAAACCGCTGGACTACTTTGACCAGGAAACAAACGAGCACTACATCCCGTACTGCATCGAACCGTCGCTGGGCGCCGACCGCGTCGTTCTGGCCTTCCTGTGCGATGCATACGACGAAGAGGTGGTCGATGCAGAAAAGAACGACACCCGCGTTGTACTGCACCTGCATCCGGCTCTGGCTCCATTCAAAGCCTGCGTCCTTCCGCTCTCCAAAAAGCTGTCGGAAGAAGCAACCGCACTGTACAGCGAACTGAGCGACCACTTTATGGTGGACTACGATGAGGCAGGCTCGATCGGCAAACGCTATCGCCGCCAGGATGAAATCGGCACTCCGTTCTGCATCACCTACGATTTTGATTCTAAGGAAGATGGCTGCGTCACCGTCCGTGACCGCGACACCATGCAGCAGGAGCGTGTCCCGATGAAGGATCTGGTACACTACCTCATTAAAAAGGTTCGCTTCTAATAAAAGCTTCAACCAGCAAGAGGAGGGGCAAAACCCCTCCTCTTTTTTCTTTTTTAAAAGTGGGGACTTATCCTTCGATAAAGACTTCCACCGTGATCGGGGAAGAAACTCCTCCCTCTTGGTCCAACGCAACCAGCTCAAAGCTGTCTGCGCCGCTGGCCCCCTCTTGTGGCAGATAAACGCACCGTCCCTCTTCAAAGTGCACCGTGCCTTTGAGCGGCTTGCGGTTGACCGTGTAGACGACCTCCCCCTGCAAGCAGGAGAGCGCTGCCGCTACCGGCTGTTCGCCTTGGGTGCGGCAAAAGACATCCTGCACCACCGGCCGCTGGGCCAAAAAGTCCGACTCCCGCAGCTGGAAGGTGGCACAAACCCGCTCTGCCGGCTCCTCCCCTAAAATCTCGGAGGAACACAGGGGGATGAAGCTAAACCAACCCGAGGAAGCGGCCAAGGCATTGTCGTCCTGCACATAGCAGAGGCGGTCCAGCTCGCTGCGAAAGATGGTGTCGTAAACCTGCACCTCTACCCCATCCAACATCAGCTTGCCGCTGCCCTCCTGCGGCAGACTCACAATGGTGATGGCCGCAATCTCACCGGGGTCCAGTCCCAGGCGCATCTCAAAATATTCTGCTGACAGCGGCACATTGCTCCCGGGCGGCAGCAAAATCGGATATACCCGGCTTTCCAACGTCGGTTGTGTTTGCTGCGTTTGACTATTCTGTTGAAGGGTTGTCCCCTGCGCCGATACCGGCAATGCTAACGCCAGGCACAACAGTACAAGAGACACCCACTTTGCGCAATTCATTCTCATCCATCCTTTCGGCAAAAATATACCTTCAGCGATAGTATGCCCACGCATTTTGCAATTGTGTCTGGAAAACCCTGCCGCAAAATTGTCAGTTCGCACAGATTCCAACCGATCTTTGCGCGACAAAGCCTCGGATTTTTCTCCATAATGCCAAATTTTAGCCAGCAGTTATTTACAAAATGACGATTCTCCCTTATAATTTAGGATAAGAAAATCTATTTTCGCCGGATGATTAAAAATTCGGTAATTTATGTTTGAGATAAGGAAAGGATGGTGCCTTCATGTCACATCAAAACGTGCTGATCCTGGACTTTGGCGGCCAGTATAACCAATTGATCGCCCGCCGTGTCCGCGATCTCGGCGTGTACTGTGAGATTCTCCCCTTCCGCAAGGCGACGGTGGAGAAGATCCAGGAATATTCCCCCATCGGCCTGATCTTTACCGGCGGCCCAAACAGCGTCTATGAGCAGAATGCTCCTAAGATTGATCCACAGATCTTTTCGATGGGCATCCCGGTACTCGGTCTGTGCTATGGCTGCCAGCTGATCGCTCACACACTGGGCGGCAAGGTCGAGACTGCGCCCTCGCGGGAATTTGGCAAGACCGTCACCCAGTTTGACACCACTTCCCCTCTCTTCCAGGATCTGCCCGAGCAGGCTGTAACCTGGATGAGCCATGTCGACTATGTCGATAAGCTGCCGGAGGGATTTGTCAGCATTGCCCACACCGAGCACTGCCCGGTTGCGGCCATGCAAAACCTTGAGAAAAAGATTTTTGGCTTCCAGTACCATCCGGAAGTAGAGCACACCCAAAACGGCAGCAAGATGCTGCACAATTTCCTCTATAACGTCTGCGGCGCCAACGGCGACTGGAGCATGAAGGACTACTGCAACACTGCCATCGAGCAGGTACGCCAAAAGGTCGGCAGCGGCAAGGTACTGCTGGCTCTGTCCGGCGGCGTCGACAGCTCGGTTGTTGCAAAGCTTCTCTCCAAGGCAATTGGCAACCAACTGACCTGCATCTTTGTCGACCATGGACTGATGCGCAAGAATGAGGGCGACGAGATCGAAGCCGTTTTCGGCAATGGAGAGATCAACTTTGTCCGCGTCAATGCAGAAGAGCGCTTTCTTGGCAAGCTGGCCGGCGTCAGTGAACCAGAGAAAAAGCGCAAGATCATCGGCGAAGAGTTCATCCGCGTCTTTGAGGAAGAAGCCAAAAAGATCGGCAAGGTTGATTTCCTGGCACAGGGCACCATCTACGCCGACGTAGTCGAGTCGGGCACCGGCGATGCCGCTGTGATCAAATCCCACCACAATGTAGGCGGCCTGCCGGATCATGTGGACTTTAAGGAGATCATCGAGCCGCTGCGCTACCTGTTTAAAGACGAGGTGCGCGCACTGGGCCGCGAGCTGGGTCTACCGGATTATCTGGTCAACCGTCAGCCATTCCCTGGTCCCGGACTTGCCATCCGTGTCATCGGAGAGATCACCAAGGAGAAGCTGGAAGTTTTGCGCGATGCAGACTTTATCTTCCGCGATGAAATTGCCAAAGCCGGACTGGACAAATCGATTCATCAGTACTTTGCCGTATTGACCAGCATGCGTTCGGTCGGTGTCATGGGCGACTTCCGCACCTATGACTACACTCTGGCGCTGCGCGGCGTTACCACCTCCGACTTTATGACTGCCGACTGGGCACGCATCCCGTACGAGGTACTGGATAAAGTTTCGGTGCGCATTGTCAATGAGGTCGATCACATCAACCGCATTGTCTATGACATTACCTCCAAACCACCGGCAACCATCGAGTTTGAATAAGGTAAAAGTGGATATAAGAGTCCGCAAACCCGCATAAACACTGGGTTTTTGATTTTCAAAATCCCTATTTGATAGCAGATTGATAGCACTCGTCAAATCCCGATTTATTGAGTTTGAAAAGAAAAATCGGGTGGCTTGCGAGTAGCCTAAAAATCCTCATCTTTTTATTCATAAGTAAAAGGTCTAACTGATTTTTGCTGATCAGTTAGACCTTTTTTATTTTGCTCTCATTTATCTGAATTTTCTGATTTTGTGCAACAAATGGCCTCTCCCGTGGCTTACAAGTGAGAGGTTCAGATCAGACCCTCCGGCGGCACCTTGGCGCGCAGCTGGCTGCTGTCGTACTCCGGGTAGTGGTAACGCCAGCGGTCGTACTCCTCCTGGGAGATCTCCCCGGCCTCCAGCTTGGCGGCCTGTTCCTGCCAGGCCCAGAGCATTTCGTGCAGCCTGGCGGCGTCCTTGTTTTGGCGGAAATCTACCTGCAAGGCAAGCTCACCGTCCTGCTCCGTGATCTTCAAACCGTAGTTGTCCTCCAGAGTAAACAAGGTGTGCATCAGCCCTACATAGGAGTCTATATCCGGCACGGAGAGTGCATGAGGCGAGACATCCAGTACCTGCGCCAGGGCGGCAGTCAGATCGGCCTTAGGGGTTCTTGATCCTGTTTCGTACTGTGCTAGGCGCACATCAGCAGACTTCTCCGGGAAGCCCAGCGCCATACCGAGATATTTCTGTGTCATCCCCCGCAGGAGACGGAAAAAGTGAATCCGTTCGCCAATCGCCATACATCCAGCTCCTATCTATGGTTGTTCTTATATGCAACATAGCATATTTGCTTAGTTTTGTCAAGATAATCTAAGCAAATTTATTTAATAATATTTCTTCTAAAAGGCTTGAACTAAGCTTATATGTATAGTATTATAAGAATACTAAGCGAATAAGCTTAGATAATATAGCGCATCAAATGGCCCGCCAGATTTTTGGTTGCGAAACGGAGAAAAAGTGGCGGACATAAGTAAGGAGGCATTTATGAAACACAACACTTTTAGGCAGCAGTCACCAACGACAAAGAAAGGAAGGTATTTATCATGGCAAACCAGATTTTTATGCGCGTCAATGAAGTGGCCGAGGAGCTGGGGGTATCCGTGCCCTACGCCTACAAACTCATCCGGCAGATGAACGAGGAACTGGCGAAAACCGGCTGCATCACGATTTCCGGGCGGATTGACCGCAAGTTCTTCCACGAGAAGTTTTACGGAACCAGAACCGAGACGGCGAGAAAGGGGGAGTAATTATGGCAGCGTTCAAGAACAAGGACAACGGCACCTGGTATGTGCAGTTCCGCTACACCGACTGGAAGGGCGAGCGCCAGCAGAAGCTCAAAAGGGGCTTTGCCACCAAACGGGAGGCCCTGGAATGGGAACGGGAGTTCCTGATGGAAAAGCAGGCCGATGTGAACATGACCTTTGAGAGCTTCGTTGTTCTCTATGAGAAGGACATCAAGCCCAAGCTGAAACTCAACACCTGGCGCACCAAGGAGAGCATTATCCAGAAGAAGATCCTGCCCTATTTTGCCAAGCGGAAGCTGTCGGAGATCACATCCAAGGACATCATGCGCTGGCAGAACGAGATCCGGGAAATGCGGGAGTGTCACGGCAAGCCCCTGTCAAAAACCTACCTTAAGACGGTTCACAATCAACTTAGCGCCATTTTCAACCACGCTGCCCGGTTTTACGGCCTGAACCTCAACCCGGCCCGGCAGGCGGGGAACATGGGGGCAGAGGAACGGAAGGAGATGCTGTTCTGGACCCGGGAGGAGTACGCCAGGTTTTCCGAGGCCATGATGGATAAGCCATTGTCCTTCTACGCCTTTGAGGTGCTTTACTGGTGCGGTGTCCGGGAAGGTGAGCTGCTGGCCCTGACCCCGGCGGACTTCGACTTTGAGAAACGTACCCTCACCATCAACAAGTCTTATCAGCGTCTCAACAAGCAAGATGTCATCACTACCCCAAAGACGCCCAAGAGCAACCGGGTGATCCAGTTGCCTCAGTTCCTATGTGATGAACTTCAGGACTACCTCAAGCAGCTCTACGGCGTGGAGCCGGACAGCCGGATGTTCCCCATCAGCAAAAGCTATCTCCACCGGGAAATGGACCGTGGCTGCAAGCAAACTGGGGTAAAGCGCATCCGCATACACGATTTGAGACACAGCCATATCAGTTTGTTGATCGACATGGGCTTTACCGCCCTGGCCATCGCAGAGCGTGTGGGGCATGAGAGCATCGACATCACCTACCGCTACGCCCATCTGTTCCCCACCCGGCAGGTGGAAATGGCCGACAAGCTGGATTCGCTGAAAAATGAGAAGGGAGTGTAAGAAAATGTCCAAGAAGAACTATGACAACCACAACCGATGGAGGAACAAGACGGTGGCTTTCCGAGTGTCGGTGGAGGAAGATCTCCATCTGGAAGCTCTGGTGAAGCTCACCGGCCTGACCAAGCAGGACTACATCATCCGACGGCTGCTGGAACGGGATGTAGTGGTCCAGGGCAACCCCAGGGTCTATAAGGCCCTGCGGGACCAGCTGGCCGCCGTGCTGGATGAGCTGCGCCGGATCGAGGCTGGGCAGGGTGTGAACGACGAGCTGCTGGACATCATCCGTATGATCGCTACCATTATGAACGGGATGCAGGAGGATTTCGCCTATGATCGATGAAAAAAAGAAAATGACCGCCCAGGGCTCATCTGTTGGCGCAGATGATGGGCAGTCAATCTCCAAAACTCATGAAAATAGTATACCCACTTCCGGGGAAGAAATCAACGATGAAATTGTAAATTCCCCGGAAAGTCTGGAAGAAATGTACCGCAGGATGCAGCGTATGGCAGACCCTCGATACCTGCACACGCTCACCATGACGGAGCTGTTCCAGACCGCTTATATGAGCAGGCCACCAGTGGCGGAAGGGCTGCTTTACGCAGGGGCATATATCCTTGCCGGAGCGCCCAAAATCGGCAAGTCCT
>JAHZAY010000019.1 GCA_019423685.1 Clostridiales bacterium | reverse complement strand
ATTTACCACCTGCCCAGAACTCCAGAAATAAGAGCCGGCTGCATTTTTTATGAAAACGGTGATAAATAAATTGGCACCATTGGCCTGATCTACCTTAGTAAAAGACACCTTTTTTTGCGCCGAAATAGGGTCAATATCGCCGCTGGCGATTACCTCTCCGTCGGTCTCGCTGGCCGGTGTGCTGTCCTCTTTTTGGATGACCACATACCCCGCCACAAAGCGGTTGACCACCTCACGGCCATCCAGCTGCACCGTCGGCAGGTCAAAGCTGCCGGTGGTCGTTCCCTTTTCATCGCTGGCCTGCAGGTTGGAGATGCTGCCCGGCTCCCGTGCGGTCAGTGTTACCGACGCCACCGCGCCCTCCTGGCTGTCATTCATTTGGCCAACCTGGTTAACCGTAAATGCCCGGTAATAGTACGCCTGCGAGGAGTAAGGCGGCGTGTCATAATAGATCTCGTTGCTGCCCTCGTAGATCTGTGTGCCGTCGATGCTGGTCGCCGGCATCTCTCCCTGCTTGCGGCGGATCACAACCTTGTAGGCGTTGACGTCCGCCGGCATTTGGTACTGCAGCATGACCCGATAGCCATACTCCGGAGAGGAGGTGTCGGTGGCCGTCAGGTTGCTCACCTGATCCGGCACAATCGGCTGCAGGGTCAGGGAGGTGCTCGGCGAGCTGTCGCTTACTGTTCCCTCCGTATTGACCGCAAAGACTGTCCAGTAATACTGGATGCCGTAGTTGGTGCTCTGCGTGTCCCTGCAGGTGGTGTCGGTGCCCTCATAGACCACCTTGCCGTCCTCCAGACTGGTCGGGGCGCTGCCCTCCTTGCGGACCACGGCAAAATGGTCGCGGTATACGTCGGTCTGCGCCTCCCAGGTCAAGGTCGCGCCAAAGGCTCCCGCGTCGGTGCTGTCCTGCACCTGCAAGTTGGTGGGCGCCAGCGGCTTTTGGGTCGGGATGGTGATCTCCGCCGTGGTGGCCGACATCTGGTAGTTGCCAGCCGAGTTGCGTGGGAAGTAGGCGTAGATGTATTTGACGCCGGCCTTGAGGCCGTTGGTGTCGTCAAATTCGGTCCCTGTACCGTCCATGATCAGCACGCCATCCGACGGCCCGATCGGCGCCACTCCCTCCCCGCGGACAACGCGGGTGGCCGCCCAGTCCATGGTCGGGTTGACGTGAGTGCCGTGTACCTTCAGCCCGGCGCTGGTGCTCTGGTTTTTCAGCTGGATGCTGGCCTTGCTGATCGGCTCCGGCAGCGGCGTGCCGATCTCGCCCGGATTGCCCAGCAGGTTGGAGTAGTAAGTCTTTTCCTCGCCGGATTTCGAGCGGTACAAAGAGATCTGCAGATACATGTTGATGTCCGGTGCCTCCCGCAGCGCGTGCAGGATGATCTGTCCACCTGACTGCTCCGCTACCAGGCCAATGTCCCTGTCTACCATCTGTGCCAGTAGGTTGGGATCTCCCTTGAGCGCAAGGTCCATATTTGGCAGTACCGTGTCCTCCGGAAATTGTGCCGTCACATCCTGGGTGTAGGTCACGTCTCCTTCTTCTCGCTCCCAGTCCTCGCTGTCTGCCAGGACTGTCATGACCAGCAGCGGATTGTCCCAGTTGTCCCGGTCATCGTCAGAGACGTGGAGCTCCATGTCCTCAAAGTGCCCGTCATGGGCCTTTTTGTTTTTGTTGTGCTCCTCAATATCTCCGATGGTGGCGATGATTACCGTCCCATCCACCTTGATGTTGATGCCGTCCCGATTGCTCACCGCCACTCGCATGCCGACGCGCATATCGTTGTTGATGCCGTCTGCGATGCTGATTTTCGGGTATCCCGGCGCGTTTGCCACCGCAAACAGCTCCCCGTCATCGTCCAGCAGGCCGATTTCCCTCACGTTCCAGCCGCCCACATCGGTCGGGATGGTGGATGTGGCCTTGATGACATTTTTGTTTTGTTCGTCCAGCACCGTTTCCGCCGGTCCGCGCCACACCTCATGCACCAGCGCGGTGCGGGTTGGGTCCGGCATCGGGATGCTGCCATTTCCGTCGCCCACCAGTACATAGCTGATGGTGATCTTCTCGCCGGACTGCAGATAAGCTGCCAGCTTCTCGGTTCCGCGGTTCGTCAGTATTGCAAAATATTCGGATGATGCTTCTGGCATTATTCTTCCTCCTTAGTTTTCTCCTATGATGAGATAGGCACCCTGCATCGCCATCGCATGGTAGTGCGCTTTTCCGTCCTGTACCATCTCTTTGACGCGGTATGGGTCAATCATCAGCGTCATGCCGATCTCCGACATGGCTGCGGTGTGGATTTCTCCCGGCTCGATCACGTCTACTGTCAGGCCGTCCAGCCAGGACCGCACATTTTTATAGTCCATGATGGTGTCAAGCAGCCTGCCCATTGGGTTTTCCACGACTTCTTCCTGGCCGGCGTCCACCGCCACGCGGAAATGATACGGCAGCCCGCCATACTCCCAATTTTCCTGCACCGTTGTGCCGCCGTGGATGATGCCCACCGCGTCCTCCAGCGCCGTCCGGGTGCCCAAGCGGGAATAGTTGAGCAGCGCCGAGCGGATCAGCAACCGCTTTTTCTGCAGCGGCAGATCGGCCTTGTACCCCTTGATGTCCAGCGACAAACAAAGATGGTCGGCCATCTCCCCATCAATCTCCATGACAAAAGCAAACACCATACTCGCACGCAGCGCCATCTGAATCAGTTTCCTGTACTGCAGATCCCACGCTGCCCCCAAAGCTCTGGTTTTGGCGTCCTGGAGGTTTGGCGGCAACAGGTTGCAGAGCTTGACATTTTGTAGATCAATCATCTTCCAGCCCCCCGTATACCACCTTGCAGTCGCGGTGCTTAAAAATTTCAGTCTGAGTGATGACCTGTTTGAGCGGTGCTCTCACCTCCAGGCGCTTAGCTCCCGCCCCGATCACCAGCGCCACCAACTTGTCCGGATTGAGGTCACGCCCGATGGTGCTCTCCTGCCAGGTTATGTATTCCTGGACTGCGGCCTCCACCGCGGCTTTGATTTCCAGCTCCCGGTTGGCATCTGATTGGTTGATGTAATAGGTCAAGTCGACCTTAAAATCCTCCACCTCCGGCGCGTGGATGGTCAGCTCATCGGTCATGGGCCGTTTGTCCTCCAGATATTCCTCCAGGCGTTTCAAGTAGGTTTCCTCCGGCAGCTCCCCTCCCTGCAGCGTCAGGCAGATATCCACCTTTCCGGGGCTGGGAGAAGTCACCCCGACGCCCTCAATTACCTGTGAAAATTCCCGAACCCAAAACTGATAAGCCTCTGCCGGTCCGGCCACACTGTAGCCCTGCGGGGCATAAAAAATGCGGGTGCGTAGGCTCAAATCGTCCTCCACATCCGCGCCGCCCTGTGTCCGGTCCACGTTACTCACCTTGGCAACATAAGCCACCGGGTCCACAATGATATTGATTTTTCCGGCGGCAAACCCATTGCCAACCGCCCCCGCCTGCTGGCAGGTGATCCCCACCCGCCCGGTCAGGGATGGAGATCGGATGATCAAGTCCTCATCGGTCTCGAAAAACAACTTGTCGCCCGGAGACACCCTTGTCCCTTTGGGGATCAGGATATCGTCCTCTCGGACCGCTGACAGTGTAAACTCCGCCTCCCCCAGCGCGGGGGAAGCCTGCCGGCGGGTCAGCCCCCAGAAGGAGGCCAGCACCTCCAGAAAATCCCCTCTGCTGTACTTGGGGAGGTTTTGTTTTGCCCGATCATTAAAGAGCTGCGCCAGCACCGACAGCTCATAGGCCATCGTGTTGAGGATGATCTTCTCGCGGCTTGCGACAGGTAGCTTCTCAGTCTGGCCGGTCTCCTCCGAAAGCACCTGCTCATAGGTATCGACTAGCTCTTCCAAAATTTCCTCGGTCGTTTCCGGCACAAAGTCGATATCCGGCACTGCATCGTATGGATTATTGCTCGGCATTTTTAACAATCACCTCCATCTCCACTGTCCCGTCCTGCGCCTGTTCATAGTCCGCCTGCACCCGGATGAGCTGCAGCGCGGGAATGTATTTTTGCAGCTTGACCGCGATCTCGGCGGCAGCCATGTTGACCGCTACACTGACCGGCTCATCCAGAAAGCTCAGATCCACTCCAAAATCTCGGTCCAGCGCCACCGTCCCCACCGGGGTCGCCAGCAGCAGCTCCAACTGCTGTCGCAGGTCAGGGGTCAAATTTTCTCCTGTGATCCTCATACATACTCCTTTAAGCTCACATCGAGACTCGCCTGCACGATCTCCCCGCGGTTGTTGACCACGTTGTAGGTCTCGCTGACGCTCTCAATAAGATACTCACCAAAATTTTGCCCGCCAATGATCAGGTTGTCTACCTCCCCATTACTGCAAAACTCCCGCAGCCTCTGAGCCATCTGCAGAGGACTGACGCCTCTCCAGGCGGAAAGCGTCATCGAAAAGCTCATGCTGTCCAGGTCTGGCCCCAGAAACTCCTGCTTTGGTTTTGCTCCGATCACCTCATGGGTGTTCCAGCGGGAGGCGGTTTCCCTCGTCATCTCGCTGAAGGTCTGCACCCGGCTCTCTGACACCGAAAAGGAGATCCCCGCAAAGCTACCAATCAAGCTGCTCCCTCCCCTCTTAGATGTTCGCCGCCGACACAGTGCCGGAAACGGTCAGATTGCCGGCGATGCTCGTTTCACCGTTGATGGAGGTCTGGCCGGTCATCGCGATGGTCGTCCCCGCGACCTGTACCGTTTTCGCCGTGACCTCGACCTGCTCCGCGTTGATGATCAGCTGCTTGGTCTGGATTTCCAGCTTTTCCACGGCTTTGAGAATGATCTCCTTGTCGGTCTGGATGGTCAGCTGCTTTTTGGCGCGGTCATAGATAAGCGTCACATCCCCGAGCATCTCCTTGTAAAAAATGTCCTTCCCCTGCAGCTTGGGCAGGGTGTCTCTGTTAAAATATTTGCCATAGCAGATGCCGCTGACATAGGCGTTGCCATAGCGCGCCGGCTCAAACTCCACCCGCACTAGGTCCCCCACCTCCGGCATCTCATACTCGTTGTTGGGAAAGGTGATCCAGCTGGAAACGATGTTGTCCTTGGCCGGCATCTCCACCTTGATCTGTCCTTTGGCGTAGTCCACCTCGGATACCTTGACAATCTCCACGCTATCCCTCCACTCTGTGCATCTCTAGGTCGGTCGTGTACCCGCTGCTCACCGTGTGGGTCGAGCTGTCGATCAGGTACTTGCCGCCAAATTTGCCAAAATCCTCGCTGTCGAGCTCCACGCAGATACCGGATACCAGCGCCGGGTCTCCCGGCAGCGAGCAGGAAAAGGTGGTCTCCCCACGGTTGAGCTCCAAATATTTGGCCTCGCTCACCTGCTGGGCCATCGCCAATGAGTCTACCTGGTCATCCAGCTTGTAGACCTTCGGTGCCTTGTCCCCGGATCCGGTGTAGGTGTAGGTCATCGTTTCCCCGTCGGTGTTGATGTACTGCACCGACACCCCAGAATAGGAGGTGTCCAACAGCGTGGTCTTTGCCTCCCAGGACAGCAGATCGCTTTCCCGCAGCGTCCGGACGGCTCCGGCCTGCTCCAGCGTCTTCATTTCGTACAGCACCAGCTTTTGGTTGTATAGCTTCATGGTGATGCCGTGTTTTTCCGCCAGCTGCTGCAAAAAATCCTGGTCAGTTTGCCCTTCTTGGGTCTGGAATTGGATGGTGGGGTTGCTTTGGGCATCATATTCCAGCGCGATCCCAGCGCGCCCCGCAATGGTGGAGGCAATATCTTTGAGGGTCGCCTGCTCCCAGGTCTGGTTGTGCTCCACCTCCGAAAAATCCTGATCGGACGGCTTCGCCACGCCCTTGATGCTCACCGTCAGCGGCCTGCCGGACATCCCTACATTGTCCAGCAGAAAGACACCGCAGTCCAGCGTCCCGCCATCGGCGATGATCTGCGCCGAGAAGGTGTCCATCTTGCTGGGGAACCACCCCTTCAGCCACTTTTTATCTCGGTTTTGAATTTGGAAATCAATATTGTCCGCATTTTCCTCCGCACTGTCGGTGTAGGTCAAAGACAGGGTGTCCCCCGTCAGATCCGAGGTGATGTCCACCCCATTGAGCGATACCTGGACCCTTGTCCGTCTGCCTTGCAATCCCTCACCTCCTTGTTATTTCCGCCAGGGCGGCACAGCGGTGCTGGCCGCTTCCTGCGCAGAAATTTGGGGCAGGAGTACAATCTCTCCTGCCCCAAATACCGCTACCTGCAAAAGATCAGGATTTGCCCGCATCAGCTGGTCCATCGTGGTCTCTGTGCCATAGGCCTGTTTTGCGATGCTGTCCCACATATCTCCCTGCACAGTTTGATAAGTGTTCATCCGATCTCTCCTTTACTTTTTCGGCTTGATGCGGGTCCGCCGGTCATACTCTTCCCGTTCCTTGGCCCACTTGTCAAACCGTTTCTTGTCATTGTCTAATACTTCCTCATGTTCCTTCTTGTCGCCGCCATAGAAGGTAATTTGCGGGCTGTAGTGATAAGTCCCGCCACCTCCGCCGGCCGCAACTGCAGATTGCTTAATCAGGCTGCTCATCGTGACCGCCAGGCTGTTGTTCTGCAATAGGCTCTGCAGCTTGGACAGCGGTAAAATCGCCTCGTGTTCCTTGCCCTCGCCCACCATGGCCAGTGTCGGCTTGGTCGCCACGCCGCCTTTGGCCAGCAGCGGGATGGTCGGAAGCTGGATACCAACTGTTTTTCCTCCTCCTGGGAGCCAGTCTGGAATTTTAACTGACAGTAATTTATTGGCTCCTCCAATCAACGTGTTAATTCCCTTGATGAAGAAGTTAATTACCCCTTTAAATCCGCTGACTAGTCCATCCCATACACCGGAGAAAAATGAGCCAATATTGTTTCCTAGTGTTTGGAACGCACTCACAATTTTTCCGCCTAATTCTTGGAAAAATCCTATCACCTCGGAAAATTTCCGGCGAATCAGCGCCGCTACACCATTGAGCCAGTCGACCGCCGGCTGAATCTTATCGATGATCCACTGCCCCAGCTTGTCAAAGGCAGCTTTGATTTTATCCGCATTTTTGACGAGCAGGGCAATTACTGCAATGACGGCACCGATAATCAGTGCCCATTTTGCAAACGGTGAGGCAATCAGTTTTGCGACCCCGCCAAAGCCCTTAAAAGCACTGGCCAAACCATTTACTTTGCCAACCAGTCCGCTGACCCCCTGGAGGCCCTTAAACACATCGATCAGCTGTTTTACTTTGCCAACAGCCCCAGATATGCTATTGAGCGTCTTAAAAGCCAAAAACGAAGCAGCCACACCCTTGACGATTGGCCCGATTACCGACCAATTATCAACGACAAAGTTGGCAAAACTCAACGCTGCGTTTGCAAGGTTCGCAATCGCTTTGGCCGCTGCAGGGATGACCGTCTCTGCCAGGCTCTTGATTTGCGGCCCGGCGCGGGTAAATCCGTCGGTCAGTTTGCGGCCCAGGCTCATTGCCTTCTCGCCGATCTCATCCAAAATCGGTTTGATCGGCTCCAGCTTGACAGAGATGCTCTGTACGGTATCCATGACACCGTCTTTGATCTTTTTGGCGACGTCAATCACTTTCTGTCCGTACTGGATGCCCTTTCTGGATCACGCCGCCGATCTTCTTGCCGATTCTCTCAAATGTCCCGGAATCTGCCATTTCCTGCATCTTGTCCGCTACCCAGGTGAGGCCCTCTTTGGCTGCGTCAAAGGCGCCGCCCTCGATGATCTCACCGGTCCCGCTGATGCCGGCCATGCTGGCAAGTCCCGTCTGCCAGATGCCGCTGATGGTGGACATCAGTCCCTTGTAGCTCTTGGCCTGGATCTCCATGCCGCCGGAAAATCGCTCCTCCATCAAGGCAAAGAGGGCATCGTTAAATTTCTCCTGGTCAACGATCTGCCCCTTGTTATTGACGATGGTCTGATTTCTGTAGAGCTCCGCACCCTTGGCCTCAATCATCGCCTTGGTGATGCCAAACTCCTTCAAGCGCTCCAGCTCTCCGGTCTGCGCATCCGCTACCGCCTCGACCGCCTGCATCAGGTCTTTGTTCATGACACCGGCCATGTCGCCGATCTGGGTCATGGTTTTTTGTGCGTCGATGCCGTAGGACTGCAGGCGCACCGTCGCCTCGACCACCTGGTCGGTGTCAAACGGGGTCTTATTCGCAAAATCGACCGCCCAGGCCATGGTCTGGGCGGCCTTCTTCTGATCTTTCATCACCACATTGAGGGTGCTTCGGTAGCTTTCCAGGCTGGAGGCACTGTCCAATGCGGAGAGGGATACGTCCTTGAGCGCCTGGGCGCTGATATAGGTCGCCGCTACTCCTGCCACCGTCTTGGTCAGGTTTTTGACGCTCTGCGAAACCGCTGAAAATGTCTTGTCAAAGCTCCCCTGCTTCTTTGCACCGAAAAGGAAATCGACGATAAATCGGTTACTTTTTGCCAATTTGCTCGAGCACCTCCTCCGTGTCCACCATCAGCTCCAAAAAATCAAACAGCCTCATGTCCCGCCACAGGCGGAAGAAATCAGCGTGCAGCACGATAGAAAGGCTGATGGCAGATTTTCGCAGCAATGACGCGCTTATATTGCTTAATCCTCCGCAAGAAAAAAACTGCCGATCTTATAACGCAGCCGCGCAGCATCTTTTGCACCCATCCCTTTGAACAGGTCAAACGGCTGCCCGGTCACTTTGGCCGCGGCCAAGAAGGCAAAGGTCAGGCTCTTTTCCGGCACCATGTCCGCGCCGTCGATCCTTTCCGCCTCCTTGAGCAGGGTCGCGTATTCCTCTCCGGTCAGATCCTCCAGACCGGACAGGTCGAATTGCTCAAATTCGCGTTCTTCAAAAATTACGGGTCGTTTCAGTTTAAAGATTTCCATGTCGTTCTTCCTCCCTTAGATCAGGTCTCGGATTGCTTTCATGTAGTCGACTCCTTCGACCACATAGATGTGGTTAAACTTGTCCAGCTCCAGCACAACAGTACTGCCGCGGGTGATCTTGATGTAGCTGAGCTCCATCGTCGCGGTGGTTTCTGTCGATTCGCCCTGCTTAAAGGTGCCGATCGAGTAGGTCTTGCAAACTCCGCGGAACACTACCTTCAAGCCCTCCTGGGAGTTTGTGCCGGTCGCTGGGTCATGCCTTGTCTGGGCTGCCCGGGCGGTCAGGGTATGTGCCTGCGGGATAGCCAGGCGGCTGGATTCTTCTGAGACGGTCCGGAATTTAATTTCAACCTCCAGCGACCCAAAATATCCCGGTGTCGGGTCCTCGATGGTTCCGGCGATCCCCGCGCCGGAAATCTCGCTTGTGATCGCTTCCAGGTCCGGCATGGTCAGTTCTCCAGACGTGCCGATCAGAATTTCTCCCTCGTTGTAGATGTTATAGTCGGTCAGTTTAGTCGGAATGGACTTTAAACTCACATCATCACCCCCTTACTCTAAAGCGGATTGCAGCGCGCTGGTGTCGTACTCCACCGTAGCCAGGATCTGCTCCGCCGGTGGGTACGGGGAGAACAGCATCTTAATCCTCACAATGCCGTTGATGAGGTCGGTGACGGGGTTGTCCTCGCTGTCAAATACGAGCTTTGCCTCCGCTACCTGATACCGCTGCTTCCAGGCATTGCCCTTGATATTCTCACTGTCCACGATGCTCTCGATCAGTCTCTTGTTGATTGGGTCATCCACCTTGGCAAAATAGGACAGGATAAACTGGTTGGCCCACCAGTTGTACATCCGGCGGCAAGGGATAAAGCAGTCCTTGATATCGGTGTTGCCCGGATAGCAGGCGGTGCGGTTGCCCCACGCTTTCCAGCCGTTCATGTTGATGGCGGTATTGATTCCCTGGGAGTTGAGCAGGTTGGCCTGCTCCATGTCCAGGATCACCTCGCTGCCGTCCGCAAGGCACAGGCCACTGATTTTGAGAGACTTATTGGACAGCGAGACATAGGGTACACCGTCGTTGTTGTAGTCGGTGTCCGCGATCAGGGCGGCTGCCGCCGCGGAAAAATGATACATCTCCTCCCCCACCCTGACCATCGGCCAAAAAAGAGAGCTGTTCTCGTGCACAAAATTGTTTTTATTCTTCTCAGCCTGCGCCTGATCATAGGCGGTGACCGTCTCGGTATCCAGATCCACCAGGCAATGATACCGGAACACCCCATTGAGGGTATCGGTTTTGGAGGTCATCGCATTGTAGATCGCCGGCTTGCCGCTGTATCCCGGCACAATCAGAGTGCCAGGCACAATGCCAAAGCGCGGGTAAACCTCTCGGATTTTGGCGACACCGGCCAGAATATCCGCATCCTCCACCGCAGTGGGGTCTAGGACATCATAGGTTGCTGTCAGGGATGCGGTGTCCGACGCAATTTTGCCGCCCTCAATGCGCTCGATCACCGCTTTGCCGTCCGTATCAAAAGACAGGTTGTAGTCGGTTCCTGCCTGCAGCGCCTGCTCGGTCTGGGTCAGCTGCAGCGAGGATGGAATCACACCCTCTTCCGGCAACTCGGCTTTGCCCTCCAGCATCGAGACGCTGACACTGGTCTTTTGTTCCTTGTGCTTGCTCGGGTCGAGGACGTTAATCATAATCAACGGGGACACATTGTAGTTTGCAAACGAGAGCTTGATACTCTCGCAGATGGTATAAGTCAGGTGATCCGCGCTCATTCCCATCTTTTGGACCGCCTCATCATAGCTGTAGGCGATCTGGGGCGCCAGCGGGTCGGCAAGGTCGCCCATATTGACCGGCGCCAGGCCGACCACCACCTGCACTGCCGAATCAACCTGCACCGGCGCCACAATCTGCGTCTGTTTTTCGGTCACTTTGATGCCGTGAAAAAATGCCATATACTTATCACTCCTCTTAGGTTAAATCGCTATAGTCAGGGCCGGGACCGGGGATGAGGACGTCAAACCAAACTGCGCCGAAAAAATAGGGATATGTTTCCCATTCCAGGCTTCCCAGCGTAAAATTGATCGGTTTTTTGATTTCAAATTGTCCGCCAATAATAGGATTTTCAGCCAATGATAGACGTACGATTTCGATCAGATGACAAATTTCCTCATACCCTTTTAATTCCGGCTGCACATCTTTTGTCGCAAAGGTCAATTCAGCTTCCACTGTGCTTTCCTCTTTCTCATCGTTTCCCTCTCCCAGTTCTACAATACAGCGAGGTAAATATTGATCTGCCTCCCCCTCATATTTGAGCGGCGGCAGATTACGAATAAAAACCTGAAGGCCATGAAAACCAGCTTGCTCCGCAACCTCTTCTACTCTTTTTTTCAATAACTTTTGTAATTCGAACAGCGTCATTTCATTCTCCTCAAATAATAGCCGATCTCATGGTCAATTTGCTTTTGAAGGAATTGTGCTCCATCCTTCACGATCGCACTAGAAGCCTTCTCATTTCGAATCATAGAAGGAATGGACGGACCATATAATTCTTTGACCTTCTCATCATTTGGGTGCTTATCTCTACGTTTTGTCCGGTAAACCCCCAATTCTCTTTCGAAAACACCAATATGTCCGCTTGCTGCACGCATAATAAAGGCCTTTGAACGAGTGGAACTTCCGTCCAATTCTTTCATAGGATGGGTAATCAAAACTCTTGCTGAAATGGATTTTGGAGGATTTTTCTTAACAGGTGTTCTCCTGCTTGTCTCAAAACGATACAGCGGCACCCTGCTATATGCAATCGACATGACTCCTGCAGAAACCTCCGCCCCTTTTTTAGCCTTATAGACTTTTAATGTTTTCTGAATATCCTTTTTGCGAATATTAGTGACAGCATAATTTTTTAACGCTTCTTCTTTAATTGGCTTCACCAAATGGGTGGCGGTTCGATTAACCGATTTTCTCATAACGGCCTCTGCTTTGTCTTTTGCACCACCCAATTGACGAATGATTTTTTTATCATCAATTTCTGCTATTTGAAAAACAAGTTGTGGTGTTTTGTTCATCGGTTTGCCTCCAGCGTGATTCTCCAGATCCACCGGCCAGTGACGCTCTTGACAAGATAGGTTTTCCCGTCAAAGGTCAGGTGCGCCCCTTCCGCCGGCTTGCCTGGCAGGTCCTTTGCTCTCACCAGCATCAGGCGGGTGGCTGTGTTGTACCCGCCTGCATACTTGGGATTGGCTTTCATTTCTTCCAGCTTGACATCGTCAATGATGACTGGGACTTGCCGGCCATCCACTTCGTGGAGGTCGGCAAGCTCATCCAAGTTAAATATCACATGGTCGGTGTCGTTGCTTACCATGTGTTTGAAGGTACTCATGACTCAGCTTGCTCCGAGACTACCGTCACGCAGTCCTGCAGCCTCACCAGTACGGTTGCCCCGCTGCTCTCTTTTTTCTGGACGCAAATTCCCGCCGGGATCTCCGACGCGCTCTGCGCAGCCTTCATCGTTTTGCTTGTCGCATCCCAGTAAGCGAGTGCGCCAAACTCAATGGCTGCCGAGGTGTCCGCCGGGAATTCCCACACGCCGGTCAGGGCCAGTGTTCCCACCGCCCCGACCTCGATCTGGCAATCCGCTACTGCAATTCGGTTGGTTCCCAGTGCCACCACGTCACCGGATTTGATAACCGCCTCGGTCTCGTTTTTATAGTCGATTCTGTCGCCTTTTTGGATATAAACTGCCATATTTTTTCTCCTCTCATCTACAATTTTTCCTCTTGACAATATATGTTTTATCATATATAATAAATATGTGATAAATCATATATCAAAGAGGTGTTGTCATGCAGCGGTTTGAAGTCGAATACTTTGAAAAGGAGGATGGTACATATCCCGCCGAGGAATTTATTCTTTCGCAGGACGTCAAGATGAGGGCAAAACTTTTTCGCCTTCTCGAATTACTCGAAGAAAAAGGGAATACCCTCCGGGAACCTTACTCCAAATCCCTTGATGACGGGATTTTCGAGATCAGGGCAAAACAGGGCAACAACATCACCCGTGTTTTGTATTTCTTTTACATCGGCAATAAGATCATCCTGACAAACGGTTTTGTTAAGAAAAGCCCAAAAACTCCTCCGTCCGAAATCGCTTTAGCTAAAAAATATCGGGCAGAATATGAAAAAAGGTTGGTATAAATATGGGAAAAAACTTCCGTGAAACTTTAAACGAACAGCTCCAAGACCCTGCTTTCAAGAAAGAATATGATGAGCTGGAGCCTGAATTTGCTATCATCAATGCTATCATTGATGCACGCAAAGAAATGGGGCTCACTCAAAAACAGCTCTCTGAGTTGACCGGCATCACACAGGCCGATATCAGCAAGCTGGAAAACGGGAATGCCAATCCATCCATTAAAACGCTTCAACGACTCGCCGCCGCCATGGGCAAAAAAGTTAAGATTTCATTCGTTTAGTAAAAAAGAGAAGGGTTAACCCTTCTCTTTTTTATTTGCCCGGATTGTAGCTCATGCCGCGCCAGTCGATGATATTGATGCCAAAGTCGTGGAACATCCGATATTCGATGCCCAGAGTGTCCCAGGACACCTTGCTTTCCAGCGTTGGGGTACGATTGCCGTTGAGGTAGGTGACCTCGATGGTGTCCACGTCGTTTGGATCGGCGATCGCGTAGTAGCCCTTGGAATTTGCGATGTCCAGCTGCGCGTCGGTGATCAGGCGGAAAGCGCCCCGCATTGGGTTTGTTACGCCGCTGTTTGCGCCGTCCGGATCAGCGGTAGACTCCAGGATCTGGCGGATTGTCATGCCCAGCGCGACCGGAGCCAGCACAAAGCGTGGCTTAATGTTGAGCACATCCTTGTTGTTGATGTCCTTCTGTTTTGCCATTGCGACGATCATCTCGTTAAAAGAGGCGATCGACGGCTCTGCACCAGTGAAAAGGTTGTTGTGGCTGTTATCAAACAACGCTTTGCCGTCAAAGATTTTTGCGTTTTTGGTGAGGGCCTCATAGCACTTTTGGTTGATAAAGCGTTGGTTGGAGCGCACCTGTGCAGTGATCAGGCGGGACACTGTGCCAAGATCGTCGTTGAGGATGGTTTGGCGGGAGAATCCGAAGAGTTTTCCGTAGGTCTTCAGGCTGGTGTCAACACCCTCATCCATTCCGCTCACGCTTTTAAACTCGCCGTTCTCCGGGATCTCCTGCATTTCGCCAGTGGCTGCCAGACGATAACGGGTCACTTTTTTAAAATCCGGATTGGAGCCGGTGCTGGTCCAATATTGGTAGGTGGTCGGCGCGGTCGCATAGGCTCTTGCAATGGTCGCGTGCAGGGTGGAGTTGATGATAGATACAAAGCTGTTGGTGTCGGCAAACTGGCCGCGGGACTGCATCGCCATCTCTTTCCACAGTTCATCTGGTGATAGGCGATGTGCGTCTTTAACACCGCAGCGCAGCGCGCAGTCAGCCATCAACTGGTGCAGGCTCATGCCGCGAAAGCTCTCTGCACCAGGAGCTGGTTTGTCGATTGTTTCGCCCATGCGCAGGAGCAGGCCGTCTCGAGCTGCATCTCGGTATTTGTCCTCCTCATCCGCTACCACCTGCACATGGGAGGTCAACGGGGTTCGGCTTCTTTTTAAACTTTCCAGAATCGCTGCGCGAACCTGATCCACACTGCTACCATCCTGGATGTACTCCTCCGGTTCTACACCAAAGCTGCGGCAGAGAGAATAGATCTCTGTGCAGCGTTGGCGCTCGCTTGCAGCACCGTCTACGGTCGGAACTGCCGCCGGAGCCGGTGCTGCCGGCTGTGGTGCTCCTCTTTCGCCGCCATGTTCCGGTGCTGCCACCGGATTGTTTGGGTTGTTTTTGTCTGTTACTACGCTCATTCCATGTTCCTCTCTTTCTGGATTTTGATTTCTGCCGGCACCGACATCATCATCGGCTGGAACTGGTTCAAAGGAAATCTCCATCGGTTCCCATTTAGTTGCCACATAACAAGGACCGGTAAAGCGTCCATTACTGGATGTCTTTCCGGCCCTGACTTCTTCGTAAACATTTACAATGTATCCAACAGAGATTCCTTTCAAGCTTCCTGACTTGACCTTCTGGTAAAGGAGATCGCTTTTTTCATCTGTGTCAAACGACACAACGGCTTTTCCTCTCTTTGTTTCCGAATCAATTCTCAGCGACACAATCCTAGCAATCGGCAAGCTGCCATATACCGGGTCAAGTCCATGGTGAAACAGCACCGAGCCAACATTTTGCAGTCTGGTTAGATCGACACATTCTTCATCATGACATAAGATTTCCTGTCCAAACCAACGATCGACCGGTTTTTCCGAAGAGAAGGAAAGCTCAACCGTCCTTTTCTCATCCGATATTTCCCGCACCTGCATCGGCATGGTGCGAAAATTACTCTTGATCGCCGGGTTTTCCTGTGGATTTTTCCTGATCTTCATCGTTTTCCTCCAATCCCAGCTCCTTCATAAGCTGCTTTTCTCTAGCCCTCTGTTCCAAAATAGCGCGCCAATCCTTGCCTTGTTCTGCCGCCACCTCCTGTAAAGTAATCTGGTTTGTTTCTAGTGCAATCTTGTTGGCGTTGACCTCCTTAACCGGGTCAATCCAGCTCATTCCCTTTGCAATCCATCTGCATTCGGTATATTTTTCCGGGTTGCTGAAAAAATCCGATATTTTCAGGGTCCCCGCCATCACACAGCTCTCCATCCACCAAGCATAGACCTTGCGGCAGAGGTGTTCAGAAAGATAGTGCTGCCACTCCTTGTAGCTTTCCCTGTCCTCGATCAGGTTTTGACGGGCGGAAGAGTAGTTGACCTGGCTCATATCGCGCGAGGTCGCCTCGTAGCTCAACCCCAGCGCCGAAGAAAATGCCCGCAGCAGGATGGTCGCCATGTCTTTGGTGTTGGATGCCTGGCCCGATGGGTTGACTACCTGAATTTCATCCCCTGCATCCAGCTCCATAATCATGCCCGGAGCCAGCTTTTTGCGCTTGGCGCCGGTCGCCTTATCGGTCTTCTGGTTGCGGCCAAAACCTCCCGCGGGATTGACCTTTTTGATAAAGACTGACAGGCAGGCCAAGATGCGCTCTTTGACCGATACAGCATTTAAAAACTGATTCAGGTCCCGCAGGCGGGAAAGAATGTTGGAAAATCCGGAAATTTCCCGCACCTGTGAGGTGCGCTTGATCTTGTTGAGATAGATAACCCGATCCGCTGGAATCCGGACGGTTCGGCCAGTTTCACCATATACGTCATAGACCGTAAAATGATAGGCAATTGGCTTATTATAGGCATTGACCTCCACGCCGCCCACCACTTGATTCCCTCCACAGAACAGCACCCCGCTGTTTAATTCATCCACCTCTTTGATCTGCAGCTGCAGTGGGAAGCGCTTATCCCCTGTATAGGCCGCTACGATCAATAGGCCACCATCTACCAGCATTCGGCGCACCGCCATTTTGAGGATTTCACAAAAGCACAGGCGTCCGGTGACATCGCAGTTTTCCGGGTGGCACCACTGCTCCCAGAGTTTCTCGATCTGCCGTTCCAGTTCCGGGTTGTCCACTTTGCAGTCCAGCCGGATGCCCGATCCCACCACGTTGCGCTCCATGGCAAGAATACTCGATTCTGCATAGTCGGCATTTCTTTCCAAATCACGTGCACGATGGCGGATCATGTCGCGGGACATGGCATTGATATCTTCTGCCCTTCCATCTACCGGCGCCCAGTTGTCCCCTTCCCGTCCCCCGCCCGCATCATATCCGTTTCGGTTTCCCCCAAAGCGCATTTTGAGGGTTTGCCATACTCCCAAGTGCCTCTACCCCCTATCTGCAAACTCCACAATGTACAGATCTCCCCCACTTGCCTGCCGCAGCTGGCTTTCCAGCGCCTTCTGTCGACTGTACAGGGTGGCAAGGCTCGCTTTGGTCACACTCTGACCATCAATGTTGTAGCTCTGCGCACCGTTTTCGATCGCTTCAATCGCCTTACAGAGGTTCTCGTATCGTTTTTCCAGATCCATCACAGCCAATCATCCCCCCAATCATCGTCTTCGTTGTCTCCAAACCAGTTTTCGTCCTCTTCCTCCCGCTGATAGGTCGATTCTTCCGCTACCGGTTCCGGTGGTTCTTCCAGCAAGGCAAAGGCCCCAAGCAGATCTGCTGCGCAGGCAGCATAGACTTCACAGTCTAAGTAATGGTTTGGGGCATTGCTGGTTTTCTGGCGCCAAACCCAGCTCCCCACGCCATTTTTGCGCTCAAAGACCTTGTGCTCACTGGTAATCTGCTCACAGTACTCCTGATCTACCCCATCAAATACCTGCCAACTGGTGTCGACGGCATTGATTTTAGAATAGAGCATTGTCTTGTAATAGCTGCCGTCGCAGATAATCAGATTCAAACCGCGAGCCGCACTGCCTTCTCGTTGGATTACCGAGACACGGTAGCGAGCTGGTATTGCAGTTGACGACCCTTTTACGGGCACGGTAAGTGGGTTGTGGAGATAGCAAAAATCATATACCTGGTCGGTCTGGTCTCCGGAGTCGATCAGTGCGAGGTCGATGTACCAATCCTTTCCCTGTTCATCATAGTAGGTCCGATTGATAATATCCCACAAGGTATTAAAGTCAACGCCGGGGATACAGCCATGGTCCACGTTATAGATTTTCTTGCCCTGACCCCAGGCGTCCACCGTGTAATATAGGCAGGTCCGCTGCACATCCACCCCGCAGGTGATAAGCTGCGCCCAGTCCGGAACAATTCCTCGGGTATAGATGCCGCAATTGTCCAGCACTTTCTGTGCACCGGCGGTACTGCCAACATCTTCCCACGGCTCTCCCAGCCAAGAGTTCACAAAGTTTTGCATCTTTTCCTGATCACCCTGCGCATCCAGCCACTTGTAGGCCACGTCCGCAAAGGATAGCCACGGAGAGTAGATCGCATTGAGGGCAAACCCTGTTTTCTTTGGGCTGACTCTCTTACCTTCTGTTTCTCCCTCATTCATCCATTTCCCTTGCTGCAGCATCCGGTGCTTTTGTGCATCGCCAATCTTCCCCTGGCAGTAGGGGCACTCATAATAAGCTGCCTGTGCCCGATCTGTTTTACTGCCCTCCTTGGGAAATTTGAGCTGCTGAAAGCGCAGGCGCTGGAACTTTCCGCAATGCGGGCATGGAACATAAAAATACAGCTTCCGGGTACAGCTCTCCCACTCCTTCCAGATAGCTCCAGTTTTTAAGGTTGGGGTGGAGGTGATAAAAATTTTCTTGTTGTAGGAGAATGTATTGGTTCTTTCCCTTGCCAGCGAGATCGGGTCTGCCTCCTTACCGCCGCCTGATCTTGGCGGATATTTGTCCACCTCATCGAGTAGCACAAATCGGATTGGTTTTGAAGAAAGTGACGCTGCCGAATTGGCGCCGGTAAGTGGGATATACATATTCTCAAACTGCAGTGCCAACAGCTTGCTGTCCTCCTCCCGGAACTTCTCAGCCAGCGGCCTTGTTGCCCGCAGCATCGGCTGTATGCGGTTTTTGGAGATATCTTCAGCCAGTGTATCGGAGGGATAGACCACCAGCGTCGATGCTGGGTCCTGATCTACGATATACCCCAGAATATTGAGGATGGATTCAGTGCCGCCGACCTGTGTCGGTTTGATAAAGACAATCTCCTCTATTCGGTCATCCGAAAAAGCGTCCATGATTCCCTTGAGATAAGGTGTCTTAGATGTTTTCCAGCGTCCCGGCTGGTTGGAAGTCCCTGTCGGGATGATTCTGTTTTTATCCGCCCATTGGCTTACCGTCGTCTTTTCCGGCGGTCTGAGTGTTTTCATACTCTCCAGCATCCAATCCGGATAATTTACCTTGGCTCCATTCCGCGAGTGCATCATATATCACCTCACTTACCTCGTGTTCGATTTCTTTTGCAAGCTCCATCTCCACCGACTCAGATGCAAGAATGCCGATTTTTCGCGGCAGGAGCAGAACCGCCTGTTTAAAGGCAACAAAAAAGGTGGTCAGCTCATCCGCTACCACCTGCTTTTCGATATAATCCCTGCGCTTGACGCCGTTTTCAAACTCCCGGTTTTCAGTCTGGGCCTTTTTGAGATTCCCCTCCCAGTAGAGCTTGCGGTCTTTGAGACTCATTTTTTCAAGATCTTCGCCCGGCTTATTTCCCTGCATCCTCCAGGCGATTACCTCCTTGACCGGCCACCAGCCGCGCTCCGCTTTTGGACACCCATCCTTTGCCCAAGCGGCCAAGGTCTTTGTTGTGACTCCTAAAATTTCTGCCAAGAAAGAGGTGGGGACACACATTTTTCCATCAATCTGCTTTGTCCTGATATTGTTACCCACATTTCCACCTCAAACGTAACAAAATTTTAAACCATTTTCTCACTTCCAAACATTTTCTCTACATCTGTTTGCACTTTTTCATTCTAACTTTAGTGTCTTTTTACCTTGTTACCCAGCTTTTTTCTATTTGCAGCGAGGAAAATTTCGCGCTCATTTGCCACCCGCACCCCCCACGGCCCAGGAAGTACCTAAGCCCGCCCGGAGAGCTCGCCCTCGACCCTCTTGCGGGCCGTATCCCAGTGTCTTGCATCCAGCTCAAACCCGATGTAATTACGGCCGCTGCGGATACAGGCCACCGCTGTGGTGCCGCTGCCCATACAGTTATCGAGCACAAACGCATCCTCATCGGTGTAGGTGCGGATGAGATACTCGAACAGTGACACCGGTTTTTGTGTCGGGTGCAGACCCCGCTCACAGGGAACTTCCAGAAGATTGCGGGGATAGT
>JAHZAY010000018.1 GCA_019423685.1 Clostridiales bacterium | reverse complement strand
TGTGACCCTCTGCTTGTAAGGCAGATGCTCTCCCAGCTGAGCTAAACTCCCAAATTTTGAGAACATTTGATATTATATAACAAAATTTTCCCTTTGTCAACACCCTTGCGATAAAAAAAATCCCGGCAGAAACTGCCGGGATTTTCGATCCTTGTTGTCGCTTTGTGTCTAAACTATGCAGCGTAGTCGCTGGAAGCCAGAGCCGGGTAGGTGTAGCTGCCCTTTACGCGCTGGTTGTTGGCGTCGTTGCCCTCGAGGAAGTAGTCGTAGATCAGATAGCTCTTGCTGTTGCCGCCCTTGGTCTGCGGGTCATCCCAGTCGGCGTCTACCTGATACCACTTGCCGTCCTCCATCTGGACATAGTTCCACGCATGGGTGCCCTTTTCGCCCAGATTGTTGGTGGCGGTGCCGACCACGATCAGGCACGGGATGCCTTTCTGGTCGCAGGCATATTTAAAGGCCTTGGCGTAACCGTCGCAGACCGACTCGCCCTCTACCAGCGGGCCGACTGCCTGGTGCTGGTTGTGGGTGGCCTTGTCCGGATTTGCCGGGTACTGGGTGCCTTTGACGATCGAGTCATGGATGGATTTGACCAGCGCATAGCGGGTGGAACCGGTCATCTTGCTGATCGCAGCGTCCATCTTTGCAGCGGTGTTCTTGATGGCGGTGGTGTTAATCGTGGAAGCGGTGGTGCCGTCCTTGCTGGCTGTGCCGTAACCGGAAGCCGGGCGAGGATAGAAGGTCAGGGTGTTGTGGTCCTTGCTGACGACCAGATTTTGCAGGTTCGGGTCGAGCCAGAAGATTTCCGGATGCTCGTCGAAGATCATCTGCACAGAGGTCTGGAATGCCTTGTATACCTGGTCCTCGCTGTAGCCCTTGATGCTGACGGTGATGGTGTTTTTATTGGCTTTGAGCCCGCTCAAAAAGGTGTCGTGCATCCGCAGTGCCAGGGTATCATTTTTCAGCTGGGTGCGGCACAGATCGTACGCCTGCGAGCTGGTGGTCTTTTTGGTGCTGCTGGAAGATGTGGTGGTTGTGGTGGACTGGGTTGTGGTGGTGGAGGTCACCTTGCCCGGTTTGCCCAGAGCCGCAGCGCTGCTGACGGCCATCGAGAGGACCATCGCCATGGCCAGGGCCGCGGACAAAATTTTCTTCATCATAGATATCTCCTCCTGTATGAGATTTGCCGCCTTCCTGCGCAAAAAATGCCGGAAAGCTCCTGTTATCCTTATTATACAACACCCCGCACCGGGAGTAAAGCCATTTTTTGTAAAATTTTTATTTCTGTCTGACAGCGACGTTTTGGCCGGTGGCCCCTACCTTCCCCTAATGCAGGCGCTCCGCCCTGATACCCCCGCTTTTAGGGGGACGCTCTCGCTCCCCCTGCGGCGAAGCCGCAACCCCCTCGAAGTGGTTTCTACGTAGTCCCTCCTTCTGGGGGGAACGGCGCTAAAGCTCCGTTGGGGGGATGATAAATACCCAGAGGGGAATTCCCCTCTGGGAGATTCTTTGGTGACTTTCTCATCGGGGAGAAAGTCACCCGGGGTTAGGGGCACAGCGCCCTAAATCGTGGGTGGTAGGGACTGCCGTCCCTGCAAAATGCCCCCGGGTGTGGGGTGGGTAACCCCACATTTGGGGTACGTAGGGACTGCCGTCCCTGCAAAATTCATGTAAAATTCAACCTCCGGAGGAAATTTTGGTGCAAACCCCCATTCCCCCTTCCTCCGGCTCTGCTAATGCTCCTTCTGCTCCTGCTTCCAGGCAAACCAGGAATACCAGTACACGATCAGGCAGCCCAAGAAAACTGCCAGCAGCATCACCAAAACACAGGCAAGGTTGGACAACAGCAGGGCCGCCACGATTCCCACAAGGCCGGACGCCATATACACATACCCGCCAAAGCGCTGGGTGCGGCTCCACACCCTTTCGTCCGAGAGGGCATAGCGGGTGCGGAAGCCGTGCTTGCGCTGCAAACGGTATTCCCAGGAAATTTTGGGCATGTAGTTGCCCACCACAAGCAGCACCAGCGAGATCAGCCCGCAAACAATCTTGCCAAAGGAAAACTCCATGATGTTGCTCTCCGGCCGGACGGTGACATACAGCACCACCGGCTGGATGACGTTAAAGACCAACATGGTGAGCAGTCCGCCGGTGCGCATCCCCTTGGGTTGGCGGGAAAAGGAATCGCGCAACAGCAATCCCCCCACAAGCAGCACGATGGCGGCGGGAATCAGCAGCTCCCACCTGCTGCCATAGCGGTCGGGCGAACCATCCACCCCCCAGTGCACCGGAACGGTGTCCGGCAAGCCGGGCAGCATCCACAGCACCTCCACCACCGGCAGCAGCATCAACACCGCCACGGCAATCCGCCACAACCGAGACCCCTTCTCTTTTCTTTGCTGTTTTAACATCACAATACCTCCTGTTCTGTGCAAGCCCCTCTTTTAGGCGCGGTCGTCCGGCTCACCCGATTTTTCCTCCCCCTGCTGTTCCTGCCGGTTGGAAAACTGCGCAATCCACATCATGATCTCCTCAAAGACGCTGGTGTTCAGCTGGTAGTAGATGTAGTTTTTTTTGCGCTCCTCCAAAATCAGGTCGGCCTTCTTCAGCTGCGAAAGGTGGTAGGAGACCGTCGCACCGGTCATCTCAAAGTGCGCCGCAATTTCCCCCGCCGACATCTTTCCCTTGCGCAGCAGCATCAGAATCTCTCTCCTTACCGGGTCGGAGAGAGCTTTAAAGGTTTCTGCCAATCCCACTGTCTTTCCTCCTTTGTGGCCTTCTATTTAGAAAATTTTCTAAATACATTATAGCAAACTTTGCTGGCAAGTCAAGTGCTATTTAGATAAATTTCTAAATAGCTTTCAAAAAAGAAACAGGGAGGGGAGGCAAAGCCGTTTGCTTTGCCTCCCCTCCCTGTCCACCGTTACCCGCGGCAGGCCACCACGACAGATGCGCCAAACGGGGCCAGCGCCAGCCGCGCCATCTTAAAGCACTGTAACCCAAAGGGGATGCCGACGACGGTGACACAGAAGAGCAGCCCGTGGAGCGCCGCAGAGACGGCCAGCGGCAGCCCGCCAAACAGCAGCCACAGGATGTTCAGCAGCACCGAGGGCGCGCCGCCTTTGTACAACACCTCCTTGCCGAAGGGGAAAAAGGCAAGGCCGGCAAACTTAAAGCACTGCACCCCCACCGGGATGCCGACGATGGTGACGCACCACAGCAGCCCCACCAGCGTCCAGCCCAGCCCCATCCACAGGCCGCCAAACAAAAACCAGATCAAATTTCCCAAAAGTTTCATCGAACATTCTCCTTCCCTCGATCGGGTATTGATGTATATTGCCTTTTCCTATAAAACGGGGGGAGCGCAGAAAATATTTCACCAAAGATTCAAACGATCTGTAAAAAAATTGGGAAGAAATGCCGGATTTTCTGTGCTATAATGGAGGGGAAATCTTTCTTGATAGGAGTGACCGCCATGAGGCAAACCGTTTCGCTAAAAAAACAGTACGAGATCTTCGATCAGCAGCTTTGCTACCGCATCCATCACCTGCTGCCCCAGCTGATGGAAGAGACCGGCTTTGATATGTGGATCATCCTGTGCCGCGAGTACAACGAGGACCCGGTCTTTCCGACCATGATCCCCTCGCTGTGCCTGACCGCCAGAAGGTTGTCCTGCCTGGTCTTTGTCCGCAACGACTCCGGCTTTGGCGCCTACAACTTCGGCCGCCCCGATGAGCGGCTCTCCACCGTCTACACCCAGGGCTACGACAACCGCCAGCCCGGCGACCAATTGCAGCAGCTGGCCGACTTTGTGCGCAAGGTAAACCCCAAAACGATCGGCATCAACTGCTCGAAGATCAGCGCGATGTGCGACGGACTCTCCCACAACCTCTATGAGCAGCTGTGCGCCGCGCTGCACGAGCAGGACAAAGCCAAGCTCACCAGTGCCTACACCCTGTGCACCCGCTGGATCGAGGCCCGCACCGAGGAGGAGCTCTCCCGCTACCGCAGCATCTATGCGCTGGCGATGGACATCTGCGAGGAGGCCTTCTCCCGCAAGGTCATCACCCCCGGCGTCACCACCACCACCGAGGTCGAGGAGTGGATCGGCCAGGAGATCAACCGCCTGGGCCTGACCTTCTGGTTTAGCCCCCACGTCGACATCCAGCGCAAGGGCCTGCCGGGCGTTGGCACCACCGGCATGATCATCCAGCACGGCGACCTGCTGCACTACGACGTCGGCATCAAATATTTTGGTCTGTGCACCGACAGCCAGCGCCTGGGCTATGTGCTGCGCGAGGACGAAACACAGGTGCCGGAGTATCTGCAGGAGGGTCTGCGCCGCACCAACCGCTTCCAGGACATCGTCGCCGAGGAGCACATCGCCGGCCGCACCGGCAACGAGATCCTCAAGACAAGCCTTGCCCGCGCCAAAGCCGAGGGATTGCAGCCGATGCTCTACTGCCATCCGGTGGGCTTTTTCGGACACAGCGCTGGCACGGTGGTCGGCCTGTGGGATCAGCAGGAGGGCACCGGCGAGTTCGGAGACTTCCCGCTGCACCACAACACCTGCTATGCGCTGGAGCTGAACACCGAGAGCGAGATTGCCCAGTGGGACGGCCAGCGGGTGCGCTTTAACGCCGAGGAAACGGTGGCCTTCACCCAGGACGGAAAGCTCACCTACCTCTATCCGGGCCGCGACCACATCTACGCCATCTAACAGGGGACGCTTTTTGCCATTTTCCAAAACAACCGATAAAAAAAGGTCAGGGAGATTTCCCTGGCCTTTTTTGTGCTTTTAGCGGCCCTTGAGCCCAAAGCTGATCGACAGCGCCTTGTTCACCTGCTCCATCGAGCTCGGGTCCAGCGTGCCCATCTTTTCCCGCAGGCGGCGCTTATCGATGGTGCGGATCTGCTCGAGCAGCACCACCGAGTCCTTGGACAGCCCACAGCTGTGCGAGTGCAGCGCAATGTGGGTGGGCAGCTTGGCCTTCTCGGTCTGGCTGGTGATGGCCGCCGCAATGACCGTCGGACTGTACCGGTTGCCCACATCGTTTTGCACGATAAGTACAGGCCGCACGCCTCCCTGCTCCGAGCCGACCACCGGGCTCAGGTCCGCATAATAAATATCTCCACGTTTCACAATATCACGCTCCGGCATTTCGATTTATTGGACTTCCACCGTTATTGTAACCCATTGTGCCGCGCCTTAATCATCCCGCAAAAAGGCAAGGACAAAAAAGGTGCCTGCAATCCCAGTGTATGGAATCGTCGAAAAAAGGTGCCCGCACAGGCGGACCAAATCCCGGCCAAAAGCATATACTGGTTTCTCTGGCCGCATTGCCCGGCCTTTGCGCGGACAGTTTGCCGCCGATTGCGCCGCAAAAATTTTTCCCTTTCCCTTGCAGGCGCTCCGCCCCCGGGGGATTGTACAGGGACGGCAGTCCCTACGTACCCCAATGCAGGCGCTATGCCGCCGCCGGGGGGATTGTACAGGGGCGGCAGCCCCTACCTTTCCCTTGCAGGCGCTATGCCGCCCCGGGGGGGATTGTACAGGGGCGGCAGCCCCTACCTTTCCCTTGCAGGCGCTCCGCCCCCGCCGGGGGGATTGTACAGGGGCGGCAGCCCCTACGTACCCCCAATGCAGGCGCTATGCCGCCCTCGGGGAGATTGTACAGGGGCGGCAGCCCCTACCTTTCCCTTGCAGGCGCTCCGCCCCCGCCGGGGGGATTGTACAGGGGCGGCAGCCCCTACGTACCCCCAATGCAGGCGCTATGCCGCCCTCGGGGAGATTGTACAGGGGCGGCAGCCCCTACCTTTCCCTTGCAGGCGCTCCGCCCTGCACCCGGGTGACTTTCTCCCCGATGAGAAAGTCACCAAAGAATCTCCCAGAGGGGGCACCCTCTGGGTACTCCCCTTTAGGGGGACGCTCTCGCTCCCCCTGCGGCACAGCCGCAACCCCCTCGAAGTGGTGTCTACGTAGTCCCTCCTTCTGGGGGGAACGGCGCTAAGGCGCCGTGGGGGGATGATAATATCCCCCCTAAAAGCGGGGGTATCAGGGGGTGTCCCCCTGACACGCCTTTGGTGACTTTCGTCGTGCAACGAAAGTCACCCGGGTGCAGGGCGGAGCGCCTGCGCTGGGGTTCGTAGGGGCTGTCGCCCCTGTAAAATTTCCCCGCTTTATCCCATTGCCTCCACCCCTGCCAAAAATGCGCCAGCAATCCCCTGCGCTTTCTGGAAGGAGTTTTGACAACGCGCTGGAAATTTGTAAAATGCAATATAATTTTATCTGTTTTTCCTTGTGCTTTTATTCATCTTGCTGCAAATCCGGCCGCCCTGCTGCCAAAAACATCCGGTTGCAAAATCCATCCCCAGCCTCTATAATAGCCTCAGACCCAGGGAAAAAGACAAAAGTAAGATTTAGGGTTTTATCACCAAAACTACAGGAGGCAATCTGTAAATGAAAAAATTTGTATCCATCTTTTTGGCGGCCTGCGCAATCTCTTCGATGAGCATCACCGCCTTCGCCCAGCAGGCCAGCGCCATCAACGTCACCTCCGACGAGCAGATCAAACTCTCGTTCGGCGAAGAAAAGTTTGACGAGCTGCTTCTGCCCGGCGAGAGCTACACCTACCCGCTGTACATCGAGGGCGACGACGGCACCCTCGCTCCGCTGACCGACGACCACCTCGAGGAGCTGCGCCTGCGCACCGAGGTGCGCGATGAGAACTCCTCCATCGCTTCCTTCAAGCTGGAAGAGAAGGACAACGCCTATCAGCTCGCCGTGACCACCGAGGCCGGCTGGCCAACCGAGCAGGACGAGGTAGAGGGCGTGATCAAGGCGGTGCGCCGCTCCAACGGCAAAGAGGCCGGCAGCGTCAGCGTCGATCTGACCGTGGGCTACCCGACCATCTCGGACGAGTCGCTTGAGGGCGCACAGAACGGCGAGTACGTCTTTGTCGAGTCCTCTGCACCGGTCATCACCACCGAGCAGTTTGCAAAGCTCGACGAGTACACCGACAGCGGCAAGGTGACCTTCACCAACGGCATGTGGAGCTATGAGGTGCGCGTCTCCGGACAGGAGTCGGTCAACATGCTCTACAACGAGCGCGCCATCCGGGAAATCTCCTCCAAGTTTGAGGATCAGGACTTCCTGTACGTCTCCTTCCCGGGCGGCCCGGCCTTCGACTTCACCGGCACCCTTTCGATCGACGTCTCCGAGGTGGACGATGCGTTTGAGGGACAGTTCTATGTCTACCGCTACCTGCGCGGCGTCCTCGAGAAGATCGATGCGGACTACGATGCAGACAGCAAGACCATCTCCTTCGACACCAAGAATCTGGGCCGCTTTGTGCTGACCGACAAGCCGATCGCAGACGGCACCGTAGTCGACGAGAGCTTCGCGCCGCAGAACAACAACACCCAGAACAACAGCACCCAGAACAACAACACCCAGAACAACAACACCCAGAACAACTCCGGCAGCGTCTCCACCGAGGGCGACTACCAGTCCTCCGGCAAGGACAACCCGGAGACCGGCGCCCACAACTTTGCAGCGCTGGCATCCGCAGCCGCGGTCAGCTCGCTTGCAGCCGGTGTGGCCCTGCTCAAAAAGAAAAGATAAGCTGTAAAGATACGGCAACCGATTACTCCACCTTTCCCCAAAGCCCATGCGCTTTGGGGAATTTTTTTTGCCTGCCACCCGGCACAAAGGCAGTATTTGCCTTAGAAGGGCGCTTTGCTTTGCACAAACTTGCAGCGTATCGCCTTCGAGGGACGGTGCGCATGGCCACAGCCTTCGTCCAAAGCTCTAACCGTCCCTTCTCCCCTTGGCGGGCGGTTGACAGCGGGCGACAAACCTTTTATAATGAAGGAGAAGAGTCCCGGCAATTTGTACACAGCGGCGGGGTGCGGCCAGGACGATTTTTGTACAGAACCCCCTTCTCCCGCCAAAACGACAGACAACACGAAAGGATGATTGATGATGGCTCTTGAGCAAGTGCAGGAACTGTTTGACTTTATCGAAAAATCTCCGAGCTGTTTCCACGTCATCGACAATGTCAAGGCGACACTGGTCGAGGAAGGCTTTGAGGAACTGTTTGAGAACAAAAAATGGCAGCTGAAGGAGGGCGGCAAATACTTTGTCACCCGCAACCTCTCCTCGGTCATCGCCTTCAAGGTTCCCTGCAAGGACTTCACCTCCTTCCACATCGTCGCCAGCCACAGCGACTCCCCAACCTTTAAGATCAAGGACAACCCCGAGCAGCTGGTCCGCGGCAAATATGTGCAGCTGAACACCGAAAAATACGGCGGCATGATCTTCTCGACCTGGTTTGACCGCCCGCTCTCGATTGCCGGACGCGCCCTGGTCAAGACCGAAAAGGGCGTCGAGACAAAGCTGGTCAACATCGACCGCGACCTGGTGGTCATCCCCAACCTTGCCATCCACCTCGACCGCACCGTCAACGACGGCATGAAATATAACCCGCAGGTAAACCTGCTGCCCCTGTACGGCGACGCCGCCTCCAAGGACAGCTTTGACAAGCTGGTGGCCGAGGCCTGCGGCGTCAACGAAGAGGACCTGCTCTCCACCGACCTGTTCCTCTATAACCGCATGAAACCGGCCGTCTGGGGCGCCCACAACGAGTTCATGTCCTGCGCCAAACTCGACGACCTGGAGTGCGCCTTCTCCTCGCTCAAAGCCTTCCTCAAGGGCGGCAGCAAGCAGAGTGTCTCGGTCTGCGCCATCTTCGACAACGAGGAGGTCGGCAGCGGCACCAAGCAGGGCGCCCACTCCACCTTCCTGTACGACGTGCTCAGCCGCATGAACGCCGCGATGGGCCGCAGCGAGGAGGACTACCACACCGCTGTCGCCTCCAGCTTTATGCTCTCGGCCGACAACGCCCACGCGCTGCATCCAAATCACCCCGGCATGACCGACCCGACCAACCTTGTCTTTATGAACGAGGGCATCGTCATCAAGCACAACGCCAACCAGCGCTACACCACCGACGCAGTCTCCTCAGCCATCTTCCAGAAGATCTGCAAGGAGAAAAACGTCCCCTGCCAGCACTTTGTCAACCGTTCGGACATCGCGGGCGGCTCGACGCTGGGCAACATCGCAAACTCCCACGTCTCGCTGAACACCGTCGACATCGGCATGGCGCAGCTGGCCATGCACTCCAGCTATGAGACGGCGGGCGTGCTGGATCTGGGCTACATGATCGCCGGCATGGAGGCCTTCTACAACAGCGCCGTCGTCGCAGAGTGCGACGGCTCCTATGAGATCCACGAATAAACCGCCCAAACCAAAACGCGAAAAAATCCCGAGGGTTTTTCCCCCGGGATTTTTTTTGCACAAAAAAAGGACCGGCTCCCCCAAAAGCGGGGGCAACCGGCCCGATTGGCTGCAAAAAATTTTTGTAGGCGGCCCTACTTCATCTCTTCTGCCGACTTTGCAACGGTGTGTACGATTGGCGTCCACTGGACGTTTTTAAACAGCGCCACAATCGAAATCGGTATGTAGGTGAAGATAAACAGCGGGAAGGTGAAGGTGTAGAAAATCTTCTTTGCCGCCGAGACCTTGATGTTCTTCCACTCGGTGATGGTGGTCAGCAGCCCCATCGCATACAGGATGAGGTAGAAGTTGACAAAGGAGAACAGCAGCATCCGGCCCGCAACCGCGACCATGGTGCCCATATAGTGCGGGCGGAAGATGGCCGTCAGCAAAAAGGCCGCATTCATCGCCATGCAGGCCAGCGACACCAGCGACGCCGGCGCGATGGTCATCAGCATGTCGTAGCAGGAAAACGGATGGTTGTGGTTGTGCAGCAGGCGGGATACCAGCGCCTTGCCGTATTTATAGACGACCTGGTAAAAGCCCTTGGACCAGCGCAGGCGCTGCGCCCAGGACTGGCGGAAGGTGGTGGGCTGCTCGTCATAGAGCATCGCGGTGCCGCAGTAGCCGATGCGCTCCCCTTCCAGGGCGTTGACCACCGAGAATTCGATGTCCTCGGTCAGCAGGTGGAACTTCCAGCCGCCGTATTTCTGCACAATCTTGCTGCTGATCAAAAAGCCGGTGCCGGAGATGGCACAGTTGGTGCCCAGCATCATGCGGGCGTTGTTGAGGTATTTGGCCTCACGCAAAAACCACAGCGAATAGCCCGCTGTGATCCAGTTGGTTCCATAGTTTTTGGAGTTGCGGTAGCTGGTGACGATCTGATAGCCTTGGCTGAAGGTGGCGTTCATCTCGTCGATGTAGTGCGGGTCCAACAGATTGTCCGCATCAAAGACCAGGTACGCATCATAATAGTTGTTGCCGTAGTCCTGGGCGATGTGCCGCAGCGCAAAGTCCAGCGCGTAGCCCTTGCCGACCTCCTGCTTGTTAAACCGCTCGTACACCTTTGCGCCCATCTCGCGGGCAATCTGGGCGGTGTTGTCGGTGCAGTTGTCCGCCACCACGATGATGTCCACCAGCTTTGCCGGATAGGTCTGGTTTTGGATGCTGCGGATCAGGTTGCCGATCACCGCGCTCTCGTTGCGCGCCGCAATCAATACACCGTACCGGTGAAAGATGCAGGGCAGATTTTGTTTGTGTTTATCTTTTTTGAAAAGTACAACCGCGACATAGACCATCTGGTACAGATAACAAACCGTCAGAATGATAAAAACCAACAGGTTAATCCGTAAAATTGAATCTTCCATCACAATAACTCTCCATCTCTTCTACAAAGTAAACGTAATACGATCCGTTTTTTATAGAGTATAGCATATTTATTTAAAAAAACAATACAGGAATTTTAAAAGATTTTTACTTTTCTCTGATTTCGGCCTTTTCGAATAAATTGCACCCGATTATGGAAAGATAAATATCAAAACTGCATAATACTAAATGTTGTTTTTTGTCATTTTTTTCAATTTTTTCGGAGGCAGCCGTGTCGGTGCATCCGCATCATCTGGAACAGGCGCACCAGCGACGAGACGATCAGCACCCCCACAGCCAGCGCCCCGGCGATGGCAAAGGTGTGGATGCCCGTCTCGATAAAAAGCGAGGTCTGGCCGGAGACGCAGTACTCCATGGTGTAATAGATGCCGCCTCCGGGGACCAGCGGCAGGATGCCGATGGTCAAAAAGCCGGTGACGGGGGCCTTAAAGACGCGGGCCATCACCTCGGCGTAGGCGGAGACGATGATGGTGGAGATCAGATACTGGGCCAGGTCGTTGTCCAAAAAGGCCAGCGCCACATAGATCACCCAGCTGAGCATCCCCCCGGCCGCGGCGGCGATCATCTGGTGCGGCTTGTGAAACTTGAAGATAAAGCAAAAGGAGAAGCAGGCCAGAAAGGTGTAGAAAAAGACCGGGATATTTTGTACAAACTCCATGTGTAGATTCCCCCTTTAGATGCCCGGAAAGAAGTACCGCAGGGTGGAGAGGGCAAGTCCGGCGCCCAGCGCGATGCCCGCGGCCACCATCAGCGACTCGACCAGCTTGATGATGCCGGCGATGAGGTCGCCGCCCAAAATGTCGCGCATGACGTTGGTGATGGCGATGCCGGGCACCAGGTTCATCAGCGTGCCGATAATCATCTTGTCCGAATTGACCGTCCAGCCCATGGCGGTGGTGAACAGCGAGAGGCCGGCCACCAGCGCGCTGCCGAAGATGTTCTGGAAAAAGCTGTTGGTGTTGAAGGTGCCCAGCACCGAGAGCAGCAAAAACAGCAGGATGCCGATAAAGAAGGAGGCGAAGCTGTCGCGGAAGTTGCCGCCGTAAAACAGGGTGAAGGAGGCGGAAATCGAGGCGGTGAAGAACAGCCGGGTCCAGAAGGAGTAGTCCGGCTCGCCCATGATCTCGTCGAGGGCCTTGCGGATGACTGCCAGCGGCGGGCGCTGGGAGCAGACGTGGCGGCACAGGTCGTTGAGGCGGTCGATGCGGTCAAAGTCCAGGCTGCTGGAGATGTTGCGCTTGAGGCGGGTGAGGGCGTGGCCGTTCTCGTCGTTGATGGTGACGATGATGCAGGAGGGGATGGAGAACACCTCGGCCTGCTCGAAGCCATAAGCCGCCAGCATCCGCCGGATCGACTCCTCCACCCGGTAGATCTCCGCCCCGCTCTGCAGAAGCCTCCAGCCGATCTCGGTGGTGATTTCCAATAACTGGTCGTTGTTCATCTGACACATAACCTCTATTCTCTGCTTTTTTCCCCGAATTTTTGATTTCAAAACACGCTTATTATAGCACATTCCTTGTCCTTTTCCTATTGCTTTTTTGAAAAAAACTCTCCCCTTTTGCCCATTCCTTTTTTAATCAAAAGGTGTTATAATGAAATCACCGCTGCGTGCGCTGTCCGCAGCCCCCTCAATGACCTGTAACAGGAGCGGTTTGACCTTGAACAAATATTGGAAACTCATCTCCAACACCCTCATCTTTGCCATCGGCACCTTCAGTTCCAAGGTGCTGGTTTTTTTGCTGACGCCGCTGTACACCTCGGTGCTCAGCGAGGCCGAGTACGGCACCGTCGACCTGATGGTGCAGATCGGCAACTTTTTGCTGCCGCTGGTCTCCTGCGGCATCGTCAACGGCATCATCCGCTTTGGTCTGGACAAGTACTATAAAAAGAAGGACGTCTTTACCACCGGCTTTCTCACCATCCTCACCGGCTTTGTCATCCTGCTGCTACTCGAGCCGCTCATCTCCCGCCTGCCCTATATGGGACAAAACACCCTGCTCATCTACATCTTTGTGCTGATGTCCTCGATGCGCTCGCTGTGCTCCCAGTTTGTCCGCGCCAAAGGCTATGTCAAGCTCTATGCCCTGGATGGGCTGCTCTCCACCGCCACCACCATCTTCTTTAACGTGCTGTACCTGGTGGCGCTGGATTGGGGCATCAACGGCTACATCCTGGCCATGATCTCGGCCGACACCCTCTCCACCCTGTTTTTGTTTTATATCGCCGGCCTGTGGCACTATCTGCACATTCGCTCGCTCAACCGAAAGACCTCCCGCGAGATGCTGCGCTACTCCATCCCGCTGATTCCAAACTCGATCTTCTGGTGGATCAACAACATGGCCTGCCGCTACCTCATCGCCTACTTTTTGGGCGAGGAGCTCAACGGTCTGTTCGCCGTCTCCAACAAGATCCCCACCGTCATCGTCCTGATGTCCAACATCTTCATGGACGCCTGGCAGATGTCCGCCGTCACCGACGAGCCCCGCCGCCGCGCCCAGTTTTTCTCCCGCATCTTCGTCTGCTATCAGGCGCTGCTGTGCACCGCCGCCTCGGGGCTGATCCTCTTTTCCAAGGTGATCACCAAGCTCCTGGCCGCCGACGCCTACTACTCCGCCTGGAAGTATATCCCGTTGCTGCTGATCTCCACCATCTTTTCCTGCATGTCCACCTTTTTGGGCAGCGTTTATATGGTGGAAAAAAAGAGCATGCTCAACTTTATCACCACCGGCACCGGCGCCATCATCAATGTGCTGCTCAGTCTGCTCTTCATCCCGGTCTTGAAGGTAAACGGTGCGGCCCTGGCCACCCTCATCAGCTACGTTGTCGTCTTTGTGCTGCGCGCCTTTGACACCCACCGCTTTATCCCCATGCGCTTTTCCCCCGCCCGACTGACCTTCAACGTCGCCGTCCTGCTGGTTCAGGCGGTCATCATGATCTATGAGATCCACGGCTGGATTGTCTTTGAGGTGCTGCTGACCCTGCTCATGCTCATTGCAAACCTAAGCGCGCTGTGGTCCACCGCCCGCCAGGTCCTCTTTCAGCGCAAGCGCAGCGAGTAAAATCCCGGACAAAAAAAAGCGCAAAAAAACACCCTGTCCGCCCGATACTATATCGGAAAGACAGGGTTTTTACACAGTCAAACCATTTCCCAATGAACGAGTTTTCTTTTTTTGCCCCAAGCGGCGCTTAGCGGTGATACTCCGCAACTACCTTTTTGATCTGGGCAAGCTTTTCTTCGTCGACCGACTCTCTGGAGAGGAAGGAAATGACCATATCCTCGGAAGAGCCCGCAAAGATGCGGTTGCACAGGTTTTCCAGCTCGGACTGCTGTACTGCCTCTTTGGTGACCAGCGGAGTGACGATAAAGCCCGGCTCCTGTCTTTCCAAAGCGCCACGCAGAGTCAGTCTCTTGATGACGGTGTAGGTAGTATTCTTCTTCCAGTGAAACGCATCCTGGGAATAAGCAGCCAGCGCAGAGGCTGAGATCGGAGCATTCTCCCAGATGTACTCCATCAACGGATATTCCGCCTCAGAAATTTTTACACAATTCATCTCAACACAACCTTTCTAAAATAGGATGAGCCTTCTCACTAAAATAAGCCTACCATCTTAGATGCTTTCTGTCAATCCAAATCGCAAAAAGCTTTAAAATTGTTTACAAATACTTTGTTTTTTTTTGTTTTTTTTTCGTAAAGCTTTCACCGGATGGACAATTTTGACAATCTAATGTTGTTCTAGCAGATAAGATTGGTCGCCTATCGGTGCAAAAGGATTATTTGGTCTTTGCAAAAAGCTGCACCCAATAGTAGCTGCCGTCGCTGCCCTTTGCGCGGCCAAATCCGACCTGAGTAAAGTTTTTGTTCAGGATGTTGGCCTTGTGCCCGTCGGAGGCCATCCAGGACTTCATCGCCGAGGCGACGGTCTTTTGCTTCTCGTTGATGTTTTCTCCCCACCAGGAGTACTCCACCCCCTGCTCGTCCATCGCCGTCTTGCAGGACTGCTTGTTCGGACGGGTGTGGCTGTACTTCTCTTTGCACTCCTTGGCGCGCACCTGGGCGGCCTTGCAGATCTCCTCGTTGAGGGTCAGTGCGGGCAGGCCGGCCTTTTTGCGCTGGGCGTTGACGCTCTCGAGCATCTCCTGCTGCCACTTGGCCGTCTCCTCTTCGGTTTCCTTTGCGGCCTTCACCACCCGGCCGCCGGTCTGTTCCTGCTGGACGCTGACGTTCGGCACGCCCGGTTTGCCCAGCGCCGCACAGGCTTCGGTCGGCAGCGCAGACATAATCAGGCACACCGCCGCCACAACCAGTAATTTTTTGTTCATCGCACTCATCCCTTCTCCTTTTTGTACTGTTGCATTCTGCTTTTTTATCTTTCCTGTCGCAAAGGATTCATAAAATGTTTTCTTTGCGCAATTGTTTTTGCTTTATCGTAGTAGTAAAATAAAGGAAAACCTTTTCCCCATTATAATGGATTTACCGCGATTTTACAAGTTTTTCTTTTGTCTTTTCCTATTTCAGATGAACAGGAGGTTTATCATGCGCTATCAAAACACTCTTTTAAAACAGTTTCCCTTTGCCCCTTCTGCCCTCTCCAAAGAGCAGCAAAAAAAGGAGGTCAAACGCCTGAGCGAGCGGATGGAACAGCTGCAATTGCAGGTCAAGGAGAACCGTCTGCCGGTGATCGTGCTGGTGGAGGGCTGGGGCACCTCCGGCAAGGGCGGGCGGATCGCCAAGATGATCAGCCAGATGGACCCGCGCTTTTTCCGGGTGGTCTCGACCAACGCCCCCACCGCCGAGGAGCGCGCCCGCCCATTTTTGTACCGGCACATCAAGCAGATCCCCGAAAACGGCCAGTTTCTCTTTTTAGATTCCGGCTGGATGGACCAGACCATCCGCGAAGAGCAGGCCGGACAGCTGGAGGGCGACGCGCTGCAAAAGCGGATGGAACAGATCAACATCTTTGAGCGGCAGCTGTTCGACAACGGCTATCTGTTGGTCAAGCTGTTTTTGCACATCAGCCGCAAGGAGCAGCGCCAGCGCATCGAGCAGCTGCAGCAGGACCCGGACACCGCCTGGCGGGTCAGCGAGCACGACCTGTGGCAGAACGACCACTACGAGCGGGAGCTGGAGAGCTTTTCGCGCTATCTGGACGCCAACAACCTGCCCTTTGCCCCGTGGCACATCATCGACTCGACCCACCGCAAGCAGTCGGAGATCGACTGCCTGAACGTGCTGTGCGGCGCCATCGAGGGGGCGCTGGAACAAAAGCGGGACAACAACTGGCCGCCGGAGCACCCGGAGCCGGCCTTTAACCCGCTGGACCAGCAGTTCCCGCTGCTGCCGGTGGAAAAGCTCTCCGACGTGGCGCTGGACCAGCAGATGAGCCGCAAGGAGTACAAGGAGCAGCTGCGCCGCTACCAGCAGCGGCTCTCCGAACTGCACAACCAGATCTACCGCTGGAAGATCCCGGTCATCCTGGCCTATGAGGGGTGGGATGCAGCCGGCAAGGGCGGCAACATCAAGCGGATTGCCGGTGCGCTGGACCCGCGCGGCTATGAGGTGGTGCCCATCGCCTCCCCCAAGCCCTATGAGCTGGCGCGGCACTATCTGTGGCGGTTTTGGGAAAAGCTGCCCAAGGCCGGACACATCGTCATCTTTGACCGCACCTGGTACGGCCGGGTGATGGTGGAGCGGCTGGAGGGCTTCTGCTCCGAGCGCGACTGGAAGCGCGCCTACACCGAGATCAACGAATTTGAGCGCCAGCTGACCGATGCGGGGGCGGTGCTGCTCAAATTCTGGATTCAGATCGACAAGGACACCCAGCTGCAGCGCTTTGAGCAGCGCAGGGACGACCCGGACAAGCGCTGGAAGCTCAGCGACGAGGACTGGCGCAACCGCGAAAAGTGGGACGAATATGAGCAGGCCATCGACCAGATGCTCCAGCGCACCAACACCACCTATGCGCCGTGGCACATCATCGAATCCAACTGCAAGTACTATGCCCGCATCAAGACGCTGCGGCTGCTGACCGAGGCGCTGGAAGAGGCAATCCAAAAGGCAAAGCAGACCCGAAAGGAAAAATAACCGCAAACGCAAAAAGGCCTCCCCAAAAGGGAGGTCTTTTTTTGCCCCATATTTTCTTTTGCCTCAGCTTTCTTTGTGTTCCAGTGCGTCCCAGCACGCCTCCATCTGGCGCACCAGGGTAAACTGGGTGCGGGCGCGGTCGAGGTTTTGCATCGGGCGCTCGATCTTAAAGTAGCTGTCCCCCTCTAAAAAGTCGGTCAAAAAGCGCATCCCGCACTCCAGGGTCATCAGCTTTGCCCCCCAGCGCAGCGTCTGCCTTTCCAGGGCGGTGAGCACCTCCCCGGCCTGCTGCAAAAAGCCCTCCTCGCACACCCGGTACAGCTGCGGCAAAAAGTGCACCTTGCTCTGATCCTGCTCGTCCTCGCGGCAGTCGTTGGCGCCAAAGCGGACGGTGTCCCCGAAGTCGTGCGCCGAAAGTCCCGGCATCACCGTGTCCAGGTCGATGACGCACAGCCCCTTCATCGTCTTTTCGTCCAACAGCACATTGTTGAGCTTGGTGTCGTTGTGGGTGACCCGCAGCGGCAGCTGGCCGCTTTGCTGAAGCTGGTACAGGTAGCCGCAGTCCTCCTGCCGCGCCAGGACAAAGTCCAGCTCCGGCTGCACCTGGCGCACCCGGCCCAGCTTGTCTGCCTGCGCCGCCGCCACAAGGTCGCGCAGGCGTTTGGGGGTGTCGTGGAAGTGCGGGATGGTCTGGGTGAGGCTTGCCGCGTCAAAGCCCCCCAGCAGGCGCTGGAACCGCCCAAAGGCCGCCGCGCACTCGTACAGGTCCTGCGGCTGGCGCGCCTTTTGCAGGCAGACGCTGCCCTCGATGTAGGTGAGCATCCGCCAGCAGCTGCCGTCGCTCTCCCGCACATACAACCTCCCATCGTCGCAGGGGATCACCTGCATGCTCTCCCGCCGGGTGTCTCCCCCCGCCTTGCGGACCTGCTCGGTCAAAAAGCGGGTCACCCGCTGGATGTTTTGCATCAGGCCGTCCACATCCCGGAAGGTATTGGTGTTGATGCGCTGCAAGATGTACCTTCCCTGCCGCCCGGTGACAAGGTAGGTGTCGTTGATGTGTCCGCTGCCAAAGGGGACTGCCTGCTCGATTTCCCCGAGCTTGCCCCATGCGTGCAGCGCCTGTTGTGCCCTCTCCATCGCTGTATTCCTCTCCTGTTTATACAAAATCTATTCCCCTACCGCTGCCAAAGTGCCGGCGGATATACCCCCTGCTCTGTCAGCTGGGCCAGCGCCTGTACCACCGTCTGCTTGTCCTGCGGATAGGTCACCCCGTACCAGCGGTCGGTGCTGTGCAGCACCTGCACCTTTGCGCCCTCCTGCTCGATCATCCGGCTGACGATCGACGGCAGGAAGTACTCGGCCTTCATCGGGTCGCGCTCCAGCGCCCCGCGCAGAAAGTCGGGGAAATCCTGCTCCACCCGCTGCAAAAAGCGCTGTGGGAATCCCCAAAAGTTCATCGAGACCGGCACCCTGCCGTCCAGCGGGGTGAAGCTGCGCCCCTCGTCCTCGCTGTAGCCGATGCCATCGGCCCGCTGCTCAATCCAGGTGCGCTCGGTGACGCTTTGCAGCGTCCCATCCTCCCGCACCTGACAGATGCCGCGGGAGACGTGGCCGCTGGGGCTGATGGTGCTTTGCAGCGGATAGGCCACCATGGCGCAGCTGTCCTGGCTGTGGCAGAGCAGCGCAAACAGCTGCTGGTAGCCGCTGGGGCCGTAGTAGTCGTCGGCGTTGATGACCGCAAAGGGGGCGTCGATGGCCTGTGCTGCGCACAGCAGGGCGTGTCCGGTGCCCCAGGGCTTGGTGCGCCCTGCGGGGACAGCAAAGCCCTGCGGCAGCTTTTCCAGCGTTTGCAGGGCGTAGCGCACCTGCACAAAGGGGCGCATCCGTCCGGCGACCTGACGCTCAAACTCCTGCTGCATCTCGGGCTTGATGACAAAGACCACCGTCTCAAAGCCCGCGCGGTGCGCATCGTACACCGAATAGTCCAGAATCTTTTCCCCGTGGCTGCCCATCGGGTCGATCTGCTTTAATCCGTGGTAGCGGCTGCCCATCCCCGCCGCCAGCACCACCAAAACCGGTTTCTTCATGCTGTTGTCCTCCCTGTGACAAGCTTTTTTTCCAGTATACCCCGTCGCGGCGGCTTTGTCTACAGCAAAAAGACAAATGGGAAAAAAGTTTTTTGAGGGCGGATTTGTGCGGCGGACAAAAAGCAAAAAGCCCGCCAGAACATTCTGGCGGGCGGTCAGCTCAGGCCGTTAGTGGGCCGCATTGTTATTTTTAAGCTGCAATTTGATGTGGTCGGCGATCATGGCGATAAACTCGGAGTTGGTGGGCTTGCCGCGGGTGTTGCGGATGGTGTAGCCGAAGTAGGAGTTGAGCACATCGACGTCGCCGCGGTCCCACGCGACCTCGATGGCGTGGCGGATGGCGCGCTCGACGCGGCTGGAGGTGGTGTCGCGCAGCTTGGCGATGGTGGGATAGAGCAGCTTTGTGACCGAATTGATCATGTTGTGGTCCTTGACCGCCAGAAGGATGCCGTCGCGCAGGTACTGATAGCCCTTGATGTGGGCGGGGATGCCGATCTGGTGGATGATCTCGGTGACCATCACCTCCAGATTTGGCTGTTCGGCTGCGGCGGGCTGGAGCTGTTCGCCGCCCTTGCCGGCCAGCTGGGAGATGCGCTGGGCGACCAGCTGCGGGTCGATCGGCTTTAAAAAGCAGTAGGAAACTCCGCAGGAGACCAGCTGCCGCTCCAGGATGGGATTGGAGTAGGTCGAGATGACCATAAAGACCGGCGGATTGATGCCGGTCTCCCGCACCTGATGGACCACACCGATGGCGTCCAGATAGGGCATAAAGACATCCATCAGCACCACATCGGGCTGAAAGTCGCGGATCATCTCCAGAATCAGGTGACCGTCCTTTGGCGCAACGGTTGTCTCAAACCCGCAGCCACGCAGGGTAGCCGTACACCGGGAACAGAATTCTTTATCATCATCCGAAAGAAGCACGCGCAGTTTAGACTCCATAGAAGATTCCTCCATATCTGAATTTTTTTGTCTTTTTTCACGCAAATGGAAATTACTGGAAATAGATTACCATATTTTTCCAGTTTTTGCAAGGCCTTGCGCCCTCTTTTTTGGCCCTGGGATGAAGTTTTTTCCAGTTTTTGTAAGTCGCTACCGCTGCGCAGAGTTGGATTTTGTCAGATCGTTTCTCTTTTGATCGAAGCAAGGGGATGGAGTTTTGGGGCAGGACAGAAAAAAGGACCGATTCAAACGAATCGGTCCTTTTTTAGATGATGGAGGCGACACCCGGACTTGAACCGGGGGTGAAGGTTTTGCAGACCTCTGCCTTACCACTTGGCTATGTCGCCATCTGGAGCGGGTTACGAGGTTCGAACTCGCTACCTCCACCTTGGCAAGGTGGCGCTCTACCAAATGAGCTAAACCCGCGAATGGTGCCTTCGGTCGGAATCGAACCAACGACACGAGGATTTTCAGTCCTCTGCTCTACCAACTGAGCTACAAAGGCATAGCCTAAAAAATAGGCTGGCGACCTGGATGGGGATCGAACCCACGACCTCTAGCGTGACAGGCTAGCGTTC
>JAHZAY010000017.1 GCA_019423685.1 Clostridiales bacterium | reverse complement strand
GAGCGGTGCCAACATAAATGAAAAGCGATTCGCTGTGGCGAGTCGCTTTTTTGTTGTGTCAAAAAATGGGGGAAGCACAACATGCTTCCCCCACCGATCAGGGCAGGATAAAACGATAAAAGAAGATAAATTATCTGGTTAGTTTCAGAGCGGTGGAAAGCTCGTGCAACACACGGTCTTTGGCAATGACCAACACCTTGTCTCCACTCATAATCTGTGCGTTGCCGCGCGGGATAATCAGCTTGTCATCGCGGAAAATCGCCGCCAAAACCGCGTCCTCTGGAATGTCCAGCTCAAACAGGCGCTTCCCATTGAGCGCATAATTTTCTGGAATTTGCAGCTCGTTGAGTGAGGCTTCTCCGCGGTTGAGCGACAAAAGAGCCTTGATGCGCGCTGTATCGACCTCGCGCTCCAGCAGGCGGGCAATGTTGTCGGTGCTCGAAATCGGGATATCAACTCCCAACTTTTTCATTACAGCGGCATTTTTGGGGTTGTTGACCCTCGCTACCGTCTTCGGCACATGAAAAATCTCCTTAGCCAGCTGACAGGAGATCAGGTTGTCCTGGTCCAGTCCGGTGACGGCGATCACTGCGTCGCAGCGGGAAGCGTTGGCGGTGGTCAACGCCTCGATGGTGGAGCCGTCTGCGTTGATGGTTGGAATGTCCAATTGATTGGACGCATATTCGCAGGTATGTTTGTTCTTTTCAATGATTAAAGGCTGATGGCCGTGCTCCAGCAGTGTTTTGCACAGGTAAAAGCCAACCTTGCCTCCGCCAATTACAATAACCTTCATCTTTTTCCCTCCTCGCACTAATGAATATTGGTGCAGATCAACAGCTTGTCTCCGGGGCGGATGGTGCGGTGGTGTGCTGGTCCAAGCAGCAGATCAACCACCATGGTGGTCGCCCCTGTTTCGTCGATAATGGCCATCAACGATTCCGGCTGCATCATCCGGGCCACCTCTTCCACCGTCTTTCCATACATCTCATCGGAAGCGGAGATGGTGGAAACCGACATTACCTCGTTTCCAACGGTCAGATGGCGGGTTTGGGTGCGCCTGGTCAGCATGGCGTACACCGAAGATACCGTGATATTGGTGGGGCAGACGGATTGAATATCAAAACGGGAAAAGATGTCCTCACGCAGCGGATCAAAGATGCGGGCAATAATTTTGGGTACGTTGAAAATTTCGCGGGCAATCTGGCAGACCATGATGTTGGTATTGTCGTCCTCGGTCAGTGCAGCCAGTGCGTCGCACTCTTCAATACCTGCTTGCCGCAAAATGTCCAGATCGATGGGCACTCCTTGAATGGTCAAACCGGAAAATTCGTCCGAGAGCAGGTCAAAGCTCTCCCGCTTGAGCGCCACAATGGAAACATCGTGACCGAGTTGGCAAAGTGTGTCTGCCAGACGGGAACCAACCTTGCCGCAGCCAATAATCAATATGTTCATAAAAAGACTCCTTTAAGTCTGAATCGATAGGTTGCATGCCGCCCAATTGATGGGTGGATAGGACAAACATACTATAGCATAAAACAGAGATGGAATAAAGGGGCGAGCAACGATTTTGCAAGTTTTTTCTTATTGCTCATAAATAGACAGTTGTTGAGAACACTAAAGAAAAATTATTAAATTATTTACCAAATGGCTAGTGACAAATGTTTCATTTTATGATATATATTGTGTATAAGAGGATTTTTTGGCAGAGCAAATCATATATCCAATATTGTGGCGAAAAAAGCAACCGAATAGTTGCTGGAAAGGAGCGCTTTTTACCATGAAAAAAGCAGCAATTTTAGCAATTTTCGGCGCGGTAGCAGCGGGCGCGGCAGCAGTCTGCGCGAAGTTGATCCGCGACCGTAAAAACGAGGAGGAAATCGAATATACCGAGTGTCCATGTGGCTGTGACGAAGAAAACCAATTCGCACAGGAGGGGGAAACACAGCAGGAGGACCAACCAGCCAAACCGGAAGCTCCCTCTGAACAGGAAAGCACCATCGCACAGGAGGAAGCAGTCAGCGGCGAGGCGGTTTGCGAACAGCCAGTGGAAAATACCCCGGATGAGCCACAGGAAGTGGATGACGAGGAGACAATCTAAGCTGCAATGCCGACAAAAAAATAAGGGCCGCATCTGCGGCCTTTTTTTGTGAAGAGGGAAAGGAAGAACGATGATGAAGGTTTGGTACCTGGACCACAGCGCGGTGGCCGTCAAAACGCAAAAGCATCTGTTGCTGTTCGATTTGACGGATAAAGTCCTGTCGGGCAGGCCGGAAGAGGGGCTTGCAGAGGGCTGCGTCAATCCAGATGAAATCAAGGACGAGGACGTGCTGATCTTTGTTTCCCACGAGCATAAGGATCATTTTGACCCGGCCATCTTTTCTTTGCGGGAAAAAGTTGGCAAGGTCCGCTTTGTGCTGCCTGAGGAGTTTGATGAGGTCTACCAGGCCGAGCTGTTTGTCGGTGCATCGGAGGATGAGCCTGGCCATTACGAGCTGCCGGACTGCCGCGTCACCACCTTTGCCTCGACCGACATCGGGGTGGCCTACCTCCTGGAGATCGATGGCCTGCACATCTACCACGCGGGCGATCTGAACTGGTGGCACTGGGAAGGGGAGGATGATGCCTTTAACCTCGACCAAGCGCAGCGCTACCAACATCAAATGGAGCTTTTAGAGGGAGAACTTGCCGGAAAAGAGCTAGACCTTGCGTGTGTGCCGGTGGACCCGCGCCTGAAAGAGGATTGCCTGAGAGGCTTACAGTGTTTTGCACAGCATGTGCAGGCAAGGCACATCTTGCCCATCCACCTGTGGGGGGATTTTTCGGTGCTGGATCGGATACAGCAGGTCTTGCCACAGCTCTGGGAGCGGGTACTGCCCGTCAAGGAGCGGGGGCGGGTGCTCTAAGCCCCACGATGACAAAAAGGGGAGAAGAAAACCATGCAGTTGGATAAGGAAAACATCAAAAAGATTGTGGGAATTGTCAGCTTTGCCATCCTGCTCAATTGGGGGTTAAAAAACCCCGAATTTGTCGGGGGGCTGCTCAGCCTGTTGATCGGTCTGCTGCTGCCGTTTTTGATCGGCGGCGGATTGGCCTTTGTCCTCAATGTGCCGATGCGCTTTCTCGAACGCAATCTGTTTGAAAAGCCGTATGCCCGCGCAATGCAGTCCAAAGCGCCATCGAAAAAAGGACAGGCCGCAAAGCAGAATAAACCGCCCTTTTTTTACCGCGCAAAGCGCCCGCTGAGCATTGTGCTGAGCATTGTGCTGGTAGTGGGGGTTATTTTGATCGGTACGTTTTTGATCGTGCCGGAGATTGCCAACAGCATCGTCACAGTGGCCGGCAGTCTGCGCGATTTTCCGCAGCAGATCCATCAATGGAGCCAACAACTGATGGAATGGATGCCACAGATTGGCATTTGGTTGGAGCAGCTGGACATCAACCTCAACACCATTGACTGGCGCTCAACGATCACCGAAGTGCTGGGATTTTTGCAAAACGGTGCGGGCAATGTGCTCAGCACCACCGTCAATGTGGCGGCCTCCATCTTTAACGGTGTGGTCACCGGTTTTTTGGCGCTGGTCTTTTCGCTCTATCTTCTGCTCAACAAAGAGAAACTCAGCAGCCAGGCAAAGCAGATTCTGTATGCCCTGCTCAAGGAATCCCATGCCGATTATCTGGTTCGGGTGGGACAGATGGCCACCAAAACCTTCGGCAATTTTTTGTCCGGGCAGTGCATCGAAGCTGTCATTTTGGGTTCCCTTTTCTTTGTCAGCATGAGTGTGCTTAGATTCCCCTATGCGCTGATGATCAGTGTATTGATCGCCTTCACCGCATTGATCCCGGTGTTTGGAGCCTTCATCGGCTGTGTAGTGGGCACCTTTTTGATTTTGCTGGTAAGCCCCATCCGGGCTTTTTGGTTCATCGTGCTGTTTTTGTGCCTGCAACAATTTGAAGGCAACGTCATCTATCCCAAGGTGGTGGGCGGCTCTGTCGGCCTGCCGGCCATGTGGGTGCTGGTGGCGGTTACCTTGGGCGGCAGCATGATGGGTGTTGTAGGAATGCTCATCTATATTCCGCTGTTTTCGGTGCTGTACAGCCTCCTGCGGGAAGCGGTGTGGTCGAAGCTGCGTCAAAAGAGCGTTCCACCCACAAAGTATCAGAACAAATCCCGAAAGTGAGGTGGTACGAAAAAGAAAAAGAGGGAAAGAGAGCGTAAACCACATCGGGGAGGGGAAAAGATATCATGAAAAAGCTGTTTGCCATAACAGACATTTTTTTGCAGGGAATGAGTTGGAAAGTTCTTGCATTGGTAAAACTGTGTCTGTTTGCCGCGGGAGTGACGGTTGGAACGGCACTTTCGCCTAAAAGAAGAAGAATGATTCTGCCAATAGCGCTTGTTGCCTTTGTGGCAACGTACATCCCCTTGATGGTACAATTTGCGCGCACGGCCATCCAGTGCCTGCGCAACCCCACATTTGGGAAAAGAGCAATTTAGTAAGAAAGCAGGAGGAATTTGCGGTGGAGAAGACAAATAAAACAACAGGGAAAGCGATCGACAAAAAGACGATGATCAAGGAATATGTCGTGATCACAATCGGAATTTTTCTGGCATCGTTGGCCATTTACTTCTTTATGATTCCGGGCAATATCATTTTCGGCAGCATCACCGGTCTTGCGATGATCTTGGTACATTTTATCCCGGTGCAGATCTCGGTGATGACCTTTATCTTAAATGTGCTGTGTTTGGTGATCGGTTTTCTCTTTGTTGGGCGTGAATTTGGCGCGAAAACGGTGTATACATCCGTTTTGATGCCGGTATTTTTGTACATCTTTGAACTTGCCTTTCCAAATAACCCGTCGCTGACAGGGGATATGACGCTGGATGCACTCAGCTGTGTGCTGATTATCAGCGTGGGGCAGGCCATGATGTTTAACGCCAACGCCTCGTCCGGCGGTCTGGACATCCTGGGCAAGGTGGTCAACAAGTACCTGCACATCGAATTGGGCAAGGGCATTGCCATCATCGGCGCAATTACCGTAGCAATGTCGCTGTTTGTATACGACACCAAAACGCTGGTTGTGGGCTTTTTGGGCACCTACTTTAACGGCATTGTGCTGGATGCATTTATCAGCGGTTTTTCGCGCCGCAAGAGGGTTTGCATCCTTTCGGAACAGCATGAAAAGCTGGCCGATTATATCATGCACGACCTGAGCCGCGGCGTCACCCTGTATGAGGCCCGCGGAGGCTATGACAACAGTCCAAAGCTGGAGATTGTGACGATTATGGCGCAAAATGAGTATGCGCTCCTGATGGAGTATATCCGCAAGAACGATCCAAAGGCCTTCGTGACAGTCAGCACAGTCAGCGAGGTTGTCGGATATTGGAATGCAAACAAGGTGCGGTTCTAGCACATCTTGTGCCGTGCTTGATACAGCCCAAGCTTTTCACCTGGATGCGTTAAAAAGAAAAGGAGCAGGGTAAGGTAACCAAATCCAGCCCTTTTTGTGTAGAATTTTTCGCCGAAAATGATGGCAAAATTTCTGATTTGTGGTATAATGTTCCTGTGAGGGGAGCGGTTATGCTGTCCCACGGTACGAAAAATTTTGCAGTGGAGGGATTTATCATGGTTTCTAAAGAAATGGAATCCAGAATCGACCAATTTATTGCAGACAATAGACAAAATGTTCTCAACGACATTGCAGCTCTGGTCAACATCAAGAGTGTCAGCCAGGCTTGCGACAACAAAGAGGCACCTTACGGCGAAGGCTGCCGCAAGGTTTTGGACAAAGCGCTGGATATCTGCTCCAATATGGGCTTTGCCACCAAGAACTATGACAACTATGCAGGCAGCGCCGCTTACGGCAATGGGGAAAAAGAGATTGCCCTGCTGGGCCACCTCGACGTGGTACCGGAAGGGGACGGCTGGAGCCATGACCCATATGATATGATGGAAAAGGACGGCTATATCTATGGCCGCGGCGTTGCAGACGACAAGGGCCCAACCGTTTTGGGACTGTATGCACTCAAATGCATGAAGGAACTCAATGTACATCCGAACTATACCTTCCGCCTTGTCATGGGCTGCAGCGAAGAGACCGGCATGAGCGATCTGCCGCACTACCTGGCAGCAGAGAAGATGCCTGTTTTCGCCTTCACACCGGATGCAGATTTCCCGGTTTGCATCGGTGAAAAGGGCCAGCTGAGCGTCCTTATCGAGCTTGCAGTCGACGGTAAGACCATTGTTGGATTCACCGGCGGCACCGTTGGCAACGCAGTTTGCGCTTCTGCTACTGCTACCCTGAAAGGTGTTTGCGAGGCGGATCTGGGCAGCTATGACCACAACGTCTACCATGTAGAGGCAGTAGAGGGCGGCATCAAGCTGACTGCTACCGGAAAGACCGCCCATGCGGCGAAACCGGAAGGTTCGATCAACGCCACCAAGCTGCTGTGCGAGAAGATTGCCACCCTGCCACAGATTTCCGAGGCAGAGAAGAAGGCGATGGCAGTTGTTGCAGAAGTGCTCAAAGACTGCCACGGCGCAGGCATTGGCGTACCGGTAGAGGACGAAGTATCCGGCAAGATCACCCACATCAACGGTGTTGACTCGATGGAGAACAACGTCATCACCCTCAGACTGGACATCCGTTATCCGGTTACCATGAAGGGCGACGAGCTGTTTACTAAAATTGAAGCACATGTAGCGCAGGCTGGAGGCAAAGCAGTCCTCAGACACAACACCTCCCCATGCTACAAACCGGCTGATACCCAGGAGATCAAGACTTTGCTGGAAGCATACGACCATGTTACCGGCGAGAAGGGCGTACCGTACACCATCGGTGGGGGCACCTATGCTAAACACTTCGACAACGCTGTTGCGTTTGGCCCACACTTCCGCGATATGCCAAATCCGTGCGGCGAAGGCAAGGGCGAGGAGCATATGCCAGATGAGTGCAACAATGTCGAGTACATGATGAAGGCACTGAAGATCTACATCGTCAGCCTGATGGGCCTCAATGAACTGAGCCTGTAAATGGATTACAAAACATAAAAAAGCAGCCCGGCGAAAAGCTGGGCTGCTTTTTTTACACAACTTTATTCTTATTGCAGTGGAAAGCTTTACATGGACCGGGTAGAATGGGTATAAAGTGCGATAATGGGAATTGTGTTTTTTTGAGAGGGAAGCTGTTGCATCCAAGGCGGCAGCAAAGATGGTTTGCCGGACGACGCTGGGGGATGCTGCACTTTGGCTGTCGAGAGAACAAGCTGTCGGACAAAAGCCGGCAGCAAAGAGGGTTGGCGCCTCGAGGCGCAGGGGGGTAACAGGTGAAGGAACTTTTTAAGATAGTAGCTGCGGCGCTGGGATTGGCCGCATTTGGGGGCTCCTCTTTGCGCCTGCATTGGAGCTTGGTGAGCAGTGCACTGGTTGGAATGGGAACCTATTGTGGGACTTGTCTGCTGTTGATCCTCAAGCGCAGGGCGGCAGCAAAGCGGGAGAAGAGCACGGCACAAAAGAGAATGGACGTGCAGCTGTTGCAGACGGCAAGGACAAAGCTGGATGCGCTGGGGTCGGCAGTGGGCCAAATCGACGACCCGGTGGTCCGTGGGGAATCGGAGCAGCTGTACGGGGAAGGTCAGCGCATCTGCGCCTATTTGCGGGAAAACCCCAGTAAGCTCAGTCAGGCGCGTTCCTTTCTGCTTTATTACCTCGATGCAGCCGATCAGCTGCTGGAGCGTTACGTCCAGTTGCAGGACACTGGGCTGCGTTCCGAGCAGATTATGGGGGAGTGCAGCAGAATAACACATTCCCTGCCACAATTGAGGGGCGCCTTTCAGAGGCAGTTTGGGGAATTGGTGAAAGGAAGCCGAACAAACCTGGAGTCGGACATCGAGATGGTCGAAAAGCTGCTTAAAGAGGAAGCTTAAAAAACAAAAAGGGGAGTATCCTTTTCAGGATACTCCCCTTGGTGCGAGTGACGAGACTTGAACTCGTACGTCGAAGACACACGCCCCTCAAACGTGCCTGTCTGCCTATTCCAGCACACTCGCATATATCGGATTGGTTCAACGCTATCCATTATAGCATTGCCCATATCAAAAGTCAAGCTCTTTTTTTGAGCAACTTATAAAAAATCTTCTTTTACTGTAATAATAAAGCTAAACGACATCTGTAATTTTTATGAACTTTTTATGAAATTTAAAGGAAGGTCTAGGAATTTTTTGATGGATGTAGTATACTAAATAGGAAATTTTCCAAGCTGTGTATTGGGAGTAGAGAAAGGGGAAAAGGGGGAGAAAGGTATTGTACGGTAGAATGAATATCTATGCGCACCGCAGGAGGGCGCGCAAACAAAATCTGGTACTCTTTCTGGTCATCCTGGCTCTGGCAGCAGTGCTGGCGCTGGGAATTTCGGTCTATTGGGGTAAGCTGCAACAGCAGCAGGAGGAATTGACCGCACAGGCCCAGAATGACACCGGTGCACCCAAAGAGGTTCCGGCTGAAGGGGAGGAGCAACCACAAGGGGAGCAACCTCCCGAGGGAGATGCTGCTGTCACCGCTCCGGTCGAGGATGAACAGACCCAGCAGACTGCGACAGAGCCGACACAGACCCAGGAAAGCGCCGACACCACCGACAGCGACGTCGCGACCACGACCGACGTGGTGGACAGGACCTCCGAGCGGATCTTGCAGTCTCCGGCGCTGGTGCCAAACACCGGCAAGGCGGTGGATGACAGCTATTTTGACGATGCTGCCTTTGTGGGGGATTCGATCACCGAGGGCATCAAGCTCTATGAAATCATGAGCAACGCCACCGTCGTCGCAGCCCGCGGCATCAATCTGGACACCGTTTTCACCGATGACCAGATCCGCACTGCGGCTGGGTATACTACCGTTTTGGGTGCGCTGCAGGAGGCAGCCCCTAAAAAGGTGTACATCATGTTTGGAGCCAACGGCGTCGGCTGGTTTACCGAACAGCACTTTACCGACACATACACCGAGTTTGTCGAGAAGGTCAAATCCGAGTTGCCCGACAGCCAAATCTATTTGCAGTCTATCCTGCCGGTAACCCAGGGATTTGATGATGAGCGCGACGACATCTCCAATCAGAAGATCGACCAGTACAATGAGTTGATCGTTCAGATCGCGGAGAATGAGGGCGTTCATTATCTGGACGTCGCCTCGGTCTTTAAAAATGATGCGGGCTGTCTGCCGGATGATTCCAATGGAGACGGCATGCACTTTGGAACAAAATATTATAATTTGTGGTTCGATTATCTGAGAACCCACACCGCAACGGAGGAATAAAGAATGAAAAAGATGAAGAGAATCCTTGCAGCAATGCTGTCGATTATGATGCTGACCCTGGCGATGAGCGGTTGCAGCAGCGAGGAGACCTATGTCTCCTTTGACGAAGTGTACTCCAAGCTCACCAGCTCCATCGACTTTTCTGCCAGCAAGATGCAAAAGCAGACCGAAGCCGCGCTGAACAACTACTACTACATTGATCCGGCCACACTGGAAAACTACGCCATCTATATGGCAGACTATGCGACTGGCAATGCAGATGAGATCGCCATGTTCCAGGTCAAGGATGCGGATCAGCTCACCACCGTTAAGAGCCTGATCAACGACCGCATCTCCGATCTGAAGGTGCGCTATGAGGATTACAAGCCGGAAGAAATGTCCAAAATCGATGGTGCTGTCATCAAAGAAAAGGGAAATTATATCTTCCTGGTCATCTCTCCTGATAACGATAAGGCAAAAGAAGTGCTCGACGAACTGCTCGGATAAAAAGAGCGACAATCAAAAGGCCCTCCAAACGGAGGGCCTTTTTTATACGCTTTATTTTGTGCTTTTTGTCTCAAACAGTTTCCCTTGCCAGGAATTTCGCCGGACCAGTTCCTTGTCGATTTCGTTCATCACAACCAGTTTCTTTAAACTCCACATCGGCCCGATGAGCGATGCGCGCTCTCCGTCACCGGTCACCCGCTGGATGACAAGCTCGGGGGGCAGCACCTCCAGCTGATCGCAGACGATGCGCACATATTCTTCTCTGGAAAGCAGCGAAAATTCCCCGCGGGCGTATTCTTCAGCCATTTTGGTGCCCCTTAAGAGGTGCAGCAGGTGGATCTTGATGCTGTGCAGTTTTAGCTGCGCAAGGGCCTGGGCCGTTTGCAGCATCATCTCGTGGTCCTCTCCGGGAAGTCCGTCGATGATGTGGACGCACACATTGACGTTGCGGCTGGCAAGCTTTTGATAGCCCTTTAAAAAGTCGGCGTAGCTGTGGCAGCGGTTGATCCGTTCGCCGGTTGAGTCGTGGATGGTCTGTAGGCCCAATTCCACCTCCAGATAGGTGCGCTGCGCAAGTTGTCCGAGATAGTCGGCAGTCTCCTCGCTGATGCAGTCGGCGCGCGTAGCGATGGCAAGGCCGACGATGTTGGGAAAGGAGAGCGCTTCCTCAAACTTTTCTTTGAGTACCGGCAGCGGAGCATAGGTGTTGGTGTGCGCCTGAAAATAGGGGATGTAGCGGGCATTTTCCCACTTGTGGTCCATCACCTGGCGCACCTGCTCAAATTGTGCGCGCAAGGGCAGATTTTTGTCCCCGGCAAAATCTCCGCTGCCCTTGGAAGAGCAGTAGGTGCAGCCGCCAAAGCCCTTGACGCCGTCGAGATTGGGACAGCTGAATCCCGCATCCAGCGAGACTTTCGCTACCTTGCCGCCAAAGCGGTGGCGAAGAAAGTAATCGAAGGTGTAGTACCGTTTGTTGGTGTCCGAGTAAGGGAAAGGATTGTTCATCTATTTTAGCAGAGCTCCGGCATCTTCGTCGACGAAGATGGTGACGTCGGGGTGCAGGCGCAGGATGCTGGCCGGCACCTTTGGGGTGATGGGGCCAAAGACGGTGTCGTGGATTGTCTGGGCTTTTTTGGCGCCGCTGGCAAGCAGGACAATCTTCTTTGCCTTCATGATGGTGCCGATGCCCATGGTGATCGCCTGTTTGGGCACCTGATCCATCGACTGGAAGAAGCGGGCGTTGGCCTCAATGGTGTTTTGGGTGAGGTTCACCACATGGGTCTTTTCCGGAAATTCGTCGCAGGGCTCGTTGAAGGCGATGTGGCCGTTGTTGCCGATGCCCAAAAGCTGCACGTCTACTCCGCCCAGGGAGGCGACAAGCTGCTCATAGCGCGCACATTCTGCTTGCAGATCCGGGGCGGTGCCGTCCGGAACAAAGGTGTTTGCCTTGTCGATGTTGATGTGATCGAACAGGTTGTGGTTCATAAAGTAGCGGTAGCTCTGGTCGTTGTCTCCCGAGAGACCGGCATACTCGTCAAGATTGACCGTCTTGACGTGGCTAAAGTCGATGCGGTGCTCGTGATACATCTGTACAAGCTCCTTGTACATTCCAACCGGTGTAGAGCCGGTGGCAAGTCCCAACACGCAATCCGGCTTTAAGGTGACCTGTGCAGCAAAGATGCGGCTGGCACGCTTGCAAAGTTCGGTGTAGTCCTTTACGGGGATGATCTTCATACCAATGACCTCTTTCCATTCCATTTTCTATCCGGCACGATTTGTTCTCTCTCTTTTGGGGAAAATGGGCAGCACAGGAGTAAAATAGAGCAGCTTTTCCCCATTTCTCTGGCCGAAAAACAGATATTCTCCTCTGTATTTTATTGTAACACAAGGATATCCTTTGGTCTAGGGAATTTTTCTCTTTTTCTGAAAATTGCGATTTTGCCCTCAATTTTGCAGAAAACTTTTTGCGTATGGCAAGAAATGTGCTATAATGGTGCTAAAGTGGCCGAGATACAGGGCACAGCACAAGATCAAAAACCGGAGGCGACACCAGGATGGAACAGATCAATTACCAGCAAAAGTTTGAGGAGCTTTTTTGCCAGCACATCAAGCGCGAGGGGGCCCAACAACTTTTGGAGTGGCTCAAAAAGACCGACTTTTTTACGGCACCTGCGAGCACCAAGTATCACTGCGCCTGCCAAGGCGGATTGGTGATGCACAGCGTCAATGTCTTTGAAACGATGGTGGATCGCTTCTTTGAGGAAGGGGACAGCATGGAGAGCTTTGCCATCTGCGGCCTGCTGCACGACGTGTGCAAGGCCCAGTTTTACAAGGTCAGCTCCCGCAATGTCAAAAACCCGGAAACCGGACGCTGGGAGCCCCAGCCCTACTACGCCATCGAGGATCAGTTCCCCTATGGCCATGGAGAAAAGTCGGTGTTTTTGGTTGAGCGTTTTTTGCGCCTGAAGCCCTCGGAGGCGGTGGCCATCCGCTGGCATATGGGAGGATTTGACGATGCGGCCCGCGGCGGCAGCTTTGCCATCAGCCAGGCGTATGAGCGCTATCCGTTGGCGGTCAAACTGCATTTGGCGGACGTGTACTCCACCTATCTCAAGGAAAAGGGCACATCCGCCATGCGCTGATGCACACTGTATCGGGTGAAGAAAAGGAAGGGAAGAGAAAACATTATGGAACTGGAACTATCACAGATGCTGATTCTGTTTGCCTGCGTCTTTTTGGGAGGATTGGTCGACTCGATTGCAGGCGGCGGAGGATTGATTACCCTGCCGGCTTACTATGCGGTGGGAATCCCCGCGCACATGGCGCTTGGAACCAACAAATTTGCAAACTCGATCGGCACCTTGACCGCGATGATCCGCTTCTTTAAAGAAGGACAGGTCAACATCAAGGTGGCGCTGGTAGCGGCGGTAGGAGCGCTGGTCGGTTCGCCGTTGGGCGCAAAACTTGCGATGGCGCTGGACGAAAAGTATCTCAACTACATTCTGCTGGTGGCGGTGCCGGTAATTGCGGTGCTGGTGCTGCGCAAAAAAGATTTTGGTGTGGAGCGCTCGGAGGAAATGCCGCTGTGGCGCTCGATTGTGTTGTCCGCTCTGGTGGGATTTGGAACCGGAATGTATGACGGCTTCTTTGGTCCGGGCGCCGGCACCTTTATGACCCTTTTGTTTAATTCGGTTGTCGGTTTGGGCATCCTCAAAGCCTGCGGCACCACAAAGGTGGTCAATTTAGCTTCCAATATCGGAGCGCTCATCACCTACGGAATGAATGGAAACGTGCTGGTCAGCATCGGCATCAAGTGCACCATCTTCGCCATTCTCGGCAGCTGGGTAGGTTCCGGTTTGGCGCTCAAAAACGGCGTCAAGATCGTGCGCCCGATTATGATTGTGGCGATGATTTTGCTGCTGCTCAAGATTGCTTCGGATATGTTTTTGGCGTAAAGCCTAACGCATGGAAAGGAGGCCGCTATGCCGGCTTTTGTGACACATGAACTATTTGGCACACAGGTGTTTGGACAGCTCGATGAAGAGATTCAGGAGCTGCTCGAGCTCAACGCCGCCCCCTATTTTTGGGGATTGCAGGGACCGGATCTTCTGTTTTTCCGCGATGCGGTTTTAGGGCGCAGCGTCCTGCCGCGCTATGGCGGGCTGATGCACCGCGAAAAGACCGACGAGCTGTTTTGGGCGCTTGGCAGCTACTTAAATGAGCGCAAGGGCTCGGATGAATATGAGGCGCTGGCCGCGTACATTTTGGGCTTTGTGGGCCATTACTGCCTGGACAGCGAGGCGCACCCCTATATCTATTTTAAGCAGGTGCAAAAGGAGCGGGTGCTCGATGAGAGCTTTCACCGCAGCATTCACAGCCGCATCGAGAGCGACATCGACACCACCTTTTATCAGCTCAAGCGTGGGCGCGATGTGCAGAACTACCGCCCGGCCAAGCGCCTGTGGGGAAGCGCATGGGAATACCGCGTCATTGCACGGCTGTACCAATTCCTGTTGGAGGAGGTTTACGGTGTGCAGGTGGACCCGAGTGAGGTGGAACGTGCCTTTTCGGAGGCGCGCAGGATGGTGCAGTTGACCCTGGATCGCCACGGAAGCTTAATTCGGCTGGTTCCGGCTGTCGAGGCGCTGGCAAACTGCCCGGGGCGCTTTTCTCAGCACATCCGCCGCAGAACGGTGCAGGAGGATGTGCTCAACCTCAATCAGGAGCCGTGGTATCACCTTTCCACCCCTGATAAGCTGGACACGCGCAGCTTTCCACAGATTTTTTATACTGCGGCGGCGCGCGCAGCAAAGATGATGGAGCAGATCTATTACAGTTCACAAAGCGGTGTCCCCTATGAGCCCAAGGGCCTTGCGTCCTTTGATAATGGCTCGCCGGAGATGTCGTTTTAAATAAAGGCTGCGATGCCAGGCAGTATTTGGGAAAAACAATGGGTATAGGAACCTGTTTGGCAGGGCCTGGACGCAGCAAAATTACCACAGAAAGGTTGGAGTGAAGATGCACATCAACTGGACAGAAGATCGAAATCTTACCATGTTGACCGATTATTATGAGTTTACCATGTCCAATGGTTATTTTCTCAATGGAATGAAGGACAGAATCGCGGTGTTCGATATGTTCTTCCGCAACATCCCGGACGATGGCGGTTTTGCCATCCTTGCAGGTCTTGAGCAGATGGTACATTACCTGCAAAATCTGCGCTTTACCGAACAGGACATCGCCTATTTCCGCTCGAAAAAAGTATTTGACGAGAGGTTCCTCGATTATCTTGCCAACTTCCACTTTGAGTGCGACGTTTGGGCAATGGAGGAGGGAACTCCGATTTTCCCCAATGAGCCAATTGTCACCGTCAAAGGTCCTGTGATTCAGGCACAGCTGGTGGAGACGATGATCCTGCTGACCATCAACCATCAGTCTCTGGTAGCCACCAAAGCAAACCGCATGGTCCGTGCAGCCGGCGACCGGCTGATTATGGAGTTTGGTTCCCGCCGCGCACAGGGCTACGATGCAGCTATTTTGGGTGCCCGCGCGACCTATATCGGCGGCTGCGGCGCAACGGCGTGCGCCATCACCGACCGCGACTACGGCGTACCGGCAGTCGGCACAATGGCCCACAGCTGGGTACAGATGTTCGACAATGAGTATGAGGCATTTCGCTCCTATGCGCAGATCTATCCAGACGACTGCACACTGCTGGTAGATACCTACAACGTCCTCAAATCCGGTATACCGAATGCCATCCGGGTCTTTAACGAGGTGGTTGTGCCACAGGGCTATCGTCCAAAGGGCGTGCGCATCGACAGCGGCGACATCGCCTACCTCTCCAAGCGTGCCCGCAAGATGCTGGACGACGCAGGATACCAGGACGTCAAGATTGTCGCCTCCAACTCGCTGGACGAGTATATTGTCCGGGATCTCACCTTGCAGGGGGCGAAGATTGACAGCTTTGGCATCGGCGAGCGGCTGATTACCAGCAAATCCGACCCGGTATTTGGCGGCGTATATAAGTTGGTAGCGGTGCAGAAGGATGGGGAGTATATCCCGAAGATCAAGGTCAGCGAAAGCCCGGAGAAGATCACCAATCCACACTTTAAGAAGGTATACCGCCTGTTCGATGAGGCCGGTCACGCCGTAGCCGACTATGTCTGCGTGCACGACGAGGAGCTGGATACCGAGCACCCGATCACCTTGACCATCTTCGACCCGCTTGCAACCTGGAAGCGCTGCACGCTGGAAAATGTGCACGCTAAGGAGATGCTCAAACAGATTTTTAAAGATGGAAAGCTGGTTTATCAGCTGCCCACCATCCAGGAGATCCGAAATCACTGCAAGGAGCAGGTAGATACTCTGTGGGATGAAGTCAAGCGCTTCGAAAATCCGCACCACTACTATGTGGACCTCTCGCAGAAGCTGTGGGACATCAAAAACGATCTGCTTGCCAGCTTGCAGGTACATGTAAAATAAGGCAGACAGCCAAAGAGAAAAGGGAGCCGATTCCATTGGAATCGGCTCCCTTATTTTGTGGTGGAGTGTTTTGATTAGTTGAGGTTTGTGCCAACTGTCGAAAGAATGTGGTGGATTCGGCTGTCGAGCATGGCGCGTTCAGCGGCGGTGAGCGGGTGATCCCGAATTTCCTGTGCGGCGTGCTGCACCTGCTCCATGGTATCCATGCTGGAGCTGAGGTCGGCAATTTTGAGCTGCGGCAGCCCGTGCTGGCGCTTGCCCAAAAAGTCGCCCGGCCCGCGCAGCTTCAGGTCGTATTCAGCGACCTTGAAGCCGTCGTTTGTCTGATGCAAAACCTCAAGGCGCTGTTTGGTGTCGGGGTTCTGGGTGTCGGAAATGAGGATGCAGTAGGACTGCACCGGTCCGCGTCCGACCCGCCCGCGCAGCTGGTGCAGCTGGCTCAAGCCAAAGCGCTCAGCATTTTCCACCATCATAATGACGGCGTTGGGCACATCTACCCCGACCTCAATGACGGTGGTGGAGACCAGCAGCTGAATCTGTCCGCTGGCAAACTGCTGCATGATGGCCTCGCGGTCTTTGGCGCGCATTTTGCCGTGCAAAACGCCGACGCGGTAGTCCTGAAAGGGGCCTCTTGCCAGCTTGTCCGCATATTCCTCTGCATTTTCCAGGTTGGCGGGGGTGGTCTCCATCGCCTCCACCAGCGGACAGACGATGTATCCCTGCAAGCCGCGGTCCAGGTGTTCCTTTAAAAAGCTGTATGCGCGCTCCTTTATCTTTGAGCTGATGACGTAGGTCTTGACCGGATGGCGGTTGGGGGGCAGCTCATCGATGGAGGAGACGTCCAGATCGCCATAGATCATCAGCGCCAAGGTGCGGGGAATTGGGGTGGCGGACATGACCAGCGTGTGGGGGTGATTGGATTTCTCTCCCAGCGAAGCCCGCTGCCGCACGCCGAATCGGTGCTGCTCGTCGGTGACGACCAGCGCCAGGTTGGGCAGGTCGACGTCTTTGGAGAGCAAGGCATGGGTGCCGATGACGAGGTCTACCATCCCCAGGGCAATCCGCTCCTTGATGTCCCGCTTTTCTTTGGCGCTCATCGATCCGCACAGCAAACCCAGACGCATCCCCAGCGGCCCCAACAGTTTGGACAGGCTTTGGTAGTGCTGCTGGGCTAAAATCTCGGTGGGGGCCATCAGCGCGGACATATAGTGGTTTTGGAACGCAATGTAGCTGGCGGCTGCGGCAACCATCGTTTTGCCCGAACCGACATCTCCCTGGATCAGCCGGTTCATCGGAATGCTGCGTCCAAGATCCTTTGCCACCTGCTGGATGGCTCGCTGCTGGGCGCCGGTGAGGGTGAAGGGTAGGGCCTGCAAGAAGGCAGAAAGATCGGCCTTGGGGCAGACATAGGAGGTTTGGGCGTAGGTATCGTCGCGCACCGAACGCAGCGACAGAGCGAGCATCAACAGCTCCTCAAAGATCAGCCTGCGGCGGGCAATTTCGGCGGATTGCTTGTCTGCGGGCAGGTGTACATTTTGCAGCGCAAATTGCAGGTGACAAAGGTGATATTCCTGGCGAATATAGGCGGGGATGGGGTCGTCGACCTCCTCCCCGAGCAGCTGAAGGGCCTGTGCGATGTTGGCGCTGATCATTTTGGAGGAAAGCCCCTGGGTGAGGGGGTAGACGGGGATGAGGGCGTTGGGGGGATCTGCCGGGTAGATGGCGGGCGAGGACATCTCGCGCCGGGTCAGGGTGCCGCTGGAGCGCCCGTAAAAGATGTACTCGGTGTCATATTTGAGGGCTTCGACGGTGTATTTGGCGTTAAAGAAGGTGATGACCATGCTGCCGGTGTCGTCGGCCACCTTGACCCGGAAGAGGGTCATGCCGCGGCGAATGTATTGAGCCGCCGACTTGGAGACTACCCGCGCGCGCACCGCGCACAGCTCATAGAGCGGCATCGAGGCGATTTCGCACGGACAGCTCAGGTCGATGTAGGAGCGTGGAAAATAGTACAGCAGGTCCCAGACGGTGTGGATGTCCAGCTTTTGGTAGAGGGCGGCCCGCTTTGGCCCCACGCCGGTGAGATATTGAATGCTGGTGTCCAGATGCAGCGCCATCTGCTCACCTCCCAAAATCAAAATCTGTGCACAAAAATCTCTGTTTATTATAGCATAGCGGGACAAAAAGCACAAATTGCAAAGAGGAGCACTTTTTTTAAAAAAAGTGCTTGACAATTTTGGATAAGCATGCTATAATACACAATGTTGTGAGTGAACATCTCTAAACATGACTTATTAGCTCAGTCGGTAGAGCACCTGACTTTTAATCAGGGTGTCCGGAGTTCGAGTCTCCGATAGGTCACCATAAAAAGGGCTGCCGGGAATACCTGGTGGCTCTTTTGCTTTTGCCACACAAACCGCATGGTTACGCCATTATTTTGGGTTTATCATGCGGTTTTTGTCTTTTTAGATGTGTTTTTTCTGAGAGTGCGGAGAGCGTCATTTTTTGAGTTGACGACACTCTGACGACACTTGTTCCCGAGATTTAAAGAGGTTCGCAGTGTCTCAACATTGCTGTGAACGTAGTATCGGGATGTAATCTCGATGCTGGAATGACCGAGAAATTTGGAAACAGCATAAATATCATGTGTTTGCTCGTACAGTCTGGTTCCGCAGGTATGTCTCATTTCATGCGGTGTAAACTCTCCGATTTCTGGCCGCTGAGCTTGTAAATCTCTCCAAAAAATTTTGAAATGCTTATTGGCCCAGGTATGTGGATCAATAGGGGATGCGCCGCTGATAATGTAGCCGGCACCTCTAAAGGAATAAAGGAATTCTGCAAATTCTTCTTTGAGAGGAAGGGTGCGCTTAGAATTTTTTGTTTTGGTTGGGCCAACCTGGACCCCGTCTGTTTTGGTACGGGACACCTTGCGTTGAATCTGGACAGTCAGATTGTCAAAGTCAATGTCATCCCAGCGCAGGCCGCATAGCTCACCGCGACGTAGTCCCAGCTCCAACAGGATAAGCACCTCCAGACCGAAACGGTGTTCCAGGCAGAACGTGCGAACTGTTGCTTCCTCTTCCTCAGTTAAGGGGCGGCGCTCACGATAAGCCTTTTGGGAAGGAGGCAGCTTGACCTTGGCAGCGGGGTTTCGATAGAGCAGCCCTTCGTCAATGGCAGTTTCGAAGATGCCGTTCAGGCAGAGCCGGCACTTGGACAGAAGAGAGTCGGAATACTTCTTTGCGATCTTAGCATAAAAAGAAATTATGTCGGAGGGAAGGATAGAGGAAAGGTTTGCTTTCCCAAATTGGGGGAGAAGGTAGCGTTCAACAGTAGATTTGTAGGTTTCCTCGTAGGTCTTGGCACGGACAGCCGGTTTTTTATGTACTTCCAGCCAGGTGTTGGCCCAACGTTCAAAGCTGCAGGTTTCGGTGACGGTATTGGCTCCAGTCAGCTCACAGACCTTCTGCTCAATCTTCCACTTTTCCGCCTGTTTTTTGGCGTCGGCTTTGCTGATGTCGGAATAGAAAGATTTGCGGATCAGTTTGCCCTGCAGGGTTCTGCCGATGGTGATTTTGACCTCGTAGCGGCCATCTTTCCGGTTAGGGGATTCTTTTTTGGGTCTTGGCATAAAAATAGCACTCCTTTTTTGGGTATGCAGTTGCCAACCCGGCGCAGGAGTGCTATAATAAACATGGGCATTTTATTATGAGGCTCCTTTGCTGGGGCAACCTGGGCCGTCTTCCGTGTTGGCGCACGGAGGGCGGTTTTTTTTTATGTTTTAGTTTTTATCGCAGTTTTTGAGTTTCAGCAAAACAGAAACATAATCGCGACTGATTGCTTTCGCGATTCGCTGGGCGGTGGATTCGTCATAGATGTGAGAAGTCTGGTTGCGGGAAGAAAGCATATTGCACCAGATTTCTTCATCGTCAATTATCTGGTAGCGGTAGGCTTCTTTAAGAAGTTGTTTTGGGAAGGTTGGGGTGAAAGAGACGCCTTGTTCTTCCAGATATTCTTTCATGGATTTTAAGGCCAAATCAAAAGTGAATTCAAAACGGTGGATAAGTCCATCACAGACGGTAGCGCTATGGGTCTGGTCATATTCTGTGATGGATTCCTGCAGGCGGGCGAGGGCTTTTTCAAAATCCTTTTGTTTTTTGGAAGAAGACTCCATAAAGACACCATCTTTCTAACGCTTACCTTTGTATTCCATACTCAGTTCTTCCGCGAGGTAAGCGTCGCTCATGCAGTGCAGGTCGGAAACCCCTTCGCTGATCAGGCGGTAGGTCAGCGAATGATAGAAGAAATCGAGGGCAGCATCCAGAGAAAGATTTTCTCTTTCCGCGAACAGCTTTATGACGCGGGCATATTTTTTTTGCAATAAGATGGGGTTGGCGTTCAAATCTCTTCACTTCCTTTGTAGCGGAGATAACCTTCAAGAGCTTTTTGCGTTCGAAGGCATATTTGAAGATTGGGCTTTTCATACCGCAGCCGGCGGATCGCTTCCTTTTTGTCAATCAGATTATCGAAGTAAAGCTCGACGGTATTGAAGACTTTATCATTTGCCACACCGCCAACGACAATATCATAGTCGGAGGAATCCTTACCTGTTCGACAGGTCAAGATGAAGTCGAGCCATTCCTCTGAATAGCTATCAAATCGAAGGGTGTTGAGTTGCTGGAAAGCAGTTTCGTCAAAGTCGTAGACAGAAATGATTCCGACTTTGTTGCGGCGTTTAAATTTTTCAGCCCACTTGGCGGCCTGCTCGTAAATTGGAGTGGTGTAGAAGCCACGTCCGAAATCAACGGTCTGACGCGAATGGAGCAGGTCGGGGAATGGAATTGGCAGATAGGAGCCGTGATACAAAATCATGCTTCAATACCTCTTTCCTTCATCAGGCTGATGATGTCATCCACAATATAGTCTTTGCTCTGGGTGTGGAGGATTTCATATTCAGGGATAATGTAGTCGTCCAGAATATTGTCTTTGCCGGTCAGAGCGCGGTAGACATCTTCGGCGTTTTTTCCCAGGCGGGCTGCGATATTTTCAATGCAGAAAACCGCAAATTCCAGCTCGTCCAGAGTGTTGATATTATTATTGTTTAACACGGCGACAGCACCTCCTGTATTTTTCAGTACCATTTTGCCGACGTTGGCAAAACGATTACCCTATTTTCTCATCGGAAATATCCTGACATTTTTTATATTGCGGCTGCGAGGAAAGGAACTGGGCGTAGGTCATCATGTTGGTTTGGCCATCGGCGTTCAGCTCGTCATATATTTGCAGCAGCTCCTGCTTATTTTTGTCATTCCCTGGGCTTACTTCGGTAAGTTCAGGGAATTTTTTTTTATCTAAACTTTGATTATAAAAATATTCCATATTTACATGTAGACATTCGGATATTCTAGCTAAGACATCAATATCAACCTTCATATTATCTCGGCGGATAATACTGTACAAAGTTTGGGGACTGATATTAATTTGTTTAGCTAACTCGTTTACATTAGTTCCCCTTAGTGTTAAAAGTTCCTGTAAAGTGCTTCCAATACCCATTCGAAGATACCTCCTGTAAATTAATCATAGCACAAGAAAATATGAAAGTAAATATATTTTTATGAAAAATCATAAAAAACACTTGACAATATATGCAATTGAATATATAATCAAAGTGAAATCTATTCAAACGCATAATTTTAAGGAGTGATGACAATGAATAGAGGATATGCAAATTTAAAAGGAGAAATTGCAAAAAGGGGAATCACACAGTCAGAAATTGCAGCGCTACTGAAAATGCATCCAAACACAGTGTCTAACAAAATTAATGGTGATTCTTCATTCTCAATTGAAGAGGCTTTTAAAATAAAGCAGGCATTTTTCCCAGAAATGGATCTAAGCTATTTATTCGATTCAGAGAAGAGGGTGGGGTGATGGGGGTGGAAGAAAAAGAAAAGGTACAATCACCGTCCATGAAACAGGAAGAGATTGTACCCTATATTCTTTTGGAACAGCTCCTTTTGGCTCATAAGGTAGTGGCGGAGCAAGGACAAGCGGCAGCGACGATATTGCTTACTCGCTTTATCTTAAAGTTTTCCAAGAAACTCAAGAAGATGAGAAGTAAGAGTATCACGGTAAGATATTGCTATAGGAGTAAAAATCCAGTAGATTAACTGGAAAAGTTTACTGATGATACTCGTCTCAGGGATGTCAAAATATAGCAAAAGTTTTTGAGGAGCAAAAACAATAACCTGAATCCAATAAATAGGACTGAAAGTTTCATGGAATCTGGACTGAAAGACAGATCTGATTCGTAGCATGGTTGAATGAACAGAGTCCATTACAAAAGGATCTCTCAGACGTACTTGATCTAAGCACGATGACTGATACTGAATTGTGCGATATAAATCAGGATCACTCGAAGATGGAACCATGATCGGAGATGTTGCCTCGGCGAATGGTATTCCTGCTTTTTGGGATAACTCTTGTAGTGTAGGAATTATGTAGTCAATAGACGAGATTCTCTCATGAAAAAAGTCCCCATAAACTTTAATACACTTGTCGGCTTGTTTAAGATACGACCAGTTTAAAATTGCACGAATGGCAAGTGCTACAACAAAGAAAATCAGAAGTAGAAAAAAAGTCGACATTAGGATTCTCCTTTGTAAAAACTCAACCTTTATATGGGCTGGTTGTTTCATTATAGCACTGGAGAAGGGAAAAGAGAAGGGTGGGTGATGAAAATGGAAGAACTAGAAGAGATAAAAAAATCTCTGGCAACTATTGAACGTCTTATTCAACAGTTACCAGAGGTGATGGCTGCGACCTATATTCAAATGAACGAAGAATATGAAGCAGCCAGAATGCAAGGTAAAAGCAGCACAGATCTTTGGGAAATTACTGCTCTGAAGAAACAGTAAAAGCGATTTAACAAAACTGTCTGATATTTTGGGTATCCCGATTTCAGAAATTGTAAAACTGGAGGAGAAAGTGGGGTGATGAGTGGTGGTAATGATGGATGAATCACTAAAAGAAATCCAGGAAATAACCGATGAGTTTTCTGTGTTGGATAATAAACAGCCAGAAAGCGTCCAGTTAATTTATCTAAAAGAAAAGTTTTACCCTAAAATCGCGGAAACGTTGATGTACTGGATTACTGGAAAGAAAAAAGTCAGGATCATCTTAGATTGTGATCCTGACCGCAAAAAAGTAAAAATGCAGATTAATTTTTTGGATAAAAACTCTCCTCAGAAATGCGAACTTCAGGAGGCAGAGGTGGAAAATTTGGTTTAGTAGTTCCATCATATCCAATAGCAAACTCTCGAATAAACCAGTTGGGAGCATAATTGACAGAAAAAAGTTCCCAACCACATTTTGCAAATTGTTCTCGCAAATCTAACTTGGTTTTATTATCCTCTAATTTCGAGACGTCAACATAATAAAAATACATAGTTTCACCTCCTTTCCACCTTGATTATAACATAGGGAAAGGAAGAGGAAAAGAAACCGAAAATAATCTCCAGTATTAAGAGGGTGCTGGAGATGGAGGAGAAGGTGGGGTGATGATGTTGTTTGAAAGATGGGTCATAGTCATCCTGACTGTTATTGTTTTTGGAATATGGGTTTATGAAGTTGTATTTACACCACTCCCAAAAGCAAAGAAAAAAAGGTCTCCACAAATAGATGAAGACCTTTGGGAAAAACTGGCTGCTATGCTTCAAGATAATCTGCCAAGGAAAGATTAACGAAAATGAAACTTTTTACAGTTATCAATATCTTCTCTGAAGGCTGTGATAGCATCATGAAGCACACGAGGATTACATTGATATGTGCTATTAAGATTCTTTAATTCATCAGCTAACGCAAGACAATGCTGTAAAGCTTCATCTGAAGCATACAGAGTGATTTTATGTAACGCAGCTGTAAACTCTGGTGTTGCCTGTATCTCATCAAAAGGAAAATGAGATATAGCATCGAAGAACTCATTATATGCATTAGCTTTCTTCTCAAAATAAGCGTTGAAAAAATGGAGTTTTTTGGTTTTATAAAAAGTATATGCAGCAACAATAAGAGAAAAAATGCAGGTGAAACAGCAACAGATGATGTCAATATTCAAAATGTTTACCTCCTTTCTGTGCTGATTATAGCACAGAAGGGAATAGAAGGAAAGAAGATGATACTGTTATGGCGAGGATATACAAAGAGGAGGCACCACAGATGTTATCATCCATGTCATTATTCCAAATTCCAAAACCTGTAGCGGAGAGAGTAGAGCAGCTCAATGAGCTGGTCAACAAACACCCGGTTGATATCCCGCTGCCGGAGGCGGCGAAGCTGATGGGCACCAACCCGGAAAGCCTGCGCGCGGCCATCGACTGCGGCAACTTCAAGCCGGGGTATTCCTGGCGCCGGGAGCTGGCAACCACCAAGGGCTACAAAATCCCGACTGTTCCGTTTTACCTCTGGTATATGCAGTCCTGGATCAGTGCCGAATTAATTACCGGAGAGGAAGAGCGTCGTTGAAAAGTGTGATGTTTGTTTTCTGCCTGTGCCTGCTGCTGGCCAGCTGTAAGCCGCGGGATGTAATCCGCGACGCG
>JAHZAY010000016.1 GCA_019423685.1 Clostridiales bacterium | reverse complement strand
CAAATTCGACAACGACAACGCTAACTTCTCCAGAACTGGCGAACTGATCATCGTTACCGACGACTCCTCCCTGGTTCCTTACGAGATCGACGAGGACGGCAACTTTGTAGAGGTTGACGCTCAGTACGTTGAGAACTACGCTATCGCTCACACCAATGAGAAAGTTAACGGCTTCGTATTCAGCACCAAAGCTCTGGGCAACTACGTTCTTTCCACCGAGGAACTCGGCGAGGAAGAGGCTCCTGTAGAGGAGACCCCAGCTGTTGAAGAGCCAACCACCGAGACCACCACTACCGAGACCGCTAAACCAAACCCGGAGACCGGCGCTGAGGACTTCGTAGGTCTGGCAGTTTCCCTGGCAGTTGTTTCTGTAGCTGCTGCTGGCGCTCTGGCTCTCAAGAAGTAATTTCGCTGACGCGAAATAACTTCAGCAAGTTCTTGACTCCCATCGGGTAGGGCCTGTGCTCTCCCGGGAAGAAAGAGAAATGCAATCCGGTGAAAACCGGCAGAATGGCATCGGGAAAACCCCGATGCCATTCTTTTATCAGGCGAGGCGGGGAAAAGCTCCGTTCAACCTGCCTAAAAAATTTCTTTGCCTCCTGCTCCACCAGGAGGCAGCGATGCATCTGCAAAAAGTCCGCTTTTTTAGCGGACTTTTTTTATAGGCAGATACTTGACCGACAGGGGCACAACGGGTAAAATAAATGTAATAGCTGTTGCAAAGGGAGGAAGCGAGATGGCAGAGCAGATGCGATGGTTGGCTTTGGGGTACAGCGTGCCGGTCAATCCGTCCAAGAACCGCGTGTATATCTGGCGAAAGCTCAAGGAATACGGCGCGGAATACTTTAAGCAGGGCGTGGCGGTTCTGCCCTATAACCGGCAGAGCTATACCCGCTTTAAGCACCTGTGTGCAAAAATTTTGGAGATGGGGGGAGAAGCCTCCATCGTCGAGATGAAGTTCATGGACCCCAAGGACGAAAAGGAGATGGTCGCGCGCTTTCGCACCCAGGCCTTTGAGGAATTTTCCCAGCTTAAAGACGACTGCGCCCAGGTGCTGCGGCAGCTGGCCAGTGGGGGATTCACCGAGGACCAGGGCGAGCAGGTCAAGCGGATGATCCGGCGCTACTCCAAGGCGCGCAGCCGAAACCACTTTGGCCTGAGCGCCGCGCAGGACGTGGAAAAGGGGCTGTATGCGATTATCTCGGTGGCGCGGCAGGCCTCGAGCGAGCTGTCGTCCCAGCTGGCAAAAGCGATGGATAAAGCCGTAAAATAAGGAGAATTGGCCTATGTACGAAAACAAGGAGCAGACCCAGACCGCTGTGTTGGCGGCGGTGGACACCGGAGAGTATGATGTACAGCGCTCGGTGGACGAGCTGGAGGAGCTGGCAAAATCCGCAGGCGCCACCGTATTGGGGCGGGTGATCCAGAAAAAGGAGCGCCCGGACCCGGCCACCCTGATGGGCGCCGGCCGTCTGGAGGAGCTGGCCGAGTTTGTGCGCAGCAGCGAGGCACAGCTGGTCATCTTTGACCACGAGCTGGCCCCCGCGCAGCAGAAAAATATCGAGAAGGTGGTGGACGTGCCGGTCATCGACCGCACCACCCTGATTTTGGACATCTTTGCCCAGCGGGCCAAGACCAGCGCGGGCCGCTTACAGGTGGAGCTGGCGCAGCTAAAATACCGCCTGCCGCGCCTGAGCGGCCTTGGCACCAGCCTGTCGCGTCTGGGCGGCGGCATCGGCACCCGCGGCCCGGGCGAAAGCAAGCTGGAAAGTGACCGCAGGCACATCCGGCGGCGCATCCACGCGCTGGAGCAGGAGCTGGATGCGCTGGAAAAGCACCGCGATCTGCTGCGGCAGCGGCGCAAGAAGGACGACGTCATCACGGTGGCGATTGTGGGCTACACCAACGTGGGCAAATCGACGCTGCTCAACACCCTGACCGACGCTGGGGTGCTGGCAAAGGACATGCTGTTTGCCACCCTGGACCCGACCTCGCGCGCGCTGAGCCTGCCGGACGGGCGCAAGGTGATGCTGATTGACACGGTTGGACTGGTCAGCCGCCTGCCGCACCAGCTGGTACAGGCGTTTCATTCGACGCTGGAGGAGGCGGTCAACGCAGATTTGATCCTCAATGTCTGCGACGTCTCCTCGCCCGAGTTTGACGAGCAGCTGCACATCACCATCGAGCTGCTCAAGGAGCTGGGCGCAGAGAATGTGCCGGTGGTGACGGTGCTCAACAAGTGCGACAAGCTGCCCGAGCTGCCGCTGACATTGGACAAAAAGACGGCGGCGATCTCCGCCAAAACCGGCGAGGGTCTGGACAAGCTGCTGGAAAAGGTCGCGCTCAATCTGCCGCAGACCCACCGCCATCTGCACCTTTTGATCCCATACGACAAGAGCGGCTTGATCGGGGAGATTCGCCAGACCGGCAAGGTCTATGCGGAGGATTACCGCGAGGACGGCACTTTTGTGGATGCGAACGTCGATCTCAAGCTATGCCACCGCGTGCAGGAGTATATTTTGCTCAACGAGGAATAAACTGCCTGTAAGGAAAAACGTGCCTCACGCGGGATGATGCCGTGTGGAGCACGGGGACTGATCGGACAAAAGGTGGAGGCGACAGATGGATTTTGAGAATCGCAAGAGATCGAATGTACAGCGCCGCAGGCTACAGAGGTTAAAGGACAAGGAAGAAAGGCTGCTGGAACCAAAGCGGCCTTCTTTTATTGGGCAAAAGCTGCGCGAGAGGGCAGAGCCGGTTCGGCTGCAGGTGGAGCAGAAGGTTCCGCGCAAGGCGGTGGAAAAATCGGCTGCACTGCTACAGGCGGCGTTTGAAAAGAGCTTTGATGTGGTGCTGGAAAAGGGCAGCGGCCTGATTGCAAAGACGTGCAGCGAGCAAAAACTGTTGGAGCAGTATGAGCGCTTTTCTGGTAAACCGCTTTCCAATTGGGAGCTCTCCAAACTTGCGGCAAAGGCTGCGGCGAGAGCCTCAGCCAACATGGTTTTTTCGACGGTGCAGGGCGGCCTGATGGGGGCGCTCGGCATTGGTTTGCCGGATGTTCCGATCTTTTTAGCGGCGGTATTTAAGACGCTGTTCGAGATTTCGTTGCGGTTTGGATTTCCCTGCGGCACCCGCGAGGAGCAGCTGTACCAAATGTTGGTGATCTGTGCGGCGGTTGGTGAAGAAGCCGACCGGCGTACAGCGGCGGCGGACCTAGATCTGTTGGCGCGGGAAATCCAGATTGGGGCGGGAGTATCGTTTGAGTGGCAGCAGGTGAAGCGCCGTGCAGCGAAGGCCCTGTGTGCGGCCGCACTGACTGGCAAGGTGGTGCAGGGCGTGCCGGTTGTGGGAGTATACGGTGGATTTCGCAACGGAGCCCTCTTGAGGCAGATCGGTGCGATGGCTGCTGTGAAGTATCAGCAGCGCATGCTCTCTTTATACTAGCAAAGAGGAGCAGCAAGCGTTTCACGCGGCAAAATAAGGAAGATTTGAAGGTGGGCAACCGGCCGGTTGCCCACCTTCTTTTTTGCAGAGTGCTGTAATTATATAGAATATATTTGTATACAATATATATTGCAATATAGAATAACAAGTGTTATGATATATACAACAAAGAAAGATAGAGAGGAGGAACGGTATGAACACACAGTTTAAAAAAGGCGCGCTGGAACTGTGCGTGCTATCTCAGCTGCGTGGAGAGGACAAATACGGGTACGAGTTGACCGAAACCATCTCGCAGGAGATGGAGCTGGCGACCGGAACGCTCTATCTTATCCTCAAGCGATTGAAGGATGAAGAGTATGTGGAGACCTATTCCGTCGAATCCCAGGGACGTCCTGCCAGAAAGTATTATCATCTCACGCCGAAGGGTTTGGAGTATCAGCAGACCCTTTCGAAGGAATGGAAGGACTTTATTGCGGCAGTCAGCCGTCTGATTGACTAAGGAGGATTTTTTATGACAAAAGCAGAATATATGCGCCATGTAGAAGAAAAGCTGAAAAATTATGACCGCGATTTTGTCGATGAAATCTTAGAAAACTATGAGCAGCACTTTGAAGCAGGTCTAAAGAACGGCCAGACCGAGGAGGAGATCTGCGAGGAACTGGGGAACATCGAGAACCTGCTGGGCGACATCCAAGAGGTATTGGGAGACAAGGACCTCAAACCCCATGATTTAGAGAAGTTTACCGCTATTCAGGAACAGAAGGAGCAGTACAACGGGATTGATGTTGTAGATTTGAGCCTATTCTCTATCAATGTACAGATGACCCATTCCCAAGACGGTCTGCTGCATGTCTACATGAACGGGAACAAGGACAAGGCAAAATACCTGGAGGAGAGCATCTCCGGGAACGAATACTTTGCCCGGGAGAAAGATAAAAACCACAGCAAAGGCCTATTTGGCTTTTGGATGAGCAAAGGTTGGGACGAAGAGCTCACCTTGGTTGTAGAGGTTCCACATCAGCTGACTAAGCTGAGCATCAAGACGATGAGCGGAGATGTGAAGGTACATGGGGTCGAGGCCAAGACATGGAAGTTGGAGACGATGAGCGGTGACGCCAGTGTGCACGGGATGAAGTCGGATGCTGCCTCGATCAAGACGGGCAGTGGCGAGATCGAGATGCACAATTTTGGCGTCGACAATCTGGCTGTACACACTGCCAGCGGCGACATCCATCTGCTTGCCGGCAATGCAGGGGAAGCACAGATCATCTCGGTGAGCGGCGACATCCACCTCAAAGAGGTGGACACCCACATTATGAAGATGAAATCGACCAGCGGCGAAACAGAGCTGCACTCTTCCCAGTTCCATAATTTGAACGTCAACAGCGTCAGCGGAGATGTGGAAGGAAGCTTTTTTGCACAGAACAGCTATGTGCAGACGGTGAGCGGCGACATCGAGATCGCCCTGGAGCGCAGAGGCAAAGAGCTCTGCGCCCGAAGCAAGACTGTATCGGGCAGCAGCACCATCTATGGCAACACCAAATGTGATGAGCCGGATGCAGAGCACTATCTGACCGGATTCTTCTCAAGTATATCCGGAGATATTGAAGTACGATAACCACGACCACAGGTTGATTCTCCCAGTGGGGCGAAGAGGAATTTCCTCTTCGCCCCACGTTGTTGTGTGTGTTTTGCAGGGACAAGGGATGGCAGAAAATTCGGGGAGAGAATGCGGGTTTAAAAGGAAAGAGATTTCAGCAAATATACTAAATATAAAACGAAGTAAATCTAAAAAGCAGTGCAGTTTAATGACAAAATTATTTTATTTATGTAAATGATTTACCTGGGAAATAGAGAAATTGTCCAAGAAATAAAGGAATTAAAAAGAAAAAATTATATATATTTTATAAATTGGCAGAAAAAGGATAGGGCGGCAAACAAGTTTTCTTTTTCTATGCGGAGAGGTACAATAGAAAACAGAATTTTTGTGTGGAGGGATGAAGATGGCAATCCCAAAGGTGGCGGCGATTCACGACCTTTCCGGATTGGGAAAGTGCTCGCTGGCGGCAGCGATTTCCATTTTATCGGTGTGTGGGGTACAGGCAGTGCCGTTGGCAACGGCGGTTTTGAGCAATCAGACTGCTTTTCCCAGCTACACCGGTGTGGACCTATCCGAGTACATGCCGATGATTGCGGATCAATGGAGCAAGATGGGGGTAAATTTTGAGGGAATCTTTACAGGGTACCTGAGCAACGAGCGCCAGGTGGAGTGGGTCGGCAACTTTATCGACCGCTTTTCCAAAAAGGATGCGCTGGTGTTGATTGACCCTGTATTGGGAGATGAAGGCGTATATTATCGGGGATTTGGCGAGCAGATGCGGTTGGCGATGCGCAGCCTCTGTGCGAAGGCAGACGTCATCACTCCCAACCTGACCGAGGCCTTACTGCTGCTGGGAGAGGACGCCTCAAAGGCAAAGCAGGCCTTTTCGCACGAGAAGATCCGGCAGTTTGCCCAGCGCCTTTCCCAGTTAGGTCCACAGACAGTCATTGTGACCGGTTTGGAAGAGGAACAACAGATTTGGAATATTGGGTTTGACAGGCAAAGCGGGCACTTCTTTGAACAGGCGACCCGGCGGTGCGGCGCGGGCTATTCCGGAACGGGGGATATCCTTTCCTCCATTATTTGTGGCTGCATGATGCGCGGCGAAAGCGCACCGTCAGCGCTCAAGCGGGCAGCTCAGCTGCTGGAGGCCTCGATTGCAGAGGCGGTTGAGGATGGCACCGACCCCAATGAGGGGATTGCCTTTGAGCACCATCTGGGGCTCTTGATGGACTAAAGGAGGGATTGGCATGAGAGAACATTCCCATGAAAAGATGAAAAATTTGACCTTGAGCGCCATGTTTGCCGCAGTGATCCTGCTGACGATTGTCTACCTGTTTCACATTCCAGTAGGAACTGCCGGTGGATATATCCATTTTGGAGACACCTTTATCTATTTGGCGGCCTGTTTCTTGCCGGCCCCCTATGCCTGCGGTGCTGCGGCCATTGGCGGCGGATTGGCCGACGTGATGTCCGGTGCGGCGATTTGGGCCATCCCCACGATGATCATCAAGCCGCTGACTGCGCTGTGCTTTACCAGCCGGCGCACACAGCTTCTCAACCGCCGCAATCTATTCGGCACAGTGCTGGCAGGCTTGATCTCGGTGGGCGGCTATTATCTGGCAGAGGCGGTGTTGGTGGGCAACTGGACTGCCCCGATACTGACCATCTGGGGCAATGTAGTGCAGGCAATCGGCAGCGGCATCCTCTTTATTGTGTTGGGACTGGCGGTCGATCGCACAGGGCTCAAGCGCAAATTACTGGAACAGGGTTAAATAGAGGAGGTAAACACAGATGGAAGATATTCTATACACCTATCACGGACAGCTGTATGTCAATCTGACCAACCGCTGTCCCTGTGCCTGCACCTTTTGTATTCGCACACAGGCGAATGGTGTAGGATCGGCCGAGGACCTGTGGTTGGACCACGATCCGAGCGTACAGGAGGTCAAGGATGCCTTAGACCAGTACAACCTGAGCGATTTTGATGAGGTGGTCTTTTGCGGCTATGGGGAGCCCATCTGTGCGCTGGACACCCTCATTGCGGTGGCCGACTACATTCACAGCAAGGCTGCCGTACAGGTGCGGGTCAACACCAACGGGCTGGGCGACTTAATTCATCAAAAGAGGGTTGCACCGCTGCTGAAAGGGCATGTCGATGTGGTCTCTATCAGTTTAAATGCACCCAATGCGCAGGAATACAACCAGGTCACAAGGCCAAAGTTTGGCATCAAATCGTTTGAGGCACTGCTGAATTTTGCAAAGGACTGCAAGCAAGAGGGGCTGGATACCCGCCTGACAGTAGTAGATGTAATTGGAGAAAAGGCGGTGGAGGAGTCTCAGAAGGTAGCTGACAGCTTGGGGATTCCGCTGCGCGTGCGCGTATACGAAGAATAAAGAGGAAAAAATGCCGGGCGGAGTCGCCCGGCATTTTTTGTACAGAAAGTCCGGAAAGGAATGGAATGCACCGGTAAAATGAAAGAGTAGAAAAGGGCACAAAGGAAGCTGTGTGTCAACAAAATGGAGGGCTCGGAACACATTTTCTATCGAAAGGGTGAGATTAAAAAATAAAAAATATGTGAATAAATAAAGAAGAAAAAACGAACAAAATAAATAAAATTTATCAAGTTAAGAGAAATAAATTTATATAAATTGCAACATTTCCAAAAATGCCCAAAATTTAGGAGATAATGCACATAATTTTTAAATAAAAAGGCCGCTTAAATGATAAAGTGCACAATATTTTACAGAAAGTTTTTTGAAAACCAATATTTCCGACAGAAAATTTGCAGGGGTAAATTTCTTGACACCCGCACAGTTCCTGAATATAATGACAACAATCCTGCTAAAATACAGGGTATGCGGGCAAAGCGGCGGAGGGGTCGCACCCGCAAATCAGAACAAAGGAGAGCGTTATGCGAAACTTCAGAACAAAAGCACGCGGTCTGGTCGGCACTCTTTCCGGCAAAAAGGCTGCGGCCTGTCTGTTTTCTGTTGCGGTGGCAGCGGTCATCTTTGGGGGGATTACCCTTACAGGCAACATGGAACAACCAGTAGAAAAAATGACAGTAGCACAGGTACTGCGTGAGGCGGGTGACACCTTTACGGCAAATGCCGACCCCACCAAGTTTACAGGAAGCGTTTCTACCCGTGCAAAATTGATGGAGACAGATGAGCTTCCCGCAGTGGATGCACAGCAAGATGAGGAAGAAAAAGAGACTACCATCAAGGTAATTTCCAAGGAAGAGGCCTCCGATGCCCTTTCCGAGAGCGAGGAGATTCAGGCTCTTCTCAAAGAGGACGAGGAGATTGTAACCGAGTCGTTTTTGGGAGCGTCGATGCGGGCGGCCAGCAAGCTGGACACCCAGAGCATCACGACCGAAGAGGTGATTGCCTATCCGGTAGAGCGCAGAGAAAGTTCCCTGCTCAAGCCCGGTGAAGAACAGGTTATCCAAAACGGCGTGAACGGAAAGCGAGAGGTGACCTACCAGCTGCGCATTGTCAACGGCGAGTTGCGCAGCAAAAAGGTACTCGAAGAGAATGTATTGCAGTATCCAGTGCCGCAGATAGTGCTGGTGGGCACAAAGGGAAAGGCTGTATCCTCGCTGCAATTTGATGTAGCGTTGGATGAAAATGGTGTTCCCACCCAGTACAAAGAAGTGCTGACCAATCAGGTTGCTGCGGGCTACAATGCTGGCAGCAAAGCCACAGGAGCTTCTGGTCAGAAGCTTTCGGCGGGATATGTAGCAGTACACCCCGGAGAGATCCCCTATGGTACCAGGCTGTACATTACCAGCGCCGACAACAGCTTTGTTTACGGTTTTGCCGTAGCGGCGGACACCGGACTGAGCCTGATGAACAACCAAATTGATGTCGACTTATATTACGACACCTATTTGGAGAGTTGCTTAAACGGCATCCGCAATGTCAATATCTATATTTTAGACTAAGCTCCTTGCAAAGCAGCGCGAGCCGCTTTTCTGCAAAATGCAGAAAGGCGGCTCTTTTTTTGTGTGTTCTTTGCAAATGACTTTAAGTGGGAGATTCGGGAAAATTATTATTAAATAGGATACAGAAACTTAATAAACAAATGTAGGAAAACAATATGGAAAAAAACACCTATATAGAAGGGGAAGTAAAATATAACTACAATATTAGAAAAACAGGGGAGCAAAAAAGTAAGGGCGAGAGAAGAAGATTGAGGACAAAATGTGAATATTTCGTGAAATTCTGAAATTTGGGATAAAAGTTGCACGTTTCAGTGCAACTTTTATCCCAAAACGGGGTATAGGTGAAAGGCAGTGACAGGGCCTTACCAAATGCAGGGGGGATGAATGCGATTGATTTAAGCGAAGAAAAGGCGAGGGTTTTTGCCTACTGGTACCTGCTGTTGCAAGACCCACAAGAAGCTGCGCGCAGAGCGCAGGTAGAGGACGGCGTATTGCTGCTCTTTGACCGAAGGGTAAAGAAGGCGTTGCGTCGAATGCAAAAGGCCTTTGCAAAGCAGAGCGCTGGAGAGCTTGCAAAATTGGCGCTGTACAGAATCCTGTTTGAAAGACCCAAACAAGACGCAGAAGGTGTTCCGGCTTTTGATGGATTTGCGGCAGAGCGTTTTAGCGTCGGCAAGGAGATCGAATTTAAAGGCTGGGATAAGCTGAAGGCCTGCGAATTGATGATGAAGCTGGCAGACAAGGAATCGGTGGAAGATTCGCGCTTTGGCGGCGTATTGGAGGCATTGCAGCAGGGCGCCCAGGAGCTGGAGGACTGGAAGGAAGAGGATGCCGGATGATTGAGCGGTTCAGCAAGAAGCAGATGGAGCTGCTCAGCTGGTGGTGTCCACAGAGCAGACATCACCGAAGCGACGGCATCATCTGCGACGGAGCGGTGCGCAGCGGGAAAACGCTGTGTATGGCACTTTCCTTTTTCAGTTGGAGCATGGCAAGCTTTTCGGGGGAAAACTTTGCTATCTGCGGCAAGACGATAGGTTCAGTCCAGCGCAACCTGTTGATACCGGTGAGAAAGCAGCTGGAGGAGATGGGTTTTCTGTACATTGAGAAGCTTTCGAAAAATTATGTGGAGCTCTCGGTGGAGGGCAGAAAGAATCGGTATTATCTCTTTTCCGGCAGGGATGCGGGCAGTGCGTCCTTGATTCAAGGCATGACGTTGGCAGGCGTGCTGTTTGACGAGGTGGCCTTGCAGGACCGCAGCTTTGTCGAGCAGGCTGTGGCAAGATGTTCGGTGGAGGGCAGCCGATTTTGGTTTAACTGCAATCCCGAATACCCCGGGCACTGGTTTTACACCGACTGGATCGAAAAGAGAAGGGAGAAGAATCTATATTATCTGCATTTTCGCATGGAGGACAACCCTTCCCTTTCCAAGGCGATGCGAAAGCGGTATGAGAGCTTATACAGCGGCGGCTTTTACCGGCGGTTTGTGCTGGGAGAGTGGGCCGACGTACAGGGGCTGATCTATCCGATGTTTTCACCGGAGCTACACGTCATCGAAACACCGCCCGCCTGCACACAGTTTTGGGTTTCCTGCGATTACGGCACCCGCAATCCCTGTTCAATGGGACTTTGGGGGGAGAGCGGCGGGCGCTGGTACCGGATAAAGGAGTATTACTATGACTCCCGCAAAGAGGGACGTTGCCGCACCGACGAGGAGCACTATGAGGCTCTGGAGAAGCTGTGTGGTGGGCGAGAGCCGGTCTGCGTCATAGTCGATCCAAGTGCGGCGAGCTTTATCGAGTGCATCCGCCGCCACGGAAAGTATCGAGTTGTTCCGGCCAAGAACCAGGTCTTGGAGGGAATCCAGAAGGTGGCGGCACTGCTCCAGCAACAGCGGCTTTTTTTCTGCAAGTGCTGCACCGACAGCATACGAGAGTTTGCGCTCTATCGCTGGAGTGAGGGCGCGGGGCAGGAAAAACCGCTCAAAGAGAATGACCACGCGATGGATGAGATCCGCTATTTTGTGATGCAGGTGTGCAGGGAGCAGCAGGGCTTTTGGGCGATTGCCCAGCAGAGGGGCAGGTAGAGAATTCTATCTGTGCAGAAAGGAGGAAAAGCAATGCCAATGTGGCATAGAAAACGAAAGCAGGAGTCCGCCCCACCTGCCTTTTGTGTGCAGAGTGTACAGACGGGGCAGGCTCAGAATGCGCTGTACAGCCGCACGCAATATGGAGGGCTGATAGATGAAAATGCCAACCGGCTATTTGAACAGATTCGCCAGGCGGTGCCGATTGTCGATGCGGCGATCGGGAAGATCATTCGGTTAGTCGGCGGATTCACGGTAGAGAGCAGCGATCCGGCGGCCCAACGCGAGCTTGACGAGTTTTGCAACCGGGTTCAGGTCGGGGCATCCAGTGTGGGGTTACCACAATTTTTATACGGATATTTGGACGACCTTTTGACCTACGGCAATGCAGCGGGTGAAATGGTTCCGTTGCGTTCAGGGGACGGAATCGGCGCGTTATACAATGTGCCGCTGCACGATCTTTTGGTACAGCGGGGGGAAACGCCCCTACAGCTGCGATTTTCCAGCTATCCGGACGCAATGACCCCGCAGCCGGTGGAACATCCAGAGCGAATTTTGTTCAGTGCCCTGAACCCGGGATCAGGAGAAATTCGAGGACGTTCGCTTCTAAGTGGGCTGCCGTTTGTCTCGTCGATTTTGTTGAGCATCTATCAGGCCACCGGACAAAATTTCGACAGAATGGGCAATCTGCGTTTTGCAGTGACCTATCAGCCACAGGGCGGCGTGGACGGCAGTTATGCCCGAGAGATTGCGCAGGACATGGCGCGGCAGTGGGCCGACACGATGCGGGACAACGGGCAGGTCAAAGACTTTATTGCGGTAGGCGACGTCAACATCCGGGTGATCGGCGCAGACAATCAGGTTTTGGACACCCAGGTTCCGGTGCGGCAGATGTTGGAACAGATTGTGGCGAAACTGGGATTGCCTCCCTTTATTCTGGGATTGAGCTGGTCCACAACCGAGCGAATGAGCCAGCAGCAGGCGGAGATTTTGGCCAGCGAGCTGGAAAGTTACCGCGAACTATTGAACACGGTGATTCTGCGCATCTGCCGGTACCACCTCAACCTCAAGGGGCTTGGTGGAACCCTCAGCGTTATCTGGAAGCATGTCAGCATGAGCGACGAGGTAGAGCAGGCGCGTGCAGAGCTGCTGCGCATGCAGGCAAAGCAGATTGAACAGAGTTTAAAGGACGAGGACGAGCAGGAGGAGGAAAAGCAAAATGAAGTATAGCAAGGCGGGGAGCCTGATCTGCAAAGGGCTGGAGATTGGGCAGGAGGACCTGCAAAAAATCAACGCCCTGACAAGGCGAGAGTTTTCCCCAGAGGAGTTATACTGCTTTCGAGTGGTGTTGTGTGACAACGAAGTAGACCGGGACTATGAGCAGTTTGACCGGGAGACGCTGGAACAGCTGGCGCAGCTATTTGTTGGCAAGACCGGAATCTGCGATCACAACCCCAGTGCGCAGAACCAGCAAGCCAGAATTTATACAGCGTCGGTGGAAGCTTTTCCGGGGAAATACAATTCGCTTGGAGAAGAATACTTTGCAGTGGTGGCGAGGGCGTACATGGTGCGCACCGAATCCAATCGCGACCTGATTTTGGAGATCGAAGCTGGCATCAAAAAGGAGGTCAGTGTCGGTTGCAGTGTGCGTGAGAGCACCTGTTCGATTTGTGGAGAAAACCGAAACCTCATCGATTGTGGCCACCGAAAGGGCGAGTATTACGACGGAAAATTGTGCTACTGCATTTTGCACGATGCTCAGGATGCCTATGAGTGGTCCTTCGTAGCGGTACCGGCACAGCGACAGGCGGGCGTGATCAAATCTTCCCAGTTACAGAGCCAGCGCGGCGTGGTGCAGAAACTTTGGAAGGCAGCCGAGCAGGGGCAGGGAATGTGGATAGACAAGGAGCAGGTGAGCCAGCTACAGAGGATGGTAAAAAATCTTCTGTCGGACTGCGAGGAGGCGCGCAGAGCCGCGCGCCGTGAGGTGAGCCAGAGCTTTTTACAAAAAGGTGTGAGCGGCGAGACAGAAAATCGAGCGCTTTCAGAGATGCTCGATCAGCTCTCGATTCAGCAGTTGAGGCTCTTATCTAAGGTATTGGGCGGCACAGACAGAGAGATGGAACCATTGCAGACCGCGCGCAGAAAGCGCTTGGAGCCAAAAGGGGCTCCGGACGGACACTTTGTGATCTAACAGAGAGAAAGGATGGAAAAGATGAAGGACATTTGTTTACAGGGCTACAACAGCAAATACATTACCATGATGGGAGAAGGCGAGATTGCTCCCGGTGATCTGGTTGTGATGAGCGCAAACAACACCGTCAAGAAAGCTGCATCGGGCAAGTTTGTGGGAGTGGCACATTCGATTCGAGGGGAATATGTGCTGGTACAGACCGGTGGTTTTGCCGTGCTGCCCTATTCCGGCAGTGCACCGTCGATTGGGTTTGTCACACTGGCAGCGGACAGCCAGGCAGATGCCGTTTCCGACGCCTCCGGCAGAGAGGTGCTGGTAACCGAAGTGGATTCCACTGCCAAAACAATCGGCGTACTGTTTTAAGTTACAATATTGATGAGAGGAGACATCAACATGAAATATAACTACCAGAACATTGCCATTTCCAAGGATTTTTACAAGAACCCAGAAGGATTCAGCAAGGTCCTCGAGCGGCTGGACCCATCCGATCAGTACCGCGGCACCGAGCTTGCCGGCTACGACGCTTTTCAGCGACAGCTCAAGCGATTTGACATCAAGGTGTCCGGTGCTGACAGCGACCGCTTGCAGAAGTTTTTTGCCACCAGCGACAGTGCGGCCCTCTTTCCAGAATATGTAGCGAGAGCTGTCAAGCAGGGCGTCGAGGACAACCACATCTTAGAGGAAATCTGTGCGGCGCACACCCAGGTGGAGGGCATGGACTACCGAGCGATTGCTTCCGACCCTGACTGGGCCAAGCAGGCACCGTCGGTCATTGAGGAAGGCGGCTTTATTCCAGAGACAACTATCCACCTCAAAGACAGCCTGATTCGGCTGAGAAAGCGCGGACGTATGATGGTGGCCTCCTATGAGGCGATCAAGTTCCAGCGCCTGGACCTGTTTACCGTGGCGCTCAAACAGATTGGCTCCTGCATCGGCAAAGCGCAGCTGCAGGATGCGGTGGACGTGCTGATTCAGGGCGACGGAAACAGTAATCCTGCCGGCAAGGTGGATCTGGCTGTCAAAGATCAGCTCAGCTACAACGATCTGCTCAATCTTTGGGGCAGCTTTGGGGAGTATCAGATGAATGTGATGCTGGCTTCCCCAGATATGATGCTCAAGCTGTTGCAGGTCGAGGAGCTGAAAAACCCGCAGACCGGTTTAAACTTCCAGGCGACCGGTTCCCTGTCCACCCCGCTGGGAGCCAAACTCTATGTCTCTTCGGCAGTTCCGTCGGGCACCATCATCGGCCTGGACAAGCGGTATGCGCTGGAGATGGTAGACGCGGGCGGCGTCAATGTGGAGTATGACAAGCTGATCGATTGCCAGCTGGAACGTGCAGCGGTGACCTCCATTGCTGGTTTTTCCAAGATCTTTGCGGATGCAGTGAAGGTACTGAGCAATCCAGCGGAGGGTGGCGAATAAAGCAGGAGGGAGAAAAGATGAATGAAGAACTGCTTATGCAGGACTTCTGCCTCATCAGCGGGGTTGCCGCTGATGAGGCAGCCCAGTGGAAACCGCTGGTGCTGGCCTGTTGGGAGGAACTCAAAGGCAAGCTGCGCCCGAGTGTAGAAATTGAAAAGCAGGAGGAACGATTGGCGCTGGCGTGTGCAGCGCTGGCAAACCACCGCTTTCAGACGATACAGGGAGCGGTGTGCGCCGGGGTGAAGGTGGGAGACATCTCTTTTACCCAAAGTGACGGTGCACAGGCGCGAAAAGAGCTGTTGGAGATGGTAGGTGACCTCATCGACTCACAAGGCGTCTGCCTGAAGGGGGTGGCGGTATGCAATGCCGCCAAGTAATTGCCCGTTTGCTGCATCAATGTGGGCGGAAGGTGTACCTAGAAGGGGCACAGCAACAGAAGGAGATGTTTGCCTACCTGAATCCTGTCCGCGAGAGCACAAATCAGCTTGGCTTTTATGAGCCAGGCGTTTTGCAGGAAGGAAGCTGGCTATTTCTTGCTCCATGGGATGCGGGAGAGGCGGCGCAGCGGGGAGATATGCTGATTGCCGACGGGGAAAACTTCCTACTCGAGCGAGTAGAAAAGGTGTATTTTCAGGGCGACCCCGCTTATGTTTGGGGGTTAGCTGTTCGCAAGCAGGAGGTGCAGGAAATTGGATGATTTTTCGCAGATATTGGAACTGGTCTCCCGCCAGCTACAGCAGGGCGACAGTGAGCTGGAAGTGCGCAGGGCGTATCCAGCAAAATATCGCGCAAACCCGCAGGGGGCAAAACTTGCGGTAGTTGGCATTCAACGGGTGAAGCTGGACGCCGTAGGAATGCAAAACTTTTACGGCGGCCAGACCATGCCGCTGGGGCGGCAGGCTTCTGTCTGGGTAAAAGTTTCCTTTTGTTGCAGGAGCGGTGAGGAGTGCTGGAAGTTGTGGGAGAGCTGTGCGCAGGGGCTGCTCTTTTCCCAGCAGCTGAAGGTCAACGAAATCGAGTGTGGGGAGGCGGCCTTTCAGAAAGACTGGGGAGGGGTTGTACTGCCGGTTGTACTCGAATTGAGTTTCCTCATCAGCGGCAGCGACGGCGAGCAGTCCGGCACCAAACTGGAGGAGATTAGAGTAATCAGGAAAGGAGCGGTGGAATGACAAAAACCTATCGTCCGGGAGTATACTCCCAATATGACGTGATCAGCCAGCGCAAAAGTTTACAGGACCGATATGCCTTTTACTGTGGAGCAGCCAAGGTACAGTCGGGCAAAAATCTGCCGGCGGGCGGGGTCGTACAGATTCATTCCCGCGAGGAGCTGGAAGAATATTTTGACCCACAAGGCGGTGCAATGTTTTGTACCGTGTGCGGAATTTTGCTGGACAGCGGGGTCAGCGGCGTTTATGTTGTGCCGCTGACCATCGACGGCACACAGGCCACCGAGGAGCTGTATGAGCCGGCCATCCAGAAACTGTGTGAGATTAAGCGCAGCGGTGTCATTTTATGTGACAGCGGCAGCCAGCAGGTGCTGGAAAAGCTGGTCGAACAGGTGCAGCTGGCTTCTCAGAACGAGCGGGAACGGCTGGCGGTGGGGGCAGTTGCCAAGACGCAGGCAGAAACGCTGGCCCAAGCGCTCAATTGCGAGCGGTTGGTGCTCTGCTGTCAGCTGGGAAGCGACGGCGAGCAGGAATCAGAAATGCTGACAGCGGCAGCCCTTGCGGCGATGCTGGTGGGAAGCGAACCGATGGACAACCTTCACGGCAAGCAGCTGGACTGTTTACATAGTGTAGAATCCTTGAGCGAACAGCAAGTGGAGACACTGCTTGGTAGCGGCGTCACGGTGATGGAGGAATTGGACGGAGTGGTCAGCTGCATTCGCTGTGTAACCAGCAGGACATCGACAGCGGGCGAAGAGGACAGAACCTTTGCTTCGGTGAATGTAGTCATGATGATCGACGATATCATTCGTTCGGTGCGCGAGCGGCTGGCGGGACTGTTAAAAGGCAGCACCATCCTCTTCTCACAGGACAGTGTCGCATCGCAGGCGGCGGTGGTATTGGACGAGAAGCAGCAGGAAGGGATGATTACCTCCTATGAGCCGCCGGTCGTCTATGTAGAGCCGGATGACCCGGCAGTGTGTGTGGTGGAGTTGGAATTTTATCTGGCGTCCGTCTTTAGCCAGATCTATCTGACCGCGCACATCTCGATTTAACAGGAGGAGGGAAAAAGATGGCGTTAGTTTCCATCCCAACCAGTGCAGATATTTCAATTGAAATAAACGGTCAAAAGGTGGCTGCTGCACAGAGCTACCGTGTGCAGTCTGTCAGGGAGAGCCGCTATATCGAAGCCTTTGGCAGCAGCGAACCGGTGGGAACGGTCGGCGGCAGGGTACAGCACAAAATCGAGCTTTCTCGCGTCTGTCTGTGTCAGACCGAGGGCATCGACTTTTACAATCTGAGCGGCTTTAACCTGGTGATTGTCCAGCCGGACTGCAAGATCATCTATTCCGGCTGTGAGTGGTCGGACATCACCCAATCGGCGGCTGTGGGTGAGACGATCCTGGAAAAGGTGAGTGTAGTGGCCAGCCGAAGGATCAAGATTTAAGGGGGCGGCGAGATGAAGAGGAGGTTGTGCAGGTTGTCGGCGGTGGACGAACTGAAACTGCCGGGTGATGCACAGAATGCAATGCGCTATCTGCAGCTATTTTGTGCGGATCAGGAGCACACAGATGAGCTGTGGGCTGTGGCAAACAATGCGGCCCTGGTGGCGCTGTCGGCCAGAGAAGGCGGCAGACCGGCCTTTGCCGATGCTCAGCAGGTATTGCAGCAGCTGAGCCTTTTGCAGATTGCAGGACTTGCGCGGGCCTATCAGCGGATGTATGAGGGGGATGCGCGATGAATTTGTGGGAAATTTTACAGGAAAACGAACAGATCTTTTTGCGCAGCGGTTACTATATGCCGCTGCTGCAACCCAATGCAGCGACCTCCTCTTCACTGCCCTTTTCAGAGCCGCTTCCCCAGAGAGAAAGGCCGCCGGAGCCAGTGGGGCAGCAGGAGGGTGTGTCCTCTGTCACACAGGAGAGGCAGGAACAGCCCGCTTCCCCGCAGATTGTGCGGGAAGAGCAGGTTGTGACGGTGGAGGGAGCGCGCAGAGAAAGCAACAATCTGCGGGCAGTCTCGGACGAGCTGGAGCGGCTTTCTCAGCGATATGGAAGAGATATGGAGGAGTGGTTATATGACCAATCTACGCTTTAAGGAGTATACCTTCCGCAACAATCCGCGAAAGCTTACCGTGCGAAGCAAGCGCATGACGGCGGTGAGTGCCTGTTTTGGTGTGGGACAGGTCCTGCAGGAGTTGGGAGAAGGGTTAATGGAGGTAGAGGGCGAAGGAGAGCTGTTTGGGCCGGATGCGATGGACCAGTTTTTGCAGTTGCAGCGGGTGCAGCAGGAGGGCGGCAGCGGCATTTTGAGTGGAGCCGGATTGGAGCCCATGCAGGCGGTATTCGATTCGCTGGAGATGACCGGAATCGGCGGCGACGAGGCGATCAGCTACCGAGCCCACTTTATACAGGTCAGGGGGTAAAAAATGAAATTGCGATTTTTGGTAGAGACGGTGGATGGAGCGCAACAGGAACTGGAGCGGCCGGTCTCCCTTTTGCTCACCCGTTCGGCAGATACCCCCGCGGACAGCCTGAAGGTGGTATTTCTGCTTGCCTCGGGAAGTTGGGAACAGGAAATTGTCCGCATTGACCTACAGGCCGACGGTGTGTGGTGGTTTCGCGGCATTTGTGACCGACAGATTGTGGGAATTGACAGTGAGGGATGCAAGTTGACCGTTTGGGCGCGGTCGGATGCAGCGGTGCTGTTGGACAACGAAGCAATTCCCCAGGAATACAGATACATCTCCCTGTGGGAGATGTTTGAGAAGCATCTGGCTCCCTACGGCTTCCAGCGGGATTTTGCAGAAAATTCTCTGGTTTTAAACTATCAGGTCGGGAAGGGCGTCAGCGAATGGGACGCCTTTTCTACTTTTTGCGAGCGAACGGTCGGCCGCAGACCACACATCCACCTATCCCACGTGCTGTTGGGCCTTCCAGGGCAGTCCTCTCATGTGATTGCAGCAGATGAGGCGGTGACGGCGGTACGGCACACCATTCGGCGAACTGAAGTAATCTCACAGGTTCTACTTCGCGATGAGCTGGGACGATACAGCACCGCACTGCAGAATGGAGCGGCACAGAAATTAAAGATTACCCGTCGGCGCTGCATGCTTCCTTCGGCGGAGTGGAGTTTTCCCAGACAGGATGTGCAGCTGAAGATGCAGGAGTCCATGCGGGGACGAGAGCAGTGGGAGATTGAGCTGCCCAAACTGACTGCCTGGAATCTGGGAGATGAGGTCAGCGGGACAAGAGGTGGGATCACTTTCCGGGGCAATATTGTCTATGAGGAGTTTGAGTTTTCCTCGTCGGGAGAAAAGACCACCGTGATGATAGAGTAGAACGGGAGGAAAGAGCATGTGGCTAATTCAGAGAAGGCGGGATATGCCCGTCAAGCTGGTGGCAGCGCAAAGCGGCGAAATGTACACCGTGGGGGCGTATGAGGACAGGCAGCTCCCGACATGCGCCCCATACGGCATCCAGGCAAGACCGCCGCAGGGGGAGCAGGCGGCTATCCTTTCAGCAGACAGCGGGCAGATATGTTTGGGAAACATCTCGATTGGTTGGCCGGAGGGGCTGCAGCCGGGGGAGATCCTTTTGCAGTCCTTTGGCGGTGCAAGCATCAAGCTGTGCAACGACGGAAAAATTCTGCTCAACGGCAAGGAATGGAAGGGGGAGCAGTAATGGACATTTTACTGCATCATGGAGATCATGCGCGCAACGCACAGGGATTTTTAGAAGAGGTTGCAGGGGCTCCCGACTACATCCAGCAGGCGATGATCCGCCTTTCGGTTCCACAGGGAAGTTTTGCGCTGGACAAGACCCTTGGAAGCCGGCTGTATGCCCTGCCCAACACCTCAAAGGAGCGACAGGAGGAACTGGCGCTGGAGTATGCGCAGGAGGCGCTGCTGCCGCTTTCGGATGTGCGGGTAGTTTCGGCACAGAGGACATCAAAGGAGGGCGAAAAGCTGGAAATTGCCTTTTCGCTCGTTTACAGCGGGCAGCAAACAGGGCAGACAGAGCGGTTTGTGACGCTGTGGGCGCTGAATTTTTAGCAGGGAGGGAGTTTTTTGGCACAAGGATATGAGACATTTTTGGAGCAGATGCGCCAGGGCTATGAGCAGCGCACCGGTATCCCGGTAGACAGCGCCTCGGATGTGGGATTGCGGTTTGCTGTGCTGGCTGAACAGTTGGCTGTGTTGGATGGTGCGCTCGAACAGGCACAGGCCCAATCGTTTGCCCAGACAGCGACCGGGGAGGCGTTGGAGATGCATGCGCAGCAGCGTGGAATCTCGCGCAAACAGGCAGTTTTTGCGCGAGGGACGGCAGTGTATTCCCGCAGTACGGCGGCGCAGACCGACATCCCGATACCGAAGGGGAGTTTTCTAACAGAACCAACTGGAAGTATTCGCTATGCCACCGAAGAGGAGGCTGTTCTGCAAGCCGGGCAGACACAGGTGGAGGTGCCGGTTTGCAGTCAGGTGGCGGGCAGCGCGGGAAATCTTGCCGCCGGTCTGCTGTGCGTGATGGTGACGCCGGTGCAGGGAATTGAGTCGGTGACCAATTCGCAAGCTATCCTGTCAGGAGAGGATGCAGAGAGCGATGATTCCCTGCGGCAGCGGCTGCTGGACAGCTACAAGCAGGTGACCAATGGCACCAATGCCGCCTTTTACTATAACCGGGCGATGAGCTATTCCGGTGTCCGATCGGTCAAGGTGCTGCCGCGGGTGAATGGGGTCAACACTGTGGGACTGGTACTGCACGGACCGGGAGTAAATGAACAGCTGTTGGCACAGGTAAAGGAGGAACTCGGCCAGGTCAAGGAGATCAACGTCGATCTCACCGTCGAACAGGCGCAGCAGAGTGCCGTTGCCATCGAAATTGCCATTGCAGTGGAGGACGGATACAGCTTTGCGGATGTCCGCCTCAACTGCGAACAGGCTGTAAAAGAGCTGCTTGAGCAGCAGAAAATTGGACAGCCGCTCTATCTGGCGCGCTTGACGCAGGCAGCATTGGGCTGTGCGGGGGTAGCAAACTGCAAGGTGGTGCAGCCTGCACAGGACCAGTATCCCCTCGAAAAGCAGGTCTTTACCTGTGAAAGCTGTTCGGTCAGCGAGATGGAGCAGAAGGGGGAGAGTTAGGATGGCAGATTCGAGCTGTAGAGAGCGGATGTACAGCAGGATGCGCTCGTTGCGGCTGTACAATCTGGAAGAAGGATCGTTGATTCGTGCGGAGCTGGACAGCTATCTGGATGTGTTGGAGCCGTTGCAGCAAAAAATTTTGGCTGTACAGCAGGATGCACTTGTGCAGACCTGCAGCGAAGAGCGCCTGATGGCTTTTGAAAGGATGCTCGCTATCCCGGTCAATCAAAACATTCCCTTGCAGGAGCGCCGCCAGATTGCGGTCAGCAAAATGAGCATTGGTCCCAGCGATTTTCACCGCGCAGGCATTGAAAAGGCGCTCAATGCTATCGGAGTGAGCGCGACGGTGGAGGAAGAGCCGGGCGGCGGCACCATCACGGTGACGGCAACCGGACTGGCGGACAGCCAGATGACGCTGGATCAGGCCAAGCAGGCCTTTGAGGCGCTGATGCCGGCACATCTGCTGGCGGAGTTTGTGACCGGAGGCATCAGTTTCGCAGAATTTGACAGTTTGGATAAGACCTTCACCCAGCTGGATGAGATGGACAAGAGTTGGTCGCAGCTGGAAATGATGTCGAAGGCACAATGGGAGGAGGAATAGGATGTCCAGTACCTATAAGACTGCAAACCTGGGGCTCAATCAATTTGTCGGAAGCGACCGCCCCAAGATGGAAGATTTTAACTTTGATAACCAGACGATCGATACAAAATTTCAGGAACACATCCAGTCGAATCTGCACCTGACCGAAGCCCAGCGCGAACAACTTGGCAAGGCAAGCTACACTGTGGGCAGCTACTCCGGCAACGGTCAAGCGCAACGGACGGTGGAGGTAGAGGGAGAAATCGGCTTTTTGATCGTCTTTGCGGCGGATGAGCCATTTAACCAGACTGTGACCAGCACTGGCGACACCTACGTTTATGCCGCGGTGGCAACTTCACAGGGAAGCAGCAAGGGGGTCAGCATCGTGGAGGGAGGATTTTCTGTCACACAAGCCACGACAAGCCCGATGGATGGCAAGCGCAGCGTGCTCAATCAGGCAGGTAAGACCTACCTCTATGTGGCATTTCCACCTGCGGCATAGTGCAAAAGGTGGCGCAGAATCTAAGACAGCGTGTACAAAGCATTATGAAAAGGGGCATCTCCTGACGATACAGGAGATGCCCCTTTTGTAAAATCGATAAAAAAGATAAAGGATTGATGGCGTTGTACGATCAATTTCGATTAAATGCGGTGCAAAAGATCGGTATAGGTCGGCATAGGCCAATCGCGGCGATCTACAATTGTTTCGAGGGCGTCGCAGCGTGCGCGCAGGCGCTCCATCGCTTCACGCACATCCCCGGCCATGTACTGCGCACGGCTGTACAGGTCGTCGAAGTTGCCCGCCAGGCTTAAGGTGCGCTCCAGCTCATCGGTCAGTGCCATGATGCTTTCCAGCGATTCGGACAGGGTTTCTAGGTGATTTTGCAGTCGTTTTGGCGCTACTCCGCAGGCGGACATCTGGTTGAGGCTGTTTGCAACCTTGCCGCTGTACTGGATGCAGCTTGGGATAATCTGGCGCTTTGCAATTTCCAGCATGGTCGCTGCCTCAATTTGCAGGACGTGGATGTAGTTTTCCAGCTGAATCTCGTACCGGGCGGCCGTTTCCTTTGGAGAAAAGACATGGTAGCGGTCGAACAGGTCGATGTTCTTCTGATCGGTCAGGGTGTGGAACGCCTCGACCGAGGTGCGCAGGATCGGCAGACCGCGCTGCTGCGCTTCCTTAACCCAATCATCCGAGTAGTTGTTTCCGTTATAGATAATCCGTCCGTGCTGGTGCATGGTGTCGGAGATGATCTTGCGGATCTCGGCATCCTTATTCTCTGCGTTCTCTAAGCGGGTAGCAAAGTTGTCGAACGAATCGGCCAGGATGGTGTCCAATACAACCTCCGAATAGGCCAGCGATTGAGAGGAACCGACCATGCGGAACTCAAATTTATTGCCGGTGAAGGCAAAGGGCGAGGTGCGGTTGCGGTCGGTTTCATCCTTGGTGACCGAAGGAATGGCCTGTACGCCGATATCCATCTTTTGGCGCGCAACGCCGTCGGGGTTGCCTCCCTGTGCGATGTGGTTGAGGATTTCGGTGAGGTGGTTGCCCAGGAAAATGGAGATGATCGGCGGCGGTGCCTCACAGCCGCCCAGACGCTGATCGTTGCCCGCGCAGGCCGCACTCATCCGCAGAAGGTCTGCATACAGATCCACTGCACGGACAAAGGCGCAGAGCATCAGCAAAAACTGCATGTTGCTCTCTGGCTGTTTGCCTGGAGAGAGCAGATTTTCGCCGGTGTCGGTGCACAGGGAGAAGTTGTTGTGCTTGCCCGATCCGTTGACGTTGGCAAATGGCTTTTCGTGCAAAAGGCAGGCCAAACCGTGTTTCTTGCTGATGGTGCGCATCGTTTCCATAATCAGCTGGTTGTGGTCGCAGGCGATGTTGGCGGTAGAATATTCAGGCGCAAGCTCGTGCTGGGCAGGAGCTGCCTCGTTGTGTTTTGTCTTGCTGGCTACGCCCATCTCCCACAGGTTTTTATCCAGATCCTGCATAAATTCGCCGACACGGATGCGGATGCGGCCGCAGTAGTGGTCGTCCAGCTCCTGGCCTTTGGAGGGTTTGGCTCCAAACAGGGTGCGTCCACAAATTTTCAGATCCAGTCTCTGGTCATAGAGCTTGTAGTCCACCAGGAAGTATTCCTGCTCTGCACCGACCATCGGGGTGACGCGGGTGACGGTGTTGTTGCCCAGCGCGCGCAGCAGGCGCACGCCCTGCTGGGATACGGCCTGCATCGAGCGCAGCAGTGGAGTTTTGGCGTCCAGCGCCTCGCCGTTATAGGAGCAAAAGGCAGTTGGAATGAATAAAGTGCCGTCCCGGACAAAGGCCGGAGAGGTCGGGTCCCAGGTGGTGTAGCCTCTGGCTTCAAAGGTAGCGCGAAGGCCGCCGGAAGGGAAGGAAGAGGAATCCGCTTCGCCCTGAATCAGCGCTTTGCTGGAGAAATCCATCGAGATTTGGCCAGCGCCTCCCTGGGTGGACAAAAAGGCCTCGTGTTTGCCGGCAGTGAAGTTGTTCATCGGCTGGAACCAGTGGGAGTAGTGGGTTGCTCCCTGCTCGATGGCCCAATCCTTCATGGCACAAGCAACTACATCGGCAATTTCCGGGTCCAACGGCTCGCCCAGACGGCGGGTGCGGGAAAGGCTCTCGTATGCCTTTTTGGGAAGACGTTTTTTCATGGCAGCGTCGTCAAATACGCGCACGCCAAAGATTTCTTCAATGTTCATTTACTCGCTCCCTTTTTACAAAGTCTCTGTCTTTATTACACACAAACTTGTCTGCGCAAAAGACACACTTTAGCGCATAACAATGATACTATCCTACCATTGATTGGCCAAGATTGCAACTGTCTAGCCCCCCTCCCCTCAAAAAAATTCCGCCTTGTCCCAGCGATGCGAAAATAAAGAAAACATTCATAATATTGGAATTGCATTTATCGGGTGCACATGATAAACTGAAGATATTCTATATATCGGACCGTTTTTATGGGAAAAAGGGACCTTGTTTTATAAAGGAGCGTACATCTGTTGTCTTGGAAAAAAAGTATTTGGAAGTTGGGCTGCCTGCTGTTGGCAGTTTGCCTTGTGCTGAGCGGATGCTCAGAAAGTTCCTCGCTGGTGCGTTACGATATTTCAGGAGAGGTGGAGAGCTTGGACCCGCAGTTTGCGGACGAACAAAATGAGCAGTTGGTCATCTATAACATCATGGAGGGATTGATGACCCAGCTGCCTTCCGGGGAGCTGCAAAATGGGGTGATCGAAGGATATGAGGTCTCACAGGACCAGAAGACCTATACCTTTCACCTGCGATCGGGAATGGTCTGGGACGACGAGGACAACACCCCCGTCACGGCCCACGACTTTGTCTTTGCCTTTCAGCGCATCTTCAACAGCATTTATCCCTCCCCCTTTGCCTCGCTGTACAGCGCCATTGAGAATAGCCAACAGGTTCTTTCCGGGGAAATGACGGCGGAGAATCTCGGCGTTCGGGCACAGGACGATCGGACGGTTGTCTTTACTCTCAGTTATGCCGACCCCTCCTTTTTGGAGAGTTTGGCCCATTCTTCGGCAATGCCCTGTAGTCAAAAGTTGTTCGAAGAGGCGGGCGGACGCTACGGCACCACCATCAAACAGACCTATTCCAATGGACCGTTTACCTTGATGCAGTGGGAAAATGGGAACCGCATCTACCTGAAAAAAAACGCCAACTACTACGATCAGCAGGCGGTACAGACGCCAGGAGTCTATCTCTATATGAACCGCGATACACTCACCGAGGCACAGGTAGAGCGCGGAGAGCAGACGCCGACCTTCTTTTCGCTGTTGATGGAAGGCAAGGCCGACGGATGTCTTGCCGATTATGAGCAATACCGCCAGGCACAGCAGGCGGGCCTTACCTGTGAAGAAACACAGGGAATTGTCTGGGCGTTGGTGTTTAACCAAACCCACAGCGCCTTTTCCAACCAGCAGGTGCGGCAGGGATTTATTCGGGCGATAGACCGCAGCACGATAGAGGACTTTTTGCGGCAGACCCAACAGGACAACCTGCATACCTGCGACCGGCTGATCCCACCGGCCATTACCCTGTTTACCCAACCCTACACCGAGCAGACGACCGTCAACACCGTCAACACCTATGATCCAAAGGCCGCCTACGATGCCTATCGTGCCGGCATGGATGAGTTGGGGGCGGATACGCTGCGCAAAGTGCAGCTGCTGGTCCCGTCGGACAGCCAGATCCCGGAGATGTGCGGCCTGCTGCAACAGGCATGGCAGCAGACGCTGGCCGTTTCGGTCAACATCGTGGAGGTCGATCGCGACGAGCTCTCCTCCCGGCTGAGTTTGGGCGACTATCAGGTCGCACTGGTGCCGCTTCAGGCTTCCGCCAACACTCCGGCCGACATCCTCAACCGCTTTACCTCCTTTTCGTCGGACAACATCGCCTTTTATAAGAGCACGGACTACGACAACACACTGTCCGGGGTGGAAAATTCCCACGACAGCCAGCAGATTTTGCAGCAGTATTCCGCGGCGGAAGCGATGCTGATGGACGACGCCACAGCCTATCCGCTGATGGTGGAAACCAGCTATTTTGTGATGGGCGAAGGGGTGACCGGAATCGACTATTACCCTTACGGGGGCAAGGTGATCTTCCGCAACGCCGTCGCCATGCGGTAGCGAAGCAACAGCACCTTTTGTATGAGAGGCTTGCAAAATTGCTTTTTAGATGTTATAATTCAATTAACAACTAAGGAGGAATGCAACATGGTATCAAAAGTTTCCCTTGTTTATTTCAGTGCGACCAAGACGACCCGGAACAATCTGCGCGCTATGGCAGAAGGTATCGGCCTGCCGGTGACCGAGTACGACTTCACCCTGCCACAGAACCGCGTAGCAGATCTGACCTTTGGGCCCGATGAGCTGGTGCTGGTGGGTTCCCCGGTCTATGGAGGGCTGATGCCGCTTTTGGTGCGGGAGTATCTGCAACAGCACGTCAGCGGACAGAACACGCCGTGCATTGTCGTAGCGGTTTACGGCAACCGTGCCTACGATGACTGCCTGGTGGAGATGCAGGACCTGATGACCGAGAAGGGCTTTGTCGTCGTTGCAGGAGCGGGCTGCATCGGTGAACACTCGCTGACCAGCGAGATTGCTACCGGCCGTCCGGATGCACAGGACCTGGAAAAAGCCAAGGTGTTTGGCAGCCAGCTGGCAGAAAAGATCAAAGGCCAGATGACTGCATTGGCGAAAGATGCTTTCCCGGGCAATCGTCCGTACAAAGAGCGCGGCGCCTCCGCACCAATGGCTCCGGAAAATGTCAATGGCTGCACCCACTGCGGACTTTGCGTGCGCAACTGCCCAGTCGGCGCTATCGACGCCGAGGACCCCGGAAAGGTAGACGCTTCCAAGTGCCTGCGCTGCCTTGCCTGCGTGCGCCTGTGCCCGATTCACTCCAAACAGTTTACTTCGGACGCCTTTAAAGGATCGGTTGCGTGGTGTATCTCGGCATTTCAGGAGCCCCGCAAAGAACCAGAATTTTATCTCTAATGAAAAAAAGATCCCGCGTGGCACACGCGGGATCTTTTTTTACCCAAAACAATCGATCTATTTTGCTGCTGCTTTTTGGATAGCAATTAAAGGGGCAGCGCAGGAACCTATTCTTCCAGCGCATTTGCAATGGCGGCAAACTGTTCCATGCTCAGCTGTTCGGCGCGCAGATTGGTCGGCACACCGGCCTTTTCCAAAAGGGCTGTTGCCTGTGGCTTTGCAATCTTTAAACCGGCAGACAGGGTGTTGGGCAAGGTCTTTCTGCGCTGGGAGAAGGCAGCGTGGACAACCTTAAAAAAGTTCTCCTCCTTGTGCACCTGCACCGGTGGCTGTTGGCGCACGTCCAGACGGATGACGGTGGAGTCCACGTCGGGAGAGGGCATAAAGGAGCCGCGAGAGACCTGGAACAAAATCTGTGGGTCGCTAAAATAGCGCACCGCGATGGACACCGCACCCACTTCTCGGCTGCCAGGTTTGGCGCACAGCCGCGCAGCGGCCTCCTTTTGCACCATCACCGTCAGCGACGCGATGGGCAGGTGGGATTCCAGCAGGTTCATGATGATGGGGGAGGTGATGTAGTAGGGAAGATTTGCGCAGACAGCTACCGGCATACCAGGAAATTCCTGTGCGATTAGCTCGTGCAAATTGACCTTGAGGACGTCCTCGTTGACGATTTTGATGTTGTCAAATTCGGCCAATGTCTCATCCAGCACCGGAAGCAGACGGCTGTCGATCTCGATGCAGACAACCTTGTCGGCGCGGCGGGCAAGCTCTGCGGTCAGCACACCGACACCGGCGCCGATCTCAATGACGCCCCAGCCGGGCTGCGCGTTGCCCAGTTGTGCCATGCGGGGGCAGACGGTGGGATTGATCAGAAAGTTCTGCCCCAGCCCCTTTGAAAAGGAAAAGCCGTGACGGGAGAGTACATCCCGGACCACCGAGATGTTGGACAGATTTTCCATGGAAAGCTCCTTTCAGCAAAAAGAGGATTGTTCTATTTTTGATTTTGGAAAAATTGCGTAGTTGCGGCACACCTTTATCAGCGCAAAACCGTCCACCGGAAGGTTTTGCTTAGGTTGTATAAAACGATAGTTTACCGGGAACTTTTTCTCTTGCAAAAAGTTCCCCAATCTGCAAGCCATTTCGGCTTGCAGATTTTCCCTTCAAAAGGCGCTTCCAACGCAAAGGCTTTGCCTTTGAAAACCACAGCCTTTTGAAAAAGGCTGGCGAAAACTTTTATTCTTTTTCCCTTTCCAGGATCACCAGGTAAGCGTTGGCGCCGATGACGCTCATCTTCGGTTCCATAATCTGCTTTAACCGCCAACCGGTCTGTGCTTCGGTGCCAATTACCCGTGCGCAAATTTTAAATGGGGAGTAATTTTTGACATCCTCCTTGTTTTGCGGCGCGATCGGCACTTCGACAAATTTGTACTCATAGTTTTTCATGGTGGTTCCTCCTAAATAAAAATCCGATTTTAGATGCCAAGATTGCTGGGGCCAAACCCCTTTGGCAGAAGTTGGGCTAAGGTATAGGCCTTGTAGTGATCGGGCGAAGTCGCGCAGAAGATCAAAAAGCTGCGCGGGTCGCAAAATTCCATCATCACCTGCCGGCAGACGCCGCACGGGGTGGTCATCGGCAACACATCGGCATCCTTGCGCCCGCCAACTACCGCAATGCAGATAAATTCCCGCTTTCCCTCCGAGATGGCCTTAAAAAAAGCGGTGCGTTCGGCACAGACGGTGGGGGTATAGGCGGAGGATTCGATGTTGCAGCCGGTATAGATGGTGCCGTCCTGGCAGAGCAGCGCTGCCCCGACAGCAAAATTGGAGTAGGGGCAGTAAGCCTTTTCACGCGCTTTGAGAGCCAGTTCAATCAATCTCTTTTCGTACATCTTCGCATCCCCTTTCTGGAAAGTCGCGCAGAGCCTAAATCAATGCCAGCGCCACTTCCATCATCTGGGTAAAGGCGTTTTGGCGAGTTTGAGCGCTCACAGCTTCCCCGGTAAAGGGGTTGTCCGAAATGGTCAGCAGGCACAGCGCCTTCTTTTGTGCGCGGGCAGCCTCCATATATAGGGCAGCAGATTCCATCTCGACGGCCAAAACGCCCATCTGTTGCCAGGCGGGCAGCCCTTGGGACTCGTCGTAGAACCAGTCGGAGCAGAGCACCGATCCCGCTTTATAGCGGAAGTTTTTCTGCTCGCAGATTTGCGCTGCACGGCGAGCCAGGGAAAAGTCGGCCGTCGGTGCAAAGGAACCGGGCAGATGATATTGCGCAGCGTAGCTGGAGGTCGTACAGGAGGCTACAGCCACCACAATGTCCCCGATCTTTAAGGAGGGGTCGATGGCGCCGGCAGAACCGATGCGGATGATGGTGTCCACCCCATAAAACGAGAACAGCTCGTGGGAGTAGATGCCCATCGAAGGCATTCCCATGCCGCTGCCCTGCACCGAGACGGGCTTGCCGTTGTAGGTGCCGGTGAAGCCCAGCATCCCGCGCACCTGATTGTAGCAGGTGGGGTTTTGCAGATAGGTTTGCGCCAACAGTTGAGCCCGCAATGGGTCTCCAGGCATCAGCACAGTTTTGGCAATGTCGCCCAGACGCGCGTCGTTGTGAGGAGTCGGAACGGACATAAAATCACCCTTTCATCAAAAGATTGTACCCCTATTATACGGCAAAATGCGCCAAAAAGGAAGCACAGCCCGATGAAAAGCAGACCAAGGCGAATGAATAAAGTATAAAAATTTTTAAAAAAAGGTTGAAGGTATCCGAACAATTCGGTAAACTAGTACTTATAGAAGATACAAAAAAATTAAAAAATATTCTGACCAAGTAAAAAAGAGGTCGAAACGGAAATAGAATAAAAAATGCAAAACCAAGAAAAGGGAGAGAGAAAAAAGGAGGAAGCATTATGCAACGCATACAATTGATGACCGATTCTGCCTGCGATCTGCCTGGCAGTTTGACCCAGCAATTGGGCATCGAAGTCATCCCCATTCCAATAGCGGTGGACGGAAAGGGCTATCTGGAAGGGGTGGATTTTACCCCACGCGAATTTTATACCATCCTGCAACAGTCCAAACAGATCCCTACAACCTCGCAAATTTCCCCCGTCACCTACTGCGAGCACTACGCAAAGGCGTATGAGCGCGGCTGTACCGACGTCATCCTGATGGGCATTTCGTCGACCGCTTCTGCCACCTACCTGCGTGCAAAGGATGCGGTGGAGATGTTTTTTGACAATTGCCCCCAGGCAAAGGGAAAGTTTAATATCCACGTTCTGGACTCCAAGACCTTCTCGCTGGGGTACGGCTACCCGCTGACGCAGGCGTCCCAGATGGTTCGGGACGGCAAATCGGTCCAGGAGATTCTGGATTATCTCAACGATTGGGTCAACCGCATTGACCTGTACATCACCGCTTTTTCCTTTGAGTTCATCAAAAAGTCCGGGCGCATCAGCTGTGCGGCCAGCATTGTCGGCGAGGCGCTGGGAATCCGGCCGGTCATCCGGCTGTATCAGGGCCAGATCACCATCTTTGCCAAAACCCGCGGCAACAACTCGGTCCTGCAACGGATCGCACAGATTGCCCAGGAAAATATAGCCAAAGATTCTCCGCTGCTCATGCTGGATGGCACCCTGCCCGAGATGAACGAGGAGATGCGCGCACTGCTGCAAAAGAAACTGGGACGCAAGCTGGATATGGTCGAGGATGTTGGCTGTGCAGTCAGCATCAACAGTGGACCAAAGATGCTGGGCATTGGATTCTTGCGCCAAAAATAAAGCGCTATGAAATGGGAAACAAAAGGAAGGTAAAAACAAATGGCAAATGCAAAACGAGTGGATAAGACGAACTATTACCTGGATATCGCGCAGACAGTTTCTGCAAGGGGCACCTGCCTGCGCCGCAACTTCGGAGCGATCATTGTCAAGAATGACGAGATCATCTCCACCGGATATGTAGGTGCGCCAAGGGGCCGGCAGAACTGCTGCGATCTGGGTTACTGCACCAGAGAAAAGCTCAACGTGCCGCGCGGTGAGCGCTATGAGCTGTGCCGGTCGGTGCACGCCGAAGCCAACGCCATCATCAGTGCGCCGCGCTCCGAGATGATCGGCAGCACCCTGTATCTGGTCGGCATCGAGTATAAGGATGGCAGCTATGTCAAAGATGCCAACCCCTGTGCGATGTGCAAGAGAATGATTATCAATGCAGGCATCCAGACGGTGGTGGTGCGGGACACCGCAACCGAGTACCGCACCATTGACGTTTGGGAAAGCTGGGTCAATCAGGACGCCTCGATGGAACAGATCGGATACTAATCTTTTGCAGCGCCTCTTTTAAGGGGGCGCTGTAACTGCAAATGGCAGCGGCAGGATGCAGTGGGAGTGCCAAAGGCCGTCGCTGCACAGCGCGCCCCAGCAATGCAGTGGATCTCTCCTTTGCCCTTGACAGGGCGAGGGCAGGTGAGTATATTTAAAACGTCAAAATGAAAGGGAGGAAACAGCTATGCATTTTAAGAAAACCCTTTGCCGGGTGCTGTGCGCCATCTGTGCGATCGCACTGGTGCTGCCGGTGATCTTTTCGGTTACCGCTTCGGCTGCCTCGGAGAAGAGAATAAAAAATTATTATTACCCAACAAAGACGATCATTGGTCAGCAGCTGCCCTATAACAGCCTTTATGACGGCAACGGAAAAGCTGCCAAGATCGAGATGGGGGAGAATCAGTACACCCTTGTCACCTATTGGGCCAGCTGGTGCCCGGACTGCGAGGAGGAGCTTTCCCACCTGTCCCAGATGCTGCCGGTGCTCGACGAGTATGAAAATGTACAGTGGTATCTGGTCAACCGCACCGATGGGGTGGATGACACCATCGCCACCGCCTCGGCTTACCTGAAGGAAAAGGGCATTACCCTGCCGTCGCTCTACGACAAGGGATTAAATTTCCGCAACGCTTTGGGCATCAATTCCATCCCGACCACCTTTGTTTTAAACCCTCAGGGCGAGGTTGTGCTGATTAACCCGAATGTCATCACCAGTGCAGGTGAGGTGCGCGCAATGCTCGATTACGCTATCAACGGCGCAGATAAAGCAACCCTCTCCTATGTGCAGGCAAACCTGCTCAACCAGAGCGGAACGGTGAAACGGCAGGTCGGCTCCAACTATATCAGCTACGACGCACAGAGCCTGCTGGCACAGTACGCGGTAGATTCGCTCAATAAGTCGCTGCTGGATACCCAGCGCCAGTGGGTTGCCTTGAACGGCTCGACGGGGGATCTCGGTGCAGACCTCGGCCTGCTGGGCGCACTGTCCTCTTGGCGCGGCTATGAGGGCGATGCGGCCACCCTGGGCGAAAAAATCGTCAATACCTATTTTAAAGATGGAAAGCTCAACGGCACCGTGGAGCTCAGCGACCTCGATCTTGAATCGATGATGCTGCTCGGACGCGGCGCACCGTATGAGCAGGCGCTGTCGGTTGTGCAGAAAGGCTACATCGGTGCAGATCTTCCGCTGTATTACAGCGAATATAATACCCAAAATGGCAGCTATAACAAGCAGGCGATCGACACCGCCGATGCGCTGATGACCGTCTACCACCTGGCACAGGTAGGAAAGGTCAAACAGCAGACCATCGATTGGCTGTACGATCAGGTGGAGGGAAATGGGCTGCGTGCCCGTTACACCGCCGACGGCAAAGTGGTAGCGGCATACAACTATGAGACACCGGGTCTGTACGCTCTGACCGCCCTGATTGCGCTGGAGACCGGCGAGGACAGCTTGTTCAGCCAGTCTCTGATGCTGATGGAGACCTGCCGCACCTTTACCACCGCCAGTGGGTATAACGGCAGCTTTACCACCGAAAATAAGGACTATGCCTTTGACCAGTGCGCTGCGCTGCTGGTGTACGCAAAGGCAAAATAACGGCAGATGCAAAAAGCCTGTATCCATTTTGGATACAGGCTTTTCTTTTATAGGGCAATCCAGTACCGCTGGGTGATGCGGTCGGGCGTTTGGATCTCATTCTCCAAAATGCCGCCGTTGTGCTGGATGGTTTTTGCTGAACCGATATTCGTCTTGTTGCAGGTGAGCAGTACCCGGTCGATGCCGAGCTTGCGGCATTCGGCAAGTCCCAGCCGCAGCATCTCGACCGCATAGCCCTGACGGCGGCGCGACGGACGCACGCTGTAGCCGATGTGCCCGCCAAATTGCAGCAGCCCCTCGTTTAACCGATGGCGGATATCGATCATGCCGATGAGCTCCCCGCTGTCCTGAAGCACTGCCAGATAGGTGGAGGCGGGGACTAGCCCGGGCCGAACCGTTTCTGGGGAGCGATTGGCCAGGTTGTTCTGGTACCAGCTCTCAAAATCTTGCGCGTCGGCAAGGCCGCCAGTTCCGTCCAGATGGTCGTTATTGTCTAAAAACTCCTCGCGATAGTCCCAAATTGCCTGCTTGTCGGCTGCGGTTGGCAGCACCAGTTTTAATCTGTCCATTTCGTTCCCTCCTAAAAAATGTGAAAGTACAATCATTCTTCTGCAAGATGATTTTTCCATTATAGGGCGGGAGAGGAGAAAAGTCAAGAATTTTTATCTAACCCCCATCTGTAAGAATGGCAGATAGCTCTCAAAAAGTTGCTGGCAAAGTACCAGGGCTTTTTGTGGTTTTGGAGAACATTTTCCTTTTCATAAAATAAAGCAGAGAGGCGATGCATAACGGACAAACGGGATGTTTACCCCATCTGCCGCATCATCCGGTAGTAGGTCGGAACCAGCAGAGCGACCGCGCCGATCCAGGCCAGTGGAGTGGCAAAACAGATACCGGCATATCCCAACACCATCGAAAGGCCAAAGGTGCCGGTAATTCGCATAATCAGCTCGATGATGCAGGCGGCAAACGGCGCTTTGCCGTTGCCCATGCTCTGGATGGAGGAGCGGTAGATCTGCAAAAAGCCCAACACCAGATAAAACGGCGCCACAACGAGAAGATAGCCGTTGGAATAGCCGATAATCTCCGGTGTCGGCGCATCGACAAACAGAGGGACTACCAGGTTGCGGCAAAGCAGAATCATCGCGCACATCAGCACATTGAGCGTCTGGGTCTGAATCAGGCCAGCCCGTACGCCCTGACGAATGCGGTCATATAGTCCCGCGCCGTAGTTTTGTGCCACAAAGTTGGATACTGCAATGCCCATCGCGCCGTTGATAAGGACCGATACCTGATCCACCTTGGTGGCTGCGGTGTAGCCTGCAATGGCCTGTGCTCCCAACGCATTGACTGCCGCCTGCATCGCTAACTGGCCGATGCTCATGACCGACATCTGGAATCCCATGGGGAAGCCGATGGACAGGTGTTCCTTTGCTTCTGGCAGCAGCGAGGAAAAATCCTCCTTTTTGAGCCGCATAACCGAAAAGTGGTGCATCCCGGTTATGGTGCACAGGATGGCGGAGACCAGCTGGCTCAGGACGGTGGCCCATGCGGCGCCCGCCACACCCCCGTGCAGGGGCACGATAAAGACGACATCCAGCACGATGTTCATAATCGACGAGAAAATCAGAAAGATCAGCGGTGTCCGGCTGTCCCCCAAGGCGCGAAGGATGTTGGAGATCATATTGTAAAAGATGGTGGCTCCGGACCCCAGCAGCACAACAAACATGTAGTCGTAGGCCATGTCAAAGATGCTCTCCGGGGTGCTCATCCAGCGCAGCATAGGGTGGGCCAACAGGCAGCAGGCCAATGTGATGATGATCGCAAAAAATATGCACAGCACGGTAGAGACGGCGATGCTGCGGCGCATTCCCCGGTCATCCTTGGCGCCGCACCGATGCCCTAAACAGATGCCAAATCCGCTTGCAAAACCCTGGATAAAATAAAGCACCAAAAGGACGATGGTGGTGGTATTGCCTACCGCCGCCAACGCATTGGCGCCCAACGTGCGGCCTACGATGATCGAGTCAGCCAGCGTATAAAACAGCTGGAACAGGTTGCCGCCAATGACCGGCAGCGAAAAGGATAGCAGGGAAGAAAAGGGCTTTCCCCTTGTCAAATCTTTTGTCATGTCGTTCACCTCTGAGATTTTATCCTCTTGGCGGCCGGTTGCCGCCAGCTATCTAATATAGCATAAATGCCATAATAATGGTAGTCCTAATTGGGCAAAAAGACGGAACAAGGGGAACAACTTCTCTGTTTTGACAGAAAAAAGGAGGAGAAGGGGAATTTTCATGCGCAAAAAAGAAATCCTGCCTTGCATGTGCAGGGCAGGATTTTAAAAAGCAGAAGAAAGTTTAAAAATTGGTCTTGGCTGCAATCACGCCGACCCTGTCAAGGAGCCAGAAGATCCGCTAGTAGGTGAGCCATAAAAGGGGTTCACCGTATGGGCAGGCCGTCAAGTGCAGCCCAATAGGCTTGTTCAATTTTCTGTGCGTTGTACAACAATGGGTCCTCTCCATTGAGTTTCAGCAGAGGGCAGGGAAGCTGCTCGGCCCAGAGCATATGTTTTTGTAAAGTTGGGCCATCCTCTTGCAACCCAGTGTCGTAGCTGGCCACACTGCGAAGAAAACGCTGGTGTTCTTCGGCCATGTCGCCGCCGGGCAGAACTCGTGCCCCGAATTGCTCCCGCTCTCTCCGGTCTACCCGCGCAACGCGCAGCTGGGAGGGAGCATATAGAAAGATGGCGAGGGAAAAGAATGGGTCGAAGTGTTGGTGAAAGCTGTCCATCGACCCGGCCATGACAAAGCGGTCGGCAGTTTTGATGGCGTCCCCTAACAGATGAATCTTTTCTTCTCGGGAATACATCTGTGAAAAGGGGATTTGGGTATCTTTGCGCCAGATGTAGTCATCAATATCGACGAATAAGAAGTGCATCCGCTGCGCTGTCAACCGGCCAAGCGTGGATTTCCCCGCACCGGAAGGACCAAAGATCAAAATTCCCTGTTTCATCTGTACACCTCCATTGCGGTCAAAGGCAGGATACCGTAAGAAATAAAAAAGCACAAAGGGGAAGCGATATAAAAAAAGGAGCTCCAACCGGTTGGTTGAAGCTCTTTTTTTGTGGTGCGAGTAGTGATACAGCACTTTTTGAAAACCATCGTAGTACAATTTGTTT
>JAHZAY010000015.1 GCA_019423685.1 Clostridiales bacterium | reverse complement strand
TTGTGATTATTCTCGAAAAATAATCTTGCTTCATGTTGTTCAATTTTCAAGGTCCCGGAACAAAAATGAATCATTTTTGTTCTCAAGTCATTCTCTCGAACGACTTGTTTATTATATCATGCTGTTTTGAGTTTGTCAAGCGGTTTTTTCAAACTTTTTTTGAAGGCCGTTTGGCATTTCGTAAGACTCTGAAGCTCTTTTGAAGCTCTCAGGCGTCTGTCTCGCTGACAGCTCATTTATAATACCACCACTTTCCAGTTTTGTCAACACCTTTTTTTAAAAAACTTGCAGATTTTCTCTAATCCCCTTTTTCCCTTCAAGTTTCCCCCTTTTCCATTCTTTTCCTCGCTGTAAAATCTTTTCCTCTTTCTCTTTACTTTTCCATTCCCTTCTGTTATAATATAAGGGCTGCGTTAAGATATGCGCCCGTAGCTCAGTTGGATAGAGCGTCAGACTCCGACTCTGAAGGTCGTGCGTTCGAATCGCATCGGGCGTACCAAACCGGAAGCATTTGTTTGCTTCCGGTTTTCTTTTTTTTAAAAAAATCTCACTTGCACCCCGCTCCGATTCGCTCTATACTGGGATAAGAATATGTAAAAAAAGGAGCGATGTACAATGCCCGGTCCAAGAAGAGGGCCACGACCAATGGGGCCAAGAGGTATGCACGGTGGGCCAAGACCTCCTCACCCACCAGGATTTGGTCCAAGACCCAATATGCACGGTATGGGAACTCCACCACCTCCCCCTCGTCCGCCCTTTCGCCCGTTTCGGCGTCCCCCTATGTGGCGCCGTCCAAATTATCCGGGTATGGGGTGCTTTGGATGTGCAACCATGCTGGTCATGGTCGCAATTGTTGCTGTTGTCGGTGTCGCCGCACTGTCCTTCTTGCTCTAAGGGCTGCCTGACAAACCGACCCTCGTTTCCCTTAACCATATGAAAGGAATGTCGCCCATGAAACGAAAAAAACTGATCCGCCTGCTTCTCTCGTTGACCACTATGACCTGTTGCCCGGTACCGGCCGCGTCCGATTCGGGATTTTCTAAAATCACCCCCGAGCAAGCCAAACAGATGATGGAATCTCAGCCTGCTCCCTTTATCCTCGATGTCCGTGAGCAGGACGAGTTCGCCACCGGACATATCCGCGGTGCAAAACTTTTGCCCCTCTCCACCATCCGTCCAAACAGTGCAGCGCAACTGATCCCGGATAAAGATCAAACTGTTCTGGTGTACTGCCGCAGCGGTCGCCGCAGCCATAAAGCCTGCATGATGCTCTCTAAACTCGGATATACCCATATCTTGGATTTTGGCGGCATTATGGACTGGCCCTACGAGGTTGTCAAAGACTAGCCTTTGCAACCCTATCACATGAAAAGACCCCACCGGATAATCTGGTGGGGTCTTTTGTTGTCTTGTGCTTTTAGGAGGACAAAAGAGGTGTATTCTGTTTTAAAGCTCGTCGGTTTACTTTGCGCACACTTCCTTGCCGCTTTGCTCCTCGGCGCTTGCCTGCCCCACTTCCTGCGGCTGTCTATGCACACGGGTCAATAGTACGCCCGCACACAGTGCAGTAAATGGCGCAACCGCTACCAGGCCAATTGATCCCACAATGGTGTGCACAATCTCTGCCGCCACATATTTGTAGTTGATCATGTTCACCAGCGGTGTGCCCTGGGCCATAAACACCATTAACATGGCAATGTATCCGCCGGAATACGCCAGCAGCAGGGTGGTCGTCATCGTTCCCATCGCCGCACGGCCCACGTTCATGCCGGAGGCCGTCGCCTCCTTCCAGCTGATGTCGGGGCGCTTCTGTACCACCTCATACACCGCAGAGGTGATGTCCACCGACAGGTCGATCAGCGCGCCGGAAGCCCCAATGAAGATGGAGGCCATAAAGATGCTGGTGAGGTTCAGGTCCTGGTACCCCGCATACAGCAAGCTCTCGGAAGAGGACATGACCGCTCCGTGGATTTTAAAGAGATCGGTAAAGAGAATCCCCAGCAGGCAGGCCACCAATACCCCCAAAAAGGTGCCGGAGGTCGCGGAGGCGCAGCGGCGGTCAAAGCCATAGACCAGTGCAATGGTCATCACGCTGAGAACAAGGGTGAAGATAATGCCGACCCAAATGGGGTTGTTTCCTCCCAGAAAAAATGGAACCAACAGCTTCCAGATTGCAAGGATGGTGAGCACAAAGCACAGCAGTGCACGCACACCGGTCCTGCCCGCAAACAGGATCAAAAAGATGCCGAACAGCGCAAGCAGGATAAACTCCGAGGGCATGCGGTCGTGGTCAATCATGGTGGTCATGAGGATCTCGTCCCCATCGTGGCTGACCACCACCTGTGCGCGGTCACCTACCGCAAAGATCTTGTCCTGTTCCAGCGAGCCGTTGAGCATGTTGATGCCTTCCACCGTCTGCCCCTTAAAGCGCCCGTTCAAAATCGCAAGGGTGCAGCGCTGCTCTCCGCTGCGCACAAGCCCGGTGTCCACAATTTTGCTCTCATCGGTCTGCAACACCTGCGCGACACATTGCTCGGCCTCGCGGTAGATTTCTTGATAACCGGTGGGCAAAAAGAAGAGAAACACAATCAATAAAATGCAGACAACGACTGGGGCGTTGTACTGGATTTTTTCTCTGGTCAAAAACTTTTTCATGGCAATTCCTTTCACCGCAAAAAAGCGGACGGAGAACCCATCCGCTTTTTTGCTTTTAAGAAAACTCTTGGGAGTGATGTGTGGTTGTCCTGTTTACTGGATGTCCAGCAGATCAGCCAGCTTGTGGTAGATCTGGGTGTTGTCATAGAAGCCGCCGAACGCTTCCTGACCGGCGCCCTTTGCAAATACCGCTACCGGAAGACCGGTGTGCGCGTAGGAGCTAAAGTTGATGCCGGATTTGTTGTTGAGCAGGTGGGTGATGGTGACGCTCAGAGGCTCGTAGCTTCCATAGAGAACATACTCTTCCTGGTTGTCCTCATCCGCCTTCTCGTCTGCCAGGGTCTTGGCATACGCCTCCTTGAGCAGCCCGATCTCATAATCGGTCAGCACCAACTTGTCATCCTCGCTGCCGCTCATCTTCAGGCCAAACAGTTTTTCTACATCCTGCATCATGGTCTCGAATGGGGTCTGCTCTGCTTTGTATTTGGTGACATAGTCGCTGTCAAATTTGGCGTAGGAAATCTTCTGGTTGGAAAGGTTGGTCAGATAGGTGTCATAGTCGGTGCCGGCATAGCCGATGGTCAGACCGCCGGTCTCGTGGTCGCCGGTAACCAGGATGAGGGTCTCATCTGGGTGCTCATTGGCAAAGGCGATCGCTTCGTCTACCGCATCTGCAAGCGCGATGGTGTCGTTGATGGTGGAACCTGCATCGTTGGCGTGGCAGGCCCAGTCGATCTTGCCGCCCTCTACCATCATAAAGAAGCCTTTGTCGTTGTCCTCGAGCACCTCAATGCCTTTGGAGACATAGTCGGACAGCGCCCATTCTCCGCTTGCCCGGTCGTTTTCATAGGAAAGCGAGTCGCTGTCAGCCAGCGTTTCACCGATGACAATCACCTTTTCGTCGTCGGAAGAAACCTGCTCGGCCTGCTCCTGGGTGGTGACTACCTTGTAGCCGGCCTGTTTTGCCTTGTCGTAGATGCTCTCCTGGTTGCCGTCCTCACCTTCCGGATCGAGCAGCGCACCGCCTGCAAAGTAATCGAAGTCGGAAGCTACCATCTCTTCGCCAATCTCGTAATAGTTGTTGCGGCTCGACTGATGGCAGTAGAACGCAGCCGGGGTGGCGTGATTGAGGTTGACCGAGGTGATGACGCCGATGTCATAGCCTTCATCTCTGAGCTGCTCGGCGATGGTTTCATATTTGACGGTCATGGTTTCGTCCATGTTGATGGTGCCGGAATAGGTCTTGTGTCCGGTGGAAATAGAGGTTGCGGTGGAAGCGGAATCGGGGCAGAACGAACTGGAATCGTAGGTAACTGCGGAACCGGCAACCGGGAAATTCATAAAGTTCAGCGGTACATTGCCGTCGAGGATGTCGTCGTTGTCGTTGTCCGCCATAGCGCCCAGATAGTCAGAGGCCGCCTGGAACTGTGGGTAGCTCATGCCGTCGCCGATGAAAAGGAATACATACTTGGGCTTTTCTCCGCTTGCGGTGGCTGTGGAGGTAAAGTTGCCGTTGCCCTGTGCAGCACCGGACACGCTCTTGCTTGGGGAAGCAGCGTACACGCAGCTGAGCAGCATCGCGCCGGCAAGGGCCGCAGCCAATACCTTAGAGATCACATTTTTCGCTTTCATGGATACACTCTCCTTCAGATTATCTGTTTCTCTCGTGCTCTTTTATTGTACGAAATCATTGTAAAAAGCGCATTGAGACGGCCGTTAAACTGCCGTTAAAAATTCGTTCTTGTGTTAGTCACAAGTTAAATGCTATACTCTAAGGCATAAGCTGCTTTACAGCCCTTTGACTTTGTTTCTTGGAGGTGCCCCATGCTGCACGTTTTTCCCTCGTTTTACCCCTCTTTTCACTGCATCGCCTCGCGCTGTACCGACAATTGCTGCATCGGCTGGGAAATCGACATTGACCCCAAAACTGCCGCATCCTACCGCCAGCTGATCGCCTCTTCTTCGCCCCTCTCCGGGCGCTTGCAGGAGGATATCGGTTGGGAAGATCCCCCGCACTTTTTGCTGCGTCCCGGAGATCGGTGCCCCTTTTTAAATGCGCAAAATCTCTGTGACCTGCAACTTGCCCTCGGAGAAGATGCCCTGTGCGAAATCTGCACCGAACACCCGCGCTTTCACGACTGGTTTGGCGAATATAAGGAGAGCGGATTGGGTCTTTGCTGTGAAGAGGCCGCGCGGCTGCTTTTGACCGACCCTGACCCGTTTGCCCTCCAGGCCCGCCGCACCGCCGAAGCTGCCGACACCTCCCCCTTCGATCAAGAGTTGCTGCAATCGCTCCTCTCCTGGCGCAGCGCAGTCTTTGCTCTCCTGCTCGACGAGTCCCTTCCGCTAGGCTTTCGGCTGCAATCCCTCCTTGCACAGGCTACCTTGGCGCAACAGGCAATGGATAGCGGACACCTCCCTGACGAAGCGCTGCCCGCTGTCGAACTGCCAGCCCCCGAACCTTTTGCCGGGCGTAGCTGCCTTTCCCGCCTGCTCTGCTTTCTCTCTTCACTCGAACCCATCGACCCCAATTGGCCCTCGCAGCTGCAACAGCTGGATAACGCCCTCCTCGCTCCCCCTCCCGCACTTCCCTCCTGTGCGCGGGTCTGCGGCTATACCCTCTACCGCTACCTGCTCAAAGCCTCCCGCGATGGGGAATTGCTGCCGCGGGTAAAGTTCGCCGTCTGCTTTGCCCTTGTCAGCAGTGCACTCGCTCAACCAGCTGGCGGCAAACTGGAAAACTGTGTGGAAGCTGTCAAGGCTTTCTCCAAAGAGCTGGAATATTCCGAAGAAAACCTCGACGCCTTTCTCAGCGCCAGCTGGGAAGAGGAGTTTCTCTCTGTCCCGGCCCTCTGCGCCCTTTCCGGGTGGATGGCGATGTAGGCTGCACACTTTTCCCCCAGCTGGTATCTCAAAGCGGCAAAATCAGGTGGATGGAGGCCCTTTATTTTCCACCGCCCACAACTAAAAAGGTGAAAAAAAGATTGCCCGCTATCCCTTATGCGATAGCGGGCAATCTTTTTTGTCGATAATATTATTCTTCCCGGCTCCAGCCAAGGCTTCTTCCCACCGCTTTGTTCCAACCTTTGAGCAGCTGTTCCCGGCGGCTCGGCTCCATCCTGCTGGTGAAGGTCACATCGCAGTTCCACAGGCTGCGGATCTCCTCTTCGTCCTTCCAGACGCCCACGCACAGCCCTGCCAGATAGGCAGCTCCGAGAGCCGTCGTCTCCCGGATCATCGGGCGGCGGACTTCACAGTCCAAAATGTCCGCCTGAAACTGCATCAAAAAGCGGTCGCGGCTGGCGCCTCCGTCCACCTTCAGCTCGGTGATGCGCTTGCCGGTGTCCTGCTCCATCGCCTTGACCAGATCGTAGCTCTGGTAGGCGATCGATTCCTGCGCGGCCCGGATGATGTGCTCCCTTTTGGTGCCCCGCGTGATGCCGATGATGCACCCGCGCGCATACATATCCCAGTGCGGCGCTCCAAGGCCAGTAAAGGCAGGGACAAAATAGACCCCGCCGGTGTCCTCCACCTTCTGGGCGTAGTACTCCGCGTCTTTGGACTCGGCGATAAAGCGCATCTCATCGCGCAGCCATTGAATCACCGCGCCACCCACAAAGACGCTGCCTTCCAGCGCATACTGCACCTTGCCGTTGAGCCCGATGGCGATGGTGGTGATCAAGCCGTTCTCACTTGAGCAGGGAGTGTCGCCGGTGTTCATCAGCAAAAAGCAGCCGGTGCCATAGGTGTTTTTGGCCTGTCCCTTTTCAAAACAGCACTGACCAAACAGCGCCGCCTGCTGGTCGCCCGCAATGCCCGCAATGGGCACCTGTTCCCCTTGAATGGTGGTGTAACCATAGAGGGCACTGGAATCTTTCACCTGCGGCAGGATGCAGCGCGGGATGTCCAGCGCATCCAGCAGCTTCTGGTCCCAATCCAGGGTATGGATGTTGTAGAGCATGGTGCGGGAAGCGTTGGTGTAGTCGGTGACGTGCACCTTGCCTCCGGTCAGCTTCCAGATCAGCCAGCTGTCCACCGTGCCAAAAAGGAGCTCCCCCGCCTTGGCGCGCTCGCGGCCATTTGGAATGTGGTCGAGAATCCACGCAATCTTGGTTGCGGAGAAGTAGGCGTCGGGCACCAGCCCGGTGGCAGAGCGGATATACTCTCCTAAGCCCTCCGCCACCAGCTTGTCCACAATCTCCGCTGTGCGCCTGCACTGCCAGACGATGGCGTTGTAACCCGGACGGCCGGTCTTTTTGTCCCACAGGATGGTCGTCTCTCTCTGATTGGTAATGCCAATTCCCTTGATGTCCCGCACCTCGACACCGCTTTGGGTGATAACCTCCATCATGACAGCATACTGGGATGAGTAGATCTCCATCGGATCGTGTTCGACCCAACCTTCGCGGGGATAGTGCTGGGTAAATTCCTTCTGCGAGATGCCGATAATATTTTGCTGCTGATCGAAGAGAATCGCCCTCGAACTGGTCGTTCCCTGATCCAGCGCCAGTATGTAGCTTGCCATGTGGATGCCTCCTTGTGTTGTTTAAAAACTTTTTTAAGTAAGAAAAAAAGAGGACGCCAAAACAGCCGTCCCCTTCAAAAGGGCTTTGCGCCCTAAAATTTTCTGCGGAAAACAAGGCCGATCCACAGACCGATCAGCCCGTCCACCAAAATCACCGCTCCCAGCATCTGCACGGTCACCAGCAGCGCACCGAATGGATTGGTGATGAGCACAACGCCCAATGCAATAATGATCAGCGACAAAATCAGCGCAACAGCCCACCGCGGATAGGCAAACTGCCGCAGCATCAGCGCGCTCTGAAACTTGGCGATGCCCTCCACAATGACCAGAAAGCCCATAAAAATTGGCAGAAAGGCAAATAATCCCCCTGGATTTAAGAAGGAAAACAGCCCCACGCCCAACAGCGCGACACCTAAAATCAGCTCTCCTGCAAATAAAGGCGAGATGTCACGGTGCTTGAAGTAATCCACCACGCGGATTACACCATAAATAATCGAGACAATCCCCACACCGTAGGTGATGACCTCGATCGACTGCTGTGGAAAGATGAGCAAGAGTAAGCCCGCTACAATGCTGATGATGGCAGCGAGCAGATCGTTGAGCGAAATTTGAATGACTTTCATCGCAATCCTCCCTGATATGATCCGGTTCGTTTTAAAAAACGGCCTCTTCTTCTACTGGATGGTAAATTCAAACGCCTGGGCGTTGCCGATCAGGTCGTCCAGCAGGTTATCTTCCTTTTTGGAGTGTCCCGCATAGCTGGATACCGGAGCAAAGACGCCGCCGTGCGCAACCAGCAGCACACTTCCTTCCTTGCCCTTGAGGGTATCCAAAAAGCTGTAGACCCTTGCGTAAAAGTCGCGGATGTTCTCCGCCTTTTGATAGTGGAGATTTGCCGTATAATCCCAAAAGGCACGGGTGTCAAACTGATGCCAGGTCATCCCTTCAAATTCGCCCATGTCGCGCTCGATCAGCCTTGGCTCCAAAAGGATGGGAATATCCCTGTCCTCGCAGATAATCTGCGCTGTCTGCCGCGCACGGGTGAGGGGGGAACAGTACACCCGGTCAAAGTGTTTGTCCTTTAAAAGCTCCTTTGTCTGATGAGCCTGTGCAATACCGGTCTCATCAAGCGGGATGTCGGCAAGTCCCTGCTGTTTGCCCAGCAGGTTCCAGCTTGTCTGCCCGTGACGCACAAAGGTCACCTTCATCATCGTGTTTCCTTCTTTCCTTACTTTTGCGAAAATAAATTGGCCGGCAAAATAACGCCCGCCCGCAAAAATGCTGTTGTGTCTGCCCATAAATCCTGACTGCTGCTTTTGCGGTGCGTTTCTCCATTTGCATAGCCAGATTGCCGGCCGCTTTTTGCATCAACCAGGGGATTCAGCCTTACATTCCCGAGCCCTTTTTGCGAAACGGCTTGAAGCCCTTGTGGTCCGCTGCGCGCTGATTTTTCTCGAATGAGCCCTTCATATTGTGCCGATCGTCGCGGTAGCCGCTGCGGTGTTGGCCGCCTTTCTGGCTGCGCTCCTCATACTGCTCGACACGTTTTGGACGGCGCTCCTGCTGGGGCATCGTGACCCTCCGGTTCTTGCGCGCCGCTCCCTCAAGCATCCCTTCGTCCAGATCGCCCAGCGTCTCCGGTGCGCCTGTCGACGCTTTCACCGCATTGCGCAGCATGCCAATTTCGCCCGGACGCAGCTCGCGCCATTTGCCCGGAGCCAACATGCCCAGCTTCAATGGACCGATCGCCGTGCGCTTTAAGCGCGCAACCTCCAGCCCTACCGCCTCACACATCTTTCTGACCTGACGGTTGCGGCCCTCGTAAATCACCATCTGCAATACCACACGTCCAGGCTCCTTTTCCAAAACCGTCACATGCGCGGGGCTGGTCTTTTTGCCGTCGATCTCCACACCGGTGGAAAGGCGCACAACCTGTGCGTCGGTGATGTCCGGACGGACGGTAACGCGGTAGGTTTTGGAGATGTGGTGGCTTGGATGCATGATAAAGTTTGCAAATTCACCGTCGTTGGTGAACAGCAGCATTCCCTCACTGTCCTTGTCCAAGCGTCCGATCGGATATACCCTCTCCGGCACATCCTCCACAAGCTCTGCCCCACATTTTCTTCCAAGCTCGTCGCTCATGGTGGTCACATAGCCGCGCGGCTTGTGCAGCATGATGTAATATTTCATGTTGTTCTTCTGAAAATAGACCCGCTCCCCGTCGATCGTCACCACATCGCGGTTGGGGTTGATCTTCTGTCCCAGGGTAGCCGGACGGCCGTTTACCTTGATTTTCCCTTCGGTGATCCACTCCTCGACCTTGCGCCGGGAGGCTACGCCCTGCTCGGAGAGCACCTTTTGGATTCTGATTGCGTTTTCCATGCTCGACTCCTTACTTCTCATATCCTTTAAAATCATCAAAACGCTTTCGACGTTACACCTATTGTAAAGCAAAGCGGCAGGGCTGTCAATCTCCATTTGCCTTTTTCCCAGAGCTTGTCTGCGCTTGTGTGCCTGCATTTAGTACCTCCTGCATCTGCACAGATACGCTCGCTTTCGCTTGCAAGCATCGCGCAATTATGTTAAAATAAATACGGCTGTAACGGCTGTGCTCTGTGCATTGTGTAAAGATGTCTCTTTTTTCGTTTTTTTGGATCTCCCTTCGGCACAGAGCGCCGCACTGTGCATTCCTGTGCCAAAAAACCTCTTTTGGAAAGGAGAGATGTTTGCTATGAAGATTCAGGAATCCGGTGAAAACTATCTTGAAACCATCCTCATGCTGGAACAGAAAAATGGAAGCGTGCGTTCGATCGACATCGCCAACGAGCTTGCCTTTTCCAAGCCCAGCGTCAGCCGCGCAATGAGCATCCTGCGCACAGCAGGCTACATCACCATGGAAAAAAATAACCTCATTGTGCTCACCGAGTCGGGCCGCCAACGCGCCGAGGCCATCTATGAGCGCCACTGCACCCTGACAAACTTTTTGCAGGCATTGGGAGTCAGCGAACAAAACGCCTCCGCCGACGCCTGCCGCATTGAACACGTCATCAGCCAGGAAACCTTTGATAAAATTAAGGACTTTCTGCAACAACAGGAGAACTGATCGATATGTGCTCGCTATCGCCAGAACAGCGGCTCGCCCAAACGGTGGAGCCGCTTTTATTGTGGTATTCCCAAAACCGGCGCACCTTGCCGTGGCGGGAAAGCCCCACGCCCTATCACGTTTGGATCTCGGAGATTATGCTGCAACAGACCCGTGTTGAGGCAGTAAAGGGATATTATGCGCGCTTTTTGCAAGCGCTTCCCACCATCGAAGCTTTGGCCAGCTGCCCGGAAGAACAGCTGCTCAAGTTGTGGGAGGGGCTGGGCTATTATAGCCGGGCACGCAACCTGCAAAAAGCTGCACAACTGCTCGTCACCCAATACGGCGGACAACTGCCCAGCCGCTACGACGAGCTGCGCAAACTTCCGGGCATCGGAGACTATACCGCCGGCGCCATCGCCTCCATCGCCTTCGACCAGCCGGTTCCTGCGGTGGACGGCAACCTCCTGCGGGTAATTGCAAGGCTGCTCTGTTCTGACCAGGACATCTCCCTCCCCGCCACCAAAATCGCACTGCAAAAGCTGCTTGCCCCCATCATGCCCGCCCACGGTTCCGGGAACTATAATCAGGCCTTTATGGACCTCGGTTCGATGGTGTGTTTGCCAAATGCAGCCCCTCAATGTCTAGTCTGCCCACTGCAAGCGCTGTGCCTTGCACATCAGCAGGGACAGGAGGAATCCTTTCCCGTCAAATCCAAGCGCAAACCCCGCCGCATCGAACAGCGCACCCTGCTGTTGTTCGACTGCTCCTTCCCGGAAGGAAACGCAACCCTCCTGCATCGCCGCCCCAATAAGGGGGTGCTCAGCGGCATGTGGGAGTTCCCCGCTGTCCCCGGCACCCTCAGCCAGGAGGAGGCACTGCGCGAGGCGCTGCAGCTTGCACAGCCGCTCGGACTGTTTATCCGGCGCATCGCCCCACAATGCAGCTCCAAACACCTGTTCACCCACATCGAGTGGCAGATGTCCGCCTGGATGCTCTACGCCGGCGCCGATAGCCTGCAAGCTGCACAGGCCCTTCTGCCGCCAGAATATGCCTTGGTACAAAATATCGATCAGATCACCCTTCCGTCCGCCTTCGGTGCCTATCGGAAGTTGTTTCATCGGTAAAACACACAGCAAAAACGGAGTGGGAAACAGCGAAAGCTGTTTCCCACTCCGTTTGCTTTTCTCCTCAAAAATCTGAGCTAATTTGTCAAAAATATATTTGATTATACTCTTTGAATATTTTCAAATTCTCTTGATCCGCCGTTTTTCCCTCTCGCTGTGTCCTAAATTACAAATATTTCCCTCTGTTTATACAATTAGTAGAAATTGGAAGAGCTATTTCGTTTTTTCTTGGCGGATATTCAGGAGTCCAATCGCATTTCCAAAAGTCCCTTTTAATTTATACATTTAGGATAATTTCTTTTGGATATTCCAAATCAATGAGACAGTAGGGCAGACCGCGCGCCCTGCACTGCACCAGATTTTCTGCGTTCTCCCGCACCAATTCCTCCACTTCAATTTCCTCTTCCATCCTTTTCTCAATATCACTGGAATGGGAGAGAATCTCCGCAACGTGTCCGCGAATATACCGCTCACTCATCACAAGACATAGAAAGCGAATCTGTTCCAGGTAGTCCGCTGCAAAATCCTGCTGCCAATCAAAAGGGATGTAACACCCCTCCACAATCAGATTTTGATTGTTTTCGATCGCGGTCTTGACCATCTCGCGCACAATCGGCCAAAGATAGCCTGTCAGCTGCCGGTCGTCCTGCGGTGTAAGCGCCGTCTGTCCACTGCGAATCAGACCCATCTTCAGATGGTCGATCGAAAGGTACGGGTAATGATACTGTTCTAATAATCTCTGTGCCAAAAGGGTCTTGCCTGTGTGGCTCGCCCCGGCAAGGAGAATGATCATCTTTCCATCCCCTTTTGTTCGAGCTGCAACAGCCACTCCTTTGCTTTCAGTCCCCCCGCATATCCGGTCAAGGTCCCATCTGCCCCAATCACCCGGTGACAGGGAATCAAGATTGCGATGGGGTTGCGGTGGTTTGCCATCCCGACTGCACGACAGGCCCGCGGGTTCCCCACAGCCTGTGCAATCTGGCGGTAGGTCCTCGTCTGGCCGTAGGGAATCGCCTGCAGCTGCGCCCAAACCTGCCGCTGAAAATCGGTTCCCGCCGGACACAGTGGCAGTGTGAACTCCTGCCGCCTCCCAGCAAAGTACGCTTCCAGCTGCTGCACCGCTTCCTCGAGCAGCGGGGAACTCTCCAGCACCACCTGCTGCGGCCGTTCAAAGGATAACCGCGTGATCTTCCCCGCCTCTTCGCGCAGCCACAGCGCGCCGATGGGGCTTTCCATGCACCGGTCGGCCATCACTCTTCCTCCTTTTTCTCTACCAGGACGGGCTCCTCCTTTTTGCCGATCGGCAACTCCGGCAGAATGATCGAAGTCAAGATGATGAGGCCGCCCACTACCAGTTGCGCGCTCATCGGGTCATATCCCAGCAGCACCGAAAAGATGCTGCCGAATAACGACTCGGTCGCAAGGATAATCGCAGCCTTGGTGGAATGTACAAAGCGCTGTGCACTCGTCTGCAAAAAATAACACAGACAGGTGCTAAATACACCCAAATAGACCACCGCACTCATTCCTTCGGAATTTACAAAGGCCGAAAAATCTCGATCGGTCAGCAAAAACATCACAAGCCCCCACGCTGCCGCTACCACAAACTGCAAAAAGACGATGACCTTCGCTTCCATCTGCGCAGCCAAAATGCCGGTTGCCACAATCTGGCAGGCAAAGAGGAAGGCACACAGCAAGGTGAGCAGATCTCCAATCTGGAAAGAAAGGGCTCCTCCTTTAAAGGAAAGAATCCCGATGCCCACCAGGCATAAAAAGGAAGAAAAGATGTATTTGTTTCCCGGTTTTTTGTGGCTCACCGCCCACCACAAAAACGGCACGATGACTACATTGGCCGCCGTGATGAAGGCGTTGTTGGAGGGGGTGGTGTATTGCAGCCCCACGGTCTGCACATAAAAGGCAAAGAACAAAAAGCTCCCGATCAAAATTCCGCCCTTGAGGTGCTCTCGTTTTAACTGGCGCTTTAAATCCTTGTGGAAAATCAGCCCGACCAGCAGCGCTGCAATGGCAAAGCGAACAAAGATGATAAAGGCCGAGCTCAACTGTGCGTCCAGCGCCATCTGCGAGGCGATAAATCCTGTGCCCCAGATCACCGCCACTAAAAACAAGGAGAGACTCGCCAGCAAATCTTTTTTCATCTTTTCCGTAGTCCCTCCTTATATCTGCTGATAGTGCAGCTGCTGCTTTTCCAGCCAGCCAGATTTGTGGTAGTAGAGGAACAGCGACAGCCCACTTCCAAACCAGGTCAGCGAATATCCCAGATATACGATGAAAATGCTGTGGAAAATCGGCATCGCCAGGGAAAGCCAGATGATGCGCAGCACACACATGTTGCCCACCAGGGCAATCATCGGCACAATCGAGATGCCTGCACCGCGCACGACGCCCGCATAGGTGTGCGCCACCGCAAGACATACATAGGCCGGTGCAAGGGAGTGCATCATGTTGACTGCATAGGACAGCACCTGCGGATCGGACGAAAAGACCCGCAGCAGATTTCCTCCAAAGATATACAAAAGAACTGATAGGGTAATGGTGACGCCCATCGATAGTTTCAGACATGTGGAGGCGCCGCGCTTTACCCTCTCAAAGTTTCGCGCGCCGATGTTTTGTCCGGTGAAGGTCGTGACCGCCATCGAGAAGCTCATAACCGGCAAAACCGCAAAACCGTCGATCTTGTTGTAGGCACTGCATCCGGCCACCGCCGCTGCACCAAAGCTGTTGATGTTGTACTGGACGATGAGGTTGGAAAAGGAGACAACCGCATTCTGTATGCCGCTCGGCAGACCGATCCGAATCGTCTCAAACAGGACCTCTTTGTGAAAACGGATGTCCCGCAAAATCAGTTTATAGCATTCCTTGGTGGTCATCAACCGAATCAAAACCAGACACGCCGAGATCACCTGTGCGACCAACGTCGCCCACGCGACGCCCGCGACGCCCATCTGAAGATTGATAACAAAGACTAGGTCCAATACGATGTTGACTACACTCGAAACAATCAAAAAATAGAGCGGGGTGCGCGAATCTCCGATCGCGCGCAGAATGCCCGATCCCATGTTGTAGATCATCAGGGCCATGACGCCTAAAAAGTAGATCTGCAAATAAATGACCGAGCCCTCCATGACTTCCGGCGGCGTGTCCAGCGCACTCAAAATCCATGGTGAAAACTGCACTCCCACAATTCCCATCACAATGCCCGCCGCCAGACACAGCGCGATGGTGGTATGTACACCGTCATGGACACCCTGTTCATCCTTTGCCCCATAAAATTGGGCGATGACTACACCTGCACCGGTTCCCAGGCCGGTGAACAACCCGACCATCAGGTTGACGATCGGGGTGCTCGCTCCCACCGCCGCCAATGCATTGGGGCCGATGTAGTTGCCGACCACAATGGAGTCTACCGTATTGTAAAACTGCTGAAACAGGTTGCCCAGCAATAGCGGCAGCGCAAATAAAAGCAGCTGTTTCCAGATGACACCTTCGGTCATCAATCCTTTGTTCTCTTTCATCCTACTCAATACACCCTTCCTCTCCTGTCGATGCGCATAAAAAAAGCCCTCTCAGGAGAAAGAGGGTTTTCTTTTTTGCTGGGGACTGCTCCCCACAGAAGGCAGAGCATTAGAGGTTCTGCCTTCTTCCTTCATTCAATAGTATATCTGTTTTTTCATATCGAAACTATTGTTTTTTTGACTAAAGTTGCGGCTGTATCTGTATGCTAATTGCCGGGAAATTCTGCATCTTTTTTCACGATAGCTGTAATTTTAATCGCTCTCCGCCTTCAAAATTGGGCCTCTTTTTTCTGAAAGATTGCCACAAAGCCCGCAGAGATTTCTTTAAATGACACCCTTCTCTACAGCCTTTTCTGCTTAAAAAGGCAAAAAAGAAAATCCCAAAGAATCCGCATAAATATGCAGAATCTTTGGGATTATTCTTTGGTCTGAGTGGCGGGACTTGAACCCACGGCCTCTACCACCCCAAGGTAGCACGCTACCAGCTGCGCCACACCCAGATGATAGAATCCATTATATCACTCCCCGCTACAAATTGCAAGACCTTTTCCTACTCTTTTGTAAAGTGGCTCTTGTCCACGCCGCAGATTGGGCAAACGTAGTCGTCTGGCTCCTTGGTCAGATCGCCTTCGTATACATAACCGCAAACGTCACATACCCAGCGCTCAGTTTCTGCCATTTTTGTTTCCTCCTTGTGAAAATGTGTTTTATCAACACCGCACAGCGGGCAGGTGTAGTCGTCCGGCTCCAGGGTCAAATCCCCTTCATATACATAGCCGCAGACATCGCACACCCAGCGCTGCTCGGATGTTTGCTTTGTATTCTCCTGCTCCATCTTCTCCGGTGCAATATAGGACGGTGCATTCTTCGGCGCCCCACCGCGGATGACTTCGTGGTAGAAGCGATAGGTCATCGGCACTGCATTCTCCTGTTCAAACGCCTGCTCAACAGAGGCCAGCACTACCATGTGGGTCGGGGTCTCTGCCACCGAAACAACCTTGCAGATCAGCGCGCCGCAGCAGTGCTCCTTGAGAATCGGCAGCCCCTCCTTGCATTCATAGTCCAAGCCGGCATATTTGTCCTGATCGCGGCCCGAAGAAAATCCCAGTTTCTGGATGACTTCCTTGCGGGTCTTTTCCGAAAGGATCGAAACGGAAAAGCGCTTTTCACGCTCGATCAGCTCCCAGGTATAGTTGTCTTTGTTCATGCTGATGGCTACAATCGGGTTGACGCTCGTCACCTGGAAGACGGTGTTGACAATGCATCCGCACGCGCGGCCGTTGTCGCTGGCACCAATCAGATACAAGCCGTAAGAGAGGTTGCGCAGTACTTTTTCTTTTATATCCATTTTCAATCTCCTTCTTTCTTTTGTGTATATCCATAAAGTCCACGCACCGAGACGTCCCCGGCACGGACTTTCATTTCTCCATTTTCGGTCTGGCAGATCAGCTCTCCCTGTTCCCCAATCGCTTTGGCCAAACCGGTCATCTCTCCCTGACCGGTCAGAATACGCACCTGGGTTCCAAGGGTGACGCAGCGCAGCTGCACACTCTCCAGCAGGACACTGCTGTCCTTGCCGGCCTGTCCAATCCACTGGTCGATAAACTGCGAGATCCGCTCGATGAGCGATTCTCGATCCAGCTTGCATCCAAACGCCTGCGCAATCGAGGTCGCATCCTGCAAACCACTCTGCAAAAAGCTCCTTTGATCCTGCAAAAGGTTTACTCCGATGCCGCACACTGCAAACCCTTCCACCGGCCTGCTCTCACAGAGGATGCCGCCCACCTTTTTGTATCCGCCCGCAACCGGTGCAAGCAGATCGTTTGGCCACTTCAGCGCACATTCTGCTCCAAAGCTGTCCAGCGCATCCAACACGCTTACCCCTGCCACAAATGGCAACAGCTGCAGTGCCTGACCCGATATTCCTTTGAGCATCCATGAGGCAAGCATGCTCTCCTCTGGAGCATCCTCCCACACGCGGCCTCGCCTTCCCTTTCCGGAAGTTTGGTGATCGCTGTAGACCACTGCACGGTCGGGAAGCTGCTGGGCGCACCGCTTGATGTATTCGTTGGTCGAATCTACCTCGTGCAGGTGTATGACGGTGCGGCTCACGCAGGTTCCTCCTCCAGTTTGAGTATCGAGCAGACGATATTTTTGCCCTGAATGTCGATGACGCCATAGGTCGGATAAAACGGCCCGTGCGGGTTTCCGATGCTGCCCGGATTCATCACATGCATCCCGTCGCAGTACTTGTAGAAGCTCTGGTGGGTGTGGCCGTACAGCACGACGCCCGCTCCCTTCTCCTTTGCTTGCTGCAACAGCTCTTCAAGGCCCAGTTTGACGTTCCATTGGTGTCCATGGGTGCAGAAAAACTTGATGTCCCGCACATAGGAGACCAGATTATATTCCACATCATATCCAAAATCGCAGTTACCACAGACACACCAGTCCTCTTTTGGGACACCGCGCATGGCCTGTTTAAAATCGCGCAGCCCGTCCCCGAGGAAGATGAAGAGATCCGCCTGAGGCTGTTGTGCGATGGCCGCGCGCACGCGATCGGTGCGTCCGTGGGAATCGGAGATGACGACAATTCTCATAAAATCCCTCTTTTCCACTCCCCTCTATTATCGTATAAAGTGTAGGATTTTGCAACCTTTTTTCCAAACTTTTGTCGGCAAAGTGAGGAGCAACCGGTTACAGCCGGCAAACTATGCCCCACATCTCCCCTCATACGCAATTTTTCCCTCACCCGCGCATAAAATACAGACAGAACCCAATGAAAGGCAGTGATCCCATGAATCCATCCATCACCCCAGCCCAACTCGAATTGCTCTTAAAGCTTGCCGGCCAACGCCTCAACGTCGACCCCAAGACGCTGCAAGCACACCTGGAAGCGGGCGATTACAGCGTGCTGGGTTCCCCACAACAAACTCAGCAACTTCAGCAGGCCCTGCAAAACCTTCGCACTAATCCCCAGCTGCTCGAACAGCTGCTGCGCCGCCTAAAATAAAGTCATGCAAAGGAGGAGACCATCTATGGCGCAAAATCAGCAAAACCAGGCACAGGGCCCGGACATCAACGCGCTGCTCGGTCTCCTCCAACAGGCCGCGCAGTCGCCACCTAATCAACAAAACCAAACTCAAAATGGCGGACCTAACCTCGGTGCCCTGCTAAACCAGCTGCAACAGGGACTGTCCTCCCAAAACCAGCAAAATAACAGCCAGAATGGCGGGCCTGACCTCGACGCTCTGCTAAACCAGCTGCAACAGGGACTGTCCTCTCAAAGCCAGCAAAATAACAGCCAGAATAGCGGACCTGACCTCGGCGCCCTGCTAAACCAGCTGCAACAGGGACTGTCCTCTCAAAACCAGCAAAATAATGGCCAGAATGGCGGACCTAACCTCGGCGCCCTGCTAAACCAGCTGCAACAAAGCAACGCCTCTCAGCAGGGGCCCAATCTCGCGTCGTTGCTGGGAGCACTGGGCAATTCGCAGTCACCGCAGGGGAACTCCGCCCCTCCCATCGATATGGCGGCAATTGTAAAGGTACAGCAGGCCATGCAGCTGCTCAACCGCCCCAGCCCCGGGCTTGACCTGCTGCGCGCGCTGCGCCCGCTGCTCTCTCCTGAACGCGCCAAGCGGGTGGACGACGCCATCCGCGTCATGCAGCTGATTCAACTGCTCCCAGCAATCAAGGAGAGCGGCCTGTTGTCCGGCCTGATCGGATAAAAACACCAAACTGAAAGGAGGAAGCGACGATGCGTTGGGAGAACAAGCGGTACACCCCGGAGGAGCTGCGCAAAATGCAGCAGGAGGCGGTGGAGCGGGTGCGGCAGATGCAGCGCCGCTCGCAGGAGGTGGTGCACAATTCCCCCCGCGCACCCTCCTTCTTTGCACAAAACCAGGAACAGGACGGGCACACCGAACACCGCGAAGCATCCGCCCCCTCTGAGCCGGAAAAAGCGCAAACAAAAGAGGTGCAGGAGGCAGCAAACACACCGCACCCCCCACAGCAAAGCAGTGTCCAACAGACACAGCAGACACAAACCGACGGCGTCCTCTCCCCCATTTTGGATGTGCTGCACCTCGACCAGGATAAGCTGTTGCTCCTCGGCCTGCTGTTCATCCTCTGGGGCGAAAAAACCGACCGCAGCTTGATGCTCGCCCTCGCTTATCTGCTGCTTTAACCCGGTTTTCTCAGGGCAATGAAATCGAGACCCAACACAAAATTTCCTTGCCTCTTCTCCTTAAAAAAGGCTGCCTTCAACCGCTTACGCTTATTTTTCCCCCCGCTTGTACGCCGCATACCACTGCGGAATCGAGGAAGAAAGATCCGCATAGCTGTTGAGGGCATCCTCATAGCGCCTGCGCATGCCGGCAACCTCCTGTTCTCCAAAAGGGATTGCCCACAATATGCTGTACAAGGACGCATAAAGGGAATACAGCTTCTGCACAGGCCAAAACGAGTCCGGCACTTTCCCCTCAAAAAATCCATCCAGACGCCCCACAGCAAAGGGGATGCTGTCCTCGCGGTCAAACAGCTGCACTTTGTAGAACTCCTCGTACGGGTCAACTGCGCACATCCGGTTGAAATCGATGACGGCGACCTCACCTTTTGGCATGTAGATGAGGTTGCCTGCATGGTAGTCGCCGTGGCACCACACCGATGGGCGCGCCCCCACCAGCTCGACCTTCTCCCGCACAAAGCGCACCGCCTGCCGGTCACCCTGCATCCTCACGCCGCTGTCCTCATACTCCTGCATCCGGCGCAAAATCTTCTCCCGCTGCCATGAAGCGCTCCTGGCCTGGTCGGGGTTGAGCGGCAGGGTGTGCAGTTTTCGCAGGATTCTGCTGGCCTCAACCCCCAAACGGTACTGCTCATCTGCGGTAAGGCCCGGCAGTACCTCGCGCAGATCTTCCCCCTCAATCCATTCCAGTAACTGGTAGAACCCTTGCTCCCAACTTCCGCAGCAGATTGCTCTGGGGACTGGCAGCCCCTGTTCGGACAACCATGCAATCCTCTCAAACTCGCCGCGCCTTTTTTGCTCCATCCCAATTTCGGACAACCGCAACAAGAATCGTTTACCGCCCCTGCACAGCAAAAACTTGCCGTCGCTCGACCAGCCTCTTTCCACCTTTTTTACTACTGTACACCCTAGTCTGTGCGCCAGCTGCTCAACCTTTTCCACATCCAGCCCTCCTTTTTATCTGTTCTTTTGATCGCATACATATCCGTCCATTCGGCATATCCCTTTCCGGACGCTTTCCGCCTGATCTTTCTTTTAAGGGACAAGCTCCCTTATAAAAAGTTTTTTTCAGCGGGGCCGCGCTTAATTTGCCTTATTATAGCGAATTTTCATCTGGCGTGCAAGTTGGCGCCCTTGACATTCCTGTCGAATCAAAGTAAACTGATTTCATAAAAAGCAATTTTTTATATTTGTTTTTTTGAAGGATCATCTGCCCATGCTTCGTAATATGCATTGGTAATCCCGATATCCTGTAAATGATTGGAGGCATTCCTGATGTTAGAATCGCTCATTCCTTTATATTGCCTGGCCGGCTTTGTAGGCTCCGGTAAAACCACCGCTCTTCTCTCCATTCTGCGGCAAAATCCAGACCGCAGCCTCGGCGTCATCTTCACCGAACCTGTGCTGCTCCACTCGGACGATGAGCCCATTGAAATTGAAGCGCTCGATAACGGCTCGATGCAGTGTTCCTGCGGAGAAGACAAGCTGGCCGATGCGCTCGAACAGATGACACAAAAAGCTCCTGAGATGATCTTCGTCGAAGTTTCCGGTCTCTCCGATCCCGCCCACATCTGCAAGATTCTTGAATCCAACCCCCACTGCGCCCTGCAAGGCGTCATCTGCCTCATCGATGCGGACAACTTTATGGAACAGATTCAGGACGTCGAGATGGTCAAACGCCAGCTTGCCCACTGCCACATGGCCGTCATCAACAAGGCGGACCTGGTTGCACCGGAGCTGCTCGGCATGCTCAAAGCACAAATTCGGCGCATCAATCCCGACTGTGAGATCGTCAGCTGCTCGTATGGCGGCTTCAGTCTGGAACTGCTCGAACGTGACCTGCTGGCCCACCACACCAGCAGCGAGGAAGCCGAAGATGTCGGACGGCTCCCGGACTCCATCGTTCTCAACTGCCCGGAAAAGCTGGAGCGCGACAAGATCGCTGCCTTTCTCACCCGCTTTATCCCCGAGACCTACCGCATCAAAGGCTTCTGCCTGTTTGAAAATGGATGGAATCAGGTGGATGTGGTCGGCGCAAGAATCCACTTTTCCCCCTGCCAGGCGCACAGCTCTTCGCGGTTAATCTTCATCTCCAAGATCGGACATGCGCTCTCCGAACCGCTTAAGGAAAGCTGGAATGAATTGATCGGGCTCCCCATGCAGCTGCACGACTAGTTCGGTCGTTTTTGCTCTCCTTTAAATCTCTCCAAATACTTTACCCTTTCACGGCCTCCTTCGGGAGGCCGTTTTTCTGTGCGCTTACTTTATCTCAATCATTCTATAACATATTCGCACCAATTCTAAAAGTATCTGCTTTCTTTTTCTCTCGTTTTTCTGCCTTCTTTTTGAGAAATTTTGCAGAGAAAAAGCGAATATCATGCCCGGACAAGATCTCATTATTTCCTTGCAAAAAAGCCAAAAGCTGACGCTCCAGCACCGCAATTATTCATATCTTGGACATTGAAAGTTTCTTTTTTCTCTTAAGTTTTCGTTACTTTACCCAACTAAAGTAGATAAATTTTGTTTTATCCTCTTTATTTTTTTCCATAATGGAAAATTTAAGGATACGGTTTTGACAAATTCATAAAAAATACATAATTTGGTAAATTTATCTTGTTTTTGCGTCATTTTTGTTATATAATACAGTAAGAAAGCATAAAGATTGCCGGCAATCTTTATGCTGAAGTAAAAGCTTCAGCTGCTTTTAAATTTTTAATGAAGGGGTGTTTTTATGTATTGGTGTTTACTTGGCGTGCTTGTCGTAATTGTGGGCTTCGCCATTAAACTCGAACCGATCGCCATCATCTTTGTCTCCGCCGTCGTCACCGCAATCGCTGGCAGCATCAACGTGGTTGACCTGCTGGAGATCATCGGCACCAACTTTGTCTCCAGCCGCAGCCAGCTGATCACCATCATCCTGATGATCCTGACCGGCACCCTGGAGCGCAACGGCTTGAAGGAAGCTGCCGCCGACCTGATCCGCAAGATCAAGGGCCTGACCTCCGGTATGCTGATCGCCATCTGGGGCGTCATCGACCAGCTGTGCATCATCTTCAAGATCCCGATCACCGGCATCACCAGCTTTGTCCGTCCAATCCTGATGCCTATGACCACCGGTATCATCGAAGCGCACGGCTATGACATCGATCCGGAACACGAGGAGACCATCAAGGCCCTGTACGGCAAGAATTCCAACGTTTCCAACTTCTTCGGTCAGTGCCTGTTTGCGGCCAACTCCTCCGTCCTGCTGATTCAGTCCACCCTGCTTTCCATCGGCTACGAGGTCGACGTTATGCAGATCGTTGTTGTTCAGATCCCGGTTGCCATCTTCGCCGCCATCGTCAACGCGACCCAGACCATCATCGTCGACAAGCACCAGATCAAGAAACATTACCCTGACATCTACACGAAAGATGCCAAGGCTGCCAACTAGCGGAAGGGGGACACAATCAGATGTTATCTTACTTTATGAGCGCTGATTACACCATCTCCGACAAGCTTGTACAGATCATGTACATCCTGTCCGGCCTCTTCTGCATGTACTGCGGCGTCAGAGCGTGGATGGTAAAAGCCAATAAACACTACATTCCAACCGGATGCTTCTGGTTCGCGCTGGGCATCGTTGTCGCGTTCGGCCAGTGGCTGCCTGCAATCGCAAGCGGCATCATCGTCGCCATCGTCAGCGTCCCTGCTGCGCTGAGCATGGTAAAACGCGGCAATCTGGAATCCGCAACCAAAGAGGAACAGCAGAAGAACTTTAAGAAGATCGGTATGAAGATCTTTATCCCAGCGTTCGGCGCCGGTGTATTCTCCATCCTGATCTCCGTCTTCCTCTCCGGCTGGAGCTCGCTGCTCGGCTCGCTGTTTGCGACCATCGTCGGCGTCATCCTGCTGGTTATCTGGAACCGCGAGAACAAGGCAATGACCTTCCTGGAGGAGGGCCGCCGCTTCCTGGATATGACCGGTCCTACCTACATCATGCCTCTGCTGCTGACCTGCCTGGGCGCGGTCTTCACCGAGGCCGGTGTTGGTGATGCGTTCTCCAACGTTTTCGGCGCCATCATCCCTGCCAACAACGTCTACATCGGCATCATCGCGTACGCTGTCGGCATGGCGCTGTTCACCATCATCATGGGCAACGCCTTCGCCGCGATCACCGTTATGACTGTCGGTATCGGTGTTCCGTTTGTTATCAGCCAGGGCGCAAATCCGCTGTACATGGTAACGCTGGCAATGACCTGCGGCTACTGCGGCACCCTGCTCACCCCAATGGCTGCAAACTTCAACATCGTTCCCGGTATCTACCTGGAGGTCAAGAACAAATATTCCATCATCAAGATGCAGGTCATCCCTTCCATCCTGATGCTGGTATTCCAGATCATCTACATGTGCCTGATGGTCAACGCATAAAACATACGTTTTTGGAAAAGGGTCTGTCGCGCTTCGCTTCAGGCCCTTTCCAGAACCTTTAAAGGATGTGATCCCGCAATGCTGTCTATCGAAGAAGGAGCGGATATTGTCATCCATCGATGGTGCCGGGTCAAACCGGATGAAAAGGTTCTGATTATCACCGACGACACCCACCAGCAGGAAGGTCTTGCGCTGTGGCGGGCGGTGCAGCGGGCCGGCGGGGCTGTCTCGATGGTCACCATTCCGGAAAGCAGCTCCCAGCCGGGACATCTGTTTGACACCATGCTGGAGTTTTTCCTGTACAACGATGTCATCATCGGCGCCACCAACTTCTCCCTGATCACCACGCGGGCGGTGCGGGAGGTGCTGCTGCACGGCAAACGTTTTTTGTCGCTGCCTCTGGCAACCAACAACTCTCAGTCCATGCTCACCTTTGACTTTCTGACAATGGACCCGCAAAAAGCTGCCACTACTGCGGATGGTATGCTCGCTGCACTGCGTGAAGCTCACGAGATCCATGTCACCACCGCTTTGGGCACCGACATCACCTTTGGCAAGCGCGGACGCGCTCCCGGACTCTTTAATGGACTTGCTGATGTTCCAGGTAAGGTCGGTTCCTCCAGCTTTGAAATTTATATCGGCATCGAGGAAACCAAAACACGCGGACAGGCTGTAGTCGACGGTTCGCTGGGATATATCGGTGTCCCGGAAAGTCCCATCGCACTGACCTTTGAGGACGGGCGTCTGATGCAAATTCAGGATAGCGCCGCTGGAAAGAGTCTTCAATCCTATATGGACGGTTTTGATGATCCCGGCATCTATGTTGCCGGGGAGTTTGGAATCGGACTCAATGAGTGCTCCGGTTGCCTGGGCAACTGTTACATCGAGGATGAATCCACCTTCACTACCTTCCACATCGGCATGGGAAGAAACCTCGCCTTGGGCGGTATCCACGATGCTGCCGGGCACTTTGATCTCGTGTTCAAAAAGCCGACAATCTACGCCGGCTCCACCCTCATTATGAAAGACGGCCAACCGGCCGTTTAAATTCCTATCGCAAAAAGCTGATAGAAGTATTTTTGTAAAGGAGAATGTACCATGAAAGTTCTGATTACTGGCTTCCAACCATTTGGCAAAGAAACTATGAACCCATCGTTTGAGGCAGTACGTCTTCTGCCAGACGAAATTATGGGTGTACAGATTGTAAAGAAAGAAATCCCTGTTGTCTTCCACAAGGGCGGCGAGCAGGTTCAGGAACTCGTTCGCAGCGAGAAACCGGACATCGTCATTCTGGTCGGTCAGGCTGGCGGCAGAACCGCGATGAACCCAGAGCGCGTTGCCATCAACTGCGAGGATTCCCCGTCTGGTGCTCCTGACAATGAAGGCAATGTACCGCACGGCGAGAAGATCTATGAGGATGGCCCGGATGCATACTTCACCAAACTGCCAATCAAGGCTATGGTCAAGAAGATGATGGACAACGGCGTACCAGCTTCTGTCTCCAACACTGCTGGCACCTACGTCTGCAACGACTTGATGTATCATCTGCTGTACCAGATTGACCGCGAGTTCCCGAACATCCGCGGCGGTTTCATCCATGTACCGTATGCGACCATTCAGAACCATCCAAATTACGCTTCGATGACCATCGAGGAAATCAGCAAAGGCCTGAAGCTCTCGATCGAAGCCGCTATCGAAAACGAGCACGACATTACCTCTGCAAGCGGCTCTACCCACTAAGCACAATTGATTATGGCCCCTTGAGTACCTCAGGGGGCCATATTTTTTCAGGAGGATTTTGTTATGTTTTCTTTCTTTAAAAAGAAACCGAAATTCAGCGTGCGGGTGCGCTCGTATGAGCAGCCACGCTATATAGCCGGTATGCAGACAAGCACATCTAAAAGAACTTACCGCAAGGACGTCACCGCCCTTCAGAGCAGCTTTAACGACAAGCGGGAGAACCTGCAAAACCGCACCAATCCCAGCGGCACAATGGTGGTGTTCTCCCCTACGCAGCCAGACGGAACATTTACCTATTTTGTGGGAGACTTGGTGGACAGCACCCAACAGAACGACTGCTTCACCATTTTGGAGCTGCCTGCCGGCGACTATGCAAGCATCCAGATTAACTTTAAAGTCGCCAACGAGCTGTCTCTGGCAATTGCAAAAGCCAAAAAATACTTTTTGCTCACCTGGCTTCCCTCTTCTGGATACCGCGTCCGTGAGGGATTTGAATCCTGCGAACTCTACGACCGCCGCAGCAAAATTGCACTGCCGTCGATGGAGTTGATCTTCCCACTGGAAAAGTAAAGCCGCCCAGCTTTCTCAAAAGCAGGCAGAGGCGAATACCGCATAAACTCTTTGTCGCCTGCACTGCACATTGCGGCCGGTTTGGCTATACAAAAGACCGATTTGCTACAACAGGCAAATCGGTCTTATTTTTATCTTATTCGTTCCTCAATATAGCGTTTGGGCAGGAAACAGATCCATGGACACTTGACCTGTGGCTTTTACTCTTCTTGTGGCTGTGAAGCTGCCTTTAAGTCCCTGCTGCGGTAGTCCGGTCCAAGATCGATAACCAGATAGGAAAGCAGCAGATTTGCCATCGCCATCGGCAGGGTCAGGGAGTTATAAAACACCCTTGTTGAGGTGTGGCATACTAACAAATATTTGCTGTACTGTACCGTGGGGGAAGAGATGCTGTCGGTAATCGTCAAAAGCTGTGCTCCACGCGAAACTGCATTTTTGGCAATCGAACCGAGAGGATAATAATATTTGGGGAATGCAATGAAGATGACCAGATCGTCCGAGGTCATCATCTCCAACTTATCCTGTGTATCGTTTAAGCTGTTCAGATCGATGATCTGCGGGTCAAAGTACAAAAGCCGCAGACGTGCCGCCAAAAATTCCGCCAGAACGTGCGAGATGTCGTGCGCACAGATAAAGATTCTCTTGCTCTTTCGGATGGCCTCTGCCGCCGAAATGATCGACAGCAGATCCAGTGAGGTAAAGAAGTTTTTGCACGCCTCCGATTCTTCCCGGCAGATCTCCCGCAAAAGAGCTGATTTGCCGTTTTCGTCGGTGATGGTGGCATCCGGTACAAAGTATTGTGGGGAAGACAACAGCTTAACCATGTTCTGGGTATATTCACGGAAAGCATTTTTCATCTCAAGAAAGTTATTGTATCCCAGCTTCTGGCAAAATCGCAGCAGCGTCAGCTCGGAGGAGGATGTCTTTTTGCTCAGCTGCGCCAACGTGATGTAGGCAATATCCTCCGGGGATTCGAGCAGGACGTCTGCTATGCTCTTCTGCTTCTTTGTCATCTGGGGATACATGGTGTTGATTCTTTGAATAATGTCCATACTTTTCCTGTCCTTTGTTATAAATTCAAATATAAAAGTAGCCTTCTCCACCCTATCCCGCTTTACTTTCCTGGATACAACGTATATAATAAATGAAGCACAGAAAGGTTTCTCCGCGAAGAGGTGTCTAGTTAATAGTTTACAGTATAATTGTCCAAATGTAAAGGATTATTGTTAAAATAAAACAAGTTTTTTGTCAAAAACTAGATAATTCGGGGATTTACACCTTTTTCCTCGAATCCGAACGAAAGGATGGTCCACCATGTATCTTGCAAAACTCACAACCGCCCAGGCTAAAGAAGTTCTCCAACAAGACCCCGTCGTCGTCATTCCTGTGGGCAGCACCGAACAGCACGGTCCGCAGTGTGCACTGGGAACCGATTTTATGGTTCCGCAATATCTGGCCGACAAGATCGCAGATATGGAGCATGTGCTGATCGTCCCCACCATCCCCTACGGCGTCTGCCCCTACCACATGAGTTTTGCCGGCACCATCGACCTGGGCTATGAGGGCCTGTATGCTGTGCTGCACGCCATCTCCTCCTCGCTGATGCAGCACGGTGCCCGCCGCTTCCTCATCCTAAACGGCCACGGCGGCAACAACCCCTCCATCGACAAGATGGCTCTGGAGGTCTACCACAACGGCGGCATCTGCGCCAGCATCGACTGGTGGAGCCTGGTCGGACAGCTGGATCCCTCGCTCAAGGGCGGCCACGGCGATTTCCTGGAGACCTCTGCCATGATGGTTGTCGCGCCGGATGCTGTCCACCTGGAACTGTGTCAGCCAATGAACGCCCACGACCCCAGTGAAAATGCAAAGGCTTCCTATATTCAGGCAGTTGATTTTAAAGGCGGTATGGTTCGCCTTCCGAGGGATACCTGCGAAAATGCACCGAGCGGATGGTTTGGTCCCGGCGACCCGAAGGGTTCCAGCCAAAAAATCGGGCAGCGGGCAATGAAACTCTCTTCGGCATATATCCGGGATTTTGTCGAGGAGTTCCGCAAATTTAAACTGGGAGAATAAAACAACACAAAAAGGCTCGCTGGCATATGCCAGCGAGCCTTTTTTCGATACTCGATATTTGGGTCATTACACCGTCCGTTCGGTGAAAAGGGAGATTATGCGCCCCAGCGCTCGCTCTCCTCTAACACCGCCTGACCGGCCTCCAGACTCTTTTTGACGTTGAGAATCCTCTGATTGCGGCTGCCGCGAAAACGCAGCTCCAGCGTTCTCTCAGCCAGCACAAACCGTCCATCGATCAGCACATCGATGTTCTGCAAAAGCTCCTTCTGCTCCGGGGTGCCGTTGTACAGCTCCTCAAAGGTGTAGCCGCTGTAGGCGGCAACCTCATAGCCGTTCTCGTGCAGCAGCTTGGCAAGCTCTGCATGTTCCAGCGGCTGCGCAAACGGCTCACCGCCCGAAAGGGTGACGCCGCGCACCAGCGGATTGCTCTTGGCCATCTTCAGAATCTGTTCCGGCTTCATCCTGGTGCGCTCCTCAAAGGCCCAGGTCTCGGGGTTTTGGCAACCGGGGCAGTGATGCGGACAACCCTGGCAAAAGACGGTCAGACGGATGCCAGGCCCGTCTACGATGCTTTCGCCGATGATTCCAGCTACGTTAATCTCCATAGCTTATTTGCAGCAGCCGTTGGAAAGGCCGTGTTTTACGCGGTCATGCTCCTCGGCTTTTTTGGCGTCGTTCCATTTGTCCATGGTGCCGACAAGATAACCGGTGATGCGGCGGATTCTCTCAAAACGTACATCTTTTCCTACTGTGGACTGTTTCTGCATTGCGGACATAATATATTCTCCTTTACTCATTTATTTTTTCTAAATTGATCCGGAACAACTTGATTAGTTGATGCCGCGGAAGGTTGGAATATCGGGATATTGTTTGCGCAGCTGTGCCAGGCGCTCTGGGCTGATGGCCTCGCCATCCCGTCTGCCGCAGCGCGGGCAGACGTCTCCGATGACGCCGACATAGCCGCAAACTGGGTCGCGGTCAACCGGATGGTTGATCGAGCCGTAGCCGATGCCGGCATCGTGCATGCAGCGGACAACCGACTCAAACGCTTCGACATTGTTGGAGGTATCGCCGTCCAGCTCTACATAGCTGATGTGGCCGGCGTTGGTGAGTGCGTGATAGGGGGCCTCTTTTTGGATCTTGTCATAAGCTGAAATGTTGAACCAAACCGGAATATGGAAGGAGTTGGTGTAGTACTCGCGGTCGGTGACGCCCGGAATAATTCCGTAGCGCTTTTTATCCATCCGGACAAAGCGTCCAGACAGGCCCTCCGCTGGGGTAGCCAGCAGGGTGAAGTTCATCTTCATTTCCTGGCTCTTGCGATCGCAGTAGTCGCGCATGTAACGGACAATCTGCAGACCCTTCTGCTGCATCTCGTCGCTCTCACCGTGATGATGGCCGTACAGTGCGGTCAAGGTCTCTGCCAATCCGATAAAGCCGATCGAGAGGGTGCCGTGTTTGAGCACCTCGCGCACCTCATCGTTGGGACCCAGCTTGTCGCTGTCCAGCCATACGCCCTGTCCCATCAGGAATGGGAAGTTGTAGACGCGCTTGGCTGCCTGAATTTCAAAGCGGTCGAGCAGCTGATTGGCAACCAGATCCAGCATCTTGTCCAGCTTCTGATAGAATACCTTCTCGTCGTGGTTGGACTCGATGGCCAGACGAGGCAGGTTGATCGAGGTGAAGGACAGGTTTCCGCGGCTGTAGCTGATCTCACGGCTCGGATCATAGACGTTGCCCATGACGCGGGTGCGGCAGCCCATGGTCGCGACTTCAGTCTCAGGATGACCTGGTTTATAGTATTGCAGGTTAAACGGCGCATCCAGGAAGATGTAGTTCGGGAACAGTCTCTTGGCGCTGACCTTGCAGGAGAGTTTAAAAAGATCGTAGTTCGGATCGCCCTCGTTGTAGTTGACCCCTTCCTTTACCTTAAAGACGTGGATCGGGAAGATGCAGGTCTCGCCGTGACCCAGGCCGGCATCGGTGGCCAACAGGATGTTTTTGATGACCATTCTGCCCTCAGGAGAGGTGTCGGTGCCGTAGTTGATCGAGCTGAATGGGGTCTGTGCACCGGCTCTCGAGTGCATGGTGTTGAGGTTGTGGACAAAGCCCTCCATCGCCTGATAGGTATCGCGGTCGGCTTTGCGGGTGGCGCGGTGGCGCGCAACCTCCACCAGACGTGCAGCTTTGTTTGCCGGAATGTTGTAGCGCTCGGTCAGCCCCTGGGCGACCGCTGCGTCAAACTCTTTGGCGCCTTCCTCCAGCTTCGGGGTAAAGCCGGTCTTTTCCTTTGCCTCGGCCAGCACCTCGGCAATTCCTTCCTTCTCGTCCTCGGTATCCAGATAGTCCTCTACGCCCTCCATGAGCTTGTTGGTGTAGGCTTTGCGGAAGGTCTTTGCGACGCCCAGCGCCATGCCGTAATCAAAGTTTGGAATGCTCTGGCCGCCGTGCTGGTCGTTCTGGTTGGACTGGATGGCGATGGCTGCCAGCGCCGCATAGCTCTGGATGCTCTGTGGCTCGCGCAGGAATCCGTGACCGGTGGAAAATCCTCCGTCAAAGAGGTTGATAATGTCGATCTGGGTGCAGGTGGTGGTCAGCGAATAAAAGTCAAAATCGTGGATGTGGATGTCGCCCTCGCGGTAGGCCTTTGCCTGCTCCGGGGTCAGCAGATACGCCTCGTTGTACGCCTTTGCGCCCGCAGTGCCGATCTGCAGCATGCTGCCCATAGCGGTGTTGCCGTCGATGTTGGCGTTGTCTCTCTTGACATCGCTTTGTCTAGCATCCACCTTGGTGATCTCATCGATGGTCTTCATCAGGCTGGTGTTCGCCTCACGAATACGGGTGCGGTTTGCGCGGTAAAGAATGTACTGCTTTGCAACCTCATCGTACCCCAGCTTCATCAGCTCTCGCTCGACGATGTCCTGAATCTGTTCGATCTTCGGTGGGGTGTCGGAATAATTGCTTTCCAGCTCCCGCACAACCGCCTCTGTGACAGCTGCGGCACCTTCTGGGACTGCACAACCGGCTGCCTTCATCGCCTTCTCTACGGCGGATAGGATCTTAGCATCGTTAAACTCAACGACACGTCCGTCGCGCTTGATAACTTCCTTAATCATCTCGACTCCCCTTTATCTTCAAAAATAATTCTCTCAAAAAGATACAATACAAACTGTATTCGGTATTTTACGCTTTGTATAACTACAGTTTGTATTGCCTTGTACTTTATACCACTATATCTTGGGATTGTCAAGGGCAAAATTCTTTTATCCTTTTGCTGCTGGAACTGCAAAAGCGGCAAAAAAACCCTTTGCTGCAAACCTTTGTTTGCGCTGCACCAAAATTGGGCAAAAATTTTTGTCAATAAATTTTCTCACTATCCACCAAAAATAAAAGCTTCTGTTACCCCATTTTGTAACATACCTGTGTTGTATATTTTCCCTTTTCCGACATTCTTTTTGACCCTCCTGCTTTTTTGCCCGCCGCGATTTTACAGTGCGTATAATCGCCCATACAAACCGGCAGCACCAAAGCGCCTTGCCTGTGAGCTGCCGGTGTATAAAAATTGTATAAAACGGCACCTTTTTATTCAAGAGGCTGTCCGCATGTCAAGGACAGATTCCCTAGCTTGCACGCTCGCTGGCCAAACGGTTTGCAAAGAGGCTCAATGCTTCACATGGGCTCTCCTCCGCGCGGTACCCTATATCGTCGATGATGATAAAAGGGCTGTATACCGCTACCTTCTTCTCCAATCCATCCCGCAAACCGATTGTAAAGATCACCATCTGCCCGGCATAATCGGTGTATCGGTTGTCCCCCTGAAAGGTGCGCAGTTCGCGCAGCAGGGGAACCAGCTCGCGAATCTCTCCGCTGCTCAGCTCAAAGGAAATGTCCGGCGGCGTCAAGCTCAGCTTTGCCCTCACCACCTCTTCCTCTTTGAGCTGTCCAAACGGTTTGCTGCCCATCCAAATGCCAGCACCCACTGCCAGCAAAAAGATCACCAGCGAAATGCCCAGCGCCAACAGCATCCGCTTTTTGGCAATCCTTGTGTACATTTTGTTCACTCCCCTTTTGGGTATTCTATCATATAGGTCGCCTTCGTGCAAGGGGCGCAAATCCAATAAATTTTACACATTTTTGCTAGAAACTGCTCTGTTTGTCTGCTATACTCAAAATGATACGGCATAAAAGAAAAAGGCGCAGGGAATGCGCCGAAAAATGGGAGGAAATTCGAACATAATGAAAAATACACAACCAATTGATTTTAATCGCAAAAAAGGGTTTATCTGCGATATGGACGGCGTCATCTACCATGGGAATCGCGTGCTTCCCGGAGTGGCGGAATTTATCCAGTGGCTGCACGACGAAAATAAGGAATACCTCTTTTTGACCAACAACAGCGGCTACACTCCAAAGGAACTGCAACAGAAACTGGCGCGCATGGGGCTGGATGTCCAGGAGGAACACTTCTACACCAGTGCACTGGCCACCGCTGCCTTTTTAAAGGAGCAGGCGCCGGGCTGTTCGGTTTTCGCCATCGGGGAGGCCGGACTGCTCAATGCACTGTACGATGCAGGCATCACCATGAACGACGTCAACCCCGACTATGTCGTCGTCGGGGAGGGACGCTCCTACTCGCTGGATACCCTGACCAAGGCCACCAACCTTGTGCTGCAGGGTGCAAAGCTGATCGGTGCAAACTCGGACGTCTCCGGGCCAATCGAAAACGGCATCGCCCCCGCCTGTCGCGCGCTCATCGCCCCCATCGAGATGGCAACCGGCACACAGGCTTATTTCTGCGGCAAGCCCAATCCGCTCATGATGCGCACCGGCCTGCGGATGCTCAATTGCCACTCGGGCGACGCTGTGATGGTCGGCGATCGGATGGACACCGACGTCATCTCCGGTATGGAAAGCGGCATGTCCACCGTGCTGGTCCTCTCGGGCGTCTCTACCCGCGATACCCTCAAGACCTATGCCTATCGTCCAACGATGGTGTTAAACGGCGTAGGGGAGATCGTGGAACTCGCCAAAAAGGAGCGTGAAGTAAAGACAGCTTCCTCCTGTGCGCTTGGCAAAGAGGAAAAGGTAACCAAATAGCACCAACACACGCTGTCTTGCCGGGTCCATCCTTGACGCTTATCCCTCTATATGGAGAACCGACTCTGCATAGAGCACAGCCTGTCCGCTGATCTTGACGCGCTCTCCTGCATCCTCACAGTAAAGCACACCGCCCCTCGGAGAGGCCTGATAGGCCACCATCTTCTTTTTGCCCAGTCGTTTGGACCAATAGGGGATCAGATTGCAGTGCGCGGAACCGCAAACCGGGTCCTCGTTTACCTTAATTTTTGGGAAAAAGGTGCGGGAAACAAAATCATACTCGCGGGATGGTGCAGTAATAAACAGCCCCATTCCTTCCGGGACCTGACTGATCGCTGCAAAGTCAGGATGGAAATTGCGCACCTGCTGCTCATCCTCGAGTACCAGCATCAAATCGCGGCTCAGATACGCCTGCTGGGGGGTCAAACCAACTGCGCGCACCATCGCTTCGGTGACCGCCACCGGTTCTGGGGGACGGGATGGAAAATCCATTTCGAAGAGATTATCCCTGCGCTGTACAGTCAATCGTCCACTGAGCGTTTCGAAGGTAAAGAGCTGTTTTGCAGGCGCACAAAAATTTGCCAGCACAAAGCTGGTGCCCAGCGTCGCGTGGCCGCACAGATCGACCTCTCGTCCCGGTGTAAACCAGCGCAGCTGGTATCCTTCGCCCTTTGGCACAACAAAGGCTGTTTCCGAAAGATTGTTTTCAATGGCAATGTTTTGCAGCATCTCATCGGACAAGAACTTCTCCATTACACACACTGCTGCCGGATTTCCCGCAAAGATGTGGTCGGTAAATGCATCCACGACATACTGTTGTATTTTCATCTATTTAGTACTCCTTTCAAAAGGTACGGAACGTATGGCATCGCTTTTCTTTATTTCAGTATAAAAAGCAATCTGTTCCCTGTCAACCAAAACAAGCCACAAAGCAACACCATTTTTACCGCCTTGGGTTGTAAAGGGGATTCTTCTCCCCTTCCCTATGCAAAAACACTCTAAACGCATACCGCAAGACAAAAAAGTTTTGGAATGCGGATAGCGTCCACTCAACCTGAAATTGTGGAACACTAGATCGTTACTAGTACCACAGGAAAGTTATGATAATTTGCATACATCCTTTTTCTTGGTGTGCGGGTGATAGATATCAAAGACAAAATGCCGGTCCAGCCAGTTTCCCATGAGCCCGATCACCTTTCCCATCGTCAGTGCCGCCAGTACCGTGCCGATTCCCAGCCCTTCCACATGACCTAAAAATAGGAAGGTGATACCAGCTGTCACGATCAAGCAGGTAGCATCGAAGGATATTTTGATTTTGGGATAGCTGATTTTGGTGATCTGCGACAACTCCCGAGGGAAGAGGTCGGTAGGAATGATGGGCAGTTTGCAGCGGTTGGAGAGGGCAATTCCAAAGCAGATCAGCAAGTAGCTGATGACAAAGTAGAGCACATACCATCCCAGATTGGTGGGGAGTACATTGATCCACATCTCGTGCACATCCAGCAGCTCACTGAAAATAAAACCGACAACAAAGCTGAAAAGATAGGACGGCACAAATCGACGGCGCAAGATCATCAGCGTCAGGATCAGGGCAGCCTGAAAGATATAGGTCCAGGTTCCCAGAGAGAAGAAGGTGAATACTTCCGAAAAGGCATAGGGGACGCTGGAAATAGCGGAGATGCCCGCACCCGAATACAGCATCAATACTACGCCCAAAGAGTTGATCACCACCGCAATGGCCAATGCCAGTTCGCCGCGAAACAGCGGCAGTTTGTGTTCTTCGTTTTTCACAAAATTTCCTCCTTGTATTTTAAAATTCGAGCTGTTGTCGTCTTTAAAACTTCATGCGGATCATTCAAATTTTTATAAAACAATGCGCCCGGTCCTTCCAGTAATTTTCAGCTGAGAACATAAAAATCTATCCTTCTGCCCATATAGAGCCAGAGCGTTGCGTTCACTCCATATTGCGTAGAGTAAGCCAAAAGATCGAAATAGATTTTCAGCATCACCGAAAGCTTTGCGGCGGGCTGAGGACGTTTTTGTGTATACGCACAAAAAAACATCGGAGCAAAGTAACCTTTGCTCCGATGTGGTGCCGCTGACCGGACTTGAACCGGTACGGATTTTACTCCGAGGGATTTTAAGTCCCTTGTGTCTGCCTATTCCACCACAGCGGCATAACTTGGAAAAAGTACCCTCCTATGATACAATATTTTGCCTGGGAAGTCAAGCATTTCCCCATTTTTTGCAGTTGTCACGACTTGATAAAACCTAGCTTTTCCCCTTACAATTTCCAGATTCTTCCTGATTTTGTAGACATAAAAAAAGAATCCGCACCTGTTATCCATCTCGCTTCTCGGACCAGTGTTCCAATCCGTGCAGCATTGCCTTCTTTATCGAAAGCTTCTGGAAAAAGGATACCGGATTCTTTTTACCGGTATCCCATCTCCCTTAAAAAACAGGCAAGGAAACGAAAGCACCGGATTTTTGTTCCTCTCCCTTCACAAACGCTGGGCACCCAGTACAAAACTGGTTTTGAGGAACAATGATAGTTTACCCGTGAATACGGCCTTTATGCACGCAAAATTTCTGCATGAAAAAAAAGGACAGCCCTTGCAAAAAGGGTTCTAGTATGCTATGATAAATAAGTTAAATTATGATGCGAAGGTTGCCTTTGTGCAAGCCCTTTCGCCTGATTGATTCGCATTTTTAGGAGGTTTACAATGGGCGTACTGAATATCATCTGCGCAATCGTCCTGATTCTGGCTTCCATCGCCGTCATCGGTCTTGTTTCGATGCAGGAGAGCAAAAGAGGCATGTCCGCACTGACTGGTGGCCAGTCTGAGGCCATGAGCCACAACTACGGCAGAACCAGAGACGCCATGCTGGTCAAAGGCACCAAAGTGCTGACCGCTGTGCTGTTTGTCCTGACGATTGTGATTTCCATCGTCGACAAATTCTCGGTATAACCAAAAACAAAAAGCGTCGGGATTTCCTGACGCTTTTTATTTTTTCCCCGTTAAGCTACAGGGGGAAGAACCGGTTTGGTTCTTCCCCCTGTAGCCGAGCTGGCTTGTAAGCCGGGTTCTGTTGTGATGACAATCTATCTAGACCGCCGGTCGCCCGACGGTTCAAGCCACATAGACCGCTGGCTCTCGCCTCAAAAGGTGCGACGGGCCGCCGCTCTCCTTTTGCAGTCACGGTGTTGCTTCGGATAGGGTTTACATGGCAGCACGGTCTCCCGTGCCCCGGTGAGCTCTTACCTCGCCTTTCCACCCTTGCCGGAAATTGCTTCCCGGCGGTATCTCTCTGTTGCACTTTCCCTAAAGTCGCCTTCGGCTGCCGTTAGCAGCTATCCTGCCCTGCGAAGCCCGGACTTTCCTCATCCGGAGGTCTCCCTCCGTCCGCTGCCATCTCGCCCGCTCGTTTTGTTATTATACCTTATTTTAAAGGGCGCGTCAAGGGCGCCATCTCTTCCCCAAACACCGCCGCGCCCTTCCCATTTCCTCTTTAAATGCCCCCTTGCAGCGTCGAGCACGTCGGCTGCTCCCTTGGTTTTCCCTCCCATCCCTAAAATAATTGCAATCCCCTTGGGATGGGTTTATAATAAAGACTGTATGTTATTCTCACCGAAAGGAAGTCTTGCATCATGAGCATCAACCACCCTTACCTGCAAAAGGTCTACAAACAAGTCTGTGACCGCGACCCCAATCAGCCGGAATTTTTAAATGCCGTCAATGAGGTGCTCGGTACCCTGGAACCAGTCATCCGCCGCCACCCTGAATATGAGGCTGCCGGCCTGCTTGAACGCCTGGTCGAGCCGGAACGCGCTGTGCAGTTCCGCGTCGCCTGGCAGGATGACGCCGGCAAAACCCAGGTCAACCGCGCTTACCGTGTACAGTTTAATTCTGCCATCGGTCCTTACAAGGGTGGCCTGCGCTTTCACCCAAGCGTCAACCTCTCGATCATCAAATTCCTCGCCTTCGAGCAGACCTTTAAAAACAGCTTGACCGGTCTGCCGATGGGCGGCGGCAAAGGCGGCAGCGACTTTGACCCCAAGGGCAAATCGGACAGCGAAATTATGCGCTTCTGCCAGAGCTTTATGACCGAACTTGCCCGCTACATCGGGCCGGAAACCGACGTCCCAGCCGGAGACATCGGTGTGGGCGGCCGAGAAATCGGCTACCTCTTCGGACAGTACAAACGGATGCAAAATGAATTCTCCGGCGTACTCACCGGCAAGGGCCTTTCCTACGGAGGTTCGCTGATCCGCACCCAGGCAACCGGCTACGGCCTGCTGTACTTCGTGCGGGAGATGCTCTCCCACATGGCAAACGACAACCTCATCGGCAAGGTGACCGTCATCTCCGGTGCAGGCAACGTCGCCATCTATGCTGCGGAAAAAGCACAGGAGCTGGGCGCTAAGGTCGTCGCCATGTCCGATTCCAACGGCTACATCTACGACCAGAATGGAATCCGCCTGGATGTCATCAAACAGATTAAAGAAGTTCGCCGCGGCCGCATCCGCGAATATATCGATGAGGTGCCTTCGGCCGAGTACCACGAGGGCTGCAGAGGCATTTGGAACATCCCCTGTGAGATCGCGCTTCCATGTGCCACCCAAAATGAGCTTCTGCTTGAGGATGCACAAAAGCTCATCACCAACGGCGTCAAACTGGTGGCGGAGGGCGCCAATATGCCGTGCTCGCTGGATGCAGTAGAGGCGTTCCAGCAGACCGGCGTTCTGTACGCTCCCGGTAAGGCTGCGAATGCCGGCGGCGTGGCAACCAGCGGACTGGAAATGTGCCAAAATGCGATGAAATATTCCTGGAGCGCACAGGAGGTCGACAGCAAGCTGCACGACATCATGGTGCGCATCTTCCGCGACACCTTCGAGGCCGCCAAGGAGTACGGCATGGAGGGCAACCTGCTTGCCGGCGCCAATATTGCAGGCTTTGTCAAAGTTGCCGATGCGATGATGGCACAGGGCATTCTGTAATATAGAGATAAAAAAAGAGGCTTGGGAAATCCCAAGCCTCTTTTTTACGCCCTTCTCACCGGCAGCCAAACTTCAAAAACTGCATCCTGTGGATTCGGCGTCCGATACACCTCAATGTCTGGCCCGTCGGCATACTCATATCCGCTGGAAGGCAACCACTCGGTGATTATTCTCCTCTCCAGATCGGTGATCGCCTCTGGCATTCTCCCTCTGCCTGGAAAGATTGCCCAATCCAGTTCCGGGACGGTCAGCTCTTCCATCCCCTCTGGCAATGGAAGCTCTTGCGGGACCAGGACCGCGATATAATACCTCCACTCCTCTCCACAGGCTCCACATACACCCAGCAGCCCGCTCGGAGACTGCTCACCAGTTACCATCATCTTTGTCAGCTGCGCAATCATTCCAGACACAGCCGCTTGCGTCCACATCTGCGGCACAACCTGTGCATTTTCTTCCAGTGAGGAGGCCACCTTTCTCGCACACCCGATAACTCGAAATGCCGCTTTGTGCTCGATACGATATTCCATCTGTTCCACTCCTTTGATGCTGATTTGAAAGTGGATGGGCGGATAAGCTTTGAGCATCACCCCCTCTTTCTTTGCTTCGGAGGGCGCTACACCGTGTACCGACTGAAAGGCCCGATTAAAGGCAGTTGGGGATTCATACCCGTAACGCAAACTGACTTGTAGCACTTTTTCTCCCATCTGCAAGCGCTGTGCTGCCAGCGTCATCCTTCTGCGTCGCAGATATTCAGACAGCGGCATCCCGGACAGGTAGGAAAAAATTCGCTGATAATGATAGAGAGAGCAGTCCGCTAAATGCGCAGCTTGCGCCAGGTCAACCTTCTCCTCCAAGTGCTCTTCCAGATACTTTAGCGACGCATTGAGCGCCAAAAGCCACTCCATAAAAACCCACTTCCTTCTGTTTTATCATAAACGATCCGCTCAAAAAAATCCTCTCTTTTTGCATATGCTTTTTGTCAGCATTCTCTTGATCTGTACACTTTTCCATTTTTCCTTTAAGCTTTAATCAAAACCACCCGTTGAACGGGTGGTTTGAACAGGCCCTATAAGGGCCTATCT
>JAHZAY010000014.1 GCA_019423685.1 Clostridiales bacterium | reverse complement strand
CGAAGGGGGCAAGGCGGGCGCCGCAGCTAATCAGGATGGATTTCAGGGTCTTGCCGGCGGCCAGCTTGAATTTGCGGTACTGCTTCACGGCGAAGTGGTCCGGGTGCTCCTTCTCCAGCTTGGCGAACAGAATATCCACGGGCGACTGAAATTCCTCGTCGTCCTCTCTGGCCTCCGATGCATTGATGAGTTCCAGCAGCGTGAGGAAGTTCTTTTCCTCCGGCTCCGCCTCGTACCAGATGTATCCGATCAGGGCGCAGTACAAAAGCCGCTCGGCCTTCACCCAGAAATCTTCACTGGACTTTTCGCCCTCGCCTTTGGTGTTGAGGATCAGGGCGTTCACCAGCTTCAAAATATCCTTCTCGCTGCGGATGTACGCCAGAGGGTTATACCGCATGGACTTCTTGAAGTTGATGAGGTTCAGGCTTTTGATGCGGTATCCCTTGCGCTCCAGCAGGGCTCCTACCTCGTTCAGGATGGTGCCTTTCGGGTCAGTGACCACATAGGAGGAATGGCACTGGAGCAGGTTGGGCTTGACAAAGAACCTTGTCTTTCCGCTGCCGGAACCGCCAATGACCAAAATGTTTTTATTCCTGGCATACTTGGGCTCCTTGGGGCGGCTCGCCATGGTGATCCGTTCCGTCTGAGTGAGGAGGACGTTCTGGAAGAAGTCCGGGTCTGCGTAGGGAGCGATGTCGGCCGGGGTGCCCCAGCGGGCGCTCCCGTACTCGATCCCCCGGCGGTATTTCTTCGCGTTCTTGCCTTTGGAGTAGACCGCCAGCCGGATCAGCACCGCGCCGGCGGCGCCCATGCACAGGTCCAGCAGATGGAAGCTGGGCGCCAGGCTGGCAAAGGCCGCCGAAAAGCCCTGCCCGATGTGGAGCAGCTTCTCCGAGGCGTCCGCCCCAGGCGCCAGCCGTATCCCCTGGCAGAGCTTGTCAAAGAGATACACGAAGATGAGATACGGGAGGTTGAGGATGATCTGCTTTTTCAGCTTGTCGGTCATCGCGCCACCTCCCGGTCCTTGGTCTTGACCTTCTCCCGTTCCCGGTGTTTGGTCTTTGACTGTTCCTGAGCCTGGGCCAGCCTCTCCCGGATGGTGGGGCGATTCTCCCGGCCCAGGGTCATGGCGGTGAACTCCTTGAAGGCCGGCTGGAGCTGGTCCTTGTCCTTGACCTTGAAGAACACATAGTAGTGCGGGGGCTCGGTGTGGGAGTCCTTCTTCAGGGCATAGTCGATGTCATACTTCTTCGCCACCGCGGAAAACGCCTTGATGTTCTGCTCCGTGATCTCAATGTTGGTCAGGGAAGCCCCATGCTGTTTGAGTTGGTGAAGGGTCTGTTTTCCCTGGCGGAGGGTGCGCTGGGAGGGCTTCTTCTGCATCTCCTCCAGCACCTTCTTCACGGCCTTTTGGAGCAGGTCCGCCGTCATCTTGCCGGTCTCCACCGAGAGGGAGACCACGCCCTGGGTGATTTCTTCCTGCACGCACATCACCTCCGATCTCCGCCGCCGTACATATCGTGGCTCACCAGGGAAGTGTAGTAGCTGTCGATGGTGGCCGGGGCGTTATACAAAGCGGCCAGCAGGTATTTCTTGATATTGCGGACATAGGTGGTGTTCTCCCGCATCCGGTCCAGCACATACTCGATGTGGGAACTGTTCAGCTTCAGGAACCGGGACTTGACCACCTCCGCCGGGTAGTCGTCCCCGGCGATACGGATCATCTCCCGGTTGGAGCACACCGTGTCCACCATGAGCTCCACCAGCTCGTCCAGGCGGTCACGGTCCATACGCTCGTTCTGTATGAGGATGTCATACTCGATGTTCTCCAAAATCAGTTCCCGATAGCCTTCTCGCTCCCGCATCCAGTCCCGTCCAGCCCTGTTGCCCCCTGCGGTGGTTTGGGGGCTTGATTGGATAGGATTTGATCCTTCCGTACTTGATGAATCAGTATTTGATATTTGGTTACTTGATCCTTTAGTATTTAATTGTGCGGGGTTTTCCTGTTCAGGTTTTCCCAAGACAGGAGAATCCAAGACTGGTTTTACCTGAACTGGATTTTCCCGTTCAGGTTTTCCCGGTTTAGGTTCCGGCGGTCTGGGCTGCTCCAGAATCGTGTACTCGATGCTGCCGAGCCGCCCGTTGGCGTTACGGACTCTTTCACGGATAATGTACCCCGCATCCTCCAGCTCCCGGACCGTAGCACAAATGCTGTCCACTCCATCCCGGCATATCCGGGCAAGGCCTTTGGTGGTGTAGTCCCAATCCTCCGGCAAGGACAGCATAAGGGACAGCAGCCCCTTCGCTTTCAGCGACAGCCCCGCATTCCGCAGGTGGTGGTTGGACATCACCGTGTAGTCACGGGTTTTCTCAATGCGAAATACCGCCATGTTATCATCTCCTTTCGGCGGTTGGGAAAGTGTTCATTTTTGAGGAAAAGACATCCTCTACGCCGTCCGGACACCCCGAAGGGGAAAACCTATGGGCGGCGGTCTTTTGGATGATTGTGGAATAAAAAAACATGGGGTTTGCGACTCCTTTCTATGTAGTTTTATGAAGAGAAATAGGTACATCACTTATGGTTATGTTAAAAAGTTCAATATTACAAGAGGTACGCTTTGTAATAAAAAATGCCATAGAACAAAAGTCTATGGCAAACAAAAGCTGTAAATATAATTGATAAGGAGCGACTATCTCGTTGTCGCAATTGAAAAACAATGGTATAATTGGTTAAAAAGTATATAGTAAGAATGTCTTTAGCCTTTATATTAGTAAAAAGTAAAAGAGAATACGTGTGATTTATTGGATGCGGCCGAAAAATGACATTACGGGGGGTAATTATGGAATATAATATTGAAGTATGCGTTAAAGAAAGCCAAAACAAGACAGAAAAAGGAAGAATTCTTGAAGATTTAACTGCTCAAATTTTAAAGCAACAGCAATATGAAATTTCTAAAACCGTTAGAGTAACGGGGATGGAAATTGACGTCCTTGCCAAACATAAAATTACGGGACAGAACATTTTAGTAGAATGTAAAGCTTGGGATGATTCTATACCAGCAGATGTAATAACGAAATTACTAGGTAATGTTGTCCTCAGGGATGCTAGTGCAGGTTGGCTTGTAACAACCGGTCCGTTGTCAAAAGACGCCAAAGGGATCATAAGTGAATGGGAAACAGGGGAAAACAATAAAAGAGAAAAACTTGCTTTTTATACCAAAGAGCGCATTATCGATTTGCTTATTACTTCGCACATTATAATTGATCCGGAAATTATTAAACATAACATAAAGGCAATTGAATTAGCTGAAACAGCCTTGTTGATGTTGCTGCCAACAAGTAGAGTATGGGTAATTCCAGTTCAAGATGTTTGTTCTGGATATTCAACTTCTGTCATGGCGTTTGATGCAAAAACCGGCGAAAGAATCATAAGTAGAGAACTACTAAATGATATTAAAGATCATAAAAACAGTTATAGCTCTATGCAATGGTTGGATGACGATAATCGCGTTGAGGGAAACACTATTCAATTGTTAGAGCAAGAATTGAGTAGTGTAGTACCTGTTATAAGTGGTGATGACTGGACTGATTATCGTCCTGCTAGACCGGAAGATTTCGTTGGAAGAAAAAATATATTGAGTGACATTATAACTTTTTTTAATGCGGCCAATTCAGGGCAGTCTAATACGAGACTCTTTTCAATAAAAGCACCGTCTGGAATGGGAAAAAGTTCAATTATTATTAAATTAGCTGACCTTTCTAAAAGAAGAAATTTTTCAAAAAAGTTTTTTGTCTATGCAGTAGATGTTCGCACAGCTTTATCGCCCAGGTATGCTGAAATGACTTTAAGAACTTGTTTTGAAAAAGCTGATAAAGCCGGATTTACAGATACCAAAACAAGAAATATTACTTCTTCTAATGCTGTCCAATACTTAAGAGATGCCTCAATACAGAACACACTGGCACATTTAAAAGATGCAGGTAAATGCATAATTTTAATCTTTGATCAATTTGAAGAACTCTTTTCAAAGAAAGAACTATATCCTCTTTTTGATAATATCAGGTTGCTTTGCAACGAGGTAGATTCAATGCAAAGCCCCTTGTTACTGGGGTTTGCCTGGAAAACGGATTTAACAATTCCAGTAGAACACCCGGCATATTATATGTGGGCTAATCTTCATGATCGCAGAAAAGAATTTGAACTCACACAATTTAAAGCATCTGAGATAAAAAGTGCAATAAATATATTTGGAAAGCAATTAGGGGAGCCAGTTAATAAAATTCTGGCAAACTATTTAACTAAGCAGTGTCAAGGCTATCCTTGGCTGCTAAAAAAATTGTGTATTCATGTATTTAGACTTATTCATGAAGGAAGTACACAAGAAGCAGTTATTGGGCAACGCTTAAATATCGTTGATCTTTTTGAGCGCGATATTTCTGATCTTACCCCGGATCAGCATGCTTGTATTACTGAGATTGCGAAAAACTCCCCAGCCGATTATTTTTCAATTGTAGACATTTATGGAAATGATATTGTTCAGTTTTTAATTAATAACCGCCTTGTTATTCGCCGTGCATCAAAACTGACTCTATATTGGGATATTTTTAAGGATTATGTTTTAAACAAAACCATTCCAGAGCTTCTTTTAGATTATATCCCTCAAATGCAGTTTTCCTCAGTGGTTAAGGTACTACGGTGCTTGCTGCAAAAAGGAGACTTGACGGCCGTTCAATTGAGTCAACACCTATCCCTTGAAATCACTACAATTGATAACATAATGATTGATGCTGTCATGTTTGGCCTTGTTATAAAGAAAAATAATATTATTCATTTAGTGCCAGATACAGAAGATAATCTATTTAAAGTATTGCAAGCATTTTTTAAAAAGCATGTCATATATAAAGAATTGGGCAAATATGCTGTTGGAAAATTTGACTACCGTACTTTTTCAGATGTTTTTGAAAGCGTATATCGGGATACAAACATAAACAAAAAAACCAAAACAACATATGCTAGCAAACTTTATAACTGGTTTGTTTGTCTTGGGTTACTTACAGAAGAAGGTAGTCAAATAACTATTACACCAGCGCCATCGATTAAAGCAATACAATTTTCTCAAGGACGAGTACGCAGAGGGCACTATCAAACCGGGACTTCAAATTTGTTCTGGGGTCAAACTAATCCAGAAAAAATGAAAGAAGCGTATACATTAATTCAAAGCGGAAGGACTAGTTACAATGATTTAAAATCTTGTGGATTCAGAAATGCGCTGGAACTGTTATCGGCTGCCAGAGGATTAAGGAAAGAAAAAGACCACGTTGAAATAGTTCTTCCGCTAGAAGAAGTCATTAATAATATTTCTCAATCTGATACGATTAGTTTTGCCAAAACGGTTTTAAAGAAAAATCCCGATATTAAAAGTTTGGAAATGGGACAGCAGTTGAACGACCATTTTTCAAAGCAATGGACGACATCATCTAAAGTTAGATATGGAAATGCTATTATGAACTGGGTTAAATATCTTGATGAAGTATAGGCGACATTAATATTAAAAATGGTTAAGTAGGAGCGCCATAGGTTCCAATCCTACGGCGCTCCTAACACTTATTCAGTTTCGTCGTCTAAACCCTCCACCTTCAACCAATCCTCAAAGGACTTCCTTGAGATGCGGATCATGTTGCCGATGCGGATCGTCTTGAACGCTCCGGAGTTGGCAAGCTTATAGGCCGTAGCGCGGCCGATACCGAGAATGGCTGCGATGTCATTCACGGTGTATGTTCTGCTTTGGGGCGTTCCTTTTTCGTTGGGTGTGTTGGTGCTCATAAGATTATCCTCCATCTGTGCTAATAGCATTTTGAAATGGCCCCTGGAAGCCCTCTGTCACAAGGGGTTCCTGCTAATACCTTGCTAATACGACATTTGAAAAGCCGTTGTAAGGCAGCATATTTCAGGGGAATTTGTGCAAATTGACCTGCCTCCAGGCAGCACAATTTGCGAAGAAATAACACGGGAAGATATGATATGAACAATTTACGAAATGGTACGCCGTACTCCTAAGCCCGAGGCCCCCGGTTCGAGTCCGGGCGGGGACGCCATCATAGAATCGCGGAAGATTTTTTACAAGATCTTCCGCGATTTTTTCTAAAGATTTTTTGCCTTCATTGACGAATTGTCAAAAGGACCGGCATTTTTTCTAACGCCGAAAAACGGCTTCTGGGGTTCAATCCGCTAAAAACGGCGGGTGCACCCTTAAGTACCGGTGCTTCCGGGTGTAAATCTGTGACTCATCTGTCTTCCCTTCCGAGAAAAGTTCAGATCGACCGGCCCGGAGTCGGGCTGATCCAGCGGCAAAATTCTAAACCGCATTAGAGAATTCAACTTTGATAACCTGGTTTTCCAAAACCAAACGCCGATATTAGAGAAAGCAGAATACCGATATCTTACATAGCCCTGTGGTGATTTTCCTTCACCACAGGGCTTTTGTCGTTTCCGGGCTTCCCCGGTGACGAATCAAAAACAAGGAGGATATCGAGATGAGCAAAAAGGCGAAGCGCAAGACCATTCTGATTGACGGCATCCGGTACTATGCGGACAAGCCCGACACCTGCCGCAAATGCTTCTTCTGGAAAAACCGCAAGGTCGGCTGCATCCTGGGCAAGCAGAATTGCTACTACCTGGCGGAGGCTGCCATGACAGCGCAGGAGAAGAAGTGCGAAGGGTGCTGCTACGCGAAGGGTCAGCCCTGTGTCAGCGCTACCTGCTACAAGGATCTGGATGCCTGGCTAAGGGCCACCAGAGCAAAGCGGGCGCAGAAAGAAGGAACGGCAAATGGGTAAACAGGAGGAGCTCTTCCGCCGATATGAAAAGCTGTCCAAGGCGGAAAGGCCGGAAAAGGCCCAGAACAAGCCCGGCTGCTGCAAGCGCTGTATCTACTACCGTCCGGACTTCAAGTATCGCCGGTGCCAGTTTTCCCGGTGCCCGTATGGTGACCAGAAGGCCGTGTTCCGCAAAAATCCCCTGAAGCGCGATAAGTTTTCCTGAAGGCAGGTGGTGACAGTGCGTGTTTGACTATTTCTATGGGGCCCAGGCAGAGCAGTTCGCCTTTTATCGGATTCCCAAGGTCCTCTTTACTAATGACAGGTTCCGTGTGCTCTCTGCCGAGGCGAAAACCCTGTACGGCATTTTGCTGGATCGCGTATCCCTGTCGGTAAAAAACGGCTGGATTGATCAGCAGGGCCGGGTGTATATCATCTGCACCATCGAAGAGATCATGGAGGATATGAACTGCGGAAACAAGAAGGCCATCCAGCTGCTGTCGGATCTGGAGGAAAAGGTCGGTCTCATCGAGAGAAAACGCCAGGGGCTGGGAAAACCCAACCTGATCTATGTCAAAAACTTCATCTCGGTGGAAAACGAAGCGGAAAGACATTTCCTGAACTGTCAAAATCACACTTCTGGAAGTGGCGAAATCACATCTCCGGAAGTGGCAGAAGGACACGGAACCAATACGGATTCCAATAATACGGAGTATAGCGATATCGATTCTTTTCCTTCCGGCAGAACTGCCGGGAAAGGAAGCGATGCGATGCGGCTCCGCACGCAGTATGAAGCCTATTTCAGACAATCCCTGGAGCTGGACATTCTCTTACGGGACAGATCCCTGGATCAGGAAGTGCTTTCCGCTATGGTGGACCTTATGGTCGATGTCTGCTGTTCCGGGAAAAAGGCCATCCGCATCAACCGGGAGGATATGCCGACCGAAGTTGTAAAAAGCCAATTCCTGAAGCTGGATGCGGAGCATATCCGGTATGCACTGATGACCCTGGCAAACAACACGACCCGCGTGCGGGACATGAAGCAATATATGCTGGCCGTCCTCTATAACGCTCCGACAACCATGGGTGCTTACTACCAGAACTGGGTGCAGCATGATATGGCCAACGGTTTGATCTAGTTTGATGATTCCGACATACAATTCAGGAACATTGTGACGGGAGGTGATGATTTTATGTCGAAAGCCACAGTGATGGCTGTTGTGAACCAAAAAGGCGGAACGGGCAAAACGACCACCTGTGAGAATCTGGGGATCGGTCTTGCAAAGGAAGGAAAACGGGTGCTGCTTGTGGATACGGATCCCCAGGCTTCCCTGACCATTGCCCTTGGGCACCCCAGGCCGGATGAGATTCCCATTACCTTGACCGACCTGATGGCAAAGGTCCTGCAGGATCAGCCCATCGGGCCGAAGGAGGGCATCCTGTCCCATGAGGAAGGCGTGGACCTGATCCCCGCAAATATCGCATTGTCCGGCATGGAGGTGTCCCTGGTCAATGCTATAAGCCGGGAAACGGTGCTGCGGCAGGTTCTGGAGCCTCTGAAAAGCCAGTACGACTACATTCTTCTGGACTGTATGCCCTCCCTGGGGATGCTTACGGTCAATGCCCTGGCTGCCTCCGACCAGGTGCTCATTCCCGTACAGGCCAACTATCTGTCGGCCAAAGGCCTGGAGCAGCTGCTGCAGACCGTCAACAAGGTGAAGCGGCAAATTAATCCGAAGCTCAAAATCGAGGGAATCCTGCTGACCATGGTGGATTTCCGCACCAATTTTGCAAAAGAGATCAGTACCCTGATTCGGGATACCTACGGCAGCAAGCTGCGGGTATTCCAAGCGGATATTCCTCGCTCCGTCCGCGCGGCGGAGATCAGTGCCGAAGGCGTGAGCATATTCAAGCACGATCCCGGCGGAAAGGTTGCTGATGCCTACCGAAATCTGACAAAGGAGGTGTTGGAAAATGCCGAAAAGAAGCACAGGCATCAGCTTGACCAGCTACGATGACATTTTTGAGACGGATGAAAGCCGCGCGGAAAAGCAGTTGGAGCATGTGCAGAACATTTCCATCAGCCAGCTGGTTTCCTTTAAGGACCACCCGTTCAAGGTGGTCGACGATGAGGCCATGCTGCGAACGACGGAAAGCATTGCGCAGTACGGCGTGCTGACCCCGCTGATTGCACGGCCCTTGGAGGACGGCGGCTACGAAATCATCTCCGGACATCGCCGGGCCCATGCTGCGGAGCTGGCCGGGCTCACCGAGGTTCCGGTGCTGGTCCGGCAGATGGACGATGACGCGGCCACGGTGCTCATGGTAGACTCCAATCTGCAGCGAGAAAACATCCTGCCCAGCGAGAGGGCGTTTGCTTTTAAGATGAAGCTGGAAGCCCTCAGTCATCAAGGGCAACGATCCGATCTGACTTCGGTGCAAGTTGCACCGAAGTTGTCAACGGAAATAATTGGTGAGTCTGCAGGAATGAGCAAAGACAATGTAAAACGCTATATCCGCCTCACCAACCTGATTCCCGAACTGCTGGAACTGGTGGACCAGAAGCAGATCTCCTTCAACCCGGCGGTGGAGTTGTCCTATCTTGCGCCGGAGGAACAGGAGACCTTCCTGGCCGCCATGGAGGAGGTACAGGCAGCCCCTTCCCTCTCCCAGGCCCAGCGGCTGAAAAAGCTGGCACAGGAAGGAAATTTCACCATGGATGCGGCCAGAGAGATCATGAATGAGGTGAAGAAAGGTGACCTGGAACGGGTGACCTTCCGCAATGAACAGCTGAGGAAGTACTTTCCCAGATCCTACACGACCCAGCAGATGCAGGATACCATTCTCAAGCTCCTGGAGCAGTGGCAAAAAAAGAAGGCCCGCGACCAGGAGTGATAATTTCATACCGACGCCGAAGCACTGTCAGAAGCCATCGCTTTTGAGGGTGCTTTCTTTTTACCCAAATTTAGAAAAGGAGCAGAAAACAATGACGGAAAAAGAAATAATAAAGCAGCCCCAAAAACCGGAGAGCCTTTCCGAAGAAGAGGTTGCGGTGAAGCTCGCGACGTTTTTGGCTGATCTGGCAGAGATGTTCGGAGAAGGCGCCGCCATGCTCTCCCGGCTCTCCGATTGCTTCAAAGAAGACAGCGAGCCCCGTGACCCGGAGACTCCCGGAGTTTCTGACGAGGATGAGGCCGGCATCGGGCATATGGAGGCAACGGTCCTGTATGCCGTTCCCGGAACTCCGGTGCGGCTGATGACCGAAGAAGACGCCCTGTCGATGTTCCCCGGCTTTGAGGAAGAGCAGACCTTTCACTGCTTTGAGATCCTGGAGCACCTGTATCTCTACTACATGGAGTACGCCTGGGAGAGTGAGGAGGACCTTACCATCACGGCCCCGGTTTTTGTTGCCCGGGTCAACGACGATGAGACCGAGAATGTGGAGCTGACCGCCCGCGATTTTGTTGCAGCGATCGCCTTTTTGAACGACCACACGGTGACGCTTGCGGATGAAACCGGCCACATCGGGTGCGGTTATCAGCTGCCGAAGGAGGACTGACCTATGAATTTTCAAGAGTTCATGACCCAAACCATCAACGAGATGCGCGACCGCTTCCCGGATACGGATATCAGCATGCAGGAGGTATCCAAGCTGCAGGGTGAATCCTACACCGGCATGACCGTCCGCCCGGAAACCAGCGAGATCGGTGCAACCCTGAATTTGAAGGAGTTCTATGAGACGCTTGGCTCCGGCCTGTCGGTTGAAGATGTTCTGGACAGCATCGCGCGCGCCGTTGACAGGGCGATCCGCCATATGCCCCAGTATGACGCCCAAATGCTGGCTGATTATGGCCGGATGCGGGATACCCTGACCATTGATCTGGTCCCCGTCGCCGGGAACGAGGAAAAACTCGCCCAGATCCCTCACAAAAACGTGGAGGACATGGCCCTTGTCTACCGCTTTGAGGCGGAAAGCAGCGTATATGGCACGGCCAGTATTCTCGTTACCAACGATATACTGGCCATTTATGACATCACGGCGGACCAGCTCCATGCAGATGCCATGGAAGCTGCCGTGCGGAATCGTCCGGCCAAGCTTCAGAACATGGATGACATCATGCGTGAGATGCTGGGTGACATGAGCGGCCTGTTTCTCACGGATGAACCCTCTCCCATCTGGGTGGCCACCGTGGACAACGGGCAGCACGGTGCCGGTGTCATCCAGTATCCCGGTTTTCTGGACCAGGCAGCGGAAACCCTGGGCGGAGATTTCTATGTTATCCCTTCCTCGGTCTATGAGGTCCTGCTTGTTGCCGATAACGGCAGTATGGAACTGGGCCATCTGGAAGAGATGGTGCGGAGTGTCAATGCGGAAGAGGTCGCCCCTGCGGACCGGCTTTCCGACAACGTGTACCACTACGACAGCGAAGCGCACATCTTTGAAAATGCCCGGACCTTTGAGGCCCGCGAAGCAGGGAAAGCTGCAGCGATTCTTGCAGACGAGCCCGTTGACAAAGCCGTTGCGGAGGTGCTCCCGCAGGATACTCTCCGGGTCCTTCTGGTGGAGCCGGATGAACATCCGAAGGTGGTGGAAATCGGCACGGAACTGGAGGATCTGCAAAAGGCCGTGGGCAGTGATATCGAAGTCGTTTATCCCTTTGCCGACCCGGTGGGCCTGATCGTCAATGAGGAGGGCAAGATCAACGGCCTGCCGCTGAACAGGGCCCTGCGGGATGAGGACAATGAGATCTATGACATTATTGCCGGGTCGTTTCTGGTCGCCGGGCTTCGCGAGGACAGCTTCGCTTCTCTCTCGGAGGAGCAGATCAGCAAGTTTGAAGCCCTCTTCCACCAGCCGGAGTTCTTTGTGCGAATGGGACACAGCATTATGGCACTCCCTGTCCCGGACGAAGTTTTGAAGGCCCGTGACGCTGCTAAGACGCTTGACGATAACAGCGTTAAGCAGAAACACACGGTACCCGACCGGGACAGTCACTGAGCTGCCGATGAAGCACCGCAAAGGAGGTGGTACGTATGCAGGAGGAAGTGGAAAACAGGACGGTAAATTTGGCCATCAGTACGACCAAGCTCACGGTACGGGGGATTCTCCGGCTGGCACTGAAGGGGCTCTCTTATATCAAGCGTAAGTCCCGGGAGTCAGCAGCGAAAAAGCCCATCGGCAAGCAGACGATTCAGCAGCTCATCGGTCAGAATCAAGGCGTCACCAACATCGATATCTCCAAAACGGATCTGAAGGGCTTTGAGAAGTATGCCCGGAAATACGGTGTCGATTATGCGATTACCAAGGATAAATCCGTGCTTCCGCCCAAATACCTGGTGTTCTTTAAGGCGAGGGACGCGGACGCCATGACCGCTGCGTTCAACGCCTATTCCGCCGAGGTCCTGGCAAAGGACAAACGTCCCAGTGTTCTCAGGACGCTGCACAAGCTGATGGATGCGGTGCGGGATATTCCTGCCAAGGCGGTCACCCGGGACAAACAGAGGGAGCAGTCGCGATGAAGCTGGATACGACGAAACTGAAAAAGCAGTTGATCCTGGCTCTCCCGTATATCCTGGTTGGCTTACTCTGCACCAACCTGGGAGAAGCCTGGCGCATGGCGGAGGGGGCGGATGCATCCGAGAAGCTGCTGTCGCTCTTCACGACACTGGGTATTGCGTTCGGAAATCCGCTTCCCAGCTTTCATCCTGTCGATCTGGCGGTAGGCCTGGGCTGCGGCGCAGCGTTCAAGACTGCGGTCTATCTTCGGGGAAAGAACGCCAAGCATTTTAAGCACAACATGGAGTACGGCAGCGCACGATGGGGCACGGCAAAGGATATCGCTCCCTTTATCGATCCGGTTTTTGAGAACAATGTGATCCTGACCCGAACCGAGCGCCTGATGATGAGCAACCGCCCCAAGAATCCCGCCAATGCCCGAAACAAAAATGTTCTGATTGTCGGCGGCTCCGGCTCCGGCAAGACCCGCTTCTGGATCAAGCCGAATCTGCTCCAACTGCACAGTTCGTATGTGCTCACCGACCCGAAAGGCACAACGCTCCTGGAGGTGGGAAATGCCTTCGTCCATGCCAACTATCGCATCAAGATCTTCAATACCATCAATTTCCGGAAATCCATGCACTACAACCCCTTCGCCTATCTCCACAGCGAAAAGGACATTCTGAAACTCACCACCACGCTCATGGCCAACACCAAGGGCGAAGGAAAAGGCGGAGATCCCTTCTGGGACAAAGCCGAGACCCTTCTTTACTGTGCTCTGATCGGATATATTCACTATGAAGCGCCGAAAGAGGAGCAGAACTTTGCCACACTGATCGAGTTTATCAACGCCATGGAGGTTCGCGAGGACGATGAGGATTTCCAGAATCCGGTGGATCTAATGTTTGAGGATCTGAAGAAGAAAAAGCCAAATCACTTTGCCGTCCGGCAGTATGCAAAATTCAAGCTGGCTGCGGGTGTTGTATGCTCTAAAAGACTTCTTAATCAAGTGGTTGGGAAGTCTCTTAGAACACACAACCTAAAATCGAAGAAAGGAGCGCAAGCAATGAGAAGAAACGAGAAAATTACCGCTCTTTACGAGCGTTTGAGCCGTGATGATGATTTACAGGGCGAGAGCAATTCCATCTCCAACCAGCAGACTTTGCTGTATCCCTCCCCAAAGAGTTGTCGGTAACCGATACAGATTTAGCTGCTCTGTTGGGAAATGCCTTGGACAACGCCATCGAAGGCGTACAAAACGCAGCGACAAAGAAGATTATCCTGCGTTGCAGGGTGGATAAGGGCCTGCTCATGCTGCGTCTGGAAAATCCTGTGGGCGGAGAAGTTAATCCGGACCTCTCCACCACCAAGAAGGAAAAGGCTTCCCACGGTTTTGGCCTGCCCGGTATGCGAGAGATCGCCCGGCGGTATCATGGGACCTTGGAAGCAGCAGTGGAAAATGACCGATTCACTTTGCTTGTGTGTTTGATAGTGTAGCCGATCACAACCGAATAAACCGTCCTGATGAGCGGCCGATTGCAACAAAAAGGGAATTGGCGACAGCGTTGCTGTCGCCAATTCCCTTTTATCCCTTTTTTGCACAAAACCACCCGAAGCAGGCGGATAGGTTCTTTCCGCTGCAATTCTTTTTAACATTCGTCGTCTTTTTGTTCTTTTGCGCCGCACTCTTTTTCACAACTTTGTTGAAAGAAGGTGAACCCCAAAATAGCTGCCGACACGATAAGTACTGCAACCGTAAGCAAAAGTGCAATTGCACACGGCGGTTCAGTGGCATACATCCACACATCATACCACCATTCCCCGTGCATTTTTTCCAAAGATTGCATCCACTTGAGTCCATACAACTGTAGTGATAAAACCAGCGTTCCAAAAAGTACTCCCAGTGATCCGATCAGCCTTTTCATAGCTACCTCCATAAAATAAAAAGATGTCGCTTTTCTTTTACAAAGAGTATAGCATAAAGCAACGAAAAAATCTACATTTGTCCATGCTTTTTTAAAATTTTTTCACACCATGCTATTCTGAATAAAATACATTTTTTTACATTTTTCTTCTCTGTTTTGTCTGCTATTTTTCTCTAAGCTTGCACAATTGCTTTCCTCTCTTTAAATAGAATTTCCCTATTGCACTGGGTTTTCTGGATAAAAAAATAGACGTATACTCATGATTTTTTAAGATTAAAGGTTCCTGCTCTCATTAATTCTCTTTTATCATAAAAAATAGCATATTATTCTAAAAATTGGTCTTAAACCGTACTCTTGCGAATTATCTGAAAAATGGGGAAGGAAAAAACTTGCAACTGCAACTGGTTGATCGATTTTTTTAAGTATGGTATAATTATACATATTTGTTTTTTTACCTAAAATTCAATATTCAGAAAGGGGGACACGATGAAAAAATAGGTCCGATCTTTGCACTATATGTATTTTATCGTACCGCATAGTCTGCTTTTATCGGATATATAGACCGTTGTCTCGCTCAAAAAGCGGACAATGCCAACACTAAAATTGAAATGAAGGAAAGGACATCTGTGTACTTATGAATGAAAAGTTAAAAGAAAAAATCAGGGAATCGTTGACCAGTGTTCTTCCAATTACCGCCATCGTGCTGCTATTGAGCATCACGCTCGTTCCCATGGAAATTGGTACCTTGGCACTGTTTTTGTCGGGTGCAGTCCTGTTGATCGTCGGCATGGGCTTTTTTCAGCTTGGTGCTGAGATGTCCATGACGCCACTCGGTCAAAGTGTCGGCAACCGCCTTATGCAGAGCCGCAGCCTACTCCTCATCATGGCAGCCTGCTTTCTGATGGGCTCCATCATCACCATCGCGGAACCGGATCTCCAGGTACTGGCTAACCAAGTGGAATCCATTCCCAACAGCGTCCTCATTGGAGTTGTCGCTGTTGGTGTCGGTCTGTTTCTCGTTGTGGCTGTCCTGCGTGTCCTGTTTCAATTTTCCCTGCCAAAGCTGTTGCTGTGCCTCTATCTCTCGCTATTCGTCTTATCCTTTTTTGCACCTGCAGAATTTACTTCCGTAGCATTTGATGCAGGCGGTGTAACCACCGGCCCCATGACAGTTCCCTTCATCATGGCGCTGGGTGTCGGCCTCTCGTCCGCTCGAAGCGACCAAAAAAGTGAGGACGACAGCTTCGGATTGATTGCTCTGTGCAGCATAGGTCCAGTCGCCATGGTGTTGCTGCTTGGAATGCTCTATCATCCCACCGAAGCCACCTACAGCGTGACCGAAATTCCAACCATCGTCACTACCTACGATGTTGTCCTGCAATTTATCGGCTCTTTTCCCCAATATGCAAAGGAAGTTTTGGCGAGTGTACTTCCCATCGCGTGCGTCTTTTGTGTCTTTCAGATTGCTACCCGCAGTTACCGCAAAAGGCAAGTTTTGCGTATGGCAATTGGATTTATGTACACCATGATTGGGCTAATTTTGTTTTTAACCGGAGTCAATGTCGGGTTTGCCCCCATCGGAAATTTGCTGGGCGGCGGCCTTGCCGAAAGCCAATTTAAATGGGCACTGATTCCAATTGGCGCAATTGTGGGGTATTATATACTGAAAGCGGAACCAGCCGTTCAAGTGCTAAACGAACAGGTTGAGGACATCACCGGCGGCACCATCACGCACCAAATGATGAATCTTGCCCTTTCGATCGGTGTGGCTTCTGCCGTTGCCCTCTCGATGCTGCGCGTCCTTACCGGGCTCAACATTTACTGGATCATCCTGCCGGGCTACGCGATCTCGCTGATTTTAAGCCGCCTTGTTCCCTCTGTCTTTGTCGGCATTGCTTTTGACTCCGGCGGTGTCGCCAGCGGCCCCATGACCTCTACCTTCCTGCTGCCACTGGCTATGGGCGCGTGTGCTGCTGTGGGAGGAAATGTGGTAACCGATGCTTTTGGAATCGTTGCCCTTGTGGCAATGGCGCCGCTGATTGCCATTCAAGTGATGGGACTCATCTATACTCACAAATCCCAGGGACTGCCAGCGATTGCTGATGCTGTATCGGACAACGAGCTGGTTGAGTTTGAGGAGGAATAATGATGCCTGATATGTCGGAAAATCGGGAGCTATTGCCCCGGATGTTCGTCTTTATTACCCGTGAAGAGGAGGAGCGGAAACTAGAAAATATGGTGGACGCACTGCACCTCCCCATCTTTTATCAATGCCGTGGAAAGGGAACCGCTACCTCAGAAATGTTGGATCTCTTTGGATTGAGCGGTACAACCCGCATCATAACAATAGGCATACTGCCACGGTTTATGGTACCGGAATTATTTTTTGAAGCGGAACAGCATATCCCCCTGCGTCAGCGTGGAGGAGGAATTGCATTCACCATTCCTATCACTGGGATGCAAAGTCCCGTCTTTCGGATGCTGAACGAAGAAAGCGTTCCCGCAGGAGCGCAACAGATGGAGGAAAGGAAGAAATTCGAGATGACTGAAATGTGCGAAAAGTCGAGATACAGCATGATTTGGGTTGCTGTGGCAAATGGATATAGTGACGACGTCGTGGATGCAGCTAAATCGGCCGGTGCTGGTGGAGGAACCATCTTAAAGGGAAGAAGAAGAAATTCCGAACGGGTGAGCCAGCGTCTCGGCATCTCGATGCAGGAGGGGCAGGAATTTATCCTGATTGTCGTGCCAAAAGAAAAAAAAGCGCCGGTGATGGCCGCAATCAGTGAAAGCTGCGGACTTAAAACTCCAGCACATGGGATGGTTGTATCCTTCCCCATCGAAGATGTGTTAGGCATTGGCGAATAAGCAAAAAGAGGAGTGCAGGATCTGCACTCCTCTTTTTTGATTGGTTTGTGTCCGCCAGCATCACTCTGCATCGCTCTGGCCAGCTGCAATCTTCTGGTTTCCGGTACTCCAGACGTGCTCCTGCTTTGCGGCCGCAGGGGTATTCTGTGCCATCACGCCCACCAGTTTGTGCGGAACATACAGCTCTTCAAGGTAGGCCATTTCCTCTGCGCTGAGCGACAGCTCCACCGCCTTTGCCATTCCCTCAACCTGCTGCAGTTTAGTCGCGCCCACAACAGGAGCCGTCACCTTGCGCAACAGCCACGCAAGCGAGACTTCGGTCATCGAGACGCCTTTCCCTTGTGCAACCTGTGCCACCCGCTGGATAATCGCGGCGTCCTGCCGGGCAGTATCGTCATACTTTAGGTGGGCGTAGGTGTCCTCCTCCATCCGCTTGGAGGTCTCACCCGGGTGTTTGGACAGTCTGCCGCCCGCTAAGGCACTGTATGGCGTCATCGCTATGTTGTCCTCGGCGCACAGTTTGGCCATCTCCCGTTCCTCCTCCCGGAAGATCAGGTTATAATGTCCCTGGATGGAGACAAACTTGGCAAAACCTTCTCTTTCCGCCAGGGCATTGGCCTTGGCCAGCTGGTAGGCAAAGCAGTTGGAAATGCCGATATACCGCACCTTTCCCGCCTTCACAACCCGGTTTAACCCGTCCAGAATGTCATAGATGGGGGTCTGATAGTCCCACATGTGGTAGATGTACAGATCCACATACTCCATCCCCAGGTTGCGCAGGCTGGTATCAAGCAGGCGCTCAATGTGCTGTTGGCCGGTGACACCGTCATCAATCTCCTGCGCTGTACGGGGCAAAAATTTTGTGGCGACCACTACCTCGTCGCGTTTGGCAAAGTCTTTGATCGCTCTGCCCAGATACTGTTCGCTGGTGCCACTCTGATAGCCGATGGCGGTATCGAAAAAATTGATTCCCCTCTCCAGCCCATGCCGGATAATCTCGCGGGAATGTTCCTCATCCAGTGTCCAGCTGTGCTGTCCGTTGTTGGGGTCGCCAAAGCCCATACATCCCATACAGATGCGGGAAACCGTCAATTCCGAATTGCCTAATTTTGTGTATTGCATGGTCTACTCCTTATTCCAATCCCGCATAGGTTGCGTCATCCACCGGCTCCAACCACTCGTTGCTCGTTTCCTCACCGGGCACCTCAACGGCAATATGGCTGAACCAACTGTCCTTCTTGGCGCCATGCCAGTGCTTTACATTGGCCGGGATGGTGATGACGGTTCCGGGGGTCAGGCTGACCGCCGGTTTGCCTTCCTCCTGATACCAGCCCTCTCCGGCTGTGCAGATGAGCAGCTGTCCACCGCCGGTTTTTGCGTGGTGGATGTGCCAGTTGTTCCGGCACCCAGGCTCAAAGGTGACGTTGGCCAGAAAGACCGGACATTGGCCGGCCTGAGTCAGCGGATTCAGATAGGATTGGCCGATGAAATAGCGTGCATAGGCATCGTTTGGATTGCCAAGTCCGAACATATTTTCTTTATCAAACGCTTCCTTTTTGCCGATGCGCATACAAAAACACTCCTTTGTTGATGGTGGATTCCAAAATATTTGTTCTCTACATTCAGTATAGCGCAATGGGCGCAAACTGTAAAATACCTATCTTTTATGGTGTTCCATATCTTTTTGTAATAGAAAGCCCCCATACACACAGATTATTTATTGTTTGCGCCTTGATTTTTTGCAATTGTTTGATTATAATAATGCCAAGTTCCCATCAATTATCATACCTTTGGAAGGAGCAAAGCAGCAATGCAGCAATGGATGCTTTCCTTTATCGACCAATTTGGCTATTTGGGCGTTTTCCTTTTGATCTTTATTGAAAACGTCTTTCCACCCATTCCATCCGAAGCCGTTCTTCTTTTTGCCGGTGCGCTGACTGTCAGCACAGCGATGAATGCCCCCGGGGCCATTCTTGCAGCGACTGCCGGGTCGTTGATCGGCGCAATTGTTCTGTACGCCTTTGGGCGAATCTTTCAGGCCGAACGACTCAAGCGGCTGTTTGCCGGACGTTTTGGACAGATCACCCACCTTCGTCCTGAGCATGTGACCCAGGCCGAAAGTTGGTTTAAGCGCTATGAGGGCAAAGCCGTTTTCATCTGCCGGTGCATCCCTCTGGTGCGCAGCATCATCTCGATTCCCGCCGGATTTGCAAAGATGCCCCTCCCCACCTTTCTGCTGTTGACCACACTGGGAAGCGCGATATGGAATACCGTTCTGGTGCTAGTGGGTTCCTTTTTGGGAACTGCCTGGGAAAAGGCGATGCCCTATTTTGACCGCTACACCCACCTGGCAGCAATCGTTATTGTGGCCGCCGTCATCATCTTTGCTGTTGTTTGGCTGGTGCGCCGCCATCGCGCAGCAAATCAATCCGATTCTTCCGATTCTAAAAAAGAGGAAAGCCTGTAAAGGCTTTCCTCTTTTGATTCTGCTAGAATATTGTCGCGTGTGTCCCTTTTTACGCAGGAGAAACTCCCTTTGGGAGACTCTTGCATCTACCATCCGCAGGGATTCTCTTTTTTTCTACAGCACTGGCAAAGCCCGCAAAATGCTCTCCACCGTTTGGCTCACCAGTTCTTCATTGGACACCACAACATCTGCCGCACGGCGATACAGCGCCTGTCTTGCTAAAAAGATCTGCTTGAGTCCTTCTCGGTCATTGGCCCGAACCAGCGGCCGGTCACTGTCCTTAATCCGTCCATAACAGGTCTCAAAGCTGCAATCCAAAAAGACAACCGCCTCAAACCCACCGTTTTCTCGAAGGGCACGCACCGTCTCTTCCCGCGTCAAGAAGCCTCCGCCTGTCGAGACCACCGTTCTGCGGCGACGGCCCAGCAGGGCCGCTGTCTCCTGCTCCAGTCGCCGGAACCCCTCTTCTCCATCCTGCGAAAAGATCTCCGGGATGCTCCTGCCCTGCCGCTTTTCAATCATCGCATCGGTGTCCAAAAAGTCCCAGTGCAGCCGGAAGGCCAGCGCCTGGCCGACACTCGTCTTGCCGCAGCCCATAAATCCACATAGCAAAATCTGCTGCACGGCGCGATTTACTGCCATTGTCTCCGTCTTCCTTTCCTTTTTCGATCTTCTTCTACAGAGTGTTTTGTAGCTTTTCGGTCACGCAGTTGACCTGTTGGTCGGTAAATTGCCGCCCAAACCAGATTTCCTGTGCTGCGGCAGCCTGCCAGACCAGCATCTCCAAACCGCCAACCACCTTGCATCCGGCCTCTTCTCCAAACTGCATCAGTTTCGTTACCTTCGGGTTATAGATGCAGTCAAACAGTGTTTGCACCTCTTGCAGCGCTGCCAGCTGTACAGGGCTTGCATCCATCTTCGGGAACATGCCGACTGGGGTTGCATTGATCATCAGATCAAAGGCGCACTTGCCCTCGTTGAGCGATTCGATGTCGACAATCTGAACCTTCGCCTGCGGGGCAACCGAGAGGATGTGTTCGCGCACCGGCTGTGCCTTCTCCATGCTGCCCGAGCGCACCGCCATGGTGACTTCACATCCACGCAGGGCGCATTCGGTGGCAAACATCCTTCCCACTCCCCCTGCGCCCAACACGCAGGCTCTGCCGCCGATTGTCACGCCGTGCGCCTGCATGGTGCGCACAAATCCGATGCAATCGGTGTTGTAGCCGCATTTTCTGCCGTCGGCAAGGTGGCCCACGACGTTGACTGCTCCGTGATTTTGGGCGGTGCGGTCCACAACGTCAAGGCTGTCCATGATGCGCACTTTATAGGGGATGGTGATGTTAAAGCCATCCAACGAAAAGAGGGCATCCAGCTGGCCGTCGAGCTGTTGGGGCGGAATCTGCTGGATCTGGTAATCGATCTCCTCCCCCATCTCCTTTGCCAACAGCCGGTGCAGCTGTGGGGAGAGGGTATGTCCAAGCGGATAGCCCAAAATCGCAAAGTGTTTCATAAAAAAGCCTCCTCGATATTTGCACAGAGCAGGATGTACCCGCCCTTCCCTTTTCGTTTATCTTCACAAAACTTAAAAATAGTGTATCACATCTTGACACAGCTGACAAGACAGCTGCGGCAAAGAGTCCAAATCCTCTGCCGTTCTTTCGGCAGATTTGAAAAAGTTAAGCCAAATCAAAATTTATAGAGAATTAGATATTGACATACACGGAAGGAATGTGCTATAAAAAATAAGCAATAGGATAAGCGCGCCCGTCTGTGTAAGTCTCTTTTTGGGCGCTGTACTGGAAAAAGAAAGGAGGGAGAAGAATGGACGTTTTCGAGAAAGTAAAGAAGATCCTCTGCGATCAGCTGGACCTGGAGGAAGAACAGGTAACCGAGGATGCGGAGGTAATCGAGGATCTGGGTGCTGACTCCCTTGATATTGTTGACCTGGTTATGACCCTGGAAGAAGAATTTGACACTGAGATTCCAGATGAGGACATTGAAAACCTCAAGACCGTCGGCGACATCGTCAAATATATCGAGGATCACGCTGCATAAGCGCGTTCTCTTTTTACTAAGCAAGAACAGGGAGGGCAGACGCCCTCCCTGTTCTTGCTTTTGGGAGGATCAGTGACGAAAAAAAGTTCTGCAACGGTGCCGCTGCCCTTTTTCAAGAATATAGAGCATGCGGCCAAACTCCAATTGACCCGATCAGAGCAGTCGCTTTCCCAGCAGCACCAACAGAAAATGGCGTCTCATGCGGTAAAGAAAGCCGCAAAGGAAAAGGAAAAGAAGAAAATTATTGTTGAATTTACTGCCGGAAGGGAATATAATAAAACAGAAAAGTCCCGCCCATCATTTTAAGGAGGAGCAAATTAGAATGGCAGATAATAAAAAGATGGTCGAAGACATCACTTCGATGGAAGTAGACTTCGCCAAATGGTATACTGATATTGTCAAAAAAGCTGAGCTGTGCGACTACTCTTCGGTCAAAGGCTGCATGATTATCCGTCCCTATGGCTATGCTATCTGGGAAAATATCCAGCACATCCTGGACGCCGAATTTAAAAAGACCGGACATCAGAACGTCGCCATGCCACTCTTTATTCCCGAAAGCCTGCTGCAGAAGGAAAAGGACCACGTCGAGGGCTTTGCCCCAGAAGTAGCCTGGGTCACCTACGGCGGTTCGGAAGAGCTTGAGGAGCGCCTGTGCGTGCGCCCAACTTCCGAGACCCTCTTCTGCGATCATTATAAAAATATCATCAAATCCTACCGCGACCTGCCAAAGCTCTACAATCAGTGGTGCAGCGTCGTGCGCTGGGAAAAAACCACCCGTCCTTTCCTGCGCACCCGCGAATTTTTGTGGCAGGAAGGTCACACCATGCATGAAACTGCACAGGATGCCATCGAGGAGACCGAGCGCATCCTGAACATCTACGCAGATTTTTGCGAAAAAGACCTGGCCATGCCGGTTGTCCGCGGCAAAAAGACCGACTCGGAAAAGTTTGCCGGCGCTGAATCCACCTACACCATCGAGGCCATGATGCACGACGGCAAGAGCTTGCAGGCAGGTACCTCCCACTACTTTGGACAAAACTTTGCCAAAGCTTTTGAGATCGAGTTCCAGAACCGCGAGAACAAACCTCAAACCCCACATCAGACCTCTTGGGGCGTATCCACCCGTCTGATTGGTGGTATCATTATGACCCACGGCGACGACAACGGTTTGGTTCTGCCTCCGGCCATCGCACCAATTCAGGTCATCGTCATCCCAGTTGCCCAGCACAAAGAGGGCGTCATCGAAAAGGCACAGGAGGTCAAGGAACGGCTGAGCAAACAGTTCCGCACCGACATCGACATCTCCGACAACTCTCCTGGTTGGAAGTTTGCCCAGTACGAGATGAAGGGCGTTCCGCTGCGCCTGGAGATCGGACCGAAGGATATCGAAAAGAACCAGTGCGTACTGGTCCGCCGCGACAACCGCGAAAAGACCTTTGTCTCGTTGGATGAACTGGAAAGCAAAGTGACCGAGCTGCTGCAAGCTGTACACGACGGCATGTATCAGAAAGCGCTGGAGAACCGCGAGAGACGCACCTATGTTGCCCGCACTCTCGACGAGATGATCCAGACTGCCAACGAGCACAACGGCTTTATCAAGGCCATGTGGTGCGGCGATGCCGAGTGCGAAGAAAAACTCAAAGAGGTCGCCGGCGTTTCCTCTCGCTGCATTCCGTTTGATCAGGAGCACCTCTCCGATACCTGCGTCTGCTGCGGCAGACCTGCAAAAGCAATGGTCATCTGGGGCAAAGCCTATTAATCGGCCACTTCCCTGCAAACCAAACAATTGTCACGACAATCCCGCATCTTACTTTTTGTTCGGATGCGGGATTTCTATAGAAAACCCATTTGCCCGCCACAGCCCTTTGCACTGTGGCAGGAAAGGAGATACGCTATGTGTGGAATTACAGGTTACATTGGTAAAAAGCAGGCAGCACCCATCCTGTTAAAGGGCCTGTCCAAGCTGGAATACCGGGGCTATGACTCGGCCGGCATTGCTGTGCGGGAAGAAAATGCATCTGGAGGCAAAATCCGCATTGTCAAGGCAAAGGGGCGACTGAAAGCTCTGTTTGACAAGACCGATGGTGGCCGCGCCGTTCCCGGCTGCTGCGGCATCGGACACACCCGCTGGGCCACTCACGGCGAGCCTAGCGAAGTCAATGCACATCCGCACTACACCGATGACCTGTCGGTTGTTCTGGTACACAACGGCATCATCGAAAACTATCAGGAGCTCAAAGAGAAGCTCTCCAAATCCGGCTATACCTTCTATTCCCAGACCGACACCGAGGCGGCCGTCAAGCTGATCGATTACTACTACAAACAGGTCAACAGCCCTCTGGAAGCAATTTCTCGGGCGATGCTGCGCATCCGCGGTTCCTATGCCTTTGCAATGATCTTCCGTGACTGCCCAGACAGCCTGTTCGTCGCCCGCAAGGATAGCCCCCTGATTATCGGAAAGAATGCAGACGGCTGCTATATTGCATCGGATGTACCGGCCATTTTGGACAGCACCCGCACCGTTTACTACATCGGCAACCTCGAGATGGCTCAGTTAAAAGAGGACGAAATCCACTTCTACAACATCGACCGGGAAGAAATTGAAAAGCAGCCGACCCAAATCCAGTGGGATGCTGAATCTGCCGAGAAGGGCGGCTATGCCCACTTTATGCTCAAGGAGATTCATGAGCAGCCCCAGGCGGTTCGTGACACCATCCAGACCTACCTCAACGAGCAGGAGGAGATCGACCTCTCCGCCACCTCGCTCACCGACGACCTGTTAAAACAGTTGGAGCGCATCTACTTTGTGGCCTGCGGCTCGGCCTACCATGTCGGGGCAGCGGCCAAATATGTCATCGAAGCACTGACCGATCTGCCGGTTGAAACCGACCTTGCCTCAGAGTTCCGCTACCGCGATCCGAAACTGATGAAAAACTCGCTGGTCGTCATCGTATCCCAGTCGGGTGAAACCGCAGACAGCCTGGCTGCGCTGCGCCTTGCCAAGGAAAAGGGCGTACCTGTGCTGGGCATTGTCAACGTAGTGGGCTCCAGCGTTGCGCGAGAGAGCGACTACCTGCTGTACACCTATGCTGGGCCGGAAATCTCGGTGGCCACCACCAAGGCCTACAGCGCACAGCTGGCGGCGGTATATCTGCTCGCCACCAAACTTGCAAAGGTGCGCGGCTGCATCGACGACAAGCGTTACCATGAGCTGGTAACCGAGCTGTTGGCGCTGCCTGAAAAGATTCAGCGCATTCTGGAAGACAAAGAGCGCATCCAGTGGTTTGCCAGCAAATATGCCAACGCCCACGACATCTTCTTTATCGGAAGAGGACTGGACTATGCAATCAGCCTGGAAGGCAGCCTCAAGATGAAGGAAATCAGCTACATCCACTCGGAGGCCTACGCAGCAGGTGAGCTCAAGCACGGCACAATCAGCTTGATTGAGGACGGCACTCTGGTAGTCGGCGTCGCCACCCAGCAGGCCCTGTTTGAAAAGACGGTCAGCAACCTGATCGAAGTCAAGAGCCGCGGCGCCTACCTGATGGGGCTGACCTGTTTTGGCAACTACGCCATCGAAGACACGGTAGATTTTGCAGTCTATGTTCCCAAGACAGAGCCATATTTCACCGCAAGCTTGGCAGTCGTTCCGTTGCAGCTGATGGGATATTATGTCAGCGTAGCCAAGGGACTCGACGTCGACAAACCAAGAAACCTGGCAAAATCTGTCACCGTGGAATAATGTCTCAATCCCACCTTGCAATTATTAAAAAAGCATAGCCATGATAGGGGGCAGTGCAGGAAACATTTCCTGCACTGCCCCCTTTTGCTAACTGGAAAAGAACTTGTTCCAAACGCCTTTGCCACAAACGGGAAAAGCAGTCCTGTTCCATGACTTTTCTTTTAAAAAAAGCGCTGGTAAATCCACCCATCCTTTACAAACGGTAACCACATCGCCAAAGAATTAGTTTTATATTAACATATTCACAAAAAAACTGTGCTATACTGAAAAACAGAAAAGTTGTCGAATGGCACCTTCTCCTTTGAACGCTCCTTACCCCATCTTGTTGGAGGATCTTGTATATGGCTCTTTATACCAAAAAACCCGTCGACCCGACCCATCTCGGCAGCGACCTCAACAGTTATACCTATGTCGATGGCTATGGATTCACCCCACCGCCGCCCGTCATCACCGAGCGCCGGGTACTTCAATTTTACGCCAACGGCCTGGGATTCGCAGTGCTGTTCTATTTTTTGCTCTCCGCTTATGTGCCGCTGTTTTTGTTCCGGCTGTTTGCGCTGGCATGGCCGGTTATCCGAGTCTACGGCAATCAGGTCATCGCCTCCTCCTCGGTCGTCCTGTTGGCCAACATTCTATCCTCTACCATCTGCCTGGGCTTACCTTTTTTGCTCTTTATTCTGCTTTGCCGCGTACCTCTGCGGGTTGCGTTTCCGCTCCACCGCTTTTCTCCAAGCTTTGGCGCTTTGGGCTGCTGCCTTGCCCTGGGCGTCAGTGTTGTGGGGTTGGCAGCAGCTTCTCTACTGAGCTCCCTGCTTGGCGCTCTGGGATTTACCCCACACACCTCAATCAGTATCCCGCAAAATCCTCCCACCCTCGCGCTCACCGCTTTGCAGCTGTGCATCATCGCACCTGTTGTGGAGGAATTTGTATTTCGCGGCATGATCTTTCAGTCGATGCGCCGCTTTGGCGACAGTTTCGCCCTGATGATCTCCGCCATCCTGTTTGCCCTGTTTCACGGCAATCTGGTACAGGCCCCCAACGCCTTCATCATGGGCCTGCTGATCGGTTACCTGGTCCTGTACAGCGGCTCTTTATGGACCGGCGTGCTCATCCATGCGGTCAACAACCTCTTTAACCTGCTTTTAAACCTGCTGCTCTCCTCGCTGCCCGAGCAGCTCCAGCCGCTATTTTTGCTGATTGTCCTGGTTTTATACCTGACTGCGGGCATCGGTGCGCTATTGGTATTGGTGCATCAGTACCCCAATATTTTTACCTTCCGCCGCCCTTCCACCGTGGCAAATGAGCGCATCAAGTACCGCGTCTTTTTCTCCTCGATGACCCTGGCCATCGCATTGGCACTGCTGGTGGTAGCCATCATCCAAAACATGATCTAGCTAAAATCTGCTCGAAAGGAGCTTTTTTATGTCCGACTCCACCCCCTCCTATCTGCGACGGGACACCCATTGGATGCACCTTGCGCTCGAGGAGGCAAAAAAAGCCGCCGCTCTGGGAGAAATTCCCGTCGGGGCCGTCATCGTGCGCGGACAACAGCTCATCGCCCGCGCACACAACCGCCGCGAATTCGACCAGGATGCACTGGCCCACGCCGAAATCCTCTGCATCCGGCAGGCCTGCCAGGCTCTGCACAGTTGGCGGTTGAGCGGATGTGAGCTGTTTGTCACTTTGGAGCCCTGCCCGATGTGTTCGGGAGCCATCATCAATTCCCGCCTGGATCGGGTGGTCTACGGCGCAAAGGACCCCAAGGCCGGCTGTGCCGGTTCGGTTGCCGACCTCTTTGTGATGCCCTTTAACCACACCCCCATCGTCCGTTCCGGAATTCTGCAGGAGGAATGTGCCGCTGTATTGAGCAGTTTCTTTACCGAATTGCGGTGAGGGCTGTCTGTTTTCCCCCGCAATCCCCCACATTTAACGCTTATCCACATCTCTATGATGTTGAAAACTCTGTTGAAACTGTTAAATTCATGATAGTTTATCCTGATTTTACTTTGAGTAATCATTTTTAAACTCTTTCCACCATTATTTAGTGGAAAAAATGGCAGTTTTTTCTCTGTTGTTTTTATTTGCAGGCTGCTGCTCCCCCTCAACCTTAGAAAAACATCCCCAAACCATCCAAACCTTCCAGAGTGTATGCCGGAAGGTTTTGTTGTATAAGGGAAAAAAGGTTCTGTTCCTGTCCTTTTGCTGCATAAATCAAACCGAGCGCACAGCTTTGCCATTTTGATAAAGACTGTGTTGGCCAGCTTGCTATCCCTCTTGCCAGATAGTATAATATTATTGTACGGCTGTCCCGATGTGGATGGCATACCTTACTTTGTATTTTTGTGTGCAATCTTTGCTTTCGAATATTTCTTTGAAGAGGTGACTTGTGTGGCCCGTGCCGTTGTTTGCATTACCCCTCCGTTCGGAAAGATCAAGCCGCTTTCCGACCTGGTGATCTTTTCCGACGTCAAATCCTATATTCCACAGTGGGATACCCCCGACTACCTCAACGCCTGCCGCAAATACGCCATCGAACACAAGGTGTATCTGGTGCCCAGCCGCTTCGTGGTCGACAACATCCTCTACCTGTGCCTGTTCTCCCCCAAAGGAGACATTTTGGGCATACAGGGTGCAACCCACCGCAACCTGTATAACCAGTCCGATCTGACCCAGTATGACCGGATTGAACCGATCGCCACCCCCATCGGCAACATCTTCCTGTGTGTCGATGTGGACATCTACCACCCGCAGGTGGTGCGCATTGCCCGCATGAAGGGGGCACAGATCGTCGTGTCGTCGCAATTCATCGACTCCTACCAGCTCAGCCGCCATATGCTGACCACCGGCATCTGGAATGCTGCACAGTCCAACGGAGTCTATGTCGTCAGCTGCTGCAACTGCTTTTCCGCCGTCGCCGCCCCCTGCGACCTCACCCCGGACGAGAGCGGATATCTTGTTGCACCTGCAAGCTCCCACAGCCTATTTGCAAAGCTATATCTGAACAAGCTGGCCCGCAGCGACTTTGGCGGTAACCTGCCGGACAAGCTGGACCTGCGCATTTATGAGAGAGGAGGCTTAGCATAATGAACTTAAAGCACATTGCTTCAGCCAAGATGCTGCTCTCTCACTGGAATCCCTCCAAGCTCAACCACCTGCTGGAAAACACCGACATTAACCTGTCGCGCGCGCTGGAGTATGTCAGTCCCAACAACATCAAAGTGTCCTGCGTGCAGATTGCACTGCACAACGAACTGCCCGCCAAAGAGTGCCTGGAACTGATCATCTCCAACGTCAACAGCGCCGTGCGCGACGGCACACAGCTGATCGTCTTTCCCGAATATATCGGCCTGATGCCGCTGCTCAGTTCCCCTTCGCTGTTTGACCTGTGTTACCAGTTCTCCGAAGACCTCATCAATGCAAATCAATCTGCCATCGACGAGGCCATACAGTTTTACTGCAAGTACCTGGCACAGCCTCTCTTGGAAAGCTACACCCGCTTTTTCTCGATGCTTGCCATCAAAGCTTCGATTTACATTCTGGCCGGCACCATGATTGTGCGCACCCGAGAGGGACTTTTTAACCGCGCTTTCCTGTTTGATCCCGATGGAAACATCATCCTGCAGCAGGACAAGCTCCACCTCTCCCCCGCTGAAAAGCTCTGCGGCATCCAGCCGGGCAAGGGCGTGCTCACAGCGCAGACTAAACTGTGCCGCGTCGCGATCCTTTCCGGAACCGACCAGCGGGTATTTGAAACGGCCCGTGCCGCCCACACGCTGGGTGCGCAACTGCTGCTCTGCCCCTCGGCATTCAGCCCCAGCCGTTCCAGCGCCTTTTTCCAGAGCTGCGCCTTTATGCGCTGTCAGGAACAGCCCGTTTTTGCCATTTCTTCCTGGCTGACAGGTGACTTTATGGATCTGCCCTTCCGCGCTATCAGCGGCATCTATGCCCCCTTCTCTGCCAGCAAGCTGGGCAACGGCGTCGTCATGCAGACAGAGCGTCCCTCTGCCAACGCCTGCCTGACTGCACGCATTGATTTGGAACGGCTGAGTCAAGACCCCGACCTGTACATCTCGGACATCAACCCCGCCATCGAAGAGATGGCCCGGCGCGAATACGGCCTTGCCCGCCAAACCCCCGTGACCGCTTCCCCCGATGAGGAGACGGAGGACGAGGAGGACGACCGTCCATCCAGCACCGATCAAACAGAAGAATCCTTTTCTGACGACGCTTTTGCACAACAAGATTAGTTTTTCCAATTAGATCACCGCCCTATCATCCGGCTTTGTGCCGGGATCGAAAGAAGGTTTTGTCCATGATGAAACAACTTGTATCCCTTGGATTGCTCGGAGCCGGTGTGTGCGCGCTCAGCGCCATGCCTTGCCTCAAAAAGCACCCTTTGGAACCCACATTTTATCACCGCAACTTTGCCCATCGCGGCCTTTTTAACAATGAAACCCGCTGTGAAAATTCACTTTCTGCCTTCCGAGCTGCGGTACAGGCCGGTTACGGAATTGAACTGGATTTGCAGATGACCTCCGACGGCAGGATTGTGGTCTTTCACGATGCCGACCTCACCCGGATGTGTTCCTGCGCACTCAAGGTCGAACAGTCGACCTACGATCAGCTCTCCCGATACAATCTTGGGCACACGCACGAGAAGATTCCTCTGTTTACCCAGGTGCTGCGCGAGGTGAACGGCAAGGTGCCGCTCATCGTGGAGATCAAATCCACCGAACATGTGGAGCGCGTTTGCCTGAAGGTATACGACCTGCTGCGCCGCTACTCCGGGGACTACTGTATCGAGTCGATGAATCCGCTGATTGTGTCCTGGTTTTACAAAAATGCGCCACAGGTGATGCGCGGCCAGCTTGCCACCCGCTTTGAGAGCGGCTCCAAGATCGGCTCCGCTGCCTTGGGCGGAATGATGTTTAACTTCCTTTCAAAGCCGCACTTCGTCGCCTACAACCACCGCTTTGCTGCAAACAGCCATGCCTTCCAATTCTGCAAAGCCTGCGGCGCAATGACGGTGGGATGGACCATCCACGAGCAGGACTATGAGAAGGCAAAAAGGATGTACGACGCAATCATCTTTGAAGGGTTCGAGCCGCCAGTCAAATACTAAAAGATGGACGGGAACCCGCCGGCATAACCAAAGCGTCGCCGTTTTCCAGCAGGCGAAAGCATTCCTTGTTTGCCTACAAAGATATCTTGTTTTGTCAAACGATCCCTATCGTATCCTCTTTCATGGGGCGAAGCGCATAAAAATGCACTTTGCCCCGTTTTGTTTTTTCTCCGATTGGGAAAAATCCCAATCGCCCCTTTTCTTCCCCCTTATTTTGTGCTATTCTTATACCTATAAGATAGATTCCAACTAAAGGAGAGATTCCATCCATGGATTATCAGCGTCTTGCAAACCTGCTGTTCCCGGATATTACCACCACCCCTGCGGACATCGAGGCCATGTATCCGCCCCGCAACCTGCCAGAGGGCGCAAAGGTTACCCGCATTGCACCCAGCCCCACCGGCTTCATGCACCTGGGAAACCTCTTCAGCGCCATCGTCAGTGAACGGCTGGCACATCAAAGCGGCGGTGTCTTTTTCCTGCGCATCGAGGACACCGACTTAAAGCGCGCCGTCGAAGGCGGTGTAGAGACCATCATCCGCGTCTTTCACCACTATGGACTGAACTTTGATGAGGGAGCCACCATCGAGGGCGACAACGGCGCCTACGGTCCTTATCGACAGCGACAGCGCGCCAAAATCTATCAGACCTTTGCCAAAGTTTTGGTCGAGCGTGGACTGGCTTATCCGTGCTTCTGCACCGAGGAAGAGCTGAATCAAATGCGCCAGAAGCAGCAGGAGATGAAGATCAACTTCGGCTACTATGGCGAGTGGGCAAAATGCCGCAACTTGACCTATGAGCAAATCGAGGAAAACATCAAGGCGGGCAAACCCTATGTCCTTCGCTTTAAGAGCTCCGGCGACCCGAACAAGCGCTTTGTCCACCATGACCTTGTCAAGGGCGACATTGAGCTCCCAGAAAACGACCAGGACATCGTGCTGCTCAAGTCGGACGGCATCCCGACCTACCACTTTGCCCACGTCATCGACGACCACTTTATGGGCACCACCCACGTCGTCCGCGGCGAAGAGTGGTTGGCAACTTTGAATATCCACCTCCAGCTGTTCCGCACCATGGGCTGGAAACCGCCGAAATATGTCCACACCGCCCAGCTGATGAAGATGGACGGCGGTTCTAAGAGAAAGCTTTCCAAGAGGAAGGACCCAGAGTTGGCGCTGGACTTCTACAACGCGGAGGGCTACCCGGTACCTTCGGTCATCGAATACCTGATGACCCTGTTAAACTCCAACTTTGAAGATTGGCGCCTTGCAAACCCTGCCGCACCGATCAACGACTTCCAGTTCACCACCAAAAAGATGGGCAACAGCGGCTCGCTGTTTGACATCGACAAATTAAAGGATGTCAGCAAAAACACCATCTCGGTGATGAGCGCCGACGAGGTCTACAAAGAGGTCACCGATTGGGCAGAAGACTACGACCAGCAGCTGTATGACCTGCTCACCGGCGATCCGGAAAAGGCCAAGGCAATCTTTGCCATCGGCCGTGGCGGAGCAAAACCCCGCAAGGATATCGCCATCTGGAGCGAGGTGAAGGATTTTCTGGCCTTCTTCTATGACCAGCTGTACGTCCCTGCCACCGAATATCCCGCCAATATTACCAAAGAGGATGCAATTGCGATCCTCACCCAGTACAAAGGCATCTACTCCCCCGCTGACGACGGCGACACCTGGTTTGAGAAGGTTCGTGAACTGGGCTCTGCTCTGGGCTTTGCAGCAAAACCAAAAGACTACAAGAAAAATCCAGACCAGTATAAGGGCCACGTCGGAGATGTCAGCCAGGTAATCCGCTTGGCAATTACCGGCCGCACAAATTCTCCTGACCTGTGCAGTGTCATGCAGATCCTCGGCGAGGAAACCTGCCAGAAGAGACTGGATGAAGCCATCGCGACTTTGTCCAAATAAAATAAGTCTACTGAAATATCGAATCCATTTGGAAGGACTGAAAATAGAATGGCTGATGAAAAAATCATGGACACCGAAAACGTGTCCAACTTTATCCACGACATCATCGACCGTGATCTGGCAGAGGGCCGGATCACCAAGGTACACACCCGCTTCCCACCTGAGCCAAACGGCTACCTGCACATCGGTTCGGCCAAGGCCATCTGGATCAACTCCGGAACCGCACAGAAATATCACGGCCTGTTTAACCTGCGCTTCGACGACACCAACCCCGTTCGCGAGGACGACGAATATGTACAGTCGATCATCGAGGACCTGCGCTGGCTGGGTGCGGAACCGACTGGCGGCATCTACTACGGTTCGGACTACTTTGACAAGTGCTATGAGTATGCTGTCAAACTGATTAAAGAGGGAAAAGCCTACGTCGACGACCTGAGTGCAGACCAGATGCGCGAGTACCGCGGCACCCTGACCGAGCCCGGAAAGGAAAGCCCGTGGAGAAACCGTTCGGTTGAGGAAAACCTCGACCTCTTTGAGCGGATGAAAAACGGCGAATTTCCGGACGGAAGCCACACGCTGCGCGCCAAGATCGACATGGCTTCCCCAAACATGAACATGCGTGATCCTGCCATCTACCGCATCGTGCACGCACACCATCACCGCCAGGGCGACAAGTGGTGCATCTATCCGCTGTACGATTTTGCACACCCCATCCAGGATGCGCTGGAGGGCATCACCCACTCGCTGTGCTCCATCGAGTTTGAAAACCACCGCCCACTGTACGATTGGGTGGTCAACAACATCGGCTTTGAGCACAAACCGCATCAGTACGAGTTCGCCCGTCTGAACGTCACCCACACCGTCATGAGCAAACGCTACCTGCGCGAGCTGGTCGAGACCAAGAAGGTCGACGGTTGGGACGACCCGAGAATGCCCACCCTGTCCGGCCTGCGCCGCCGCGGCTACACCCCAAGCTCGATCAACGAGTTTGTCAAAAAGGCCGGCGTCGCCAAGGCATACAGCATCGTCGACATCGGTCTGCTGGAGCACTGCATCCGCGACGAGCTCAACACCGCAGCACAGCGCCGCGTCGCCGTCCTGCACCCAGTTAAGGTGGTCATCACCAACTACCCGGAGGACAAGGAAGAATATTTTGAGCTGCCAAACATCCCGAAAAACGAGGAAGCCGGCGTGAGAAAGGTTCCGTTCACCCGTGAACTCTACATCGATGCGGACGACTTTGCCGAGGTACCGCCTCCGAAGTTCTTCCGCATGAAACCGGACGGCGAGGTTCGCCTGATGGGCGCCTACATCGTCAAATGCAACGAGGTGGTCAAGGACGAACAGGGCAATGTCGTCGAGCTGCACTGCACAGCTGACCTCGAGACCGGCAACGGCAACCCAGTAGACGGCCGCAAGATCAAGGGCACCATCCACTGGGTATCGGCCAAACACGCCATCGACGCCACTGTACGCCTGTACGACTACCTGTTCACCCTGGAGAATGTCAACGATGTACCGGAAGGCACCAACTATCTGGACTACCTGAACCCGAACTCGCTGACCGAGCTGCACAACTGCAAGCTGGAGCCGTCTCTGGCCGACGCGAAGGCGGGCGACAAATTCCAGTTTGTCCGCACCGGCTACTTCTGCAAGGACAGCAAGGATGAGGGTGTCTTTAACGAGATTGTTGGCCTCAAGGACAGCTGGGCAAAAGAAAATAAAAAGTAAAAAGCTAAACCTGACTTTTTGCTGCACACAAACAAGATAGAAAAAACGGCTGAAGGAAAAATTCCTTCAGCCGTTTTTCTTGTTTAAAATTGCAGGACATACTTGTATGCGCTTTCATCGGGATTCTGATAGTAGTTTTCTTCGATCCGATCCAGCCGGTAACCCATCTTTTCAAACAGCCTTTGCATGGGCAGGTTGGAAGCTCTGGTCTCCCCACGGCAGCATCCCATGCCCAGCTCTTTCATCTGCTCTTCCACATAATTGAGCAGGCGTTCGCCCAACCCCTGCTTGCGATAGTCCGGATGGACCGCGATGTTCATCAGCTTGACATACTCCTTCTCGCCCTTCCAGTTGTAGAGAAACACATCCCCCACAATCCGGTCGGAATCCAGCAGGGCGTAGTAGAGTGCCCGCTCATCGCGCAGCAAATTTTCCCAATCCTCTTGCCTCCAAAAATCGTCCGGGAAGCAAAGCTGGTCAAACGCGACGATATCTTTCATCCGTTCAGCGCCCAGTTTTTGAATCTGCACCATCCTTCCCACCTCTTTTCTTTGCAGTTCTCAAAAAGATTCGATGGAAATTTGCTCGATCATTCGGCCACAATCTGCGCATAGATGGCATTGCTGGCCTTCACAAGATCGTCGGGCTTGGCCTCGATCTGCAACCCAATCTTGCCGCCGCTGACAAAGATGGTATCCTGCTGCTTTGCCAGCTCATCGAAGGCGGTGGCAAAGTGCTTCTTCATCCCGATTGGCGAGCAGCCTCCCCGAATGTAACCGGTGGTAGGCAGCAGCTGTGCTACCGGAATCATCTCCAGCGACTTTTCGCCGAACACCTTGGCTGCCTTCTTTAAATCCAGCTCCCGCTCCACCGGCAGCACGCAGACATAGTGGTTGCCGCTGTGCCCCTTGGTCACCAGCGTTTTAAACACCTTGGCCGGGTCTATTCCAACCTTGCGGGCCACTGCTGCCCCGTCGATGTGTCCGTCTGAGGCGTCATAGGTGTGCATCTGATACGGTATTTTTTCCTTGTCCAACATCCGCATGGCGTTGGTTTTTGGGGTTGCCATCGCAATCTCCCTCTTTCTATTGTTCTAAAAAATTATATTCTGTCCTAAAAGAATTTTCGCCAGCCCTTCTCAAGAGGCTGGCGAAAACTTTATTTTTTGCTCCGCTCAAACTTGGTGCCGCGAGCTAGAAAGCTAAACCACCTTCTTCACCCGCATGTGAAACAGGTGAAGGCTCAGCCTGCTGTCTACTCGGCGTAGATCTTGGCGATGTTGACGATCGTCTCGGTCATCTTATCCATCGACTCAATCGGAATGTACTCAAAGCGTCCATGGAAATTGTGGCCGCCGGTGGAGAGGTTCGGGCATGGCAGGCCCATATAGGACAGGCGAGCGCCATCGGTGCCGCCGCGGATGGCAACAATCTTCGGCTCCACGCCGCAGTCGCGGAACGCCTTCTTGGCGTTCTCAATCAGGTGCATGTGCGGCTCGATCTTTTCCTTCATGTTCCGATAGGACTCGGTGAGGGTCAACTCCACCGTGCCTGCACCGTACTTGTGGTTCATATAGTCGGCGATGTCGCGCATAACCTGCTCTTTTTGTTCGTATTTCTTTGCATCATGATCGCGGATGATGTAGTCCATCTCTGCCAGCTCTACGCCGCCCTCGATGTGTCCGAGATGGAAAAAGCCCTCGTAGCCGGTGGTGTAGCGCGGGTTCTGCTCAACCGGCAGCATCTGATGGAACTCCATTGCCAGCAGCGAAGCGTTGACCATTGCGTCTTTGGCCGATCCGGTGTGGATGCTCAGGCCGTGGATGACAACCTTTGCAGAGCCGGCGTTGAAGTTTTCATACTCCAGCTCACCCAGCTCGCCGCCATCGACGGTGTAAGCGAAGTCTGCGCCAAAGCCCTTGACGTCAAAGTAGTTTGCGCCGCGGCCGATCTCCTCGTCCGGGGTGAAGGCGATCTTGATGGTGCCGTGCGCAATTTCCGGATGGGTCAGCAGCTGCTCAGCCATCGTCATGATCTCCGCCACACCGGCCTTGTCGTCCGAACCCAGCAGGGTGGTGCCATCGGTGACCATCAGGTGCTGGCCGACATACTTGAGCATATCCGGATACTCTTTCGCGCTCAACACAATCTGTTTTTCCTCGTTGAGCAGGATGTCGCCGCCATTGTATTCCACTACCTTTGCCTTGATGTTGTCGCCGGAAGCGTCCTCTGCGGTGTCCATGTGGGCGATGAAGCCGATAACCGGCTTGTCCTCTTTGCCCTTGGTGGCCGGGATGGTGCCATAGACATAGCCCTTATCGTCCACAAAGGCGTCCGCAATGCCGAGTTTTTTCATCTCCTCCACCAAGGCAGCAGCCAGAACCTTCTGGTTCGGGGTGGAAGGAACAGTTTCGGATTCGTGATTAGACTGAGTACCGAAGGTAACATAGTGCAACAGACGTTCATATGCTCTCATGGTGATCTTCCTCCATATTTTAAAGTGTACCCTTATTATAGCGCGGTCAGAATAATTTCGCAAGCCACACCCCGCATCATTTGTCCGCGAATTGCACCCCATAGGCAAACATTTTTAGGCACAGGATTCTCTGCATTTCCATCATGCAATCCATCATCTGCTGGATCTCCGGACACATATCGTCGTGCTGCGCACCGATCTGCTGAGAGAGCGCCCAGCCCGCATGGACTGCTTTCTCGTATAGACTGCTGCATATGCTTCCCTGCGCGTAGGCATTTTCGACCCCCGGCACCCTATACTCGTCCAGCAATTCGTCGGTCAACGTGTCGTATACCTGTTGGGAAAAATCTGTCATTTGGCTCATCTAATGTCCCTCCTGAAATTTAATAAATATATTGTATATCTATTTTTTCTATTATATCGCCTTTTCTCCATAAAATAAATACACAATATATTTATTTTGGGAGGTAATTTAAATGGCAGTCAAAAGTGTATCCATCCGCATCGAGGAAGAGATGCTCAAAAAATTAACCTATGTCGCCGACTATGAAGGGCGCTCGCTCAACAGCCATATGTTGGTTTTAATCCGCAACAGCATCAAGGCCTTTGAGGCGGAGCACGGACCAATCGAAGGCCCCATTAGCCCGGACCTCAACGTCAAGCCCGGCAAACATCTATAAACATGATTTTGCGCCCTTTCCCCTGCACTGTGTTGCATGCTGGGAAGGGCGCTTTTTCTTTTGCTATAGAGCATTTTATTGCACTTGTAAATTCTACTTTGTTATGATATTATAAAATATGAAGATATCCGATAGAAAAAGGAGGTATTTTTATGAAAAAGCGCATTTTCTCCCTTCTGCTCTGCCTAATCTGCGCGCTGAGCTTTGGCAGCTGTGCCCCTAAGGAAAATCCGGCACAGGTTTCCCCCGCCGCAGAAACAGGCACCGAAGCATCAAGCAGCAGCGAGCCCTCCGATGCAGAAACAACCACTGAAGAATTAAGCGACGGCGATTCCTCCACTCCAACCTCCACCGCCATCTCCATCGAGCAGCTCAACGAGATCGCCGCCGAAGTGATGGGGGAAAATTTCGGCGAACCTATCTCCTTCGGCGCTATTGAGCCGCACATCAACTACTACGCCTTTTCCGATTTCGAACTGTTCTGCTCCACCGGCATCGTGGGGTGCAACACCATCCTGGCCCATCGCTTTGCCGACGACAGCTGGCACGAAGTTGACCTGGGAGAATTCTGCTGCCAGCACATCACTTCTATCTACACCGACGACGATAATCCAAAACAGCTCTGCATCACCGTCGATGGCTATAACTTTCATTTCGACTATATGCTCAATGACTTTTCCCGCACCTTGCGTTTCGATGAGGACTTTTCCAACATGGAGGTGCTTTCCTACGGCGGCAGCGAAAATATCTGGGACGCCGATCTGTTGGATGTATCCTCCAATGAGCAGATCATCATCCAAGACATCACCTGTACCGATCACGCCGCCTCCTTTACCTTCGACCTTGCCGGTGAACCGGTGGGCAACGGCTACCCTCTGCCCCACATCAGCATCCACAAGACGATTGACCGGGAAAAATCACAGGGAGAGCGACTGTTTTACATTTACAACATCTATTTTCACAACCTGCAAAACGAGTTTTCGCCGGACTGGCTGACCGGCCTTGCCGCTGCCCTCAATCGGGAGGAGGGTGAGTCGGTGAGCGTCTCCTACTACGACGACCCCGACACCTTCCAGGGCGCGCTGCTGAAAATTTCCCGCTACTATGAGTCGGGGCTGTTCTTTTTTCATTCACCCTATTCGATAGATTTTATCTATGCCGCTTGTAAATTCTATCCTTTTATGATATGCTGTAGATAAGCAATCGAACAGGAGGTGTTTGGATGAAAAAACGTATTTTTGCTTTGCTGCTCTGCCTAGTCTGCGCACTTAGTTTGGGCGGCTGCCAGCCCGAGCAGATCGACTACGACACCAGCCCGCTCTCTTTTGAGACGGTGTTCGATGACACGCCGGGCAACCCAGATAAACCGGATCAGCCGGAAGATTTTGCCTTTCATGTTTCGCATCATCCTCCGGCCTATCGGGTTCGCACCTATGACTTTGAGGAGGACACCATCTGCAAGGGAGCCTTCTACATCCTTTCTCCCGAGGACTCCTATGAGATAGAGGAACTCCCTCCGGAAAAGGGCATCATCAAGGGCGTCTTTACCTACGACTATACGGAGCAGGGCAACGGCATCCGCATCCACCGCTTCACCCTCTCCTATGAGACGGCAGACAGCATCACTGTGCGCAACACACAAATTTATGGCAAAGGCCTGCAGCCTGTCTCCTTCGAGGGCAACGAGTTTGCCATCGACCTGCGGCTCACCCGGCCTGTCCCTTCCAGCAGCAGCAAGCTCTGGTTTTCGGGCGACTTCGATTATAACGGAGAGGAATATTCCTTTAACATCAGTCTCTAACCAGCACAAAAGCGCCGGAACGCAATCGCGTTCCGGCGCTTTTCTTTTCCACAAAGGGACGTTTAGTTGTTGAAAGCTGCAAGGCTCGACTCGATCTTGCTCAACAGCTCCTTGGCCTTTTCGAGTTTGGCCTTCTGGTCGTTGACCACCTTCTCCGGTGCCTTGGAGACAAAGCCCGGATTATTGAGCTTGCCTTCCAGGAAGGAGATGTCCTTCTCGCAGGCCTGCTTCTCCTTGGTCAGTCTTGCGATCTCCTTGTCGCGGTCGACCAGCTGGGACAGCGGCATATAGACCTTGGCGCTGTCGGTGATGACCTGGACGCACTCCTTTGGATTCTGCGGATTCTCCATCACAATCTGATCGGCCCAGGCAAGGCGGGTCAGGAAGGCAGTGGACTGCTCGAAGATTGCCTGTGAAGCGGTCTCAATGTAGAGGGTCGCCTTTTTAGACGGTGGGACGTTCATCTCGCTGCGGCGGGTGCGGACTGCCTTGATGGCATCCATAACCTTCTCAAACTCGCGCTCCTCGGCGGCAAAGTCGAGCTTCTCGTCGTAGACCGGCCACTGGGAAACCATGATGCTCTCGCCCTCATGCGGCAGCGCCTGCCAGATCTCCTCGGTGATGAACGGCATAAACGGATGCAGCAGTTTGAGGGTGTTGCTCAGGACATATACCAGCACCTGACGGGCAACCTCGGCCTCGGCGCCGTCCTCCCACAGACAGGATTTGACCAACTCGACATACCAGTCGCAGAAGACATCCCAGATGAAGTCGTACAGCTTGCTGACAGCGATGCCCAGCTCAAACTTTTCGAGGTTGTCGGTTACTTCGCGAACCAGCTTATTAAACTTGGAGAGCACCCACTTGTCCTCGATGGCGAGCTTATCCAGCGGCAGGGACAGCTTCATCTGCTCGTCTTTGAGGTTCATTAAAACGAAGCGGGAAGCGTTCCAGATCTTGTTTGCAAAGTTGCGGCTGGCGATAACCTTCTCGTCGCTAAAACGCATGTCGTTGCCGGGGGTGTTGCCGGTGGCGAGGGTGAAGCGCAGCGCGTCGGCGCCGTACTGGTCGATGATCTCCAGCGGATCGATGCCGTTGCCCAGCGACTTGCTCATCTTTCTGCCCTGTGCGTCGCGGACAAGGCCGTGGAACAAAACGGTGTTAAACGGAATCTTGCCGGTGTGCTCGAGGCCCGAGAAAATCATGCGGGCAACCCAGAAGAAGATGATGTCGTAGCCGGTGACCAGGGTGTTGGTCGGGTAGAAATATTCCAGCTCCGGGGTCTTGTCCGGCCAGCCCAGGGTCGAGAACGGCCACAGCGCCGAGCTGAACCAGGTGTCCAGCGTGTCCTCATCCTGGTGCAGGTGGGTGCTGCCGCACTTCGGGCAGGTGGTGGGCGCTTCCTTGGCGACAATCACCTCGCCGCAGTCGTCACAGTAGTAGGCCGGGATGCGGTGGCCCCACCAGAGCTGACGGGAGATGCACCAGTCCTTGATGTTCTCCATCCAGTTGTAGTAGGTCTTGTTCATCCGCTCGGGGATCAGCTTAATCTCGCCGTTGCGGACAACGTCGATGGCCGGCTTTGCCAGCGGCTCCATCTTGACAAACCACTGCTTGGAGACCATCGGCTCAACGGTGGTGCCGCAGCGGTAGCAGGTGCCGACATTGTGGGTGTGCTCCTCGATCTTGAGCAGGTACCCCTGCTCCTCCAGGTCTTTGACGATGGCCTTTCTGGCCTCATAGCGGTCCATGCCGGCATACTTGCCGCAGGCCTCGGTCATGGTGGCGTCGTCGTTCATCACCTTGATGATCGGCAGGTTGTGGCGGCGGCCGACCTCATAGTCGTTCGGGTCGTGCGCCGGGGTGATCTTGACGACGCCGGTACCGAACTCCATGTCGACATAGTCGTCGCCGACAATCGGGATCTCACGGCCAACCAGCGGCAGGATGACCGTCTTGCCGATGAGATTCTGGTAACGCTCGTCCTTGGGGTTGACCGCAACGGCGGTATCGCCGAGCATTGTCTCCGGGCGGGTGGTGGCCAGAATGACCTCGCCGCTGCCGTCGCTGAGCGGGTAGCGCAGGTGCCAGAAGTGGCCTGCCTGCTCCTCATACTCAACCTCGGCGTCCGAGATGGAGGTCATGCAGTGAGGGCACCAGTTGATGATGCGCTCGCCCTGATAGATGAGGCCCTTGTTGTAGAGGTTGACAAAGACCTCCTTGACCGCCTTGGAGCAGCCCTCATCGAGGGTGAAGCGCTCGCGGTCCCAGTCGCAGGAGGAGCCCAGCTTTTTGAGCTGCTCGATGATGCGGCCGCCGTACTTGCGCTTCCACTCCCAGGCGCGCTCCAAAAAGCCCTCGCGGCCCAGGTCCTCCTTGGTCAGGCCCTCCTCCTTCATCGCGTTGACGATCTTGGCCTCGGTGGCGATGGAGGCGTGGTCGGTGCCCGGCAGCCAGAGCGCCTCATAGCCCTGCATGCGGCGGAAGCGGATCAGGATGTCCTGCAGCGTCTCGTCCAGCGCGTGGCCCATGTGCAGCTGACCGGTGATGTTCGGGGGCGGGATCACGATGGTGTACGGTTTTTTATCGGGATTTGGCTCGGCGTGAAAATAGCCGCCGTCCAGCCAAAACTGGTAGGTGCGGTCCTCTACCTGTTTTGGATCGTAGATTTTCGAAAGTTCTTTCATAGGACAGTTTCCTCCTTTTTCCATTTTTGTTCCCCTGTTTGAAAGGCCAAAAGAGAAGAATCAAAAAAGCCTGCCCTTTGCTTTTTGCAAAGGACAGGCTCAAACTCCTGCGGTACCACCTTCATTGACGGCCTTTTCGCCGCCCACTCAGCACGCGCCTTATCTGACGCGCCGGGCCGGTAACGGGGTCCAACCGTTATGATCTACTGAGAAAAGCTCCATTTTGTATAAAATCGACATCATTTTACAAATTGGAATCCTTTTCCGTTCGGCATACTCTCAAAGGCTACCTTGTCGGTTCCGCTTTCTGCCGGCTTTTCAGCTGCCGCCGGCTCTCTGTGAGCGCGCTGACCGTTTTACTTCCTTCTCATCGATTTGCTCATATAATTTTGTTGGGGATAAGTTTAATCTACCATGATTTTGGGCGTTTGTCAACTTGTTTCTCCCCGCTGCCCTGTCGAATAAACGATTCTTTGTCTGCAAACACTAAAGCCATCTGTCCAAGGAGGTGCTTTTTGTGCAGCAACAACGAATCCGCTCCTTCATCCTCTACACCCTGGCGGCGGTGTGCGCGGCCGGTTGGGGCTTTTTTGCGCTGCGCGTCCTGCTGCCGGCCACCCTACCCTTCTGGCTGGGACTTTTGATCGCGGCGGTACTGCGGCCGGTGACGCTGCTGTTTTCCCGCCTGCTGCGCTTAAAGCGCCGCCGCGCCGCCGTCTTTGTCACCGCGCTTTTTTATACACTGCTGGGACTGCTGCTCTGGCTGCTGCTGACCTTGCTGTGGGGGCAGTTCTGTTCGATCGCCGCCCGGCTGCCCCAGCTTTACAAGACGGTCTTTCTGCCCGCGCTGGCCGATTTCTTTGAGTGGCTGTCGGCGCTGCTGGCCCGCTTTGCGCCCGACCTTTCCGGCGCGGTGCAACTGTGGATGCAGAGCTTTGCTTCCGCTGCCGCCAAGCTCTCCACCTCCGCTTCCTCGGCGCTGCTGGCTGCCTGCACCGACATCGCCGGCAAGATTCCGTTGTGGTTTTTGACGGTGGTGGTCACCATCTTCTGCTCGGGGTTTATCTCGCTGGATTACCCCAAGGTGATGCAGCTGCTCCTGCTCCCCATCCCCCAAAAGCTGCGGCCGTGCCTTGCGCGCCTGAAAAACTTTGCCGCCACCACCCTGCTGCGGCTGGTGCGCGCCTACCTGCTGCTGCTCCTCATCACCTTCGGCGAGCTGTGCCTGGGGCTGTGGCTGCTGGGGGTGGGGCCGTTTGCCGCCGTCGCCGCCGTCATCGCCCTGCTCGATCTGCTGCCAGTCATCGGCACCGGCTCGGTGCTCATCCCCTGGGCGGTGCTGTCGCTGCTGGGCGGGGAAAGTGGGCTTGGCTGGGGACTGATCGTCCTCTATCTTGTCATCACCGTCGCAAGAAATTTGCTGGAGCCAAAATTAGTCGGCAAGAGCATCGGCCTGCCTCCACTGGTCAGTTTGGTGTGCCTGTATGCGGGATTGCGGTTATTTGGCGTTGTCGGTGCCATCCTGTTGCCCTGCATAGCCACCGGTGCAGTGTTTTTCCTCAAAAGCAAAAAGGAGGGGAAAGCAGCAGAGTGACATCGAGTCAAAAAGCCAGCAACCTTACCTAATCCAAACCCATCCGATAAAATGAGCAAAGGGCCTTCTCAGTGAAGGCCCTTTGTTTGTTCGCATTTATTCTGTTTTTTGCTTAGAAGGTCGCCTGTGCGCCGTCGGAGCGCACCAACCTGTTGAGCTCGTCATCGGGGCGGTAGAGCATCCCCTCCGTCTCGTACTGATAAATGTCTCCCAACAGCGCAAAATATTTCTCCAAGTTAATATCCTGCACCGTCACGCCAAGGGCTTCCAACTCTTTGATCTGCTCCTGGCGCTGCTGATCGGTCAAGGTCCTGCAATAACCGCAGGCCATCACCGCAGCCTGCTGCACTGCCGCACTCTGCTCGTCGGTCAAGCCGTCCAGCAACCCATCCTGCACCAACAGATAAACCGTCTTGACTCGATGGGCACTGGCAAAAACCACCGTCTTGCCCGAATAGTCCGGTGCCTGCACCGCGCGCAGCACCTCATCCAGCGTCGCCTCTGCAATCTCCGCGTTTTTGTCGAGCATCTGTTGCAGGGGGCGGTCGCTCTGGATTTCCTGTGCGCCAATCTCCTGTTGCAGCTCATCGGAGAAAAACGACTCGTAGACTGCCAGCGGATAGCGCTTGCGAAAATCGGTGAGATCCACCGTCCCATCCGCTGCAAGGTCCTCATAGCCACAGGTAGTGGCCAACTGCACCTGCATCGGGTATTCTTCCCCAATCAGCTGATTCAGGCGCGCCTTGGTTCGATCGGAGTTGAGGGCAGTAAACTGATAATCGGCATGTTTAAAAAAGAACGGCAGTTCCAGCGTCTTGAGCTCCTCCACCTGATCGATCAGCTGTTCGTTTTCGACAAAGGCAAAGGCCGTATCCCCCGCTGTCAGCACATTGTGGATCTCTGCGCTCTGGCTGAGCACCACCTGCAATTCTCCATCGGTGTAATAGGCAAGGCGGTCGGCAAACTCCTGTGCTGCCTTTTTGACACTTTCTGGCGCCGTGGTGGAAATCACCATCGAGAGCGTCTGCACCTGTTCCGGTTCGCTGCGCAGGCTCTTGTCCTCTGCACATCCGGCAAGCAGCATCAGCGCAGCTAAAACCAACAGTGCTGCGATCCTTCTTTTGGTCTTGCCCATTCAATCCCTCCTTTTGCAGGTTATATCGCTTGAACTAGTTGCGGTAATGTCCCAGGCGCGGCCGATCTTCCGGCTCTTCTTTCTGCTGTTGGGCCGGCTGCGCCTGCTGTGCAGGCGGCTGTGTAGTGGCCTGTTCCTGTTGTGGCGCCGGCTGTGCCGGTGTGGTCGTCTGTGGGGTCTGCTGTGTTTGATCCGCTTTTTGTTCCTCGGTTGCTGCTGGGGTTTGTTGCTGTTCTGCCGGTTTGGTGGTTTGCACCGGCGGAGTATAGGTGTAGGTCTGATTCTGAATAGAAGCCAATTCGTCAATGCGCACGCCGGTATTGACGGCAAAAATATTGTTTAAAAACAGCAGGTCGGTGATGCCGTGCGAGCGGATAAAATCCTCGACACCCAACTCAAAGTAGCGCTGATCCACAATATAGACCTCATCAAAGTTGTTGACCAAAAACGGCGCAAATGCGTTGCCGAAGGATTCTTTGATCAACATGATCTTTCGGCCTGTGTGGTTATTGGTTTTGACGTGGGTCAGCGGCAAATCGCCGTGCAAAAAGACGCTGTAGGTATTGGGACCGCTGGTGGCATAGCTTGCAAAGAGGGTGGATTCGATCGGTTTATAGGGGCTTGCTGACTCATAGCGCCAAACCTCATACTCTACCGGCGGAACAAAATATTCGACAAAATCCGGCGTCGCACCCAACTGTGCGTCGTGCGTCTGGCTGTAGAAGGTGCCCAGGAAACCGTCGATCTGATGGTGCTCCATCTGCTCCAGCGACACCGGAGTCAAGCCCGCCTGCTTGCAAAAGGCAATATATGCCTGATAAGCTCCGCGCACCGTCCAGTGGTGGTCGGTGCGGAAGTAGATATATTCGTCCTTGTTTTTCTCCAGCTCACTGTAGGCATCTACCGGGGTAACAGCGTCGGAGAAAAGCGAGTTGACAAAGTCGATGTCCTCCCGCTGGTCGGAGGCGATGCTCTCATAGCCTTCGGGGAGATAAAATGCAATCGAAGTCGGGGCAATCAAGCTGTAGACGTTGACCCCAGGCAAGTCCTTGGCGTAGGAATTGATCGTCTGAGCATACCGGGTGGAAAGCGACTGGCTTGCACCGAAGATCTGCATGCCCATGTTCTTATATAAAAAGAGGTTGCCAGCCTGTTCCCCATTGGTACCCTCGTCGGTCAGACCGTTGCCGGGAACGTTGGGGTCATCGTAGGCGCTGTAGTCGATCTCCTGGCCATCCTGCTCCCCACTCTCTCCCAACGTCTGAACGGATTGCTGTCCATCGGGCTGTTCGGTCTGAACGGTGCCGGAAGCCTGTACCGCCTGGGTCTGGGTGTTGGACTGATAGATGCGCACATCGTTGGGGTGTATTCCCTCCATCGACTCAATCTTTGCCGCCACCGTCACCAGCTCCTCGCGGCTTGGGAAGGTGTCCGCATAGTAGGCGTCGTACTGTTTGGCAAATTCACCGGAAAACCAGCTCGAGAGGGTCCATTGCGGCTTTTTTGCCAATTCCCGCTTCTCCACCTCCGAAACGGTGGGCTTGGGGAGCAGCAGCGCGAGCACCCCCACTGCAAACAGCGCAAGTACCACTGCACAGATGTTGACCCAGCAAAAGTGGTCCTTACGGTTTTGATTGTTCTTTGGGCACATAGCGGTTTTCCTCCCTTGCTAGAAACGGAAATACAAAAACGGGTTATAGCTGTCGCCCACCAGCATCGAGGTGCAGACAAACAACAGGCCCAGATTCATCATCGCCGTCACCACATTCCCTGCTGCACGCAGCGCCTTGTTCTGCACAGCATCGACGCGCCTCTTAACCAACTGGGTAATGGGCATACAGAAGAGCACCGCCGCAATCAGCCAGAACAGGTGATTTAAAAAGTTGATGGACAGCTGGGCATCGGTGAGCGGATTTCCTGAAAGGCCAAACATGACCGCAAAGTATCCCTTCAGCCGCCCAAGGTCGGTGGTGTAGAAGAGGGTCCACCCCACTAGCGTGATCAGCAACAGGTACAGATGGCACAGGATACCGGGCAGCTTTTCCAAAATTTTTAACAGCCCCAGTTTCTCCACAATCAACAGTACGCCGTAAAAGGCGCCCCATAAAATGAAGTTCCAGCTTGCCCCGTGCCACAATCCGGTCAGCAGCCACACGATGCACAGATTGAAAATCTGGTGGCGGCGGTTGCCTCCAAGGGGGATATAGACGTAATCGCGGAAAAAGGTACTCAGCGAGATGTGCCAGCGGCGCCAAAACTCGGTGACCGATTTGGATATGTAGGGATAGTTAAAGTTCATGTGGTAATGGAAGCCAAACATTCTGCCAAGGCCGATGGCCATATCCGAATAGGCCGAGAAGTCATAATACAGCTGAATGGTGTACAACAGTGCACCAAACCAGGCACCCGCCACCGAAAGGGTGGCCAAATTGCCGTCCATATACTGTGCCACCAGCTGGCCGGCCATGTTGGCTACGACCACCTTTTTGCACAGACCAACACAAAAGCGGGTGATTCCCTCGCTGAAATCCTGCGGCGAGACGCTTCGATTGTCAATCTCAGCGGCGACATCGCTGTACCGCACAATGGGTCCCGCTACTAGCTGATGGTAGCTGGAGAGATACATCAGATATTTGTAATAGGTTTTCTGTGCGGGCACCTGTCCGCGATAAACATCCAGCACATAGCTGATGGTCTGGAAGGTGTAAAACGAAATGCCGATCGGCAGGGCAATCTGCGGCACCGGCAATTGCAGGCCGGTGAGGGCATTGAGATTCTCCACAAAAAAGCCGCTGTACTTAAAGACTCCCAGCATGCCCAGATCAAAGACCAGCGAAGCTGCCAGCGCGAGCTTTGCCCCTCGCTGCCTGCCCGCCATGCGGCAGCGCTCGATGCACTTTGCCCAAGAAAAATCCAGAAAAGCGGTGAGCATGAGCACAAACACCCAGACCGGCTCGCTCCAGGTATAAAAAAACAGCGAAAAAAGCAGCAGAACCACATTCTGCCAGGTTCTATTTTTGACCACATAGTAGAGCAACAGATTGAGCGGCAAAAATAGATAGATAAAAAATAGATTTGAAAAGACCATATTTCCTCCCCAGTTTCCCACCCGAAACGCCATCTCCCAAAAGCGTCCCGGAATTCTTGCTCTGTCTTCTCCATTATATACCACAAGGGCGGCGAATAAAAGATGCTTTTTCATCTGTCAAACAAAATTTTTAAAATGTTCACCCAGTTATCATCAGCAAAGCTTTCTGCATCCAGAAAGGGAAAAAACACTTCTCACAAAAATTTTTTCACCATCCCCTTTCATTTGGCGGACTCTCCAAAAGGGGGAAATTGCGCACCTTGGGACAAAGAAAATCCTCCTGCAGCCTTGTGTTTGGGGAAATTTTGGGGTAAAATAAGGGTATCATCTCAAAATCGATCTTCCTGTCGAAAGGACTGTGAAAATTATGAATGAAGAAAGTTACATTGTAAATGAAGGTAAGAATCGAATCATCGAGGTGGACGGCGTAAAATACGAGCGCTTGGCCATCCGCACCCACGTCATCACCGATCAGGACGACGTCTGCGACGTCATTGAAAAATATGCAAAACCATACGCCCAGCCAGGAGACATCGTCTTTATGACCGAAAAGGCGGTCGCCTGCACCCAGCGCCGTGCGATCCCTATGAAGGACATCCATCCGCGCCCGCTGGCACGCTTCCTTTGCAAATTCGTCCTCAAGACCCCATACGGCATCGGCCTGGGCATCCCGGAGACGATGGAGATGGCCCTGCAAGAGTGCGGTACCCCAAAGATTCTGTTTGCAGCCGCTGTCTCCGCAGTGGGCAAACTCTTCCACAAACGCGGTTGGTTTTATAAAATTGCCGGCTACAAGGCCCGCTCGATCGACGGTCCCTGCGACTACACCCTGCCCCCATACAACCACTATGTTGTACTGGGCCCAGCAGAACCGGACGAGACAGCTCAGAAGATGTCCCAGCGCCTTGGCGGCATTCCGGTTGCCATCACCGACATCAACGACCTGGAAGGCCAGATTTTGGGCACCTCCGATTCTTCGATGGACCGCGACCTGTTGGTTAAAATCCTCAAGGACAACCCGCTCGGTCAATCGCTGGAACAGACCCCAATCGGCATCATCCGCAAAGTACAGTAATAATCTCTGCAAAAAAAGCAAACTAAAAAAGGAGAGGGAATGGTTTCCCTCTCCTTTTTTTACGTTAAAAGCGCATCTTTTTCGTTCTATTTTAATTTGACAAGGCAAGACACTTTTCTTCCAAGATCGTCCTTGGCAATTTCCCTAGCTTTATCCGGCAAGTTAAAGCACCGTTGAGGCTCACCTGTCTGCTTCCTCGAGTATTGGTTCACCTCCTTGCTGCGCAGTGACCCTTCCACAAATCAGTTTTCGCTCTGCTGGCGGTAAAGGCCCAATGGTCACGGCGTTGGTGTACCGCTCCGCCGCTTCCGCTACCCGGTCGGTGCGATTGGTGTACAGCAAAGCCAGTTTCTGCCCCTTCTCTACCCAATCTCCCGTCTTTTTCACAAAGCGCGCACCTGCCGCTGGGTCGACCGCTTCCCCTTTGCGCTCCCGACCGGCACCGAGTAATCCGACGACCGCACCGATTTCCTCGGTCTGCATCGAGGTAATGTACCCGCTCTGCTGTGCACATACTGCATATTCCGGCGCAAGAGGCAGCTTTTCCGGATGCTCCACATAGGAGACATCGCCTCCCTGCCGCTCCACCATCTCGCAAAACTTCCGGTAGGCACTGCCATCGGACAGCGTCCTTTCTGCCTTGACAAGACAAGCTGGAAGTTCCCCTTGACCTGCCAGCCATGCCATATTGCCTGCCAGATGAATGCAAAGTTCGGTCAGATCTTGAGGGCCACACCCACGCAGCGTGCGCACCGCCTCCGCGACCTCGATCGCGTTGCCCGCCGTCTCGCCCAGCGGGCGGTCCATATCGGTGATGAGTGCCGCCGTGCGCTTGCCCGCTCCTGTTCCGATTGCCACCATCGCCTTTGCCAGGGCCAGCGCATCCTCCTTTGTTTTCATAAAGGCGCCGCTGCCCGTCTTGACGTCCAACAGAATGGCATCTGCGCCAGCTGCAAGCTTTTTGCTCATGATGCTGGAGGCGATCAGCGGCAAACTGTCCACCGTTGCTGTGACGTCCCGCAGGGCATAGATCTTTTTGTCCGCTACCGCCATCTCTCCACTCTGCCCGATCAAGGAGATGCCAACCGCATTGACAATCGAGAAAAACTCCTCCTGCGGAATTGCGGTGCGATAACCGGGGATTGCTTCCAACTTATCCACCGTGCCGCCGGTAAAGCCCAGCCCTCTGCCGGACATTTTTGCGATGGGAATGCCGCAAGCTGCGGCCATCGGGGCGGCAATGAGGGTCGTTTTATCTCCTACACCGCCAGTTGAGTGTTTATCTACTTTGACACCCCGAATTGCAGAAAGATCGGCAATCTGCCCGGAATGTGCCATTGCAAGGGTCATTGCGGTCGTCTCCCGGGCTGTCATACCCCGAAAACAGACCGCCATCAAAAAGGCTGCCATCTGATAATCGGGTATTGTTCCATTGGTGAAGCCCTCGATCAGCCAATCGATCTGCTCACCGGTGAGCTCTTGGCCATTCTTCTTCTTTTCAATCAAATCATACATCCGCATACAGGCACTTCCTTTCTGGAACATGGTATAAAAAGCTTACCGATCGAAATATCGCCTCATAATAGAAAAACCTTCCGCTGGAAGGTTTTTCTATTGCTATTTGATTGCAGGCCGTTTTTCCTGATGCAAAGCACACCCTCTGCCCACAGGTAAAACAGCCTGTTTTTATGTACTAGTCGCGAAATACCGGTTTGCCATCCTCAAAGCGGTCGATGATCGCCAGCGATTCCAAGCGGACTCCGCGCTCACGCAGCATCTTTCCGCCCTCCTGGAACCCCTTCTCGATGACAATTCCGCAGCCAACTGCCTGTGCCCCGGACTGCGCCACAATGTCCAGCAGCCCCAGCAGCGCCTGTCCCTTCGCCAAAAAGTCGTCGATAATCAGCACGCGATCTCCCGGGCACAGATATTTCTTGGAGACCTGGACATCAAAGGTTGTCCCGCGTGTAAAGGAGGTTACCTTTGAGGTATACAGTTCGCCGTCCAGATTTTTCGACTTGCTCTTTTTTGCAAATACCACCGGCACATAGCCAAAATGCGGCGCAGCAGCGACGGCAATTCCGATGCCGGACGCCTCGATTGTGAGGATCTTGTTGACCTCCTGATCGGCAAAGCGGCGGCGAAATTCCCGTCCAATCTCGTCGAGCAGCCGAATATCCATCTGGTGATTTAAAAAGCTGTCCACCTTGAGCACATTTCCATCCTTGACCCTGCCGTCCTTCAATATGCGTTGCTTGAGTTCTTCCATTATAATCTCCTTTTCCGTTTCCATTCCCCTAGTGGTTTTCCTGTTGCTATTATTGTATCAATCTATTCTCTACACGTCAACGCCCATTTGCAACAAAAAAACGGCCTGCTGAACAGCAGACCGTTTGAAGAGATAGAAAAGGTGCCCAAAGACACTTGCATGAAAAAGATTTTATACTCTACAGAGTACGAACAAAGGCTTTGCCTTTGGAAACCACATATTTTAATCACAAGCGAGCGAGCAACCTGTATAAGATCGTTGTTCCTGACTCCCACCCAGCCGACTACGCGATTGCGGGCAGATTCTGTCGGTTAGTTACCTCCGCGGAAGCCTTTTCCAATGACTTCGCTGGTATTGGTAACCAGTACAAAGGCATGCGGGTCCTTCTGGCGGATGACTTCTTGCAGGTGAATGGCCTGCTTTTTGTCTTGGGCGGTCAGGATGACCGTCTTATCCTTGTGCTGATACAAACCTTCCGCCTGATAGATGGTCGCGCCGCGATGCAGCACGTCGGTGATGTAGCTGTAAATTTCCTGCGGCTTGTCGGTAATAATCGTAAAGTATTTGTAGGTGTTCATACTCTCGAGGAAGAAATCTACGGCAAACGAGCGGATGACCAAACCGACCATCGAGAACAGACCGGTTTCCGGGCCAAATGCGACAAAGGTCATCAGGGTAATAAAGAAGTCAACTACCAGCAACGCGCGGCCGATGTGGCACTTAAAATATTTTTTGACGATCATCGCGATGATATCGGTTCCACCGGTAGAAGAGCCGATGTTAAAGAGCATTGCTGAACCCCAAGCCGGCAAAAAGACGCCGAGCAGCAGCTCCATAAAGGGTTGATCGGTGAGCGGTTGGGTCATCGGCCAGATGACCTCCATAATCTTGAGCATCGCCGAAAATGCGATGGTGACATAGAAGGTTTTAAACCCGAATCCTTTGCCCAGTAAGATAAGTCCCAGCACCAGCAGCGCAATGTTGATGACCGAAACGATGGTGCCGTTGCTCATAGTTGGAAAATAGTGGGTAAGCACAACCGAAATACCGGTGACGCCGCCCGTTGAAAAGTTGTTGGGGAATTTAAAGAAATAGCTGCCGATGGCTGTCACCAGCGTGCCAAAATTTAAAATCCAAAATTCGTATAGCCATTGTTTTGTTTTTTGTTGCATCCCGTTTCCTCCCTCACCTGTACACATCAGAATTCCTTATAAATTCCTTCAAAGTATACAAAAAGCAGATGTCCTTTTGCAAGGCATCTGCGGACAATTTCGAAAAATATTCATGTTTTTTGGTGGAAACGATTGTTTTTCTCCTGCATCGAAAGAAGGTTTGATAAAACTATACAAATTAAGGAAGTGATTTTGGGCATTTATCTTGTCGTATCCCTTTCAATTGGAATTGTTGACACATTTTGGAGTTTCCTGAAAAAGAGCATCCAGCAAATTGCTCCCTACATCCAAAAGAAAAAAGGCGCCCAGTCGGACGCCTTTTTCCCAGATAGACATGTATCGTGAATTAGGTATGTACTCTTATTTAACCTTTGCAGGCTGTTTCTTCCAATCGGCATACAGGTCTTTAGCAACATTGGACAGAGCCCACAGACCCAGTACGTTCGGGATAACCATCAAGCTGTTGAACAGGTCGGAGAGGTTCCAAACCAGGTTTACCTTCAGGGAAGAACCAACAATGATGAATACAACAACCAGTGCCGCATAAACCTTTGCAGCTACCTGCGGATGATGTTTAAAGAGGTATCTTACGTTCTTCTCACCAAAGAAGTACCAGCCGATGATGGTGGAGAATGCGAAGAAGAACATGCAGATTGCGATGAAGATTGCGCCAAACTGGCCAAATCCGCTTACGAAAGCTGCCTGAGTCAACTCAGCAGCGGTGAGTTCCTGGTTGAACTCTTTGAGCTGGCCGGTGCACAGTACGGAGAATGCAGTCAGGTTGAGAACGATGAGGGTATCGATGAATACCGAGCAGATCGCTACGAGACCCTGATCGCAAGGATGTTTAACCTTTGCTACAGCGTGTGCATGTGGGGTAGAACCCATACCAGCTTCATTGGAGAACAGGCCGCGGGCAACACCATACTGGATAGCAGAAGAAACTGCAACGCCGGAGAAACCGCCCAGAGCAGCGCCAGGATTGAATGCGCCAACGAAGATCTGACGGAGAGCTTCTGGGAACTGACCGATGTTCATGATGATCAGGACCAGAGAGCCCAAGATGTAGAAGCAGGCCATGATTGGAACCAGCTTTTCTGTTACGGATGCAATACGGCCGATACCGCCAAGGAAGATAAAGCCAGCCAGGATCGCAACGATGACACCAACGATAATTGGGTTGACACCGAATGCGCTCTTGAAAGCTGCACCAATCGAGTTGGACTGTACCATGTTGCCGAAGAAACCAAGCGCCAAGGTAATCAGAACGGCGAAGATACCTGCCAGAACCTTGCCGAAGGTGCCCTTGTATGCTGCGCGGATGTAATAAGCAGGTCCGCCGGTTACCTCACCGTTTTCGTCGACGGTCTTATACTTCTGAGCCAGAGACGCCTCAACGAAGATGGTTGCCATACCGAAGATTGCGGATACCCACATCCAGAAGATTGCGCCAGGACCGCCCATTACCATCGCTGTCGCCGCACCTGCAAGGTTGCCGGTACCTACCTGTGCCGCAATCGCGGTGGTCAGAGCCTGGAACGAAGACATACCGTCCTTGCCCGCTTTAGCGCCGCTTAAGTTGATGTTTCCAAATACTGCTTTGAGCGACTTTCCGAACTCACGGAACTGAACGCCGCGCAACCGGATGGTAAACCAGATACCGGTGCCGACAAGCAGTACGACCAAGACTTTGCCGGACATAACACCTTGTAGTGCTACAACGACTTCATTCAATTGATCCATAAAAGCTTCCATAAATTTTCCTCCTCAACATTTGTTTTTGTCGGTAATTTAATTATAGCTTAAATCTATGATTTTGTCTATAGAATATTCATATAATATCTATATTTTCGTTTAAATTGTTCATATATATTTGTCTTTCTCCTAACAACTCACAAATATTTTTATCTTTCCTAACAAAATTATCCCATTATTTGTACAAAATGCTCATGACTTTCCACCTTTTTCCGCTCTCCTCTTGTCTGTAAATTATCAATTCTGTAAGTTTGCACAAAGTACTTTCTCCGTATGTTCATTTTTTTTTATTGTATCCTCTATTTTTGTGCGCTTTAGGCAGACAAAGCACTTGTTTTATTTGTATGAGAAACAAATTCTTCTTTCAATTGCAATTTTATCTCTTTTGTCCTGCAAATTCATTGTATAAATTGCGCGTTATACAATTTGACTTATTTTTTACACCAAAAGCTGCATTTGCAAATTTTGTCACAAAAAAAAAGAAAAGGTTGATAAAACCTTTTCTTTTTCTCTATTCTTGTTATCTTCTGTTTAAAAACTGGGCAAATTCTCCCACCTGCCGCACTGCATTTTCGTCTTCGATTGCACGGCACCGGTCGGTACAAAAGCAACATACTGGGTCAAAAATTTCACGCACATTCATTTGGCGCAGCAACACCGCTGCTGTATTCATCGGTGAGGTGGCCGTTCCCTGTCCACCGCCAACTAAAATCATCCCGCCGCGCTTTTGGGTGGTAATCAGCGATTCATGGCGGAAAGTGCGCGCCGCCCAGTACAGCTGCAACCGGCTTAAAACACTCAGCACCGGACCGGTGATCTCACAAAAATAAATTGGTGAGGCAATCACCACGTTGTCACACTCCCGCAAATAGGAATCGATCTGCCGCCAGTCATCCTGCAAGTTGCACTCCGGTTTCTCCCAGCAGTACCGGCAGTCGATACACGCCCTCACATTACAGGTGTGCGTGTCCACCACCTGCACCTCTCCCTCCAATTGCTGCTCCAGCAGCGCAATCAGACTGTGGGTGTCCCCATTTTTTCTAGCTGAACCATTAAATATCAGCGTCTTCATGCGATCATCCTTTCCCCAAACTCTTTTTTCCCTCTACGAAGCCTGTTCCTGCGGCGGATCGACGCCAAAAAACAGACCTGCCACTACCGTTTCAAACAGTTCTCCGTTCTGCCCCTTAACCACATAACACTTGCCGTCACGGTATACCTTATCCTGATTTGCACCCACCACCATCTCGGTGCCGTCATCCATCTGATAGGTGATATAGGCGTCGGTTATGCCCTCCTGGGCCGTTCCGGGCCAGATATGCAACCCTCCGGCCAGATCGACGGCAATCTGCATGTCCTGCTGCCCAATCTCCACCGTCTGTCCCTGATAGGTTGCCTGTGCCGAAACGACGTGCTCGATCTGAGGCATCCCGAAAAGTGGAAAGCCAACAGCGACAAAATAAATGACGACGGCAATCAAGATGCAGATCAAAAAGTTTTTGAATAGCTCCACCTTTAACTGCTTCATCCGTTGTTTTTGCGGATCTTCCAACATTGTTTTCTCTCCTTACCTGTGCAAGATATTTTTCCTGCGACGATCGTCCAGCAGCCTTGTTGGCAAAATCTTGTAAGATAAAAGCTTTTCCCTCCTGAGTATCCCTCTTCCAAGAGTCCCTTCGGCCGCTTATTTTTCATTATACAACAAAACACTCTGAGAGCAAATAGGAGCGGACTTCGATTTTACTCTTTTCGCAAATAGGTTGTGAAAATTTGGGCAATCTAACCGATTATTTGTCCTGCAACCTGCCCGCATACCAGCCAAGCAACCCATTTTTCTTAATCAGTGCGCCGCGCGATGTTTTTGCCACGACGCTCACCAGGTCCCCCGGACAAATTTTCAACCAATAGTCGGTGCAATTGTTGGTGTAGACTGTACCCTCCCACTCGCTCAAAAGGGCATTGGGGATCCACATCCGATACCCCAATTGTGGTTGCTGGCAGTAGGAACAATCCTGCCCTTTTTCCAATACCTGCACCTGATTGTGCGGCCAATGCAGGCAGTGCGCCTCTGCGGCGTCGCTAGAGGCCCCAGCATCCAGCGCAAGCGCTTTCGGCAGACTGTCCACATATTCCCATGCAAACTTCTCCGCGCCATCCTGCGGGATGATGAGGGCATTGAGCTGCCCACTTTGCTGCATCACACAGCCGCCATCGATGCTGATGAGCTTGCGCCGGGGATCGATGCGCACCGAGCAATCGTTGAGGCGATCGTCGTATAAGTTGACCGGAAAGTGCCCTACCACACACCAGCGAGAAAAGCAGATCTCCCGCTGAAAAAACCAATCGTTTTTGACACAGCGCGCCTTCTCCTGCTGCTCCAGCTTTTCTGACTCCAGACCCGCATGGACAAAGAGGTAGTGCTCGCTTTCCAAAATATCCGGCAGGGAGCGCAGATAGTCCCACTCCGGTGCAAAGTTTGCTTTTAGTTGATGCTTGACCTCCAGAAAATCGGCTGGATCTTCCAGCCCAATTCCCAGTTCAGCGCACATCTCGTTGAGGATGCTGTTGCGCCCACGCATATACTCCAACAGTTGCTGGTTCGATTGTGCATCCTCCCTATCCAGCTCATCCCAAAGCCAATCGTTGTTGCCCAACACCTCATAAACCGAATGCGTTTTGGCCAGCTGCATGACAAACCGCAGCGTTTTCAGCGACTGCTCACCCTTTTCAATGAGATCCCCATCGATAACCAAGATATCTTCTGTAGAAAAATGGACCTTTTCGAGCAGTTTTTGCAGGTTTTGCAGATGTCCGTGAACATCGCTGACCACAATAATCCGACGATCCTTTGCACCTTTGCCTTTTGCATGCCTTTGATTCCCCTTTGTTCTTATCTTTGCACCGATTATACCATGAACGGCGGTCGTTGCAAAGCGCTTTTCGATATCGAGCAAGCTATTTTCCACATTTTCTTTTTTAAAGTGTGAAAAAGTCAAATTTTTTCATTCACGCATATTTTCCACAATCTTTTGTGGAGTTTGTGAAAAAATAAAGCAGAACATAAAAAAGGCCCGCCAAAGAGGCGAGCCTTTTTTCAGCATTTGGGAAGTTATTTGTCTGCTTCCTCTACTGCAACTGCGCAAGCAACGGTGGCGCCGACCATCGGGTTGTTGCCCATACCAATCAGGCCCATCATCTCAACGTGTGCCGGTACAGAGGAGGAACCAGCGAACTGTGCATCGGAATGCATTCTGCCCATGGTGTCGGTCATGCCGTAGGAAGCAGGACCAGCAGCCATATTATCTGGATGCAGGGTACGGCCTGTGCCGCCGCCGGAAGCAACCGAGAAGTACTTCACGCCGTTCTCAACGCACCATTTCTTATAGGTGCCTGCAACTGGATGCTGGAAGCGGGTTGGGTTGGTGGAGTTTCCGGTGATGGAAACATCGACCTTCTCCAACTGCATAACCGCAACACCTTCCTGTACGTCGTCGCAGCCGTAGCATTTAACCTTCGCTTTGTCGCCGTCAGAGAAAGCAACTTCGCGCACTACATGCAGCTCGCCGGTGAAGTAGTCGTACTGAGTCTCCACATAGGTGAAGCCGTTGATTCTGGAAATAATGTATGCCGCATCCTTGCCCAGACCGTTGAGGATGACGCGCAGTGGAGATTTTCTTGCCTTATTGGCGGTTCTGGCAATACCGATTGCGCCCTCGGCAGCTGCAAAGGACTCATGTCCTGCCAGGAAGCAGAAGCAGCCAGTCTCTTCACGCAGCAACATAGCACCGAGGTTGCCGTGACCCAGACCAACTTTGCGGTGCTCTGCAACAGAACCCGGTACACAGAAAGCCTGCAAGCCGATACCGATGGCCTCAGCAGCTTCTGCAGCCTTTTTGATGTCTTTTTTCAGTGCGATGGCTACGCCCAGAGTATACGCCCATACAGCGTTGTCGAAGGCGATTGGCTGTACGCCTTTGACGATCGACTCGACATCAATGCCCTTGGAGAGACAGAGGTCTCTGGCTTCTTCCAAGGAGGTCATTCCATATTCTTTCAAAGTAGCCTCAATTTTAGGCATTCTTCTTTCCTGTCCTTCAAATTTAGCCATGATCGTTTCCCTCCTGTCCCTTATTCTTCGCGCGGATCGATGTACTTGGCGGCATTCTCATAGCGGCCATAGGTACCGATATTCTTCTCGTATGCCTCTTTCGGGTCCATGCCGTGACGGATGGACTCCAGCATCTTGCCGACGCGGACAAACTTGTAGCCGATTGCCTCGTTGTTTTCATCCAGTGCAACCGACAGGATGTAACCTTCTGCCAGCTCGAGGTAACGCACACCTTTTGCTCCGGTGGAGAAGATGGTGCCTACCTGAGAGCGCAGGCCTTTACCCAGGTCTTCCAGGCTAGCGCCGATCGGCAGTCCGTCCTCAGAGAAAGCAGTCTGGCTGCGGCCGTAAGCCAACTGTTTAAAGATTTCACGCATTGCAACATTGATTGCATCGCAGACAAGGTCGGTGTTGAGTGCCTCCAGCAGGGTCTTGCCCGGCAGGATCTCGCCGGCCATCGCTGCGGAGTGAGTCATGCCGGAGCAGCCCAGTGTCTCGACCAGAGCTTCCTGGATAATACCGTCTTTTACGTTGAGGGTCAGTTTGCAGCATCCCTGCTGTGGAGCACACCAGCCCACGCCGTGGGACAGACCGGAAATATCCGAGATCTGGTATGCCTTTACCCATTTACCTTCTTCCGGAATTGGCGCTGGACCGTGATGTGGGCCCTTTGCTACCGGACACATTCTCTCGACTTCATGAGAATAGTTCATATCGATAACCCCTTTCAAACAATGGTAATAAAATTTCTTTATCTACCCGCCTTCTATTATAAAAGGAACAGCGAAAATTATCAAGGACTTTGTCGTTAAAATATTGTCAAAAAAATGACGTTCTTTAATCTTACATTTTGGCAAAAAAATTGTCCTCTATCAACTTTACACAATTATGCAGGATAATTTTTTTAAACAAAAAAGCGACTCGCCACAGCGAATCGCTTTTCATTTATGTTGGCACCGCTC
>JAHZAY010000013.1 GCA_019423685.1 Clostridiales bacterium | reverse complement strand
AAGTACATAGGCCGTCGCCTCCTTTCTGTTTTTGGGCAAAAAGAAAAGCCGCAGACTTTTTTCAAAATCTGCGGCTTGGCCGGGGAAACAGAAAAGGGCGCTGTCATGCTTGACAACACCCTGTTTCTGTCTGATTATTCAGTTGTTTTGACCTGCCCCGTTTTCCGCTGCCCTTAAAAACATTGATTTTACTGGGTTTTTCCATGTTTTCTTATGGCAACGCTCTTTTGGAAGGTCTTTTTTCGTTTAGAAAAAGTTTTGCTGCATAAGATCGATTTTGATTTTTGGCAAAACAGACAAAGAGGAAAAGGTTGCCCTTTGCGGATTTTTTGGGCAATTTTGGGTACACTATCAGCCAAAAGCTCTTGTTGCAATTGGAGGTGCTTTTGTGATCCCGGTGATTTTGCTTGGCGACCCAAAGGAGACAAAACTGTGCGCTGCACTGCGTGTGCTGCTCCGACATCGCTGCGGCTGGTGTGCAGCAGGAGATTTCTTCTGGAGCGGACAGGCCGATATTTTGCTGGTCGATCGTCCCGCGCCCTTTCATCTGGATGCGGGCGGCGGGCTGGTTATTTTAAAAGAAAGTTTTCGCAAGCAGGATTCCCCGGCACACCTGCTGCACGCGCAGTGCATCTTTCCCTGTGGCCATCCGCCTGCCCAGGAGCTGGTCGCCCGATGCGGGCTGCCCGCTTTGTGTTGTGGTGGGCAGGGGGATCTCATCCTCTCCAGTGCACAGGAGCAGACAGTCCTCACGCTGCAAAGACAGCTTGTGCGGCTCGACGGGGAGGAGATCCCTGCCGGAGATTTTATCACCGTTCTTCCGGAAAGCTTGAGTCCCTGTGAACAACTGTTGTGCGCTGCCACTTTGCTGCTGCTCGACGAGAAGCTGCCGGAAGCGATACAATGACAAAAAATACCGCTTATAATTTTTTTTTGGTGCGCCATACTATTACTGCAAACGCAAAGAGCGGTTTCTTAAAAACAGGCAAAGCCGCCAGCCAAATGAAAACGAAAAGTTTAAGGAGTGTATTTTTTATGGCTAGCAACAACAACTATACCAGCAACAATAGATTGGTTGTACCGGAAGCACAGGAAGCAATGAACAAATTCAAGATGGAGGCTGCCAACGAGGTTGGCGTAAACCTCAAGCAGGGTTACAACGGTCACCTCACCTCCCGTGAGGCCGGTTCTGTCGGCGGTCAGATGGTCAAGAAGATGATCGAGGCCTACGAGAATTCCATCAAATAAGATAGACACCCGCAAACCCCCGGAAGGAGTAACTCCTTCCGGGGGTTGCTTTTTCCCCCAAATGGTCTTCTGCAAACTTTAAAACATGATTTAGAATAGATAAGCCATCGAATGCTAAAAAAGTGCCAAGAAGCGTTTTTCGAATATCAGTGAGTAAATGATGTGGCGATTTGTTTTGTAAAGCAGAAATTTTCCTTTAAAAGATGTCTGCTCAGACAAAAAGGCAAAATAAATTTATGCCAATAAAAGGAGGTAGGAGCTTAGCAGCTGCAAAGAGGAACAAGTGCAGGAAGAAAAGTTTATCCCCCAAACAGAAATCTCACGGAATCTATAAGAACATAACATTTTTAAGAGAACAAGATGATAGATCGAGAATGAGAAAAATATTTGAAGCAAATAGAACAATGAAGAATGGGTACTATACGATAAGAATAATTGGGGGATTGGAAGAAAAAGCAAAGAGGATGAGTTTGCACAAGGCAAATCGGGACAAAAACCGGTAATATTGCTAAATCCAAAAGCAAACTTTTTTCTAATTTGCATCCCCACAAGGGGAGTTTTGTGCGAATTGTATAAAATCAGGCGGGATAACGAGCGGATAGCACGGGAATCCCCCTGCCAATTCCTTCTCAAATGGGAAAGGAAAAGGTTGGGTGAGGTGGAGAAAAAGGTTGGTATGACTGTCATTTTTACATGAGCAGAATTTGTGGGGAAAGCACCGCAAGATGGCGATAAAATGGCTTATTTGTGCGGAAAATTGGAAATCTAAAACAGAGCATTGGCGCAATGAACTTTCTCTGTGATGCAGGGGAGAACTAACTGGGACTTCAAAAATGCAGAACGGCTACTTTGCACAAAAATATGTGATTTTTTTGACAATTTGATAAAATGCACAAAAATGAGGTTTTTCAAAATTTTGACAATTCGTAAATTAAATATTAACATTAAGGGAAGAGAGAACACCCGGCGGGGTGTTATAAAATGTTATCTTCTATGTTAACAAAGAAGGGAATGGAAACAACATGGATCTCACCATCCTAGCTCCTATCGGAGCAGTATTGGCCCTGCTTTTTGCCATCTTCCAGGCAAAGAAGGTCATGAATGAGGACGAGGGCAACGACCTGATGAAGTCCCTCTCCCAGAAAATCCGCACCGGCGCGGACGCTTACCTCAAACGGCAGTATAAGACCGTTGCGGTCGTCTTTGTCGTGCTGATCGTTGTCTTTATCATCCTGGCGTTCTTTGGACAGGTCAACCGCTTCGTGCCGATCGCATTCGTCACCGGCGGCGTATTCTCCGCTCTGTCCGGTTACTTCGGCATGAAGATTGCCACTTCTGCCAACGCCAGAACCGCCAACGCTGCACATCACAGCCTGAACAAGGGCCTGCGTGTTGCGTTCTCCGCAGGTTCGGTTATGGGCTTCACCGTTGTTGGTCTGGGCCTGCTGGACACCTCCATCTGGTACTACATCCTGCGCGCTGTCTACGGCAATGACGCGCAGACCATCGCTTCGGCAATGGTTACCTTCAGCATGGGCGCTTCCACTATGGCGCTGTTTGCCCGTGTCGGCGGCGGTATCTTCACCAAGGCTGCTGACGTAGGCGCAGACCTTGTCGGCAAGGTAGAGGCCGGCATCCCGGAAGATGACCCGAGAAACCCTGCTGTTATCGCAGATAACGTCGGCGACAACGTCGGCGACGTTGCAGGTATGGGTGCAGACCTGTACGAGTCCTATGCAGGTGCAAGACTTTCCGCTATGGCTCTGGGCGTATCGGCCGGCCTTGGCTTCCAGGGCATGATGATCCCAATGGTACTGTGCGCACTGGGTATCTTCGCTTCGATCATCGGTTCGTTCTTTGTTAAGACCGATGAGAACGCAAGCCAGAAGAACCTGCTGGCTGCACTCCGCCGCGGCACCAACATCAGCGGCATCCTGGTTGCAATCGGCGCATTCCTGCTGATCTACCTGACCTTTGGCATGGAACAGATCGGTCTGTTCATCGCCATCATCGCTGGCCTGCTCGCCGGCATCCTGATCGGTTACTTCACCGAATACTTCACCTCCGATACCTACAAACCTACCCAGAAGCTGGCGGATACCTCTGAAACCGGTTCTGCAACCCTGATCATCGGCGGTCTGGGCCTGGGCATGAAGTCCACCGCAATCCCGGTTATCCTGGTTGGTATCGCAGTTCTCATCAGCTACTTTGTATGCGGCGGCGCAGATAACTTCAACGCCGGCCTGTACGGTGTAGCTTTGTCGGCAGTCGGCATGCTGTCCACCCTGGGCATCACCCTGGCAACCGACGCATACGGTCCTGTTGCGGATAACGCAGGCGGCATCGCAGAGATGGCTGGCCTGGGCGAAGAGGTTCGCAACCGCACCGACGCCCTGGACTCCCTGGGCAACACCACCGCTGCTACTGGTAAAGGCTTTGCGATCGGCTCCGCCGCGCTGACCGCTCTGGCTCTGGTAGCATCCTACATCGATCAGGTTCGCCTGATCGCTCCTGACTACAACTTCGACCTGTCGATCCTGAATCCGCCGGTTCTGATCGGCCTGCTCATCGGTGCAATGCTCCCATTTGTATTTGCCGCTCTGACCATGGAGTCGGTTGGCCGCGCTGCACAGAGCATCGTCGTAGAGGTTCGCCGTCAGTTTAAATCGATCCCTGGCCTGATGGAAGGCAAAGCGGAGCCAGACTACAGAAGCTGCGTTGACCTGTGCACCAAGTCCGCTCTGCACGAGATGGTTCTGCCTTCGATCCTGGCAATCGTTGTTCCGGTTGTTGTTGGTCTGCTGATGGGCGTTGTCGGTGTAACCGGTATGCTCGCAGGCGCAACTGCCAGCGGCTTTGTTCTGGCGATCATGATGTCCAACTCGGGCGGCGCTTGGGACAATGCGAAGAAGTACATCGAGTCCGGCCACCACGGCGGCAAGGGCTCCCCGGAGCACAAAGCGGCTGTTGTCGGCGACACGGTAGGCGACCCATTCAAGGATACCTCCGGTCCGTCCATCAACATCCTCATCAAGCTGCTCTCGATCGTTTCGATCGTCTTTGCAGCAGTTGTTGCAAACTTCTCTTTGATTAAGTAATCAAACCAATAAACCAAAACCAGCAGGCAGCGCCCGTTATGGGCGCTGCCTGCTGGTTTTTTGCGTTTTTGCTAAAGGGGAAAGCGAAAAAAAGACCGGTTTGTCCACTTTGAACTGGTGAGCAAACCGGTCTTTTTTTTGAGCGCGCTGCGTTTATTCTTCCTGCTTTGGGGGATAGGGGATTTCGCCGTGCTGTTTTTCAAAGCTGCGGGCGTGCTGGCGCAGGGCGTAGAGCACCTCCCCGTTGAGCGAGCGGTCCTCGTAGGCGGCGATATATTGCATTTTATAGTGCAGTTCTTCATCGATGCGGATGCCGAGATGTTTTCCTTTTTTCATGAAAGCTCCCAAATCAGATAATTTTCTAAGTACATTTTACACCCATTTTTTGGTAATTTATTCCAAGTGCATTTATAATGGACTTAAAAAATTGAGAGGGGCGGGAACGATGAAGGTAGCGGTAGTGGGCTCGCGGGGGCTTTGGGTGGAGAATCTGGAGGACTATCTGCCGGAGGGGACACAGGAGTTGATTTCGGGCGGCGCGCAGGGAATCGACGAGTGTGCCAGAAGCTACGCCAAGCGCAAGGGCCTTATCATCACCGAGATTTTCCCCTGCTATGAGCGGTACAGCCGGGCCGCGCCGCTGCGGCGCAGCGAGGAGATTGTGCGGCGGGCAGATTGGGTCGTGGCCTTCTGGGACGGCGAATCGAAGGGCACGGCCTACACCATCCGCTATGCAAAAAAGCAGGGCAAGCCGCTGACGGTGCACCGCCTGCAACCGCAGAAGGAACACCCCCGCGCCACGGATTGAAAAGCAAAAATTCCTCTTCGACAAAACCCGGAGAGAAAAACAGACCGGTTTGCCCCCAATCTCAAAGTGGCAAATCGGTCTTTCTCTGTGGTTGAATCCCCTTCTAGTGGGTAGCAGCACAATGTGCTGCAGGGGGGAGCGAGAGCGAAAAGTGAAACACTTTTCGCTCTGTCCCCCTCAGGGGAGTACCCAGAGGGGATACCCCTCTGGGAGATTCTTTGGTGACTTTCTCATCGGGGAGAAAGTCACCCGGGTGCAGGGCGGAGCGCCTGCTGGTGGGGGCAGAAGCCAAGTCTGACGACTTGCTTCGGGGAGTGCAGAGGGGCGCAGCCCCTCGCAAGAAAGCCCCGGGTGCCCCACCCAACCTCGGTAGAGAATAAAGGGAGAGTGTCGAGGGGCCCGCAAGGACCCCAAAAAAGGGTTAGCACCAGTGGGGGAAGACCCCTCTTCCCCCCAACCCCTCTTCGATGCGCAACAGCTGGTTGTACTTTGCCGTGCGCTCCCCGCGGCAGGGGGCGCCGGTCTTGATCTGCCCGGCGCCGCAGGCCACCGCGATGTCGGCGATGGTGCTGTCCTCGGTCTCGCCGGAGCGGTGGGAGAGGATGGTGCGGTAGCCGGCCTTCTGTGCCAGGCGCACCGCCTCGAGGGTCTGGGAGAGGGTGCCGATCTGGTTGGGTTTTATGAGCACCGCGTTGGCTGCCTGCATCGCGACGCCCTCGGAGATGCGTTTGGGGTTGGTGACAAACAGGTCGTCGCCCACGATCTGCACGCGGGAGCCTAACCGGTGGGTGATCTGCACGAAGCCCTGCCAGTCGTTTTCACCCAGCGGGTCCTCGAGCGAGCGGATGGGGTATTTGGTGCACAGGCCCTCCCAGTGTGCGATCAGCTCTTCGGTGGTGTAGGAGAGCTTGGATTTGGGCAGGGTATAGCGGATGTTCCCTTCTTCATCTGGGCAAACCCACTCGGAGGATGCCGCATCCAGCGCGAGCACAAAATCCTTGCCTGCCACAAAACCGGCTCGCTCAAAGGCCTGCATCAGCAGGGAAAGGGCCTCGTCCTCCCCCTGAACGTCGGGGGCAAAGCCGCCCTCATCGCCCACCGCAGTGGAGAGGCCCTTCTCTTTGAGCAGCTCCTTGAGGCGGTGGTAGACCCGGCAGCACCATTCCAGCGCCTGCGAGAAGGACTGTGCGCCGGCGGGAATCACCATAAATTCCTGCACATCCAGGTTGTTGGCAGCGTGTGCGCCGCCGTTTAGGATGTTCATCATCGGCATGGGCAGGGTGTTGGCCAAAGCGCCGCCGAGATAGCGGTAGAGCGGAATGTGGTAGGAGATGGCTGCGGCCTTGGCGCAGGCCAGCGAGACGGGAAGGATGGCGTTGGAGCCGGGCCGCTTTGCGGTGTGCGGGTCGACAAGGCCGAGCAATACCTCGTCGATGGCCGCCTGAGAGGAGGCGTCGCGCCCGCACAGTGCCGGTGCGATGATCTGTTTTACCTGATCGACGGCTTTGCGCACGCCCTTGCCCAGATAGCGCTCTGCTTCGTTGTCGCGCAGCTCGGGAGCTTCATATTCGCCGGTGGAGGCGCCCGAAGGGGCTGCCGCCCTTGCTGCGCTGCCGTCTGCCAGCACCACCACCGCTTCTACGGTGGGGTTGCCGCGGGAATCCAAAATCTCGCGGGCTTTGATGGTTTGGATCTGTCGTTTGGTCATACTCATCCGAATCGTTCCTTTCCAGCTGCATGGCTGTAAAAAATTTATGAATCTACCTTCTATTTTGCCCTCAGGATTGCTTTTTATGATAGATGTCGTTTATAATGGAAAAAAGAAGTGCTGTGCATGATTTGCCGCAAAGCAGCGCAAGATAACAAAAACCGAACAAAAATGGTGCGTCGGGATTTTTGGCAGAAAGGTGGAGAGAAGATGAAACGATATACAAGCTATACGCGCAGATTCTTTGCGGTGGTGTTGGCGCTGGCAATGCTGGTGTCGGTGGCAGGATGCGAGCGCCCGGCTGCAGAAAAGGGCAAGGAGGCACTGCCGGAATCGCCGGGCGCCTCACAGCAGCAGGAAGAGCCGCAAGAGGAGCAAACGCCGGATGAACAGCCGCAGCAGGAGGACGAGGCCTCCGCGAAGGTGGAGCTGAGCGACGAGCAATTGGCAGCGCCACAGGATGAGCAGGAGCAACAGGAGCAGCCAGACGAAACCGCCCTGGAGGAGTCGTCGACCCAGACCAGCACGCAGGGGTTAGATACCCAGAAACTGGGATGGGGGCCGGGAGGACCGGTGGATGCCGAAAACCGCCCCAACGGCGCGACCCTCTATCAGGAAAAATACGGGCAGTATGCGGCGGACTTTATTCGCGAGGACACCACACAGATCTATCTGACCTTTGACGAAGGCTATGAAAACGGGTACACCGCAGACATTTTGGACACACTAAAGGAAAAGAATGTGCAGGCAGTCTTTTTCGTCACCCAACCGTATGTCGAATCGGAGCCGGAACTGGTACAGCGAATGATCGACGAGGGACATATCGTGGGCAACCACAGCGTAACCCACCCCTCCTTCCCGGAGATTTCTTTTGAGGAGTGCCAACAGGAGATCATCGGGCTGCACAACTATATGAAGGAAAACTTTGGGTACGAGATGAGCCTGTTCCGCTTCCCGATGGGCGAATTTTCCGAAGCGGATCTGAAGGTAGTGCAGGATCTGGGGTATCGAAGCGTGTTCTGGAGCTTTGCTTATCGAGACTGGTTGGTGGACGATCAGCCCGACCCGCAGGAGGCCATTACCACCATCGAAAGCAAGTGCCATCCGGGCGCAATTTATCTGCTGCACGCCGTTTCACAGACCAATGCCCAGATTTTGGGACAGGTCATCGACGACCTGCGCAGGCAGGGGTATACCTTCTGTGCCTATCAATAAAAAAAGTCCACCCCGCGGGGTGGACTTTTTTTATTGCATTTTTAATCCCGAATAGGGAAGATCGTGTGGGACATACGGCCCATCCGCCAAGGTGATGTCGCCGCCCTCCAGACAGAAATAGACGTCCAGATTGTTTGGATCACCGAGTTCGGGGTCCACAAAGTTGTACTGCAAGGTGTGTTGGATCGAGTCCAGAATGGTCTGTACCAGTTCGATGGAGTCGTAGACAAAGAAATCGTCTTTCTGCGGTTCCGGCGGTCCGGTGACAATCGAGCTGGTTGCAGCAAAGTCGACCGTCATCCCACCTTTGCCGCTGCTTACGCTGTCGGCGAGATCCAGGTTCCATCCGGTCAACGAAGCGATCTGTTCGATCAGCCACTCCGGTGTCAGCGTTCCGGTATATTCTACAGGGTATTCGGTAAAGCCGGTATCGCTGCGCCCGATGTACAGTGTTGCAGTCTGTCCTTGTGCGGGCTGCATAGTCTGCCCATTTGGGTCAATCTGTGTACCCTGCTCTGTTTGGGAGCTGGGGGAGGAACCGGAAGTTTCTTCTGACGAGGGGGTAGAATCGGCGGCATTGTCTGCAGTTTCACCGGTTGTGTCCGAAGAACTGCCGGCGGTTTGGCCGTCGCTGCCGGAAGCTGTGTCGGACTGTTCGGTGTCCTCTTGATCCGGTTGAATCTCTTCGACTACCTCGTTATCTGTCTGGCTGCTTTGCCCGGAGTTTGCCTGGGGGTTATCCGCAGAACTTTGTTCCCGGTTTTGGCAGGCGCCAAGACTGATCATCAGCGCCGCGCTCAACAGCAGGGCAGCCACTTTTGTTTTGACAGCATTCATACGCTCACATCCTTTTTTTCTTTAGAGGGATCGTGCCTTCTTTTTCATAAGAGTGGCTTTTGTTGCCCGAATTATTGCACAGAGCTGGAAAAACTTCACCGAAAAAGTACGGCTGTAGCACAAAAAACCTTGTCAAAACCGATGAAAACTCTTGGAAATTGTGATAGAATAAAAGATACGGGAGAAAGTTCCCAATCACCGAAGGGAAGTGTTTTTATGCAAACAATCGAGATGTTACAGTCTCTTTGCCAGGTAGATGGCGTTTCCGGTGCAGAGGACCGGGCACTGGAGGTGGCAGAGAAAATCTGCTCCGATTTGGGACACTGTGAGCGCACCGTCCACAAAAGCCTGATCTGTCAGGTGATGCCCCCACAGCAGGGACGGCCGCACCTGCTGCTCGACGCCCACATCGACGAGATCGGTTTAATTGTCACCCACATTGAAGAGGGCGGCTTTATTAGAGTGGGACAGGCTGGCGGCGTTGACCGGCGGCTAGTTATGGGTTCTTCAGTTGTCATCCATGCGCACAGCGGCGACATCCCCGGCGTTATCGGCAGTGAGCCACCCCACATCCAAAAGGGAGAAAAAAAGAACCCCACCATCGACGAGATTTGGATTGATGTGGGCATGGACACCGAAGAGGCGCGCCAAAAGATTGATCTGGGTGCGACAGTTAGCTTTGTAGGGCCGTTCACACAGCTGATGAACGGACTGGTTTCCAGCAAAGCTTTCGACGACCGCTGCTGCTGTGTCGCGGTCATTCAGGCGGCCCAGCAGATTAAAAACTATTGGAGAGAACATCACCTGGAGCCAATGGGACTGACCGTTTTGCTCAGCTCTCAGGAGGAAACCGGTGGCCTGGGTGCGCTGACTGCTTCCTATGCCATCGAGCCCACCCAGGCGATCGCGGTGGACGTCACCTTCGGCTCCACCCCGGAAATTGCGGACAAACATGTGGCACAGGTTGGAAAAGGACCAGCGGTGGGGATCGGTTCGCTGCTCAGCCGCCGCATGTCCCGTGAAATCATGGCCGCTGCAGAGGAAGCGGGCATTGCATTCCAGACCGAGGTGCTTTCCGGCAGAGGAACCGGCACCAATGCGGACTCGATCGTCAAGACCCGCGCAGGAGTGGAGAGCTGCTGCGTCTCGATCCCGCTGCGCTATATGCACACCCCGATCGAGGTCATCGACCCGCAGGATGTGGAGAACACGGCGCGGCTGCTGGCAGCCTATGCACAGAGAATCGGCAGATAGGAGGAATACAGGATGGAACAGACAAGACAGCTTACATGGCTAAAGGAACTCTGCCAGATCGACGGCGTATCCGGTGGGGAAGATAAGGTCGCCGACTGGATCGTGGCCCATCTGCCGCAGGACTGCACACATTGGCGCGACGCGCGCGGAAACTTGATCTGTGAAAAAAAGGGCAAGCAGGCCCCAAACAAAAAGGTGCTCTTTGCCGCCCACATGGACGAGGTTGGATTTATTATCACCTACATTGAGGAGAGCGGACTGCTGCGCTTTGACGGTGTGGGTGGAGTGGATACCCGCGTGGTCATCGGCAAACAGGTTCGTTTGGAAAGCGGAGTGCCGGGTGTAGTTGGAGCAAAGCCGATTCATCTGCAAAGCCCTGCTGACCGGGAAGCCGTACAGAGCTATGAGCAGCTATACATCGACATCGGGGCAAAGAGCCGGGAAGAGGCCGAAAAGGTCGTCTCACTGGGTGACTTTGCGACATTTAGAACCGAATTTTATCAGTTGAATGGCAGCCGTGTCGCCTCCAAGGCGCTCGATGACCGTTCGGGCTGCGTGCTGTTGTTGGAATTGCTGCACAAGCAGCTGCCCTATGACATTGTCGCCGTCTTTTCTGCACAGGAGGAGATCGGCGGGGCGGCCGGAGCCGTAGCCTTTGCCGTTCAGCCGGACATCGCCATTGCAGTGGAAAGCCACAGTGCGGCAGATGTGCCGGGCATTTCTGCTGCAAAGCAGGTTTGCGCTTTGGGCAAGGGCGTAGTGCTCAGCTTTAAAGATAAAGGCGCCATCATGGACCGGGAACTGGTACACAAAGCTCAGCAGATTTGCCGCGAACAGAACATCGCCTGCCAGATAAAAAATCAGATTGTCGGTGCAAACGACACTGCGGGGATGTCCAAAGCGGGAGCGGGCTGCCGCATTATGACGGTAGCTGTGCCGGTGCGCTATGTCCATTCGCCGATGGCGGTGATGGATCTGCAGGACATGGACCCGGCAGAAAAGCTGTTGGAGGCGTTGGCCGGCAGTTTTGCTGCGCTGTAAATTCAGCGGGCAGGTAAAATTTTGATTGCAAGGAGGAGAGAGGATGATTCGTCTGGTGACTCCACAGGACAGCGCAAAGGTGCTTTCCCTGTGCCGCCGGGATGTCTGGGACGGCACCGAAGTGCTTGCGGCCTACACTTCTCGCTGTGCGGACAAGAGCGGCGTGGACTGGCGGTACTGTGACCTGTGGATTGGGGAATCAGAAACCCAAAAGAAGAACGCACAGTACCTGTTGTGCCGGATGGGGACAAGCTATCGCTTAGTTGGGGCGCCCCGTTCGCCCACCCGCTGGGAGGAACTCCACAACTTTTTGCAGCTACAGCCGCGGGGAAGCTTGACGGCCCGGGAGGAGATCATCGACGAATATTGCAGGCGCTTTTTCCCAGACGAGGAACCGCGAGTGCACAAGGGACCGCGGATGGTCTGCGACCGGATGCCGGGAGATATCACCGGAAGCCGGGTAGTGCCCTGCAAAAGTTTGTGGGATCTTTATGACCTGCTTTCCTCCCAGAAAGAGGACCTGCAACAGCAGGTCAGCCGCGATGATTATACCGCACGGATGGCCTTCATGCAGCGGGGCGGAGCGCTGTTTTTCGAGGTACGCGACGAGCAGGAAAACCGTCCGATTTCCTGTGGAGGTATCCTGTTGCCTGCACAGGGAGAAACGGGGCTAATCTTTAATCTGTGTACCCGCCCGGATCACTGCGGGCAGGGACTTGCCTCTCAGATTGTGAACCGCCTGTGCCTGGAAGCCTTTTGGCAGGGCAAAACGCCGGTGCTCGATTGTGCACAGCCCCATCTGGAGGGATATTATCAGAAGCTTGGCTTTGAGACCCAGGCTAGCTGGAAGCGTTTGGAGCTGGGGGTTCCCGCAAGGGAGCAGCAAGAGTAGCTCGATCATCTACAAAGGAGATTTTATACCAATGGAGTTTTTTGACATCGACCCAAAGCTGCGCGCTTTGGGTGTGCAGGCCGAAGAAAAGGCCCGCGAACAGTTTGCACAGATTGACCGCATTGCACAGTACAACAGCGAGAAGGTGCTGTCGGCCTTCATCAAACATGGGGTCAGCGAATCCCACTTTACCCCTTCTACCGGGTACGGTTACGGAGATCGCGGCAGGGAAGTGATGGACGAAGTACTGGCGGACATCTTTGGATGTGAGGACGCCCTGATCCGCTATAACTTCATGTCTGGCACCCACGCGCTCACCGTCGCGCTGTTCGGTGTACTGCGTCCGGGAGACCGGATGGTCAGCCTCACCGGCATGCCCTACGATACGCTGCACGGCGTCATCGGCATCGGGGAGAAGGAGGGGGTCAGCGGTTCGCTGAAAGATTTCGGTATCCAGTATGAGCAGTTGGACCTGCGCGCGGATGGAACGGTCGACTATGAGGCCATCCCAGAAGCGGTCAAGGGCGCGAAGGTGGCCTATATTCAGCGTTCTCGCGGATACTCGCTGCGGCCCTCGCTCTTTGTCGAGGACATCGAGAAGATTGTACAAAAGGTGCGCCAGTCCAATCCAGATGCCATCGTGATGGTGGACAACTGCTACGGCGAATTTGTACAGGAGCGTGAGCCTACCCAGGTGGGCGCAGATCTGATCGTCGGCTCCCTGATAAAAAATCCAGGCGGCGGCATCGCGCCGACCGGCGGTTACATCGCGGGCAAGGCAAAATATGTGGATATGTGCGCGCAACGCTTGACGGCGCCCGGCGTAGGCAAGGAGATTGGCTGTACGCTGGGGAATACCCGCTCGCTCTTTATGGGACTGTTCTTCGCCCCTACGGTAGTAGCTTCTGCGCTCAAAACGGCGCTGTTTGCCGCTTCGCTCTGTGAGCTGCTGGGATATGAAGTCACTCCGAAAAGCAGTGAGCCCCGCGCCGACATCATCCAGGCGATCTGCCTGCGGGAACCAAAGGCGCTGATCGCTTTCTGTGAGGGTGTGCAGAAGGGCGCGCCGGTCGATTCCTTTGTCACCCCAGAGCCGTGGGATATGCCTGGTTATGACAGCAAGGTTATCATGGCGGCAGGAGCGTTCACCAACGGCGCTTCGATCGAACTGTCGGCCGACGCACCGCTGCGCGAGCCGTTCGCGGTCTGGATGCAGGGCGGATTGACCTACCAGACCGGAAAGGTCGGCATCCTCCTGGCGGCCCAGTCGATGCTGCAAAAGGGAATTATTGCGCTATAACGCAGGAAAAAATAGACAAGGGGGAGCCCTTGTCTATTTTTATAAAATGAAACGGCTCTATTGTAGAGGGCGGCATGGGGCGATGCGCTCTACATACAGGAAAGAGAGCATAGCAAATCGTCGGGAAATATTTTCTCAATGGGGAAAGCAATCGATGCTTTACCCAGCGCTCGGAAACACAATCTGATGACAGCGAAAAAGGAGGAACCATCATGCGCGTCTTATTTATTGGCAACAGCCACACCTTTTTTCACGATATGCCGCACACCTTCGCCGAAATCTGTCGCCGCAATGGGGTGCAGACCGAGGTTACCATGCTTGCCCATGGCGGCATGGGTTGGGACTACCACGTCAAACAGCCGGAGGTGCGCTTTAACATCCGCTTTGGCCAGTATGATGCCGTTGTCCTGCAACACACCGCACACCCTATGGGGGATCTGACGGTGATGGCACAGGCGGGCAAGGAGCTGATCGACTGGGTTTGGCAAGCGGGTGCACGTCCAGTGCTCTACATGACCTGGACTGCCAAGCGAGATGGTGCGCAGGCACAGCCCGAGATGAGCGCCCCCTATCGAGCACTGGCACAGCAGACCGGCAGCGCCTTAGCGCCGGTGGGAGAAATCTGGTGGCGCTTTGCGAAACTGGCCCCGCAGGAGGAACTGTACGCCTCGGACGGCGAGCACGCTTCGCAGTTGGGTTCGCTGCTGGCAGCGTATGTGATTGCCGCAGCAGTGCTGCAAAAAAACGTGGGGGAGCTGGCGGCAGATCAACCGCTCGACCGATTGATCGCTCAGGCTGCTGGAGAGTAAAGGGATCCTGCAGTAAACGGCTCTGTACCGACCGAATAAGGACGATAATTTAAAAAGCGCAGAAAAGAAAAGGCCCACAGAAAGCAACAAAGAGAGAGGAGGAGTTGCTTGCTGCGGGTCTTTATCTTGTATCTAACGGCTTATTGCCTTTTCCCGTTTCTTTATTGTACGGTCACATATTTGGCGTAAGTTTCCTTCATGCGCTCCAAAGCCTGCTGGATGTAGCGGGTTGGGCAGGCAAGGTTCCAGCGCTCAAAGCCTTCGCCCTGCGCGCCAAAGATATACCCTTCATCGAAGAACAGTTTTGCCTCATAGTGGTTGATGCGCTCCAGCTCCTTATAGGGCAGTCCGAGGCCGTTCCAATCCATCCAGAGCAGGTAGGTGGCCTGCATCTCGCAGACCTTGATCTGTGGGAAATGTTCCGCTAAAAAGCTGGTGACCAACTCTTTGTTGCGGTTGATGACCTCAATGCAGGCATCCAGCCAATCGCCGCACTGGCTGTAGGCGATGCGGCAGGCCTCGTAACCGAGGATATTGCATTTTGGATTGCCAGAGTGGGTCTTCATGTGGGCGAGGAACTGCTCGCGCAGCTCATCGCTGGGGATAAAGACGCTGGAGGTTTGCAGTCCAGCCAGGTTGAAGGTTTTAGAAGGGGCAGTGAGCACGACGCAGTGCTGCTCGGCGTATGGGGAGATGGTGGCGTAGACGGTGTGGGTATAGCCGGGCATGATGAGGTCGTTGTGGATCTCGTCATCGATTACCAGTACATTGTGGCGCTGGCAGAGTTCGGCGATGCGCTCCAATTCCTCTTTTTTCCAGATGCGGCCACAAGGATTGTGCGGGCTGCACATCAAAAAGAGCTTGGTGTTTTCGTCGCTGATCTTCGCTTCAAAGTCAGCCCAGTTGATGTCATAGGTTTTGCCGTTTGGCACAAGCGGGCAATCCACCAGCTTGCGGTTGTTGACCTTGATGGCGTTGTACATCGGGTAGTATACTGGAGTGAGCAGCAGCACACCGTCACCCTCCTTGGAGAAGCACTGAATGGCCTCATAGAAGGCGTCCACGCAGCCGTGACTTGGCAGAATCCATTCGGGTTTTGCATCCCAGTTGTGGCGAACCTTCATCCAATGGCAGACGGCCTCTTTAAAGCTGTCGGTGGCATTGGCATAGCCGAGAACCGAGGTGTCGATGAAGTGTTTGAGCCCCTGTGCAATTTCAGGTGCGGTGGGGAACTCCATATCTGCTACCGAGAAGGGTACGATGTCAGCAGGCATTTCCGGATAGATGGCCTGTACGGCGTTCCATTTGGAAGAGCCCATATTATAGCGGGGTGTTACAGTTTCAAAATCGTATTGCATTCCAAAGCCTCCAACAAATCAGATGAAGTTACGTCAGTATTTTTATCTTATTGATAAATTTTATATCTACATATGTATTGTACAGCACAAATGATGGATTGTAAATATTGCCTATTCATTTTTTGCATAGAAATATTGTGGGTGAATTTGTATTGTTTCTCCAATATACGCGCCGAATTTTTTGTAGTATAATGAAGGCAATTATGTTTTAAGGAGTGATTGTCTTGACCGATGTCGAAGTGCTGAAAATGTATGTATCCCTGGTGCCGTTTTTATCAGAGGTTTGTGGCCCGGGCACCGAGATTGTCGTTCACGACATCTCGCGGCCGGATCACTCGTTGATTGCAATTGGCAACAACATTTCGGGCCGTCAGATTGGGAACCCGCTCACCGACCTTGCCAAGGAGATTTCCGACAACAGCGCCTATACCGAGGCGGACTATCTGGCAAACTACAGCGGCTACAGCAAGGGCAGAAACTTTTTGTCCTCCACCTACTACATCAAAAATGAGGGGAGGCTGATTGGCCTGCTATGCGTCAACAAGGACATGACGCTGGTGGACGAGGCCAATGGAGCAATCCGCGCCCTGCTAGAAAAGTTTAACTTGACTGCCCCAGTCAACAGTGAGATCTCCGAGGAATTGGAAAATCCGGTCACCGACATCATGCGCACCCGCATCGCCGAGGTCATTGCACAGAGCGGGGTAGCGCCCTCGCGCATGAGCCGCATGGAGAAGGTGCGGGTGGTACATCAGCTCAACGACAGCGGTGTGATGATGCTTCGCGGGGCAGTTGCGGAGATTGCAAAGCAGCTGCACGTTTCGATTCCGTCGGTTTATCGCTACCTCAATACAGCGCTGTAAGGCATGTCGCACTGTATCACCTGCTTTGGTGCAAATCCGGCTGTTTAGAGAAAAAGAAACAGACACTCCAAAAGAGGGCGTCTGTTTTTTTGTGGCGTTTATTTTTCCATTTGCAGCGGCTGTTATTCCAGACCGTTTGGATTTTTCTGGATAAAGTTCCAGCTGCTCAGGCACATCTGGTCGATGTCGCGGGTAGCCTCCCAACCGAGCAGCTCTTTGGCCTTGCTGGCATCTGCATAGCAGGTCGCGATGTCCCCGGCGCGCCGTCCCACAATCTTGTATGGGATTTCGTGCCCACAGGCTTTTTCATAGGCATGTACGATTTCCAGCACGCTGGTGCCGCGGCCGGTACCGAGATTGATCGCCTCGACTCCGGTGTGGGACATGCTGTAGTCGATGGCCTTGATGTGGCCGAGTGCCAGGTCTACCACATGGATATAGTCGCGCACGCCGGTGCCGTCCGGTGTATCGTAGTCGTCGCCGTAAACGCTGAGCATCGGCAGTTTGCCGATTGCCACCTGCGAGACGTATGGCAACAGGTTGTTCGGAATGCCGTTGGGGTCCTCTCCGATCAGGCCGCTCTCATGTGCGCCGATGGGGTTAAAGTAGCGCAGCAAAACGACGCTCCACTCCGGATCGGCGGTGTACAGGTCGGTGAGAATCTGCTCGATCATGACCTTGGTATAGCCGTAAGGATTGGTCGCGGAGGTGGGCATCCCCTCTTTAAATGGAACGGGGTTGTGCATGCCGTATACGGTGGCGGAGGAAGAAAAGACGATCCGCTTACAGTTGTGCTCGCGCATGCTCTGGCAGAGGATCAGGGTGCCGGTCAGGTTGTTGTGATAGTATTCCAGCGGTTTGTGAACCGATTCGCCCACTGCCTTCAATCCGGCAAAGTGGATGACGGCGTCGATCTGCTGCTCCTCAAAGATCTGGTCGATGGCGGGTTTATCCAGCAGGTCGGCCTCATAGAAGGTGGGGCAGGTGCCGGTGATCCGCTCGATGCGGTTTAGCACCTCCGGTTTGGAATTGGAAAAGTTGTCGACGATGACAACCTCCTTGCCTGCCTGGATGAGCTCCACTGCGGTGTGGCTGCCGATGAATCCGGTGCCGCCGGTGACAAGAATAGCCATAATATCGCGCTCCTTTAAACGTGTTCGGGATATTGGGAAAAGCTAGAAAGCAGAGGGATTTTTTCCCACCTACAGTATATCTTTCTTAGAACAGAGTGTCAACTGCTGGAGCATTTTTTCCTTTTGCTGGCAAAAAGGGGAGGAAAGAAAAAAATTTTGAATTTTTTATTTTTTTGGTAGGAAAAATCGCCTTTCTTCCGGTATATAGTATATAGCAGATTGTATCTGTAGACCGATTGACCTGCCGGTTTTGTCGAGCGAGCTGCCTCTTTGCAGAAAGAATTTGTACAGTCGATTGAGCAGGGCAAACACTCGGCAACAGCCCAGCACAGGAAAGGAAGGTGGGAACCGTGCCGTCGGATCTTTTTATTCAACAGCTCAAACAGTACAGCGACATCGAGCAGATTGTCTCCAGCTATGTGCCGCTGAAAAAACATGGGCGCTATCTCAGCGGTTTATGCCCCTTCCATTCAGAAAAGACCCCGTCGTTTTATGTCTATCCGCAGACGCAGTCGTTTTACTGCTTTGGATGTGGGGCAGGCGGCGATGTCATCACCTTTGTGCGGCAGATCGAAAATTTGGAGTACATGGAGGCGGTGCGATTTCTGGCGGATCGCTGTGGACTGACTGTCCCCGAGGAAGGGGAGGTCGACAAGCGAGCACAGCTAAAGAAGCGAGTTCTAGAAATCAATCGAGAAACGGCGCGCTTTTACTTTGATTGCCTGATGTCCGCACAAGGAAAGCAAGCGTACGATTACCTCATACGGCGTGGGCGGGACCGCAAGACGATACGCCACTTCGGATTGGGATATTCCCCAAATGAGTGGGGGTCGCTTGTAAACCACCTAAAGTCCAAGGGCTTCAGCGAAAGCGAGATGGTGGAAGCAAACGTGGCGGTGAGGGGAAAAAATGGCGGGGTATATGACCGCTTCCGCAACCGGGTGATGTTTCCGATCATCGACCTGCGCGGCAACGTCATCGCTTTTGGTGGCAGGGCGCTGGAAGATGGGGGTGCAAAGTATCTCAACTCCAGCGATACCGTTGCCTTTAAAAAGAGCAGAAACCTGTTTGCATTAAACTTTGCAAAGACCTCCAAGCGTCCGGGCCTGATTTTGGCGGAGGGATATATGGACGTCATTGCCCTGCATCAGGCAGGTTTTGACAACGCTGTGGCGACGCTGGGCACCTCGCTGACCGAGGAGCAGGCGCGGCTGATCTCCCAATATGCCGATCATGTGGTGCTGTCCTACGATTCGGATGGGCCGGGACAGGCCGCAACCAAACGTGCGCTCAACATCTTTGATGAGGTGGGCGTCAAGGTCAGTGTCCTCTCGATGACCGGCGCAAAGGACCCCGACGAATACATCAAAAAGTATGGTGGACAGCGATTTGCCATGCTGATCGACGGCAGCCGGGGAGCGCTCGACTTTGAAATTGCAAAGCTTCGCGACAAATATGACACAAATACCCCGGAAGGCAAGGTGGGCTTTCTAAAGGAAGTCTGCCGGCTGTTTGTGGGCATCCGCAACCCGGTGGAGCGGGAGGTCTATGTCACCCAAACGGCAAACGAATTGCAGATCTCCCCGCAGGCCATCAAGGCGCAGATCGACAATCTGAGCCGACAGGACCGCTCGCGGGAAAAGAATCGCCAAAAAAAAGATATGAACCTCTACATCGGCAATATGGCCGCCGCCAAGGACGACCTGCAGCGCCGCACCAACCTGCGGTATGCGATGGCCGAGGAGGGGATTTTATATTGCCTGATGAAAAACCCGGATTTTTATGGCCTGGTTTCCCAGCAGATCACTGCGGGAGATTTTGTCACCGATAAAAATAGGGAACTATATCAGGCACTGACCCAGCGCCTTGAGCAGGGGCAGCCGGTCGAGATGATCGACCTGTCCGCCACCCTCTCTCCCGAACTGATGGGCAGGGTTTCGGCCATTTTGGCCAATGCTCCCGTCCAGCGCAGCGACGAAGAGACGCTCAAGGACAACATTCACCGGCTTATCGAACACAGAAACGATAAGTCAGAAAGGGAAGTCGCCCAGATGGACGAACAGACTTTAAACGAGTATGTCCGCCAGCTGATGGAGAAGAAGAAAAGGAAATAGGAGGAGTTCGCTTGGCAGTTAAGGATAAAAAATCGGTTATCCGCAGTCTGATTGAGAGCGGAAAAGCCAATGGAAAGCTGACAACCCGGGAGATCAACGATGCTCTCGAGCAGCTGGATTTTGACGTGGAGAAGGTGGACAAGCTTTATGACACGCTGGAATCCTTAAATATTGACATTGTCGACGATATCGACCTGTCCGAGCTGGAAGGAAAGGATTTTGACGGCGAACATGAAGATGACGATGACGACAGCTTGCTGTCGGTAGACGGCATCAACATCGACGATCCGGTTAAGGTTTACTTAAAGGAGATCGGCCGGGTACCGCTGCTGACACCGGAAGAGGAGGTAGAGCTTGCCGAGCGGATGGCCAAAGGCGACCCTGCGGCGAGAAAGCGTCTGTCCGAAGCAAACCTGCGCCTTGTAGTCAGCATTGCAAAGCGTTATGTTGGCCGCGGAATGCAGTTCTTGGACCTGATTCAGGAGGGCAATTTGGGCCTTATCAAGGCGGTGGAAAAGTTTGACCACACCAAGGGATTCAAGTTCTCCACCTATGCTACCTGGTGGATTCGTCAGGCCATCACCCGTGCCATCGCAGACCAGGCCCGCACCATCCGCATCCCGGTGCACATGGTCGAGACGATCAACAAGGTCAAGAAGGTTTCCAGCCAGCTTTTGCATAAAAATGGACATGACCCGACAGCGGAGGAGATCGCAGAGGAACTGGATATGCCGATCGACAAGGTACGGGAGATTATGCGCGTGGCGCAGGAGCCAGTCTCGTTGGAAACCCCAATCGGCGAGGAGGAGGACAGCCACTTAGGTGACTTTATCGAGGACTCCGACGCTCCAGCTCCGGCCGATGCGGCCTCCCACACCCTGCTCAAGGAGCAGTTGGAGGACGTGCTCTCCACCCTGACCCCACGTGAGAAGAAGGTTCTGGAGCTGCGCTTTGGCCTGGAGGACGGGCGCAACCGCACGTTGGAAGAAGTCGGCAAGGAGTTTAACGTCACCCGTGAGCGCATCCGTCAGATTGAAGCAAAAGCCCTGCGCAAACTGCGCCACCCAAGCCGCAGCAAACGCCTCAAGGACTTTTTGGACTAATCTAAATGTAAAATGAAAGGGCCCCATCCAAACGGATGGGGTCCTTATTTTGGCATAAAAAAAGAGTCAATCAAACAGAACAACAACGCGCCCCGATCTTGTCGGGGCGCGTTGTCATTTTGGGTTTTATATGGTGTTATATTTTGAGTTGGCAGCATTAATACCGGTAACCGCGGGTGCAATAGAGCACCAGCAGCGGTCCGACCAGCGGGATGATGGACAGGATGGTAAACAGATACTTTTTCTGTGGCTCATAATACTGGAAGATGAACAGATAGATGAGCAGCTGTCCGAGATAGACGGCTAACTGCAATACGAGACTGACAAGACCGCCCACCATGGGGATGGCATAGACCACCGAGGAAAAGATGGACAGCAGAGGCAGAACATATTGCAGCGGCACGTCGTAGAGGTAGCGGTTAAAGGGCGAACAGTTGTATTTGAGTGTGTCGCCGATATACCCCTGGATGTAGAGGCTGAAAAAGGGGATAAATGCCAGCCATGGATAGTTGACGCAGCGCAGCTTGGCCAGCCGGTAAAAGGCAAATGCAGTGAGCAGGTAGACAGCAAGGTTGACGAGTCCGGAAAGCGACCAGCTTAAAAAGATGGCGTGTAGCATAGCTTCTCCTATCTGCGCGAAAAAAGCGCGCCTAAAAAAACTTTTATCCCTATTATAGCATCTTTTGCAGAAAAAACATAGCCCTTTCTGTATCTTTTCACAACTTTTCACCGCTCTTTCCTCAAACTTTCCACCTGATAAAAGGAAGCAGAAAAAATAAAAAAATGGAAAAAAATGACAAAAGATCTTGCTTTTTGTTTGAATTTCTGCTATAATAACAGCAATCACTCTTTTATGGGCGGTTTTTCGATGATTTCCTGTATCGAAAAGCTGCCCTCTTTTTTTGTAATTATTTTTTAAACGCCTTTCCTCACATGCTTTTCCACATGAAGGGAGAAGGAGAACAGTTGTATTTTTCCGATGGCGCGGCTATAATAGGATTAAGGCAAACACAACCAAAGGAGGAACACAACAATGCAAGAGAACCGCTTTACATGGAATTTGGAGGACATCTATCCAACCGAGCAGGCGTGGTATGACGATCTGGAGAAGACCCGCAGCCTGGTGGACAAGCTGTGCAGCATGCAGGGACGTGTCTGCGAGAACGGCCGCACTTTGCTGGAGTCGCTGGATCTAAACGCCCGTTGCAGCGAGCATTTTGCAAAGCTTTTTACCTATGCCAACTGCCACTATGACGCGGAGATGGGCAATGCCAACTACAAAAAGCTGTACGAGACCATCTTTGGAGAGAACAGCGCAGCAGCTGAGCGAACTTCCTTTTTGATGCCAGAACTGATGCAGTTGACCCGTGAGCGATTTGACCAGCTGTGCGCAGAGGAAGCGGACCTGGCGCTGTATACCCATCAGATCGAGGACCTGCTCACCCAGAAAGAACACATCTTGGACGAGCGCGGCGAGCAGATGCTGGCGCGGATGGAGGACATCCACTCTTCCTTTGACAAGATTTACAGCGACTTGATGGTCAACGACACCAAATATGGCCAACTCACCGACAATCAGGGCAACACCTATACCGTCAACGACGCAGCCTATGGAGCTGCCATGGCAAGCCCGGACCGCAACTTCCGCAAAGCCTTCTTTGAGCAGCTGTTGGGCACCTATGGAGGATACATCAACACCATTTCGTCTAACTATTATGCGCTGGTCAAAACCGATGCCTACATCGCCAAGACCCGCGGATATAAGAGTGCGCGCAACCAGTCGCTCTCCGAAAACTTTATCCCAGAGGAGGTATATGACAATCTTCTGGCCACCGTGCGGGCAAATACCGCCCCATTCCAGCGCTATATCGCCCTGCGCAACAGGGTACTGGGGCTGGAAAAGAGCTATATGTACGACCTGTTTGTGCCGATCGTACCGGGCAGCACCCGCAAGTTTACCTTCGACGAGGCTTATGATCTGATGCTCAAGGCGACCGCAATTTTGGGTGAGGACTACACCGAATTGGTCCGCCGTTCCCACGCCGAGCGCTGGTGCGACGTGTATCCGAAAGAGGGCAAGGTCAGCGGTGCATACTCTACCAGCGTCTATGATGTACATCCGTTTATGCTGCTCAACTTTAATGGCACACTGGATGACGTCTTTACACTGGTGCATGAGACCGGACATTCGATGCACAGCTGGTATTCCGATCACTCCCAGCCGTATATCTATTCCGATTATACATTGTTCTGTGCAGAGGTAGCCTCCACCACCAATGAGATGCTGCTCTATCACTATCTGCTGGATCATGCGCAGAGCAAAGAGGAGAAGGTAGTGCTGCTTTCCAAACATTTGGACGATATCCGCTCCACCTTCTACCGTCAGACCATGTTTGCCGACTTTGAGGATCAGACCCACAAGTTGGTTGAACAGGGCCAGCCGCTGTTGCCGAATGTGCTGTGTGAGATTCACCGCAAGATCAACGCCGACTATTATGGACCGGACTTTGGTGCAGACCAGTACATCTCCTATGAGTGGGCGCGCATCCCGCACTTTTACCGTGCATTTTATGTGTATCAGTATGCTACCGGCATCTCGGCGGCAATCGCCATCGCCAACAGAATCCGCAAGCTGGGCGCGACAGCCATCGAGGACTACAAAAAGTTCCTGCGTTCGGGCAGCAGTGATCATCCAATCGAACTGCTCAAGATTGCGGGTGTAGACATGGCTTCTCCACAACCCATCCTCGACACCATCGAGGACTTTAACCAAACCCTGGCGGAGCTGGAAAAGCTGCTGTAAGCGGCAGCCTTATACCTGCATTCTTCCATTTTTCGGCAAAATTTACAGCAGGTTTCTTACCTTTTTCCGCATTTTCTGCTATGATTAAGATATACTATTTTCAAAAACATTGGGAGGTTATCTTGTGAACGAGCAGAATCAATGCGAACATATTCATCAGGACATTTACTATGCCTATGGCAGCAATCTGAATCTCAGGCAGATGGCTGTCCGCTGTCCAACAGCAAAGCTTCTGGGTACTGGAGTGATCCGGGACTATGAGCTTTTGTTCCGCGGACGCGAAGAGGGCAAGTCCTATTTGACGGTGCGCCCCTGCAAAGGTGCATATGTGCCGGTGGCGGCATTTTCTGTACAGCCATCGGATGTCCATGAATTGGATCTGTACGAGGATGTGCCCAGCGGCTTATACCGCATCGAGCCGATTGTAACAGAAATTTGCGACGGCCAGACCAATCGGGGTGTGCTGCAAGGATTCTGGTATGTGATGAACGACGACCGCCGCTTGCCGCCCACCAAGGAGTACTGGGATGCCATCACCGAAGGATACCGCGATGTCGGATTTGATCTCGCCCTTTTGGATGAGGCACTCAAAAAATAGGGAACAAAAAAAGGAACCTCTTTGTGAGGTTCCTTTTTTTGTTGGCAGAGAATTACAGTTCGTCGGCGTTCGGGGCAAGTTGATATTGTGCTTCCAAGCGCTTCATATCCCTGAGCTCGCTGAGCGCGAGGGGAACAGCGACGATGAAGCTGCACACATCGGCAATTGGCTGGCTCATCTGAACACCCAACATATCGAACATGTGCGGGAGGGTGAGGATGGCCGGAACAAAGAACAAAAACTGTCTGGACATTGCCAGCAAAGAAGCTTTTACCGTGCGGCCGATGGTTTGCAGCATCATGTTGGAGATGATGATCCAACCGGTGAGGGTGAAGCTCAGGCATTGCAGCCGCAGGGCCTGGGAGCCATATTCGATAACCAGGGGGTCATTTTTCAGAAAGATCTCGATGAGATTTTCCGAGAGGAACCAACCGGCGATTGAGGCGGCAAGCAGGATGCAGGTGGCAAGCTTGACACAGAACCAGAAGCCCTCGCGCACACGGGCAAAGAGCTTGGCACCGTAGTTAAAGCCGCACACCGGCTGGAAGCCTTGTCCAAAACCGGTAACGACCGAAGTGGCGAACTGGGAGATGCGGGTTACAATGGACATAGCGGCGATGGCAGCGTCGCCGTAAGGACCGGCCATCAGGTTCAGACACACGGTGGCAAAGCTGCCCAATCCCTGTCGGCAGAGAGACGGGGTGCCGCCCTTGACGATGTTTTTGTAATATTTGAGCGAAGGAGAAAAGTTGCGCAGATTCAGCTTGAGGTTGCCGCCGCGGAAGGTGCCGGCAATGAGCAGGCAGAAGCTGATGAACTGGCTGATGATGGTGGCCAAAGCGGCGCCGGAAACGCCCAGATCAAAGACGAAAATGAACAGTGGGTCCAGACCAACATTGATTACCGCTCCGGCAGTGATGCCGATCATCGAGTAGAATGCGCTGCCCTGGAAGCGAAGCTGGTTGTTCAGTACCAGCGATGCGGTCATATATGGTGCGCCGATGAGGATGATGCGCATATACGAGCGGGCATAGGGGAGGATGGTCTCGGTGGAGCCCATCAGGTAGAGCAGCGGATCGGTGAAGGCAAAACCGATGGCGAGGATACAGCAGCCCAGGATGAAGGCGGTGACAAAGCCGGTAGCGGACATTTTGGACGCATCCTCAAAGTTGTGTGCGCCCAGTTGGCGGGAGATGTAGTTGCCTGAACCGTGGCCGCAGAAAAAGCCGAAGGCCTGAATGATGGCCATCAGCGGAAAGACGATGCCGACTGCGGCGGTTGCACTGGTGTTGATTTTGCCGACAAAGAAGGTGTCGGCCATGTTGTAGAAGGACGTTACCAGCATGCTGATAATCGTCGGTACGGCCAATTCGCAGATTAGGCGAGGGATCTTGGTCTGCGTCATCCGTACGAATTTTTGTTCTCGTTGTTCTTCTGCTCCCAATGAGGTCTCCTCCTTTAAGTAAAATAATATACTTTCATTATACTGGAAAATGAATACTTTTGCAAGATGATAGGGAAAAGTGCACTCTAATGGAGAAGAAAAATAGATAACAAGAAAAAAGTCCCAAAAGCGCTAAACAGAGCTTTCGGGACTTTTTCATATCAATAGACAAATGGACGATAATAGTTAGATAACTGCCAGCAAAACAAAGTTGATGACAAACAGGATGGTTGCAACCCAAAGGATTGGATGAACCTGTTTAGCTTGTTTTTTGCAAACCTTGGTGATGCAGTAGAAGATGAATCCAGCAGCGATGCCGTAGGAGATGCTGTAGCACAGCGCCATAAAGACACCCGCAAAGTATGCTGGTACTGCTTCGTCAAAGTCATCCCAATGGATTTCGCGGAAGGAGGACATCATCATAATGCCGACTACAACCAGAGCTGGAGCGGTAGCAGCAAAAGGAACCGCGCTGACAAAGGTTGCCAAGAAGGCGCTGATGGCAAAGCAGATTGCGACTACGACGCTGGTCAGACCGGTGCGGCCGCCTGCGCCGATGCCGGCTGCGCTCTCTACATAGGTGGTGGTGTTGGAGGTGCCGAGGATTGCGCCGATCGAGGTTGCGATCGAGTCAGCGAACAGCGCTTTATCCATCTTGGAGTGGAAGCCAGGAGTGGTTTCCATGGCTTTCTCGTCCTCTTCGCTGAAGATGCCGGTGCGGCGACCGGTACCAATGAAGGTGCCGATGGTGTCGAAGGTATCGGACAGGCTAAACGAGAAGATGGTGATCAGAACAAGTGGCAGCTTGGTGACATCCGAGAAGAGGGATGGCAGGCCGGCGCTTGTGAAGATGGCGCAGAAGGTAGTTGGCAGCTGTTTGCAAGCTTCGGTGAAGCTGACCGTCTCTGTGGTGACGGTGACGCCCATCGGAATGCCCAGCAGAGCGGTAACGACGATGCCGATGAGGATGGCACCCTTCACCTTGCAGACCAGCAGGATGATGGTGAGCACAAGGCCGATGAGGAACAGCCAGAAGGAAGGCTGATTCAGGGTGGCCAGAGCGGGTACGCCGGAATCAAAAGTCAGGATGCCGACGTTGAGCAGGCCGATGTAGCCGACAAAGATGCCGATACCGCCGCCGATTGCATTTTGCAGGCTGTGCGGAATGGCCTTGATGATGTATTTGCGGATTTTGGTTACGGTGATCACAATGTTGATGACACCGCACAGAAAGACCATCGACAGTGCCTGCTGCCAGGTGAATCCCAAAGTTGCGCAGACAGTGTAGACAAAAAAGGCGTTGAGGCCCATGCCGGGAGCCAGCGCATACGGGACATTGGCTACAAGGCCCATGACCAGTGTGCCGATAATCGACGCGATGATGGTTGCGAGAAAGACTGCTCCCCACTCCATGCCAGACTGGCTCAGAAGGGTTGGGTTGACCGCGATGATGTACGCCATCGCGAAGAAGGTTGTCAGGCCTGCGACAACTTCCTTGCCAACGGTCGTGTTGTTTTCCTTGAGTTTAAAGAAACTCTCCAAAATGCTCACCTTCCTTAAAATAGTAGGACAAAATAAAAATATTGCCGGCAAGGCTTCCCCTGTTTGCCGTAGAGAAGCTCACCGGCCTTATTATAATACATTTGCCTATTTTATGGCAATACTTTTCTTTTTTCGAGCGGTTGGAACTGTCATGCAGAAGCATATCTGCACACATCCAAAGGAAAATTCGTCTAAAATGCACGAAAGCAATTGGGATTATCCAGCATCAGAATTATTGCAATCGCTTTGTGGAGGTGCCCAGTCGCGGTTGGCTTCTCCCCAGGTGCACAGCTCGTCCAGCACCTTCATCAGCGATTTTCCGCGCTCTGTGAGGGTGTATTCTACCTTGGGGGGAATCTGTGGGTAGATGGTTTTGTGGATCAACCCGTCCTGCTCGAGCTCCTTGAGATTTTGGCTGAGCGTTTTATCGGAAACCCTTTTGAGGTAGCGGCGCAGAGCGTTAAAGCGCACCGGCTCAAACTCCATCAAGCAGTAGAGAATCACCATCTTATACTTGCCGGAGATCAGCGACAACGTGTAGCTGAAACCGGTATCCTCAAAGTTTGCGTGTTCGATGTATTTGGAGATCATCCAATCGCCTCGCTTTCCAAATAATGCTTTCTTAAAAGTAAGTATCTAACAAAAATATCAGTACTTGTATTTGTTCTGAGATTATATTATCATAAAGACAGGCGAGCTGTCCAGAGACAGCGCGAAAAAATTTGCGTTTAGTTGGAGGAATTGTTATGAAAAAAGATCTCGGTGTAAAACCATACACTTTCCCAATGCCTGTTTTGATGATCGCGACCTACGGCGAAAACGATAAGGTCGATGTCATGAACATGGCCTGGGGCGGCGTTTGCGCAAATAACATGGTGGCGCTGAACATTGACGAAGATCACAAGACCACCCAGAACATCAAAGAGCGGATGGCCTTCACCCTGAGCGTAGCCGATCTGGACCACCTGGAGGAGTCCGACTTTTTCGGCATCGCCAGCGGCAACAAGATGGAGGACAAATTTGAGCGCACCGGCATGCACGCCGTCAAGAGCAGCAGAGTAGATGCGCCGGTAATCGAGGAATACCCGTTGACTTTGGAGTGCAAAGTTGCTGCGCTGGAGCACACCGCGTATGGCTTCCGCGTCCTGGGCGAGATCGTCAACGTCCTGGCAGACGAGAAGGTACTGGATGAAAAGGGAAGAATCATTCCAGAAAAGCTCAACGCCTTTGTATTTGATCAGGTTCGCAACGGTTACTACAAGGTAGGCGAAAAGGTCGGCCAGGCTTGGAACAGCGGAACAAAATTTATGAAATAACAGAAAAAAATAATGAAATGGGCAAGTCCAAAGCACATCAAATGTGCTTTGGACTTTTTTGTTTGGACAAATTGTTATAGAGCCAGCGATAAGGGATGTGAAATAGCAGCGATTTTCAATTGATTTTTTGACCAAAGTTTTCGCTTAAATTATGGACGATTCATTGCTTGATTTTTAACAGGAGGGGTGTATAATAATACATATAAGTTGCACCGGCAACCTTTGCGCACATCAACTTTTGCGCATATCAACCTTTGCCGGCGCAACTATTTTATGCCGCAGATTTTGTGGCGGGGAAGGAGGAACCGCATGAATGGGATTATGAAATACATCAACCGCATTGTCCGGGGCAACGAAATTGTGTACAGCGGGCAGCTGCGCGGATATGGCATTACCCAGTGCCAGCATCCATACATCCTGTTGATCTGCCGGGAGCCGGGCATTCCACAGGAGAAGATCTCCAGGGAAATCTGTGTCAATAAGAGCAGCGTGACCCGGCAAATCTCCATTCTTGAGGAGAGAGGGCTGATTGTGCGCAAGCAGGACCAGTCTGATCGCCGGGTATGGAGGGTTTATCCCACACAGCGCATGCAGGAATTGCTGCCACATGTCCGTCAGGTGATGCGGGAGTGGAACGAGTACCTGCTGGAAGAGTTCAGCGATGAAGAGCGCGAGCGCTTGATCGCTGCGCTGGAAATCCTGTCTCAACGCGCGCAAAAAGCGGCGCAAGAAACTTTGAAGGGGAGGGAACGCCAGGCATGAGAGGAATTTTTCCGTACTTAAAGCCCTATATTCCCAGAATGACGGTGGGCGTGCTCAGCAAATTCTTGGGCAGCATCACCGAACTGTTGATTCCGTGGATGTTATCCTATATCCTCGACAACATTGTCCCGCTCAAGGACACACGACAGGTCTTGATTTGGGGCGTGTATATGACCATCTGCGCAATCCTTGCGCTTTTGATGAACATCTACGCCAATCGGGTCGCCGCTTCGGTGGCGCGGGATACCACCCGCAGGCTGCGCCACGATCTGTTCAGAAAGATCTCGTACCTGTCCTGCCGCCAGATCGACTATTTCACCATTCCTTCGCTTGAGTCCCGTCTGACCACCGACACCTACAACGTCAACCAGGTCATCGGCATGATGCAGAGAATGGGTATCCGTGCGCCGATCCTGCTGTTCGGTGGCATCTGCATCACCATGACGATGGAGCCGGTGCTCACGTTGGTTATGATGTCTGTACTGCCGTTTATCGCACTGGTTGTTTGGCTTGTGTCCCGCAAGGGTATCCCGATGTACGGCGAGCTGCAAAAAGCCATCGACGTCATGGTCCGCACCGTGCGCGAGGACATTTCTGGTATCCGCGTCATCAAGGCACTGTCCAAGATTGAGCAGGAGAAAGAACATTTTGCACAGGTAAACCATGAGGTGGTCCGCCGCGACACCAAAGCTTCGCTGACAATGGCCATCACCAACCCAATGATGAACCTGCTGTTGAATCTCGGTCTGACGCTGGTTATTTTTGTCGGTGCCTTCCGCGTCAACGGCGGCACAACCCAACCGGGTGTTATCATCGCCTTCTTGTCCTACTTCACCATCATTTTGAACGCGATGCTTTCGATCACCCGAATCTTTGTAATGTATTCCCGTGCCAGCGCTTCCGCGACCCGTATTCATGAGGTGCTCAACACCCCAGAGGATCTCAACCTCACACACGAGGAAAAGCGCGACGAGGAAGAACACATTGTCTTTGAACACGTCAACTTCTCCTATAAAAACAAAAAGGTTAAGAACGTAAACGACATCTCCTTCAAACTAAAGAGGGGCGAGACGCTGGGCATCATCGGTGCAACCGGAGCGGGCAAGACAACCATCATCAACCTGCTCATGCGCCTGTATGAGAAGGACAGCGGCAGCATCCGCATCGGTGGAAGAGAAGTTTCCTCCATCCCGCCGGAGGAATTGCACACCAAGTTTGGCGTGGTATTCCAAAACGATATCCTCTTTGCCGATACCATCCGAGAAAATATTGATTTTGGCCGCAAGCTTCCAGACGAGCGCATTTTGCAGGCGGCAAAGAGCGCGCAGGCGATGGAATTTATTGACGGCTTGCCGGAGAGATTTTCCCACATGGTCACTGCCCGCGGCACCAACCTCAGCGGCGGCCAGAAACAGAGGGTGCTGCTCTCCAGAGCCCTGGCCGGCGATTCGGAAATTTTGATTCTGGACGATTCCTCCAGCGCGCTGGATTACAAGACCGACTCTATGCTGCGCCAGGCGCTGCGTGAAAACTATTCCGGCATCACCACCATCGTCATTGCACAGAGGGTCAGCTCCATCTTGCACGCAGACCACATCTTGGTGTTGGACGAGGGTAAAGAAATTGGGTATGGAACCCACGATCAGCTGATGGAGAACTGTGCAGTCTACCGCGAAATCAGCGAGTCTCAGATGGGAGGGGATTTCGGATGATACCAAAAGATCCGTCCTTACAAAAACAAAGAAGCAAAAGACATGTTATTCTGCGCCTAGGACGCTATATCTTTCAGCATAAGTGGATGGTGTTGGGAGCGGTCTCTTTGACGGTGGCCAGTAACCTGCTGGCCCTTTTGGGCCCGATGCTCTCCGGTTATGCCATCGACGCCATCGGCACTGAGCCAGGAACGGCAAACTTTCAGCTTGTCTTTTTCTACTGCTTTTTGATGCTGATCTTCTATCTTGTTTCCTCAGCGCTGACCTATGTGCTTTCTATTTTGATGACCAAGCTCAGCCAGCGCATCTCCTATCAGATGCGCAAGGACCTGGTAGATAAATTGTTGGAACTGCCGGTACGATTCTTCGACGGCCATCAAACCGGCGACATCATCAGCCGCCTCTCTTACGATATTGACACCATCAACGCCTCGCTCTCCAACGACCTGTTGCAGATTGCGGCGAGCACCATCACCGTTTTTGGTTCCTTCTTTATGATGCTGTCGATTTCCCCACCGTTGATCCTGGTTTTTGCCTTCACCATTCCGGCTTCGGTACTGTTTATCATCTATCGAACCAAGAAGGTCCGTCCGCTGTTCCGCAAGCGATCCGCAAAGCTCGGTGAGCTCAACGGATTTGTAGAGGAGATCATCTCTGGACAAAAGACCACCAAGGCCTATCATCAGGAAGAGACGATGGTTGGACGTTTCGATGTCAAGAACAACGAGGCGGTCGACGCCTACTATATGGCTGACTATTACGGCAGTACGGTAGGTCCATCGGTCAACTTCATCAACAACATCTCGTTGACCTTAATCAGTATCTTTGGTTCCCTCTTGTATCTGGCTGGGAGCGTATCGTTGGGCAACCTTTCGTCCTTCGTACTCTATTCCCGCCGCTTTTCCGGACCAATCAACGAGATGGCCAACATCATCAGCGAGCTGCAATCGGCGGCTTCGGCGGCAGAGCGTGTATTCCGCCTGATCGACGAGCAGCCGGAAGCGGCAGACCTGCCACAGGCAACGGAGCTGGAGGATGTCAAGGGCGATGTACGGATGCAGGGGGTTCAGTTTGGATATGACCCGGATAAGATCATCATTCACGACCTCAACCTGCACGCCAAACCGGGCAGCCTGGTTGCCATTGTCGGTCCTACCGGAGCGGGCAAGACGACCATCATCAACCTGCTCATGCGCTTTTATGATCCGCAGAAGGGCCACATCCTGATGGAGGGGCGCGACAGCATGGACATTACCCGCAAGAGCTTGCGCGCTGCCTACACGATGGTTTTGCAGGACACTTGGCTGTTCTATGGAAGCATCTATGACAACATTGCCTTCAGCCGGCCGGGTGCATCCCGCGAGGAGGTTATTGCGGCGGCAAAGGCAGCCAAAATCCATAACTTCATTATGGGACTGCCAGATGGGTACGACACCATCGTCAGCGATGACGGACTGAACATCTCGCAGGGCCAAAAGCAGATGCTCACCATTGCCCGCGCGATGCTCTCCGACGCCAAAATGTTGATTTTGGATGAGGCAACCTCCAACGTCGATACCCGTACCGAGTTGCAGATTCAGGACGCTATGCGCAACCTGATGAAGGACCGCACCTGCTTTGTCATCGCGCACCGCCTGTCCACGGTACAGAACGCGGACACCATTCTGGTTGTTCAGCACGGCGACATCATCGAACAGGGCAACCACGAAGAGTTGATGAAAAAGGGCGGCGTTTATGCTGGACTGTACACCTCACAGTTTAATTGATGCACGGCACCTTTGCACGAAGGGACGCTCCAAACGGAGCGCCCTTTTTTTGTCTAAATTTTTGCAATTTCCTTGTTTTTTGCAAAAAGGCGCGGTATACTGTTAAAGGAATTTTCTGGAGGAAGTGTGACAGATATGGAGAAAGCAAAACTTTTTTTTAAGCGCGAGCCGGTTTTTGTCATATCGGCGATCTGCGCGCTGCTCTCGATGGTTGCTGTTCCGCCCAGCGCAGCCTATGCCGGCTATGTCGATTTCCGCGTATTGGAGCTGCTGTTCTGCCTGATGGCGACGGTGGCGGGAATGCAGGCTGAAGGAAGCTTTTTGGTGCTTTCTCAGAAGCTGCTGACCGGCAAAAAGAGTGTGAGAATGTTGATGCTCACCTTAGTTATGTTGCCGTTTTTCTCCGCCATGCTCATCACAAACGACGTCTCGCTCATCACCTTTGTCCCATTTGCGGTGTTGGTGTTGGAGCTGACCGGGCAGAGCGACAAACTGGCGTGGGTGGTCACCTTGCAGAGCATTGCCGCCAACATCGGCAGCATGCTGACCCCGGTAGGCAATCCCCAAAACCTGTATTTAAGCAGTTACTACCACATCCCAACTGGGACTTTTTTCTCGGTTACCGTTCCGGTGGTTGTACTCAGCTTTATACTATTGGCGGCCTGCTGCATGGTGGGAGACAAACAGGCCATTGAGGTGCAGTTTACCCGAAAGGAAAAAATCCGCAGCAAATCGAGACTGACCCTGTTTGTCCTGCTGTTTTTGGTCAGCTTGTTGTCGGTATTGCACCTGCTGAGCAGCCACATCACCTTGGCAATCACAGCGATCTTGATGCTGCTGTGTGCGCGGGATGTGCTCAAGAAGGTGGATTATTGGCTGTTGGGAACCTTTGTTTGCTTCTTTATCTTTGCCGGAAACATCGGAGAGATCGGAGCAGTCAAGCAATTTTTGGAGGGAGCCTTGCAGCAGAACACGATGCTGTGGTCGACCCTTTCCAGCCAGGTGATCAGCAATGTGCCAGCGGCAGTATTGCTCTCCAACTTCACCGAGGACGCCAAGGGAATGCTGCTGGGAACCAACATTGGCGGTTTGGGCACGCTGGTGGCGTCGCTTGCAAGCCTCATTTCCTTTAAACAGTATGTGCGTACGCCGGGAGCAAAACCGCTAAAATATCTTGGAATCTTCACCGCAGCAAATGTTGTGATGCTGATTGTCCTGTATGGATTTGCGGCTATTTGTTTATAATAAAAAATAAAGGATCAAAAGGAGAATGTAACGATGGAAAGAAGCAAAGTATGGGAAGCTGCCCAGAAGCACAAAGATGGATATAACTGCTGCCAGGCAGTAGTCTGCACCTACTGCGACAGACTGGGAATGGACGAAAAAACCGCTTTTCGTGCGGCAGAGGCGTACGGCTTGGGCATTGCAGGTATGTTCCAGACCTGCGGCAGCGTTTGCGCAATGATGATGCTCGCGGGATTGAAAAATTCCGATGCCAACCTGGAAAAACCTGCATCCAAGTTCTCCACCTTCGATCTGGGCAAAGAGATGGCAAAGCGCTTTGAGCAGAAAAATAGCAGCATGATTTGCAGCGTTTTGCGCGGAACCGATGGCAAAACCGATCGTCTGCGTTCCTGCCGCGGCTGCGTAATGGATTGCGCACAGATTGTAGAGGAGATGCTCTTCCCAGGTGAGTTTGAACCATACGATGGACCAAGCGAGCTGTAAGAAATGAAAAAAAGAGGAACCGAGAGGTTCCTCTTTTTTTGTAAAAGAAAAGGCCTGCTTTGATCAAAGCAGGCCTTTTGGCGGGAACGTGTGGGAATTGAACCCACCTATGCAGCTACTAACTGCAATTACTGGTTTTGAAGACCAGAGGGCACACCAGCACCCATCCGCTCCCAAATGCTTAACTATTATATCACAGGGGAAAAGGTTTCGCAAGGGATTTTGTCAGCAAAAGGACAGAATCGTCGAATTACACAAAAAGCATGCCGGCATTGTCCAGACATTATTCTGGTACAGATCGGTATTGTATCTGGGAGACGGTGCGGCAGCGCATTTATGGAAAGAAAAACAAACGGCCTTTCCCGAGGGAAAGGCCGTTTGTATATTAAAAATACGTTTTACTTAAAGGTGCGGGCGTCGCCGACCTTTTTGGTGATGCCGCGTTTATCCCAATATTCCAGGATGGCCACAGCGAACTTGCGAGAAGCGCCCATCAGGTCGCGCATCTCCGCGAGTGTGATCTGGCCGTGTTGTGCGACGTGCTCTTTTGCCATCTGAAGCGCTTTGTTGTAGTAGTCGGCGTGCAGCAGAATCTTTTCCTCCACGCGCACCAGCTTGCCGGAGTTGATCAGCGATTCGATCACCGCTTTAAAGTTTTTGATCTTGGGGAAGCGAGCGGCGATCTGGTCAGGGGACTCCGGAGCAAAGCCACCTTTACGGAAGGCATTTTCAATCTCGTCGAGACTTTCGTCCTGCTGTACCTCAAAGTCATAGAGAGCTACGCTGTTGTTGACGTATTTGAGCACCTTGCGGTTGACGAGCGAATCGGTAATCCGGTCGACGACCGACATGTCCTCATATTTGATGAGTTTATTGCGGAACTCGTCCTTTTTCATTCCCTCACGCAGCGGATTTTCCTTGTGGTACGCCTCCAGGAGCTTCACGGCGTTGTCCTTCAGGTGGTTGAGGTAATCGGTGTGGATGACGATGTTGTCGCTGACCTTAAAGGCGGTTTTATCCTTAATCAGCTTTTGAATCTGTTGATCAAACTGTTCTTTGGGGATGCCGGTCTGAATCTGCAAAAAGTCGAGCGTCTCAAAGCGGGAGGAGTAATCGCGCAGGGCGGCAGCAATCTTTTCACGGTCGCTGCCGCTTTCTTTAATTTTCAGCGATTCGAGCACGGCGGGATCGTTTCGCTTGTGTTTAAAGGGGTTGGAATCGAGCACTACGCCGCCGCCAATTGTTTCCAACGGGGAGTAAAAGCGCAGTACGAAGCGGTCTCCTGTTTTTACGGCGATTTCTTCCTCCAGGCGCAGCTGGGCATAGCAGCTCTCTCCGGCGCTGATCGAGTCGCGGTCGAGCAGGACTATTTTGCACAGCACATCCCGCGCCCCATGATAGAGGTGCAGGCGGGTGGCGTTTAAGATCTCGCGCTGGCAGTCTCGCAGGATGGTGAGCTTGATGTCGATCATCATGGTGGTGTGCATCGAACCGGGTGCAGCCACCACATCGCCTTTATTGAGGTCGGTTTTTTTCAGTCCAGCCAGGTTGACCGCCACGCGCTGTCCGGCAAAGGCTTCCTGCACATCTTTGGAGTGAACCTGCAGATTGCGTACCCTGCTTTCCAGGCGGGAGGGATAGATGGTGACCGGGTCACCGACCTTTAAGGTGCCCTCGATGAGGGTGCCAGTGATGACGGTACCGAAGCCCTCTACCGAAAAGATGCGGTCGATGGGGATGCGGGGCGGGACGTCGAGGTTTTTAATCTGAGAATTTTTGTCGATCAACGCAAAGATAGCCTGTCGAAGCTCCTCGATTCCCTCGCCGGTATAGGAGGAGACGGGGATCATCTGGGCATTTTCCAAAAAGGTGCCTTTGACTTCCTGGCGGATTTCATCGCACACGATCTCCAGCCAATCCTCATCTACCAGATCTTTTTTGGTGACGACGATGATGCCCTCGGAGATGTTTAACAGCGACAGGATGCCGAGATGTTCGCGGGTTTGCGGCATAAAGCCTTCATCCGCGGCGACCACCAGCAGCGCCAGGTCGATGCCGCCCGCGCCGGCCAGCATGTTTTTGACAAATTTTTCGTGTCCGGGCACATCGATGATGCCGGCCTTTTCCCCGTCCGGCAGGTCGAGGTAGGCAAAGCCGAGCTCGATGGTGATGCCGCGCTTCTTTTCCTCCTTGATGCGGTCGGTGTCGATGCCGGTGAGCGCCTTGATGAGGGCAGTTTTTCCGTGATCGACGTGGCCGGCCGTGCCGATGATGATATTTTTCATGCAGTGAGCCTCTTTTCTGGGATGATGGGTTGTGCGTATCGGTTATCCATTACAGTGTGCAGCAGTCTTTGATGCACTGGGCGATGTAGGAGAAGTGACGGTCCTCGATGGTGCGCACATCCAAAAGCAGTCGCTCTTTGGAGATGCGGGCGATGATGGGCAGCGGAGAGCACTCGCGCAGGCGTTTTTCCAGCAGATCCAGAGAGATGTTGTGCGGGGTGATGGCTGCGACCGAGGAGCGAATCATCTGGGTGGGGACCGAACCGCCGCCTACCTGGCCAAAGTCCTCGTCGAGGACGACAGAGTAGCTGCCATCGCAGACATCTTGCAGGCATTTGACCAGAGCCTTGCCTCTGGGAACAAGGTCGTCCATGGTGGCGGTAATCATGCGCAGGGTGGGGTTGTCCTTGAGTACCTGCTGCGGATCGAGGTACTCGCGAAGGGTTGCTTCCAGAGCGGCCAAAGTCAGTTTATCGATGCGGAAGGCGCGGGTGAGCGGATTTTTCTTCATGGCGTCGATATACACCTTTTTGCCGACGATGATGCCGGCCTGTGGTCCGCCCAGCAGTTTATCGCCCGAGAAGCTGACGACATCTGCGCCGGAAGCGACCGAATCCAGGACGTTTGGCTCGTCCAGAATGCCGAAGTCGGACAGGCGAACCATAGCGCCGGAGCCGAGGTCATAGATGACCGGGATGCCGCGCTCATGGCCGAGGGCGACCATCTGTTCCAAGGTGACCTCCTCAAAGAAGCCCATAATTTTAAAGTTGCTGGTGTGCACCTTTAACAGTGCACCGGTATTTTCACTGATGGCGTTTACATAGTCGGAGAGGTGGGTTTTATTGGTGGTGCCGACCTCCACCAAGGTGCCGCCGCTCTGCTGCATAATTTCCGGTACGCGGAAGGCGCCGCCGATTTCAACCAGCTCACCGCGGGAGGTAATAACTTCCCGGCCTTTGACCATTGTGCTGAGCACCAGCATGACGGCGGCAGCGTTGTTGTTGACCACCATAGCCGATTCGGCGCCGGTGATTTTTGCAATCAATTTTTCTACATGGGCGTAGCGGCTGCCGCGGGCGCCCTTTTCCAGATTATATTCCAGTGTATTGTAGTCCTGTGCAACGCTTTGAATGGCTGCGACTGCGCGGTCGCTGAGTTTAGCACGGCCAAGATTGGTGTGCAGGACGATGCCGGTGGCGTTGATGAGAGGGCGCAGGCTCATGGTCGTTCTCTTCTGGATGAGAGCGCACACCGAGTTGCAGATGCTCTGGGTATCCATATCCGGGGTGTTGCCGGCAAGAATATCCTGGCGGAGGCTTTCGATGACGTCACGCACCGACTCGGTGAGGACGGTATGGGGGCAGGAAAGATTGGTCAGCTGCTCCTGACGCAGCAGGTCATCTACTTTTGGAATTTGTCTTAATAATTTAGAGTTTACGGTCATGGATAATCGTACCTTTCCTATGATTTAAAAAAAGCCGCAGATGGACGCGGGTAGATTCGGTTGTCCTTATTGTACCAAAAAATGTCCCTCGACGCAATGCGCACCCTTGAGATTGGCGCAAGAAAATATTTTGGCAGATTGAGTAATCGAAAGGAAAATGCTATAATAGTGAAAAGTAAAATCAATGCTGCGGTCTGCCTGCCCGGGCGCCGCTGTGAAAAGGGTGATTTGACGATGTTGAACCGATTGATGACCTCCAGAAAGGTGAGAGGTTTTTTGCTGGCGGTGGTAATCCTGTCGGCGATTGTGGCGATCGTTTCGGTGTTTATACCGTTTAACCGCAGAAGAGAGGCGATCAACACGCTAGGTGAGCAGTCCCTTTCCGAGGCAACCTCACTGGCGATGTCGCTGGAATATTTTAATGGTCCGCGCATCCAGTCGCTGATTAACTACCCATCCGAAACGGCCTTTTACCAAAGCCTCTGTGCCTTCCTTTCCCGCGCAAAGGATACCCTTTCCTATGACCGCGCCTACATCCTTTATCGGGGCCTGGAGGGGAGAATCGCCTATTTGGCGGATGCCGACTATGGCTCCAACCTGCAAGAAGGGGTAGACTACCACGGCATTGGGGAAGAGTACAGCGATGAGCGCTACACCAGCCGCTGCCGTTCCATCTTGGAAAGCCAGTTTTCCGGGCGCAGGCAGGCCGATTTTGTGCCGGAGATATTGGACAGCAGCTACATCACCACCTATCTGCCGATCCGCAACGCACAGGGCGAGGTAGTGGCGGTGCTGGGAGTGGATGCAAAGCTCAGCTATTCCGACTTTGCACAGTATGGGCCAATCAACTTTGAGAAGATGGCGACAGTGGCGGCGCTGCTGTTTTTGGTGAGCCTGGTGCTGTTTGTGCTGTGCATGGATAAGGGCCTCTCCGAAGAGGAAAAGGAAAACCGCTGGAGACGCCGCCGTGGATTGCCGCCCAAACCCACCAAGAAGGACAAAATCGTGGTGGATACGCTGGACGACATCGATCCGAATGACTATCTGTAAAGCAAGGGGGAAGCGAGGATGAAGCAGAATCGGGACGCAGTGATCGAGCAGGTAGTGGACGAAATAGTCCGCCTTTTTCATCCCAGTCGCGTGATCGAGTACAACACCAAGTACAATATGGACGGCAGTGTGCAGTCCTTTAAGCTCTGTATTGTGGGGGATATTCCAGATAAGCACCGCATGCTCACCCGCATCTTTGACGAGGTGGACAGCGATATCCCCTATGATGTGCTGCTGTATACCGACAAACAGTTTCAGGAGCTAACCGAGGATGCAGGCGCCTTTGCAACTCGCATCCAGGAGAAAGGCAGGGTGCGCTATGAGAAATAGCCGCTCGAGGATGCACAACGGACGCGACAGCAGGCGATACTATGACTGGCTGGAGCATGCCAGTCAGGATTTGATTGCGGCGAAGATTTTGTCGGAGGATGACCGCTGTTATCGGCTGAGCGCCTTTCACTGCCAACAGGCCATCGAGAAGGCACTCAAGGCGTACATCCTGCTCAAGTCCGATGTGCTGGTGGACGGGCACAACCTGACCTGGCTGTGCCGGCAGGCAAAAAAGTATGATAAGGGCTTTCATCAGTGGTTTGACGAGAGCGCTGATCTCAACCAGTGTTATGTCGAGACGCGCTATCCGGCAGATATCGAGCGGGAGTACACCTACAAGATGGTCAAGAACTTTTATCGGATGGCCAAGGAGATGTACCAGTACATCTTTGCGGAGATTGACCGCGAGTTTGATCGCCGCGAAAAGGCGGAGGAGGACGCCCCATTTAACCGTTGAGGTGCTGAGGCCGTGCGCAATGGGCGCAGCGGTTCGGTTTTCCTTTTCTGCACAGAAGAACAATCTACTATGACGAGAATCGGCAGGCGGAACATTCCGCCTGCCGATTATTTTAGCAGTTCGCGCATCACCTTCTGCGGTGCGCGCAAAAATCCTTGATATAGCCGGAACAGCTGTGTCTGATCGAAGGGAAGCTGCTGAATGGGGCAGTTAGAGTCGGTGCTCAACTCGTAGACTACGGCGTTGGGGTAGGACAGCAGGATAGGCGAATGGGTGCTGATGAGAAATTGGGAGTCCTTTTGTACCAGGCGGTCGATCAGGCGCACCAACACCAGCTGATTGGTGGGAGAAAGGGCGGCTTCCGGCTCGTCGAAGATGTACAGACCCTTTCCGCGCAGACGGTTTTCCACCAGCGCCAAGAAGGACTCTCCGTGCGATTGCCGGTGCAGCGAGTGTCCGCCATAGGCGCCGATGATATGGGCTCCGATGCCCGGAGCGCGGTCCAGCTGGTCGATGTTGGTGGCGACGTTATAAAAACTTTCTGCCCGCAGAAAAAATCCGTCCTTTGGCCAATAGACACCGCGGGTGAGCTGGGTAAAGTTATATAGTCCCGAATGGGAATCCTCGGTGGAGAAGGAAAAGTTGCGGGAACCACCTTCCGGGTTAAATCCCGCTGCGATGGCGACAGCCTCCAGGACGGTGGATTTTCCACTGCCATTTTCCCCGGTGAAGAAGGTGACGGGGCTTTGCAGGGAAAGTTCTCCACAAGAGCGCACAGCAGGGATGCAAAAGGGGTATTTTTCCAGTGCATCGGGCTGTGGTGGGACAAAGCGAACCGATTGGATGTAGTTGTGGTTTTCCCAAAAGGATGACATAGGACTCCTCCTTTTTTGTGTGGTGTCAGAATGACGGAGCTCAAGTGCCGCGCAGTGCAGTGCTTTGAGGTGAGGGTGGGGGAAAAGAAAAGGGGAATTGTTGCAAAATTCACATTTCATCCTTTGATTTTATTTTACAAGCAGTATACAATAAAAGTTAAGAGAAGTGGATAGATAAAAGTAACTTGTAGAACAGAAGTATATCTTGGAAAGGATGAGATAGATGGAAACTACCGGACTGCAACACACAGCCCTTGTTTTGGAGGGCGGAGGATTCCGCGGAATCTATACAACCGGCGTATTGGACTACCTGATGGAGCAGGGACTCTATCTGCCGAATGTCTACGGAGTGAGTGCAGGCGCACTCAACGCGCTGGGCTATGCAGCCAAGCAGCCTGGCCGCAATGCACAGATCAACTTCCGTTTCTGCCAGGACAAGCGGTACATCAGTGTGCGGAACCTGATCCGCAACCACAGCGCCTTTAATCTGGAATTTATCTTTGATGTGATCCCTGAGCGGTATATCCCTTTTGATTATGATACCTTCTTTTCGTCCGACGTGCAAGTGCATATCGGTGCGACCAACCTTCTCACCGGCAAGTGCGACTTCTTTACAAAGGAACAGATGGACCGGCGCTTTTTCCCGGTGCGCGCATCGGCTGCCCTGCCGCTCTTTTCCCACATCTTTTATCTCGGACGGGTTCCTTACCTGGACGGCGGCATCGCCTGTCCGATCCCGATTGCCCAATCGATGCGGGACGGCAACCAGAAACATGTGGTCATCCTGACCCGCAATCCATCCTTTGTGCGCAAGCCCGCCTCGAATATGCCGCTGATTCGCCGGGTTTATCACAACTATCCCAACTTTGTGGACACCGAAGAGAAGCGCTTTTTGGTGGATCGCCGCCAGCGGCAGACCTGTGCACTGCTGGCTAAGACCGGTCAGGCATTTGTTTTGCAGCCGAAGGAGCCGCTGAATTTAAGCTCGATGCGCGCTGACGAAAAGGCGTTGCGCGCCCTGTATGCCCGCGGCTATGAAGATGCAAAAGCGGCCTATCCGAAGTTGTTGGAATTTTTAAACGTGCAGTAAAGCGTGTTTTTCTGCGCGCCGCGGTTCTTTGTAAGCGACAAAGACAGAAACGAAAAATAAAAGGAGCGGCCCACCTCGTGGGCCGCTCCTTTTTAAATCTGCGGAATATTTTGTTCTATTTGGACCACCTGCATGGGCCTGCCATCGAAAGAGACGATCAGATCGGCGATCTGCCGAGCTTGATTGCGATCATGGGTGATGAAAAAAGCCAGCTGCCCGCCAACCCAGCGGCGAATCAAGCGCAAGGTTTGCTGCGCGGTCTTTTCGTCCAGCCCCTTGAGCGGTTCATCCAGCAGGTAGACGGCCTGTTTTCCACACTGCTCGGCATAGGCAAAGGCGCGCGCAATGGCAACGCGCCGCTGCATTCCGCCCGAGAGCTGTGCAGGTGTGGCCGTCTCCCAGTCGGACAGCCCCAGCTCAGACAGATAGCGGGCGGCAAGAGACTGGTGCTCCCGATTAAGTACCAGCCCCACATTGTCCCTTGCACTCAGTGAGGGGATCAATCGGTCCTCCTGAAAGACAAAGGCAAATTTTTTGTGTTCCAGGCCGAGTATCTGCCCACTTTCCGGCTGCATGAGGCCGCACAACAGGTTTAAAAGGGTGGTCTTGCCGGTGCCGGAGGGGGCAAAAAAACAGATGATGCCGCTGTCGGGCAGCTCCAGGGAAAAATCTTTTAAAACGGTTAAATCCCCATAGCGGGCGGTAATCTTTTCCAGCTTCATAGGCTCACCTTCATCGAGCGCTTGCCCGCCCATTGGACCAGTTTGACAGCCAGCCGTTCCAGCAGCACCGACAGCAAAATGACGACCAATGTCCAGGCAAACAGATCGGGGGTTTCCAGATAAATTTTTGAGTCGTAAATCTGGCTGCCGATTGCGCGCGCGGGCCTGCCCAGCACCTCAGCTGCAATGCCGGATTTCCAAGCAAAGCCCAGCGCGCTGCTGATTGCCGAAAGGAAGAAGGGCAGGATGGCGGGCAGATAGCAGTAACGGAAGGTTTTCAGGCGGGAGAGCGAAAAGACTCTGGCCATTTCCAGGAGCTGCCGGTCGGCAGAGTCGATGCCCTCGCGGACATTTGCGTACACCAGTGGCAGCACCATAATAAAGGAGATGACGGTGGCCAGGTGGTTGCTTTTGATCCACACCAGCGCCAGAATGATAAAGGAGGCGACGGGGGTGGATTTGAGCACACCGAGCATCGGGCGAGCCAGGGCGTCCACCAGCCCAAAGCGCCAGCAAAGGCCGGCGAGGGTGGTGCCAAAGAGGACGCCGAGCAGAAAGCCCAGCAGGATGCGAAGCAGCGAGCTGAGTACAGTCAGCCAGAAATCGGCCGATGTGCACAGCTGCCCCAGCCGTGCCAACACCGCCAAGGGAGAAGGCAACAGCAGGGGCAGACCGATCCGCATGGCGGCCAGCTGCCACAGCAGCAGCCACACCGCCACCGCCCCAACCCGCAAAGCGGGGGAGAGGCGGCGGGCACCAGTGCGTTTATCTCTTATAGTAGAAGTCGTCATTCGGGAGCTGTCCTCCTACCGCCTGTGGGTTGGCGTCAAAGAGAACCTGCAAAAATCCGCCGGCGATTTTTTGCATCTCGTCGCCCTCAACAAAGACGATGTTGCATTCTGGAATCGCTTTTTCGGCGACGGCTGCCTTGACGATGTTGTATTTCTCGGCAAGTTCAGCGGCGTGGGCAAGGCCCTCTTCACTGGTGACGGTCTCAACCGATTGTTTATATTCGTCCAGGAAGCGGTCGAGCGCCTCCTTGTTCTGTTCTGCAAAATCTTTGCGGACAACGACGCAGCCCATGGTCAGACCGCTTTCGCCGTTGACGGCCTTGTCCCACTCCTCGGTCATATCCAGTGCGATGCGGACATTCTGATTCTGAGCGAGGACGGAGGTGACGAATGGCTGTGGCAGCAGGGCAACCTCTGCTTCGCCGGAAGCCAGCAATGGAGCAATTTCGGTGTTGTCTGCTTTATAGACAACCTGCACATCGGTGCCGGGGGTCAGCCCATTTTTCTCGAGCACGAGGTTGAGCGCATACTCTGGGGTGGAACCTTGGCCGGTGGAGTAGATGGTCTTGCCTGCAAGGTCAGCGACCGAGTGGATGGTGTCACCGGTTTCCAGGATGTACAGAACACCCATGGTGTTGAGTGCAGCGATCTGGACCTGTCCTTCTGTCTTGTTGTAGAGGGTAGCGGCAACATTGGTCGGCACTGCGGCAATGTCCAGTTCTCCGGAGATGATCTTGCCGGTTACCTCATCGGGAGCAGAGGCGATGGTGACGTTGTAGTTGTTGGCAGCTTCGCCGTTGTCGTTCTTTTCCAACAGGTCGAGCATACCCAGAGCAGTCGGGCCGCTCAGAGCAGCCAGGTTGATGTCCACCTTTTCAGCGGGTTGTGTCTGCTCAGCTTCCGCTTCAGCGGATTCTGCTTCGGTGGATTCCTCCGTCTGGGTAGATTCCTCTTGGGCAGGTTCCTCTTCCTCTTGTGTTTGCTCGGTCTGTTCAGTCTGAGTGGTGGTGTTTGTCTGGGTAGAAGAGTTGCCGCAGGCAGCCATCGAAACGGTCATCGACAGTGCCAACAGCGCTGCCAGGATTTTTTTGATTGCCATGGTTTTTTACCTCTCTTTCGGGGAGTAGGACACTTCCGGCATGAGCTGGATCGTTTTTCCCTCCCGCTTGATTTTCCCGCATTGTTCCAGCTGTTCAGCCGCGCGGTACAGCGAGGTTCGGCCGATGTTGAGGATCTCGGAGAGTTTGACCATCGAGATGCCCGAACACTTGCCGTCTGGCTGTTGGCGCAGGAAGGACAACAGTGCCTGCTGCGCGTCAGGAGCGGTGAAGCTGTCGATTTTGCGGTTTAGAAATTGGATTCTTCCGGAGAGAAAGCGGATGTAGTTGAAGGCGATGACCGGATTTTGCAGCAGAATGTCCTGCATATCGGCCATCGACAAAAACAAAATCTCGCAGTCAGTTTTCGCTCGCACGGTGGTAACGTAGCGATCCTGTGGCACAAAGAGTGCCGCAGCGCCAAAGCACTGCCCCTCACCCAGGATGTTGAGCAGCACGCCGCACTCCTTTTGGACCACTGCCTGTCCTCTGACCAGGATGCCCAAGCTCTTTTTGTAGTGCTGGGGGCAGTAGATGACTTCTCCTTTACAGAAGCGCTGTGGCAGGGCATAGGTGCGCAGCAATTCCAGGACAACAGATTCCTCCACGCCCTCAAACAGCATACAAGCTTTGGCTTTGCGGTGGGATTCTTCTATTGGCTGCATCGCGCGTTACCTCCTCCAATTTCAAAAACTGTTCCATTTGGTACAGTTTGCGCCATTATTATAGCGTATATTGCCAAGAAAATCAATGGTTTTCTTGGGTAGTTTTATAGAAAGGCTGTTTCATGAGGCTACTTTTCAAGGTGTGAAGAGAAAAAGCGATAAACTGGGAAACACTTCAAAAGAGAAAAACAAAAGAGCCGCGAAGGAAAACCCTCGCGGCTCTTTTGTGAAAAATCTGAAAGGAGAAACAGTCATTTTCCGGTTAGTCTTTTTCGTGCTGGAACGTCTGCATGGCAGACAGCATATCGTCGACGCTGTCGGTTTTTTCACCGGTCAGCGAGGCGGCAAAATGTCTGCCGCCCAGCGGTTTGAGGAAGATTTCCGGCTCTTGTCCGGGTTCCCATTTTCCCTTGCCGTTTGCAATCAACCATTTGCCGATGATGCCGCTGCGTAGCTCGCGTCCGCGTCCCCAGAAGGCGTCGGTATTGATGGCAAGCTCTGCGGGCTTTTCCCAGCCTTGCAGTTCCAGGGTGATTGAGACCCAGTTGACATCCAGGTACTCATCCTTAAAATAGTTGGTCAGCCAGATGCCGTATCCGCCCCCGTTGGGCAGGAACTTGCCGTTGTTCCAGGCTCTGGCCAAGGTGATGTGTGCCATAATAAAACTCCCTTATTCGTTTGTCGATACAAACCTTAAAACCTTTATTGCCTCCTACTTGTCGTAGTAGGTTTTGACAAAATTTAAGAACACCTCGCCGATGAAGGAAAGAGGGTTGTTTTTGGAACTGACGATGTAGAGGTAGCGGTCCATCGAGATGCCGCTGAGATCAAAACTGAGCAGCAAACCGAAGTTTTCATAGTCCTCCACCGCAGCCTTTGAGATAATCGAGATGCCCATACCCTGGCTGACAGCGTGTTTGATGCTGTCCGGGTCGTTAAATTGAGCGGCCACCTTGAGTTCCCCGATATTGATGCCGGCTTTGGACAGAAAGTGCTCGGTCTCTTTTCGGGTGCCGGAGCCTTCTTCCCGCAGGATGATGGGCTCTGCCTTGAGCACCTCGGCCTTGAAGCCGGTGGTGCGCATCTGGCGAAAGCGCTCCGAATTTGGGGTGATGACCACCAGATGGTCCTGGATAAAGCTTTCAAAGACACAGTCGGGATCGTGGGTATCGGTTCCGCAAAAGCCGATGTCGGCCAAGCCCTTTGCGATGCTCTCCACCACCTGTTCGCTGTCCTGCCGCAGAATGTTGAAGGTGACGTGCGGGTACTCCTCCCGGAAGGCAGAGATCACCTTGGGCAAAATATTTTGGGAAGGCACTGTGGAGGCGCAGATCGTCAGGCTGCCCTTGAGCTCCTTGTTGTAGTTTTTGACCGAACAGCAAGCTTCCTCGCGCAGATTGAGCATCTTGACAGCATACTGGTAGAGGATGCTGCCGGGACGGGTTGGGTAGACATACTTTGTTCCGCGCTCGATGAGTTTGGTGTCCAGCTCCTTTTCCAGGGAGTTGATGTGCGCGCTGATTGTAGGCTGCGTAAGGTAGATGCGCTGCGCAGCCTTGGAGAAGCTTTTGAGCTTGACAACATAGACAAAAGCCTCCAATTGTTTAAAATCCATAGCGAGACCTCGTTTTCCGTGGATAATCGAAATCATAAATAAGAATAGCTTCATTATAACATATTTCGATAGGAAAGGAAACAGACAAACTATTGTTTTTGGATATAAACAAGGATAAAATATATACAGATTATCTATGAGAAAGGAATATCCTACAAATTTTTGCCTTTAAATTGATTTTTTTATCTAAACCGATGACAGTCGGGTGGATGACAAGTTGCGAAAAATGTGCTATACTCTAGGCGAAGAGCTGGGAAAAGAAGTGCGAGCCCCCTCGGAGAGGAAAAAAGGAGGAAGTTTCTATGGCTGCAAAACGTCTTACCGAAATGACAAAGGGTGCAGGTTGAGGCGCCAAGATAGGCCCACAGGCCTTGGCGCAGGTTCTGCGTCAATTACCCAAATTTACCGATGATAATCTGATCGTTGGTTTCGACACCAGTGATGATGCGCTGGTTTACAAGGTGCGGGACGATCTTGCAGTGGTGCAGACGGTCGACTTTTTCCCGCCGATTGTGGATGATCCATACACCTTTGGCCAGATTGCGGCGGCAAACTCTCTCAGCGACATCTATGCGATGGGCGGCGACCCCACCCTCTCGATGAATCTGATCTGTTTTCCGACCTGCCTGCCGATGGACGTCATGGCAAAGATTTTGCAGGGCGGTGCGAGCAAGGTCAAGGAGGCCGGAGCGATCATCGCGGGCGGCCATACCATTGAGGATTCGGAGCCGAAGTATGGCCTGTGTGTCACCGGCTTTATGCATCCAGACAAGGTGATGCAGAACAGCAACTGCAAGGAAGGGGATCTGCTGGTCCTGACAAAGCCGCTGGGAATCGGCGTCCTGACCACCGCCAACAAGGCGCAGCTGCTTGACCAGAAGACCTATGACGAGATGGTGGAGGCGATGGCGACCCTGAACAAATACGGCAAGGACGTGATGATGGAGGTCGGCGCAAACGCCTGCACCGATGTCACCGGCTTTGGCCTGATCGGTCACGCCTCCGAGATGGCCAAGGGAAGCGGTCTGACCGTCGAGCTGTACAGCAAGAATATCCCGATTATCGAGGCGGCGATTGATTTTGCAAAGATGGGCATCATCCCGTCTGGAGCCTACAACAACCGCGAGTTTGTGCAAAGCGACGTCTCCTTTGCCCCCGATGTCCCACAGTATATGCAGGATCTGATGTATGATCCGATCACTTCGGGCGGACTGCTGATCTCCCTGCCGGAACAAAAGGCACAGGAGCTGGTGGAAAAGCTCAAAGGCGTCACCATCTGCAACGCCATCGTGGGCCGGGTAACCGCCAAACAGGACAAGGCAATTGTGGTCTACTAGGATCGTGAGAAGGTGAAATTTTCCTCTCACCATTGACAAATCGTGGTTATCTGTGCTAAAATAAAACATAATTACTGGTAGTCGCATCAGAGAGATTGCGGACAAAAGGTTGTCCGCAATCTCTCTTTTTTGCGCCTTTCCGGGGAAAATCTAATGAGAAGAGAAAAGAAAAGGAGAGGAAACAAAGCAATGCCTCAGACCAAACTGCAAAATGTCGTTTATACCATTATTATGGCCATCATCATGGTGTACGGAATGATCGTTTACAATGTCGCCCTGAGCACCGGCGGTGTGACCAACGCCACCTTTGTTATGGCGCTGCATGAGATGCCGATTATGGTGCCGATCGCCATCGTGCTGGAATTTTTTATTGTAGAGAAGTTGGCTACCCGTCTGGCCTTCACTGTAGTGCGCCCAACCGACCGCCCACAGGTCATCACCTATGCGATTTCTACCATGATTGTCTGCATCATGTGCCCGACAATGAGTCTGATCGCAACACTGTTGTTCAAAGCGCCGAGCTTTGGAACCTGGATTCAGACCTGGGGAATGAACATGCCGATGGCGCTGATCTGGCAGCTGCTGTTTGCCGGACCGCTGACCAGACTGATTTTCCGCGCGCTGTTTGGCAAGCAGCTGGCAGCTAGTGCGGCGGCGGCGCAGGAGCGCTAAACCAGCCGGCACAAGAACAAAAGAAAACGTACAAACCAAAAAGGCTTCCCAGCACAAAACAATATTTGTGCTGGGAAGCCTTCATTTTTTATGTTTTATGGATCGCAACCGCTATGCCTTATACATTAAAGCGGAACAGAACGACGTCGCCATCCTGCATAACATAGTCCTTGCCCTCCGAGCGGACCAGACCCTTTTCTTTGGCAGCGGCAATCGAGCCATTGGCGATCAGGTCGTCATAGGAGATGACCTCGGCGCGGATGAAGCCGCGCTCAAAGTCGCTGTGGATCTTGCCGGCAGCCTGCGGAGCCTTGGTGCCGCGGGTGATGGTCCAGGCACGGACTTCCGGTTTGCCGGCGGTGAGGTAGGAGATGAGGCCGAGCAGGTGGTAGCCGGCTTTAATCAGGCGGTCCAGACCCGACTCTTTGAGTCCCAACTCTTCGAGGAACATCATCTTATCCTCGCGGGACATATCGGCAATTTCCTCTTCCAGCCGTGCGCAGATTGGAACTACTTCGGAGTTTTCCTCCTTGGCAATTTCGAGTACCTCGTTGTAGTAAGGGTTGGTATCCAATTTGCCGTTAAAGTCGTTCTCGCTCATGTTGGCCACATAGATGACCGGTTTATTGGAGAGCAGCGGGATATCCGCCATGATAGCTTTTTCCTCGTCGGTGAAGTCCATGCTGCGGGCAGATTTTCCATCCTCCAGGTGTGCCTTGACGCGGTTTAACAGGTCGACCTCGGCGAGATACTTTTTATCGCCCTTTGCAGCTTTGACAGCTTTATCGATGCGGCGTTCGAGGATATCCAGGTCGGAGAAGATCAACTCAAGGTTGATGACCTCAATGTCGCGTTTAGGGCCGATGCTTCCCTCTACATGGACGATCTCCCCGTCCTCAAAGCAGCGGACAACGTGGACGATGGCATCCACCTCGCGGATATTGGAGAGGAATTTGTTGCCCAAACCCTCACCTTTGGAGGCGCCTTTTACTAAGCCGGCGATGTCGACAAACTCGATGACAGCGGGGGTGATTTTATCGGGGTTGTAGAGCTTTGCCAGCTCATCGAGGCGGTGATCCGGAACGGCGACGGTGCCGATGTTTGGCTCGATGGTGCAGAATGGATAGTTGGCCGACTGGGCGCCGGCGTTGGTGATGGCGTTGAACAGGGTGCTCTTGCCGACATTCGGCAGGCCCACAATGCCTAATTTCATGTTGATTCGTTCCTTTCTATCAGACAAGGCGGTTTCCCGCATTTTTTGACATACACCTTTATTATACCGTTCCCCTGCCGCTAAGGCAAGAGGAAAGGCGGCCCTTTTCACAGAAGTTTGTGCAAAGAAGCGGCGCGCATTGTCCTTTAAGAGAAAATACAGGGGAAAGGTGAAGAAAGAGAACGGGAAATTTTGTCACATTTCACGGGATGAGCAAAATCTGTTTAAAGTTTTTTCACCAATTTTGTGTATGGCTTAGTATAATATAATCATATAGCCGGAACTGTATTTTCGACACAAATGGGATGAAACTTTCCCAGATCTGTGTTATAATAAGGAAAAATGCGGCAAAAACAATACATCTTCTTCCGGAAAACGCTGGCCGCTGCTGCGACCGGAGGATATGGAAAGTGGCGGAGAAAGAGAGCAAGGTATGTCTATGGGGAAAATCCTGGTTGCAGACGACGACCAGAACATTGCAGAATTGTTGAAATTGTACTTGGAAAAGGAAGGCTACACCGTTGTATTGGCCGAGGACGGCGAGCAGGCGTTGGAACGGTTCAATGCGGAGAATCCGGACATTGTGCTGCTGGACATCATGATGCCCAAGCTGGACGGCTGGCAGGTGTGCAGGGACATCCGCAAAAAGTCCAACTGCCCGATCATTATGATTACCGCAAAAGGCGAAACCTTTGATAAGGTGCTGGGCTTGGAGCTGGGAGCGGATGACTACATTGTCAAGCCGTTTGAAGCAAAAGAGGTTGTCGCGCGCATCAAAGCGGTTATGCGCCGCACCGGCAAATCGTCCACCGCAAACGACATCAAGGAAGTTTCCTACGACAAACTGGTGGTCAACATGACCAAGTACGAGCTGAAGGTAGATGGAAAGGTAGTCGATACTCCGCCGAAAGAGCTGGAACTTTTATACCATCTGGCCAGCAATCCGAACCGTGTCTATACGCGCGATCAGCTGCTCAACGAGGTATGGGGATTTGAGTACTACGGCGATTCCAGAACAGTCGATGTACACATCAAGCGTCTGCGTGAAAAGCTGGAGGGCGTCTCGGACAAATGGAGCTTAAAGACCGTTTGGGGCGTCGGATACAAGTTTGAAGTGAAAGAATAACCAGAGAGGCTATTGAGGCCGCTGAGCCTGGCTCAGCGGCCTTTGCTCTTGAAGGAGGAAAAATAAGATGCGGCAAGGACTTTTTCGAAAATATTTTTCCGTATGCTGCTCCATTACACTGGCAGGCATTCTGGTGCTGGGCGTAGTGTTTATGGTGTTCGCAGCGCGGTACTTTCAGGAGGACAAGCTGGGAGCGCTGGAAAAGAACGCGGAATATGCAGCTCAGATGAGCGAAAAATATATCGTGTTGGTGGATGGGCAGTACCAACTGGCCAACACCACCACCCTCACCAACGCCTGGATTCCGATGGCAAAGGCGCTGGATTCGGACATCTATCTCTCCAACATGTCCGGCGAGGTACTGCTGTGCACCCACCGTTCCACCTGCAGCCACATGGTTTACGGCATCAGTGAGGAAATTTTGGACGAGGTGCGTCAGAACGGGGTATACACCGAGGTCGGCAAGATGGGGGAGATCTATAAGAGCTCCTACTATACCGTTGGTGTCCCGCTGACCCTTTCGGACGGGCGGCTGGCCGGAGTTATTTTTGCCTCCAGTTCGGCGCAGGGTTTGACCGACTTTATGGGTGAGCTATTAAAGGTATTTTTGCTGAGTGTGCTTGTAATGTTGGTGGTAACCCTTGTATTGGCCTACATTGTGACGGGCAGCTTGATTCGACCGCTGCGCCAGATGGCCAAGGCGACGGAGTCCTTTGCGCGGGGAGATTTCAGCGTCCGAGTCCCCGTCAATGAACGCGACGAGATCGGCAAGCTGGAGATGGCCTTTAACAACATGGCGGACAGCCTAGCGCAACAGGAGACGGTGCGCCGGTCGTTTATCGCAAACGTCTCACATGAGTTAAAGACGCCGATGACCAGCATTGCCGGATTTGTGGATGGAATTTTGGACGGAACCATTCCGCCCGAAAAGGAGCGCCATTATCTGACCATCGTTTCCGACGAGGTCAAGCGCCTATCCAGAATGGTGCGTTCGATGCTCAACATCGCAAAGATTGAAGCCGGCGAGATGAAACTCAAACCAACCGTCTTTGATATCAACGAGGTGGTGCTTTCCAGCATCTTCACCTTTGAGCAGATGATCGACAAAAAGCAGCTGGATATCCGTGGCCTGGATGGCGGCAAGGTGATGGTCGAGGCCGACGAGGACCTGATCCATCAGGTGGTCTATAACCTGCTGGAGAACGCCGTCAAGTTTGTCAACGAGGGCGGCTATGTCGAAGTCAGCTACACCGTCGAACAAAAGCGCACCTATGTTCACATCAAGAATTCCGGAGAAGGCATACCGAAGGAGGAGATCTCCAAGGTATTTGACCGGTTCTACAAGACCGATCGCTCCCGCAGCATGGATAAGACGGGAGTCGGACTGGGACTGTACATTGTGCGCCAGATTGTCAACTTGCATCAGGGCGAGGTCATTGTGCGCAGCGTAGAGGGCGAATACTGTGAATTTAGCTTCTCGGTTGCCACTGCGCCAAAAGCTTTGACCCGTCAGGCAAAGGACAACGACATCCACGACGTGCGCGAGGTATAACGGTTGGCGATTATCCAAGAATTGTAAATTTTAGAAAAGATAATACAAATAGGAAAAAGGATGAACAAAAATCAATTTTTTGTTCATCCTTTTAGCAGAAAAAAGTATGAAACAGTTTAAGTCTTGTTTCATTTATTTTCATAAATTGAAGCTATAATAAAAAACGTGAAAAGCAAAAAACACAGTGATCCGGCAAGAGGTGTTATGACGCCGGGTACAGGGAGGTTTTCTATATGGATGAAAAGAAATATGAGGGCGGCGTAGGACCGCAGGACAACGAGAACCAGCAGGAGAATGCGAACGCACAGCCGGCTGAGGGTTCTGCCCAGCAGCAGGACCAGCAGAACAAGGAAAACAGCGGATGGGTTTTCTCCGATAAAAATGCAGCTGGTGCCCAAAAGCAGGACGGCAAAGAAGTGTCCGGCCAGCCAAATGGCGAAGGTTGGTACCGCTCCGGTCCGCAGTCCAGCGGCGAAAAGCAGGAACATCACGAGCATGCGCAGCAGGGTGCATACAACAGCCGGTACAGCTACAGCGAATCCGGTGCAGCTGCCCAGCAGCAAGAGGGTGATGGCCATACACATGGCGATCAATATAAATGGAACTATGAGGATTATCAGCAGCGGCCAAAGAAGGCCGGCAAAAAGAAGAACAAAGGCTTAAAGGTCTTTGCCGGCATCATGTGCTGCATCCTGTGTGTCGGCGTTTTGGGTATGGCAGGATATGGAACCTATGCTCTGATCGCCGGTCAGCAGGAGACCACCAGTGCGGAGGCCAACATCGACGGCACCGAGGATTCGGACCCATCGTCCAGCACACTGGTTCTCAACGATAAACCGTCCACCAGCGATTCCAATGCGTCGGTTGATCTTTCGGAAGGCGAGCTGACCATCACCGAGCGCGCTGAAAAGGTTTTGCCGTCCACCGTTGGAATTGTCGGATACATCCAGAGCCAGCAGAGCATCTTTGGCGGTGAGCAGAGCCAGGGCTCCGGCATCATCGTCAGCGCAGACGGTTACATCGTCACCAACGCACATGTAATCGATGGCGCAAGCAGCATCAAGGTTGTGCTGCAGGACGACAGCGAATACAACGCAACGGTCGTTGGTTCCGATGAAAAGACCGACCTTGCAGTTTTGAAGATTGAGGCAACCGGCCTGACCCCAGCAGAGTTTGGCAACTCGGATCAGATGAAGATCGGCGAGCAGGTTATTGCGATCGGCAACCCGGGTGGATTGGAGCTGGCAGGTACCGTCACAGTCGGTTATGTTTCGGCAATTAACCGCCCAATTACCACTACAACCGGCAACACCATCGATTGCATCCAGACCGATGCAGCGATCAACCCAGGCAACTCCGGCGGCGCACTGGTCAACACCTACGGCCAGGTTATCGGCATCAACTCTCAGAAGATTGCGGCGACCGAATATGAAGGAATTGGATTTGCCATCTCCATCAACGAGGCACAGCCAGTCATCAACGATCTGATCCAGTACGGTTATGTCCGTGGCAGAGTCGTTATGGGCATCACCATGCAGATGATTGATAATACCTATGCAGCAATCTACGGTTATGTACCGGGCGTCGGCGTTGTATCGGTTGAGAGTGGTTCTCCTGCAGAAGAAGCCGGCCTTGTTCCAGGCGATATCATTACCGAAATTGATGGTGAGAGCCTGAGCTCCCAGGAAGTACTCAACCAGATTTTGGAAGAGCACAAGCCGGGCGATACCATTACCCTGACTGTATACCGTCAGAGCGCGCAGGGCAAGAGTCAGGAACTGACCATGCAATTGACCTTGGCAGAGGCTGGAGCTCCATCCGACAGCTCCACTCAGACCGAGCAGAATCAGCAGAGTGAACAGCAGCAGCAACAGCAACAGCAGCAACAGCAGCAGAACGACAGCAACATCCTTTGGAATTGGCTGTTTAACTAGCCCGGTTGCAGCTGAAAAAGAAAGGCCCACTGCCCGGGACGTTTTAAAAAGAAAACGCCCCGGGCTTTTTTATGGACAAAATAGTACAAAAGGTGCTATACAAGACTGTTAAAAAATTATCCTTCTCTGCCCTTAAAATCTGTAAATTCTTAGAAAAATGCACAATTTGTTTGGTGAACAGATTGATTTTGGCCCCATTGTAAGATATAGTTTTAGTAGGGGAAATATTGTGTAATAAAACCTAGAAGAACCAGCTAGTAAAGGAGTGTTCTCCGTATGAGAAAGACCAAAATTATCTGCACACTGGGTCCTGCCAGTGAAAGCGAGGAAGTTTTAAGGGAGATGATCGAGGCCGGCATGAATGTTGCCCGCTTCAACTTTTCCCACGGCTCGCATGAGGAACATCTGAAGAGATTAAAGTTGATTAAAAAGCTGCGCGAAGAGATGGACGTTTCCCTGGGCGCGCTGCTGGATACCAAAGGCCCGGAAATTCGTCTGGGCAAAATTGAAGGAGGAAAGGCGATCCTCAAGGAGGGAGATCCCTTTACCCTGACCAGCGAGGAGATTGTCGGCGACAACACCCGCGCTTCGGTCAGCTTTAAGGATCTGCCGAAGGATGTTTCGGAGGGCGACCGCATCCTCATCGACGATGGCCTGATTGAGCTGAAGGTACAGAAGGTCACCGACAAGGAGATTGCGTGCGTAGTACAAAACGGCGGCCCGATCTCCGACCGCAAAGGTGTCAACGTGCCAAATGTTGAGCTGTCGATGCCGTATTTGAGCGACAAAGACCGCGACGACATCAAGTTTGGTATTGAGGCAGGCTTTGACTTTATCGCGGCTTCCTTTACCCGCTGCGCACAGGACATCCTGCAAATTCGGGAAATCCTCGAGGAAAACGGCTGCAACACCATCAAGATCATTGCAAAGATTGAAAACGCACAGGGCGTCAACAACATCGACGAGATTCTGCGCGTATCCGACGGCATCATGATTGCCCGCGGCGACATGGGCGTCGAGATCCCGCTGGAGGATGTGCCGGTTATTCAGAAGATGATTATCCGCCGGGTATACAACAGCGGCAAATATGTCATCACAGCAACCCAGATGCTCGACAGCATGATTAGCCATCCGCGCCCGACCAGAGCGGAGGCCACCGACGTTGCCAACGCCATCTATGACGGCACCAGTGTCATCATGCTTTCCGGCGAGACAGCTGCTGGAAAATATCCAGTGGAGTCGGTAAAGACGATGGCGCGCATTGCCGAGCGCACCGAGGAGGACATCAACTATCGCCGCCGCTTCCGCGAATACGACAGCACACAGAACCGCGACGTTACCAATGCGATTTCCCATGCGACCTGCTCGGCTGCTTATGACCTGGAGGCCAGCGCCATCATCACCGTTACCCAGTCCGGTCAGACTGCCCGGATGATCAGCAAGTACCGCCCGCAGATGCCGATTATCGGATGCACCACCCAGATGGCTACCTACCGCCACCTGAGCATGTCCTGGGGTGTTATGCCGGTACTTTGCGAGGAGCAGAACACCGAGGATGCGCTGTTTAAACACGCCATTGCCCGTTCTAAAGAATGTGGCTTAGTCAAGGACGGCGATCTGGTTGTTCTGACTGCCGGTGTGCCGCTGGGCGTTCCGGGAACCACCAATCTGCTCAAGGTGCAGACGGTCGGCGACGTCATCCTGCACGGACAGGGAATTGGAGACGGCAACGTCAAGGCAGGCGTGTGTGTCGCCAAAAGCGAGCGTGAAGCGCTGCAAAATTTTAAAGACGGGGATATCCTGGTCATCGACAGCACCACCAACGCGCTGTTAGACATTATGAAGAAGGCTTCCGGAATCATCACTGCGCAGCCGGGATTAAATTCCCACGCAGCTATTGTCGGTCTGGCGCTGAACATTCCGGTCATTGTCGGGGCTAAGGACTGCACCCAGATTTTGCGCAACGGCACCTCGATCCTGTTGGATGCGGGCAAAGGAATTGTCTGCAACCTCACAAACGAATAAAAAATACCCCTGGAATTGATGCCTGGAAAGGGGGAGAAGAAAACCTCGGAAAGGAGTCCTGATATGGGAAAAACGCTCAGATATACTGCGGCCATCCTGTTGACCGCTTTGATGTTGTTTGCAGTGGGATGCGGCAAGGAGGAGCAGGAGCCCCAAGAGCCGCAGCCGGTGCAGCAAGAGCAGCAGGAGGAGCCACAACAGGAGGACCAAGTGCAGGAAACCAGCGAGGTGGACCCACCTTCTTTACAGGCACAGATTGCAGATGCAAAAGCTAAAAACGACGAGATTATTGGTTGGCTGCGCATTGACGACACCGAGATTGACGGAGCGGTGGTACAGGCCGAAAACAATACCAAGTACGAGCGCCTGAACGAATGGGGCGAATACAGTTGGACCGGCACCTTCTTTGCCGACTACGAGTGCAACTTTACCGGCAGGGAGGAGCTCTCCAAGAACACCGTCATCTATGGACACAACGTCCACTATGACGACGACATGAACGGCGAGCGTTTCAGCCAGCTGTTCCACTTTACCGATCAGGATTTTGCCCGCAACCACCCATACGTCTATTTCTCGATTGCGGGGGATGCCGCCGAAAATGGGGAAAACACCTCCGACGACATGGTTTGGCAGGTATTTGCGGTGTTCTACACCACCACCGATTTTGACTACATCCGCATCAACAAGGACTACCGTGACCCCAGCCAGGGGGAGATTACCGACGCGCAGCTGATGAACATCATCACCGAGGCGCGCGACCGATCGGAATACGACTACGATGTACAGGTAAGTCCAACAGACAAGATCCTCACCCTCTCGACCTGTTCGTACAAGTACGGCAGGAGAGACGACGTGCGTTTTGTTGTGATGGCAAAGCTTGTGGAGGAGGATGCTGCATTGCAGGCAACCGCTTCCCTGACGGTCAACGCAGACAAAAAGGCTGTAGAATAAAAGCAAAAAAAGAGTCCGACTGCACCAGCAATCGGACTCTTTTTTTCATCTTCAAACTCTCATTTATTGAACACGCGCTCTTAAAGCGGTTACAATTGGGGCCCAGTCCACACCGTGGACCATAGCGGCTTCTTCGATTGTTTCGCCGCGGGAGGCCGGTCAGCCTACGCAATGCATGCCAGCAGCAAAGAAGATCTCAGCCAGGCTGCTATCGTAGTTGAGAATATCGCCGATGACGGTATCCTTCGTAACGGTAAATGCCATCATATTTTCCTCCTTTCTTTTTGATTATTAGTATGCCAACGATTTTACACGATCATACAGCCACATTATAATACAAAAAAGGTATAAAATCAAGTCCCTTTCTGAAGCAAAGAGAGATCAAAAAAAGGGCTTCGGGAAAACCCGAAGCCCAAGGAAAGATTTATTTACTTTTCGTCGTCCGATTCTTCAGAGGTGGTTTCGTCCGGAAGGACATCGGCGCGCAGCCTTGCGATGCGGCGCTCTTCGGTATCCAGTACGGTGAACTCGACGTTGTGGACGCGCACGACAGGGTGTTCGTCCTTGCCGGGGATGCGGTCGAGCTTATCGGTGATCAGGCCGCTGATGGTGTCGTAGTCTTCCTCAGGGCCGAGGTTGCAGCCGAGCAGCTCTTCGACGTCCTCCACAGACATGGAGCCATCCAGGATATAGATATTTTCGGAGACCTTCTGGTATTCTTCCTCTTCCTGGTCGTACTCATCCTCCATATTGCCGACGATCGATTCCAGCAGATCCTCCATAGTGACCAATCCCGAGGTGCCGCCGTATTCATCCACGACGATGGCAATCTGTGTCTTTTTCTCCTTAAAGGTCTTAAACAGGTCGGAGCAGCGATTGGATTCCGGGACAAAGATTGCCGGGCGGATAAAGGAAGTGATGGGCTGATCTGCAATTTCGGCCGGGGTTTCGTTGATGCAGCGCAGCATATCTTTAGCGTAGACAATGCCGATGATGTCGTCGATATCTTCCTTATAAACCGGGATGCGGGAGAAGCCCTCATCGATGGCCAGTCGGATGACATCCATGACGGTGGCGGTGTTTTCTACAGCGGCGATATCGGTGCGGTGGGTCATGACATCCTCGACGGTGATGTCATCGAACTCAAAGATGTTGTCGATCATGTCCGCCTCGCTCTTTTCAATCGAGCCTTCCTCGTTGCCGACATCGACCATCATGCGGATTTCTTCCTCGGTGACCTGCTCAGGCTGGTCTTCGGGGCTGATATGAATCAGGTGCAGGATGGCGTTGGTGCTGATCGACAGCACGGCGACCAGCGGTTTTACCACGATAAAGACGCCATGGATGATGGGGGCCACGGCCAACGAGACCTTTTCAGGGTTGTGCATGGCGATGCGCTTTGGAACCAGCTCACCGAGAACCAGGTTAAAGTAAGAAAGGATCAGGGTGATGATCAACAGCGCGATGGGTTCGGCTACCGAGTACGGAATAACCGGGCCCATACTCTTGGCGACAGGGCCGGCAAACTGTTCAGCAGCGGAACCGGCGGCCAAAAAGCCTGCGAGGGTGACGCCGATCTGAATGGTGGAAAGGAACTTGGAGGGCTGCTGTACCATCTTATAGAGGGTAGCGGCGCGCTTATTTCCTTCCTCGGCCATCTTCTTGAGCTTGTTGTCGTTAAAGGTTACGATTGCGATCTCGCTCATGGCAAAGAAGGCGTTGATTGCGATGAGTACAAAAAGAATTACCAGTTGCAAAAGAATACTGTTACTGTCAGGGTCCATTTCGATCTCCTTTTCTTGTAAGTTAAAATGATGGTGAATATACGTCGTATGCGGAACCTTCTTATTTAGGACTAGAAAAATCCATCATACTTTTTAATACTATACACAAATTGAGCCGCCTTGTCAATTTCCCATTTGGCGGCAAAAAAGGCGATTTTGCCCGCTGTGGGTCGCGTCGGCCAAGGGCGCTTTTCCTTTTGATGAAAATCGGGACAAATCAAAGCCGATCGCGTTCGGCTTATATTTTGCGGTACAAAAATGGTGTGCTGCGGTCGCGGCCGGACATTTTACAGAGAGCATATGGGCCAAAATTGTCCCTTTTCACAAAAGAGACAGAAATGTTACGAAAACAGCATAAGGGAAGGCAGCCGTATATGGTAAAACTGTTAAAAAAGTATAGCAGTTGCAAGAGAAGTTGCGCACTTTGTCCCTTTACAATAACGGCAAAAAATGCTAAACTTTATAAAGTAGGTATGTGTGATATGCTAGTACATAACATCCATCTAAACCTATCAAGGAGGAATAATACAAAATGGCTAGATCTATGAAAACCATGGACGGCAACAACGCTGCTGCGTATGTATCGTATGCGTTTACCGAAGTTGCCGGTATCTACCCAATCACCCCATCCAGCCCGATGGCGGACTATGTTGACCAGTGGGCTGCACAGGGCAAAAAGAACATTTTCGGCTCTACCGTTAAGGTAATGGAGATGCAGTCCGAGGCAGGCGCTGCCGGTACTGTACACGGCTCGCTGAACGCTGGCGCGCTGACCACCACCTATACCGCTTCTCAGGGCCTGCTGCTGATGATCCCGAACATGTACAAGATCGCCGGCGAGCTGCTGCCAGCGGTATTCCATGTTTCTGCCAGAGCGGTTGCTTCCCACGCTCTGAACATCTTTGGCGATCACTCCGACGTATACGCTTGCCGTCAGACCGGTTTTGCGATGCTCGCTGAGACCAACCCGCAGGAAGTTATGGACCTGAGCGCTGTTGCGCATCTGTCGGCAATCAAAGGCCGCGTACCGTTCATCAACTTCTTTGATGGTTTCCGCACCTCCCACGAGATCCAGAAGATCGAAGTTTGGGACTATGAGGACCTCAAAGAGATGTGCGATATGGATGCAGTAGAAGCATTCCGCAAACGTGCACTCAACCCAGAGCATCCAACCATGCGTGGTTCCCACGAAAACGGCGATATCTTCTTCCAGCATCGTGAAGCTTGCAACGAGTACTACGAGGCTGTTCCAGGCGTTGTAGAAGAGTACATGAACAAAGTCAACGCAAAACTGGGCACCAACTATCAGCTGTTCAACTACTACGGCGCTCCGGATGCTGACCGTGTCATCATCGCAATGGGCTCCATCTGCGATGTAGCAGAGGAAGTAATCGACTACCTGACCGCTAAGGGCGAGAAGGTTGGTCTGGTAAAGGTAAGACTGTACCGTCCATTCTCTGCAAAACACCTGCTTGCTGCTATTCCTGAGACTGCAACCAAGATTGCTGTCCTCGACCGCACCAAGGAGCCAGGCGCTTATGCTGAGCCTCTGCACCTGGATGTTATGTCTGCAATGAGCGAAGCTGGCCGTCAGGCTACCATCATCGGCGGCCGTTACGGTCTGGGCTCCAAAGACACCACTCCAGCCAGCATCTTTGCAGTATATGAAGAGCTGAGCAAAGAGCAGCCGAAACACCGCTTCACCATCGGCATCGACGACGATGTTACCCACCTCTCTCTGGAAGAGAAGGAAGCTCCGAACACCGCTGCAGAAGGCACCATCGAGTGCAAGTTCTGGGGCCTGGGCGGCGATGGTACTGTTGGTGCAAACAAGAACTCCATCAAGATCATCGGCGACCACACCAATAAATATGTACAGGCATACTTCCAGTATGACTCCAAAAAGACCGGCGGTATCACCATCTCGCATCTGCGCTTTGGCGACAAACCGATCAAGAGCCCATACTACATCAACAAAGCAGACTTTGTTGCTTGCCACAACCCATCCTATGTAACAAAAGGCTACAAGATGGTTCGTGACGTTAAACCAGGCGGCGTATTCCTCATCAACTGCCAGTGGACTCCAGAAGAGCTCAACGAGCATATGCCAGCTGAAGCAAAACGTTACATTGCTAAGAACAACATCCAGCTGTACACCATCAACGCTATCGACAAAGCAATCGAAATCGGTCTGGGCAAACGTACCAACACAATCCTCCAGTCTGCATTCTTCGCTCTGGCTGGCGTTCTTCCAAAAGAAGATGCAATCAACTACATGAAAGATGCAGCTACCCGCAGCTTCTCTAAGAAGGGTGAAGCTATCGTTAAGATGAACCATGACGCTATCGACGCTGGTTTCGACTACTATGTCAAGATCGACGTTCCAGCTGACTGGGCAAATGCAGAAGACAAGAAGGTAGAAGAAGTTCTGCCAGGCAACAATAAGAAACTGATCAACATGGTTCAGACTATCATGGAACCAGTTGCTAAGATGGACGGTGACAGCCTGCCAGTATCTGCTTTCGTTGATCATGCTGATGGTACCTTTGAACAGGGCGCTGCTGCTTACGAAAAACGCGGTGTTGCTGTTATGGTTCCAGTATGGGATGAAACAAAATGTATCCAGTGTAACCGTTGTTCTTATGTCTGCCCACATGCAACCATCCGTCCATTCGCTCTGAGCGAGGAAGAAGTTGCTAACGCTCCAGCAGGCCTGCAGACAGCTAAGATGATCGGTAAAGGTCTGGAAGAATACAGATTCACAATGGCAGTATCTCCTATGGATTGTATGGGATGCGGCGTCTGCGTAGGCGAATGTCCTGCAAAAGAAAAAGCAATCACCATGGTTCCAAGAGAAAGCCAGGAAAGCAAACAGCCAGTATTCGATTACCTGGTTGCTAACGTTTCCAAGAAACCTGGTATGCCTGCAAAAGAAACCGTTAAAGGCAGCCAGTTCGAGAAACCTCTGCTCGAGTTCTCCGGCTCCTGTGCTGGTTGTGCTGAGACAGCTTACGCTCGTCTGATCACTCAGCTGTTCGGTGACAGAATGTACATCTCCAACGCAACAGGTTGTTCCTCTATCTGGGGCGGTCCTGCTGCTACTTCCCCATACACTGTCAACGCACAGGGTCATGGTCCTGCTTGGGCAAACTCCCTGTTCGAGGACAACGCGGAGCACGGCTTCGGTATGTACCTTGGCCAGAAGGTTATCCGCGACGGCCTGATCGAGAAGGTTCGCGACCTTGTTGAGAACGGCGACAACGAGGCTGTAAAGGCTGCTGGTCAGAAGTATCTGGATACCGTTACCAACGGTAAAGAGAACCAGGCTGCTACCGAGGAACTGGTTGCTGCTCTGGAGGCTTGCGGCTGCGACAAAGCTAAGGAAATCCTCAAACACAAAGAGTACCTCTCCAAGAAATCCGTTTGGGTATTCGGCGGCGACGGCTGGGCATACGATATCGGCTTCGGTGGTCTGGACCACGTTCTGGCTTCCGGCGAAGATATCAACGTCATGGTCTTCGATACCGAGGTATACTCCAACACCGGCGGTCAGGCTTCCAAGGCTTCTCAGCTCGGCCAGGTAGCACAGTTTGCTGCTGCTGGTAAAGCGATTGCGAAGAAGAGCCTGGCAGAGATTGCAATGTCTTACGGCTACATCTATGTAGCACAGATTGCAATGGGCGCTGATATGAACCAGACCATCAAAGCTCTGGCTGAGGCTGAGGCTTATCCGGGCCCATCTCTGGTTATCGGCTACGCTCCTTGCGAGATGCACTCCATCAAGGGCGGCATGACCAACTGCCAGAAAGAGATGAAACGTGCTGTTGAGTGCGGTTACTGGAATATGTTCCGCTTCAACCCATCTCTGAAGGCTGAGGGCAAGAACCCATTCACCCTGGACAGCAAGGCTCCAACTGCTGACTACAGAGAGTTCATCATGGGCGAGGCTCGTTACTCTTCGCTGACCCGCTCCTTCCCGGAGAGAGCAGAAGAGCTCTTCACCGAGGCTGCTGAAAACTCTCGTGCTAGATACGAGCACCTGGTACGTCTGGGTGAGCTGTTTGCAGCAAAATAATGCGGCAAAATAGTTTCGATTAACTGTTTGATGCAGCGGCAAAACATCTGTTTTGCCGCTGCATTTTTTTAACCGTGAAAGGAGAAAAAGGTGGAAATCTTAACGCAACGGCTTCAAATGCACCCCATGAGGCCGGAGGAATGGCGGGACATTCTGAGCATTTTTGAGGATTTTTCAGCATCTCCCGCTGCTGCCTATGACTACCCGCTGCCAACAAGCGAGGAAAAGGTAAGGCAGCAGGTGCGCATCTGGTCTGAGAGTGGATTCTTCTATTCGGTTTGTCTGCGCGATCACAGTAGGGTAATCGGATATCTCTGTTTTCCTGCAGAAGAGAATTGTGAGGATGAGAGAGAGCTTGGCTATCTCTTCCACCGGCAGTGGCACGGCAAGGGATATGCGCAGGAGGCTGCGGCTGCAATGATTTTGCAGCTGCAACGTCAATATGGGATCTCCCGCTTTACGGCGCGCCTTGCCTTGGAAAATGAAGCTTCTCGCAGGCTGGCGGAGCGTTTGGGCTTTGTCCAGGTGGGGGAGGAGAGCCGGGTTTTCCACAAAAATCCAGATGGAAGTGGAAAGGTGGAACGGTGCGGCATCTTTGAGCGGAAAGTTTAAAAGGAAAAAGGGCCGGGACGCTATCAAAAGCGTCCCGGCCCTTTTGATACAGGGAGGGCATTACGATGCTTTGGTGTGCAGTTGTTGCAGGAAGGAGAGCAGCTCGGGGGAGCAATTTTGTTTGACGATAATCATTCCCTGGTTCTGCGAGATCATCAAATAGAAATTCTGCTTTGTTTCGATGACGCGGTACAGCTGGTCGTAGGAAATGGTGGTGAAGCCCAGGACGTTGCTGGTTTCGATGTGGTCCGGGTAAAAGCTGTAGGTGAGGTCGGCATCCTGAAAGGCGCGGTTTGCGTAGTAGGCTTTCTTTTCCATGACAGCGCTGATGATGTGAAAGATCAGAGGGCAGAGCAGCGCTCCGATCAGGAATCCAATTCGCATAGAGAGATCGTCTGCGAGCAGGGCCAGCAGCGCGAAGGCGACCATCATCACGGCAATGACGGCGGGGCGATGGATCATCTTGTTTTGAATGGTGCGGCAGTAGCGTTTATACTCCTCAAAGGAATAGATGGTGTGGGTCATAAAGCAGGGAGTATCCGACATGGGCAATCATCCTTTCTTTTTTTTTCCAATTATACAGGAAGAAAATAACTTTTTCAAGTGTCAAATTTCAGATGGAGAAAAAAGAGAATCCACCGTTGTTTCGAGTACCTGTGCCAGCCGGAATGCAAGCGCGAGGGTGGGGTCATAGCGGTTGTTTTCGATGGCGTTTACCGTCTGGCGGGAGACCCCGCACCGCTGTGCCAGCTCTTCCTGGGAGAGGCCCAACCCCTTCCTTCTTTGGCGTATGGTATTGTGCATATTAGTCACCATACTTTCGTTTAAAATAGAACAGCTCGACGGCATAGACAATCGAGATGGTGGTCAAGGTGACCAGAGGGCTGATCCCTTCCAGAGGCTCGCCTTTTGTGGCAGAACGGACAACACCTTCCACAATGCAAAAGAGAAGGTAGAGCACGGTGATGGCAAAGGTATTGGCACTGGCCTTCTGCACGATCATGCGGCGGCGTTCATCCCCCTGCTTTGCAAGCGAGACAAACATGGCGACGATGAGCACAAGAAAGAGCAGCAGCAAAATTAGGGCGAGGACAACGGTGATAGCGGCAAGTTCCATGAGAGCACCTCCAAAATGTCAAATTCTTTTTACATTTTCAGCATAGCACAGCAGGAAAGGAATGTCAACAAGAATGTCAAGAAGTTTTGACATTCCTGCTGTCACATCGGCCCTCCTTGTAAGGGACTTGCAAGGAGGGCGGGGGTTGTGGTATGCTGATACAGATAATGTGCGATCATCGAGCAACAGGAAAGGAAGAAGCAGGATGAAGATTATGGCAGTGGATTTTGGCGACGCCCGCACGGGGCTTGCCATCTGCGACAAGGGGGAGCTGTTGGCCAGTCCCGCCGGGGTGATTTGGGAAAAGCACTTCCCCACCACCGTTCAAAAGGTGGCACAACAGGCCGAGGAGCTGGGCGCCCAGAAGATTGTGGTGGGACACCCGCTCAACATGGATGGCAGTTGTGGAGACCGGGCAAAGCTGTGCGAGGAATTTGCCGAGAAGCTGCAGGAGCTTGTGCAGGTTCCGGTGAAGCTTTGGGACGAGCGGCAGACCACCGTCACGGCCATCGGGTACCTCAATGAGACCAACACCCGCGGCAAAAAGCGCAAACAGGTGATTGATGCGGTGGCGGCGACCATCATCCTGGAAAACTATCTTGCCTACCGCCGCAACCACAGCGAGGAGGAGTAACATGGCTTCGATGCAGAAACTGGCCGGACTGATGCGCCGGGCAATTGAAAAATATGACATGATCCAGCCGGGGGACCGGATTGCCATCGGGGTCAGCGGAGGAAAGGACTCGCTGGCGCTGCTGGTGGGGATGCAGCAGCTGCGCGCCTATCTTGGCATCCCCTATGAGATTGTGGCGTTGACATTAGACCCCTGTTTTAACGGGGTACAGACCGACTACAGCCCCATTGCGCAGCTGTGTGAGCGGCTGGGAGTGGAGTACATCTGCAAGCGCACCGAGATCGGGCTGATCGTCTTTGACCGGCGGCAGGAAACCAATCCGTGCAGCCTGTGCGCGCGGATGCGCCGGGCCTGCCTGTGCGACGAGGCGCTGGCGGCGGGGTGCAACAAGATTGCGCTGGGGCACCATTTCGACGACGCCATCGAGACCTTTATCATGAACCTATTCGAGGAGGGCAGGGTGGCCAGCTTCCAGCCGGTGACCTATCTGTCCCGCAAGCAGGTGACGATGATTCGCCCAATGGTGATGGCGGAGGAGAGCTTGATTTCGGCCGCTGCGCACGGCGAGGGTCTGCCGATCGTCAAGAGCCGCTGCCCGGTGGACGGCAACACCAACCGTGAGCGCACCAAGGAATGGATTCGCCAGATGGACAAGGAGCACCGTGGATTTAAAAAGCGGCTGTACGGCGCAATGGAGCGCGGGCACGTTTCGGGGTTTTAATTCTGTGCATAATCTCCATTTATTTATCAACATACAAGCAAAAACCATACGACATTGACAGGACAACTCCTTAGTGTTACAATCAAGAAAAGGAAATTGAAATTTGAATGAACACAAGGCGGTAAAATGATGAAAAAGCTGATATCGTTTCTGTTAAGTGTCACATTGTGCGGCTCAATGTTGACAATCTTCTCTGCGGCTTCCTGGAATTTAGATGAACAGGAAGCGGTAGAAGGGGACATCAGTTCTTATGTTCAGGTGGAAGAAGTGACCTTCGGAGAACCGGAACCGCTTGCAGAAACCCTGAATATAGATACATATAATAATGCACTAATTTCTGGAATCACAATTTCAGATGCAGTATGGTCGGCATCTTTGCAAGCAAATAAAATTGTACCATTGGGAGGTTCTACGCTTGCGTCAGCTCTAGTTGAAGGAGACGGAGAAGCAAGGATAGCAGAGCCACAAACTCGGCAACAGATAAATCTGCTGGAAGGAGTTAATCAAGTAGAATTGAATATTCCATATGATGCGTCTGTAATTTCTTATTCAAATAGCGAAGCACAGAAAGGAGAAAATTTATTAAATAAGGATTTAATCACAGAAGTAGAGAAAATTAATCCTAATTTTTCACAAGAATACTATACAGTAAAAACCAATACGTATGGAGATAACTTATATACGGTCTTTTTATCAAAGATTATACCAACAGCAACAGAAAATGTTGTCACGGGAGTAAATTATACAATTTCTGTTCGTGATGGTGTAGCGTTTCTATTGACTTACAGTGATCAGCCTACAGCAGAGATGATTAGTAAAGAGGCAAGTCTTGCTGATCGAATTTCAAATTTTAAAGATAATGGTGGAGAAAAAAATATTGAACTTCCGGAACTTCCTAATGCAGAAATAAATATTCAAGATTCTTATTATGGTTATCAATATGAAGGAGACGAACTATTCTATATTATTGATTATGAAGTAACGCATTTGGATGAAGATGGGGCATTGTCTGCGGATCAAATTATGATACCAGTACCGTGAAATGAAGAGAAGCGTCTCGATCAACAACCACTTTTTTTGGCAGGAATATCAGTACTTGTTCTGATTGGGATTCTTGTTTTGATAAAAGCAAGGAAAAAGGGATAGCGCAAAACCTGAAAATCTTTTGCTTACTGCAAAACAAAAGCGGCTGTACGGTGCAATGGAGCGCGGGCACGTTTCGGGGTTTTAATTCTGTGCATTATTTATCGACATACAAGCAAAAACCATACGACATTGACAGGACAACTCCTTAGTGTTACAATCAAGAAAAGGAAATTGAAATTTGAATGAACACAAAGCGGTAAAATGATGAAAGAACTGATATTGTTTCTGTTAAGCGTCACATTGTGCGGCTCAATGTTGATAATTTTCCCTGCGGTTTCCTGGGATTTGGATGAACAGGAATCTGATCCAGGAAGTGGTCACTTTGCAGCAACTGTACAACAGGTACACCAAATTTTTACAGAGGTCGTAATTGATTCGACATATAGTGCGAGCTCTACCTATGGTTTCTTGGTTTCAGAAAATAGCTTTAGTAATCGAAATCAGTTGGCAAGTGATGTTCTGTTCTTTTATGGACATGGAAACGAAAAATGTATAGCATTCTGGAGTAATAGTAATTACACCGGAGTGTATGCGGTGGATAGTAAATACGCAGGAGTTACAAATGAAGAGACGAAAGAGCAGTCCACTTTTGCAGGAATAATGGATGAGGATTTTCAATATGTAAAAGTGGCAAATTTCATAGGTTGTAAAACGGCAGATCAATATGAAGAAGGAAATGACACTAGGTCAATAGCTCAATTTGCGAATGAGCAAGGTGCAAAAGCAAGTTTGGGTTTCCATGGAGCAATTTATGGAGAAACATCTGACTCTAAACAGTGGATTGTTAACTATGCTGAGAATTTAGCAGGTGGATACAGTGTAGAAGAATCTAAGAACATGGCGAGCGATAATTTTCCAAAGGCAGATGTATCAGAAAAAGCTGAGGTTTTTGGCGATAAAAATGATAGTCTGTCGAGCAACACATCTACAAAGATAAGAGAAACGAGTAGAAAAAGTATTGAAGAAGTGATGCTGTCAGACCCTGACAATATTTTGTCAGTTCCAATTAAAATTCAGGCATTGTCTGATGCATATATTCTAGATGAAAAAGCATCTGATCATTCAGAGTATCAAGAAATTTACAACATAATTCAATCGTTAGATTCGGAATTTAACCCGGAAGAATATTTGCTCAGTATCAATTTAAATGATAGCGATCAATGTACGATACTGTTGCAATATTGCATTGAAGATACGATCATGACCAGCAAATATATTACCGTATTTTATAAGGAGGGAGCAATTTATTTCATTGGGGAAAGCGGTCAACAAGTAGAAATGCTAAGTAACACAAATGCTCTCGAAGAAGATCTTTTGGAACGAGTAGAAGAATATCAAAATCAACCACAGGCTTATTCTGTAAAAGAATTTGATTTGGAAGATGGTGTGACGGTAACACCGACAGAAAAAAGGTTCTACTATGATTATGAAACAGGGGAGCTGAAAGAATTACGGCGATATGTTTTTACATATTCAGATCAAACGCAATATGGTTACGAGGAAGAAATTCCGATTCCGTGCAGGAAGAAAAAGCACAATGAAATCTGGCTCCTTCTTATAGGGGTAATCATTGTTGCTGTATATTTGTTCAAAAGGAAGAAGAAAAAATCTGAATAGTTGTGGAAAGACCTTTCACTGTTACCCTAAAGCAAAGAAAAAGTTGCACAGTACTGTGCAACTTTTTCTTTGCTTGTATATAAAAATTATTACAGCAGCGGGTCCAGCCGCAGGCTTCCCAGGTCGTAGGGCGTCGACTGGTAGACGTAGTAGTTGAGCCAGTTGGAGTAGAACAGATAGCCGTGGCTGCGCCAGGTGCGGATGGGCTTTTTGGTCGGGTCATCGTCCGGGAAATAGTGGTAGGGCAGCTGGATGGGCAGGCCCTTATCCAAATCGCGGAAGTACTCGTCGGCCAGCGTGGTGGCCTCATACTCCGAGTGGCCGAAGATAAAGACCTGTCGGCCGTTGTGGTTGGTGACGATATTCACCCCAGCGATGGGGGAGGTGGAGAGGATGTACAGCTTGCCGGTGGCGCGGATGGCCTCGGCGGGGATTTCGGTATGGCGGGAGTGGGGCATCCAGTACACCTCGTCGAAGCCGCGCAGCAGGGGCACACTCTTGTCCACCAATGTGTGCGGGAAGACGCCGAACATCTTCTGCGGCAGCTGCACCTTTTGCAGGCCATAGTGGTAGTGCAGGGCAGCCTGTGCGCCCCAGCAGATATGCAGGGTGGAGTGGACGTGACTTTTGCTCCACTCCATGATCTGACACAGTTCCTCCCAGTAGGAAACCTCCTCAAATTCCAGGTGTTCGACCGGCGCGCCGGTGATAATCATGCCGTCGAAGTACTCTTCTTTGATTTCATCAAATACCTTGTAGAACTTGAGCAGGTGCTCGGCAGAGGTGTTTTTAGAGGCATGGGTAGCGGTTTGCAGCAGTTCCACATCTACCTGTAAGGGGGTATTGCTGAGCATGCGCAGCAGTTGTCGCTCGGTGTCGATCTTTTTGGGCATGAGGTTGAGAATCAGAATGCGCAGAGGACGAATATCCTGAGTAGCTGCGCGATTTTCGGACATAATAAAGATGTTCTCCTTTTCCAGCGTTTCCCACGCGGGCAGGTCATTGGGAATGTTGATCGGCATAGCGGGTCCTTCCTTCCAAATCAGTTTTTCGCTAAAGTGTATTGTACTCCAAAGGAAAGAGCTCGTCCAGCTTTTTCTTCTTTATATTTGCAGATAAATGGGGTCAGGAAGAAAAAACAAAAAAAGTCAAAAAAGGTGTTGACAAAGGCGGGAGGATGTGGTAATATAAATGAGCTGTCCGCGAGAGGACAGCGGGGAAAGCTTCAA
>JAHZAY010000012.1 GCA_019423685.1 Clostridiales bacterium | reverse complement strand
AACACACTTTATGTCCCTGAGAGTGCTCAGGGACATAAAAAGCCTAGGCTTTTTAGAACCTTTTCGATTCCAAGGTCAGTATATCACTGGTTCTACAAAGATTCAATGGAATCTAATCTGTGCGACCTGTCCGTTTCTGACGCTAACTGGTCATCTTTTGTTTTTAGAACATTTTACAAGTATCAAACGCTAAAAATGTCCAAATCTTCCCCGTTGACCACCGTCCCACTGTACCCCGCTTGGCCAATCTCCCGCAAGATTGCTTCGCAGCGGCGCTGCATTTCGGCAGGAAGGTTTTGGGTATTGTCCTGTATGTTCATGTGGTAAATGCGGTGATAGGTCACCAGCAATTTCGGCTGGGCTTTGCTGGCAACCCCCGCCAAATCGGTGCTCAGGGTGTGCACCTCTCGGTGGTATTTCTGCCATTTCGGCTCCCGGCTGGCAATGCCTGCGGCATACTCCACCTCGTGCAGCAGGATGTCGCATCCCCTTGCTTTCTCCGCCACAATTTCCAGCGGCGCGGTGTCCCCACTGATGACGATCACCTTGCCGTCCACGGTGGTAAACTGGTACCCGTAGGACTCCAAGGTGCCGTGGCTCACCGCAAACGCCTCCACCGTCACCCGATCATCGGCATACACAATCCCTGGCTCTATCTCGGTAGCCTGTACCTGGTACCCCACCTCGTTGGCGCGTTCAAAGCCGTGCAGGCGAAAGTCGATGTCCACCACGTAAGCCTGCAAGATGTGTTCGGTCATCGACCCAATGCCCTTTGGCCCGTAGACCTTGAGCGGCTCAGCGCGTTCCAGCACCCACGGGGTAAAGATCAGGTCTGGATACCCCGCGGTGTGGTCGGTGTGCAGATGGGTGCAAAACGCCACCGTTAACAGGTCCGGCCGCAGCGCATCTACCCCCTTGTAATATGCCTTGGAAGCTTGGCGCACTACTCCCGGCCCAAAGTCAACCAAGTACGCCCTGTCCCCCACGACGACTGCCGAGGAAGGCCCGCTGGCATTGGGGCAGGCATTGGGCGTTCCTGTCCCCAGCAAAACCAATTTTGTATCCATTTAAATTTCCTCCTTGAAAGTGTTTTTTCCATTATACACCCGAAAAAAAATCCTCCGCAAGTTGCGGAGGATTTTTCTCTGTTATGATTTACGCTTGTTGTGCATTGTCCGGCTCGTCGGTGTCCGGGAACTGCTGTTTCTTTCTGTAGTAGTACACAATGTACAGCAGGCCGGTCAAAATCCAGGAAATCGGGTAGCTGTAGATAATCATATCCAGCGTATTGTTGAACGGCAGGACAAACAAAATCCAGATGACACGGAAGACGCAGATGCCACAGCAGGTCATCAGCATCGGCAGAATGACGTCGCCAGCGCCGCGCAGCGCACCGGAGTAGACCTCTACAAAGGCAAACGATGCGTAGGCCGGAACCATCAGCCGCAAAATGCCCATGCCAATGCTGATTACCTGGGTATCGGTGGTAAACAGCTGGAACACAAAACCGCCCAGGAACATCAGCAGCGCGCTGATGGCAATCGAGCTGAAGAAATCCATCCCCAGACAGATCTTGATGCTCTTCTTCATGCGGCCAAATTTCCTTGCGCCGTAGTTTTGACCTACAAAGGTGGTGATCGCAATACCAAAGGCGCCGCTGATCATCCAGTACAGCGAGTCGATCTTGCCGAAGGCCGTCCACGCAGCGACCGTCTTTGTACCAAAGGTATTCAGAGAACTTTGAATGATGATGTTGGAGATGCTGTACATGGTGGACTGCAAACCGGCCGGCAATCCGATTTTAAGAATCAACCCCATCGGCTGGGTGTAAATGCGGATCTTGTTCAGATGCAGCTTGAACATATCGGTGGAGCGGCAGAGGGTAATGGTGACCAGCACCGCGCTGACGCCCTGCGAGAAGGTGGTTGCAATGGCCGCACCGGCGATGCCCATGTGGAAAAATACAACCAGTGAGACGTCGAGCACAATATTGACAAAACAGCAGGCGATCAGGAAGTACAGCGGCCTTCTGCTGTCTCCGACGGCACGCAGAATACCGGCACCGACGTTGTAGATAAAGACAAAGACAAGACCTGCAAAGTAGATGTGCAGATAGGTCTCGGAATAGTCGATAATGTCTGCCGGCGTATTGAGCATCTCAAGCAGCGGACGGGTAATCAGGATAGAGAGGATGGAGATGACAATGCCGCCAAAAATGGACAGCGCATAAGCGGTGCGCAGGGCCTTTTGGACACCCTCCGGATCCTTTGCTCCGTAGTGTTGGGAAATGACAACGGTGGCGCCGGAAGCAAGACCGGTAAAGAAGTTGACGATCAGGTTGATGATCTGGCTGGTGGAGCCTCCAACGGCAGCCAGCGCCTCGGTGCCCACAAACCGGCCGACAACTACCGTATCGGCGGTGTTATAAATCTGCTGAAAAAAGGTACCCAACAAAATTGGGAAGAAGAAAACAAGCAACTGTTTCCAAATGACGCCGTGGGTGATCTGGTTTTGCTGGGTTGCAACTTCCTTCTCCTTCATGAACATTCCCCTCTCTATAAATAAACTTCCTTATAATATATAGCATAATCGGCCCCACTTGTCGATAGGAAAAACAAAATTAAATTCTAAATCTCATCCACTAAAGTTTCATTTTCTTCTTTTACATTATACTTTTAAAACCGTAAAAGAAAAAGCGAGGGAAAATCCCCTCGCTCCTGTCCATCTGTCTTTAATGTCCGTGTGGCATGGTGTTGAGCTTGTCCTTTTCGACCGTCAAATCTGCCCGCAGGAAGTTGATAAACAAAAAGATCATCGGCAGCGCCGCAAACCAGATTGCCCTCCCCGCAAAAGCATGGCAGCAGAACACTCCGATTACACCGCCCAGCACAAACATCAGCAGCATCCCAAGATGTTTGACAAAGCGCTGCAAAAACGCCGATTCCCGCTTGGACAAAAAGTGGTAGAGGTGAATGCCCACCTGCCGGATGTGGTTGGTGCAGAAGGTTGTCGCCATCGGCACGCCCTCCGCCTGCCGGAAGGTGTTGTACTGCATCGAGCAGATAAAGTTGATCGCCACCTGTGAAATTTGGTAGGGCGCCGAGTCTGGCACAAACCCTAAAGCTGCGATGAACAAAAGCTCAATACCGATCAAGATTGTCTCCCAGCGCAAAAAGTTGATCTTGGTCAACTTGATCGGAATTGCTTCCGAGACAAAAGCTCCCATCATGTACGCGGTCATCGGGATCAGATAGTATGCCGCTTTTGCCCAGTGAAAATTTCCCAGTTCAATAGCAAACAGCACAAAGTTGGCCGTCTGGGCGTTGCAGAATACTCCACCCCGCATAAGATAGGTGTAGGAACCATAAAAGCCGCCCACAAAGATTAACAGCGCAAACACCCACTGCCGTTCGCACTCCAAGTATACCCGTTCCTTCAACTCCAATGGATTCACTCCTCTTGTCCGTTTTCCATCATTATACTACTTTTATTTTGCATTTGTAAAGGAAACTTTACTATTGTTCCATCCGGCTGATGGCACTCTGTGCCCCTGCCACATCTGCAATATTTTCTAAAGCAAAATAGCTGCCGTAGCGCCTTCCATTCACACCATAGCCCATCTGGTAAAACAGGATGGTGCCGTTGCCGTTTTTATGGAACTGAATGTCCATCGGCGGCAAATCCTGCGCCCGGTACAGCTTGATCTTGTTGCCCGAGCGGATGATGAGCTTTTTATTGGTGATGATATAGAAGGTTTTGTCCCGCAGAAAAAGCGTCTGCAAAAACCGTCCAAACAGCAGGTAGATGCCGACTGCGACAAAGGGCAGCCCCCACACCATCATGAAAAGCGACCCAGAGGTGGTGACGGCCAAAAATTCCCAGAACAGGGAAAATCCCAACCACACCAAGCTAAATGGGAGCAGCACTACATCCCGGCTGGTCAGATTTAACCCCTTTTCCGGGGCCCCCTCCCACAGAATGTACTCGCCGTCCATGATATACGGCTTGCAGAAATCGTAATTGTCCAGATTGGTCATTCTTCCTTGACCTCCTCTTAAAGCTCGCCGGACTCGTATCTTTTACGCCAGCTTGTGTACCAGCTCTTTAAAGTGCCGTCCCCGCGCCTCAAAATCCGGGTAGAGGTCAAAGCTTGCGCAGGCCGGAGAGAGCGAGACGATGTCGCCCTGTTTTGCAAGCGCCTTGGCCTTCTCCACTGCCTCCGCCATATTCGAGACGTGATAGATGGGCAGCGCCTGCTCGTCAAAGCCCGCGCAGGCCCGCACCGCCGCCTCAATCTTAGGCGCGGTGACGCCCATCAGGATCAGCGCCTTGACCTTTTCGATGATTTTGGGCGCCAGTGGCTCAAACGGGATCTTCTTGTCATAGCCGCCGGCAATCAGAATGATCTTTTGATGGAAGGAATTGAGCCCCGCAATCGTCCTGGTCGGGCTGGATGCAATCGAATCGTTGTACCACTTGACTCCATCCAGTTCGCGCACAAATTCGATGCGGTGTTCCACACCCGGGAAGGTCTTTGCCACCGAGACGATGTTCTCCTTGGAAACCTCTCCCCAAACTGCGCTGATCGCAGCCAGATAGTTTTCGACATTGTGGATGCCGGGGATGCGGATCTCCTCCATCGGCAGTACAGCGGTGGTGCCTTGGCGGTCGTTCATATAGAGCACCCCATCTTCGCCCAGATATGCACCGAGAGCGGGCTTTATTTTGCGGCTAAATTGCATGGCCATGCCGCGCACCTCAGGTACAAAAGAAGCCGTGATCTCGTTGTCCGCATTGAGCACTGTGCGGCTCATGCCCCCCTGATGCAGATAGATGTTGCGCTTGGCGTCGATATACTCCTGCATATCCTTGTGCACATCCAGGTGGTTGGGGGAAATGTTGGTGATGACCGCCACATCGGGAGATTTCCGCATCGAGATAATCTGGAAGCTGGACAGCTCGACTACGGCACGGTCGTCTGGGCCGATCTGCTCGATGCGCGGCAGCAGGGGGAACCCGATATTGCCGCCCAAAAAGACATTGAAGCCCTGTGCTTTTAAAAACTCGGAAATGACCGTCGTCGTCGTCGTCTTGCCGTCCGAACCGGTCACCGCATAGATCTTGCAGGGGCATAGATCAAAGAACAGCTCCATCTCGCTGACCACTGCGACGCCGGCATTCTTTGCCTGCTGCAACGCGGGATGGTAGTAATACATGCCGGGGGTGCGCAGAATCATATCCTCCTGGGTCAATCCATCCAGATACTGCTCGCCCAAAATCAGCTGGATTCCCAGCTTTTCCAACTTGTCCGCCTCCGGGCCAATCTGCTCCCGGGTACGCTTGTCGCGCAGGCTGACCTGTGCGCCCTTGGCAGCAAACATCGGCAGCAACTCTCGGTGGCTGCGTCCCAAACCAATAAAGGACACCTTCTTGCCCTTGATCTCGCGGTAAAAGGTGCGCAATTTATCGTTCATGTCAAAGACTCCTTTATAACTTTTTTAAGGCAAATCAATTCTTTTACCATTATACACGCTCTGTCCCGTGGTGTCGAGTAAACATCGTCGTTTTTCCCAAAAAAATCGCCATAAATAACGGGGTCAAATGGGCGCAAAAGGGTTTGACATTTATTGAGAAAATCTATATAATATAGGTAAAGTTATTTGTTTTATTGATTAAACTATTAGGAGGGAAAACCGATATGAGAAAAATTATTTTGTATGGAACCGGAACCTGAGGCACCTGCCCACCAGTGAAAGAGGTTCTTTCAGAGAATAATATCAAGTACATGTACGTCGACATCTGCGAGAACGTTGGCAAATTAAAGCAGTTTTTAAAGATCCGGGACACTGCAGATGCCTGCAAAGAAATCCGTGAACAGCACCGCGCTGGCGTGCCCTGCATGGTCATCGACGATGAGGTAATCCCTGTCAGTGGTCCAGACCATATGCAAAAACTCATCGACGAGTATCACCTCAAAGAGGCATAAACTGGACATCCCGTATATATTTGTAGTTTTTTCTTCATAGCAGAAAGACCCGCGGCGGCTTCCAAAAGGAGCCGTCGCGGGTCTTTCTATCGAAAAAATATTTAGCCTAACAAAGTCTCCTCATTAAAAACCGATTGGACAGCGCTGTTGCCAGCCGATATAATGAAGAAAAAACACAAATGCTCTGCGAATCCAGAAAGGAAGCGTCCACATGCGCAAGATTGTATTTTATGGCACCCCCACCTGCAAGGACTGCCCACCAGCTAAAGCGGTTTTGGAGGAAAACAATATCAAATTTCTCTTTGTCGATGTCTGTGAAAGCGTCGGAAAGCTTAAGATGTTTTTAAAGCTTCGCGACACCGAAGATGCCTTTAAGGATGTGCGGGAACAACACAAAGTCGGTGTGCCGTGCATCGTGATCGACGACGATGTCATCGTGCTTAAAAACCCAGATCACGTCCGCGAGCTGATTGACCAATACCACCTCAAGGAAGAATAATGCAAAATTGATGTAGCCCCGGACAGTGTTACTGTCCGGGGCTACATTTTTAGGGTAAATTTTTCAGGAATTCATTTTGATAGAGATTGGATGACTGCCCAAATCGCCAGTGAGATCAGGCAGCAAACTGCAAAGTCGACAATCTAGCGCCACTTTCTACTTTGCGTAGTCGACAGCGCGGCTCTCGCGGATGATATTGACCCGAATCTGTCCCGGATACTCCAGTTCCGACTCGATCTTGTTGACGATATCCCGCGCCAAAATGGTCATCTTGTCGTCGCTGATAACCTCTGGGCGCACCATAACCCGAATCTCGCGTCCAGCCTGTACAGCATAACACTTCTCGACGCCGTCGAAAGAGTTTGCAATTTCTTCCAGTTTTTCCAGACGCTTGATGTAGTTTTCCAAATTTTCCCGTCTTGCACCTGGACGAGCAGCACTGATGGCATCCGCTGCCTGTACAATGCAGGCGACCAGGGTCTTTGGCTCCACATCGCCGTGATGAGCCTCGATGGCGTGGATAACTGCCGGGCTTTCCTTGTACTTTCTTGCAAGGTCGACGCCGATCTTGACGTGGCTGCCCTCGATCTCATGGGTCAATGCCTTACCGATATCGTGGATCAATCCTGCGCGTTTTGCTGTAGCGACGTCCGCGCCCAGCTCTGCCGCCATGACGCCGGCCAACTGCGAAACCTCAATCGAATGCTGCAGCACGTTCTGGCCATAGCTGGAGCGATACCGCATGCGGCCCAGCAGCTTGATCAGATCGGGGTGCATGCCGTGTACGTTGGCTTCCAGTACGGCGCGCTCGCCGTCCTGTTTAATCTTGTTTTCAATTTCGCGCTGTACCTTCTCGACCGTCTCCTCGATTCTGGCCGGATGGATTCTTCCGTCCTGAATCAGGCGCTCCAGCGAAATGCGCGCCACTTCTCTCTTGACTGCATCGTGGCTGGACAGGGTGATCGCTTCTGGGGTATCGTCGATAATCAGATCCACACCGGTGAGTGTCTCCAGTGTGCGAATATTTCTTCCCTCACGGCCAATGATGCGGCCCTTCATCTCATCGTTTGGCAGCGGTACAACCGATACCGTGACCTCCCCAACATAGTCGGAGGCACATTTTTGGATGGCGGTCGCGATGATTTCTTTTGCTTTCTGCTCCGCTTCATCCTTAAACTTCTGATCGTAGGCGTTGATCTTGACTGCCTTTTCGTGGATCAGCTCGTTTTCCAGATTGGAGAGCAGATATTCCTTGGCCTGCTCGGCGGTGTATCCAGAGATTTTCTCCAGAGCTTCAAACTGCTGCGCCTTAATCTCATTTGCCTCGCGCAGCTTTGTCTCCGCCTCTTTGATCTTGTTTTGCAGGGTGTCCTCTTTCTTTTCCAGGTTATCCATCTTGCGGTCGATGGACTCCTCTTTCTGCTGAATGCGTCTCTCCAGACGCTGCACCTCGTTGCGGCGCTCCTTGACTTCCTTTTCAACCTCGCTGCGCTGTTTGTGAATTTCGTCCTTTGCCTCTACCAGCGCCTCCTTCTTTTTGACCTCCGCGTCCTTGATGGCGTCGCTGATGATGCGCTTGGCCTCTTCTTCAGCGGTACCTAATTCGGCCTCCGCCACCTTTTTGCGATACTGGATTCCCAATGGGAATGCAGCTGCCACTCCTGCCAGCAGCGAAATGAGGATGCAGGCAAGATAGCTGATAATAGAATCCATGAGAATTTTCTTCCTCCTTTATCAATCTTTGCAGGGGCTTCAGGACAGAAAAAAACTTCCACCCTGTCGATGTTTCCGTTTAGCGGACGATTGTCCCTATACGGAAAGAATGTTTGGCTGCCGCTCATCAAAAAAGGGCACAGCAAAATGTCCGAACAGCGTATTTTTAAAAAGACACGCGCTCAGAGCCCATTCTCTTAAAGACAGGAGAAGGAAGCGAATTGACCTGTTTTTCGATATTATTTTTTACTATCTGTAATAAAAGTAAAATAAATTCCAAGTAGGATTGCAATAATAATGGGAGGAGGACAGACTGCCACCCCCAAAAACGACTGCGCTCCATCAAAAAATGGGCCGTTTCGAAAATGAAAATTCGATCTCTACTCAATCTGAGAATTACTCTGAGAAAATTATCTATTTTGCCGTCACCTAAAGACCGGCAGCGAAAAAAACGCGCGGCCGAACACCTGTCCGGGTTCGCCTTGCGCCTTGAGAATACCCTTGACCGCCACAATTTTTACCGAAAATGTGTTTGGTACATCTTTATTTTATCTGTTACAGTGGGACTTGTCAAGAAAATTGTGTTGACATTTCAGGGTTTGGGTGGTAACATGAAAGCAAAGTAAAAGAGGAACATCCCAAAATCGTCGAAGGGGAAGCCGGAAGGCAGCAATTTTGCCGGACAGAGAACGGGCGTTGCACAAAAGCTGTGCAGCTGAAAGCGCCTGTGGCAAAAGGCAGGCCGGTACCGCCCCAGAGAGCGCGTGAAAAAGGACAAAATCTTCCTGGTAAGCGCGACGCAGCGGCAGCGTTACAGGCCGGACAAGTGATGCCTCCCTTTGGGCGGCATAATGCGGGTGGAACCGTGGAGCGTACAAAGCTTCATCCCAGATTTTGGGATGAAGCTTTTTTATTTTTATCCGGGATCAGAATCCTGATGCGTCAAGGGGGTGAGTGGATGGAAAAAGATCTTGCCGAACCGGCACGGGAAGTCTGCGATGTCTATGATATCTACGGCAATCGCACTGGCAAAACCTTTGTCCGCGGAGAGCCCCTCTCGGATGGGCAATATGTGATGGTGGTGGATGTGTGGATCGTCAACAGCAACGACGAAATCCTCATTCAAAAGCGCTCTGAGCAGAAAAAAGATCTGCCCGGCACCTGGGCCACCCACAGCGGCTGTGTCCTGGCGGGGGAAAGTTCCCTGCAAGCGTGCATCCGCGAACCTCTGGAAGAAATTGGCATCCACATCCTTCCCTCTCAGGTTCACAAACTCAACCGAAAACTGAAAGGAAAACTGCTCTCGGAAAATTTTATTGTCGAACAGGACTTCGACCTAAAAAATGCCGTGCTGCAAAAAGAAGAGGTCAGCCAGGTTCGGTGGGTGACGGTGCCGCAGCTCAAACAGATGATCGGCCACCGCAAATTCTACCGCTACCCCGAGTTTTTCGACGTAATGCGATTTTTAGAAGATCGCAGGAAAAAAAGACAAAACACAAAACCTTTTGATAGAGTATAAAGGAGGAACAGTATGATTCAGATTACCTTAAAAGATGGAAGCGTCAAAGAGTTTGAAGCGGGCGTTTCGATCATTGACGTAGCAAAATCGCTGGGAGCGGGCCTTGCAAAAGCTGCCTGCTGCGGCAAAATCAATGGACAGGTTGCCGACCTGCGCACCCCAATTCAGGAGGACTGCAAGCTGGAAATCTGCACCTTCGACGATGAAGACGGCAAAAAGACCTTCTGGCACACCTCTTCTCACGTCATGGCACAGGCTGTCAAACGCCTCTATCCACAGGCAAAGCTGGCCATTGGTCCAGCCATCAAAGAGGGCTTCTACTATGACTTTGATGTAGAAAAGCCGTTCACTCCCGAGGATATCGAAAAGATTGAGGCGGAGATGAAGAAGATCGTCAAAGAAAAACTTGCGCTCGAGCGCTTTGAGCTGGACGAGCAGCAGGCTCTGGAACTGATGAAGGATGAGCCATATAAAGTCGAACTCATCGAGGAACACGCCGGCAAGGGCGAACACATCAGCTTCTTTAAACAGGGCGAGTTCACCGACCTGTGCGCCGGCCCACACCTGATGGACGTTTCCCCTATCAAAGCCTTTAAGATCACCTCCGCTACCGGCGCTTACTGGAGAGGCGACAGCAGCAAGGCGACCCTCTGCCGCCTGTATGCAGTCTCCTTCCCGAAGGCAAGCGAGCTGGAAGCACACCTTGCCGCCATTGAGGAAGCCAAAAAGCGCGACCACCGCAAACTGGGCAAAGAACTTGGCCTGTTTATGATGGCCGATGAGGGTCCGGGATTCCCGTTCTTCCTGCCAAAGGGCATGATCCTCAAAAACACCCTGCTGGAATATTGGAGAGAGTGCCACAAACGCTACGGCTATGTGGAGATCTCTACCCCGATCATCCTCAACCAGGAGCTGTGGCACCGTTCCGGCCACTGGGATCACTATAAGAACAACATGTACACCACCGTCATCGACGGCGAAGACTACGCCATCAAACCGATGAACTGCCCAGGCGGCATGCTGGTCTATAAGAATGAGCCCCATTCCTACCGCGACCTGCCGCTGCGCATGGCTGAGCTGGGCCTTGTACACCGCCACGAGCTCTCCGGCGCACTGCACGGCCTGTTCCGCGTTCGCTGCTTCACCCAGGACGATGCCCACATCTTTATGACCCGCGACCAGATGAAGGACGAGATCAAAAATGTCGTCAAACTGTTTGACGAGATCTACTCCACCTTCGGCCTGACCTATCAGATCGAGCTGTCCACCATGCCGGAAGATCACATGGGCGACGAGGAAATCTGGCACTTTGCCGAAGCTACCCTCCAGGCAGCGATCACCGAAATGGGCAAAGACTTTGTCATCAACGAGGGCGACGGCGCATTCTATGGCCCGAAACTCGACTTCCACCTTGCCGACTCTCTGGGCAGAACTTGGCAGTGCGGCACCATCCAGCTGGATTTCCAGATGCCGGAGCGCTTTGAACTGGAATACACCGGTGAAGATGGCCAGAAACATCGCCCGGTTATGATCCACCGCGCGCTGCTCGGCTCGATCGAACGCTTTATCGGCGTCATCACCGAGCATTATGCGGGTGCGTTCCCGACCTGGCTGTCCCCTGTTCAGGTCAAGGTTATTCCAATTTCGGAAAAGGTTGCAGACTACGCAAAACAGATCACCGAGAAGCTTGACGCCGCCGGCATCCGCGTAGAAAACGACCTGCGTCCGGAAAAGATGGGCTACAAGATCCGCGAAGCACAGCTGCAAAAGATCCCTTATATGCTGGTTGTCGGTGAGAAAGAAGCTCAGACAGGCACCGTTTCGGTCCGCACCCGCAAGGGCGAAGACCTCGGCGCAAAGGCTCTTGACGAATTTATCGAGCATATCCAGAAAGAAATTAAAGAGAGAACCAATTGCCTCTAATGGCCTGTGCGGAGAAAGCATAACTGTGCTGGCAAAAGGTTTTTTAGGAGGACTTTCCCAAAAGGAAAGTCCTCCTTTTTTTCAATTTTCAAAAAAGTACTTTGATTCTTCTTTTTTATTCTATCGAACAGCCAATATCCGATCGTCGTACAAGTTCCCACCCCATCGCCCTCTATTCCCTCCTATTTTGTAAAAATTGCGCTCGCTGCCTTGCACTATTTGCTCAATTCCTCTATAATAAAATCGGATTGATGGGCAATCCAACCCCCCTCTCGATCCAGAGAGTGTCAAAATCAAAGCCGGCAGTCCTGCCGGTTTTATGATAGGAAGGAATGAACCGGTGAATCACAAGGTTTTACTATTAAATACCGGATTCTCTCTGTACAGTCTGATGCAGCAGAACCCCGCACTCAAAGAACAGTTTGAACTGTTGGGTCTGAATTTTGGCAACGAGGTGATGGTCTCCGACCGCCAACAGCTGATCAACCAGATCAGCCAATCCCTCAAAAGCTGCCGTCTGCTGCTTATCGTCGACAATGCACCTGCACTGCAGGCCAGGGAAATCCTCGCTCAAGGATTCAATAAGCCCCTCCACCAAGACGAGCAGGCACAACAGGATATCCGCGAATATCTCAGCCAGAACGGCCGCATGGCCAATCAATCGCTGCAAAGTTCCCTCATCCCACAGGATGCCGTCCCACTGAGCGACCCCGGGTGCGGAAAGGCAGGATTTGCCATGCTGTTTCCAAACGCCTGTGTGGCGCTTGTCTCTGGCTCTTCTAAAGAGGTGCTGCGCCTGGTGGCAAACCAGCTCTTCCCGCTGCTGCTACACAAACTCTATCCGGGCGCAGTGACCGCAGACATTCCGATTCTCCCCAGCAAGCTGGAGGAGGTTGAGGACTACATCGACCGCACTGCAAAGCGGCGCGCACAGAGGTTTTTGCCCATTTTAGGCGGCACACAGGAAAGCCCCATCCTTCGTTTAATTGCCCTGAAAGAGGACGAGCACACCTCCCGCCAGTGCTGCAACAGCTTTTTGGAGGACCTGAGCAGCGAGTGCGGCAAGGTAAGCTCCATCTCTGGATTGGGCACCCGGGGCCTGCGCGCGGTGGAAAAGAAGTTTGGCCGGCGCAAACAGCCAGTCGCGGCCTTTGCAACCAATGCCGCCGCGGTAGCCACTTCGGCAGCGGCTGCATCCGAGAGCGACTATACTAGCTACCCTCCTGCACAAACTGCCTACGATAATTCGGCCGATTTCCCCGAAGAGGACGACGACCTGTATGTGGTCGACGAGGAGGAACCGGAGGAGGAACTGTTCGAGGAAAAGTCCTCCCGCCGCGAGAAAAAATCCCTCAAGCGCTCTCAGAAGAGCCAGAAGCAGCAGGAGGATAAATCCACCCGCTCGGGACGTTCTCCGGTTGTCAAGGTTCTTCTCGTCATCCTGATTCTGATCTTTATCGGCTCGATCGGTTATCTTGGATACTACTATTATAAGTCCGCCCAAAACCGCGCTAACTATGAATCGTTGCGCGAAGTTTACGACAGCCCGACGCTGTTTGCCCCCTCTGGCTATCCCGACGACTACGATAAATCGTTTGCCGGCTTGTGGGAAATTAACCCCGACGTGGTCGGTTGGATCAGCATCGACGGCACCGACCTGGACTATCCTGTCGTACAAACGACCGACAACACCAAATATTACCGCATGAACTTTGAGGGAGAATACAGCGAACATGCCGTCCCATTCGTCGACGCGGCGGACGACCTGAAAGCACCCAGCACCAACATCATCATCTATGGTCACAACATCCGCACCGACGGCCAGATGTTCAACATTCTCAAAGGATATACGAGCCTTGAATATTACCAGCAGCACCCCGTCGTTCAGTTTGATAGCGTCTACCACAAGGGCAAGTACAAGATCATCTCGATCTTCTACACCAACACCCACTCGGAACACGGAGAAATTTTCCCCTACCACGAGTTTATCGACGCCAAGGACTCCCAGGAAGCGCAGGAATACATTGACGACGTACTCATCCGCAGCATCATCAATACCGGCGTGGATGTCTTGCCGTCCGATCAGCTGCTCACCCTCTCCACCTGTTCCTATGAGTTCCAGGATGCGCGGTTTGTCATCGTCGCCCGAAAGGTCCGCGACGGTGAGAGCGAATCGGTGGACACTTCACAGGCCGCAATGAACCCCAATCCTCTGTATCCAGACATCTGGTATCAGCTGTTCGGGGGCACCAAACCGGATGAGGCCGCACTCAAAGCCGCCCTGCCGCACTACTCTGCACAGGTTGTCCTGGACGACAGCGACGTGATCTCTGCTTTAGCAGAACAGCCACAGGAACTGCTTGAGGACAGCATGCCGATGTCGGTGGCCGATACCGAATTGGACACCGGACAGACCGGCGGCTTTAATCAGCTGGAGGACACCAAGTACGCCGAGGCTTCGCCCACACAGCAAACGTCTTCTCCAGAAACAGAGCCTCAGACCAACTCCTCCGGGACAATTTCTGCAACCGATGAGGCGGTTCAGACGCTCGCTCCGGCCCCGGAAACTTCAGAGCAACCCGATCCCCCAGCGCAGAGAACGCCCGCTGAGGACACCGGCATCAACGTCCTTGCCGTTGAAGAGATCGACCAGCAGGCCGTCGCAGACATTGAGGATCTGCACGCCTCGATAGAACAGCTGCAAGAGCAGGACGAACCGTCCAAGCAGCAAACCGGCTCCAGCCTCTCCCAGAGCACGCAGCTGGCAGACCAGGAAGAGGAAGAAGCGGGTGAGGAGGACAGTTCACAGGGCACCTCCTCCCTGGCGGGCAAAGAGCTTTCGGTCAAGATTGATGGCAAAACCACCCGAGGATCTGCCCGTCAGATCGTCGCACAGATTGTACAGGCCGAGATGGGACCGACCTTCCAGCCGGAAGTGCTCAAAGCACAGGCGGTCGCCGCCTACACCTATGTCCTCTACAACAATCAGCAGGGCATTAGTCCGTGGGTTGCTTCCAGCTCCAACGTCTCCTCCGCCGTACAAAGCGCAGTGGACGCCGTATTGGGACAGGCCATCTACTATAACGGTTCCTACATCAACGCCACCTACTGTGCATCCAATGCCGGACAATCGATGGATGCCGAGCATGTATGGGGAAGCTACCTGCCTTACCTTGTCAGCGTAGACAGCCCCGGCGACACCACGTTAAAGGCCTACGGCGCCACCAAAACCTTCTCCGAACAGGAGATCGCCGACTACATCGAGGAGTACTGCCAGACCAACCCGTACGATTACGGCGACCCGGAAGACTGGTTCTCCGATCCCCAGTACATCAATGGGCTCTATGTCGACAGCATCCAGGTGTGCGGACAGCGGGTCACCGGCCGAAAGGTGCGAGAAAATATGCTGCACTCGCTGATCAACTCCGCTGCATTTGAGGTGGAGTACCACAACGGCATTTTTACCTTCACCACCTACGGCTATGGCCACGGCGTGGGCATGAGCCAACAGGGCGCAGACTACTACGCTATGCAGGGGTGGAATTATGTGGATATCCTCACCCACTACTACCCCGGCACCTCTGTCCAATAAAAAAACAAAAGGGCTTTCCCCGATAGGGGAAAGCCCTTTTTCGCTGCTCTTTTGTTATTCTCGTGCTTGATAATATTCGTCGTGGCGGTTCTGTGCGCCAAATAGGTTGTCATAGGCAAAGGCCCGATAATCTTCGATCATCTCGGTATAGCCGTTTTGCTCGAGGTGACTGTACGCTTTGCCGTCGCGGTCTATGTACCCCACAAAGGTCATGACCGGCAAAACTTCCTGGAAGTTTTCCAGATAATCCCCATACACCGAATTTTCGATGCCGGCATAGGAGAGCAGGTACTGTCCCAAAAAGTTCAGGCTAGTCGTCGGGATCTCGTCGTCCGGCAGGTCGTAGTTTGCCCAGATTAAAAACGGAGTCTTGTACTTGTCCATGTACTGCTCCATCGTCATCTCATCTTGGGTGACGCCGTACGCTTTGTCCAAAAATTCCTGTTCAACCGACGGCTGATGATCGCCGAACATCAAGATGATGGTCGGTTCGTCCTGCTGGCTGAAATAGTCCACCAGCGTCTTAAATGCCTCATCGGTTTTGTTTGCGAGGGTCAAATACTGCTCCGCCATCGGATATTTCCCCGGCTCATCGGTCAGGAACACCTCAGCGGGATAGTCCTCCACCGTATAGCTGCCGTGATTCTGGATGGTGACGTTAAAGAGAAACAGCCGCTCATCCGGGTCCTTGTGCTCAAACTCATACACAATTTGATCGAAGGAGGATTGGTCGCTGACATAACCGTGCTCCTGGGTAAGGGGCACATTCATATCGTCCACGCACTTAAATTCATCAAACCCCAACAGCGGATAGGCCTGATTGCGCTGCCAGGAGGTGCGCTCGCCGGGGTGCACCGCCAAGGTGCGGTACCCATTTTGCTTTAAAAGCGAGGCCAAGGAGTCGCTCTTCTCCAGGATATACTGCTGATAGGGTATGCTGCCCGATGGCAGGAAGGCCATCGAATTGCCGGTCAAAAATTCAAATTCGCTCGCGCTGGTTCCCGCTCCAAAGACCGACGTGTAGGTGTGTCCAAAGATACAGTTGTCCAGCGAATCGATGTAATCGGTGACACTCTGGCTCAACGAAAGATTTCCGAAGTCCTCGAAGTCGGCCCACGATTCGTTCATAATGGCAATGATATTCGGACGGGTATCGGTTTCAACGGCCGGTTGATGGGGCGTCACGCTATCTGCAAGCTGCTCGACGTGCTCGCTGGATGGGTCCTGTGGCTGCTGTACCGACATAAACTGGGTGTTTCGCAGAAAGACTGCCAGCGCCCCGTCCTGCGAGTAGGAACCGCTCTGGTCCCAAACGTCGGTGTTGATGCCGAAGCTTTCCAGCGCCGCGGGGCGCAGTACCGGATAAGCACAGGCAGCGATGACACATAGATAACCCGCACGCAGGCGAAGGCGGTTTTGGGAATGGCGAAAGCGCCCGGAAAGCAACCTTTTGCGCAGCACAAAAATCATCGCTGCCAGGACCAGCAGCCCCACTGCCACCTGAAAGTTGAGGGAGAAACGATAGCTGTCAGCCACCGCCGCCGCGGTGCCCAGAGCTGTGAAGTCCCAGGGAAGGATGGGCGTTCCGCGGAAAAGCGAAACATAGTAGTTTGCAAGCCCCCATAAAAAGCACAGAAGGTGGGTGAGAAGGCTGCACAAAACGATGTAGTTGGTCAGTGCACAGAGGGTAAAATGTACCACTCCGATGCACAGGTAGTTTGCCAGCAGCACCCGGGGAGAATAGTTCCACGGAAGGTTGCCGCAGTAGACAAACTGCATCAGATAGAATGCGGTGGCCGGAGTGATAAGCATCAGCAGGACAAGCGAGGAGTCCTGCTTGGAAATATGCCGCCGCACAAAGTCTCGTATACGGGCCATGTTTTACAAAGTTCCTTTCTAAACAGAAAATTTACATCCCTGGGATGTTCTCTGATCGTAAAACGAAGAGGTTGCCCCTTTTTTCGTCAAACCATCAAATAAAAGGAAAAAGAGTGTAAAATGTATTATAAAACAATTGTCGAGGATTGTCAAAGGGAAAGTGTGGATTGATCCCCAAAAATAGAGCGCCGCTCGCTATTTTTAAAGGCAGAAAAAACCTCCCAATGGGAGGTTTTTTCTGCCTTTTATTTGCAAGCTTCCCTTGCTTTTTTGTTAAATGTACTCTGGGGAATTTAGGCCGCTGCGGCTCGGGCAAAGGCTTTCTTGCGAACCGCAAAGAAACAAATCATATGTACACCGGCGGTCAAGATCCAGGAGATTGGGTAGGAGACGTACAGGCAGTCGAGGGTTCGGTTGAACTGGAAAACGGTAAAAATCCAGACGACTCGGAACGCACATGCACCGGTCAATGAAACCAGCATCGGCATAATTGAGTACCCCATACCGCGGATGCTGCCGACCATGACGTCCATCAATCCGCACAGGAAATAGGTCGCACAGCAGTAACTCATACGGGTAATTCCGTAGGAAATAACCTCTGGATCGGAGGTGTAGATACCCAACAGGTGGTCAGCCATCAGATAGGCACCGCCGCCGAGGATGATGCCGATCGCCGAAACGACAAACAGGCACTCAAAGAGGATTTTGGTGATGCGGTCAAAGCGCTTAGCACCCATATTCTGGCTTGTAAAGCTCAGTGAAGTCTGATATACCGCGTTCATCGCGTTGTATACAAAGCCCTCGATGTTGCTGCCTGCGGTGTTGCCCGCCATAACCTGCGAACCGAAGGAGTTGACCGACGACTGAATCAGCACATTGGAAAGGCTGAATACAATGCCCTGCAAGCCTGCTGGCAGACCGATGCGCAGCATCTGCATCAACTGATTGAGATGGAACTTGAGGTGTTTAAAGTCAAGATGGCACGGTCCCTCCATCTTCATCAGGCACAGCAGAACGAGTACCGCCGAAACAGTCTGGGAAATAATGGTGGCCAGAGCAACACCCGCTACACCCATATTGAAAACGATGACAAAGAACAAATTGAGCACGACGTTGATGACGCCTGCCAGCGTTAAAAAGTAAAGCGGACGTCTGGTATCGCCGATGGCGCGCAGAATAGCGGAGCCAAAGTTATACAGCATAAAGGAGGGCATGCCGACAAAATAGATGCGCATGTACAGCACCGAAAGGTTGATGACGTTGTCTGGAGTACCCATCAGCTCGAGCATGGGGCGCGCCAAAAGGATACCTACAAAAATCAAAAAAACGCCGCCGACCAAGGCAGTCAAGACGGAGGTGTGTACCGCTCCGTGTACACCGTCATAGTCTCTGGCGCCATAATTGCGGGCAACCACAACATTTGCACCGACCGAGATGCCGACAAACAGGTTGATGATGAGGTTGATCAACGCGCCGGTCGAGCCAACTGCGGCCATCGCCTCGCTGCCGGTGAAACGTCCGACAACCACAATATCGGCCGCATTGAACAGCAGCTGAAGGATACCGGAGATCATCAGTGGAATCGAAAAGAGCAAGATCTTGCTCAAAATTGGACCGTTACACATGTCCATTTCGTATGATTTTCTCATGATACACATCCTTTACTTGATAAGATTGCTCTTTCCTTCCCGTCCGATCATGCCGGCTCCGGGCGGCCAAAGAAACTAGATAATTTTTATTATAGGCAAGCTTTTTGAGAAATGCAATAGTGAAGTTGCACACTCTCTATGAAAAATTTAAGCAAATATTTTACTTTGCCTTTACATAAATTTTACAGAATGCCCGTTCTTTTTGGTTTGTATTCTCCCCAAAAGCCTAAAAAAAGCCAGGACTTGCGGTCCTGGCTTTTCATTATAAGATTTTACATCATTAAAAGGTCAGTGGCGTCAAACAGGCGCTGCTCAATCATCGGAATCTGCTGCTTGTCATTGGTGACAATGGTCAGGTATACTTTGATCTTCGGCTCGGTGCCGGATGGCCGAATGATGACCTTCAGGTTGTTCTCCAAATTGTACTCCAGTACATTGGAGGATGGCAGCGCAATGTCCGCCTCTCCACCGGTACGGAAATCTTTGCGCTTGGAAATCAGATAGTCGGCGCACGCCAATACCTTGTAGCCGGAGAAGGCCTTTGGCGGGTTCTCGCGCAGCCGTTTCATAATGCCGGTCATCTTGTCCATACCCTCGGTGCCCTCAAAGGTGTATCCCTTCACTTTAGAAGCATAGACTCCGAAGCGGGAGAAGATGTCGTTGAGCGCATCAATCAGCGTCTTGCCTTGGCGTTTATAGTACTGAGCCATCTCACAGATAATCATCGAACCGTTCACCGCATCCTTGTCACGGACGTGGCCGCCGGTCATGTAGCCGTAGCTTTCCTCAAAGCCGAGCAGGAAGCGGTTTTCCTCGCCCTTCTGCTCCAGCAAGGTGATCTGTTCGCCGATATATTTAAATCCTGTGAGCACGTTGATCATCTGCACGCCGTAGCTCTTGGCCACAACATCAGCCAGCGGGGTGGAGACGATGGACTTGACCGCCACCGGATTCTTTGGCATTGTACCCTGAGAGATGCGCTGCTTTGCAATGTAATCGAGCATCAATACACCGACTTCGTTGCCGGTTGGCAGGATAAACTCCCCGTGGTGGTTGACTGCGATGCCCACACGGTCTGCATCCGGGTCGGTGGCGAGCACCAGATCTCCGCCAAGCTTTTTGCAAAGCTCAATGCCCAGCTGCAAGGTGGATTTTTCCTCCGGGTTCGGGTATGGGCAGGTTGGGAAGTTTCCATCCGGTTTTTCCTGCTCTGGCACAACGGTGACGTCCTCGATGCCGATGCGCTGCAAAATCCGGCGGACCAGCTTGTTGCCGGTGCCGTTGAGCGGAGTATATACAACCTTGAGGCTGCTCTTCTCCACTGGGTTTTTGCTGACACGCAGCGCAAAGACGCGGTCCAGATACTCGTCGATGAGCTGATCGGGAATGTACTCAATCATGCCGGTGCGCATTCCTTCTTCAAAGGAAATCTTTTTGACCCCATCAAAGATGTCGGTCTTGCTGGCCAGCTCCAGCACCTTGGCTGCCGCCTGTGGATTGAGCTGGCAGCCGTCCTCCCCGTAGGCCTTGTAGCCGTTGTACTTGGAAGGATTGTGGCTGGCTGTGATGACGATACCCGCGCTGCAATGCAGCTGGCGCACCGCAAAGGACAAAGTTGGGGTGGGCATCAGTTCCTTAAACAGATAAGCCTTGACTCCGTTTGCTGCAAAAACTCTCGCGGTGATGTTTGCAAACAGGTCGCTCTTGATGCGGCTGTCATAAGCGATGGCAACCGATGGATGCTCAAACTTTCCCTTGACATAATCCGCCATACCCTGGGTGGCCAGCGCAACGGTGTAGATATTCATGCGGTTGGTTCCAACACCTAAGATGCCGCGCAGACCCGCTGTACCAAACTCCAGTGCCTTGATAAAGCGCTCTTTGATTTCATGATCGTTGCCCTCAATCTCCTGCATTTCGGCGATGAGGTCCGGGTCCTCCAGCTTCTTTGACTTCCAGACATTGTATGTATCAAGATAGTTCATCCCAATCATCCTTTCTAATATCTGTCATATTTCATGTGATTTCCAAGGTCAAAATCTGTACAAAATAAATATATTCCCATTTATATTTTATGCCCATTATACTGAAAAGTCAACAAAAAACGGTCGAAAAAAGCCTTCCCTTCAGCAAATTTTCCTATTTGTTCACATTGTGTACAGATAGCAGCTTTTCTCCTTCCCAAAGCATACACTGGGTGAACACAGGAGAAAAGCAATTGATTTTCGCAGCGTTATTGTTTATAATAGGGGTAACAGACGTTCCCACCAAAACCGCATCCGCAAAGGGACGGCGTTTTACATTAAGGAGGAATTTTCTATGTTAGTTTCTGCAAAAGAAATGCTGGATAAGGCAAAGGCCGGCAAATATGCTGTAGGCCATTTCAACATCAATAACCTCGAGTGGACCAAAGCCATTCTGCTCACTGCGCAGGAGAACAATTCCCCAGTCATCCTCGGCGTATCCGAAGGAGCTGGAAAATACATGGGCGGTTACAGCACCGTTGTCGGCATGGTAAACGGCATGCTCAAAGAGCTGAACATCACCGTTCCAGTTGCACTGCATCTGGACCACGGCAGCTATGAGGCCGCAAAAGAGTGCATCGAAAAGGGATTTTCCTCGGTTATGTTCGACGGCTCTAAATATGACATCGAAGAAAACGTCGCCAAGACCAAAGAGATTGTAGCTCTGGCTCACTCCAAGGGCATCTCGGTAGAGGCGGAAGTCGGCGCGATCGGCGGCGAGGAAGATGGCGTACTGGGCGGCGGCGAGATCGCTGATCCAGACGAGTGCGCAAAGATCTGCGAGCTGGGTGTGGACATGCTGGCTGCCGGCATCGGCAACATCCACGGCGTATATCCTGCAAACTGGCCTGGTCTGCGTCTGGACGTGCTGGCAAAGATCCAGGAAAAAACCGGCACAATGCCGCTTGTCCTGCACGGCGGCACCGGCATCCCGGACGATATGGTAAAGGATGCCATCAGCAAGGGCGTTTCCAAGATCAACGTCAACACCGAATGCCAGATCGTATTTACTGCTGCTACCCGCAAATATTTTGAAGAGAACAAGGACCAGCAGCCAAAAGGCTTCGACCCAAGAAAGGTTCTCAAACCGGGCTTTGAAGCAATTAAGGCAAAGGTAAAAGAAAAGATGGAGCTGTTCGGTTCGATCGACAAAGCATAAAAATCGTTTCGCTTATGTTTGCGGGAGAAGGGTGCATTTTCCTTCTCCCGCTTTCTGTCATAAGGAGGTGCCAGAATGCAATACCAGCAAAAGACAATCCAGCTGCGGGATGGCCGCACTGCGCTGTTCCGCCAGCCCACACCGCAGGACGCTGCCGCTATGGTCAACTACATGAGGACCTGCTACGGCGAAACGCCCTATCTGCTGCACTACCCCGAGGATTTTAAGATGACAGCAGAGCGAGAAGCGGCATTTCTCGAAAAGGTGCTGCAATCGGAATACGACCTTATGATCGTATGCGAAGTTGACGGGGACATCGCCGGCAACTGCCAGCTTTCCTTACACAATAAGCCCAAGACCTGCCACCGCGCCGATGTGGCCATTGCTCTGATTCAGAAGTACTGGAATCTTGGCATCGGCACCGCAATGTTCGAGGAATTGATCCGCATCGCAAAGGAAAATGGCATCGAACAGTTGGAGCTGGAGGTTATGGAGGGCAACGACCGCGCCATCCAGTTATATAAAAAGTTTGGCTTTGTCCAATATGGCGCCCGCCCCAACGCCATTCACCTCAAAGACGGCAGCTGCCTGCAAGAAATCCTCATGTTCAAAACGCTTTGATCGCCTTGTTGTTACTTTGCCCATCCCTGTGGATGGGCAAATTTTTTTAGTTTCTTTACAAAAATGGCGACATCATCCGCTCTTCTTCGGTTGATTCGTCCGCCGATTCCGTTTATAATAAAAAGAGCAGTTTTAGGGGTATAATCTGCGGCACTTTGCAGATACTACCTTGGAAGAATACTCAACTAGATGAATCCTTCCAGGGAGGTGCGGCAATGGGCCGAAAGAAAAAACAACCGATGCAGCCGGTCAATCAGGCTGCAAACGACACCGAAGAGCTTGCGGAGGAACTGTCGGAAGACGAGCTCACCCAAACCCATCAGATTCTGCAAACCGGTTCGGTCACCATGACTAAGGCAAAACACACCATCCACTGCCTGACCATTGTCGGGCAGATTGAGGGGCACTATATCCTTCCCCCACAAAATAAAACCACCAAATACGAACACGTCATCCCGCAGTTAGTGGCCATCGAACAGGACCCCTCCATCGAGGGACTGATGATTATTTTAAACACCGTCGGCGGAGACGTGGAGGCGGGACTTGCCATCGCAGAGTTAATTTCCGGGATGAAAAAGTCGACCGTCTCGCTGGTATTGGGAGGCGGACACTCGATCGGCGTGCCGCTGGCGTGCAGTGCAAAGCAGTCGTTTATCGCGCCCTCGGCCACAATGACGGTCCATCCGGTGCGGATGAACGGGCTGGTGCTGGGTGTGCCGCAGACGCTCTCCTATTTTGATCGGATGCAGGAGCGTATCGTGCGCTTTGTCACCGACAACTCGAAAATCTCCTCGAAAGATTTTCGCCGCTTGATGATGAATACCGGTGAACTGGTGATGGATGTCGGCACGGTGCTCGACGGCGAAAAGGCAGTGGAAGAGGGCTTGATCGACCACCTCGGCGGACTCAGCGAAGCAATCGCCTGCCTGTACGGGATGATCGAGGGCAAAACCAACGCTCCCAAAAAGCACAAAGCAAAGGGGGCAAAGGCAAAATGATCCTCCACTCCATTACCCCCGTTGTGGCGATGCAACAGATGTTCGCCGACTGGAAACCGGACGTTCTGCCGCGGCAGACCATCCAGCTTTCCCCCACCTGCACCGTCGAGGGTACGGTACAAAACGGACAGCTCTTTGTGGAGCGCATCATCTCCACAAACCCCGCCGATTTCCTGGGCAAAGAGCTCTCCCCTGCAAAACCTGTACCCTATATTCCAAAAACCTTTCCATTCCCATAAAATTTCAGCGCGCCCGGCGCGCTACATATCCCCAACAAAAACCTTCATCGCATTTTCATAAGACACACGCCGGCAAGGGAATATTGCGCCCGGCAACAAGAAGGAGAGATGATATGGCAGCAAAGAAATCTTCATCCCGTAGCAAGAGTGCGGCGGCAAGTCAAAAGGAACAGAAAAACCGCGAAGAACGCTCCCGCCAGCAGTTTTGGGCGATTGTCGTCTTTGCGGTGGCAGTCTTTATCCTTGCGACCACTTTAGTGGAGGGACAAAACGTCTGGAAATGGATACATAATTTCTTCCTCGGCATGTTTGGATGGAGCGCCTACCTCATTGCCCCCCTGCTCTTTTACATCTCCATCATGACCACTCTGGACAAACCGGTGGGACTAGTCGGTCACAAGGTATGGCAGACCATGTTGCTGATCTGTCTGCTCAGCGGAGCGACCCAGGTCTTTGGTTCCGGCATTCCCAACGGCAACTTGATTGAAAAATTCCTCACCCTGTTTCAAAACGGCATCGACGGACACGGCGGGGGCGCCGTCTCCGGCATCTTCGGATTGCCGCTGCTGTATTGGTTTGGCCCGACAGGCGCCAAGGTAACCATGGTATTGCTTGTGTTTGTCGTGCTCATGGTGCTCACGGGAGGGACGCTCATCGGCCTCTACCAGTCCGCCCAGAAACCGATGAAAAAGATGGAGGAGGTGTATGTCGCACACTCCGAGATCCGCAATCAACAGCGCCAGCTGCGCCAGGAACAGATGGAGCAGGAAAAGGAAAAGCCGCGCTTTAACATCAATATTCCCGTTTCCGATCAGGAAAATCCGGACGATGAGTCCCCTCTTTTGACCGAGGGCTTCAACCCCAGCAGCTTTTTCAGCGCCAAGCGCAAAAAGGAAGAACAGCTCCAACAGCTTCAACAAGCCCAGCAGGATAAGACGCTCAAAGGCCGCGCCGCCATCAAGGAAAAACTCTTTCGAGAGCGATCGGAACAAAAGCAAAAGGAAGAGGAACGCAGCCGTCAGATTGCAGCCCAGCGAGACGAATTGCAGGAAGCGGTGGGAACGGAGGCCTTCTGGAATCCGCCCTCTGATGCAGCTTCCTCTCCTGATGAACCGGCTGGATGTGACGACACTGCCAGCTGTGAGGAGCCGGTCAATTCGCCCTATCTGGACGATCTCATTCACCGTGTGGCCTCCGGCAAACCTTCCCTTGCAAAGGAAGATCAAACGGTACTCCACACCTTAAAGTCCAATATGCCTTGTGCACCCGTCGAGCCGGTGGCCGACTCCGAGCAGATGAACCGAACCATGAAGCTGTTCGAGGAAAATCTCGGAGATGTCCAACAAACCGGCCTTTCCTGGGAGGATGCCGAAACTCAAGAGGACGACCTCATCGCCCCGGAGGACTTCCATTTTGGTCAGAATACCGCTACAGAACAGCCACAGGAGGATGACCAACAAGGGGAACAGGTTGTCTCGGATCTCCAAGAGCAGGAGCCCGAAATCGTCGATCTTTTGCCTGAGCCACAAAAAGCTGCGCGCAAAGAGATGTCCCATGAGATCATAGAGGTCCCGGCAGAGCAGATCAAAGCCCAGGGCATGAGTTTGGAGGGCGCCTCCCATTCGGTCGACAAGCCAGAACCGGAGGAGCCGGAGGAACCACCCTATACCCCACCCCCCATCGACATTCTCAACGAGATCGAAAAGCCAAACGAAGAAAACTTGCAGGAGGAGCTGCGCTCCAACGCTGAAAAGCTGGTCTCCACCCTGCAAAGCTTCGGCGTACAAACCCGCATCATCGACATTGCCCGCGGTCCGGCCGTCACCCGCTACGAATTGCAGCCGTCTGCCGGCGTCAAGATCAGCAAGATCACCAATCTTGCCGACGACATCGCCTTGAACCTCGCCGCCTCCGGTGTACGCATCGAAGCGCCGATTCCAAATAAACCCGCCGTCGGCATCGAGGTGCCCAACAAGGTCATCAGCACCGTCTCGATCCGGGAGATCATCGATTCCCCGGAATTTCAGCAGGCCAAAAGCCCATTGGCGGTTGCCCTGGGCCGAGATATTGCCGGCAAGGTGACCATTGCGGACCTTGCCAAGATGCCGCACACCCTGATCGCCGGCTCCACCGGTTCCGGTAAATCGGTATGCATCAACTCGCTGATCGTCAGCATGCTCTACCACTCCACTCCACAGCAGGTAAAGCTGCTGCTCATCGATCCGAAGATGGTGGAGCTGGGCATCTATAACGGCATCCCGCACCTGCTCATTCCGGTCGTCACCGACCCGAAAAAGGCCGCTGGTGCCCTTTCCTGGGCGGTCAACGAGATGCTCAACCGCTACCAGCTCTTTAAGGACTACAGCGTGCGCGACATGGCCGGCTTCAATCGAGCTGCCGAAAAGAACGGCGTCAAGCCAATGCCGCAGATCGTCATCATCATCGACGAGCTGGCCGACCTGATGATGGCTGCCCCCGGCGAGGTGGAGGATTCGATCTGCCGCCTGGCGCAGATGGCCCGCGCCGCCGGCATGCACCTGGTCATCGCCACCCAGCGCCCCTCGGTCGACGTCATCACCGGCGTCATCAAGGCCAACATCCCCTCCCGCATCGCCTTTGCGGTCTCCTCGCAGATCGACTCCCGCACCATCCTGGACGCCAGCGGCGCGGAAAAGCTGTTGGGCCGCGGCGACATGCTCTTCTCCCCCATCGGCGCCTCCAAGCCGACCCGCGTGCAGGGCTGCTTTGTCACCGACGGGGAGGTAGAGCGGATTGTCGAATTCATCAAGCAGTCCTGCCAGAAGATGACCTATGACGAGCAGATTCTGCAGGAGATCGACCGTCACGCTGTCGCCGACAAAAAAAAGGGCAAGGATAAGGAGGACGGCGGCGGCTTCTCGGACGAGGACGAGATGCTGCCCAGCGCCATCGAGATTGTGGTCGAGACCGGACAAGCCTCTACCTCGATGCTGCAGCGGCGCTTAAAGCTCGGCTACGCCCGCGCCGCCCGCCTGATGGATGCCATGGAGGAAAAGGGCATCATCGGCCCGTTCGAGGGCAGCAAGCCCCGCCAGGTGCTCATCACCAAGGAGCGCTGGATCGAGATGAAGATGGTCGCCGCCGCAAAGGCAGAGGACAACCGGCGCAACTATTAAAGCAGGGAGGTGCCTTTTGTGTCTGTCCTGCTGGATCTTTGCATTGAGTTCCTGGGAGATATAGCCGATTTGCTGATCGAAAAGTTCACCGGCAAAAAGAGAAAAGGCTCCCAGAAGAAAGTAAACCCCGACCATTCAAAACTATAAAAGAACCGGCTGCCGCGCAAACAATGCGCGGCAGCCGGTTTTGTTTTGTACCGAAAAGGTAAGAAAAAAGCAGAGGAAAGTTTCTCAAAACTTTCCTCTGCTTTGGATAGCTGTACTGGAACAAAGGGATCAATTGATTTTTATTCCTCATCCTCGCGGGTAGCTGCATCCAGCAGGCGTCCGATCTGCTCGCGCTCCTGCTCGGTGCCCTGCGGCAAAGCGTCAGAAACAGTCTCGCTCGTTGGCTCTGCTGCCGCCTCGGAGAGAGGTCCGTTTTCTTCTGTAGGGGTGGTATCGTCCGATTCCGCTTCTTCTTCCTTTTCCACCGCTGCGATGCCAATGATGCTGGTCTGGTCATCGACCTTCATCACCTTGACGCCGCCGGCGTAACGGGACTGTTTGGAAATCTGATCGGCCGGAATGCGGATGATGACGCCGCTGTCGGTAATTAACATGATGTCGTTGTTGTCATCCACCTTCTCAAAGCCCGCTACCGGACCGTTCTTGTCACAGTAGTAGTTTCGCAGGCCCTTTCCGCCTCTCGATTGCAGGCGGTACTCGGAAATATCGGTGCGGCGTCCCAAACCGGATCGCGAAACGGTGAGGATATCCTTATTATCCTCGGCAACAACCATGCCGATCACCTCATCGCCCTCATCCAGCGTGATGGCCTTGACACCGCGGGCGGTTCTGCCCATCGAGCGGGCATCCTGCTCGTTAAAGCGGATGCTCATGCCGTTTTTCGTCGCCAAGATGACATCGTCGCTGCCGTCGGTGATCTTTACCCACGCCAGCTCGTCACCCTCGTCCAGATTGATGGCGATCAGGCCGCTCTTGCGCACATTCATGTAGGCGTTGTACTCGGTGCGCTTGATGACACCGTGGCGGGTAACCATGACATAATACTTATCCTCCGCCGCAATGTCACCGGTCTTGATGACGCAGGTGATCTTCTCTTCCTGCTCCAGCGGCAAAATGTTGACTACATTGGTGCCGCGGGAGGTGCGGGAACCCTCTGGGATCTCATAGCCCTTGATGCGGTACACCTTGCCCTTATTGGTGAAGAACATCAGATAGTCGTGGGTGGAGCAGGTGTAGATGTCGCTGACAAAGTCCTCGTCGCGGCGGCTCATGCCGCTGATTCCCCTTCCGCCGCGGCGCTGTGTCTTGTAGACATCCAGCGGCTGGCGTTTGAGATAGCCAAAGTGGGTCAATGTGACGACGCACTCCTCCTGTGGGATGAGATCCTCGATGTCAACCTCTCCCTCCACAGCAGCAAGCTCGGTGCGGCGCGGGTCGTTAAACTTTTCTTTGATCTCCAAAAGTTCCTCTTTGACGATGGCGCGCACCCTCTTCTCGTCGGAAAGGATGGCGTTGTACTCGGCAATCTTGGCGTGCAGCTCATCGACCTCGGCCTGCAACTTTTCGCGCTCCAGGCCGGCCAGGCGGCCCAAAGGCATCTGGACAATCGCCTGTGCCTGTGCATCGTCCAGGTTAAAGCGCTCCATCAACACCACTTTGCCTTCCTGCACAGTGTAGTGGGAACGGATGATCGAGATGACCTCATCGATGTAATCCAGCGCGGTCATCAGGCCCTCCAAAATGTGGGCGCGCTCCTTGGCTTTTTTCAGGTCAAAGATGGTTCTGCGGGTGATGATCTCTTCCTGGAACTTGATGTATTCGTCCAACATCTGGTGCAGGGTGAGCGTCTTTGGCTCGCCGTTTACCAGCGCCAACATGATGACGCCGACGGTGTCCTGCAACTGGGTGTAGGAAAACAGCTGGTTTAAAACAATCTGTGCATTTGCGTCGCGCTTTAATTCAATGACGATCTTCATGCCTTTGCGGCTGGACTCGTCGCGGATGTAGCTGATCTGATCGATCTTCTTTTCTTTGACTAGCTCCGCAATGCGCTCAATCAAGCGCGCCTTGTTGACCATGTAGGGGATCTCGGTGACGACGATGCGCTCGCGGCCATTCTTCATCTCCTCGATGTGGGTCTTTGCACGCAGGATAATTTTACCACGGCCGGTCGCATAAGCAGCACGCACGCCGGAGCGCCCCATGATAATTCCACCAGTCGGAAAGTCTGGGCCTTTGATGTGGCTCATCAGCTGTTCCAAGCTGGCGTTTGGGTTATCCAACAGGCAGCAGACGCCGTCGATGACTTCGCCCAGATTGTGCGGAGGGATGTTGGTGGCCATACCGACTGCGATACCGGTTGAGCCATTGACCAAAAGGTTTGGAAAACGGCTCGGCAAAACGACCGGTTCCTGCAGACGGTCATCGTAGTTTGGCCGGAAATCTACTGTATCCTTGTCGATATCGGTGAGCATCCGCATCGAAATTTTGCTCATCTTGGCCTCGGTGTATCGGTAAGCTGCCGGAGGGTCTCCGTCGATCGAACCGAAGTTTCCGTGGCCATGTACCAGCGGATAGCGCAGCGAAAAGTCCTGTGCCAGACGCACCAGCGCATCATAGACCGAGGCGTCGCCGTGCGGGTGGTACTGACCGAGCACGTTGCCGACGGTGTCTGCGCATTTGCGGAAGGCGCGCTCCGGGTACAGTCCATTGCCGTACATGGTATACAGGATGCGGCGATGTACCGGCTTTAAACCGTCCCGCACATCTGGGAGCGCACGGCTGGCAATGACCGACATGGAGTAATCCAGATAGGCATCCTTCATCTCCTGCTCAATATCTTTTTGAATCAGGTTCTCGCCCGATGTCAGGTTTTCACCCGATGTATTCATCTAAACTCATTCCTTCCTTTCCACACAGGCCGCCGGTTTACTTCTTGGTTTTGTCGCTATAAATTTCCGGCACCTTTTGCTGCATCAGCCGCTCAAATTCCTGAGCCTGCTCCTCTTCCAGTACGGCCTTGGGCAGGACGTAGGTGTGGTTCCCCTGATAGAGAATCGAAAAGCAGTGTTTAAGCTTGTAGACATATCCAATCTCGCTGTAGGGCACTTCCTGTTCGTTCAAAAAGAGGCTCTTTTCCCCGACGATCACCCGCTGATTGCCCTCTTCCTCAAAGGCTTTTGCAATCGCCTTGTTGGCTTTTTGAAAATTTTTGCGCAGCAGCAGTGCCATCGCGCCCAACACAATGGCAAAGATCAGCATAAATCCGTTGCCGGTGTAGGCATAGCCGATAACCTGCACGCACATCAACAGTGTCAGCAGGATAAACAGCCGGCGCGGCTTTTTGTTGGTGCCGTCGGCCTTATCGGTCTGCTCGAGCGACTCAAAAAAGTCGATGTACCGCGCAGTAAAGTCGATGCGGTACCCTTCCGGCACCTCTTCTCGCTGCACATCTTCTGTTTGAACGCTCTGTGTCTGATCTGCCTGTGCCTCCAGGCTTTGTGTGTTCTCCACCTGCTGCTCTGTTTGGGGCTGCTGGTTCGTTTTGTTTTCCATATCAAGCGGTTCCATATTGCTAAAACCTCTTTTCTTTTTCAGTTGTTATCCCCGCATTTTTTCCGACGAAAGCTTTTGTAGCTGCTCGCGGATAACCGGGTCTGCATCTTGAACGGCCTTGAGCGGCAAAATCAGCCGTCTGCCGTCCTTGGCGCAGATGACCAGAATATTTTGCAGCTGTTCAACGGCAGAAATGTCGATTACCAAAACGGTGGTGCGGTGTTTTCCGCCGACAAAGCTGACAATTTTATCCGGTTCAAAGGCATATTCCACCGGCATCAACATACTCGGGTCCTTTTTTAGCTCCTTAGAAACCGAGTTTTTCAGCGCGATGGGGAACATCACATAGTTGTAGAACAGGTTAAAAATCTGAAAAACAATCATGACGACACCGGCCACCAGATAGATATCTGCCAGCCATCCCTGTTCTACCAAGGCGCCGCGGTAGATGGCCACACATCCCAGAACGGTGAACAGCACTGCCCACAAAATGGCGCGCTGTCTGCCTTTTTTGATGCGGTCCTTCGAGTGGGCCATGGCGTACTCGGTAAAGTCCTGTTCGGTCAGGGAGGCGGTCATGCGGTGTGCAAAGTCGTTTACGGTGCGCTTTTCCGGCGCGTGCTGTGCAGTTTCTTTTTTCATGGCCGTTCTCCTAGATATCCAGATTGTTGACAAACTTGGCGTTTTGTTCGATGAATTCCCGTCTCGGTGCAACCTTGTCTCCCATCAGGATGGTAAAGATCTCATCTGCACGCTCTGCATCATCCATCGTTACCTGAATCATGGTGCGGCGGGAAGGGTCCATGGTGGTCTCCCAAAGCTGCTCGGCGTCCATCTCGCCCAAGCCTTTATACCGCTGAATGTCCACCTTGCCGCCGTCTACACCCAATTCTGCGATGTATTGGTCGCGCTGTGCATCGGAATACGCATAGCGAACCTTTTTGCCGCGCGAGAGCTTAAACAGCGGAGGCTGCGCCAGATAGATGTGGCCCTGTTCGATGAGGGGACGCATGAAGCGGAAGAAGAAGGTCAGCAACAGAGTGCGGATGTGGGAGCCGTCGACATCGGCATCAGCCATTACGATGACCTTGCCGTAACGCAATTTCTCCATATCCAGGTCGTCGCCGACGCCGCATCCAAGAGCGGTGATGACCGGCAGCAACTTTTCGTTGGTGTACACCTTGTCGAGTTTGACGCGCTCGACGTTGAGCATCTTGCCCCACAGCGGCAGGATTGCCTGGAAGGTGCTGTCGCGTCCCTGTTTTGCAGAGCCGCCCGCCGAATCGCCCTCGACGATGTAGATCTCAGTGTGGACATTGTCGTGGTCGGAACAGTCCGCCAGCTTTCCTGGCAGGCTGACGCCCTCCAGGGCGGATTTTCTCTCGCGGGTGCGGTCACGTGCAAGGCGGGCCGCCTCTCGTGCCTGAGCAGCCGTCAGGGCCTTATCCATGATGATTTTGGCCACTGCCGGATTTTCCTCAAAGTAGGTGCTCATCTTATCGTAGGTGATGCGGTAAACCAGCGAACGGATTTCGGTATTGCCCAGCTTGGTTTTGGTCTGGCCCTCGAACTGCGCTTCCTCCAGCTTTACCGAGATAATCGCCGTCAGGCCCTCCATAACGTCCTCTACCGAGTATTTGTCGCTCTCTTTTTTAAAGACCCCGGTCTTTTTTGCATAGTCGTTAAAGACCTTCAGCAGGGCTGTGCGGAAACCGATCTCATGGGTTCCGCCATCGGCGGTGTGGATGTCGTTTGCAAAGGAAAGCAGGGTCGTGTTGTAGCTGTCGTTGTATTGCAGCGCCACCTCCACCGAGGAGTGCTCTCCATCGCCGGAAAAATAGATGACGTCCGGATGCAGCACATCCCAGATATTTTTCTTGCGCTCGTGGATGTAGCTGACAAAGCTGCGGATACCGCCCTCATAATGCAGCACCTCGCACACCGGCTTTTCCTGGCGCTGATCGGTGAAAGTGATGTTGACTCCGCCATTTAAGAATGCCTGCTCGCGAAGCCGCTTTAACAGGACCTCGTAATCGTAGGTGGTGGTTTCGGTAAAGATCTGCGGGTCCGCCTTAAAGGCAATCTGTGAACCGGTCTCGTTGGTCGCTTCCAGTCTTTGCAGGTCGCAGACCGGTTTTCCGTACTCAAAGCGCTGGTAATAGCGGTAGTGGCCGTCACAGACCTCCACCTCCAGCCATTCGGACAGCGCGTTGACGACCGAGGCGCCGACGCCGTGCAGGCCACCGGAGACTTTGTATCCGCCGCCGCCAAATTTGCCGCCGGCGTGCAGCACGGTAAAGACAACCGTCACCGCAGGGATGCCCAGTTTTGGCTGGATGCCTACCGGGATGCCGCGGCCGTTATCCTTGACGCGCACGATATCTCCGGGCAGCAGGTCGACCAGGATTTTGGTGCAATAGCCCGCAAGCACCTCATCGATGGCGTTGTCGACAATCTCGTATACCAGGTGATGAAGACCCTGCGGACCGGTGGAGCCGATGTACATGCCGGGGCGCTTGCGCACCGCATCCAGTCCCTCAAGGACCTGGATATCACTGGCATCATACTTTTCGGTGGTATCCGGCTTTTTTTCAGGTGTATTTTCCAAGATGATTCCCTCCATCATGTCGTTTGGTGTCGGTCCCAATTGACCATCTATCCTAAGTTGTGCTCGCCAAAAGAGGATCTCCCGAAATCCATTTTTTGAAGCGGGCAAAACTTGCGGATTTTCTTTTAGAACGCCCTTTTATTATACCATAAATCCCACACCTTTTACAACGCTTTTTATGCCGATTTCTTTCTTCTTTATAGTATTTTTGCAACAAAGTTCGAAGTGTGGCCTAACAGAGCCATTTTTCACTCCTTCGATTTTTGTAAATGATGCTCTTTTATAAAGCTTAAAACAGCGCAAAAAAACCGCAGGTATTTTACCTGCGGTTTTCCCTTTTCTCTATTGCTCCTTTGCGTTTCCCAGCCGCTGCACAAACCCACTGCGCTTTTTTAGCGTGGAGCAGGAAATTTGGGAGATATAGACGGTGATCTCCCCTTCTCCCAAACGTGCGCCATCCGAGCAGACAATAAAGGATTTTGGCAGTTCCGAAGAAACATTGACCACCCTGTGCTCCTTCTCTTTTCCCCCCAGATACTCCTTTGTGATCTTGGAGACGGAGGTGTTTTCGATGTCAAAGATGCCGATGATATCGCGGCTGCGCACCACGACATCCTGTCCCAAATGCAGGTACATCCCTTTGCCTCCCTTGTCTAAAAATCCTCAATCTTTTGCAGCTGTCCGCCTTCGATTAAGAAGCTGCGTCCACTTTGCATCTGCCGAAAGCTCTCATCGTCGCAGCAGGTGACAAACACCTGTCGATTTTCCAGATGGTTGAGCAGATAGTCCCTTCGCCCGGCGTCCAGCTCGCTCATGACGTCATCCAGCAGAACGATGGGTGCTTCCCCCGTAGTCTCTTCGACCATGCTGCATTCAGCCATCTTCATCGCCAAAACGCTGCTGCGCTGCTGTCCCTGCGAGCCGTACAGCCTCGCCGGCATGCCGTTGACCAAAATTTCCAGATCGTCTCTATGCGGACCGCAGCGGGTGCTGCCGTGCTGGATGTCGCTCTCGCGGTCGCGGCGCAGCTGTTCCAAATAGAACGCGCGCAGCTGCTCCCGCGGGTACTGATGGGCATCCGGCAGCCCGCACTGATATTTTAGATTCATCGTCTCCCGTCCGGAGGAGATGCCCTCATACACCTGCGCCACCTTCGGGCAGATGCGCTCGACATATCTTGCCCGGCAAAAGGCCACCGCAGCGGCGGCCTTTGCCAAAGACTCCTCCCAGACATCCATCGTGTCGCGCAGCTGAGGAAACTGCACAAGGTCCTTGAGCAGGGTGTTGCGCTGCAACAGGATGCGCTGATACTCCCGCAGATAATAGCCATATTTGGGCATCAGCTGGGCGATCGCCGTATCCAAAAATTTGCGCCGAAAGGCAGGCCCCTCCCGCACCAAAGAGAGGTGTGCGGGAGAAAAAACCACCGCGTAAAATGTGCCCGCAAGCTCTGCAGCGCTCTCAAGCGGCACGCCGTTGAGCTGCACCGATTTGGTGCGCTTTTCTCCCCCTGCGGCCGCTTCCGGTGCGAACAGTTCGATCTTGGCCGACTCCTGCCGCACCGAATCCGAGAAGGTGACCGCGACGCTGCAGCGATTCTGCCCGAAGCGGATCATCTCCCGGTCCTTTGCGCCGCGAAAGCTCTTATCCCCGGTAAAAAGCCAGATGGCCTCGATGAGGTTGGTTTTTCCCTGCGCGTTTTCCCCGTGGATGACGTTGACCTGCTCTGACGCCTGCAACTGCAAAGAGGCAATATTGCGAAAATCGTGCAGTTCCATCGCAACAAGCTTCACTGGCCTTTCCTCCCTGCCTTATCCGGCAACTGCCTCAAAGCAGCGGCCCTGCACTTCCACCAAATCCCCGGGGCGGATCTTTTTGCCCCGCATGGTGCAGACCTCGCCGTTGACCTTCACTTTGCCTTCCAGCACCAATTCCTTTGCCTGGCCGCCGGTATCGGTCAGTCCCGCATACTTTAAAAAGGAGTCCAATTTAATAAATTCGGTCGTGATTTGTACCTGTTCTGTGTTAGTCATCGTTTTTCACCCTCACTGGCAATACCAAAAACAGAAAGCTCTCTCCCTCCAGCGGCAGAATGCGCATTGGGGAAAGTGCGCCGTTAATCTCCAATTTGACCATATCGCAGTCGGAAGCCTTGAGCGCATCGAGCAGATATTTGTTGTTAAAGCCCATGCTCACCGGCTCGCCGGACATCTCGCACTCCACCTCGTCGTGGGCCTTGCCCATCGAAGTCGAGCAGTTGAGCTGCACCTTGTTTTCCATCACCGCAAGGCGAATGGGGCTGCGCAGCCTGTCCGAAATCAGCAGCGAGGTGCGCTCGACTGCGTCGGTCAAACTGCGGGTGTTGACCTTGACGGTGGTCTTGCTGACCTTCGGAATGGCTGCGTTGTAGTCGAGGAATTCGCCCTCAAGCAGGCGAGACACTACATAATATCCGCCAATGCGAAAGACGATGTGCTTTTGGGAGATGGCGAGATACGCCTCATCATCCTCATTGCGCAGCAGCTTGGAAATCTCTGAAAGGGTCTTTCCCGGCACGACAAAGCGGGTGGTCTGATCGGACACAATCGGTTCGCGGCGCAGCGCCAGGCGGTATCCGTCGACCGAAACCAAGGTGACGCAGGAGTCCTTGACATCGAACAGCGAGCCGGTGTGCACCGGTTTAGAGTCGCTGGTTGCGATGGCAAAGAGGGTCTGGTCGATCATCGATTTGAGTGCGCCCTGTTTGAGTACAAGGTCGGACTCCTGCTCAAAGTTTGGCAGCTCCGGGTATTCCTCCGCGTCCAATCCCGGAATGGTAAATTCCGAAACGCCGCCGTGGATGGTGGCGAGGTTGCTCTCATCCGAAGAGATGCAGACAGTGTCCGCCGGGATGCGTCGAATGATGTCCTGCAACAGCTTTGCAGAGAGGATCAGCTGTCCTGTCTGCTCGGTTTTGGCCTCGATGGTGGTGACGATGCCCAGTTCCAGGTCGTAGCCGGTCAGCTGCAGCTGCCCGTCCTTTGCCGAAAGCAGTATGCCCTCCAGCGCGGGGATTGGAGATTTGGCGCTGGTCGCACGCGCCACATTGGAGACCGCCTCGACGAGCGGTTCCTTTTCACAGATAAATTTCATGGTGGGATGTCCTCCTTATCGCATGCAGATAAGATCGATGTGCAATAAATCTATAGTTTGTATTATAGCATATTTTGGTTTTCTGGCAAAGGATTTTATGGTGTCCGCCACGGGCGGACGGGGGATTTTGAAGATAAGAACATTTTTTCTTTGCAAAATGAAATCAATTTGCAGCCTCTTTGCAATGCAGCGTCATATTTAGCAGGATCCTCTTTTTGACTCTGCAATTTTTCCCAGGCACAAAAAGAGGATGGAGTGGATAGGAGAATAAAGATATAAAATATAGTAATAGTAGTAGGGGCAGTGGATTTGTTGATAGCTCCCAAAAACCGCATCATAAAGCCCTAAAACAAAGTTGCAGGGGCGGGAAAACGAGAGGGGAATTTTTGGGAAAAGTGGAAATCCCAAAAGAGGGTGAGGAAAAGAGTTGAAAACTTCGTTGAAAAAGTGGAAAGATGGTGGAGGGAAGAGGGGAAAGAAAGGGCGGTGAAAAAAGAGAGAGGAGGCTGGGTGAAAAGAGGTGGAATGTGAAAAGCTGTCCTTGCGGGGAAAAAGGGACAAAAAATGCACATAGAACAGATTTTCCACAGACAAAAGGAGAAAAAGAAGGGGTGCTTTTGATCAAAAAGCACCCTCTGTTTTGGCTATGCGTCGCGTATATTTTTAATGATGTCCTCGACCGTCTCCTTATATTTGGTGTCCTGCTTCATGTTTTTGACCACCTGGCTGGTGGCGTAGACGACGGTGGAGTGGTCGCGGCCGCCAAATTCGTTGCCGATCGCGGCCATCGACATTTGGGTAATTTCCCGGATGACATACATCGCGATCTGGCGCGCATTGGAGATCTGGGAGGAGCGCTTGGAGGAGCGGATGTCCTCCGGGCTGACGCCAAAGGTGCGGCCAACCTCCGAGATGATCCGCTCGACGGTGACCGGAATTGGCTGGTTGTCGGTGAGGATTTCGCGGATGGCACTCTGTGCCAGCAGAATAGAGGGAGGGGTCTGCGCGAGTTTGTTGTAGGCGTTGAGCTTTTTGACAACTCCCTCGAGTTGCCGGATGTTGTTTTTGACGTGGTTTGCGATGTACTCCTCGACGATGCTCGGGATTTCCAAATCCAGCAGCTCCGCCTTGCGCTTGATGATGGCGATGCGGGTCTCAAAATCCGGTGGCTGAATGTCCGCGATCAGTCCCCATTCAAAGCGGGTGCGCAGCCGCTCTTCGAGGGTTTTGATCTCTTTTGGCGGTCGGTCGGAGGTCAAAACGATCTGTTTATTGTCCTGATAGAGAGAGTCGAAGGTGTGGAAGAACTCCTCCTGGGTGCTCTCTTTGCCGCCGATAAACTGGATATCGTCGACCAGAAGGACGTCTGCTTGGCGGTATTTGTCGTGAAACTCCTGGGTGGATTCATTTCCAATGGCGGCAATCAGCTCGTTGGTAAACTCCTCGCCCTTGACGTAGATGACGTTGGTTTTGGGGCGGCTCTCCTTGATCTCGCTGGCGATGGCGTAGAGCAGGTGGGTCTTTCCAAGTCCCGAACCGCCATAGATAAACAGCGGGTTGTAGGCACTGGCGGGATTTTGCGCGACGGCGCGGCAGGCAGCTTGGGCAAATTTGTTGGAGCTGCCCACAATAAAGGTGGCAAAGGTGTACTCATATTCGCCGCCCTGGCTGTTCATCTCGATCTCTTCTTGGCTGTAGGAGGGCAGTACGGCAGAGGGACCGGAGGTTTGAATTGATGCGGAAGAGCCCTCCTTCTTTTCGGTTTGGCCGGAGGTTTCGCAGAGAATCTCAATTTTGACAGGGAAACCGACGACCGCCTCAAAGGCACGCGTCAAGAGGTCCAGATATTTTTCCTCGACAATCTTTTTCATAAACTCGGCCTTGATGTACAGCACGGCGGTATGGCCGTCAAAGCTGACCGGCTCCAGGCTTTTGATCCACACCTGGTAGGCGATTTCAGACAGCTCTTTGGAGTCAATGACGTACTGCCGCGTGTACTCCTTGACCATCTCAAACAATTCCTTAAATGATTCCATAGCTCGTTCCCTTCTTTATTTCGACACACAAATGCATGGCGGTTTTGTGCCAAACTCCCAAAAGCACAAAGAGACAGCAAAATCCCCGCTTATAAAGGTAAAAAAGCAGGGAATGAATACTTATGCATTTTTGTTTCACGGTTTTTATGCCGGTTTACACTGCTTACAAACAGCTAATCCACTTCTTTTTAAAACTGTGCAAAACAGGTTGAGAAGTACCGGGAAAATAAATGAAAAGCGGGTGAAAAATAATTTTTCAACGGTTTTTACACCACTTATTTTACCATACACCTTGTCAACTTTTCAAGAGCTTTCCACCGCTTTTCACAAAGAAACCTACACAGTTTCCGGCTGAATTTTTTGTTGTTTTTTGTAAAGGCTGTCGCGGCTGATCTTGTAAGGGGCTTTACTGGTGCAGATTAGAACGGCTGGAATCAGAAAAGAGCCGCTTATCTCTTGACTTTTTCAAAGATTTTGTCTATAATTCTATTCTGTAAGGTTTCGTCTTGAAGGGAGTGAAAGAGAATGTTCAGAACCTATCAGCCAAAGAAGCTTCAGAGAAAGAAAGAGCACGGCTTCAGAAAGAGAATGTCTACCAGAAACGGCCGTAAAGTTCTTGCCCGCAGAAGAGCAAAAGGCAGAAAGCAGCTGACCTACTAGTTCCTGTTCGGCTGCTTTGTTGGCCGTTCAATATCCAGCGCATTCTGTGCGGGAATGCCGGGAGGAAACAGGGAATAGGCTCTGTTTATTCTGCCTTCCATGTTTCATTCCAGAATAAGCAGGCCACTTATCCCGATAAGTGGTCTTTCTTTTTACCTATTATCGCGGGATGGAGGACAAGCCTTGAACAAGAAGACGACCTTAAAGCTGAATAAGGAATTCAGGCGCCTTTATTTTAAAGGAAGCAGTGCAGTCCATCCGCTCATTGTCACCTATGCCTGCAAAAACCGCCTTGGCCGCAACCGGATTGGCATCACCGCCACCAAAAAGATCGGCAAGGCCGTCTGCCGCAATCGCTGCAAGCGCATCATCCGCGCGGCCTTTTCTGAGGTGCAGCCACAGATTGGGCAGGGGTGGGATTTTGTCTTTGTTGCAAGGGCAAAAACTGCGCAGGCAAAGTCCAGCGAGCTTGTGCCGGTGATGAAAAAACAGATTATGAGCCTTACCAAACCGGACAAGGCCAAAAAAGGGTCCACGGTGAAGAAGAAAAAGGAGCCATCCACACCGCAAGGATAAAGGCAGGAGGTTTTCTTCCATATTATTATTAAGAAGAGAACCAAAGGAAAGGGAGAGAAAGGGGAAAAAAGATGAAGTACCTGATGCTTTTGCTCATTCGGTTTTATCAGAAGTGTATCTCTCCGCTGTTTATGCCCTGCTGTCGGTTTTACCCAACCTGTTCGTCCTATGCCTTTACGGCAATTGAACGGTTTGGTGCAATTAAGGGAGGATATCTTGCGCTGCGGCGCATCTTAAAGTGCCATCCTTTTCATCCTGGGGGCTATGACCCGGTCCCCGAAAAACTGCCCGGTAAAAAGGAAAGGGGCAGAAAATACCACAGCCTGTAAAAGGCGGGCAGATGCCTACACCAGAAATGCCCCGCCGGGCAAAAGCACCTGTTGCCGTTTGTGCGCACGGGTGCAGAATGGAGGTTTTCGATGAATATTCTTGGTTATCCGTTAGGATTGATCATGCGCCTGCTGTACAACATCCTGCACAGCTACGGTTGGGCACTGATCCTGTTTACCCTGCTTGTCAGACTGGTTTTGGTGCCGCTGTCCGTCAAGCAGCAGAAGTCTTCTGCAAAGATGGCTGCCATCCAACCACAGATGCAGGAAATTCAGAAGATGTATGCGAAAAACCAGACAAAGATGAACGAGGAGCTGCAAAAGCTCTATCAGAGGGAGAAGTACAACCCGGCCGGCGGATGTCTGCCGATGCTCATCACCCTGCTTGTACTGTTCGGCCTGATCGACGTTATCTATAATCCGATGCAGCACATCCTGGGCATCAGCTCGGATGTCATCACACAGGCAACCGAGATCATGAAGGGCTTGGGCGTTGCTTTTAGCCGGTACTCCCCACAGACGGCCATCATCTCTTCTGTCCAGGCAAATCCAGAAGCATATGCAGCGCTCGGCAACGATTTTGTCAGCGCAGTTCAGTCCTTTGACCTGAACTTCTTTGGCATCAATCTGGGCGAGACACCGTCGCTGTCTTTGACTCCACTGGTATTGATCCCGATTTTGTCTGGTATTACAGCATTTGTTCCTTCTTGGCTCACCATCCGCAATAACCCTGCTGCAATGGAGGGCCCGGGCGCCAGCAGCATGAAGGTCATGATGTTTATCTCTCCGCTGATGTCGCTGTACATCGCTTTCCAGGTTCCAGCCGGTGTCGGTATGTACTGGATTTTCTCCAACATCTTTATGATGATCCAGACCTTTGTGCTCAACAAGTTCTATAATCCAAAAGAGATGGCCGAGCGCGCCAAACAGGAAGCGGAAGAGCGCCGCGAACAGGAAAGATTGGAGCGCATTGAGGCAAAGAAAAAGGCACGTTCCGGCGATGCAGAAGCCAAAGAGCGCGCAAAGAAACAGAAAGAGATCAATCGTCAGAAGTTGGCGGACGCCAGAAAGCGGGACGCAGAGAAGTACGGCGACGTCTATACCGAAGTAACGGACGACGATTTGGAATAACGGGAGCAACTTTTCACTGATTATCAGAGGAGGTATCAGCTTGAAAGAGATTATTGCAACGGGAAAAACAGTTGATCTGGCCATCGAAGAGGGCTGCCATCAGCTGAACGTAGACAGAGAAAAGGCGGAGTTTGAGATCATTGATCTGCCCAAAAAGGGATTGTTTGGCTTAAAGACCTACCCGGCAAAGGTGCGTGTCTTTGTCAAGGAGGACAAGGCCGAAATGGCAGTGGAGTACATCTCCTCCATTCTGCGCGCGATGGGTGCGCAGTCCTTTACCGCAGAGTCCTCTCAGGAAGGGGAAAATCTGCACGTCACTTTACAGGGCGATGATCTGGGATTTGTCATTGGACGCCGCGGCGAGACCATTGATGCAATCCAGTATCTGACCAGCCTTGCAATCAACCGCCTGGATGGGGACTATATGCGCATCACCATCGACAGCGGCAACTTCCGCGAGAAGAGGGAAAAGACCCTGGAGTCTCTGGCTAAGCGCCTGGCGCGCAACGTCGTGCGCACTGGACGCAGTGTAACGCTGGAGCCGATGAACCCATACGAGAGACGCATCATCCATGCCACCGTCTCCACCATTGAGGGAGCGACCTCCTCGTCGATCGGCGAGGAGCCAAATCGCCGGGTTGTCATCAGCTCGACCAATCCAGTGAAGAAGAGCGGTGGATATAAGGGCAAGAAGAAGCCATACAATAAAGGTGGCCGCCGTTCCGGTCCGCGCCGTCCGCAGGGAGACAATAAAGGACAGGAAAACAGAGAAGGCGCAGAGAAGAAGCCATATGTTTTCCGTCAGAATCAGAACCGCGAAGAGGGCGAGGGAGGACGCCGCCGTCCGCCACGCCAGGGCGGATACAAAGGTGAGCGCCGTCAGGAAGAGCGGGTTGCTTCCAACGAGAATGTCCGCAGCGAGGTGCCGCGCAGCGCAGCGCCGAGCGAAGCACAGGACAAGCCTTTGTATGCAAAGATTGACCTGGAATAAAAGGAGCCTTTATTTTAAGCGCCGGGAGCTTATGCTCCCGGCGCTTTTTTGCACCAGACGACTGGAAAAATAACTGTAAAAAAATAAGGGAAAATAGGGGAAACAGGAAAGAGAGAAAAGGAATTGTGAATTTTACATGAATAGATGGAATGAGGGGCGTAAGAGTGAGAAAAAAAGAGAAATTGTAAGATTGAGTGGGGATGGACAAGGGGAGACACTGGATGGTAAGGGAATATTTCAAAATTTGCAGGGAGAAGGTTGTTGCCGGAAAACCCCGCCGCAGGCTATAATGAGGGTGCCCGGGGAAAACAAAATCATATCAAGCTGCAGCTTTGGTTCTACTAATTTTAAGGTGAGTGAAATCATGGAAACCGATAGGTTGTATCGGGTGACAAAACGAGACGAAACCAAGCTGATTACACTTTTAACCGAGTGTTTTGCAAGCGATCCGCTCTATCAGGAACTGATTCCTGACGAGCAAAAACGAACCAGATTGCTGCCGGAACTTTTCCGCTGTGATCTGGATGAGATGCTGGAAAACTGTGAAATCTATGCGGTCAACGAGGATATCGACGGCATTGTCGTAGTATCGGATGAATCGGAACCGTATAACCCCTTTAAATATTTTGCCGAGCAGCTTTACAGCGCCATCAAAACCAATGCTTTTTTGATCCGCGACGATCCGTCGCTGGAAACTTTCTTCAACTTCCTGCGCGGCAGAGATTATCTGAACAGCAGTTGGACACAGGAGCTGGACGAAAACCGTCTGCATGTGATCTATCTGGCAGTTCGTCCATCCTGCCAGGGAAAGGGCTATGCCAAACAGCTGATGGGTGCGGTATTTGACTATGCCGACCAGCGGCAAATGCTGGTCAGCCTGGAAACCCACAACCCAAAGAATGTAAGTTTGTACCGCCACTTTGGCTTTTCGCTCTTTGAGACCATCGACCACTATCCCGATCTAGTCCAGTACTGTATGGTCCGGGAAAGCAAAGTTCGCCGCCTGCCAAAAGCAGCGTAACGCTTTTTTATGGGGACACGCGAGTGCGTGTCCCCATTTTTCTATATGAGGCAGCTTTTCAGAAGCTGCTTTTTTTGTTATAATATAAATAACTATGCAGTTGTGTCCAAAGGCTCAGGAACGGAAGGAGAGGCTTATCGTGAACAGCATATTTTCAGAAGACACCATCGCGGCAATTTCCACACCGATCGCTGCGGGCGGTATCGGAATGGTGCGCGTCTCTGGCCCAAAGGCGCTGGAGGTGACCGACCGCGTTTTTCGCTCGGTCTCAGAAAAAAAGGTCCAGCAAACCGGAGGTTACAGCGGATTGTTCGGAAGGGTGCATGATGAGCAGGGGGATTTTGATGAGGCGGTAGTCTTTGTCTACCGTGCCCCCAAAAGCTACACCGGCGAAGATGTAGCGGAGATCTGCTGCCATGGCGGTGTCTATCTGGTACAGCGCACCTTGCGCGCCTGCATTGCCGCAGGAGCCAGACCAGCGCAGGCCGGAGAATTTACCCGCAGAGCATTTGTCAACGGCAAGATGAGCCTTACCCAGGCCGAAGCGGTGATGGATTTGATCGCTTCGCAGGGCCAACAGAGCGCACAGGCAGCCTTACAGGCAAAGGATGGAGCGGTATACAAGCAAATCCACGCGGTGGTCGACCGGATGCTGTCGATCTCCTCGGCGCTTGCAGCGTGGGTGGATTATCCCGACGAGGACATCGACGAGGTGTCCGATGAGAATCTGCGCGCCGGCATAGACGAGATCTGTGCCGGGCTGCATGCCATCCTTTCCGGTTATGATAACGGCAAGATTTTGCGGGAAGGGGTCAGCACGGTTATTGTCGGACGGCCGAATGTCGGCAAATCGACCTTGATGAACCTGCTTTCCGGACAGGAAAAGAGCATTGTGACTCAAATCCCCGGAACCACCCGGGATATTGTAGAGGACACCATCCGGCTGGGGGATCTTGTGCTGAATCTGGCGGACACTGCCGGACTGCGGGACACCGACGACCCGGTGGAGAAGGTGGGTGTCGAATTGGCCCGCAAGCGCCTGGACACCAGCTACCTGGTGCTGGCCGTGTTTGACAGCTCGCAGGAGCTGTCCGAAGAGGACTGGCAGCTGTTGGATACCCTGCAAGGGCGTCCGGCGGTGGCGGTCATCAACAAGAGCGACCTTGCGCGCAAAGTGGATGTAGAGGCGATACGACAAAAGATTTCGCATGTTGCGGAGATTTCGGCCGGTACAGGGGAAGGCGTCGGCGAGCTGGAAGCACAGGTGCGCGACCTGCTCAACCTCTCCCATTTGGATTCGTCGTCTCAGGTCATTGCCAACGAGCGGCAGCGTGACTGTGTTGCACAGGCAAGCCGCACAATGGACCAGGCCCAGCGGGCACTTGCGGAAGGGCAGACGCTCGACGCCATCAACGTCTGCATCGATGCGGCGATCGACAGCCTTTTGGAGCTGACAGGGGAGCGCGCTTCCGATGCGGTGATCGATCAGGTATTTGCCCGCTTTTGTGTCGGCAAGTAGCGGCAGGTTGGGGAAAAGAGAGCGGTGCGATCCTTGCCGCTTGCAGGTTCAGGGAAAAAGCAGAAGGAGTATGCTATGGAATATAAAATGGGAAAGTATCAGGTGGCTGTCATTGGAGCGGGGCACGCCGGCATTGAGGCGGCACTGGCGGCGGCAAGGCTGGGAGCGAAGACCGCCATCTTCACCATGTCGCTCGATGCCATCGGCAATATGCCCTGCAACCCATCCATCGGAGGCACGGCGAAGGGCCATCTGGTTCGGGAAATCGACGCCTTGGGCGGTGAGATGGGAAAGGCGGCGGACGCCACCTTTTTGCAGAGCCGCATGCTTAACCGCGGAAAAGGTCCAGCAGTGCACAGCCTGCGCGTGCAGTCGGACCGCGAGGCGTACCATCACGAGATGAAGCGCCGCCTGGAAAAACAAAAGGGTTTGGACATCATTCAGGCGGAAGTGTGTGACCTGCGTCTGGACGAAAGCGGCGCTGTCCGGGAAATTGTCACCAAACTTGGCGCAGTATATGAGGTACAGACAGCGATCATCTGTTCGGGCACCTTTCTGCACGGGAAGATCTATGTCGGGGACGTCTCCTATGAGAGCGGACCGGATGGCCTGCATGCTGCGGTTGGATTGAGCGAGGCACTGGAGCGACTGGGCATTCATCTGCGCCGCTTTAAGACGGGAACACCGGCACGTGTGCGCCGCGACAGCATCGACTATGACAAGCTGGAGGTGCAGGAGGGCGACGAGACGATCATCCCGTTTTCCTTTGAGACACCGCGCGAGGGGCTGCACAATCAGGTTGTCTGCCACATCGCCTACACCAACGCAAAGACCCACGAGATTATCCGACAGAATATTGGCCGTTCGCCGCTTTATGGCGGGATGATCGAAGGGGTGGGGCCGCGCTACTGCCCGAGCATCGAGGACAAGGTCATGCGCTTCCCCGATAAGCCGCGCCATCAATCCTTTGTTGAGCCGATGGGAATCGACACCGAAGAGATGTATTTGCAGGGACTTTCCTCCTCGCTGCCGGAGGATGTACAGCTGGCGCTCTACCGCTCGATCGAGGGGTTTGAGCGGGTACAGATCATGCGCAACGCCTATGCCATCGAGTACGATTGTGTCGATCCGCTCGATTTGAAGGCTTCCCTGGAGTTTATCAAGATTCCCGGACTGTACGGTTCGGGGCAGTTTAACGGCACCTCCGGCTATGAGGAGGCTGCCGCTCAGGGACTGATTGCCGGCATCAACGCTGCAAGAAAGGTGCAGGGAAAAGAGCCGTTGATTCTGGACCGCGCTTCCAGCTATATCGGCACCTTGATCGACGATTTGGTTACCAAGGGTTGTTCAGATCCCTACCGCATGATGACCAGCCGTTCGGAGTACCGCCTCTTGTTGCGGCAGGACAATGCGGATGCGCGGCTGACCCCCATTGGCCATGAACTGGGGCTGATTGGCGAGGAAAGATGGCAGCGTTTTTTGCACAAACAACAACAGATCGAGCAAGAGCGCAAGCGCGTCGAGAAGATGACCTTTGGCCCATCCGAACAGCTCAACCAGATGCTGGAGGAGCACGGCACTGCGCCGCTTGAGACAGGTGTCCATGCGGCAGACCTCATCCGCCGCCCCCAGATTGGCTACAAGGATTTAGCGCCGTTTGATCCCGACCGTCCGCCGCTTCCGGATGAGGTGACCGAGCAGGTGGAAATCCAGATTAAGTACGAAGGGTACATTCAAAAGCAGCTGATGCAGGTCGAGCAGATGCGGCGATTGGAAAACCGGAAGCTGCCGGAAGAGCTGGATTACACCCAAATCCGCGGGCTGCGGCTGGAAGCGATCGAAAAATTACAGCGTGTGCGCCCGCACAACATCGGACAGGCCTCCCGCATCTCGGGGGTCAGCCCGGCCGATATTTCGGTCCTGCTCATCTATTTGGAGAGCAAAAAGGGCGTAGAATAGCCGTTTCATGTGAAACAATTTGTCGCGGCGGGTCGAAGCCGCAGGAAAGGAACCGATATGATAGATCTACAGTTGCTTTTGGATGGCTGTGCACAGTTTGGCATTTCGCTGTCGATGCAGGCTGCTAAAAAGCTGGACCAATATGCGGCGCTGCTGGTGGAATGGAATCAGAAAATGAACTTGACCGCGATCACCGAACCGCGGGAGATCGTGTATAAGCATTTCCTGGACAGCCTGTTATTTTTTAAGGCTATTGAGCCGCAACAGGGTGCAAAGATGATTGACGTGGGCACCGGTGCGGGATTTCCGGGAATACCGGTAAAGGTTGCCCGGGAGGACATTCAGCTCACCTTGCTGGACAGCCTTCAAAAACGGCTGACCTTTTTGGGAGAGGTCAGTGAGCAGCTGGGGCTTGACTGCACCTTGCTGCACGCCCGTGCGGAGGACGGGGGCAAGGACAAAAAGCTGCGCGAGCAGTACGACCTTGCCAGCGCCCGTGCAGTGGCTCATCTGCGGGAACTCTCCGAGTATTGCCTGCCTTATGTCCAGGTGGGTGGGTACTTTATCGCGCTCAAAGGCCCGGAAGTGGAAGAGGAAGTCAGGGAGGCAAAGAACGCCATCGCGACGATGGGGGGAAAAGTCGAGGAGATTCTGCATTTTTCTTTGCCGGACGATAGTGGTAGAAGCATTGTGCGGATCAAAAAAATATCGCACACTCCGCCAGCTTTCCCAAGAACCGCCGCTAAAATGGCAAAAAAACCAATTTTATAAATCGCATTTCCGGTGGAAGAGTCGAATCTTGTCGGACGATTTTTCTGGAAAAGTGGAATCAGTTGTGCTATCATGTAGGCATGGACACGGGAGTCATCCAATCCCGTTGCCCATGCCTTTTCTATTCCTATTTTCCTTTCTTTTGCTCGGCAGGGCGGTTCCCCTAAGCCGTCTCTGCGAACATTTCTGCTCCCATCATTATCTCGAACACCTTCCCCCGCCGCTATTTGGTTCGGCGGGGGACAGGCGTTTGGGAACTCTTAAAAGGAGGAGATGAAACCCCTATGAAAGCGCTGTTGCCCAAACAAAAAATCGTCAACAAAGTGATGCTGATCCCGGAATACCGCATCAAGCCCAATCCCCACCAGCCGAGAAGGGTATTTGATGAAGAAAAGATCGAGCAGCTGGCGACGAGCATTGCCCAATATGGCCTGTTGCAGCCGATCACTGTATTGCCGCTTGAGGATGGAAACTATCAGCTGGTAGCGGGTGAGCGGCGTCTGCTTGCCTGCCGCAAACTGCGCATGCAGGAGGTGCCTGCCATTCTGACCAGCATGGACGAGGAGCGGAGCAGCGCGCTGGCACTGGTAGAGAATATTCAGCGGTGCGACCTAAACTTTTTTGAAGAGGCCGTTGCCATCCAGAAGTTGATGAAGATGGGCGGCTATACCCAGCAGGCAGTTGCGCAAAAACTCGGGAAAAACCAATCCACCGTTGCCAACAAGCTGCGTCTGCTGCAATTTTCCGACCCGGTGCGGGAAGCAATCCTTAATGCAGGGCTCACCGAACGGCACGCCAGGGCGCTGTTAAACCTGAACGGCAGGGGAGATGAGCTGCTTTTGCAGGCGGTGCGAGAAATCACCCAGCGGCAGCTGAATGTTTCCCAGACCGAGCGATATGTTGCAGGGGTGGTGGACAAGCTCTCGCAGGATAAGGAGGACAAGCCCCGCAGTAAGAGGCTATTTATCGTAAAGGATCTGCGGATCTTTTTGCACAGCATTGACAAGGCGTTGGAGACGATGAAGCTTTCGGGCATCAAGGCAAAGACACAGATGCAGGAGGAAGAAGGGGAAGTCGTCTACACCATCCGTATCCCCAAGGAGAGCGCCTACAAAAAAAATGAGGGATAATCCGACAACAATCTTGTACCGTGTACCGATAAACTACATAGATTCAATTATTTGGAAAAAGCGATCTGCTAACGGCTCTAGAAAGACTTCCCAAAGGGGTGCGGCAAATTCCGACAAAGGCCCTTGCTTTTTAGTGGAAAACAGTGGAATTTTTGCAGCAGATTATACAAAAGCAAATACTGAACATGAGCAGATACGCCGATTATCATCTGAAGGCAATTTTATTTTTGACAACTCCAAGTTCCCCAATTCTCATAAACATCCCAAACAAAGAAAGAGGGCTGATAATCTGTCAGCCCTCTTTCTTATTTGTATCAAAAACAGATAAAACAGCAAACGGACCAGCGAAAGATTCGCCAGTCCGTCTGCTGTTTGCCATACAAAGAAGAGATTAAAAATGTAAGAAAAATTAGGGGATATCGATTATTCAAACTGTTTTCCGTGACCAAAGGCACCATGTACCATACAGGTCTTAGCGGAAAACGCACTGCCGGTATCCATCGCCTTCATAACGGCGTCTTCGAGCTCAGCAGCATCGTGGTTGCCCTCCAGCCACTCGACAAAGGAGAGCAGGAAAGCGGTCAAGAAGGAGTCGCCTGCACCCAGTGTGTCCAGCGCCTCGACCAGAAATGCCGGATGGGTAAAGAAGTGTTCGCCGTCCGAGAAGACCGAACCTTCTTTGCCGCGGCTTGCGATGACGTAGTGGCAGCCGCGCTGATGGATGCGTGCACAGCGTTTTTTGATGTCCTCCAGGGGCAGATCGCCGCAGGAAGTGATCGCAAAGTCGATGTACGGGCAGACAGCATCAAAAATTTCATCTGTCTCCAGAATAGAAAAATCGTATGCGACATAAGGTTTTAAGGGTTTGAGCTTTGGAAGCTCGGGGTTGATGTGGCTGTTGATGCTGGTGCAGATCAAAGAGAAGCCATCGAGATAGGAAAGATCTTCCTGAGAAAAACAAATTGGTTTTTCTTTGGCTACGCCGCCCTTGTTGCTTCCAAGGAATTTGCGGTCTCCATCTACCAGTGTGATCATTGCATAGCCGTTTTCGCCCTGCTCAATGCGGCAGTGGGAGGTGTCGATGCCCAGTTCTTTGGCGGTAGCCTGGACCAGAGCTGCTGCATCGTCGTTGCCAAACACGCCCATATAAGAGGAAGAAGCGCCCAACATGGTGGCGTAGGCAGAGAAGTTGAAGGCGTTGCCGCCCGGATACATTGTTTTGGTGTGCATATATTTGTCGACGACGTTGTCGCCCACACCGATTACCTTAATTGCCATACAAACACTCCCTTATTAAAATGCCGCAAATACATACTAAAACATATGCAGATGTTTTTATATGTATCATAATCGGATTTATTTATTTTGTCAAGTCGATATTGAATAAAATATACATAAAATTTCGAGGCTATTTTTCAATAACTATGATATATTGACAAGTATATTTTGATATGTTAGCATATGAGTTAGCATGAATGGGTATGATTCTCGGCGATTACCGCCGCGCTCTGCCAGTTGAAGCGAAAGAATGAAGAAAAAAGACAAGATGTTCACAGTGTAACAGAAAGGAGAAGGAAGGAAAAAGAAAGTCAGCATCAAGAAAACATAAAGAGGTGAAAAGCGTGATTAAGTACACAATCAAGAGATTGCTGATCGCGATACCCGTTTTCCTGGGAATTACTTTTATTGTATTCTTCCTGGTAAACATCGCGCCAGGCGGACCTCTTGACATTATGGCGTCTTCCGGTGAGCTCTCACAAAGCGACTTGGAAGCACTCAAGGTTTCTCTTGGACTGGATAAGCCGATCATCGTCCGGTACTTTATCTGGCTTGGAGAACTGTTCCAGGGAGACCTGGGAACCTCCTACCGCACATCGCAGGAGGTTAGCCTGATGATTGGCCAGAGATTACAGGCATCGTTGATTCTGACCGGTACCGGTATCGTCATGGCAATCATCATCGGTGTTCCGCTCGGTATTCTGGCGGCTTACAGACCGTATTCCAAGTGGGACACAGCTGCAAACTTTGTAGCTTTCCTGGGTTCGTGTGTGCCAAACTTCTTCCTGAGCTTGATTTTGATCTATGTAATCTCAGTTAAGCTAGGATGGCTACCGACCAGCGGCATGTACAGCACGTCAGGACAACATGAGTTTGGAGATCTGGTACAACATCTGATCTTACCGGCTATTGTCTGCGGCATTCAGCCGATCGGAAACTACATCAAGCAGACCAGAGCCAGTGTTCTCGAGGTACTCAACGAAGAGTACATCAAGACCGCTCGCTCCAAAGGCTTAAAAGAAAGCATCATCGTCATCAAGCATGCGTTCCGCAACGCACTGATCCCTGTTGTTACCTCCATCAGCCTGTCCATTCCGTTCCTGATTGGCGGCGCGGTTGTAACCGAGCAGATCTTCGCTTGGCCAGGTATCGGCAGCTTGATGGTTACTGCGATTAACAACCGCGATTATCCGGTTATCATGGGCGTCACCGTTTTGATCTCCGTCGTCGTTCTGGTTGCAAACCTGATTCTGGATCTGATCTATGCAAGACTGGATCCACGCATCAGCTACGATTAAGGAGGTGCGGAGAGTGGAAAAACAACGTGTGAAAAGCCAGGCGTGGGCAAAATTTACCCACAACAAGCGTGCGGTTTTTGGCGTTATTGTCGTTCTGTTCGTTGCACTGTGCTGCATTTTGCTGCCGCTGTTTCTGGACATGGACCCATACACCACCGATGCTTATGCTGGATTTAACAGTTCGCCTTCCCCAGAGCACATTCTGGGCACCGACGATGTCGGCCGTGACCTGTTTGCCCGCCTTTTGTATGGCGGCCGCATCTCGCTGTTCGTCGGCATCGCTTCCACCATTATCAGTGTCATTGTAGGCGTCCCGCTCGGACTGCTCGCCGGTTATTACCGCGGCATGTGGGAGACCATCATCATGCGTGCGGCGGACATCTTCATGTCCTTCCCGTCGATGATTCTGATTCTGGTTTTGGTCGCAGTTTTTGGTCCATCCATCTTGACAGTTACCGTTGTTATTGGTGTCTTGGGCTGGACCTCTATCGCAAAGCTTATTTACGGCAATACCTTGTCCATGCGTGAAAAAGAATACATTGAGGCCGCAAGGGCTATGGGCATGAAGAACGGAAAGATCATCTTTACCGAGATCCTTCCAAATGCGATTGCTCCTGTTTGGGTCAGCATTGCATTCCGTGTCTCCAGCGGTATCTTGACCGAGTCTTCGCTGAGCTTCCTGGGCCTTGGTGTTCAGACACCACAGGCCTCCTGGGGCAACATCATCTTTGCAGCACAGAACCTTCTGGTCCTGACTGCACGTCCATGGGTATGGATACCACCCGGCATCTGTATCATTCTGGTCGTTATCGGCTTCAATTTTATCGGTGAAGGCGTGCGCGACGCGCTTGACCCGAAAATGAAATAAAAAAGGAGATGTAAATTCATGAAGAAACATACGTTGCGTGTACTGAGCATGGCCATCGCGCTGACAATGACGATGACATTTGCGCTGAGCGGCTGCGGAAGCAGTGGCAATACCACTACCACTTCTTCAACAGAGAGCACCACAACAGAGGAGAGCACTGCTAGTGAGGAAAGCAGCGACGCCGAAAAAGCAGAGAGCACTGAAGAAGCTGGCGACACCGAGACTGCGGATTATTCCGATGTTGTTATCAACTACGGTCTCACCACCGCTTGGGACTCGCTGAACCCATATGGTTCTTCCAGCGGTTCCACCTTCCAGCACATGGTTCTTGACAAACTGTATGACCGCCTGGCCTACATCACCGAGGCTGCTGAGTCGGTTGAGCCAAGAGCTGCTGAGTCTTGGGAATCCTCTGAAGACGGTATGACTGCTACCTTCCATCTGGACCCAGACGCAAAATTCCACGATGGCACCCCAGTTACCGCAAACGACTGGGTATTCACCGCTTACCTGATCACCGATCCGAACTTTGACTTCGGTATGAAGAGCGAGTTCAAATTCTTCGAAGGCACCGATGATTCCGGCGTTAGAACCGGCGACACCCTGGGCATCGAAGCGACCGACGATCACACCCTGGTTATGACCTTCAAGACCCCAACACCGGTTGAGGACTGGATCATGCTCCACAACAAATACTTCTATGTACTGCCTGAGCACCTGCTGGGCGACATGGATCCTGCAGAAGTAAACGCTTCTGACATCTGGGACAACCCGAACGATCTGGGTTCTGGTCCTTGCACCTACATTTCTGAGCTTTCCGGCAGCCAGCTCGAGCTTGGTTCCTTTGCGGATTACCAGCTGGGCGCTCCAAAGTTTGGCAAACTGGTTTACACTGTAATCTCTGCTTCCAACACCGTTACTTCCGTTATGACCGGTGAGCTGGATATGTTCATGCAGAGCTCCTCTATCGAGGATTCGCTTGCAGCAGAGGATATGGGCCTGCCAGTACAGAAATCCGACCTGCCAACCAGCATTGTCGCTTTCCTGATCAACAACCAGAACGTATCCGATAAGAGAATCCGTCAGGCAATGAACCTTGCTATTGACAAAGAGATGCTGATCGACCAGAACGTAGAGGGCCAGGGCGTTCCGTCCGCAACCTTCATCATCCCGGGTTCCGAGTATGATGCTGGAATTGAGTGGTCCAGAGACGTTGAAAAGGCAAAAGAACTGCTTGCAGAAGCTGGATGGGACAGCAGCGAGACCCTGACCATGGCTGTTACCTCCACTCGTGAGAGAATGGCAGCTGTTATCCAGCAGAACCTCGCCGAGGTTGGCATCAACATCGAGATCCTGACCGTAGACCTTGCAACCGAGTTTGCTGGCCTGCAGGATGGTACTTATGACCTTGGTATCTGCGGATCCACCGCGACCAACTACCCGCTGTGGATGGAAGGTTACTATGATTACAGAAATGCAACCTACTGCCAGATCACCGATCCAAGCTTTGCAGAGTATCAGGAGCAGATCGCTTCCGAGATGGATGAAACCGCTAGAAAAGAACTGGTCAACGAATATCAGGAATTCTGGTATGACGAGATGCCTCTGGTAATGCTCTATCATGCTTACTCGTTTAATGTTGTCAGCCCGAGAATGTCCGGCGTACATCAGTCCGATGCAGGCATGCTCAACGAAGCTGTTTGGAACTGGGAAGTAACCGAATAATAATAGTTTGATGATGAGGGTGCATCGTGCATGCGATGCACCCCTTTCAGAATCGCGGATTTGGTTTCTTTTGCCAGCCGGATCATGGAAGTAAGTAAGTAAGGAGGAACCTCTTGTGCCAGAGCCCTTATTAAAAATTGAAAATTTAAAGGTAAGCTTTAAAATTAAAAAACAGAAAACGGCGGCAGTAGAGGATGTAAACTTCTCCCTGGATGAAGGAAAGATTATCGGCATCGTAGGCGAATCCGGCTGCGGCAAAAGCGTAACGGCAACCTCTATTCTGCGCCTTATGCCGCCGAGCCTGTGTGAAATTGACCCGAACAGCAAAATTTTGTTCCAGGGTAAGGACCTTTCCAAGGCATCCAATGAGGAGATGCGGGACGTACGTGGCAACAAGATCTCGATGATCTTCCAGGAGCCAATGACTTCGCTCAATCCCGTTTACACCATCGGCGCGCAGATGGTAGAGATGCTGCAGACCCATCAGAAAATTTCCAAGCACGATGCAATGCAAAAGAGCATCGAGATGCTGGAAAAGGTCGGCATCCCTTCTCCAGAACAGAGAATCAAAGAGTATCCGCATCAGCTCTCCGGTGGTATGCGCCAGAGAGTTATGATTGCGATGGCTCTTTCCTGCAATCCAAAGCTGCTGATTGCTGACGAGCCAACCACCGCGTTGGACGTTACCATCCAGGCACAGATTTTGCGCCTGATGCGTCAGCTGACGCACGATTTTAACACCTCGGTCATTCTGATCACCCACGATATGGGTGTTGTTGCGGAGATGGCCGATCATGTCATGGTTATGTATGCCGGCAAGGATGTGGAGTACGGCACCCTCGAACAGATCTTCGACCACCCGCTGCACCCCTATACCAACGGCTTGCTGCGCTCGATTCCACGTATCAACCAGAAGAAGGATGAGCGCCTGTATACCATTGATGGCACCGTTCCAACCCTGGACGAGATGCCAAAGGGCTGCCGCTTCTGCACACGTTGCAAAGAGGCCACCAAGCGCTGCTGGGAAGAAGATCCAGGCATGCACACCCTGGCAGATGGACACAAAGTAAGATGCTGGAAATATGTTGAGGAAGGAGGAAGCACAGATGGGAGCACCGCTGCTCGAAATTCATGATCTGCAAAAACACTTCCTCGTCAAGAAGAGCTTTTCCGCCAAGAACCGCGTCTACCTGAAAGCGGTAGACGGCGTCGATCTGACGATGGAAAAGGGCGAGACGATCGGCCTGGTAGGTGAGTCCGGCTGCGGAAAGTCCACCTTGGGCCGCACAATCTTAAAATTGCACTCGGTTACCGGCGGACAGATTTTATATAATGGAACGGATATTACCAAATACAGCCCCGACCAGATGTTGGAGTACCGCAAGAAAATGCAGCTGATCTTCCAGGATCCGTTTGCATCCTTAAACCCCAGAAAAACCATCATGCAGTCGGTAGAGGCTCCTCTTGATCTCGGCCACGAGATCCCGAAAGAGGAAAGACGTCAGCGCGTCATCAAGATGCTGGGCGTTGTAGGCCTGAGCGAAAAATATCTGAACAAGTACCCACATGAGCTTTCTGGTGGCCAGCGCCAGAGAATTGTAATTGCAAGAGCGCTGATCAACAACCCGGAGATGGTTGTCTGTGATGAGCCTGTTTCTGCGCTGGACGTTTCGGTTCGTTCCCAGGTACTCAACCTGCTCAAAGACTTGCAGGAACAGATGAACCTGGCGTACCTGTTCATTTCCCACGACCTGAGCGTTGTACAGTACATCTGCGATAAGGTTGCGGTTATGTATTTGGGCAAGATTGTAGAGATTGCGAAGAAGGAGGACCTCTTCCAGAAGCCGCTGCATCCATACACCAAGGCGCTGCTGTCGGCTATTCCTGTACCGGACATCCATCACAAGAAGGATGAGATCGTGCTGGAAGGCGAGGTCCCAAGCCCATTGAAGCCGCCGAAAGGCTGCCGTTTCCACACCCGCTGCCCATATGCCACCGCACGGTGTGCAGAGGAAGCGCCACAATTGGTCGATGTAGACGGCAAACGCAAGGTAGCATGCCTGCGTTACCAGGAGATCAACAACTAGAGGGGAGCGCACAACGATGCTTTATATCAATCAGAGAAAATATCCTGATATGCCTTATGAGCACAACCTCAAAAATGGAGGAGCTCCCGCGGACAAGTCCAACATCTCCTCGGCGGGCTGCGGACTTTGCTGCCTGTGCATGTTGGTTGAAAATATGACCATGCACAGCATGAGTCTGGAAGAGTGCCGTCAGATGGTCTATGACCTGAAGGCAAATATGGGAGCTGGCAGTGATCTGCAAATTATGGGTCCTGCTGTAGCAGAAAAATTTGGTTTAACCTTTGAAACAACGAACGATATCAACAAAATGGTCGCGCATGTACACAACGGAGGCATGGCAGTTGCCAACTCCGGCGGCGACCGGGAGGGCTATGAGGGCGTCTTTACTCACGGTGGCCACTATATCCTGGTTGTCTCGGCCAACGAGACCGAGGCGTGCATCCTCGACCCAGCGCTGGAGCCCGGCAAATTTGATTCTCCGGGAAGAAAGGGCAAGGTAGAGGTTTGCGAGCCGTTTGCTTACTGCGACTTCTCTGTACTCAAAAAAGATTGCGAAAACCGCAGCCCGGCCTACTATCTTTTTGCCAGAAAACGGTAAGATATTCAGGAGGTGAAGTGCGATGGATTTAAATCTTTACTTAAAGCAGCTGGAGACGCTGGTCAACATCGACAGCGGTTCCCACAATGCGGCGGGTGTCAACAAGGTGGCAGATGTCATTGAGGGCTGGTACCGCGATTTGGGATGGCACGTCATCAACCATGATGTCGGACCGGAAGCGGGAAGATTGATGGAGATCAGCAACCGTCCGGCCGATCACTACGACGTTATGTTTGTAGGACATATGGACACCGTTTTCCCAGACGGAACGGCTGCAAAGCGTCCGTTCTCGATGGACGAAGAAAACGTATATGGACCAGGCGTTGGCGACATGAAGAACGGCGACACCGCGATGTATCATGTAGCACTCAATGCGGATCCAAAAGTTTTGGAAAACCTCAACATCTGCATGCTCTACAACCCGGATGAGGAGATCGGCAGCAAATACTCCCGTGAAAAAATGGATGAAATCGGCCGCAAGGCAGATATCGTCGTCGTCATGGAGTCGGCGGGCAACAAAGGTACCCGTCACTGCTTTGCACGAAAGGGCTCGATGGGATACGAGCTGGAGTTTCACGGACAGGCAGCTCATGCGGGCTTTATGTTCAGCGTAGAGAACGCTTCGGCGGTGCTGGAGATGGCACACTACGTTGTAGAGCTGATGGGCATGGCCAGCCGTGAGGATGACACCACCGTCAATGTAGGTGTTGTTTCCGGCGGCACGGCGTCCAACGTCGTACCGGATTTTGCAAAGCTCACCGTAGAGATGCGCTTTAAGAAAGAATCGGAGCGCCAGCGCATTGAGCAGGCAGTACAGAAGATGGTGGATGGAGAGCCATTTGTCAAAGGTGTACATACCGTCATTGTCAAACATCGTTCTTCTCCTCCGATGATGAAATCGGAAAAGACTGCCGCATTCGTCGAGAAACTGCATAAGATTGCCGACGATCTGGGCATTCACTTTGAGGAAAAGGATCGCGGAGGCGGCTCGGATGGCAACCATCTGTCCCGTTGCGGCAGCGATCCGATCGTTCTGGACGGCATGGGCCCACACGGAGCGCTGGATCACAGCGAAAAGGAATACGGTTATTATCCTGCAGCTGTCGATTGTGTCCGTCTGTTGTGCGCTATGCTTGAGCAGATTAGCAAAGATAAGCAGCAGAAGGCATAAATATTTCATTTCAAAATACGTTGGAGGAAAGGGAGATACGCATTATGGAAATCAAACAAATGATCACAGAAATCAAACAAAAGCTGGACGCTAAGGGCGGCCTGAAGCACGTTTACTTTGTAGCTTGCGGCGGTTCCAAAGCAGCCATCTTCCCTGGATTGTACCTGCTCCAGAGTGAGGCAAAGACATTCAGTGCCACCACCTACACCAGCAACGAATTTGTACATGCTACTCCAAAAGAGTTGGACGAGCGCTGCATCGCAGTAATCTGCTCGCTGAAAGCTACCCCAGAAACGGTAAAGGCTGTTGAGACTGCCAATGCAAAAGGTGCCATCACCATTGCAATGACCGGTTCGATGCAGACTGGCATGGCTAAAGTTGGTCAGTATGTTGTTGTTTACTCCAACGGCCAGCCGCAGGATTACAGCAATTCCAACCAGTCTTGCTCGCTGCGCATCGGCTTTGAGCTGCTGCATCAGATTGAGGGCTGGGACAAATACGACAAGGCGATGGATGCTTACCAGTACATCAACGAGATTGTAGAAGAGGCCAAGAAAGAGTGCTTGCCAGCGGCTCAGGCTTGGGCTGAGAAGGAAAGCAAAGAGCCAATCTTCTATGTACTGGCTTCTGGTCCAAACTACGGCGTTGCATATTCGATGTGCTGCTGCCACTTCATGGAGATGCAGTGGAAACATGCGGTTTGCCTGCACACTGGCGAGTATTTCCACGGCCCATTTGAGACCACCGACAAGAAGCTGCCGATGGTTCTGATTATGAGTGAGGGCAGAACCAGAGCACTGGATGAGAGATGCCTGAAGTTCTTAAAGACCTATGCAGAAAACTTCATCGTCATCGACTTCAAGGAGCTCAACAAGGGCAGAATTGATCCAGACGTTGTAGAGTTCTTCAACCCAGTTGTCCTCATCCCGATCGAGCGGTACTATGTTTTCCAGATGTCCCAGGTTACCGGTCATTCGATGGACGAAAGAAGATATATGTATAAGGTTGAATACTAATCGTTTAGCGATTCTCCAAAATATGCAGTAACTGCAAAGCGAACGCGCAGCAGGGATGATTCTTCCTTAAAAGAGCCCCTGCTGCGCGTTTGTTCTTCCATGATATGCGGTGTAGGAGATTTTTTGTAGTTTATTGTAAGTTTGGTGTAAAATAAAGAAAAAAACAGATTGTTTTTTTCCCACTTTTTGGCAACTAATCCCCTTGTATTGTGTTCTTGCAATATATTATAATTAGAATAATCTCTGTGAAGATGATATGATCAAATGATGCCAATGATGAAGGGGGGAAATGTGGATGTTGGAGCCTACTGCGATTACGCCATTATATGTGCAGCTGATGAGTATGATTGAAGAGGAGATCAGCTCCGGAAGGTATCATACCGGAGATCGATTGCCTACCGAAAAGGAAATGGCGGATACCTTCCATATCAGTATCAACACAGTGCGCCGGGCAGTGGACAAGCTGATCGAAAAGGGCATGGTGGAGCGCAAACAGGGAAAGGGTACCTTTGTTACCAAACCAAAGTTTGAGCGCAACATGAAAAAGTTGCAGAGCTTTACAGAGCTGTGCCATCAAATCGGTGTGAAGCCGGGCGGCAAAATGTTGGAAAACAAAGTGGTAACGGCAGACGAAAAGACGGCCACACGGCTACAGATCCCGACGGGCAGCAGAGTGGTATTCCTATCCAGAGTTCGGTATGCTGACCAGGAACCGGTAGTTATTGAGGGAAACTACTTCCCGATGGAGTATTCTTTTTTGCTGGACAGCAACTTCGACAACAATTCTTTGTTTGAGTATATCACAGAAAAGACCGGAAAACGTATTGCAAGTTCGGAAAAGCGCATCGAACTTTGCCGGGCAACCGCCCAGGAGGGAGAAATCCTTCACGTAAAAAAAGGTGAGTATTTGCTCTATGTCAAGAGCACAGCCTATGATGAAAACGGCATTCCAATGTATGTCGGCACACAGCTGATCAATGGGGAACGCTTTTCACTTTATGTTTATGAATCGTCTATTTAAAAAAGAGCACCGCAGAAAAACTGCGGTGCTCTTTTTTCAATTATGCGAGCGGATTATAGACGGTTCCGACGAACAGCGGTACATCATCTTTTGAGGTAATGGCAAAGAGGAAGGGGCGATCGAGAGAGAAGTTGTACTCTTCCACGGGGCCGAGGATGCTTGTGCATATCAGATCAATTTTTGTGTAGGCAGCGGCTTTACAACCATTTTCATCGACTTCGACATGGCTCTCTTGCTTTACATTGGATACAGCAACTTTTTTATCTGTAATGCCGGAAAGATCTGCATTGCCGTCCAATAAATCGCCAAGTCCCAAATCTCGCAGAGTATTGGAAAGGTCAAACTCGCTATCAAAGCTAAATTTTGGCAGCTTTAAATGTACATCGGCAGTTTTTTCTGCCTCTTCCGGCTGAGCAGAAAGAATTTTAGAGAGGGTTTCTTGATCGAGGAGGGAGGAAAGCTTTTTTCCCTCCTTTGGAAGGACAAAATTCATCTTTTGACCGTCTAGGAATGAAACAGAAAAAAGGGTATATTGATCTGTGTCGTAGTAGGTGGAAAGGTCAAAGGTTTGGTTCATGTAGGTGGCATCGACTGTGCTGCCGTCCTCAAGAGTGAAGGGCTCTTCGGTGTTATTGGATGCGTCAAAGGTATCTTCCCAGGCTCCTTCAAAATAGAGTATATTGATAATGGACAGAATCTGGTCTGGGTTTACAGAAATGGAAGGTTGGATTGTATTGCCCGCTTCTTCAGAGATCCACTTCGCTATAGCATCCGCAGTTGACTGTTTGGAAAAATCCACCGAATAGCTGGAAGCGTAGAAATCTTTGGCGGCGTTTTGCGCGAATGTTTCTTTGATTGGAAAGCCTTCTTGCAGCCAAAGAGAGTTGGCAATTTTAAGGACATTGCTTTCCTCATCGCGGTAGCTGTCGTTATAGAAGTTGCGCAATCTGTTTTTCAGGACGGTCATGTTGCTGGACTCAAGTGCTTTTACAATTTCGCGTGCGGTCTGGCCTTGTGCTCCACTGCCGAGGAGTCCGAGCGCATAGGCAAAACTGATAGGTGAGTACGTTTGGTTTGTTCCTGCGTTATTAAGCAGCATGGCAGATGTTTTTGCTCCAAACTGCTGGATGCTTTTGGCAAAGGCGGCGGCGTTCTGATTGGCTTCTAAAAAGTTATCCTGGTCTTCTTCCTCTCCCGTTGCACTGCTGTTTGGCTGTGTAACGCGAACCAGCGGCTTTATTTCCTTCTCTTTTGCTGGTAGAACGACGATGGAAGAGCTTGGCTTTGTATCGATGCTCTCGGCACTGTATGGCACTCCTGCCATAGAAAGCAGAATGGCTGCACAGAGAACTGCTGTCATGATTTTTTTCATGATGTTTCAAACCTCCCGATATAGATGTCTACAATGATGAGCAGAAGGACCTTCTATCTCTATATGTGTTCTTTTTGCTTTCTTTTCCTGCATGGCATCAAAATAAATTGACTTGTTTCACATGAAACATTTTGCCCCGCTTTTGCTTGCTGCGCTGGATGTTTCATGTGAAACATTCAGCGCAGCACAAATAAAAAGTTTTGAGTTTCACGTGAAACATTTGGATAGGGTGGAGAGAAATAAAAAGTGTGTTTCACGTGAAACAGGGAGAAAAGACAACCTTTTTCTTTATTTTCACTGTCAAATATGCTATAATCAAACTAAATCTGATGATTTGCGCAGCAGCGCCGGGAAAGGAATGTGGATTATGAGCAAAGTAATCGCGGTAGCAAATCAAAAGGGCGGTGTCGGCAAGACGACCACCGTTATTAACCTGACCGCGTGTTTGGGAAAATCGGGCAAAAAATGCCTGTTAGTAGATATCGATGCACAGGGCAACGCAACAAGTGGCCTGGGCATCAACAAGAGAGAAGTGCAGTGTTCGACCTATGACCTGTTGGGAGGGGAACAAAGGGCCTCACAGGCCATCATCAAGACCCAGTTTAAGAATGTGGATCTGATCCCGTCCAGCATCGACATGGCCGCAGCAGAGTTGGAACTGGGCGATGTAGAGGAGCGTACCATGAAGCTGCGGCAAGCATTGGCTTCGGTGCGGGAAAATTACGACTACATCCTGATTGACTGTCCGCCGGCAATGGGACTTGTCACGCTCAATGCCTTTGCTGCCTGTGACAGCGTGTTGATTCCGATCCAGTGTGAATACTATGCTTTGGAGGGATTGTCTCAGCTGATGGCGACCATCAAACAGGTCAAACGGCTTTACAATCCGATTATCGAGGTGGAGGGCATTCTGCTGACCATGTATGACCGCAGACTTCGCCTGACAGAGCAGGTGCAGCAAGAGGTGCAGAGCCATTTCCCGGACAAGGTGTACAAGACGGTGATCCCGCGCAATGTGCGGCTGTCCGAAGCGCCGAGCTTTGGCATGCCGGTGCTGTATTTTGACAGGCTCTCCAAGGGCTCTCGGGCGTATATGGATCTGGCAAAGGAAGTCCTGAAAAAGAATCGTGTAAAGAAAGGATAGGGGAAGCAGGATGGCAAGGACAAAAAAAGGAGGACTTGGCAAGGGATTGGATGCCCTGTTTATGGATAACGAGGCGATGGACACGGCAGGAGAAGGCGGTGTGGTGACACTTCGTCTGAGCCAGATAGAGCCAAACCACGATCAGCCCCGTAAGGTGTTTTCGGAGGATGCGCTGAACGAGCTGGCCGATTCAATCCGTGAGCACGGTGTATTGCAGCCGCTGTTGGTTCGCCCACTGCCGGGAGGAAGCTATCAACTGGTAGCAGGCGAGCGGCGTTGGCGTGCGAGCCGGATGGCAGGCTTGCAGGAAGTGCCGGTTGTCATCCGCGAGATGGATGAAGAACAGGCGATGGAGATCGCGCTGATTGAAAATTTGCAGCGTGAAGATCTGAACGCCATTGAGGAAGCTGCCGGATATAAGCAGCTGATGGAGCGGTACGGCATGACACAGGAGCAGGTGGCCAAGCGGGTTGGCAAGTCCAGACCTGCCATTGCAAATGCGCTGCGCCTGTTAAACCTGCCGGAACAGGTCATGGAGATGGTGGGAAACGGGGAAATTTCTCCGGGACATGCGCGGGCACTGCTGGCTTTTGACGATCAGGACAGAGTGGTTGAGATTGCGCAGAAGGTCAAGAGCGGACGTTATTCGGTGCGGGACATCGAGCGGATGGCCAAAACAAAGCAGGAAAAGGAGGAAAACCCACAGCACAAACAAGCTGAATGGGGAAGCCAAAACTCCTTTTACACCGAAATGGAACTTGCGCTGCGCACCGAATTGGGGCGCAAGGTCAAGATTGTACACAGCAATGCAGGCGGTGTATTGCAGGTGCAGTTTTTCGACGAAGATGATCTAAAAGAATTGGCTGAAAAACTCAGCAAATAAAAGTAGTAGGGTTGCTCGATTTGAGTCTAAAAAAAGGGGGTAAAGAGCAATGAGTGCGACAGTGGATTTCTTCGAACAGGAATTTATTGTGGGACAGTATGAATGTGACTGCAAGGGAAGAATGAAGGCCGGGGCGCTGATGTCGCAGTGCCAGGCCATCAGCACCAATCACTGCAATGAGCTGGGATTGACTTTAGAGGTCTACAGAAAGACACACACCGTCTTTTTGCTGGCGAAAGCTTCGCTGGAGATCTATCACGACATCAAGGTGGGGGATAAACTGCGGGTGACCACCCGGCCATCCGGTCCCAAACGCGCCATCTTTAACCGATACACTAGCTTTATAAACGAGCAGGGGGTAGAGGTTGCGGCGCAGGATGCCAAGTGGGTTCTGGTAGATACCGACAGCTGGAAGATACTGCGCGACCCGCCGGAAGAGCTGCGCTTTCCATTTCGCATTCAAGATGTGCCGGAACAGGACCTGTCTATCCCCAAAATTAAGGATGCAAAGCAGGTTTCGGTGGAGCGTGTGACCTATTCCCGCACCGACGACAACGGACATCTGAACAACACCCAGTATGCGGACATCATTCTGGACAATCTGCCATTTTCTGCGACGGTTGAGCGAAAGATGGAGAAGTTGGTTATCAATTATCACAACGAGGCAAAGATGGGAGAAGAAGTCGGCATCTTTGTGGAGGAATTGGGCGAAGAGCAGGGGATTCCTGCTGGAAAATTGGGCTATTATGTGGTTGGAAAGAAATCAGACGGGAAAAAATGCTTTGAAGCGCTGGCGCGCTTTTGTTAAAGATCAGCAGCCTTGCGGGTGTACCTGCAAGGCTGCTGATGGAATAGGCACCGTTTTAAGAGAAAAAATGTAAAAAAATGGAAATTATTCTGGCAAAAAGAAAAAAATAAAAAAGTTTAAAAACCCTCTTGACAAAAAAATAAATTCGTTGTATAATTTAGGACGTTGATCGCGGCGAAAACAATCGCCGTGTCTGCTTCTATGGCGGCATAGCTCAGCTGGCTAGAGCATTCGGTTCATACCCGAAGTGTCGATGGTTCGAATCCATTTGCCGCTACCACGCGAAATTCTGCCCACTTCGGGCAGTTTTTGATATATGTGCGGCCCGTTGGTCAAGCGGTTAAGACACCGCCCTTTCACGGCGGTATCGCGAGTTCGATTCTCGCACGGGTCACCAGAAAAAACGGATTCCGATTTTCGGAATCCGTTTTTTTTCGCCCTTCTGGGCACTGACGAAATGTGACAAAAAATTTGAATCCTGAAAGATTCTTTAAAAAATCCCAAAACTTTCTTCAAACACTCAGGAAGCATATCCTGTAAACTAAAAGGCAGACGATACAAGGGAGATGATCTTTTGCTGGAAGTGACAAACCTCAGCAAGCACTATGGCCAAAAACAGGCATTATCCTCAGTCAGCTTTTCCATCAAGGGCCGCGAGGCGGTGGGATTTTTGGGCGTCAACGGCGCGGGAAAAACCACCACGATGAATATCCTCACCGGCTATATTTCCGCCTCGGACGGCGACGTGACGGTAGACGGCGTCGATGTACTGACCGAGCCGCTCAAAGCCAAAAGCAAAATTGGCTATCTGCCAGAGCAGCCCCCGCTCTACCCGGATATGAAGGTGGGGGAATATCTGAACTTTATCTATCAGCTCAAAAAGGTAAAGAAAAATAAAAAGATCAGCCAGAATAAGGAGGACTATCTGCGGCAGATTATGCAGCTAGTGGGTGTGGAGGATGTTGAGCAGAGGATGATCCGCAACCTTTCCAAAGGCTACAAGCAGCGCGTTGGGTTGGCACAGGCGCTGATTGGAGATCCTGAAATCCTCATCCTCGATGAGCCGACTGTCGGACTCGACCCCGCACAGATCATCGAGATCCGCGAACTAATTCGCGAACTTGCCAAGACGCGCACGGTGCTGCTTTCCTCCCACATCTTGTCAGAGGTGCAGGCTGTCTGCGACCGGATCATCATTTTGCATCAGGGAAAGATTGTAGCAGATGGCAAAACCGAGCAGCTGGCGGATCAACTTTCCGGGCACCTCCAGGTCGATCTGGAAATTGAAGGCAGCCAGAAAACCGTTCTGGAAACATTGCGCAAAATTCCTCAGATTAGACAGGTGGAATCCACCGGAGCAAATCACTATATTGTCTATCTGCCGGATGACTGCGCCGACAGCGTACCGGTGCGGCGCGCCATCTTTAAGGCGATCAGCAACACCGACTGCGCGATTCTCTCGATGAGCCGGAAGAACTACAGCTTGGAAGAGGTGTTCCTGCGCCTGACTTCCGGAGATGCGGACAGCGCAGATGACGTGCAGGAGGAAAGCCAACCGTTAGAGGAAGATAAAGCCCAAGAGGCAGACGAGCACAAAGAGGAGGAGACGGGCGATGACAGCAATTTATAAACGAGAGATGCGCTCCTATCTGACATCTGCTGTGGGATATGTATTCCTGGCGGTGTTTTATGCGATCTCGGGGTATTATCTCTTTGCAACTTCCCTAGTGAGCAACAGCACCGACCTGAGCTATGTCTTTTCCAACCTTTTCTCAATCGTCATCTTTTTGGTTCCGATGCTGACGATGCGCCTGTTCAGTGAGGAGCGCCGCCAAAAAACCGAACAGGCACTGTTCACCGCGCCGGTGCGCTTCACCGGGATCGTAATGGGAAAATTTTGGGCCTGCCTGACGATGTACCTGTTGGGTATGGGGATTACGGTGGCATACTATCTGGTGATGTGCGCCTTTCAGATTCCCGACTTAGCGGTGTTCTGCGGAAACTTTTTAGGCCTTCTGCTTTTGGGGGCGGCACTGTGTGCCATTGGCCTGTTTATCTCTTCCCTGACCGAAAGCCAGGTGATTGCGGCGGTGGGCTCGCTTGCCATCGGCCTGTTTTTGCTCTTTGCAAACAGCTTTACCCCGGTTGTATCCAACGAGTTTATTGTCTCGCTGATGGACGGCATCTCCTTTTATCAGCATTATCTCGACTTTACACGGGGACTGCTCAATCTGTCTGACCTCACCTTCTTTGTCAGTGTGACCGCACTCTTTTTGTTTTTGACAGTACGGCACCTGGAACGTCGCAGAATTTCTTAGGAAGGGGGAAGAGACGATGAACGAGAATCGCGAACTTGACAATTTAAACCCGCAGGAGGACCCAAAAGCAGCGCACAAAAAGAAACGTGCTGCGCATCGGACGACCCGCAGACAGAAATATCTGCTGCTTTCAGGGGCGACCACCTTTTTGATTGTGGTGACGCTGGTACTAATCAACGTCCTTACCGTCTACATCACCGACCGGTATCCGGTCACCGTCGACCTGACACCTCAAAAGGTCTTTCAGCTGACCGACCAATCCAAAGAATACATCGCGCAGCTGAATCAGCCGGTATCGGTACAGGTTATGACCTCAGAAGAAAACTTCATCTCCGGGGGAGAATATTATGTACAGGCCAATGAGGTCCTCAAGGAATACACCAAATATTCCGATCAGATCACCCTGAAATATGTCGACCTCTTGCAGAACCCCTCGCTTGCATCCCAGTACGAGGACATTCAGATCGGGGATATTGTGGTGTCCAGTGGAAACCGCTCCCAGACGCTGACCGCCTACGACCTATTTAATGTCGAGAGCGGTTCTTACTACGGCAGCTACATCACCTCCTCCAAAGCCGAGCAGGCGATGACCTCGGCAATCCTCAACGTCACCTCTGAAACGCAGGTGAAGGCGGGCGTGCTGACCGGCCACGGAGAGCAGTCGCCTGACGGCCTGACCTCTCTGATGGAAAATAACAACTTTGAGATTGTCACCATCACCCCGGCCACCGAGGAGATTCCGCAGGATGTGGATGTGCTGATCTGGATGGCGCCGATCAACGACCCCGACCAGGAGGTGCTGGACCGGATTGATGCCTTCCTGTCAGACAACGAGGACAAGACGCTTTTATATTTTGCCGACACCACACAGCCAGAGCTGCCGCGGTTGCAGGCCTTTTTGGAGAAGTGGGGCATTGGGGTGGAGAGCAGTTCTATTATCGAGACGGACAGCCAGCACATCATCAACATGAACCCGTACTTCTCGACCACCACCATCCTCAATGACAAGCTGACCGACACCATGACCGACACCTCTATCCCGATCACCATGCCGTTTGCACGGCCGCTGGAGCAGGTGTACGAGACCAACATGGACATCAGCACCGAGATCTTGCTGCAATCGACCGACACGACGACAACCATTCCCTATGGCATCACCGAAGACCAACTGCAAAACTGGACGCCGGAGGAATATGGGCCGTTCCCGTTGGCTATCCTCTCCACCAAGAGCTTTGAGGACGGAAGCACCAGCCAGCTGCTGGCCTTTGGTTCGGCGGTCTCGCTGAGCGATTCGCTGCTTTCGAGCGGCTCCTTCTGCAATGCGGATTACTACCTGTCGGTACTCAACACCCTGACACACCGCGAAAATGTCATCTCGATCCAGTCCAAGACGCTGGGCGGACAGGAGCTGGGACTAAACACCATGCAGGTATTTATTATCGGTGTTGGGTTTATGATTGTGCTGCCGGTCGTTGTATTGGTGTGCGGACTGTATCTGTGGTACAAGCGCCGCAACGCATAAAATCAGTCCAAAAGGATGTGGCAGCCCATATGCCGGCAGGTAAGGAAAGTGCTGCGCATCAGAAAGGAAGGTTTCTATGAAAAAACAGACAGCCATCCTGGTAGGAAGCTTGGTGGTCGTGGTGGCGCTGGTTGGGCTGCTGCTCTTTTTGATGGCCCACCTGGATGCACAGGAGGAAAACGAACAGGTGGTGGGTTCCTCCGAGCAAACAATCTCGCTGATGCAGTTGCCGGTCGAACAGATCAATACCCTGACCATCCAGAATCCGTCCGACCAGTTTACGCTGGTCAACGAGGGGGACGGCTTTGTAGTCGAGGGGTTGGAGGAATGTTCGGTATCCGATCTGAACATCAACAATCTCACCGATTGGTTTGCTGATCTGACCGCAGAGCGCCAATTGGTCAGCGCGCAAGAAATGACGGTTGGGGCTTCTGAAGAGCAGTTGGAACAATACGGATTGGATAATCCGCCCTATAAAATCCAAATTGTAGCGGCAGACGGAGCAGTTTACACCCTTTCCCTGGGCGATGAGGCGCCGGACGCGAGCAGCATCTACGCGCTGTACGAGGACGGGGTCTACCTGCTAAACGACGACATTTTGGACAGCGTGTCCAAAGATCGGTGCTCCTTCCTCGACAACGAGGTCACCGAGGTGGAACCGACCGATTATGACAAGGCGGTCATCGAGCTGTCCGGCACGGTGCGCCCGGAACCGATCACACTGGAGATCTCCACTGTGGAACAGCAAGAGGAGGAAGCCTCCGAGTCCTCCGAGGAAAACGGCGTCACCACTACCGAAGAACGGCAGTACACCCTGACTGCACCCACCGTACAGGCGATCACCGAGGCGTCTGCGACCCAAGTGACCGATGGACTGTATTCCCTGTACGCCAACGAGATTGTGGCAGTCAACCCAACCAGTGAAGAGCTGGCGGCCTATGGTCTTAATGAACCGTATTCCATCGTATCGCTGCAGGTTGATGGGGTCCAACAGTTTACGCTGCGGTGCAGTGCCCCCAATGCACAAAACTATGTGTATATGACAAAGGATGGATCACCATTTGTATACATGGTTTCGGCCAGCCGCCTGAGTTGGCTGAAGGTGCAGGTGGAACAGCTGACTCAGACGGTGTATGAGCCGGTGGCGCTCTCCGAGCTTTCCTCGTTGGAAGTGGACGGAGGGGACGACTCCTACTACTTTGCAGTCACCCAGAATGGGGAGGATCAGTCGGTCACCTGCAATGAGGAATATGTCGATGCGACCCTCTTTGCCGAGCTTTATCAGACTATCACCGCCATCCCGCCGGATGATTTGACCAGCGCCGAACCGCAGTTTGATCCGGTGCTGACCATGACGGTGCGTTACCTCGACGAGGGTCGGTCGGAAGATGTCTTTGTGTTTTACCCGACAGGCGACGGCAGAGTCTACATTGAGCTCAATGGGGAGATTCGGTACGCTGTTTCGCAGGACATCGTTTACCAGATCCTGGACAACTGCCAGCAGGCAGTAGAGGGCAAGGAAATCACTGCCCTTGGATAAAAAGGAACTTTACCCGAAGGGGAGAAAGCAAACCAGGCTTTCTCCCCTTTTTTTGTAATTTCCATCCGGCTTTCGACAAATTGTATTGGAATTCTATATACAAATAAAAATAAAACTGCCATATATTCCAAATTGGAAAATAAATTTGCAATTCCCATCTTTGTGTCGGGCGCAATCTGTGGTATAGTGAAAGAAAAGAAACGACGAAAGGACTGTTTTTGGATGGATATGATTGCGACCCTGTCAAAGGAGCTTTCGGTGCCAGCAAGGCAAATTGAAAGTGCAGTGCGGCTGATGGATGAGGGCAACACCATTCCTTTCATTGCGCGCTACCGCAAGGAGGCTACAGGGGGATTGGACGACACCGTGCTGCGCGCCCTCAGCGAGCGGCTGAGCTATCTGCGCAACCTGCAAAAGCGCAGGGAAGAGGTGTACAGCTTGATAGAGCAGAGCGGCAAGCTGAACGAGCAGGGCTTGTCTGAGATGCAGCGGATGTTGGAGGCGGCGGTAACCCTCTCCGAGATCGAGGACCTGTACCGTCCCTACAAGCAAAAGAGGCGCACCCGGGCCTCGGTGGCGCGGGAGAAGGGGCTGGAACCTTTAGCGGAATTTCTCAAAGCGCAGCGTCCGGGCAGCGATCTGCAAAGGGAGGCAGGCCGGTATGTGGACCCGCAAAAGCAGGTGGAGGATGCGGCAGCGGCCATTGCTGGAGCGCGGGACATCCTGGCAGAAGAGATGAGCGACTCGGCGTCTCTGCGCGCCCAACTGCGCGAATATCTGTTCAAAAACGCCCAAATTTCGACAACAAAGGGGACAAAAGAGAACCCAATATACCAAATGTATTTAGAATATAGCGAGGCGGCGCGCAAAATGCCCTCGCATCGGGTGCTTGCCATCGACCGCGGAGAGCGGGAAGAGGCGCTCAAGGTGAGCGTTGAGATCGAGCGGGATCACTGTGTGCAGATGATGGAGCGGGCGATCATCCATAAGGGTTCTCCTTTTAAAGATGTGTTGCAGGAAGTTTGTGCGGACAGCTTTGCGCGGTTGATCTTTCCGTCGCTGGAACGAGAGCTGCGGGCCGACCTCACCGAGCGGGCCTGCCAACAGGCGATGGCGGTCTTTTCAGAGAATCTGAAGAACCTGCTGATGCAGCCGCCGGTGAAGGGAGCGGTGACGATGGGGTTTGACCCGGCCTACCGCACCGGATGCAAGATTGCAGTGGTGGACGCCACAGGAAAGGTGCTGGACACAACGGTGGTCTATCCAACGCCGCCGCAGAAAAAGACCGAGCAGGCAAAGCAGGTTCTCTGTGCATTGATCCGTCGGTATGGGGTGACGGTGATCGCCATCGGAAATGGAACTGCCAGCAAGGAGTCGGAGATCTTTGTCGCCGAGCTGCTCAAGGAGCTCAACCCGACCCTTCCCAATAAGGTCGCCTATATGGTGGTCAGCGAGGCGGGCGCCTCGGTTTACTCGGCGTCTAAGCTGGGAGCGGAGGAGTTCCCGCAGTTTGACGTCTCGCTGCGCAGCGCCGTTTCGATTGCGCGCAGATTGCAGGACCCCCTGGCGGAGCTGGTGAAGATTGATCCAAAGGCGATCGGTGTCGGGCAGTACCAGCACGACATGCCGCCAAAGGAGCTGGACGCCGCGCTGGGCGGCGTTGTGGAGGACTGCGTCAACCATGTGGGGGTGGATCTCAACACGGCCAGCGGGCCTCTGCTCTCCTATGTAGCGGGGATCAACCAGGCCGTTGCCAAAAACATCGTCCTCTATCGGGAGGAAAACGGCAGTTTTTCTTCCCGCAAACAGCTTTTAAAGGTGCCCAAGCTGGGCAAAAAGGCTTTTGAGCAGTGCGCAGGATTTTTGCGCGTGCCGGAGAGTGACAATCCACTCGATCACACAGGGGTACATCCAGAGAGCTACGGCCCAGCCAATGAGCTGCTCGGGCTGTGCGGCTATGCGCTGAAGGATGTGCTGACGCCAAAGATCGGGGAGCTGCCCAAGAGGGTGGCGGCCTTAGGAAAGAAGAGCGAGGTGGCAGCGCGCATCCAGGTTGGAGAGCCGACACTGGAGGACATGGTGGCGGAGCTGACAAAGCCGGGCAGGGACCCGCGCGACGAGCTGCCAAAGCCGCTGCTGCGGGAAGATGTGATGGAGCTCAGCGACCTCAAACCGGGGATGGTGCTGACAGGTACCGTGCGCAATGTGACCGACTTTGGCGCCTTTGTGGACATCGCTGTACACGAGGATGGGCTGGTGCACATTTCCCAGATCTGTAACCGGTACATCAAGCACCCGTCCGAGGTGCTCAAGGTGGGGGACATTGTGCGGGTGAAGGTGTTGGAGATAGATACCCAGCGCCGGCGCATCTCGCTGACCATGAAGGACGTCGACCGATGAGAGGGGAGGAAGTGGATTGTTTGGCAAACGGCTGCCCGATCGGGCGCTGACCTGCTGGCGGGTCCAGCTGTTGCTGCTGTGCATCCCGCCGGCATTTATAGGAGGATTTCTCTACTACACAGCACCCAGGGCCTTCACGATCTTTACGTTTATCTGGGTATCGCTTTACCTACTGCTTTGTTTTTTATATTGTCCAATGTATTGGAGACAGTACCGCTATGCGGTCAGCCGGAGCATGGTGAGGGTGCGGCGCGGGGTGCTGTACAATCAGGTGGATGCAGTGTACATTCAGAATCTGCAATACACCATCCTCAGCCAGAGCCTGTTGCAGAGAATGATGGGCTTAGCTACTCTGCGGTTATATGCAGCCGGAGGAGTCGTGCGCATCCAGGACGTCCGCCTGGAAGAGGCGCGGCTGCTGCGCATCCAGCTGGGCAAGAGGATGGAGAAGCGGCCGTACAGTGGTCAGCCGCCACAAAGTCAGCCGCACAAGGAGGGGGACAAGCCGGATGGAGAGAAGGAGTAACTGCTTTCGCCCGCACCCGCTATACATCCTGTACAGCCTTTGGCGGTACCTGTTCATCCTTTTGCTGCCGCTGCTGCGCGGCCTTTACTATGTCGTCATCAACAGTTTTACCCTGACAGGCGGCTTTTCGCTGGCAGTCAATATCTCCTATTGGCTGCGGGGCGCCTGGGTGGATGTGCTGTCGGTATTGGCCTTTTTGTCGGTGGGCATCTTGTTGTGGGCCACCTTTATCATCGAGGTCTCTGCAGACGGGTTGCGGGTGCGCAGGGGAATCTTCCGCAGGGAGAGCACCTTTTTGCCTACCTCCAAGTTTACCTGTATCACGACGGTGGCTCCACTGCGGCTGCGGCTTTTTAGGGCGGTGGAGCTGCGGCTGGATACGCCGGGAGGAACGCTTGCTCAGGCGGACCTTGTCGTAATGCTGCGCCGAAGGGACTGCGCACACATTCTTTCCACATTGCAGACCCCCGCGCCGGAAGGTGCTCCGGGGCACACCAGGACCTATACTCCCAAAAGCCGCTATGTCTTTGTGCTGGCGATGATCACCTCCAACTCGTTTGCGGGGATGGTGCTGCTCTCCACCCTCATTACCCAGGTGGGCAGCATTTTGGGCGAGCAGTTTTCCGAGATGATCTACGGCACCTTTGAGAATGTGGCCCGCACGTTGGCCTTTGGTGTGCCGCCGGCGGCGTTTGCAATGGCGAGCATCCTGGTGTTTGGCTATCTGTGTGCCTTTATGGCGAGCTTATTTCGCCACGCAAACTTTCATGTGCTGCGCAGGAAAAACCTGCTGGAAGTGCGGGCGGGGCTGCTGACGCGGCGATCCTACCGCATTGCGGCCGACCGGATTGGCTATCTGGATATCCGGCGCTCGCTGCTGACCTGTATCTTGGGGGTCTATTCTATCTTTCTGTCCACTGTGGGGTACGGGAAATTTCGGGACGATGTCTCGGCACTCATCCCCTGTGTGCGCAAAAAGCAGCTGGAGCGCTCTCTGCGGCTGCTGCTGCCGGAGTACAAATTCTCACAGCGCCAGGTGGCTCCGCACCGCTTGCGCTCCGCTTTTCGATATACCTGGAGGGCGTTAGGGCTGCTGCTATTGGTGGTACTGGTGCGGGCCATTTTAGAGGCGCTGTTTCCAAGCTGGGTGGAGTTGATTGATTGGGTCAGCTTCATGGCAGGGGTGCCGTTGGTGTGGCTGTTGGTAGTTAAGGTGATCGACCTATTTACGGCGGGCCTTTCTTATCACGAAGGCTGTTATACTCTGCGGTACTCCAAGGGATTTTCGCTGCACGCAGTGGTGATTCGGCCGGAACGCATCGCCAAGATCCACATTGGACAGAGCCCTTTTCAACGGCGCACGGGGCGGTGTGATGTATACCTCTACTCCTATTCGGAGGGGAGGCAGCGACATCATCTGCGGGACCTAAAGAAAGAAGAAGTGGAAAGGATGTTTTCCTTTTAGGGGATAGAACTAGAGATTTGAAAAGGGCAAAGCCATACGGCTTTGCCCTTTTGCTTTAGAAGAATATCGGAAGGAGAAAGAAGGGGGGTTAAGAGCAGAACAAATGCGCTCCGATGCGGGTGATGACCGGGCGGGAGCGAATCCACTGGTTGGAGGTTTTGTCGGGGTTGTAGTAGTACAGCGCGCCGCCGGTCGGGTCGGAGCCGTTTAGGGCCTCACGGGCAGCTCTGCGTGCCGAATCGGTGACAGCTTCATTGATCTGACCGTCGGTGATGGCGGTGAAGGCGCCCGGCTGATAGACGACGCCGGAGATGCTGTCCGGGAAGGAGGAGGATTCCACGCGGTTGAGCACAACTGCACCTACAGCAACCTGACCGATATAAGGTTCGCCGCGGGCTTCTGCCGAGATGATTCTGGCGAGCAGCTCAAAGTCGGAGTTGGAGACCGAAGCGGAGGAAGAGCTGGAGGAAGAGATGCCGATCAATTCGAGGGTTTTTTCATCGGCCACACCGGTAGCGGAGAGGCCGTGCTTTTGCTGGAAGGCTTTGACAGCCTCGGTAGTCTGAGTTCCGTAATAACCGGTGACTGGCCCGTCAAAGTAGCCCCAGGATTTTAAGCGGGTTTGAATCTTGGTTACCTCATCACTCTGGGAACCGTATTGTGAGATGGTTTCCACGCTGGACGGATTGGAAGCCTCAGCGGAGGTGAGGGCAGAGGAGGGAACCTGATAAAAGGCAAAGCCGATGATGCAGAGATTGATGAGCACGAGAATCATCAGCTTAATCAGGTTGGAGGTTTTTTCTCTGGATATCATAATATCGCTCCTTCACAGGATTTTGATGTGTACGGCCTTAGTTTTTCCAGAGGTGGTGGATTTATCCGCACACAAAACAGAAAGATTGCAAAAGAGGATGTCGCACAGCCTTTCGTCAGACAGCATAGCCTGATAATAACCTTTATTTGGAAAGGTAGAAAGGTGGACTGTCTTATGGAAATTATCTGGGTAATTGTCATTGTTGCGGGAGCTTTTACAGCATCGATGCTGCTGAACATCAAACGCCGCAAGAGAACGCTGGAGGAGTTGGCGCAACGTGCCGTGCGCTTTGGAGAAAATTGCTATATCGAAGGGATTATTCCCATCCAAAAGGTAAAGCGCATGGCGGCGTTTTATTTAGAGGAGGAGTCGATCGATTCCATGCAGCCGGGTGAGGCAATGCAAGAGATTGAGGAGTGTCTTAAGAAGAATACGGAAGGGGAAGCGGAGACACAAAATCAGGAGCAATAAGAAAAAAGCAATAGGGGAAATTTAAAAAAATCAAATTTCCTGCAAAAAAGGTGTTGACAAAGGCAGAAGGATGTGGTAATATAAATGAGCTGTCCGCGAGAGGACAGCGGGGAAAGCTTCAACAAATGGCTTACCTAAGCCAAAAAGCTCACCTCCATCATGAAGATTCGAAGCGTTTGCACAAAGATCGATCGAAAAAAAGATTGAAAAAAGTGCTTGACAAACACGAATCGACATGATATAATAAGTAAGCTGCTTGAGAGAGCAGCAGGACCTTGAAAATTGAACAACATGAAGCAAGATTATTTTTCGAGAATAATCACAA
>JAHZAY010000011.1 GCA_019423685.1 Clostridiales bacterium | reverse complement strand
CATCGGGGAGAAAGTCACCCGGGTGCAGGGCGGAGCGCCTGCAAGGGAAAGGTAGAGGCTCCCGTCCCTGCACAATCTTCCCGGGTGCGGACCGCCCGCAAAATCGGGGTTCGTAGAGGCTGCCGCCCCTGTACAATCCCCCGCGGCGCTTTAGCGCCGTTCCCCCCAGAAGGAGGGACTACGTAGACACCACTTCGAGGGGGTTGCGGCTGTGCCGCAGGGGGAGCGAGAGCGTCCCCCTAAAGGGGAGTACCCAGAGGGTGCCCCCTCTGGGAGATTCTTTGGTGACTTTCTCATCGGGGAGAAAGTCACCCGGGTGCAGGGCGGAGCGCCTGCAAGGGAAAGGTAGGGGCTGCCGCCCCTTGCACAATCTCCCCGAGGACGGACCGCCGCAAGGGTCTTGTAGGGGCTCCCGCTCCTTGCACACTCCCCACGGCGCCTTAGCGCCGTTCCACTCAGAAGGAGGGACTACGTAGACACCTCTTCGAGGGGGTTGCGGCTGTGCCGCAGGGGGAGCGAGAGCGTCCCCCTAAAGGGGAGTACCCAGAGGGTGCCCCCTCTGGGAGATTCTTTGGTGACTTTCTCATCGGGGAGAAAGTCACCCGGGGTTTGGGGGTGGAACACCCCAATTAGGGGAAGGTAGGGGCTCCCGCCTCCGCACAAATTCTCCGAGAGCGAACCGCCCCCAGATTGGGTCTTGTAGGGGCTGCCGCCCTTGCACAATCTCCCCCACGGCGCCTTAGCGCCGTTCCCCCCAGAAGGAGAGACTACGTAGACACCACTTCGAGGGGGTTGCGGCTGTGCCGCAGGGGGAGCGAGAGCGTCCCCCTAAAGGGGAGTACCCAGAGGGTGCCCCCTCTGGGAGATTCTTTGGTGACTTTCTCATCGGGGAGAAAGTCACCCGGGTGCAGGGCGGAGCGCCTGCAAGGGAAAGGTAGGGGCTCCCGCCCCTTGCACAATCTCCCCGGGCACTTGTGTCACACAGTTGGGGAGGCCCGGCGTATGGATGGAGTAGAGGCCCCCGTCCCCATATAGCGGGGGCCGGGAAAGGAGAATATAGATGACCTTCGATATTACCCAGATCGTGGTGGCGCTCATCGGCCTGCTGTCGCTGGTGCTCACCAGCGTCGTGGTGCCGCTGATTCAGTCCAAGATCAGCAACGAGCATTGGCAGCTCATCCTCAACTACGCTGTCGCCGGCGTGCAGGCGGCTGAAACGCTGATCGGCGCGGGCAACGGCGAGAAAAAGTTTGAGGAGACCAAGCGCTTCATCGAAAAGCAGTGCAGGGAGCACGGCATCAAGGTGGATTCGGACACCATCGAGACGGCTATCCAGAACGCCTGGAAGGCGCTGGGGCTGGATGTGCACCGCGCACAGTAGGCAAAGAGAAAGCCAAAAAGGGAAGTCCGTTCGGACTTCCCTTTTTGGCTGTGTAATAAAAAATAGAGGACGACCGGAATGACCGGTCAGGAGATTTTGATGAAGAAAAAACTGGAAAGGTGGCAAAGGAGAGAGACAAAAACCCCTCGATTCCTTCGCTAGTTCTATTGTAACACCGGGATGGGAAAAAGTCAATAAATTTTTGGAAAAAAGAAAAAATAAAAATAGCGGTAATATACAAAAGATTGGCGTGCGAAGGTTGTTGAAAAAAGAGAAGAAAACCAACTTTTTGCAAAGGGCCCTTGTATTTTGGCTTTCCATCCAATATAATAAAACTAATGAATGATGGGCGTGTAAACCCATCACTTTTTGTCTGATTTTACAAAAAAAGGACAAAGCGGTATCTATGAGGAGAGGAAGGAACTTATGGCAAAAGAAAAACACACTACATCCATCGATATGACCAGCGGCAGCCCCTACCGGCTGATCCTCAGCTTCACGCTGCCGATGCTGTTGGGCAACATCTTCCAGCAGCTGTACAACATGGTCGACTCCATCGTCGTCGGCAACGTCATCGGCGACCAGGCCCTGGCGGCGGTGGGCACCGGCTTCCCGATCATCTATATGCTCAGCTCGCTGTTTATCGGCATCGGCACCGGAGCCACCGTCATGATCTCCCAGTTCTACGGCGCGCGCGACCTGGAAAAGGTCGAGCAGACGGTCAACACCATCTATATGGCGCTGTTTGTCGGCATCGTGCCGCTGACGGTCATCGGCATCCTGCTGAGCGAACCGCTGCTGCGGCTGATGCAGGTGCCCGACGACGGCACCTTGCAGATGGCAAAGACCTATATGTTCATCATCTTCATCGGCGTCATCGGAAACCTCGGCTTTAACATCAACGCCGGCATCCTCCAGGGCTTCGGCGACAGCCGCACCTCGCTTTTGTTTTTGGTGATCGCCACGGTGCTCAACATCATCCTCGACCTTGTGTTCACCATCCCCATCCCGCTGGGCGTCGCCGGCGTGGCCCTGGCCACCATCCTCGCCCAGATCGCCTCCTGGCTGTTCGGCGTCTTTTACATCAACCACCACTACGACTTCATCCGCATCCGGCCCAGCCGCAAAAATTTCCGCAAGGCCCTCTTTTTGCAGGCCATGCGCCTGGGCATCCCCTCCGGCATCCAGCAGGCGCTGTTCTCCATCGGCATCATGTTCATGCAGTCGCTGGTCAACTCCTACGGCTCCAGCTTTATGGCCGGCTTCAACGGCGCCAACAAGATCGACACCTTCGCCTTCCTGCCGGTGCAGAGCCTGTCCAACGCGCTGACCACCTATACCGGACAGAACATCGGCGCGGGCAACCAGCACCGCGTCAAGGAGGGACTCAAGGCCGCGCTGATCCTCTCGATCGGCTGCTGCGTGGTGGTGGGCGTGCTGCTGTACCCCACCAGCGCCTTTATGATGCAGATGTTCAGCACCAGCCCCGACGTCATCGACGCGGGTGTGGCCTATCTGCACGGCGTGCTGCCGTTTTACTTCCTGCTGGCGCTGAGCTTTATGTTTAACAGCGTGCTGCGCGGCGCGGGCGATATGCTGGTGCCGATGATCTCGTCGTTTATCAGCCTGTGGATTGCAAGGCTGCCGGCGGCCTATCTGATCGCCTATTTCTTTGACAAGGAGAGCATCTACTACTCCTACGCGGTGGGCTGGATTTTGGGCGTCATCATCTCGGGGACCTACTACGCCACCGGAAAATGGAAAAATAAGAGCATTGTTGACAGAATGGAGACAAATGTATGATCGATTGGGAATTGCTGTACCGCAGCGCCAAGAGCGTGTGCAATCCGAGACAACTTTCTAAAAATTCTTACGCCGGCTCGGTGGGGGCAGCTATCCTCACCGACCGGGGCAATCTCTACACCGGCGTGTGCATCGACACCCCCTGCTCGATGGGCTTTTGCGCCGAGCACGCCGCCGCCGCTGCGATGGTGACGGCGGGGGAAAACCGGGTCGTCGCGCTGGTGGCGGTGCACCTGGACGAGAGCGGCGAAGGACAGATTGTGCCGCCGTGCGGGCGGTGCCGCGAGTTTTTGTGCCAGCTGCACGACGACAACCACCTGGCCCAGGTGCGCCTGAACGATCGGGTGGTCACACTGGATGAGCTGCTGCCGTTCCGCTGGGAATAGCGCTGGACAAAATCGATGGAGCGGCGTGTCAAACGCGAAAGGAGAGAACAACCGTGCAACAGGAACTGAAGGGGATTCGCAGGACCTATAACCGGCTGGGGCTGGCGATGCTCAGCTTTATGGCGATCTACCAGCTGCTGTCCATCCCGGTGATCGTGGTGATTGCCAAGCTGGGACTGCAAAGGCTTTTGCAGAGCAGCTGGTTTCATGTGCTGATGAACGAGTCGATCCAATGTCTGGTGGCGATGCCGGTGGCGGCGCTGATTATGCGCTCGGCCCACACCCAGACGGTGCCGCTGCCGCGCAGAAAACTGCCGCTGTGGCAGCTGGGCCGCTATCTGCTGCTGAGTCTCGGGCTTTTGTTCCTGTTTAACCTGGTGGGCACCGGCATCAACGAGCTGATCTCGCTGGCAAAGGGTTCGGCTGCGGGCAACATCGTCGAGCAGAGCATCAGCAGCTACACCCTGGCGCAGAACATCCTGTTGACGGTCATCCTGGCGCCGCTGGTCGAGGAGCTGCTCTTCCGCCGGATGATCTACCGCTGTGTGGGCTGCTACGGCACGCGGGTGTACATCATCACCAGCGCCTGCCTGTTCATGCTGATGCACGGCAATGTGGTGCAGTACCCCTATGCCTTTGCGGTGGGCGCCATGTTTGCCTGGGTCTACCTGCGCACCGGCTCGCTGGCCACCACCATCCTGCTGCACGCGCTGGTCAACTTTGTCGGCGGCATTGTGCCGGTGCTGGGACAGCACTTTGAGCCGCTGCTGCTGGCACAGGCGCTGCTGTACTTCTTCTGCGCGGTCTATACCGCCGCGACGGCCTGGCAAACTCTGCTGCGCAGCCACCTGCTGGATGGCCGTCCGCTGCCGCCCGCCCAGCTGCCCGAAGGGGGACTGGATGCGGCGCTGCTCAATCCGGGGATGATGCTCTTTACACTGGCCTCGCTGCTGATGGCCGGGTACGTCATCCTGTATGTCTGATCAATAAAATGCTACATAAAGAAAAAGGGGGAGGGACCTTTCTGGTCCCTCCCCTTTGTGTTGGATTTACAGCTTTTTGACAAACAGCGCGCGGATGGCGTTGAGCACGGCGATCACCATGACGCCGACGTCGGCGAAGATGGCAAGCCACATGTTGGCAAAGCCCACAGCGCCCAGCAGCAGGCAGATGAGCTTGACGCCGATGGCAAAGACGATGTTCTGGTAGACAATCCGCAGGCACTTGCGGGAGATGCGGATGGCCTTGGCGATCTTGAGCGGGTCGTCGTCCATCAGCACGACGTCTGCGGCCTCGATGGCGGCGTCCGAGCCCATCGCGCCCATCGCGATGCCGATGTCTGCGCGGCCCAGCACCGGCGCATCGTTGATGCCGTCACCGACAAAGGCCAGCGTCTCTTTGGAGGATTTGCGCTGCAATAGCTCCTCCACCTTCTCCACCTTGCCCGCCGGCAACAGCTCGCTGTATACCTCGTCCACACCCAGCGTGCTGGCGACCTGATCGGCCACCTTGCTCGAGTCGCCGGTCAGCATGACCGTCTTTTGGATGCCGGCGCGGCGCAGCTCCTCGATGGCCTGTTTGGCGTGCGGCTTGATGACGTCCGAGATGACGATGTGGCCGGCGTACTGGCCGTTGAGCGCCATGTGGATGATGGTGCCCACGCTGTGGCAGTTGATGTACGGCACGCCCAGGCGGTCCATCAGCTTGGAGTTGCCCGCAGCCACCTCAATGCCGTCCACCGTGGCGATGACGCCGTTGCCGCTGATCTCCTGCACCTGCTGTACGCGGGAGCGGTCGATCGGCTTGCCGTAGGCGCGCTGGATGCTCTTGCTGATCGGGTGGCTGGAGGAGCTTTCTGCCAGCGCGGCCAGCTCCAGCAGCTTCTGGTCCTCCAGCTCGTTGTGGTGGATGCCGTTGACCTCAAAGACGCCCTGGGTGAGGGTGCCGGTCTTGTCAAAGACGACGATCTTGGTCTTGGAGAGGGTTTCCAGATAGTTCGAACCCTTCACCAGTACACCGGCATTGCTCGCGCCGCCGATGCCCGCAAAGAAGGACAGCGGGATGCTGATGACCAGCGCGCAGGGACAGCTGATGACCAGGAAGGTCAGCGCGCGGTAGATCCAGCTTCCCCAGGCAGGGTCCAGTCCCAGCAGCAGGGTGCGCACAAGCGGCGGCAGCACCGCCAGCGCCAGCGCGGCGTAGCAGACAGCGGGGGTGTAGATCCGCGCAAAGCGGGAGATGAAGTCCTCCGATTTGGATTTGCGGGAGCTGGCGTTCTCCACCAGGTCCAGAATCTTCGAGACGGTGGATTCGCCGAACTCCTTGGTGGTGCGAATCTTGAGCAGGCCGGTCATGTTGATGCAGCCGGAGATGATCTCGTCGCCCTCCTTTGCATCGCGCGGCAGGCTCTCGCCGGTCAGGGCGCTGGTGTTAAGCGAGGAGCTTCCCTCCAAAATCACGCCGTCGATCGGCACCTTCTCGCCCGGCTGCACCACGATGATGCTGCCCACCGGCAGTTCGTCCGGGTCCACCTTGGTGAGTTTGCCGTCCTGCTCGATGTTGGCGTAGTCCGGGCGGATGTCCATCAGCTCGCTGATGTTGCGGCGGCTCTTGCCGACGGCGTAGCTCTGGAACCACTCGCCCACCTGATAGAACAGCATGACGGCGATGGCTTCGGTGTAGTCGCCGCTGCCCTCATACAGCGCCAGCGCGATGGCGCCGACGGTGGCGATGGCCATCAGGAAGTTTTCGTCGAATACCTGGCGGTTGCGGATGCCCTTGCAGGCTTTGATGAGGATGTCATAGCCGGTGATGAGGTAGGGCACCATGTACAGCACAAAGCGCAGCACGCCGGTGACCGGGATGAAGGCCAGCGCAACCATCAGCACCGCCGCAATCAGGATGCGCGCCAGCATCTTTTTCTGTTTTTTGTTCATAACGCATCTCCCTCTCTGCTCCCTGTTCGACTGCCGTTGCGGTTTAACGCTTTCGGGCCGAACAAAAAAATATATGAGCAACTATTCATATGTTTTGGCAAGGAAAAGCGCCGCACCGGCGCCTTTTCCAAACGGTTGCTTTACAGATAGATCTCGCAGTCGTCCTCGACCTTTTTGCAGTTGGTGCGCACCTGCTGCATGACCGATTTGGGGTCCTGACCCTCTTCAAACTCGACGTTCATCTTCAGCATCATAAAGTTGACGGTGGCGTCCTTGACACCGGGGGTGCGTTTGGCAGCAGCCTCCATCTTGTTGGCACAGTTTGCGCAGTCTACTTCGATCTTGTAGGATTTTTTCATCTTGGTTGGCCCCTTTCGTCTTTTGGTTGTATCGGATCAAGCGCCTGTACGATTTAACGCTTGTTTAATCGTTCAACTATATGATAGCGGCAAACCCGGCAAAGGTCAAGGGGGGAAGAGGTGGTATTTCTGTTTGGGCAAAAAAATATTCTGAATGGACTAAAGGCCGGGCGCACTGGCCGCTGCCGCCCCCAAGATCGATTGGGCAAAAGCGGCTTTTCGTTTTCAGAAAAATGTGGTACAATAGGGGAAAACACAAAAGCGGGAAGGGAAGTGTTAGGATGCAGCAAATCAAGCTGCCGCACGATCACAGCGACCTGCCGCAGGAGCACGTCGAGCAGCTGCTGCAGCAGATGCCGTGCGAGGAGGCGTTTGGGGAAGTCTCGGAGCTGATGAAGCAGCTGTGCGACCGCAGCCGGGTGCGCATCTTCTGGCTGCTGTGCCACTGCGAGGAGTGCGTCATCAACCTGTCGGCGATGGTGGGGATGAGCAGCCCGGCGGTCAGCCACCACCTGCGCCAGCTGAAAAGCAGCGGGCTGATCGTCAGCCGCCGCGAGGGCAAGGAGGTCTATTACCGCGCAGCCCAGACAAACCAGGCCAAACTGCTGCACCAGATGATCGAAAAGCTGGTGGAGATATCCTGTCCGGGGCAGTAGCGCCGGACGGCAAGGAGGGAGAATATGCAGCCAAAAGGCAACTGCTCGATCGAGCAACAGCTGCAAGGGGTCGCACCGGGGGAATTTTGCATCCAAAACCGGTACGATCCGCGCGGCGAAGAGGGCGGCGAGGCGCTGCACGCCCAGACCCAGGGCAGGGGGAAGCTGGAGACCTTCCACCTGTATGAGGGGATCACCCTGACTATCAGCAGCTATCTGGGCGAGCGGGTGTGCTTTCACCACCCGCCCTCGCCCGAGGTGCTGGAGCTGCGGCACTGCCACCAGGGGCGCATCGGCTGGAATATGCGCGACGGCATCGCGGTGTATCTGGGGCCGGGGGACCTGTGCGTCCACACCAAGGACCGCTGCGCCGACTCCCAGATGAATCTGCCGCTGGGCTATTATGAGGGAATCGGCATCTCGATAGACCTGCAAAAGCTGGAGGGCCACGAGCCGGAGATTGTGCGGGAGGCCGGGATCGGCGCGGCGCTGCTGCGGCAAAAGTTCTGCCAGCAGAAAAATCCGCTCACCCTGCCGGCAAGCGCCCCGATCGACCGCATCTTCGGCGGACTCTATGGGCTGCCCGAGGCGCTGCGGGTGCCCTGCTACAAGCTCAAGGTGCAGGAGGCGCTGCTGTATCTGGGGCAGCTGGAGCCGGACGGCCAGCGCGATGTAAACCAGTATGTCTCCCAGCAGACCGAGCTGATCCGGCAGATCCACGACTTTTTGGTGCACAATCTCGACCGGCGCTTCACCATCGAGGAGCTGGCCAAGCGCTACCTCATCAACACCTCGTCGCTCAAATCGGTGTTCAAGGCGGTGTATGGGGTGCCGCTGGCCACCTATGTCAAGGAGTACCGCATCCGCCAGGCGATGGAGCTGCTGCGCGGCACCGATGAGAGCATCGCGCAGATCGCAAAGCAGGTGGGCTATGAGACGCAGGGCAAGTTTACCAAAGCCTTTAAGGAGAGCGTGCAGCTGCTGCCCACCGAGTACCGCCGGCAGTACAAGGGCCGCTGAGGCTACAGCATAGTGCACAAGGCGCTGATGGGAAGGTGGTACATTTGACAAAGTTTTTGCATTTGTCTTGCCAGGCGCACCGGCGCGTGCTATCCTGAGAGGTACCAAGCGATCGAATCAAAGGAGGTTGTGCAGATGAACGAAAACCCGATGGAACCGATGCAGCAGCCGGTCTATTCCGAGCAGCTAAGGGAGGCGTTTGGCCTTTGGAGCCGGTGCTTTTGGGCGCTGTTTTGGCTGAGCCTGCTGGGCAATATCCCGTCGCTGATGACCGACGAGCGGGTGGCCGGGTGGCTGCCCGCCCTGTACTGGCCGGGGCTGCTTTTGAAACTGGCTTTGGGGATTGGCAGCGGCGCTGTCATGATGCGCCTTGCCAAGGCCGAGCCGCAGTTTCGCAGCGCCGGCATCCTGCAAATTGCAGCGGGATTGATCGCCTTTGCCTTGAGCGCCCTCTCCTGGCACGGCCAGGACGGCGCATGGACGCTGCTGCTCTCGCTGCCCGGCGTGCTGGTGGGGCTGTACGCCACCTACCGCCTGCTCTCGGCCAGCGCAAACTTAGTCTCCCCCTATGACCCAAAGCTCTCCCAAAACTGGCAAAAGCTGTGGCGGTGGTACCTCTACACCATCTTCGGCCTCACCGCCCTTTTGGTCTTGGGCATCACGCTGCTGTTTTTGGTCGGCGCGGCGCCGCTGCTGATCCTCCTGCTGCTCCTGCTGGGCGTGCTGGGGATCGTGATGTTGGTCATCTCCATCCTGCTGTTAATCTACCTCTACCGCACCGCAAAGCTCTTTGCGCTGCTGCACGGCACACAACCGGCATAAAAAAAGATCCCCCTTTTTTAAAAGGGGGATCTTTTTATCTGCCTTTTGTTAGGTTATTGCAGGACAAAGCCGCCGTTCGGGGAGATGACCTGACCGGTCAGGTACGGGGCGGTGAGGATATAGCCCAGCGCGCCCGCGATGTCCGAGACGTCTCCGATGTAGCCCTCCGGGATGGTGGAGGCCAGGGCGTGCAGCTCATCCTGGTTGATGCCGCGCAGCATGTCGGTCATAATCATGCCGGGGGCGATGGCGTTGACGCGCACCCCTCTGCCGGCATATTCCAGAGCCAGCGCGCGGGTCAGGCCGATGACGCCCGATTTTGCCGCGCAGTAGTCGGCCTGGTTGATGACGCCGGTCATGCCGCCGACCGAGGAGATGTTGCAGATGACGCACTGATGGTCCTTATCGCTGTGGTTGACCATGTGAGGGAGCACCAGATGGGTCATGTGCAGAAAGCTCATCAGGTTGGTCGCGATGACCTGCTCATAGTCCTCGGGCTTGATGTCGATCCAGTTGCAGTTGTTGGTGATGCCGGCGTTGTTGACCAGCACGTCGATCTGGTCGCCAAACTTTTCGGTTGTGGCCTTGACCAGCTCTTCACAGTGCGCATAGCTGCTGACATCCGCCTTGACGATCAGCGTCTCGACGTGATAGGTGCTTTCCAGCTCTTTTGCCAGCTCTTCCGATTTTGCCTTCGAGCTGTCGCTTCTATAGTTGATGACGACGTTGTAGCCAAGCTCGCCCAGCTTCAGGGCAAGCGCTCTGCCGATACCGCGAGAGCCGCCGGTGATAATTGCTGTCTTTCCCATAATGATACAACCTCCCATTTTTAATGCTCGCATGTGGGCCGCGGCCGCAACGCCCAATCGCTTTTTACACGCTAATCTTACTCTCCCACATCTGCTTTGTCAAGTTAAATTGACAAAGTTATTGTTATTTTTTACACAAAGTCGCTTTTTAGGGGATCATTTTGCACCATTTTCACAATTTTTTTTGGTGCTTTGGCCAGATCCTCTTTGTCCTAAAGGACAAAAGGGGATAAAAAAACACCTCCGCCAAAACCGGAGGTGTTTTTTGCGCTGCACAGGCAGGATTAGAGCATTTCGATGAAGGCGGCGCAGCGGGTGTTGAGCTGGCCGATGTCGGAGGAGGAGTAATCGGTCTCGACCGACATGTAGGGGATGCCGCGCTCGGTGACAAACTTTTTGATGTAGTAGGACTCGACGTTGTAGGTGTGGCAGGCCTGCAGGATGACCTCGACCACGGCGTCGATCTTGTACTCGTCCAGCAGACGGCCCAGCAGCTTGAAGCGGTTCTCGTCCGGGGTCATGCAGGAGCAGCCGATGTTGAGGTAGCGGTCGGCAATTGCGCCATAGATGTCGTCGGTGTCCTCGCGGATCAGCTCGTCGACCGATTTTGCACCGCTGCAGTTCTCATAGCAGACGACGTTGCCGCCGTTGGCCTCGATGCTCTTGACTACCTTCATGGCGTTGCCGCCGATCGGGCAGCCGGTGACCAGAATGCGCGGGCGCTTCTCCACCGGGCGGTTGCCGGCGTCATATTCGGCCTTGATGCGCTCGGTCAGGGCGTTGACCTCGTCGATGGCCTGCTGGCGGTTGAATTTGAAGTTGGAGCCGTAGAGCACCGCGTACAGGTTGGAGCCGGCCATCGGAGGCGGATCGAGCTTCATCAGCTCATAGAAGTGGCGAAGAGCCAGGCGGTTCTGGTTGGACAGATGTACCTGTTCGCGCAGCTTTTCTTCGGTGATCTCGACGCCGAACTTCTCCTCCAGCTTGTTCTTGAGGGCGATGACCTCCTCGCGCCAGAGCTTGCGGCCCATCGGAGACTGACGGTTTGGCAGCTCCATGGTGTAGGTGTCCTTGATCTGGCCCAGCATCTCGTACATCTTCTTCTTGCCGTCGCAGGTGGTCTCACCGATAATCAGGTCGGAGAAGTAGAAGAACGGGCACTTCTGGGTCTTGGCAAAGCCGTAGCTCGATTTGATCAGCGGGCAGAGGTTGCGGGGCAGATCCTGCTCTGCTTCCGGGATGGTCTCGTCAGAAAAGGAGCACAGGCCGACCGGGATGGCGCCGGCTGCCATGATGACCTCGGTTGGGGTGTAGGTGCAGAAGGTGCCGACAAAGGGGATGTTCTTCTGCTTGATCTCGTAGGCGTGCAGGAACGATTTGCGGCGCTGGTCGCCAAATTCCTCGAAAATATCGGGGAGGGTTTTGATAACTTCCATTTGGATTCTCCTTCTTGTTGATGTAAGCTTAGAGGGTCGATGGGTTTACAGCGTATTGTAGAGGTGGCAGGCCACAAAGTGACCTGGCTCGATCTCGCGAAGCGGTGGTTTTTGGGTGCGGCAGATGTCGGTGCACTTGCTGCAGCGGCCGCTGAAGCGGCAGCCCGCCGGCGGATTGACCGGGGAGGGGACATCGCCGCTGAGCATGATCTTTTTGCGCTGGCGGGAGGCGACGGGGTCGGCGATGGGCACCGCCGAGAGCAGCGCCTCGGTGTAGGGGTGCAGCGGGCGGCGGTACAGGTCAGCCGCAGGGGAGAGCTCCACCATATTGCCCAGGTACATGACGGCGATGCGGTCGGAGATGTGCTTGACCATCGACAGGTCGTGGGCGATGAAGAGCATGGTCAGATCGCGCTCCTTTTGCAGCTTGATGAGCAGGTTGATGATCTGGGCCTGGATCGAGACGTCCAGCGCGGAGATCGGCTCATCGCAGAACAAAAAGGCAGGGTTGACCGCCAGTGCGCGGGCGATGCCGATGCGCTGGCGCTGGCCGCCGGAAAATTCGTGGACGTTGCGCATGGCGTGCTCCGAGTTGAGTCCCACCATGTCCAAAAGCTCCAGCACCATCTGTTCCTCCTGCTTCTGGGAGGCGGCCAGCTTGTGGATGCGGATGCCCTCCGCCACAATATCATAGACCTTCTGGTGTGGGTCCAGCGAGGCGTAAGGGTCCTGGAAGATCATCTGTACCTGACCGGTGAAGTCAAAGCGCTCCTTTTTGGTCAGGTGGTGGACGTCCTTGCCGCGATAGAGCACCTTGCCGGAGGTGGGCTGCAACATGCCGATGCAGGTCTTGCCGCAGGTGGTCTTGCCGCAGCCGGACTCGCCGACGATGCCCAGCGTCTCGCCCTTGTAGATGGTAAACGAGATGTCGTCCACCGCCTTGAGCAGCTTCTTTTTGCCGGCCTTGTAATATTTGCAGAGGTTGGTGACCTCCAGCTCTGCTTGCGGATTATGCATGTACGGCACCTCCAATCTCAAACGGCACGCCGGAACGGTCGGCGCGCGGGTCCATCAGCCAGCAGCTGACCTCGTGGTTGCCGTGCTCGCCGCCGATCTGCTGGATCTGTGGTTCGTGCTCGGCACAGACATTCATCGCGTAGGGGCAGCGGCTGCAAAAAGCACAGCCCTTGGGCGGATGGATCATGTCCGGGATGCTGCCCTCGATGGTGACCAGCTCCTTTTTGTTGTCCAGATCCAGGCGCGGCACCGAGTTCATCAGCGCCCAGGTGTAGGGGTGATGCGGGTGATAGAAGATGTCGTCGCTGCTGCCCTTCTCCACGATCTTGCCGGCATACATGACCACGATCTCGTCGGCCATGTCCGCCACAACGCCCAGGTCGTGGGTAATCATGATGATGGCCATGCCCATCTTCTGCTGCAGCTGCTTCATCAGCTCCAGAATCTGGGCCTGGATGGTGACGTCCAGCGAGGTGGTCGGCTCGTCGGCGATCAGCAGCTTGGGGCTGGTGATCAGGGCGGTGGCGATCATCACCCTCTGGCGCATGCCGCCGGAGAGCTCGTGCGGGTATTTGTGCATGCACGCCTGTGCGTCCGGGATGCCCACCAGCTCCAGCATCTCCTGTGCCTTGTGCTGAATCTGCTGCTGAGTTAAGTTTTCGTCGTTGTGGTTTTTCAGATTTTCCATAATCTGCTTGCCCACCATCATGGTGGGGTTGAGCGATACCAGCGCGTCCTGGAAGATCATCGAACATTCCCTGCCGCGGAAGGCGTACCACTCCTTGTCGGTAAAGTCGAGGATGCTCTTGCCCTCATAGAGGATCTGGCTGCCCTGTTTGAGGACGCCCGGCTTTTCGATCAGGCCCATCAGCGACTTGGAGGTGACCGATTTGCCGCAGCCGGACTCGCCGACGATGGCGGTGGTTTTGCCGCGCTCGATGTCAAAGGTGACGCCGCGCACCGACTGTACCTCGCCCGCATAGGTAAAATAAGAGACGGAAAGCTCTTTGATGTTGACAAGTGTACTCATAGTTTCCTCCTTATTTTACAATCTTGGGTTCCAGCGCGCTGCGCAGTACGTCGCCCAGGATGTTAAAGCTCAGTACCGTCAGCAGGATCAGCAGGCCGGGATAGATGGCCAGCTGCGGCTGATCGAGGATGTTGGCCTGTGCTTCCTGCAGCATCGAGCCCCAGGAGGCGTTTGGAATCGAGATGCCCAATCCCAAAAAGCTCAGCGAGGATTCGGTGAGGATGGCGCTGGCAACGCCCAGGCTAGCTGCTACGATGACCGGACCTAAGATGTTGGGCAGCACATGCTTTAAGGCGATCAGCGAGGTGCTGGCGCCCAGATTTTTCGAGGCGATGACAAAGTCACGCTCCTTGACGGACATGGTCTCGGCGCGGGTGATGCGGGCAACCGAGGCCCAGGAGAACAGGCTGAGTACCAGGATCAGGGTGACCATGCCGGGCTTTAAGATGGTGTTGAGCACGATCATCAGCAGCATGCTGGGCAGGGCCAGAAAGATGTCGGTAAAGCGCATGAGCAGCATATCCAGCTTGCCGCCGACATAGCCGGAGAGGATGCCGATGGTGGTGCCGATGCAGACGGTGACCAGCATGGCGCAGAAGCCGACCAGCAGCGAGACGCGCCCGCCATAGAGCGCGCGGGTGAAGTAGTCGCGGCCATAGGAGTCGCAGCCGAACAGGTGCTGCATCGAGGGGCCCTCAAACTTGCTGGCGAGGTCCAGCTGGTTGGGGTCATAGGGGCTCAAAGGCGCCAGCAGCACCGCAATGATGATGACGGTCAGAAAGATCACCGCAAAGACGGCGACGGGGTTGGACTTGATCTCGTGAAAGATGTCCTTCCAGACGCTGCGGTGATAGACGGTTCCCAGCTCCTTGGGCTTTTTCTGGATGCGCGCAAAGGAGTCTTCGGTAAAGGTGATTGGATTGGCTTTATTTTCCATTTGCAATGTCGATCCCCCTCTTGATTCGCGGATCTGCAAAGGAATACAGGATATCCGCCACAAAGTTGCCGATGACCAGGATGAAACCGGAGAGCATGATGTAGGCCATGATGACCGGATAGTCGCGCTTGCCGATGGCCTCCATCGCAAAGCTGCCGACGCCCGGCCAGCCAAAGACGCTCTCGATGATGAAGGAGCCGCAGACCAGCGAGGCCATGTTCATGCCCAGGATGGTGATGATCGGCAGCAGGGTGTTTTTGAGCACATGGCGGCGCAGAATCTGCGCAGGGGTGCAGCCCTTGGCCTTGGAGGCCAGGACATACTCCTCGCTGAGCTGGCCGATGGTGTTGGCGCGCACATAGCGGATCTTCGAGGCCATGGTGCCCAGCGCCATGGTCAGCACCGGCATAATCATGTGCATCAGGGTGTCCAGCGGGGTATCCACCCCGACCGAGTGCATGCCGGAGGAGGGCAGCCAGTGCAGGGTGGCGGTGAAGAGGATAATCATCAGCATGCCGAAGTAGAACGACGGGATACTCATGCCAAAATAGGCAAAGCTGCTGATGGCGTTGTCCACCCAGGTGTTCTTTTTATAGCCGGCGATTAGGCCCAGTGGGATGGACAGCAGCAGAGAGACCAGCAGCGAGGTGCCCATGAGCAGGATGGTGGAGGGCAGGCGGCGCAGCAGCATCGGCGCCACAGGGGTGTTGTAGGAGAGCGATACGCCAAAGTTGCCCTGAATGGCTTCGGTCAGCCAGCCAAAGTACTGTTCCGGCATGCTCTTGTCCAGGCCCAGCTTTTCGGTGATGAGCTGGCGTTCGGTTTCGGTCATATCCGGCGTCAGATACATCGAGGAGATGTCGCCGGGGGCAAGGTCGATGATCGCGAAGGAAAAAAAGGAGATCAACAACATGACGATTGCCAACTGACCGACTTTCTTTAAGCAATATTTTAACATGGATCTTTCCTTTCGTTATGAAAAAACTGCCCTTGGAAGTCAAGGGCAGTTTTTTTCTGACTGCAAAAAAGGTTTAGCCGTTTACAGAGATGCCCAGGTAATCGGCAAACTCAGGTACGATCGGGCTGCAATCCAGTCCGGTTACGTTCTTCTGGGAAACCAGAACGTAGTTGGTGTAGGTCAGTGGGTAGATGCGGTACTGATCCATCGCAACATCCATCAGCTCGTTGCAGAGCTCTTTTGCCTCTGCCTCGTCGGTGGTGGTGTTGACTGCCTCTGCCAGCTCGCCGCAAGCTTCGGTCATGCCCCAAGCGTCATCGGTCTGGTCGAGGTAGGAGTAAGCCTGATTGAGGGTAGAACCGCGCATCGAATCCCAACCGTTGGTGCCCAGATCCCAGGTGGTTTCCTGGCCGTTGAAGCCGTAGGAGGAAGCAGCAAAGAATCTTGGGAAGAAGGAGGAGGAATCCATGCCCTCAATCGAGAGGTTTACGCCGATCTGTGCCAGCTGCTGCTGCAGTACAACGGCGATCGCTTCCATGTTCGGGCGGTCTGCGTTGTAGATGTAGGTCAGGGTCATGCCGGAAAGGCCGGAGGATTCTGCCAGGCTCTTTGCCTGCTCCAGGTCAAAGGTGTATGCTTCGGTGTCCTCGCTGTAAAGGCTGATCTCTGGGGTTACCAGCGAGTTTGCTTTGGTTGCCAGCTCGTCCGAGCCGTATGCTGCGGCCAGAATTTCGTCTGGGTTAATTGCCATGAACAGTGCCTGGCGCTGCTCGTCGTTGAGGTTTGCAGGGCCAAATGGGTTGATCTGCAGGTAGTTCAGACGTGCTTCCGGGAAGGAGAACATGTTGTATTTGTCGCTCTGTGCGCTGTATTTTTCGATCTCGTCGGCGGTGGTCAGACGCATATAGTCGATCTCGCCGTTCTCAAAGGCGATTGCTCTGGTGGAGCCGGAGCCGATAACCTTCATGACGATGGTCTTGACTTGTGGGGTGCCTCTGTAGTAGTCGTCGCGGGCGGTGCAGACGAAGCTGTCCTCGTTGATCTCGGTGACAGTGTATGGACCGGAGGTGACAAAGCCAGGGGTGATGTAGTAGTCGGTGGCGTTGTCCAGAGCTTCCGGATCGCCGTCAAATACGTGGGAAGGATACAGGGTCATGCCGGAGAGGACGACGCGCTCGTAGTTGTACGGCTCTGGCAGGATAAACTGTACGGTGTGGTCGTCGACGATGTTCATGCTGCCGTCTACGCCGTTTACACGGATGTAGCGGTTGTAGCCGTAGCGGTATACAGAGTAGTCAGCGTTGAACTGTACGTCAGCGGTGGTGATTGGGGTGCCGTCCGACCAGGTGGCGTCCTCGCGCAGGTGAACGGTGTAGGTCAGGCCGTCGTCCGAAACTTCCAGGCTGTCAGCCAGGTAGTAGTCCAGGCCGCCCTCAATGTTTTCCAGGAAGAGGCGGTCGAACAGCGGACGGGTCATCGAGGTATAGTCGTCCGAGCCGCCGGTCTGTGGGGAGAGCGAGTCAGGCATATAGCTGATCGCGACGGTGAAGGTATCGTTGTCCTCGGCAGAGGTGGTCTCCTCAGCGGTCTCCTCGGTGGCAGTTTCCTCGGTGGAAGCTTCCTCGGTGGTGGTGGATTCGGTGCTGGTCTCAGCGGTTGTTTGCTCGGAGCCGCAGGCAGCGGTGGCCATCATCATTGCAGCGGCCATCAAAAGAGCAAGCAGTCTTTTCTTCATAGTAAGCTTTTCCTCCATTTCGACATCGCAAGACATCATGCAGATTGATTGTGACAAAAGGAAAATTTCGGGCCCAGAAACGATCAAGTTGCACAATCTTTACTTGCAGTGTAGCATGGTAGATACAAAAATTGCAAATCGTTTTTTTGAATACGCAAGCGACTGGTATATAGCATTTTTCTTTCAGATGCAACATTATTTAGCAAACAAAGTGAACACTTTAACAGATTTTGTGGATAATCACATATCGAAAGGGGAAGAAAATGAAGGAAAAAGGGCAAATTTTTTAACTTTTTGTAAAATCCATACAATTTGAGTAGATTTTGCGGGAAGGATCAACCGTCCAAGAGATACCGATGAATGGGGAATGAGGTGGGTGGACAGACAATATCGCCGGGGCGGGCGCATATTCTGATAGAAAAGATAGGGGAGGAATGCGCAATGTATAGCACAATGGTTTTGGCCGCGCTGTGCCGGATGTTGTATCTGGCGCTGCACGTCACGTCCAGCAGCTCATTTCCAAAGCCGCTGAGCCGGCAGGAGGAGGAGAGCTGCCTTGCACGGGTGGCGGCGGGGGACGCGCAGGCCAAAAACGAGCTGATCGAGCACAACCTGCGCCTGGTGGCGCACATCATCAAAAAGTACTATTCCAGCTACCGCGACCAGGAGGACCTGATCTCGATCGGCACCATCGGGCTGATCAAGGCGGCATCCAGCTTCAATGTCAGCAAGGGCGCGCGGTTTGCCACCTATGCCAGCCGCTGCATTGAAAATGAGATTTTGATGTACTTCCGGCAGAAGAAAAAGACGATGCAGGACGTCTCGATCAGCGACCCGATCGACGTGGACCGGGACGGCAATTCGATCACCCTGATGGACATTGTGCAGGGGGACGAAAACATCCTGGACAGCATCGACCTGAGCATCCAGTCGCAGAAGCTCTACCACTACCTGGAGGAGCGGCTGCAGGAGCGTGAGCGCAAGATTTTGGCCTACCGGTATGGGCTGTACAACATGCGGCCGCTGCCGCAGCGGGAGGTGGCAAAAAAGCTGAACATCTCGCGCAGCTATGTATCAGAGCGCCACTAATGTAAACGAAGCCTGGAAAGCCTGATGTAAACAGGCTTTCCGGGCTTCATGCGTGAGTGGGGTAGCTTCGCGCTTATTGTAAACGGCAAAAAATTTAGGAAGATAAGCGGCTATTCATTATATCTTAGTATTTTTGCTTGTAGTAAATGGATAAAAATTAAATTAATGCTTTCCCGTCTGTCCAGTTATAGCGAGTGTATTGCAAAAATTCGTCCTTGATTTCTAATGCACGTCCATCTACATGATCTACTATCAGCACCTGAGGAAGTGTTCCTGTGTCTTCTTCTATTTTGAGGACCTCATTAAAAATTGTTTTATACATTGACCCTACTGCTATTATATCAGCATGTGGCAAATCACTTGTTTTCTCGTCTCCGCGAGGAAAGTACACTTGACTTGGTTGGTCAAAGAAAAGAAATAATGGCATTGGCGATTTTTTATTAGATGCAAATAATCTAAGAAAACTCAGGAACAACGCAATGTGGCATGACACCCAATTAGCACCACTACCCATTTCGTATAGAAAAATTTTATCTTTTCCGTTTTGATGTTGGTATAAATCAAAAGTTTGGTCTACTAATCCAAAGTTTAAATTAATAGGTCTATATTCTTTCTCAAAATCTAACGTGTATGATAACCGATTCATGTTTTCGGATAAAAATGATTGAGCTTTACTTAATTGAGTAGGTAAGTCATAGCCAGAAAGTTGCTCTTCCAACCTTACAATATCATTCCGCAGTTTTACAATATCTTCATCAACCGTTTCAAAAATTCCAGTATGGCTCATTTCTGCATAAAGCATAATGCATGCCTTAGCATAATTGGCTTTTTCTCGTCTGGATACTAGCTCTTTGGAGGTCATAAATTTCTTTTCAAGAATATTTATTTGGCGTAGAACGTTTTTTATATCTTCTTCAATTTTTCTGAGTGCTTCACTAAGTTTTCTTGCATCCTCTGAAAAATCCATAGTATATTTTTCAGTAATTTTTAGTTCCTGATCGAGCCAATCTGTTGCTTCGACTAACTCAATATCTGCTTGTGTAATTTCACCACAGTCATGGCCACACAAAGGACAGACATACGAAGAGGTCTTAATCGGGGCGGCGTCGGCTTGTTGCTTTAATTTGCCCAACATTGCAGAAAATCCTTCACCTGTCTCAGAAGCAGCACGGATTCTTTCGATTCTTAATCTTATATCTCGTTCTTCGTCGCGTAAAGATTCCAGTTTCGAATTTAGGCTGTTATATCTAGAAACGATTTCGCTCTCTCCAAAAAACTGAGAATCATCAAATTCTGGTAGGTTCTCTGCTAATTTAAGCATTTTTTGCACGGTTATGTTTTCATCTAAGTGCATACCTAGCAATGCATAATAATTGCTTAAAAGAGGTTTTAAATTCTTTTTTATGTACGCCGTGCTTTTTTGGTTTGCCCTTTGCAGTTTTTCCTTTCGTTTGAGCTGAGCCTTTAGGTTATTTAGCTCAATAAGCGTACTATAATATTCCTGACCAATCATACCTGCGAACACAGGGAATTGGTCAATAACATCTTTCCGTTTATAATAATCTGAAAAGCGGTAAAACAATGCAAACTTGCTGGCCATTAAATTTTGATGTTGGAACATATATGACGTCATATTCCGCAAGGATGCTTTCTTTCCGCTCTGATCACCTTCTGTCTCCATATTAGAGACAAGTAATCCCAATTCACACTCAATTTCGTACTGTGCTTCTTTACAGCTTCGAAAATTCTTTCCGTCAAAATAGTTCATCTCAAGTTTATTTGCATCAAAATCAGCCTTTTCTCTTGACAAGCTCATCTTGCCACCATTGTTCCAGTTTTGACGGGCAATTATAACTGTGTGATCCTTAATTTGCATTACCAACACATATAAATGCGAAAATTCCGTTATTTTGCCTTTTGGAATTGTACACCGAGTGCTGCACAAACAGTAGTCTATTATCTCAACCAACGCACTTTTGCCGGTCTTTGATTCTCCAGTAATTATATTTACTCCGGGGGTCAGTGCGACTACTCTTTTATCTCCATCTTCACGAAACAGAATAATTTGCTGAATGTAACTTTTCATCTTATTCTACCCCTAAACAATAAGCCAAGTGGTCATATGTAGTTTTGGAAAAGATTACTCCAAGATAAAACGCACTACGAAGCCATTCTTTTACTTCCCCGCTATATACTTGGTAATTTTCATCTTTTAATAAGATTATTTCCTGGCCTGTTATTGTTACTTTTCCTTCCGAGGAAAGGATTATTATTGCTTTTTTCTCATAAGGAAGCAGTATATCATATCTTTGCGTAAATCCTGATAACCGCTCCTTCCCAGAAATGTCTTCGCCTTGGATTACTTGTTTTCCAGAAAAAATTGTGTCAATCCGGCTTGTTTTCCTGGCAAACTTCAATTTTTCTCTTGACTCTGAGTACATTAAGATTGGGAGAGACATACACGCTATCTTGATAGGACACGGGCGTCCATACCCAGTAAGAAAGCATTGTAACAAAAGGGCATAGTAGTGTTCATTCGTACTAAGCCTTTTAATTTGGCTAATGCTCATCCTTATCACCTACTTTCCACTCAAAATCGCCATCCTCAACGATATCATGTATGACACCATGCTGAAAAAAACTCCGATTGTTAACTATTGATCCGAAGTCGATAGCATCCCATCCCATCCCATTGCATCGACATATAGACGTTGTGAAAGTAATATTTTATTATTCTCCGACTTATCTAATTTTTTTGCCTCTTTTGCGTATTTTAACTTTTGTGAGAGATCGTCCTTATATTCCTCAATACTTGATAAGTACATAATGTCGTCACAAAAATATTTTGCAACGGTCATATCCATTTTCCAGTAATCCGACACGGCATCATGAACCATCTGAGGATACTCAATCTCATATATTGCCTGAACAAACTTTTTATCTATTAGTGTTTTTTTCTCAGCGTCAGGGATCTTGCGTCGAGCGAACTCCGTAGGCAAAGGCTTTTGGGAAGCACCTATATATGCAGCAGATTCTTCTTCTAGCATTTTATCAAATAATGCGCGATTTATTTCCCATTTATGCGGAGGGTCTTTTACTAAAATTAAAATTCGACCAAGTAATGCACCAATGTAAGAATCTCTATTGTTTTTGGGAATATGTCCAATAAATTTCGAGAACTCATCAGAAACACCGACTATGCTTTTACGAGATGCCTCTATGGAAAACTTATCTAAGATTTTCAATAAATTCTCTTCTCGATATTCAGAGCCAAAAATTCGGGTATATTGTTCTCGAAAACCTTTCTCTCGATTTTTAGTAACAGCGCCAATGTGTTTTAGCCTGGATAATTTTTCTTCCTTCTTTAAGGCATTCCATCCATAAAAGGGAGATGTCTCTTTTATATTTGAGGTGCAATATAAGATTAGTTTGCCGAATGACTCTATTCTTATAAAATCTGCATACCAATTGGCAAGCGTTTTCCAAAAATCAATGTCCCGATCTCCGAGATATGCATTGCCAAAGTGATGCTTTACTTCTTTCTGAAACTTCCCTCTAGATCCAGTAAGAATACTTACATCTCCATTGACCTCGATTTGAAGTGTATCGCCTTCTTCAAGATCAAAGCAGTCACGAAGAGCAATCAAATACTGAAAAATATCGCCTGCCTTTTGTTCAGTTGCGTCATTTACTGCTTTTGACATTGCTATCCCTCCCTCTATGCGTATCAAGATATTTAACCGCGTTTATTCTTTCCTATATTAACTTGATTATTGAGTGAATTAATTGCTTATTGCACTATTTCTATATGCCCAATGTCCGCCTTCGCGGTATTTGCTCAATTTTCTTTCCTTAACAAAACTCGATAGAACCCGATTCGCCGTCGCAGCCGATACCCCACACAGTTCCCGCACATCAGCATTCATGATATAGTCGTGAGTTTTGAGATACTTTTGGATCTTGTTCCAGCGGAGCGTGGCCTTGTCCATTTTTTCATCGTTCATTTCATCAATCGTGCTAATCGCTTCTATTAGTGATGCTTTGATGGAGGCGAGCATAAACTCAATAAACACCGTGGACTCTCCGGCATTGTTGGAGGTGTTGATGGCTGCGTAATACTCCTGCTGCCGGTCATGGATAATAGACTCTACCGGAAGCCAGGCAAAGGCTGGATTCCATTTAGAGAGTAGCAGCGTATGCCACAGTCGGCCCAAACGCCCGTTTCCATCTTCAAAGGGATGGATTAACTCCAGCTCATAGTGGAACACACAACTGCGAATCAGCATGTGTATCTCGCTGGTCTTTGCCCATTCCAGTAACTCCATAACCAGATCAGGGACATACTGTGGAAGCGTACCGAAATGCAGAACATTTCCTTCGCTATCTACCACGCCTACAGGTCGTGTTCGGAACATACCGGACTCTTCGACCAAGCCCCGAGTCATAATGCCATGGGCAGTCAGCAGGTCGTCTACAGAATAAGGATCAAGTTCATCAAGCCGCTCATAAATTTCATAGGCATTTTTGACTTCGGCAATATCCTTTTGGGGGGCCAAGACATGCTTCCCGTTCAGTACGGCCGTTACCTGCTCCAAGGAAAGGGTGTTCTGCTCAATCGCCAATGACCCATGTATGGTGCGGATTCGGTTGCTACGGCGCAAAGTAGGGTTTGAAGAAAGCGCGTCTGTCACATTCAGTTTTCCGAGCAGTTCAGCGATTTCCGCTACATAGTCAATCATCTGGTTTGTGATTTCAAAAGGAGGCTTTTTGTTTCTCATTACAATACCTCATAATCGAAATAGAGTAATTTTATTATATCATGCATCGCTCATTTCATCAATCAAAAATAGTGCATTGTTTGAGTGATGTTCCCTTTGGAGAAACAAAACAAGGCCGTGGATTTTTCCACGGCCTTGTCATACATAACGGATTTTGAGTCTGCTTCGTCTGACCATGCGCCTGGTGGCCATAGTAACATAAGATCACCAATATTAGGAAAGGCGGTTTTATGTATGGTTGCTGGACACTTGCGTGTGCAAAATGGATATTGGCAGATGATTTTATCTTACAAAGATAGCACGGGGAAACGGCGAACAAAATCGGTGACGACCCACTTGAAGGAAAAAGGAAACAAACGGCGGGCAGAGGCGATGCTGCTGGATCTGCGAAGAGCCTTTACGAAAGAGCGGCAACATGACCTACAAAATGGATCTATGTTTTCCGACTTTATGCGAGATTGGCTGGCGCAAATTCGCCCCACCGTAGCACCTACAACATTTGCCTCTTACTGTCGGGTTGTCGAACAATCCATTATCCCATACTTTGAAGAAAGACAGATTACACTTCAGACTCTGTCAACCGGAGACATCACAAACTATTATGACTGGCTGCTTCACAAAGGACTTTCCCCAACCAGTGTTTTGCGCCATCATGCCAACATTCACACTGCATTGGAAAAGGCAGTTGCTCTTGGCCTAATTGAAGCAAATCCAGCAAGGCAGGCGTCTAAACCTCGCAGGGCTGATTTTTTGCCGCAGACCTATTCTACCGAGGAAGCTTCCCAGCTTTTGAATCTACTCCATGGACAAACTCTGGAGCTTCCTGTGGCGTTGGCTCTTGTGTTCGGCCTGCGGCGCAGTGAGGTACTGGGACTTCGCTGGGAAGCCCTGGATTTGGAACGTAAATTGCTCTCTGTCCGCTGTGCAGTCACGCAAACGTCTTTGCATGGAAAAAGCAAAGTGCACAGTCGGGAAGTATTGAAGCGAAAGGCGAGTTATCGGACCTTGCCCATTCCAGAAAATATACTGCCCCTGTTACGCCAGTATCAGCGAGAAAACGGTTGGCTTTGCTTGGACGAGAACGGCGTACCTTTCCGTCCCGATCAGTTGAGCCGCCGCTTTCAGTCTTTTTTGCAGAAAAACAACCTGCGGAAGATACGGTTTCATGATCTGCGCCACAGTTGTGCCGGGATTTTGATTTCCTCTGGTGTCCCGTTGCTGGAAGTACAGCAGTGGCTTGGACACAGCACTTATCAAACCACTGCGGATTTGTATGTCCACCTTGATTTTTCAACCAAACTGAAAAGTTCCGAAACCATCAACACAATTCTTGAAAAGGAGTAAAAACTATGAAATTACCGGATATTCACGATTTCAGTACCACCGCCCTATACCAACAAGCAACACAAATCCTTCACAGCTCACAGACGTTCTCTATCGAGGAGGAAACCCCAAACGAGTTTGCGGCATTGTTCCAAACCGAAAAAGAGCTTCTCCAAATCCGCTTGCAGCTGGATGATGACCTGACCATACAATCCATCCTCAGCAGCGCCAGTGACAAGTGGATTTATCCTTTTGTATTCGCTGTTTTGATTGCAGCGGATGCTATGCAAAGCTATGGGGTATCCGATTGGGACACAATCTGTTCAAATGCTTCCTCTATTTCATAAGCAACTCTCATCGCCACTCGAACGGGTGGCGATTTTTTATGCCTTTTTCAATGGACAGGCAATGCTTAGCGGATTTACACATATTCTTTTCTATATCGTAAAGGAGGATGATACCATGCCGAAAAACGCCCCTGTTGTACGTTGTGTTTTTGAGTCAGCCGAGAGAGCACTGCCGGAGCTTCTGGAAGAGTCCTTTCGGCTGTATCTTCACCGCATCCTTGCCGGATATGGAAAAGTCACGATACAATAATGTCGATGAATGGCCGCTTATCTCAGGAGGTATGGTATGTACTTAGAGATAAGCAACCCCATGGACTACCATGTGGCTTTATACATCAGACTATCAAAGGAGGATGAAAACGAAGGACCATCCCAGAGTGTCCAGAACCAGGAGTCTTTGCTGCGGGAGTTTGTTCAGCAGCACCGGCTATCCGTCTTTGACATCTATGTAGACGACGGATGGAGCGGGACCAGTTTTGACCGCCCCAGTTTCCAGCGGATGATTGGCGACATTGAGACAAAAAAGGTCAATATGGTCATCACCAAGGACCTTTCCCGTTTGGGCCGTGATTATATCATGACCGGTCACTATATGGAGCGGTACTTTCCGGAACATCGGGTGCGGTATATTTCCCTGCTGGACGGCATCGACACTGGCGTAGACTCCACAGCCAACGACATCACTCCATTCCGTGCCATCATGAACGACATGTACGCGAAGGACATCTCCAAGAAGATCAAAAGTGTCAAGCGAGATAAACAACGGAAGGGACAGTTCATCGGCGGCAAGCCCATGTATGGATACAAGATGCACCCTACCGAGAAAAACAAGATCGTCATTGACGAGGAAGTAGCTCCGGTAGTGCGGCGGATTTTTGCCCTGGCGCTTTCGGGTATGAGCTGCCGGAAAATTGCGACTACACTCAATGAAGAAGGTGTCCCTACACCCGCTACCTACTGCGGCTGGAAAGTTGGAAATCCCGGCCCTTACACCGGCTTATGGAGCAGCGAGCGCATTTCCGAAATGCTGAAAAACGAGACCTACATCGGCAATATGGTGCAGGGACGCATGGTGAAAATCAGCTACAAATCCAAGAAGTGTCTGAGGCAATCACCGGAAAACTGGGTGGTAGTGGAAGGAACGCATGAATCGATCATTGACCCGGAGACCTTTCGGAAGGTACAAATGCTGGTAAACAGTCGCAAACACACCAGAAGCCGAACCTATGACTTCTTGCTGAAAGGGCTGATTTTCTGCCACGAGTGCGGCTATCCCATGGCGGTGCTTAACCGCAAGAATGCCGCAGGTGAAGATCGCCTGTTCTTTGTCTGCCGGACCTATCAGCGATTCACCAAGGCGGGCGTCTGCACCTGTCATTCCATCAAGGAAGAAACGGTGAATGACGCCGTGATTGCCAAGGTACGGGAGGTCTGCCAGGCCTATCTGAACCCTGACCGGCTGCACCAAATCGCAGAAGAAGCGGTGGAGAACGCCAGCAAGGAGTCCAGCTGTGAAGCGGAGATGCAAGCGCTGCAATCCAAAATCATTGCTCTGACTACCAATCTGGATCAGATGTATATGGACCGGCTGAATGGCCTGCTCTCCGAAGAGGACTTTCAGCGCATCTATCAGAAGGTCAAGATGGACCGCACGGTTCTGGAAGATCGGCTGAAGAGCCTGCAAGAACAGGCAAAGCAGCCGGTGAATACCGAAGAAAAAGCCAGGTTGCTGGTGAAACAGTTTCTGGACTCGGCACTCAACAGTCGGGAATTGCTGGTCAGCCTCATCGAACGGGTGGAGCTGACCGAGGAAAAAGAGATCATTATAAAATTCCGCTTCCATGAGCTGGAGGCGATTTCTTAAAGGGCATCGTTTACAATAGGCGTGTCGCTATGTCTCGCGCATCGAGAAAAAGGCGCTGCAAAAGCTCAAGAGCTGCTTTGAGGAGGGGGGAGGGGAGAACCGCTATTAAACCAGGGCCCCACCTCTCCTTTTTTAGCAGCAGGGACAATACCCCCTTGTATTTGGGGAAAAATTTTGTTATGATAGACAGAAGAAGGGGTTGTACTTGTCCGCATACCGGTATTGCCCCGAAACAAATCAAAGGAGGAATTTGGGGTGATTACAAAGGAATCGTGGGTCAAGTCGATTCTGGCGGGCGTGTGCATCGCCGTCGGCGGGGTGATCTATCTGAGCGTGGAGAACAAGGTGGTGGGCGCGGCGCTGTTTGCCACCGGCCTGTTCACCATCTGCACCTTCGGATATAACCTGTTCACCGGCAAGGTGTGCTATCTGCCCGACGCGCAAAACAAGGGGCAGTACCTGCTGTGGCTGGCACAGATCTGGGTGGGAAACCTGATCGGCGCCGCGGGCGTGGGTTACCTGATCCGGCTGACCCGCGCAGGGGAGGCGCTTGCGCAGAAGGCGCAGGGGCTGTGCGACACAAAGCTCGGCGACACGCCGTGGAGCATCTTTTTGCTGGCGATCCTGTGCAACCTGATGATTTACATAGCGGTAGAAAACTATCGCAGCAATCCGCACCCGGTCGGCAAATACATCGCCATCTTTTTGGGAGTGATGGTGTTCATTCTGGCAGGCTTTGAGCACTGTGTGGCAAATATGTTCTACTTTTCGGTGGCAAACCGCTGGGGCTTGCAGACGGTGGCCTATCTGCTGGTGATGACGCTGGGCAACGCGGTGGGCGGCATCCTGCCGCAGCTGGCGCAGAGGATGAAGCACTAGGCAAACAAAAATGCATCGCAATCCAAAAAAGGGAGTGTGCAGCGGCACATTCCCTTCTATTATATATGTCTGCCTGTGGGGGGCAGATTGCGCGCAAAAAAACAGCCCCGTGGAGCATCTGCTGCCAAACGGAGCTGCGGAATTATTGTGGGTTTGCGTTTTTCTTTTTGCCGGAAGCGGCAGGTTTTTGTGCCTGCTGAATCGGTGCGGCCTCGCGGTGCTTGATCGCTGCGGGGTCCTTCTTTTTGAGCGCGGAAGGATCTTTCTTCTTGAGCGCCGACGGGTCCTTCTTTTTGAGTGCGGAAGGATCTTTTTTCTTGAGTGCCGACGGGTCCTTCTTTTTGAGCGCCGACGAGCGGCTCTTGGCGGGCTTTGGCGCCTCGGTCTGCACCACTTCCAGCAGCCAGAGCTGGTTTTCTCCCGCCTTCTCCCAAATTTGGGTGTGGGTGTTGTCGCTGAGGGTGACGTCCAGATATTTGCCGCTCGACACCGAGCGCAGGCGCATGTGTTCGCGCTCAATCTCCGCAATCCACAGCTGGCTGTCGGTCTCCACCGGCTCCCAGACGTGGACCCACGCCCCGTTGACGGTGCCGCCGGCGATGATGTCCAGCACCTTGCCGGTGTCCAGATTGCAGACGCGGTAGGCGCTGCCGGTCGGAACAAACTTCCAAAGCTGGGCCTTTGCAGGGTCGCTCTCGGCCACCGAGACCAGCCCGTCCGGGTCGACCGTCAACAGCTTGCCGGAAAGCGTCGCGATATGATAGTACTTGGTTTTGTAAATTCTCATAACAGACCTCTCCTTTCTACAGGAAGGGAAAGCGCCGCTGCGCCTTCTCTGCTCCTCTTCATTATAGCGGCCTGATATAAAAATGTCAAATCCTTTCTCCCCGCAAGTGGAAATTTTACGAAGATTTGATACACTGGGTGAAGCGCTTTTTGTCGAAAACCGGTCACCGACAGGGCGCACTTGCAGCCCGCAAGCGCCCCAAAAGAGGATGGGGCAGGGGAAAACAGATAAAATCTTTTGTCTTAGAATCGGCTAACACGCCCGCCGGTGAAGGTCGCGCGGGCCGCTTTTGTCCGCCTGCGCGTGCACCTTGGGGTGGGTCAGGGGCTGCTCCTGCTGGTCGCAGTAGCGCTCGATGACGAGCCCGCAGAGCGCAAAAAAGATCATGCCGCCGAATAAAACAAGTGCCAACGAAAAGATTGCCATACCATTCTCTCCCTTTTTTGTGGGCAGCGCGATTGCACTGCGCAAATCCTGTCTCGTAAAAATGGGGCCAAACCCCTCTGCTCTGCCCTTATTTTAGCACTGCGCAAACGGGAAGTCAATAGCGCAGCGCAAAATTTTTATTTTTGGGTTGCACCGCGCAAAAGATCGTGGTATAATATGGATAAAAAGGGAGGGGAAGCTGTGGAAAAAAATCTGCAAACAGGCCGCCGCATCCAGCGCCGCCGCGAAGAGCTGGGGCTCAATCTTGGGGATGTCGCGCGCGAGGTGGGGGTCGCCGTCTCGACCATCCAGCGCTACGAAAAGGGAAAAATTGAAAAGATGAAGCTTCCGGTCGTCGAGGCCATCGCCAAGGCGCTGCGCGTCACGCCCGCCTGGCTGCTGGGGGAGAGCACAGAGATGGATTCACAGCCAATCGAAAACCTCATTCCCCTGCCCAGAACCTACAAAATCCCGCTGCTGGGCGACATCGCCTGCGGCGCGCCGATTCTGGCCGACGAGAATGTGGAGGCCATCCTGGAGGTGCCGGTCCACATCAAGGCCGACTTTGCGCTGCGCTGCCACGGCGACAGCATGACCGGCGCCCACATCCACGACGGCGACATCGTCTACATCCGCCAACAGCCCGATGTGGACAACGGTTCGATCGCCGCCGTCGCCATCGACAACTCCGCCACCCTCAAGCGGGTCTATAAATACCCGGATAAGCTGGTCCTTTCGCCGGACAATCCGCTGTATGAGCCGCTGGTCTTTAGCGGCGAAGAGCTCTCCCAGGTGCGCATCCTGGGCAAGGCGGTCGGCTTTACCAGTATTTTAGATTAGTTTAGATTCTATAGCAAAAGAAAAAGGCCGGATTGCCGCAGCTGCGGCAATCCGGCCTTCCTTTTTTTGTGCTATTTTTCTGCAAAGAGCGGACAGGCGGGCTGGTTTGGGTCGATGCGGGTCCCCTCACCAACCTGATAGTTTCGGCTAAAGAAGCGGCCTTTGCGCCGGCAAAAGTAGATCGGTCCCCGGCGGTAGTCGCTGTGGCGGTCGTCCAGCCAGCAGAAGCGGCAGTCGATGCAGCGCGTTGGTTTCACCGTCTACACCCCAAAGTAGTCCTCGAGGACTTTGCGCACCGCGGGCAGGTCGTGCTGGCTGATGAGGATCGAGATGTCCACCTCGGAGGTGGTAATCAGCCGGATGTCGCTGGTCGTTTCGCTCACCAGCGAAAAGGCTTTGGCCGCCACGCCCGGCTGGTTGCGCATCTCTTCGCCGTACAGCTGCACCTTGCAGCAGCCGCTGGAGACGCTGGGGCGCACCGTCGGGTACTGCGCGCGGAACTGCTGCACAATCGCCAGGGTGCGCACCAGGTCGCTCGAGTCGATGGTGAACGAAATGTCCGCCGTCTCGCCGGTGGGCGCCGACTGGGAAATCATGTCGATGTTGATGCCCTGCTCGGAGAAGGCCGCCATGATCTGGCTTGCCACCCGCAGGTCGCGGGAGATATTTTTAAAGTTTACAAGCGAGATGTCCTCGGTGGTCGAAATCTTGCTCACGCCGTTCATACAGGTTCCCTCTTTCGGAAGTGATACTTTCCTCCTATTTTAAACCAGATCGGCCATGCTGTAAAGCCCTGGACGCTGATTTTGTACAAAGATTGCCGCACTCAGCGCGCCGGTGGCAAAGACGTCGCGGCTGGAGGCCGAGTGAATCAGCGACAGCGTCTCGTCGGTGCCGGCAAAGAGCACCTCGTGCTCGCCGGTGATGGTGCCGCCGCGGATGGAGTGGATGCCGATCTCGTTCTTTGGACGGGCGGCGCGGCGGCTGTGCCGGTCATAGACATAGGCCGGCTGCTCGGGCAGCTGGGAGGAGATGGCGTCGGCCAGCATCAGCGCGGTGCCGCTGGGGGCGTCCAGCTTGCGGTTGTGGTGGCGCTCGATGATCTCGATGTCGTAGGAGCGGCCCAATACCTTGGCGGCGCGCTTGGCCAGCTCGCACAGCAGCGATACGCCCAGCGACATGTTCGCCGAGAAAAAGACCGGGATCTCCTGGGCGGCCTGGTGGATCTTGTCGATCTGCTCCGGGCTTAAACCGGTGGTGCAGATGACGGCCGGCAGCTTGTGCGAGAGGGCGTAGGAGAGCACCCCGTCCAGCAGCGTCGGGTGGGAAAAGTCGATCAGCACGTCGCACGCCACGTCGCATTCACTGGGAGAGGAAAAGGTGGGGAAACCCCCCGGCGCCGGCACGCGGTCGATGCCGGCCGCAACGCAGCAATCCTCCTGCTGGGCTGTGGCGCGCACCACAGCCTGGCCCATCTTTCCGGCAGCTCCGGAAAGCAAAATCTTTACCATTCTTTGTACTTCCTTTCTTCTCTTTTAAGACACTTTTGCACTTCCCAAAAAAGAGCAAAACCTCCCCCAAATGGGGACAAAGCGCTTTTAGAGCAGGTTTTGCTCGCGCATGGCGGCGATCAGCCGCTCACGATTTGCCGCAGATAACGGGGCCAGCGGCAGACGGCAGGGGCCGCAGTGCCAGCCCAGCAGGTTCATCGCCTCTTTGACCGGGATGGGGTTGACGTCGGCAAACAGGGCGTTGATCAGCGGCAGCAGCTGCAGCTGCATGGCGCGGCTCTCCTCGACCTTGCCGGAGAGGAACAGCTGGCACATCTGGTGGGTCTGGCGGGGCATCACGTTGGACAAAACCGAGATGACGCCCTTTGCGCCCAGCGACATCAGCGGGACTACCTGGTCGTCGTTGCCGGAATACAGGGTCAGCTCATCGCCGCACAGCTGTGCAGTCTGGGCAATCTGCGAGAAGTTGCCGCCCGCCTCTTTGACCGCCACGATGTTCGGGTGCTCGGAGAGCCGGCGGTAGGTCTCGGGCAGGATGTTGACGCCGGTGCGGGAAGGCACGTTATAGAGGATGATCGGCAGGTCGGTGGCGTCGGCAATGGTGGAAAAGTGGCGCACCAGACCTTCCTGAGAGGTCTTGTTGTAGTAGGGGGTGACGTGCAGCAGGGCGTCTGCGCCGGCCTGTTTGGCCTGTTTGGACATCCAGACGGCGTAGGAGGTGTGGTTGCTGCCGGCGCCCGCGATGACCGGGACGCGGTGGCGGGTGCGCTCGACGGCGTAGGCGATGCAGTCGACGTGCTCCTGATCGCTCATGGTGGAGGACTCGCCGGTGGTGCCGCAGATGACGATGGCGTCGGTGCCGTTTTCGATCTGGTCGTCGATGATGCGGCCCAGCTCCTCAAAGTTGATGCTCTCATCGGGGTTCATTGGGGTGACGATCGCTACGCCAGCGCCGGTAAAGATGGTTTTTTTCATACGGTTCATCCCTTCTGTTCGATTCTATCATAAGTGGTAAGTTCTTGCGTTTGCCCGCGTCCAGCGCAGTCTAAAACTAATCCAGATAGCCCTTGCTGGCCAGCGTCTCTGCCATCAAAATCGCGCCGCCCGCAGCTCCGCGGATGGTGTTGTGCGACAGGCAGACAAATTTGTAGTCGTACTGGGTGTCCTCGCGCAGGCGGCCGATCGAGATGCCCATGCCGCCCTCCAGGTCGCGGTCCAGTCTGGTCTGCGGGCGGTTGTCCTCCTTAAAGTAGGTCAAAAACTGCGCCGGAGCGGACGGCAGATGGTGCTGCTGCGGATAGCCCGCAAAGCTGCTCCAGGCCTGTTTAATCTGCTCGATGGTGGGCTTTTGCGCAAAGGAGACAAATACCGCCGCCAGATGTCCGTCGGTGACCGGTACGCGGATGCACTGGGTGGTGATCGAAGGGGTTGCCGCCGGGACGATCACACCGCCGGTCACCTCGCCCCAGATTTTCAGCGGTTCGCGCTCGCTCTTTTCCTCCTCGCCGCCGATGAAGGGGATGACGTTGTCCACCATCTCCGGCCAGGTGGAGAAGTTTTTGCCCGCGCCCGAGATGGCCTGATAGGTGCAGGCCAGCACCTTGGTGATGCCAAAGGACATCAGCGGGTGCAGCGCCGGCACATAGCTTTGCAGCGAGCAGTTGGATTTGACCGAGATGAAGCCGCGGCGGGTGCCCAGGCGCTTGCGCTGGGAGGCGATGACCTCGGCGTGGTGGTCGTTGATCTCGGGGATCATCATCGGCACGTCGGGGGTGAAGCGGTGGGCGGAGTTGTTGGACATCACCGGGCACTCCAGGCGGGCATAGCGCTCCTCCAGGGCGCGGATCTCATCCTTGGGCATATCCACCGCGCAGAAGGCAAAGTCTACGCTGTGGGCAATCTCCTCGGCGTCGGCCACCGCGTCGCGCACGGTCAGGCCGGCGACCTCCTCTGGGATGGGGTCGGCCATCATCCAGCGGGAGCCGACCGCATCGCGGTAGGACTTGCCGGCGGAGTGTGCGGAGGCCGCAACGGTGGTGACGGTGAACCACGGGTGGTTGTGCAGGAGGGTGACAAAGCGCTGGCCGACCATGCCGGTGGCGCCGATGACAGCGACGTGATACTGTTTCATTTGCGATACATCCTTTCAGGTAAATGTCAAAAGGTGGTGGGTCTGGTGTACACAGCAGATCATGCGGGACAAAAACACTGTATGCTCTGTGAGGGGGAAAGATGCTCCGGGGCCTGCCCGGACAAAGGCAGGGGAAAAATAAAAAAGCCGGTTTTTTTTAAAAAACCGGCGGATCAACAGGATAGGGGCATTTTCCCACCCGCCCATCGGAGGGAACGGGAAGAGAAAAATCAGATAGCGCTTCACCGCAGCTGCGGTGACAGTTGTGCCCCTATTTGGGACACACCCAGGGCGGTACCCGCCGAGTACCCCCTTCGGCACCGTTCCCTTTGGCAGGGGAGTCCAGCGGCTTTGGCAGCCTATCCCGAGCTACTGATGAAAGGTGCGCCTCTATCGTGAGCGGATATGCAGTTGTAAGTGTTTGGGTATATCTTAGCATTGCATAGGGCCGGTGTCAAGCGGATTTTGGCCAAAGGAAAGATTTTTCTCGAATTTTGCCGGATTTGGCGCGGGGCAGGTGGTTGACAAGCGGGTGCGCGCGCGGTATGCTATGATCGTATCTGTCTATCCAATGGACAAACAAAATGCAAAAAAACAGGTTGTGTCCCGCCTTTTGGCGGCGGCACAGTGGCATACAATAGGGAGGAATCAACTTGAAAAGATCGGAATTTTGGTTTGATCTGCCGCAGGAGCAGATCGCCCAGACACCCATCGAGCCCCGCGACCACTCGCGGCTGCTGGTGATGGACCGCCAGAGCGGCCGGTGCAGCCACCACCACTTCTACGACATCGTCGACTACCTCAACCCCGGTGACCTGCTGGTGGTCAACGACTCCCGCGTCATCCCCGCCCGATTGTACGGCGTCAAGCCCGATACCGGCGGCCACATCGAGGTGCTGCTGCTCGAGCAGAAGGAAAAGGATGTCTGGGAGACGCTGGTCAAACCCGGCAAAAAGGCAAAACCCGGCACCCACCTGACCTTCGGCGACGGACTGATGACCGGCGAGGTGCTGGAGACGGTGGAGGGCGGCAACCGCCTGATCCGCTTTACCTATGAGGGCCAGAGCATCTACCCGGTGCTCGAACAGATCGGCAATATGCCGCTGCCGCCCTATATCACCAAAAAGCTCGAGGATAAGGAGCGCTATCAGACCGTCTACTCCCACGAGCTGGGCTCGGCCGCCGCGCCGACCGCCGGACTGCACTTTACCAATGAGCTGCTGGACAAGATCCGCCAAAAGGGCGTGCAGATCGCCGCTGTCACCCTGCACGTCGGCCTTGGCACCTTCCGCCCGGTCAAGGAGGACGAGATCACCGAGCACAAGATGCACTCCGAGCACTACTACCTCCCCCAGCACACCGCCGACCTCATCAACCAGACCAAGGCCGCGGGCAAACGGGTCATCGCTGTGGGCACCACCAGCTGCCGCACCCTCGAGACGCTGGGCACCAAACAGGGCCTGCCGCTGCACGAGGAGGAGGGCTATACCGACATCTTCATCTACCCCGGCTACCAGTTCAAGGTGCTCGATGGGCTGATTACCAACTTCCACCTGCCCGAAAGCACCCTCATCATGCTGGTCAGCGCCTTTGCCGGATATGAGCACACCATGGCGGCGTACGACCTGGCTGTGGCGCAAAAGTACCGCTTCTTCTCCTTCGGAGACGCCATGTTCATCGCAGACGGCGTCGACGGCCAGCGCGATGAAGCGCCCGCATCTGCAAAGTAAATTCGCTGCAACTGCAATCCCGGATTGGCAAAAGCCAATCCGGGATTTTTTTTGCCGGCGGCAAAGCAGAGGGAAAAGGCAGCGCAAAGATTGTCGAACGCGGCAAAATGTGGTATACTAAAAGGGTGAAATAGTAGAACAAAGTGAGGAAAAATGATCATTTTTCGTACAAAAGGAGAGAATATCCATGTTGCATATCTTAATTTGCGACGATCAGCCGCTGCACATCCAGGAGATCCAGCGGCAGGTGCAGCAGCTGCTCCCTGAGCAGCTGGCCGTCACCTTCCACACCGCGCAGGGACAACAGGAGTGCTTTGCCTGCATCCGGCAGCAGGGGGGAAGCGACTGGATTTTGCTGATGGACATCGTGCTGCAAGAGGAGCAAAACGGTATCGAGATCGCAAGGCAGATGCAGCAGCTTGTCCCCAATGCACAGCTGATCTTCATCACCGGCTACATCGACTGGTGCACCAAGGCCGGACGCGCCGACCCGATCTACTTTTTGACCAAGCCTCTGCGCCGGGAGGACCTGCAATTTGCCCTCCAAAAGGCGCTGTGCAACCTCAGAAAGGAGAAGCTGTTTTTTAGCGTCAAGGGTAAGGAACTTTCGGTCCGAACCGCTGAGATCCTCTACGCCGAGCGAAACCTCCGGCAGACCCACATCCACACCCTTGGCGGGGAGACGCTGCAGGTGAGTCAAAAGATCGAGCAGCTCGAGCAGCAGCTGGACCCGGTGCAGTTTGCAAGCCCGCACAAGAGCTTTCTTGTCAACCTGCAATTTGTCTCGAATATTTCGGCTGCGGGGGTGCAGCTGGAAAATGGGGAGACCCTCCCCATCAGCCACCTCAGGCGGTCGGATTTTAAAAAGAGCTACCTGCGCTATGCCGGGCAGATGATTTGACCGATCGCGGCGGCCGGTCAAATCCAAAAGAAGATTCTCAAAAATCAAAGTTAAGGAAGGACAGGGCGTATTATCATGGTATACGATGGATTTTTGGCGGTGCGCACCGCCGTGGAGAGCGGCATTTTGGCGTGGGGATTTTCCAACATCCTGCAAAAAAAGGTGCCGCTGTGGATGGTGCAGATCGCCTTTTTTGTCACCTTTTATTCCTGCAACATCCTGGGAGATGTGCTGCTGGGGTCGCTGCTGCAGGTGCCCTATGTGGCAAAGGTGCCGCTGGTGCTGTGCAGCATGTTTTTGGCAGTGCATCTGTGCTTTGAGGGCAAGGCGGCAAGGAAGCTGTTTGTTCTGCTGATCGTGTATCTGGGGATGTTTATGATGGACATCACGCTGTCGCTGTGCCTGATTTTGGGCGCGGGCAGGACGCTTGCCAACGTCTCCTCCTACACCGAGCACCCCACCATCCTGCTGGTCATCTTCTACAGCATGCTCACCATCTACCTGAAGTATCTGCCGCTGCTGCTGGAGGGGCACAGCTTGCAGGGCAAACAGCGCGAGAGCTTTCTGCTCATCCCGGTCTGCCAGATCGTCATGCTCTTCGGCGTGGTCTGCTGCGCCACCATCACCCAGGATTACCGCGTCTATATCATCCTGCTGTGCTGCACGCTGCTGACCTGCTTTTGCGCCTTCTTTCTGTTCCGCTCGATGGAGATGGTCGCCCAGAGCATCCAGACCCAGGAGCAGGAGCGCCACATGGAGCAGAAAGCCAAGATGCAGCGCGCCTTCTATGACGTAGTGGCCCAGAAGGTGCAGGAGCTCAAGATGCAGCAGCACGACATGGCAAACCACATCCAGACCATCAAGGCGCTGCTCAACCAGAAGGACAGCCAGCAGGCGGAGCAGTACGTCTCCCAGTTGGAGGAGAACTTTGAGCGCAGCCGCGCCCGCTATTTCTGCAAAAACGTGGTGGTCAATTCGGTGCTGTTCTGCAAGGAGCAGCAGGCAAAGCAGATGCAGATCGACTTTCGCGCCCGATTGCAGCTGGACGAGGGGATGCCCTTTGAGGCGTCACAGATTAGCTCGCTGCTATCTAACCTATTGGATAACGCCATCGAAGGCTGCGCCAGGGTGGAGCAAAACCGCTTTATCGAGGTCAGCGACCACCTCGCCGGAAGCCTGTACACCCTCAAGGTGGTCAACAGCAAGTCCTCCCAGCCGGTGCAGATGCACGGCGGCAGCATCCTGACCTCCAAGGACTACGCCAGCGACCACGGCTACGGCACCCGCATCGTCCAGAAGATCGCCCAAAAATATGGCGGAGAGGTCCAGTTTGTGGACGAGGGGGATCGCTTTAGCGCCATTGTGCTGCTGCAGGCCGGAGCTGCCCAGGAGTGATGGCGTCCTCCACTTTTTGACAAAGCGTTTGGGGTATGCTAATATATAACGTAACACAATAGCAGATATCCCTGCGTGGAGGAAGGAGAAAAAGAATCAATGTACACATTGTCAAAACAGGAGGGGCGCGCGCGTCGCGGAGAGTTTCGGACGGTGCACGGCACAATCCAGACCCCTGCCTTTATGAATGTCGGCACATCGGCGGCAATCAAGGGCGGCATCTCCTCCTATGACCTGAAGGACCTGAAGTGCCAGGTCGAGCTGTGCAACACCTACCACCTGCACCTGCGCCCCGGCGACGAAAAGATCAAGGCGCTGGGCGGGCTGCACAAATTCATGGGCTGGGATGGCCCCATCCTCACCGATTCCGGCGGCTTCCAGGTGTTCTCGCTGGCACAGCTGCGCACCATCAGCGAGATGGGCGTGCGCTTCCAGTCGCACATCGACGGCAGACGAATCTTCATGGGCCCCGAGGAGAGCATGCGCATCCAGTCAAATCTGGGCTCCACCATCGCCATGGCCTTCGACGAGTGCATCGCAAACCCCTCCACCCGGGAATATACCCGCAGATCGATCGACCGCACCGTGCGCTGGCTGCGGCGCTGCCGCGCGGAAATGGACCGCCTGAACGCGCTGCCCGACACCATCAACCCGCACCAGCTGCTGTTCGGCATCAACCAGGGCTCCACCTTCGAGGACCTGCGCATCGAGCAGATGCAGCAGATCGCCCAGATTGACTGCGACGGCTACGCCATCGGGGGCCTGGCCGTGGGCGAGCCCGCGCCGGTGATGTACCACATCATCGAGCAGGTCGAACCGTATATGCCAAAGGATAAGCCGCGCTACCTGATGGGGGTCGGCACGCCGGTCAACATCATCGAGGCCGTCTATCGGGGCGTGGACCTGTTCGACTGCGTCATGCCCAGCCGAAATGCCCGCCACGGACACCTGTTCACCTGGGAGGGCATCATCAACATCAACAACGCAAAGTATGAGCTGGACGCTTCCCCGATCGACGCGCAGTGCGACTGCCCGGTCTGCCGCCGCCACAGCCGCGCCTATATCCGCCACCTGCTCAAGGCCGGCGAGATGCTGGGAATGCGCCTTGCGGTCATGCACAACCTCTACTTCTACAACACCCTGATGGAAAAGATCCGCCAGGCGCTGGATGAGGGGCGCTACGAGCAGTTCCGCGCCGAGATGGTGCCGGTGCTGGGCCGCAGAATCTAGCCGGCGGGGCACAGCAGGGCAAAAAAAACTCCCGCCAAAGACAGCGCAGAGCAAATTGCCAAAAACTACTTGCAAAACCAGGGTGCAAAAGGTATAATATTGCTTGTATACAAAATTGCAGGATGAAAAGGGAACGCAATTTTGGCCAAATTTACGGAGGTGCTTTAACCCATGACAAATTTATTCCTGACCGCAACGGCCAATGAATCGGTGTCGATGCTTGCAACCTTTATCCCGCTGATCCTGATGATCGTCATCTTCTATTTCCTGTTGATCCGTCCGCAGAAAAAGCGCGACAAAGAGGTACAGAAGATGCGCGAGAACATCGAGATTGCGGATGAGGTCGTCACCATCGGCGGCATCATCGGACGGATCGTGAGCATCAAGGACGACACCGTCGTCATCGAGACTGCCGGCGATCGCAGCAAGATCCGCCTCGCACGCTGGTCGATTCAGCAGAACATCACCGCCACCGAGCGCGCTGCCGAAGAACAGCAGGCCAAAAAGGAGAGCAAGTAAGCTCCCCGACCGGATGCGGCTGTAAGGATTCGGATTGTGGCGCCCGCCAAGGATTCACTGGATTCCTTGGCGGGCGCTTTTTGTGTGCGCTATTTGCCAAAGCTGCCGCCCAGCGCCCCGCACAGCAGCATCGCAAAGCCCTTGACGGCGGCCCACCAGTCCGGGCTTTCGCCCAGCGCCAGCGAGACCATCAGGCAGATGGCGCACAGGATGGCCCCGCACAGCAGCCCGAAAAAGAATCCGTCCCGGTGCAGCACCTTGTGGCAGCAAAAGCCCGCCGCCACCGCCATCAGGCAGCCGGTCACCAGCCCCAGGATCTTCACCGTCCCCACCGGCAGCTGACCGCCCGCCAGCAGCCCCGCCAGCGCCAGCGTCAGCACCAGTCCCACCGCGATGCCGGCAAGGCACCCGGCCGCCACCGCCCAGAGGTTGCCGGATGTCCCTTTCTTTGTAGCGGCCTTTGTCTGCCGCGCAGCCTGTCTGCCCATACAGATTCCTCCGTTTCCGTTTAAATAGTGCACTGTATTGTATTCGCCCCCCGCGCCTTTTATGCTGCACAAAAAAAAGGGACGCTCGATCGAGCGTCCCTTTTTGCGGTGTGTCAAAGGTTATTCGGTTGTGCTGGCAGTTTCCTCGGAGGCAGTCTCGGAGGTGCTTTCGGAGGTCGTCTCAGAGGTGCTCTCAGAAGTTTCCTCGGTAGTCGTCTCGGAGCTTGTGCTCTCGGTCGTACCCTCGGTGGCAGTCTCGGAGGTGCCGATCGTCGTGCCCTCGGTGGTGCCTTCGGTGGTGGCGGTGGCGTTGACGACCTCCAGGGCCTTCTTGAGCTGCGGGTCGGTCGTCTCGTCCAGCGTGTCGAAGGCCTCCTGCTGCTCTTCGGTCAGGGTGACCTCATAGTCGGGGGTCAGGCCGACGCCGTCATAGTTCGGGCTCTTAGGCGGGTTGTACTGTGCCACCGTGATGCGGATGGCCGAGCCGTCCTTGAGCGAGTGGGTCACCTGCATGACGCCCTTGCCGTAGGTGGTGGTGCCCACCGACTGGGCCACGCCGTAGTCGCGCAGCGCCTGGGTGAACAGCTCCGCAGCGCTGGCGGTGTTTTCGTTGGTCAGCACCACCATCGGCAGCTCGACGCAGCTGGCGTCGGAGGTGCCCAGCACCTCGGTGGAGCCGTCGCGGTAGGTGGCGGTGGCGATGGTGCCCTCCGGCAGCAGCATATCCAGCATCTTGATGGCAGGATCGACCAGACCGCCGGTGTTGTTGCGCACGTCAAAGATGAGCGACTGGGCGTTCTGGTTGCGCACCAGATCCTCCACCGCCTGTTTAAACTGGTCGTAGGTGTTGGCGTTAAAGTCGGTGATCTTGATGTAGCCGGCGTTGTTGATCATCCGAGAATAGACCGTCGGGGTGACCACAACCCGTCGGGTGATCTCGGGAATTTCGGTGTCCTGGTTGTCGCGGCGGACGGTGAGGCTGAGCTTGGTGCCGGCCTGGCCGCCGATCTCGGAGATGGCGCTGTCATAGGTCTCGGCGGTGACGTCGATGTCGTTGACCTTGACGATCAGGTCGCCGGCCTGGATGCCCGCCTCGATTGCCGGGGAGTCGGGATAGACCTCCACAACCTCGATAAAGCCGCTCTCGTTGCGCGCGGCGCGGATGCCGATGCCCACCAGCTGGCCGGCATTTTCCTGCTGCAAGGTGGCGTAGTCGCTGGCAGAATAGTAGGTGGCGTAGCAGTCGGAGAGTCCGGCGATGTAGCCGCGGGAGATGTAGTCGTTGAGGTTGGTCTCGTCGATGGTGCCGTAATAGTTCTGGCGGACATAGCTGTCAATTTCCGAAAGCTTGTCATACATGGCCTGCTTCTCGGAGATGTTGGTGATGGTGGTGGAGAACATCTGCCGCGAGAAGATCATCGTCACCGAGAAGGTGACGGCGGTGATGATGAGCATGAGGGCAAGAGCGGCCCCCAGCGAAATTTTCTTGTTCATAGAAAGGACTCCTACTCATAAAGATGATACAATGTGGTCAATACAAAGACAATGGTAACTCAATTATTTTACCACAGAATTTAGGAATTTAAAACAGTTTATGAAAAAGATTATAAAAAAGAATGAAAAGAAGGGGGAAAATGGGGTTGCGCGGGAGCAAAAGAGGGGATATAATGGGGAATAAATTATGAGGGAAAGAGGCCGGCAGATCAAAAGCTTGCCTATATAAGGAAGAAAAGGCCAGCAGAAGGTGAGGCCGCCCCCCTCTTTTAAAGAAAGGAAGAAGCGTATGAAAAAAATCCAGAAATGGCAGGCTGCCGCCGCCAGCACTGCCGCAATCGCCTGTCTTGTGATGAGCGTCGTCATCTGCCTGAAATCGGTCAGCGTCCTGTTTAAGATGGACCGCGCACTCACCCTCTATCTGCGCCGCAACTCCCCGAAAAAACATCCCCCCATCGCCTGCGAGGACGAGGACGACATCGCGTTCTAACCGCAGGCAATTGCGCCCAATTGTGCCGCTTTGGCAAAATCCATAAAAATACGCAAATATTTCATCGAGGTTTGACGGATCGGCACTAGACATTTGCGGAAAAATTGGGTATACTTATTGTTAAAGAAAACATCTACAGATTATTGAATCCTAAAAGCGAATCCTTTAAGACGGTCCTGTGAGGCTGGCAAGGTAGTCGGATAGGGTGCCATATTCCAAGGCGTTTTCTGTCTTGGAGTAGGACTTGAATTCTAAACGATCGGCTGTCTGCTGCCCCCCCAAAAAGGGCACAGGCAGCTTTTTTTGTGCCTGAGAGCTTTCGCTTTTTCACAAACGCGGTGCATCGAAACGGAGGGAGAAGGCAACATGCTCGTCGAGAAAACCCAGATCATGGATCAAAAGGCGATGTCCCGGGCAATTACCCGCATTTCCTTTGAGATCATCGAGCGCAACAAGGGCGCAGGCAACCTGTACATCGTGGGCATCATGACCCGCGGGGTGCAGCTGGCACAGCGGGTGGCCAAAAAGATCGGAGAGCTGGAGGGCAGCCCCGTACAGGTCGGCTACCTGGACGTCACCGCCTACCGCGACGACAAGCGCGGACAGCAGGAATTGGACCGCACCGATCTGCCCTTTCCCATCGAGGGCAAGCAGATCATCCTGGTGGACGACGTGGTCTACACCGGGCGCACCGTGCGCGCAGCGATGGACGCCATCCTCGAGCGCGGCCGCGCAAAGAGCATCCAGCTGGCCGTGCTCATCGACCGCGGCCACCGCGAGCTGCCCATCCGCGCGGACTATGTCGGCAAGAATCTGCCCACCTCCCGCGAGGAGTTTGTCAAGGTGATGGTGGCCGAGCGCGACGGCGAGGATCAGGTCATCATCTGCGAGGACCGCTAAAAAAATTTTGCATCGTGCATCTGCCCGCTGTGGCGCGGGTCGAAAGGAAGGGATATCTTTGGAAAAGCTGCTGATCACAAACGTACGAATTTTGGACCCGTCCTGCCAGCCGCCGCTGGACTTCATCGGCGACATCCTGGTCGAGGGCGAGCGGATCGCCAAGGTCGGCGCCCACCTGCTCCAGATGGATCTGGCACAGGGCGCAAAGGTCATCGACGGCAGCGGCCTGTGCGCCGCACCGGGCTTCATCGATATCCACGTCCACCTGCGCGATCCGGGCTTTACCTATAAGGAGGACGTCCTCTCCGGCTGTGAGGCGGCGGCTGCCGGCGGCGTCACCAGCGTCTGCTGCATGCCCAACACCAACCCCGTCACCGACAGCGAGGAGGTCCTCTCCTACATCCTCAACAAGGCCCAAAGCGCCAAAGCCCGCGTCTTTCCAATCGCCGCGATCACCAAGGGAATGCACGGCGAAGAGCTCAACGACTTTGCCCAGCTGCACGCCTGCGGAGCGGTGGCCGTCAGCGACGACGGACGCCCGGTGGAAAACGCCGGCATGATGCTCGAGGCGTTAAAGCGCGCCTACGCCGCCGGTGTGCCGGTGGTCAGCCACTGCGAGGATCTGAGCATCATCGCGGGCGGCATCATCAATAAGGGCACCGTCTCTGAGGAGCTGGGCGTGCGCGGCATGGACCGCGCCAGCGAGGACAGCATCACCGTGCGCGAGATCGTGCTGGCCGAAAGCTCCAACACCGCCATCCACATCGCCCACGTCAGCACCAAAGGTTCGGTGCAGCTGATCCGCGAGGCAAAGGCCAGGGGCGTCAAGGTCACCTGCGAGACCGCCCCGCACTACATGATGATGACCGACCAGCTGCTGCGCAGCCGCGACGCAAACTTCCGTATGAACCCGCCGCTGCGCGAGGAGGAGGATTGCCAGGCGATCATCGAGGGCGTGCTGGACGGCACCATCGACGCCATCGTCACCGACCACGCCCCACACGCTCCCGAAGAGAAGGAGGACTTCCTGCGGGCGCCAAACGGCATCGTCGGACTGGAGACCAGCTTTGCTGCGGCCTGCACCGAGCTGTACCACAACCAGGGCATGGGCCTGATGGAGCTTGTCCGGTGCATGAGCACCACCCCCGCCAACATCATGCGGCTGCCGGGCGGCACACTGCGCGAGGGAGCGCTGGCCGACATCGTGCTGTTTGACCCGGATATGGTCTGGACGGTGGATGCAGCCAAGCTGCACAGCAAGAGCCACAACACCCCCTTCGACGGCAGAAAGCTGACCGGACGGGTGGTGCGCACCATCATGGGCGGCAAGATTGTATACGAGCTGTAATATTCGTTTTATTATATACAAAACATACTGGGAGGAATCAGACAGATGAAGAGACTGATTGAAAGAATCGCCGAGCTGCAAAATCCAAGCGTAGTCGGCCTGGATTCGCTGCTCGACTACATCCCGCAGCACATCAAGGAAGAAAAGTTTGCCCAATTCGGCGACACCTTCGATGCGGCAGCACAGGCGATCCTGACCTACAACAAAGCGATCATCGACGCCATCTGCGACATCGTTCCGGCTGTCAAGCCGCAGGCGGCTTACTACGAGATGTACAGCTGGCAGGGCATGTGGGCGCTGTATGAGACCATCCGCTACGCAAAACAAAAGGGGATGCTGGTCATCCTGGACGGCAAGCGCAACGACATCGGCTCCACCATGCAGGCCTACGCCAAAGCGCACCTGGGCACAAGCCAGGTCGGCAGCAAACAGCTCAGCGCCTTCGACGCGGACATGCTCACCGTCAACGGCTATCTCGGCTCGGACGGCGTGGAACCGCTGCTGCCCATCTGCGATGAGCGCGACCGCGGCATCTTTGTGCTGGTCAAGACTTCCAATCCGTCCTCCGGCGAGCTGCAGGACCAGAAGATCGGCGACAAGAGCATCTATGAGACGATGGGCGCCATGTGCGAACATTGGGGCGAAAAGACCGCCAACAGCTACGGCTATTCCCGCGTGGGCGCGGTCGTCGGCGCAACCTATCCGCAGCAGCTGAGCGAAATGCGCCAGAAGATGCCGCACACCTTCTTCTTAGTTCCGGGCTACGGCGCACAGGGCGGCGGAGCCCACGACGTAGCGGGCGCATTTGACCACAACGGTCTGGGCGCCATCGTCAATTCTTCCCGCGCCATCCTCACCGCCTGGAAGAAGGCGGGCACCGACGGCCACGACTTTGCCCAGCAGGCAAGACAGGCCGCCCTCACCATGAAGGAGGACATCATGGGGGTTGTCGGAAAGATCAGCCTCTAGGCTTACTGATTAACACGTCTGTAATAAAAAATTGATTATAGAGAGATCCACATCAAGGAAAACGGAGGTTTAAGCGTATGGATATTTTTAACAACGCGCAAAAGGCATGGCTCCTGCTGGAGGACGGCACCATCTATGAGGGGTACGGTCTGGGCAGCAGCGAGGATGCGATCGGTGAACTGGTATTCAACACCGGCGTGGTCGGCTTCCAGGAGATTCTGACCGATCCAGCCAACGCAAACAACATCGTGGTCGAAACCTTCCCGCTGGTCGGCAACTATGGCGTTACCAGCGTGAACAATCTGCACGACAGCATCAGAGTAAGAGGATGGGTTGTCCGTGAGTGGTGCGCACAGCCTTCCAACTTCCGCAGCGAAGGCCGCATCGACCAATTCCTTGAAAAAGAAAACATCACCGCCATCTTTGATCTGGACACCCGCGCCATCACCAGAAAGCTGCGCGACGAGGGCGTACAGCGCGGACTGATTACCCGCAACGATCCAAAGGGCCACGAGAAGGAGCTGATGGAGCGCATCAAATCCTGGAAGCCTCAGGAGGCTGCATGGCTGCACTATGACCAGACCATCCGCTATGACAAGCTCGACGCCAAATACCACATCACCATGCTCAACTACGGCGTGCGCCGCGACATCGTCAGCGCACTGATGGAGCGCGGATGCAGCGTCACCATCCTGCCGGCAACTTCCAGCGCACAGCAGGTGCTGGATACCAAACCCGATGCCATCGTTCTGTGCGGCGGCGCCGGCCTGTCTGCCTTCGAGCAGCACCCGGAGCTCAAACAGACGGTCGCTGAGCTGATGAAGTCCCCGGTTCCGGTCATGGGCATCGACCTGGGCCATCAGGCAATGGCGCTGGCAATGGGCGGCACGGTGGAAAAGATGCACTGCGGTCACCGCGGCGCAAACTGCCCGGTCACCGAGGATGCAAGCGGACGCACCTTCATCACCTCCCAGAACCACGGCTGCACTGTCAAGGAGATCCCTTCCTGTGCGCGCATGAGCCACCAGAACATCAACGACAAGACCTGCGAGGGTCTGGAATACCCCGAGATGAAATGTATGTCGGTACAGTTCATCCCAGAGGCGGAGATTGGACAGAAGAACTTCGACGGTATCTACGAAAGATTCCTCGGACTGATTGGTTAAAAACAGGTAAGTATAAAAGCGCAAGAAAGGTTGATCATATATGCCGTTAAGACAGGATATTAAAAAGGTACTGGTAATCGGCTCCGGCCCAATTATCATCGGACAGGCAGCAGAGTTTGACTATGCGGGCACCCAGGCGTGCCGCGCGCTGAAAGAGGAGGGCCTGGATGTCGTCCTGGTCAACTCCAACCCGGCCACCATCATGACCGATAAGGCAATGGCCGACCACGTCTATATCGAGCCGCTGAATCTGGATGTTGTAAAGCGCATCATCGAGGTGGAGAAACCGGACAGCGTACTGTCCACCCTGGGCGGCCAGACCGGCCTGACCTTCTCGATGCAGCTGGCAAAAGAGGGCTTTTTGGATTCCCACAATGTAAAGCTGCTGGGCGCAAATCCGCTGACCATCGATAAGGCAGAGGACCGCCAGATGTTCAAAGAGACCATGGAGAAGATCGGTGAGCCATGCATCCCATCCAAGGTTGTCAACACCGTAGAGGATGGCCTGGAGTTCATCAAAGAGATCCACTACCCGGTCATCATCCGTCCGGCATTCACCATGGGCGGCACCGGCGGCGGTATCGCCAACAATGAGGAAGAGTTCCGCGAGATCGCCGGCAACGGCCTGCGCCTGTCCCCAATCACTCAGATCCTGGTTGAGAAGTGCATCTCCGGTTGGAAGGAGATCGAGTTTGAGGTCATCCGCGACTCCAAGGGCAACATCATCACCGTCTGCTCGATGGAGAACGTCGACCCAGTCGGCGTCCACACCGGCGACTCGATCGTTGTCGCTCCGGCCGTTACCCTGGCTCCGGAAGAGTTCTCCATGCTGCGCAAGGCGGCGCTCAACATCGTCGAAGAGCTGGGCGTAGAGGGCGGCTGCAACTGCCAGTTCGCACTGCATCCGGAAACCAGCGAGTACGCCGTCATCGAGGTTAACCCGCGTGTATCCCGTTCCTCCGCGCTGGCCTCCAAAGCGACCGGCTACCCGATCGCAAAGGTTGCGACCAAGATCGCCATCGGCTACACCCTCGACGAGATCGTCAACGCCGTTACCGGCACCACCTATGCCTGCTTTGAGCCTTCGGTAGACTATATCGTTGTAAAATATCCAAAATGGCCATTCGATAAATTCGTCTATGCAAAACGTACCCTGGGCACCCAGATGATGGCTACCGGCGAGGTTATGTCCATCGGTACCTCCTTCGAGCACGCCATGATGAAGGCGGTTCGCTCCATCGAGCTGGGCCTGGATACCTTCAATCTCCCGAAATTTGCCGACAAGTCCAAAGAGGAGCTGCTGGAGCTGCTGCACAACTGCGACGATGAGCGCATGTACTGCATCTTTGCAGCGCTCAAGAAGGGCATCCCAACCCAGAAGATTCATGAGATCACCATGATCGACAACTGGTTCATCGATAAACTGGACAACCTGCGCAAGATGGAGGACGCTCTGGCAAACTGCGACGAGCTGACCGAGGATCTCTACCTGCGCGCAAAGAAATACGGCTACCTCGACAGCACCATCGAGCGCATCTCCGGCAAGAAGGTAGAGCACCACAGAAAGGGCGTCTACAAGATGGTAGATACCTGCGCTGCCGAGTACAAAGCACAGACTCCGTACTTCTACTCCACCTATGATGAGGAGAATGAGGCAGAGGAGTTCATCAACGAGCACGACTCCGGCAAGAAGAAGATCCTGGTATTCGGTTCCGGTCCAATCCGTATCGGCCAGGGCATCGAGTTCGACTACTGCTCGGTTCACTGCGTATGGGCGCTCAAGAAACTCGGCTATGAGGCTTCGATCGCCAACAACAACCCGGAGACCGTATCCACCGACTTCGATACCTCCGACCGCCTGTACTTCGACCCGCTGACCCCAGAGGATGTCGATAACGTCCTGGCAAGCGAGAAGCCGTGGGGCGTTGTTGTACAGTTTGGTGGCCAGACCGCAATCAAACTGACCAAGTACCTCGACAAGAAGGGCGTCAGAATCCTGGGCACCTCGGCCGATTCGATCGACCAGGCAGAGGATAGAGAGCGCTTTGATGAGCTGCTTGCTCAGCTGAACATCCCGCGTCCAAAGGGCGAGACCGTCCTGACCAAAGAGCAGGCAGTCGAGGCGGCTAACCGTCTGGGCTTCCCGGTTCTGCTGCGTCCATCCTATGTACTGGGCGGCCAGAACATGATTATTGCCCACGACACCTCCGAGGTTGAGGAGTATATGGACATCATCACCAGCCACATGAAGGACAACCTGGTACTGATCGACAAATACATGATGGGCAAAGAGGTTGAGGTAGACGCCATCTGCGACGGCGAGGATTACCTGATCCCGGGCATCATGGAGCACATCGAGAGAGCGGGCATCCACTCGGGCGACTCGATCTCGGTATATCCGTCCCAGACTTTGTCTCAGCGCATCAAACGCACCATCATCGACTACACCGGCCGTCTGGCTCGTGCACTGAAGGTTGTGGGCCTGGTCAACATCCAGTACGTCATCTACAACGATGAGGTCTATGTCATCGAGGTAAACCCACGTTCTTCCAGAACCATTCCTTATATCAGCAAGGTCACCGGCGTGCCGATGGTCGAGATTGCAACCCGCATGATGTTCGGCGAGAAGCTGCGCGATCAGGGTTACGGCATCGGCCTGTACCCGGAGGCAGAGTATGTCGCAGTCAAAGTTCCAGTATTCAGCTTTGAGAAGCTGCACGACGTCGACACCCTGCTTGGCCCAGAGATGAAGTCCACCGGTGAGGTACTGGGCATCGCCAAGACCTTTGAAGAGGCACTGTACAAGGGCCTGGTAGCTGCCGGCTACAAGATGAAACATTCCGGCGGCGTGCTGGTCACCGTCCGCGACACCGACAAGCAGGAAGTTGTTCCGATTGCCGAGAAGTTCGAGAAGCTGGGCTTCACCATCTACGCCACCGCGGGCACCGCACTCACCCTGCATCAGAATATGGTTGCGGCCAACACCGTCCGCAAGATCGAGGAGGAGGAGCCGAACATCCTGACCCTGTTCGACGAGAACAAGATCGACTACGTCATCACCACCTCCAAGAAGGGCAGAAAGCCACAGCGCCACTCGGTACAGATGCGCCGCCGCGCTGTCGAGCGCTCGATCGTCACCATGACCGCGCTGGATACCGCCAATGCCCTGGCAAATTCGCTGATGAGCAACCGCACCCTCAAGGATGTAGAGCTGGTCGATATCGCAAAGATCTAAGAATTTTGATAAAAGTTTCCTTTTGCAAAAAGCTGTCGGAAGTTTTTCCGACAGCTTTTTTTTCAGCTGCCGCAGCGCTCCCTTTTTTCCGCCCTTCCGGACGGGGCAAAAACTTTTTTTGAAGGTAGCTGCCCGCCTGTCCCGTTTGGTACAATAGGGGAGAATGAAGGCCGCAGATAAAGCCGCTGCCCTTTTGGCGGTACAGCGCTTTTTTCCTGTTTGTGGCTACATCATGTATAGAGTATGAACAGGAGGAAATTTAGCACAATTTCACGAAAATGACCGGCCAAAAAATCGTCCTTTTTGATAATAGTAACCGAAAAGCAAGTGTGATATAGTTAATATACTTAATTAAAAGTGGATGCTTGACTTTTGTTTGGAAAGATGGTATTATTGTATTAAGTCAATAATACAAATGAAGAATCCAAAAAAGGAGACTTTGTTATGTCAAAGAAAAAGAAAATTATCGCAGGGGCCTGTGGCGTGCTGGCCGTGGCAATTGTGGGGGGATATCTGGCAGTCAACCAGAAAAACGGCGCTGCCGTGACGGTTTCCACCGAGACGCTGGTGCCGATGGACCTGCAAAACACCGTCAGCCTGACCGGCGTGGTGGAGAGCGAGACCGGACGCAAGGTCTATTCGACGCTGTCCTACCTTGTGGAGTCGGTCAACGTGCAGGTGGGGGACACCGTTGAAGCAGGAGACGTGCTGGCAAAGCTCAAGACCGACGAGCTGGAGCTGGACATCGCCCAGCAGCAGGCGGCGGTGGACGCCAGCAATAACCAGTCGGCCCACCAGATCGAGGTCAACCGCAAGGCGTATGAAAACGCCAAGGAGAACTATGAAAACGGTCTGGACTCCAACGCCATCTCGGCGGAGTCGGGGGTCAACCAGGCGGAAAGCAGCCTGACTCAGGCCGAATACGGCGTGGACAGCGCCCAACTGCAGGTGGACGCCGCGGAGGCCGCTGTGCGCGACGCGCGGGAAAACTACCGCATCACCCGCGACCAGCTCAACGGCAACGTCGATGATGCCCGCGAGGCGCTGGACGATGCCGAGGATGCGCTGGCGGAAGCGCAGGCTGCGTACAATAGTGCAGCTGCAAATGCTGGGGATATAGATGCAATTGAATCCGCGATGCAGGAAGAAACAATAAAGTATAATCAAGTAAAAGAAGAATGGACAGCCTCGGAAAATGCGTATTTACAGGAAATAAATACTAAGAAAGAAGATAGAGATAAGTACAAAACTGCTTATGATGAGGCAGAAGAAGCGTACCAAAAGGGAATCGAAAATGGAGAAGGTCCTGCTAAAATGGATGAATTAGAAGCTGCAAGAGATAGTGCGCTGGTAGACTATAATAATGCGCAGCAGGCATTGGAGCAGGAAAGGGCGGATTACTCCTTTGACAAATCTCAATTTCAAGCACTAGAAAGTAGCTATCTTTCAAATCAAGAGCTTTATCAAAACACAATTTCGGGAATTAACTCAGCTTTAAGTGCCGCCCAAAGCGGCGTCGCTTCCGCCCAGACCGGCGTTGCCAGCGCCGAGGCGCAGCTGGATGCGGCCAGGGACGCGCGCAACGGCTCCACCCTGACCCAGCTGGAGCAGGGCATCGCCAGCGCCAACCGCAGCGTGGACAGCGCCGAACTGCAGGAGGACATCGCCAAGGCCCAGCAGGACGCCGCGGAGCAGTCCGCCGACACCGCCAAGCAGCAGCAGGCGGCCACCGAAAACTCGATTGCGCAGCAGATTGACACCCTCAAGGACAACCTGATCGGCAGCCAGATCGCCGCAGAGAGCACCAAATCCCAGGAGATCGCCATCCAGTCGCTGCAGCAGACCCTCGAGGACGCCACCATCACAGCGCCGGTCTCGGGGGTCGTCACCGCCGTCTATGCCGAGGTCGGTGAGCCCGGAAATGGCCTGCTCTTCGTCATCGAGGACACCGACTCGCTCAAGATCAGCACCGAGATCAAGGAGTACGACATCGGCAGCGTCCAGGTCGGCATGCCGGTCATCATCAAATCGGACGCCACCGGCGACAAGGAGATCGCCGGCACCGTCACCTACATCGCCCCGGCCGCCAAAAAGACCGAGACCGGCACCACCCTCACCTCGGATGACTCCACCGTCGAGTTTGAGGCAGAGGTGCAGGTGGACGATGCGGACAGCGGCCTGCGCATCGGCATGAACACCCGCCTGACGGTGCTGCTCGAGGAGCGCGACAACGTCTACGGCGTGGCCTATGACGCGGTGGTCGAAAAGGCCGACGGCAGCCAGGTGCTCTACGCCGTCCAGCCGGAAGAAAACAAGAAGAACGGCTATGTCGTCGAGGAGGTTCCGGTCACCACCGGCTTGGAGACCGACTTCTACATCGAAGTTTCCGGCGACGGCATCACCGATGGATTGGTCATCGTCAGCGACCCGCAGAGCGTCACCCCGGGCATGGAGGTCACCCCAGACTTTGTGGCCAACAATACCCAGACGGTTGTCGGGCTTTCCGGACAGCAGCAAAATACACAATCGGAGAATGGGGCGCAATAGTATGCCGAACACCATCATTGACATGCAGGGCATCGTCAAAAAGTTCTATATCGGCCAGCCAAACGAGCTGACCATCCTCAAGGGCATCGACCTGCAGGTGCAGCAGGGGGAGTTCGTCTCGATCGTCGGCCAGTCCGGTTCGGGCAAGTCGACGCTGATGAACATCATCGGGGCGCTCGATCGCCCCACCTCGGGCAGCTACCACCTGGATGGGGTGGACATCAGCCAGGCCAACGACACCCAGCTCTCGGCCATCCGCAACGAGAAGATCGGCTTTGTCTTTCAGACCTTTAACCTGATTCCCCGCACCTCGGCGCTCAAAAATGTCGAGCTGCCGATGCTCTATGCCAGCGTCCCGCGCGCAAAGCGGGTCGCCCGCGCAAAACAGCTGTTGCAGATGGTGCAGATGGAGGACCGCATGGACCACCTGCCCAACGAGCTTTCCGGCGGACAAAAACAGAGGGTCGCCATCGCCCGCGCAATGGCCAACGACCCCGCCATCATCTTGGCTGACGAGCCGACCGGCGCGCTGGATTCGGCCACCGGACGGCTGGTCATGGACCTGTTCCACAAGCTGCACCGCGAACAGGGCAAAACCATCGTGCTCATCACCCACAACCGGGAGTTGGCCGAGGAGACCGGGCGGGTGGTCACCATCCGCGACGGCCAGGTGGTGGACGAGCGCCCGGGCAGCGGAGTGCTGCCGCCGGACAGCTACTACTATGAGCCGACAATGGCCGGACCGGTTCAGCCGCGCCTGGCAGGAGGGATTGCATAAATGACACAGCTTTTGGAAAACATCTCATTGGCCGTCTCCGGCCTGCGCGCCAACAAGATGCGCGCCCTGCTGACCATGCTGGGCATCATCATCGGCATCGGAGCGGTCATCGGCATCGTCATGGTCGGAGATTCGATGACCAATATGCTCACCTCCACCTTGCAGGATATGGGCGCCAACAACATCCAGGTAAGCCTGCAGCAGCGCCCGTCGGAAAACGGCGGATACGTCTCGGTCAACGTGGAGGAGGAGGACCTGATCAGCACCGAGATGGTCGATCAGTTTGCCTCCGACTACGCCGATGTGGTGGAGGCGGTCAGCGGCACCGAGGGGATGGGCAGCGGCCAGGTGCAGGACGGCCACCTGTATGCAAACGTCTCGCTCAGCGGCGTCAATGAGGGCTATCAGGATGCAAACCACCTGACGATGACCGACGGCCGCTTCATCGGGGAGAGGGACATCAAGGGCGTCAAAAATGTCGCCGTCGTCTCGGATAAGCTGGTGGACAATATGTTCCCGGCCAGCACCAACCCCCTGGGACAGGAGATCAAGGTGTATCTGGGCGACGACATCTATACCTTCACCATCATCGGCGTCTACCAGTACGAGCAGGACGCCATCACCGCCTCGATGATGTCGATGATGGGCATGTCCTCGGACAAGGATATCACCACCGACCTGTTTATCCCCATCACCACCGAGTGGAAGCTTTCGGGTGCGCCCGAGGGCTACAGCTACATCACCGTCCTCACCCGCCAGGGCACCGATGCCCGCGGCCTTGCCAGCGAATTTGAGGACTACTTCAACCGCTTTTATGTGCGCAACCGCGACTTTCAGATCTCGGCCATCAGCCTGGACACCATCATCGACCAATCCGCCTCGATGCTGGGCACCCTGCAAATCGCCATCGTGGTCATCGCCGCCATCTCGCTGCTGGTCGGCGGCATCGGCGTCATGAACATCATGCTCGTCTCGGTCACCGAGCGCACCCGCGAGATCGGCACCCGCAAGGCGCTGGGCGCCCGCAACAGCGCCATCCGCATGCAGTTTATCGTCGAGTCGGTCATCATCTGCCTGATCGGCGGAGTCATCGGCATCCTGGTCGGACTGCTGCTGGGCTACATCGGCGCGACGCTGCTGGGCTTCCAGGCCACCCCGTCGCCGCAGGCCATCCTCATCGCAGTCAGCTTCTCGATGTTGATCGGCGTCTTTTTCGGCTACTATCCCGCCAACAAGGCCGCCAAACTCGACCCCATCGAGGCGCTGCGGTACGAGTAATCCCCGCATCACCAACCCAAAGGAGGATTTTGCGATGTTTCACCTCGACGAAAAGTCGGCCACCCACCGCCTACAGCTGCTGCTGGTCTGCTTTTGTGTAGCGATGGCCGCCTATAACCTGTTTTGTTCCACCCCGTACTACGTCTTTTTGTCGCTGCTGGGCGTCGTCGTCGCCCTGGTGCCCGCCATCCTCGGGCAGATGATCGGCCTGCCCAAGGACGGGCCGGTCCAGCGCACAGCTCTGCTGTATGTGCTGTTTGTCTATGTCATCGGGATGATCTTCAACGGCTACAGCCGCATCCCGCTCTATGACAAGCTGATGCACACCGTCACCGGCGTGCTCTTTGGGCTGTGCGGGCTGATCGTCTTTTACCTGCTCAAGCCGCAGCGCCGGGTGGAGCGGGCGGAATTTTGGCAGGCGGCGCTGTTTGCCGCAGGCTTTGCCGCGATGATCGCCATCGGCTGGGAGATCGTCGAATATCTGCTCAACCTCCTGCTGCACAACGACCCGCAGCATGTGCTGGATACCGGCGTGGACGACACCATGTGGGACATGATGGTCTGTATGCTGGGGGCGGTGCTGTTCTGGGTGCCGATGCACCGCTATTACACCACCGGCAGGACGGGAGTGCTGATGGATGTTTTCGATAGCTTTCGCCAAAGCAGCCTGCACCCGAAGCGGGGGGAGTAGCACTTTTTCTAAAAAAACCGAACAAAAGTTGATTCTAAAAAAGCAGAAAGAGAGTCCGACGACCGGGCTCTCTGTTTTTTTGCCGCCTTTTAACCGGCGGGAGAGGGTGGGGGAAAGCGCAGCAAAAAATAAATTCACACAGGATAGTTGACAAGCCAAGCACCATGTGATAATCTGGAAAAAGATATGTTTCTTCACAATCAAACAAAGGAGATGAGAACAATGTCAGAAAAACGAAAACTAAAAAAAGAGCTTGGCGTTTTTTCGGCTACCTCGGTTGTTGTGGGCTGCGTAATTGGCGCGGGAGTGTTCTTTAAGCCCTATGCAATCTATCAGGCAACCGGAGGAGCGCCGGGCATGGGAATGCTGGCGTGGATCATCGGAGGTCTGGCCAGCATTTTTGCCGCCTTGACCTTTGCGGAGGTGGCGGTGCTCATTCCCAAAACGGGCGGCATGGTCACCTATCTGGGCGAAGTTTTTGGAGAACGGGTCGGATTCCTGGCCGGATGGATGCAGGTGGTCATCTTTTATCCGGCATTTTTGGCCGGCTATGGCGTCAAGGTGGGCGAGGAGCTGAGCAAGTATGTCGGCGACCAGTTTAAATTGCCCATCGCCATGGCGGTTATCCTCATCATGGTGGCGCTCAACACCTTGGGCAACAAGACGACGGGCCGCATTCAGGTGGTGTCGACGGTCTGCAAGCTGATCCCGCTGGTGCTGCTGATGATTTTCGGCTTCATCCTGGGCAGCGGCGGCAACCCGATCTTCACCCCGCTGGTCGCACAGGGCAAGAGCGCCCCGGCAGTTTTGGGCTCGACGCTGCTTGCCGTGCTCTTTGCCTTTGAGGGCTGGACCAACGTCGGCGCCATTGCGGGCGAGATGAAAAACCCCGGACGCGACCTGCCGCGCGCCATCGTCGGCGGCGTGTCCATCATCATGCTGGTCTACTTTGTCATCAATATGGCGTACCTGTGGGTGCTGCCCGCAGATGAGATGATGAACCTCGAATCGCCCGCGGCAGCTGTCGCCATGCAGATTTTTGGCCCAATCGGCGGACAACTCATCGAGGTGGGCATCATCATTTCGGTTATCGGTGCGGCCAACGGCTTTTTGATGTCCGGATCGCGCGTGGCCTACCAGCTCGGCGAGCAGGGAGCGATGCCTGCAAGCCCCGCACTCAGCCACCTGAACACCCACAGCGTCCCCTCCAAATCGGTTATCTTGGTCGGCGTGCTGGCCTGCCTGTACTCCATCAGCGAGCAGTTTGATATGCTGACCAACCTGGCGGTCTTCTCGTGCTGGATTTTCTATACGCTGACCTTTGTCTGCGTCATCCGGCTGCGCCAGACCCATCCCGAACTCGAGCGCAAGTACAAGGTGCCGTTCTATCCGGTGGTTCCCATCCTGGCCATCATCAGCGGCGTGTACGTCATCATCAGCCAGCTGGCTCTGTCGGGCTGGGGCAACACCCTGCTGTCCATCGGCAGCATCGCCGTCACACTGATCGGCCTGCCGGTATACTCGGTAGCCCAAAAGCGCTACAGCAAATAGCAGCGCGCCGCATCACGCCCCCTTTGGCAAACGGCCTCAGGGGGCGCCGGTGGGGCGGTCCGCTGTAAAAAAAGCTTGACTTTTTCAAAAAATGTGCTATACTATAAAAGCACGCATGAGTGCATGATAGCGTCGACTGCATGGGCAGACGGCATCTGGAAAGATGGCTGAGCTGGTCTAAGGCGCACGACTGGAAATCGTGTGTGCCCTATAAAGGCACCGAGGGTTCGAATCCCTCTCTTTCCGCCAAAAAAAGCGATCCCACATAGTGGGGTCGCTTTTTTTTATGAATCGGAAAGAGGGATTCGAATGAGCCGGCAGCAGAAACATTGTTTCTGCTGCAAAAACAGTCCGGTGGACTGTTTTTAGGTGAGGGGTAACGGAGTGAATCCCTCTCTTTCCGCCAAAAAAAGCGATCCCACACAGTGGGGTCGCTTTTTTTATGAATCGGAAAGAGGGATTTTAGACGTAGGGAAACCGAGTGCGTTTTTCTCTTTTCTGTCGAAGCCACCCAACCACATTGGGTTTCGCTTTTTGTGCCCGCTTTTGCCCACCCTCAAGGGACGGTTGACAAGCGCGGCGGATTGTGTTACCCTACTGTGAGGAAGGATATACTTCACAATTTTGCAACAAAAAAGGAGAGAATTCATGTGGATATCACCAAAAGATTGTCCGATACGCTGCGCCTAAACCTCGCAAAGGGCGCAACTTCGGTCTCGTACGCCATCATGGTGGACGGCAAGATCGTCGCAGCGGACGCCCTGGGCCACGACGGCACCAAGGAGAAAAATCCGGTCACCCTCCGGCACACCTACAACGTCTGCTCCATCTCTAAGATCTTCTGCACCGTGGCGGTGATGAAGCTGGTGGAGCAGGGCAAGGTCGACCTCGACGAGCCGGTCTGCACCTATCTGCCGCAGTTTACCATGCTCGACCCGCGCTACCGCCAGATCACCGTCCGCCACTGCCTAAACCACTCCAGCGGCCTGCCGGGCACCCAGTGGAAACACTTCTCGGCCACCCACGTCGGCGCGCTGGACAACGAGGAGTACTATCAGGAGGTCTATCAGTACCTCTCCAAATGCCACCTGAAGGCCGATCCGGGCGAATATTCCACCTACTGCAACGACGGCTTTACCCTGGCGGAGATGGTGGTCGCAAAGGTCTCCGGTATGCCCTTCGGCCAGTTCTGTGAGCAGTACATCACCGAGCCGATCGGCGCGCACTCCACCCGCGTCTCCACCACCCAAAACCCCGACTACCCGCTGGTGCGCGAATCGGGCAAGCCGGCCGAACACTTCTACCTGCAAGGCTGCGGCGGATTCACCACCACGATGACCGACCTGTGCAAGTTCGGCAACCTCTTCCTCACCCAAAACGACATCATCAGCCAGCAGAGCAAGGACGAGATGGCCAAGATGCAGGGCGCAACCTTCCTGACCGAGGACAACTCCGCCACCCGCTTCGGCCTGGGCTGGGACAACGTCCAGGTGGAGGACCCGGAATTTGACCTGGGTCAGGGCGTGCTGATGAAGGGCGGCAACAGCTTCCAGTTCACCAGCAAGCTGTACATCGTCCCCAAATACAATGCGGTGCTCACCATCAGCGAGACCCACGACTGCAAGCTGGACACCATCACCGAGATCTTCCGCCTCTTTGCGCTGTATATGCTCGAGGAGAGGGGAGTCAACCTCTTTAAACAGTACCAGCTGATTCCAAAGGAGCTCATCGACCGCTTTGACGGCACCTACCTCGTCCCCAGCCGCATCTATCACACCCACTTCTTCGGCACCGACCTCACCATCACCGGCGACAGCACCTTTGGCGAGCACCAGGCAGTCTATAAGAACCTGAAGTACAACGGCGAGGACTTTGTCGACGCCACCGGCGAACACTACTTCTTCCGCCAGACGCCAAAGGGAAGCTTCTTCTTCTCCACCTACCGCGGCAAGGTGATCCCCACCGCCCAGAAGGCCGAGGATTTCCCGGCGGTGTCCAAAGCTTGGCGCGACCGCGTGGGCAAGCGCTATCTGCTCATCAACGCCAGCGAGCAGGATATGGCCTGCGGCGAGATGATGAACGGCATGACCATCCGCATGCTGCCGGGCTTTGACGGGGTGATGATCGCCTCGTTCAGCTCCACCCCGGACGGCGAGATCTACGGCCGCTTTGAGGGCAGCTTTGTCCCCTGCGACGACAATACCGGACGCGGCTTTTTGCAGACGCCGTCCAACGGCAGCCGCGACCTGGTGGACCCGTACTTCTTTACAAAGGACGGCGTCGAGTACTGCTGGATGCTCTCCTACCTGTACAAGGCCGAATCGGCCATCGAGGACTATGCAGGACAGGACTTCGACACCCTGCCGCAGGGCGAATATAACCACCTGTTCCGCCTGAAAGAAAAGTTTGAAAAGCTGCCGCAAGTCCCGGCAGGACGCCGCCTGATCGTGCTCAACGCCGACATGGAGGCAGTCTACGACAGCCAGAACCCCAAGGACTATAAGCCGGTTTCGGACGGTTTCCTCTGCTTTATTTAATCCATTCCAACAAAAATCCCCAGGCCGGTGCGCACCGGCCTGGGGATTTTTTGTCCTGTGCTATGAAGGGCAAGCGGGGCAGGGGATCTGTCAGCGGCTCTTGCAGAATAAAAAGGAGCGCCCGCCGTTGGGATAGTCGACGGTCTTGACAAAGGAAAAGCCGCACTTTTTGGTGTAGAAGTGGTGGTTGCGGGTCGAATAGTCCGGCGTCTCCACCAGCCATTGCCGGGCCTGGGGGAAGCTTTGCTCGATCTGCTGCCAAATCTCAAACCCAAGCCCGCGGTTTTTGAGGGCCGGATCGACAAATAAAAGCTCCAGGGTGCACCGGCACTGCTGCGGGCGCACCACAAAGCCGCCGGCCGGCTGCCCGTTCAGCAGCACCTTGCGGCAGATAAGCTCCGGCCGGTCGAGCATGCGCAGCAGCATCGACCCGTCGTCATAGCCGCACGGGCCGTCGTGCTCAAGCTCGGTGTGCATCCTCGTGTCGTCGTCAAAGGCGGCCCTCAGGATGGGGGCCAGGGCGGGGATGTCGTCGGGGAGAAGGGGAAGGATCGAAAGGGAATCCATCAAAAGACCTCCTTTTGCAGGGGTAAAGAAAATCCCCAAAGCGAAGGACGCTTTGGGGATCGGTTGTTTTGGATTAGTCGCCGACGTATGGCAGGAAAGCCAGATGACGAGCGCGCTTTACAGCGACGGTCAGCTGTCTCTGATGACGAGCGCAGGTACCGGTTACACGCCGCGGAATGATCTTTGCGCGGTCGGACAGGTATCTTTTCAGTCTCGGTACGTCTTTGTAGTCGATGTGCTCGATTTTATCCATGCAGAACGCGCAGACTTTCTTTCTGCTTTTTCTGTTGCGTCTGTCGGTTCTTTCAACTCTCTCTTTTTCCATTGAAGCTTAACCTCCTTAAAAATTTCAAATATACAAAATCTTTGTCCGAAAAAGCCGGATCGTTAGAATGGCAGATCCTCTTCGTCGTCTCCAACCTCTTCAAAATCCTCCGCTGCCCCGTTGGAGTAGCTGAAGTTTTGGGATTGCTGCGGCTGAGCGGAAAAATCGCTGCGGCCAGCGCTAAAGGAAGGGGAAGAGGAACGGGCCGGTGGCGGCGTGCCAAAGTCGTCGGCATCGCTGCGGGCGGCGGAAGCGGAATTCTTGCTGTCCGCAAAGTAGGCCTGATCCACCACGACCTCAACAGCCTGACGCTTGTTGTCGTTTCTGTCTACATAGCTGCGGACCTGAAGGGAGCCTTCCACGGCCATCAGTCTGCCTTTGGAAAAGTATCTGCTGATAAATTCCGCAGTCTGACGCCATGCAACACAGTTGATGAAGTCCGTCTGACGGTCCGCGCCCTTGCCGTAGTTGCGATCCACAGCAAGCGAGAAGGTGGTGACCGAAATGTCCGAGTTGGTTTTTTTCAGCTCTGGGTCAGCGGTCAGTCTCCCCATCAAAATTACACGGTTCAGCATTGGTTTTCCCCCTTAGTCCTCTCTCTTGACGATCAGAGAACGGAGAACGCCGTCGGTGATTTTGTAGTTACGGTCAAGCTCTGCTGGGAACTCTGGAGCGCTGGTGAAGGTAGCAAATACATAGTAGCCCTCAACCTCATCCTCGATTGGATAAGCGAGTCTGCGTTTGCCCCACTCTTCAACGGTTTCCAGTGTGCCATGTTTTTCGATCAAAGCGGTGAATTTCTCTACCAGGGCTTTGACAGCTTCATCACCATTTTTGGTGTTGAAGACCATGACAGTCTCATACTTGTCGTTCAGTTTTGCCATTGTAAAGCACCTCCTTTTGGACTTAAGGCCCTGCCGGTTATGCAGGGCAAGGTTTGCCGCCAAAAGCGACAACGTGCATATTATAACAAAGCGGCGGCACCTTTGTCAAGGGCCGCCGCTCAAAAAAGGCGAGAAATGGCATAAAATTCAGGAAAAACGGCAAAAGAGAGCCGGCAGATTGCGGGGGAGTTTTGCAAGCTCTGCACAAAAAGGGCGGAGCGATTTTGGGCTAGAAGAGCAAAAACATCATGCCAGTGCCGCTGATGAGCACCAGTGCCACCAGCACAGCGGCCACCAGAAAGACCGCGATGGGGCTGACGCCGCCGATGGCCGAGAGGGTCTGGAAATATTCGTTCTCGCTGCCGCCGGTGGAGATGGAGCGCAGCTGCTCGATCTTCTTTTTGCAGTGGGAGAAGTAAAAGCGGTTGGCCACAAAGCCGGCAAAGACCGCCACGCCCAGACGGAAGTAGACCATCAGCTGGGAGGCGACGGCCCAGCCCTCCAGGCCGGTCAGGTCAAATTGCAGCGAGCTCATCAGCATCGGGTCGTCCAGCGCCTGATCGATCATGTGGAAGGAGAGGACCAGGGCGGGGATGTTGCTGACCAGGTAGATGCCCAGCAGGATGGTGCCGATTTTGTACATCTTGCGGTAGAAAAAGTATAAAAATCCAAAGAGGAATGCACACCAGTTAAAGACCTTGGCCTTGGCGCGCTGGGAAAGGATCTTGAACACCCGCAGGAAATAGATGTAGTTTTGCCGGACAATAAAGATGTAGTCCTTGGCGGGGATGCCGCTGATCTCATCGTCGGCATAGATGGCCTCGAACAGGTCGTCAAAGCCCATCTCAGAGATCGGCTCCCCCTCAAAGGGGTTGTCCACTACCGGCTGCTCGTGCGCAGCGCCCTGCTGGGGGGCGGAATCCTTATGCAGCGGAAAGTGGCAGTTGGGGCAAAAATCCGCCCCGGTGTCGCAGAACAGCCCGCAGTTCGGACAAAAGACGCCCTCGCGGCGGTTGGGGTTTTGCGGGGTGTCGTTGGGGTTTTGCCAGCTCAGGCCCTGGGCGTGCAGCTGCTGCTCCAAAGCGCAGTGGCCCAGCTTTTTATAACATTCCCGGTGATGGGGCGCGCCGCATTCCGGACAGACCACGATGTCGTCGCCGTCCGCAAAGGGTTTGCCGCAGACCGGGCAGGGTACGCCAGTGTAGTTCATACATGTAACCTCCTAAAGGGGATCGCGGGGAAGATGCACCGTGCAGGTGGATAGGATAATCGTATATAGTATACTATAGGCGCAAGGAAAAATCCAGCGAAAAAGGAAAATATTCCATCGAAAGGGGGGATGTTTTGGCGCAGCAAAAAAGTGTGCTTTACATTTTGCATCATCTCTACTATAATAAAAGTGTATTGCCCTTGACCGGATTTTGATCCTTTTGGGAAAAAGCGGCGCCGGCAAGCCAGTTTGCATCAACTTTGCAATCCATCAACAAAACGCAACGACGACAAGAGAAGGGAAGAGCTGCTGTGTGACCAATCGTTCTCTGCTAACAAAATTATACAGAAAACAGGAGGAAGCAACATGCTTCAGTTGGAAGAATTAAAACAGACTCTGCTTGCGCAGCAGCCGAAGATCAAAGACCTGCGGGAGGCGCTGGGCTGCGACAAGCTGCTCGAGCAAAAGAAAAAGCTGGACGAGGAGGCTGCCCGTCCCGACTTCTGGAACGATGTGGAAAACACAAAGCGGGTGCTCAAGGAACAAAAACTCATCAACGAAAAGTTGGGCTCCTATCAGAGCCTGGTCGACCTGTACGAGGACGCTCAGACGATGGTGGAGCTTGCAAGCGAGGAGGAGTTTGACAGCGAGGAGGAGCAGGAGGCCTTTTTGAGCGAGCTGCGGGACAACCTGCGCGCCATCGACAACCGCATCGAGGAGGAAAAACTCTCCGCGCTGCTCTCCGGGGAGTTCGACCAGAACAACGCCATCCTCACCTTCCACGCGGGAGCCGGCGGCACCGAGGCCCAGGACTGGGTGCAGATGCTCTACCGGATGTACGCCCGCTGGAGCGAGCGGCACAACTTTAAAGTCAAGGTGCTGGACTACCTGGCCGGCGAGGAGGCGGGCATCAAGAGCGCGTCGATCCTCATCACCGGCACCAACGCCTACGGCTTTTTAAAGTCGGAAAACGGCGTCCACCGCCTGGTGCGCATCTCGCCGTTTGACGCCTCCGGCCGCCGCCAGACCTCCTTTGCCTCGCTGGAGGTCATGCCCGAGATCGACGACGACTACGACATCGAAATCAACCCCGCGGACCTGAAGATCGACACCTACCGTTCCGGCGGCGCGGGAGGCCAGCACGTCAATAAGACCGAATCGGCCATCCGCATCACCCACATCCCCACCGGCGTCATCGTGGCCTGCCAGAACGAGCGCAGCCAGCACCAGAACCGCGAGGTGGCGATGAAGATGCTCAAATCGAAGTTGGTCAAGATCAAGGAGCGCGAACACCTCAAGCGCATCGAGGACATCAAGGGCGAGCAGCAGCAGATCGGCTGGGGCTCTCAGATCCGCTCCTACGTCTTTATGCCCTATACGCTGGTCAAGGACCACCGCACCAACTACGAGACCGGCAACATAGGCGCGGTGATGGACGGCGAGATCGACCCGTTCATCAACGCCTACCTCAAGGCCGCCTCGCAGGGGGAAATCTAACCGATCGGGGAAGCATTTGGCTAATCCAACGGCACTGGCTGACAACGGCATCTTGCAGCAAGGAAAGACAATAAAAACAAAAACGCACAGGCGGACTGCTCGAATTGCGGGCAGCCCGCTTTTTTCTCCGACAGACAGAAAAAATTCTATTTTGCCTGCAACAAAAGGCAGCGCAATCCGACACCTTATTTATAGAAGGGAAAATTCTGCCGTTTTGCCCACAGTTTGGCAGAATTTTTGGAGAACCATCACAAACTTTTGAAAAGCTTGTAACAAAGTTTTCCTCTTTGGCGTCTTATTTTTAAAGGGAACTGCCAAAAACCGCTCAGGGAGAAAGGAGCGTTTATTTATGAAACAAATTTTCAGCAACCCGTTGACCAAAGCCGTTGCCCTGCTGTTGGCGGCGGCAATGATGATCGCGCTGTTGGTCTTTGCAGGCCTGAATGCGCGAGAATGGCTGCAGTCCCGCAGCGCGCAGGATTCTCAGGAAGTCGTCCTGGAAGCGCCCGAACCGGATGAACAGGACCCCGGCGCGGACATCGAGGACCCGGATGAGCTTGCCGCCAGCGAGGACGAAACCATCCAGAGCGACCAGCCCGACAACGTCGTCGACGAGCCGGACAGCTCCGAGGACCAGCAAAGTGATGAGCCGGCACAACAGCAGCAGACCTCTACGCCGGCCACCACCCAGACAGTAGCGGTCACAAAGCCTCAGAGCACCACCGTCAATGCGCCGGCGGCAATCACCAGCTCCAGCACTTCGAACAAGAGCACTAGCTCCAGCACTTCGAACAAGAGCACTAGCTCCAGCACCTCGAATAAGAGCACTAGCTCCAGCACTTCGAATAAGAGCACTAGCTCCAGCACTTCGAATAAGAGCAGCAGCTCCAGCACCTCCGGCAAGACCCAGGTGCCGCTCTACCAGCCATCCGGTGCAAAGCCGGTCGACAGCACCACCGCCCAGCAGTTAGTCCAGTCCACTGCCAAGGCCCCGACCGCCCAGAGCAACGTCCGCTATTCCAGCGCGCGCTTCTCCAAAAAGGGCACCTACAGCGAGTCCAAGGTCTATAAGGACGGCTATGTCGATGTCGGTGCAGTTACCATCTCCAACAAGACCTTCACCGGCAACCTGTACATCAAGGTCCCGTCCGGCACCGTCACTTTGAAAAATGTGAACGTCCAGGGCACCCTCTTTGTCCACAGCGGCAGCGATTGGGTCAAACTCTATGACGTGCACGCCTCCCGCCTGGAGGTCAACAGCTCCGACACCTCCCGCGTCTTTGCCTCCCGCGACACCGAACTTTCCAATGTCGACATCAAGAGCGAGGCCATCCTGGAGGAGGGCGGACTGTTCTTGAACAGCCGCGGCTTTGTCAACGTCACCGTCAACGCCCCCAAAGGCACTACGCTGACGCTGAAAAACCTGGCGCTCAACCTCCTGCAGACCCGCTCGGACTGCGACGTGGTCTATGACGACAGCACCATCATCAACTATATCTACACCTATTCGCCCACCGACCTGTACGGCTATGGACAGGTCAACCGGCTGTACTGCTACAGCGACGGGGTCTACTACGACGCAAAGCCGCTGTATGTCCAGACCGGCCGCGGCTATGCCACCCCGGCAAAGCGCATCTATTCCTCCGGCTCCGGTTCCGGTTCCGGTTCGACGAACACCGATAAGGCGGTCACCCTCTACACCATCCCCAACCAGTATCTTGATGTGGGGGAAAAGAAGATCGTCGGCATCGACCACGACGGCAGCTCGCTGAAGGTCACCACCAGCAATTCGAGTGTCGCCAAGGTCACCTACTCCACCGCCAAGAGCCACATCACCATGACCGGCGCAAAACCGGGCCGCGCGACCATCAAGGTCACCTCCTCGCGCACCGGCTTTGCCAGCAAGACTATCTCCTTTGACATCATCGTGCGCGACAACTCGGTCAAGACGGTGCAGCTGTCGGGCATCTCGGACAAATATCTGGATCAGGGCGAGGTGCGCTACCTCACCGTCAACACCAACGCCAGCAGCATCACCCTGACAAACTCCAACTCCCGCGTGGCGCAGGTCACAGCCGACGGCTTCCAGCTGAAGCTTAAAGCTGTGAGTGCGGGCACCACCACCGTCAAGGTCACCGCCTCCCGCTCGGGACAGACCTCCAAGAGCACCACCTTCCAGATCCATGTCAGCGGCAAGAGCGGCACCACCGATACCGTCTCCATCGCCGCCCCGGCAAACCAGATTCTCAACCGCGGCGCGCAGCGGATTCTCAACATCCGCACCGACGCGACCGGACTGAAGGCGGTAAGCTCCAACCCCTCGGTGGTCAAGGTCAGCGTCCGCAGCGACGACACCGTTTTGATCGAGGGCTTGAGCTCCGGCACCAGCCGCATCACCCTGACCGGCACTCGCCGCGGATATACCCAGAAATCGGTCAGCTTCTATGTCGACGTCTGGGGCAAGAATGTCGCTGCGCCGACCGTCTCGCTGCAGCTTCAGGGCGCGGGCAGCTATTCCTCCGGTAGCTGGACCAACCGCAACGTCATTGTGACCCTCAGCGGCTACAGCTCCGACCGCACCGCCTTCTCCTATGAGCGCCCGGCAGGCGGTACCTCCTCCCAGTGGGGCACCCGCAGGGAGCTCTCGGGCGGAACGCTCACCATCAGCGCAGAGGGACAGAAGGACTACTACTTCTTTACCCACAACAGCAAGGGCGACAGCGAGACGACCGGCATCTACACCGTGCGCATCGACAAGACCGCGCCCTCGCTGAACATTCAGTCCTCTACCCAAAATACCCTGCTCTTTACCGCTACCGACGCCCTCTCGGGCATCCGCTCGGTCAGCTTGCAGGATGAAAAGGGCAGCAGCTATACCCCATCGCTAGCAAACGGAAAATATTCCTTTACCCCGGCCGCGGCGGGCAGCTACACCGTCTATGTCACCGACCGGGCGGGCAACACCGCAAAGGCCGGCCCGTTTGCGCTGACCGGCACCGCCAAACCAGACACCACCCCGCCGGTCATCTCGATCACCGCACCGGCCAATCGGGACGGCTGGTTTAAACAGCCGCAGCAGGTGACCTTCACCGTCACCGATGAGAGCAGCGTGCAGCAGGTCCTGCTGGACAATCTCCCGCTGACTGCCCAGTCCGACGGCAGCTACCGCTTCACCGCCTCCACCGAGGGCAACCCCGCCAGCTATCAGCTTGTCGCAATCGATCAGGCGGGCAACCGCTCTCAGCAGAATGTCACCCTCTACCTCGACACCACCGCCCCGAAGATCACGGCAAGCTACCACTCCGATACAAAGACTGCCAGCGTCCAGCTTTCGGATGCGCTCTCCGGCGTGGTAGCGGGCAGTGTCCAGGTTTCGGCTTCGGACGCTTCGGCAGTTTCGCTGACCGGCTCGCTCGATCAGGGCTACACCTTTGCCGCGAAGGCGGGCGTCCGCTACACCATCACCGCGATGGACGGCGCAGGCAACATCGAAAGCTACCAGCTGGATGTCCCGGCCGATCCGACCCCGTCGCAGCCGCCGCAGGGTACCATCACCCTGAATACCCCGACGGTAACCCCGGACGGCACCGCCAAGAGCAAGACCCTCTCCTTTAGCATCGAACAGGAGCTTCAGCCGGGCGAGACGATCGCCGTCACCGCTCAGCGTGGGACAGATAGCCCGCTGAACCTCTCCCAGACACAGTCGGGCAACAGCACAAACTGCACCGCCCAGCTTACCGAAAACGGCAGCTACACCGTCGTTGCCTCGATTGTCCGGGACGGCACCGTCCTGATGACCCAGCAAAAGACGGTGGAGGTCACCGGCATCGACAGCACCGCTCCACAGCTGCAGATCACCCAAAATGAGGGCGGCACCGTCGCCTTCACCGCCACCGACCTCAACAAAGTCACCGCCACCTTCGACGGCAAGTCGGTGGAGCTTACCGCCACTCCGACTTCGCAGGGCGTCACCTACAGCGCAACGCTTCAGGATGTGCAGCCAGGTGAGCACACCCTTATCCTCACCGACATAGCGGGCAACACCACCACCCAGCAGGTAACGGTGGCGCAAAAACAGCAGGCGCCCACCATCACAATCGCTAGCCCTGCACTGACCAGCACCGACGGCAAGACCGCCACCGCGACCCTCACCGTCGACGCGCACGGCCAGCCGGTTCAGGTCAGCGCTCAGGAGAGCGGTGCCACCGTAACCCCAAGCGGGGAGAACACCTACACCTTTGCCGCCACCGAAAACGGAGAATATACCGTTGTAGCGCAGGGCAAGGAAGGCCTCTCGGACAGCGTGGTGCTCACCGTCAGCGGCATCCAGCCAAAGAGCAATGAGCCGCCGGTCATCGAGCTCGGCCAACAGCAGATCAACGAGAAGATGACCGCCGTCACCGTCCCGATCACCGTTTCGGACCCGGACGGCAGTGTCTCTGCGGTCAAACTGACCGCCAGCGGCGGCAGCCTCTCCGGCAGCGGCAGCTCGTACACCTTCACCGCCACCGCAAATGGCAGCTACACCTTCACCGCCACCGATGAGGGCGGACAACAGGCCACCGCACAGCTGACGGTGGAGCAGGTGATCGGCTCGATCGCTCCGAGCATCTCTGCTAGCCAGCAGCAGCTCGGCGCACAGGCCGCCACGGCACAGGTCACCGTCCAGACAAATGGCGGCGCACCGATCGCCGCCGTCACCGGCAGTGAGGGCTGCACCCTCACCGTCACCGACAACGCCTCCTATACCCTGACGGCGACCGACCTTGCGGGCAATGTCAGCACCAAACAAATTGAGGTCACCGGCATCGACCGCACACCGCCTTCCATCGCCTTCACCAGCAAGAATGACAGCTGGCAGAAGAGCCAGATCGTCACCTTCTCGGTCACCGACGCAAACAGCGGCGTGCAGCAGGTGCAGGTTGCCAAGGACGGCGCTCCGGTAAGCCTCACCGAGGGCGCGGGTTATCAGTTCACCGCCGCTGCAAACGGCACCTACACCGTCACAGCGACCGACCTTGCGGGCAACACGGCAAGCCAGAGCGTCATCATCCGCACCGTCGACGCAAAGGCCCCAAAGGAGCCTCAATTGATGAGCTCCGACAAGGCAGTCCCGGTCTATGACGAAAAGACAGGGCAGGTCTATGCGGCCCAGAGCGGCAGCTTCTCGGTCAGCTTCCAGAAGGCAGCGGAGGGAGAAAGCCCGGTGCAGGTCTATGTCCAGCTGGACGGCAAGGAGTACACTCCCCTCGCAGCGGACGGCAAAATTACCCTGCAAGAGGGCGAACACTCGATCAGGCTCAAGGCGGTAGACGCAGCGGGCAATGAGAGCGCCGCTGTGCTCTATAAGGTTGCGTATAAGGCAGCGCAGCCCGCAGCCGAAGGTTCCGGCGCCGAATAAAGCGGCAGCTGAAACCCCTCCTTTGCGCGGGCAGCCTGGGAGCAGGAAAGAAAATACCCCCATCAAAACAGGCTCCGTCCGGTTTTTTCATCGGACGGAGCTTTTGCTTTGTGCTGGCGCTGCGCAGCGCCAGCACAAAGCGACACGGGCAGGCTCGAAAGGGGGCGGGAGGGGGAGGTGGAAAATGTTGGAAGGTAAAATTTTTTGAAATTTCGCACAAAGAGTTTGTCCTATATGTAAAAATGTGCTATGATAAAGATATGTGTAAAAGAACTGCCCGATTTGGGAATGGCGCAGCGGCCTTGCGGCATACCATGCAGTATGCTGCAAAGTGGAAGCGAGCCTCGCAGTGAAATTTGTTTAGGAGAGATGATTTTATGAAACAGCACAACAAGATGCTTGCGCTGCTCTTGGCAGCGATTATGGCCCTGTCTGTGGCGGGCTGCGGGGCACAGCAATCCGCTTCCGACGACGAGTCGGCCGAGCAGACGCTGTGGCTCAACGACAGCGTCGTCGACGTTCAGCAGGACTATGCGATGGAAAGCCCCTCGGCACTGGCCGATCTGACCCAGCCGGCGCGGGTCATCACCAAGGAGGAACAGGCCGCCCGCAGCGCACAGCAGACCGATGAGGTGCGCGCAGTCTGGCTCTCCTACCTCGATCTGCAATCAATGCTGCTCAATTCCAACGACCAGAGCGTCGGAAAAGCGCAGTTTACCAAAAATATACAGCAGGCCTTCGACAACATCCGCTCGATCGGCCTGAATACCGTCATCGCACAGGTGCGCCCGTTTAGCGACGCGCTCTATGACTCGGAGCTGTTCCCGTGGTCCTACCTGGCCGCGGGCACCGAGGGCAAGGACCCCGGCTTTGACCCGCTGCAAATCATGGTGGAGGAGGCCCACAGCCGCGGACTGCGCCTGGAGGCCTGGGTTAACCCCTACCGGGTGCGCAATGCGGCCAATACCCGCCAGGTCAGCGCCGCAAACCCCGCCACCGCCATGCTGCGCTCGGGCGACGCTGTGCAGTATAACGGCGCCATCACCTACAATCCCGCCAGCAAAAAGGCACAGCAGCTGATCGTCGACGGGGTCAAGGAGATTGTGGAAAACTATGAGGTGGACGGCATCCACTTCGACGACTACTTCTATCCGACCACCGACGCCGCCTTCGACGCCTCCTCCTATGCGGCCTATCAGGCAGCCGGCGGCACAAAGACGCTGGCAGCTTGGCGCCGGCAGAATGTGGATGACCTGGTCCAGGCCGTCTATAAGGCCATCAAGGCGATCGACCCGCAGGTGAAGTTTGGCATCAGCCCGCAGGGCAATATGGACAACAACTACAATAAACAGTATATCGACGTCGAAAAGTGGCTGACACAGGACGGCTATATCGACTACATCTGCCCGCAGATCTATTTTGGCTTCCAGAACAGCACCTGCCCCTACGCCGAAACGGTGGAGCAGTGGAGCGAGATGATTACCAACGATGTGGCGCTGTATGTGGGATTGTCGCCGTATAAGATCGGCACCGAGGACACCTATGCCGGATCGGGCCGGTGGGAGTGGGCCAACAGCGGCGACATCCTGGCGCGGATGGTCCAGACGGCCCGCACCGACAGCCAGTATGAGGGCTTTGCCCTGTTCCGCTACGATTCGCTCTTCAAACCGCAGTCGTCGGTCAAGGCGGCCGTGCAGGAGGAGATCGACAGCCTTCAAAAGGTTTTGTAGAACAGGGAATCAGTGATACATACAGGAGGCTTTGGTTGTGACAACGAGAGAGCGTAAAGAAAAGACGATCGTGGGTTCCCTGTTGGGAATCCTGTTGGTCATCACCGTCCTTGCGGCCTTTGTGGTGGTCATCCTGCGCCAAACTGCGGCACAGGCACAGAAGGACGAACAGGTGGCCGAGGCTGTCCAGCAGCTTCAGGCCGAACAGCAGGAGCAGGCCGCACAGGCAAAACAGGAGCAGGCCACCCAGGCCAGCGCGCCGGCGGTCAGCTTCTCCTTCCCATCTCAGCTCAAGGCGGCCACCGTGCAGCCGGGCAGGGAGTTTTTAACCCAGCTGTCCTACTCCATCGACCAGGCGGAGCTTGTGCTGGCCGGGGAGCAGGGCGCGCAGCTGCCCGAGCGCCAGGAGATCGACGAGGAGCAGGCGCGCCAGGAGATCGATGAGATGGTGCAGCAGGCAAAGGATCTGGGGCTGGATGCCCTGTTTGTCCAGCTGGAAAATGCCTACGGCACCCTGTGGGATTCCACCAGCCAGATGACCTCGTTTGACCTGCTGGGTGCGCTGTATGACAGCGCCCATCAGGCGGGCTTGCAGCTGTACGGAGTGCACGACCTCTCCTTTGTGGCCCAGTCCGACGGCACGATGCAGTACCTGTCTGCGGTGGACGCCGCAGCGCTGGACCAGTGCGCCGCACAGATGGGCCAGATCGCGCAGGGCGGCAACCTCGATGGGCTGCTGCTGGACGGCTACAACAACCCCGAAACCGATTACAGCTACCTTGCATACACCCAGTCGGGGGCAAACCTCGATATGGACGACTATATGACCCAGCTGACCACACTGCTCGTCTCGACGGCGCGCAGCGCGGTGCAGCAGCAGAACCCGTCCCTTCCGGTGGGATTGGCGGTTGACCCGGTTTGGGCCACCAGCGAGGAGGCCCAGGGCGGCATCGACCTTGCCTGGGACGACAGCGCCCTGATTGCCTGCCACGCCGACACCGTGGGGATGATTCAGGAAAATCTGTGCGACTTTGTGGTGGTCAAAAACTATGGCTCCACCACCAGCCAGTCGCTGCCGTTTGAGCAGATCGCCTCCTGGTGGAACGACACCCTCTCGGCAAGCGGCATCCCCGCCTTTATGGGCTGCGCCTCCTCGCAGGCGGGCAGCTGGGAGGACGGCTGGGGCCCCAGCGACGAGCTGGCCAACCAGTGGGAGCTCACCCAGCAGCAGGACGCCTTTTCGGGCAGCGTCTATGATTCGCTGCAAAGCTTGCTGCGCGACCCGAACTACAACACCTATAACCTCACCGTAGCGTGGGAGCAGGGAAGCCAGCAGCAGTCTGAATCGCAGACCGACCTCTACCAGATGGATGCACAGGATGGCGGACAAGCTGCCGCGCAGGATGTGTCCGCACAGGGCGACGACCCCAGCACATCCGAGCAGACACAGGACAGCTACACAGCACAGGCTGTACCGGCCGATCCATCGGCACAGGACGCCGCTGCCGACAGCGATTACAGCGGCAATACCTATCGTGACCTTGCCGACAGCTATAGCGGCAGCGATAGCAATAGCAACAGCTATAGCGATCTTGCCGACCAGTACGCCGTTTCCAGCGTGCTCGAACAGATCAGCCCGGTGGGCACCCGCAGCGTGGCCCACGGCGACAGCATCATCATCACCGCCGTCGCCCAGCAGGGCGCAACCGTCACCGCCAAGGTAAACGGCGAGACCATCTCCCTTACCGATACCGGACGTTCCTCCGGCATCAGCGGCTATGCGCGCTACTCGGGCGAATATGAGGTGGACGGCACCGGCATGACCTCCTCCGATATGGGCAACGTGGTGGTCACCGCCACGGCAAATGGCGCCTCTTCCAGCCTCACCGGCGCCAAGCTGGTCTTTCAGCTGGACAGCCTGCCCTCCGGTTCCAGCTCGTCCAGTTCCAGCTCGTCCAGCTCCAATAGCTCTTCGAGTTCCTCCACCTCCAGCGTCAGCTCCGGCGGCTATGTCCGCCCAACCCTCTCCACCTCTGCGACCAAAGCCATCGGGGATGGGACGCTGGTGCAGGTGGTGGCCGAGCAGGCATGGACCTTCCCGGTCAACAAAAACAGCATCTATCCCGACACCGACTGCTACCCGCTGCCCTACGGCACGATGGACTATGTCACCGGCGAGATGCTCAGCATCAAGGACGGCAGCGAGTACCGCTACTACTATAAGCTGGCCTCCGGCCGCCGCGTCTACTGCGAGGACGTCGAGGCGGTGACCAGCGGCGTTTCCATCCGCAACAACCGCATCACCAATATGACGGTGCGCGCGACCGACAACTTCACCTATGTCATCCTGCAATCGGACAACCCGGTGTCCTTCCTGCCGGATTACTCCACCGGGCGGCTGCGCTTTGACTTCCAGTACACCACCAGCACACCGGGCGACCTGTCGCTGACCAAAAACCCGCTGTTCTCCAGCGCAACCTGGAACGGCTCCACCCTCACCCTCGAGCTGCTCGACAACAACGGCTTTTTGGGCTACAAGGCCTACCACGAAAACGGAAATATCGTGCTGCGCTTCAATAACCCCACCGGCATCCAGGGAGCCCGCATCACCATCGACCCCGGACACGGCGGCAGCGATCCGGGCGTAGCGGACGACATCGACCCGAACTGGCCGGAAAAGCGGATCAACTGGGAGCTCTCCCAGGCCATCGCAGACGCCCTGGAAGCAAAGGGCGCGCAGGTCAACCTGCTCAACACCTACAACAACACCACCTCGATGGAGAGCCGCCTGGCACAGGCCAAAAACTTTGACTCCTCGCTGTTCCTGTGCATCCACACCAACTCCTCGGAGGTCAATTCCAGCGCCACCGGCTCGGAGTGCTACTACTTCTATCCGTTTGCAAAGAAGCTGGCAGCCACCATGTCCGGCGCCACCGCCAAGGGCCTCTCCACCGGCGACCGCGGCGCGAAATACGACGTCTTTTACGTCACCCGCGACCCGCAGATGGTCGGCATCCTCAGCGAGGTCGGTTTCTTGACCAACTCCACCGAGTACAGCAAGATGCAGCAGGATTCCTACCAGCAGAAGGTCGGACAGGCTGTGGCCGACGCGATAGCCGACTACCTCGAGTCGGCCGGCTCGGAATATGCCGGACGCACCGGCACCCAGAGCACCGGCACCGCCCTCAGCGCCACCGATGGACCGGTCTTTGACATCAACGCCGAGACCTCCACCGGCACCAGCATCATCGGCAACCACACCTATGCTTCCTCCACCTCGGCGTCCGGTTCCAATAGTTCGTCCAGCTCGTCTAGCTCGTCCAGTTCGTCCAGCTCGTCTAGCTCGTCCAGTTCGTCCAGCTCGTCCAGCTCGTCCCAGCGGCCTTCCGGCCCGGTCAGCGAGACGGTCATCGCGCAGGGCTCCGGAACCGGGGATGTGCAGTACATCATCTTCACCGACCCGGAGGATAAAAAGCTCAACCTCTCGGTCGGCGATGAGAAGAAGCTGGGCATCAAGCTGACCGGCGACTCGACCGTCACCCGCAAGTACACCACCAGCGACAAGTATGTCGCCACCATCGACAAGGACGGCGTGGTGCACGCGGTGGGAGCGGGCAGCTGCAAGATCACCGTCGTGGCGGGCGATCAGGGCGGCACCATCGAGGTGCGGGTCACCGGCTCGTCCTCGGACAGCTACAGCGCAAGCGCCTCCACGACCGCCAGCAACCAGATTCAGCCGGTCACCGGCAAGACGGTGGAGACCACCTCCATCTCGATCAAAGCCAGCCGCAGCTGGGTCAATGCGGGCGATACCCTGCCGCTGCAGGTCGTCTTTTCCCCGTCCAACGCCACCGGCCAGGACATCGTGTGGAGCGTCACCCGCGGCAGCCTGTACGGCTCGGTGGACAGCCGCGGCGTCTTTACCGGCATCGAGTCGGGCTTTTCCACCGTCAAGGCCACAACCTCCGACGGCGTGCACAGCACGACAATGCGCATCGAAATTATGTAATCTTTTCCTTGACTTTTATAAGGGGTGCGGGAGAATCCTCCCGCACCCCTTATTTTTTCCCCTTTTTTAAAGGAAGGATAGAGAAAAAAGAAGGAGGGGAGTGGGCAAGAAGATACAGAACAAATATTCTGCAATCTTGGCAAAAAACACCGCGAAAGCGGCGCTTTTTTATCGAATCGAAAAAGAATGGAGAAAAACTGGACAATATATGAAAAAAGGATCGGGGAATGCCAAATTTTCTTATCCAAAATGGTTGTTGACAAAATAACAGTCTCAGGGTAAACTTATGAGTGGACGAAAATTCTTTTCCATTGATAAATGGGCAGAATTTGAGCAACATGAACAATAGGCACAACAAAAGGCCCGCGAAAACTTTTAGGGAAGAAGGCGGGGGCCTTTTGTCAGCATATGTCGAATTTTTTCGAGAGGTGAGATTGCAAGTGTTTAAAATTGTAAACAAAAAGATGTTAAATGAAGCGGTTGCACTCCTTGAGGTAGAAGCTCCATTCATCGCGAAAAAAGTTCTCCCCGGACAGTTTATCATCTTCCGCATCGACGAGCAGGGCGAGCGCGTCCCGCTGACCGTCGCGGACTATGACAGAGAAAAGGGCACCATCACCCTGATCGTACAGCTGGTTGGCCGCACCACCAAGATGCTCGGCGCAATGGAGGCCGGCGAATATCTGCTGGACGTTGTAGGTCCTCTGGGCGTTCCAACCCATCTGGAAGGCCTCAAAGATGTATGCGTCATCGGCGGCGGCGTAGGCTGCGCAATCGCATACCCACAGGCAAAGGCACTGCACAACATGGGTGCACATGTCGACGTCATCGTCGGCTTCCGCACCAAGGACATCGTCATCCTGGAAGACGAGATGAAGGCTGTTGCCGACAATCTCTACGTCATGACCGATGATGGTTCCTACGGCGAGCACGGCTTTGTAACCGTCAAACTGCAGCAGCTGCTGGATGCGGGCAGAAACTATGACGCAGTCATCGCGATCGGCCCAGTTCCAATGATGAAGTTTGTCTCTGAGACCACCAGACCAAAAGCAATCAAAACCATCGTATCCCTCAACCCAATCATGATCGACGGTACCGGTATGTGCGGTGGCTGCCGCGTCAATGTTGGCGGCGAGATCAAATTTGCCTGCGTAGATGGCCCAGACTTCGACGGCCACAAGGTAAACTTTGACGAGCTGATGAAACGCAACGCGACCAACAGAGAACAGGAACAGCATGACTGCGAACATTGCAGACTGAGAGGTGCCATCAATGCCTAACATGACTATGACAAAGCTCCCAATGCCGGAGCAGGATCCAAAAGTAAGAGCAAGAAACTTTGAGGAAGTTTCTTACGGCTATACCGAAGATATGGCCGTAGAGGAAGCACAGCGCTGCCTGCACTGCAAGAATATGCCTTGCGTCAGCGGCTGCCCTGTCAATGTACAGATTCCAAAGTTCATCAAACTGATCACCGAGCGCAAATTTGCGGACGCCTGCGCTGCCATCAAAGAGACCAGCTCTCTGCCGGCAGTTTGCGGCCGTGTTTGCCCACAGGAGACCCAGTGCGAGTCCAAGTGCGTGCGCGGCATCAAGGGCGAGCCGGTTGCAATCGGCCGTCTGGAGCGCTTTGCTGCTGACTGGGAGATGAAGAACGGCAAGGAAGAGATCGCAAAACCGCAGAGCAACGGCCATAAGGTCGCTGTCATCGGTGCGGGCCCTGCAGGTCTGACCTGCGCTGGCGACCTTGCCAAGAAGGGCTATGAGGTCACCATCTTCGAGGCCTTCCACAAAGCGGGCGGCGTACTGGTATACGGCATTCCAGAGTTCAGACTTCCAAAGGCCATTGTACAGAAGGAAGTTGAGGGCCTGGAGAAGATGGGCGTAAAGATCATGACCGATATGGTTATCGGTAAGGTTCTGTCCATCGACGAGCTGATGAACGATATGGGCTTCGAGGCTGTATTCATCGGTTCCGGCGCTGGCCTGCCGATGTTCATGGGCATCGAGGGCGAGGATCTGGTCGGCGTATCCTCCGCAAACGAGTTCCTGACCAGAATCAACCTGATGAAAGCATACCGCGACGACTACGATACCCCGATCCGCAAAGGTAAAAATGTAGCCGTTGTCGGCGGCGGTAACGTAGCGATGGACGCTGCAAGAAGCGCAATGAGACTGGGCGCTGAGCATGTATACATCATCTACCGCCGTTCCGAGGCTGAGCTGCCGGCTCGCCGTGAGGAAGTACATCACGCCAAGGAAGAGGGCATCGAGTTTGTCCTGCTGACCAACCCTGTCAAGATCCTGGGCGACGATAAGGGCAATGTAAGAGCAGTTGAGTGCATCAAGATGGAGCTGGGCGAGCCTGACGCTTCCGGCCGCCGCCGTCCAATCCCGGTTGAGGGCTCCAACTTTGAGATTCCGGTCGACACCGTCATCATGTCGCTGGGCACCTCCCCGAACCCGCTGATCAGAACCACCACCGAGGGTCTGGAAGCCAACAAGAAGGGCTGCCTGGTTGCGGACGACCACATGAAGACCACCCGCGAGGGCGTATACGCTGGCGGCGACGCTGTAACAGGCGCAGCTACCGTTATCCTCGCAATGGGCGCTGGCAAGACTGCTGCTGCTTCCATCGACGAGTACATCCAGAACAAGAACAAGTAATTTTTCATAAAAATCTCCAGAAAAAAGCGCTCCGAGCCGTTCGGCTCGGGGCGCTTTTTGTTGCCTTGCTGGATGCGGCAAGGGTGCTATTTGGCGTTGTTCTGGCTCTCGATCTTCTCTGCCAGGTCGTTTAGGTAGACCCATCGGTCCATCTTCTCCGAAAGCTGCTGCTCAAGCTGCTCCTTCTGGGCGGTCAGCTCCTCCAGGGCGGTGTAGTCGCTGGCGTTGTCGCGGATGAGCTGCTCGGTCTCGTCGATTTTTGCCTCCAGCTGCGCAATCACCCCGTCGATCTCCTGATACTCCCGCTCCTCCTTAAAGGAAAATTTCAGCTTGTCCTGGTGGCGGCGCCCGGTGGAGGACTTTTTCTCCTTGGCTGCGGGCTGCGCCTCCTGCTTTTGCAGAAGCTGCTGCTCGGCGATCTCGGCGCGGTAGTCCGCGTAGCCGCCCAGATAGTGCTTGACCTCCCCGTCGCCGGTGAGGACAAAGACGTGGTTCATCAGCTTGTCCAAAAAGTAGCGGTCGTGGCTGACGGCGATGACGACGCCCGGGAACTGCTGCAGATAGTCCTCCAGCACCGACAGCGTCTCGATGTCCAGATCGTTGGTCGGCTCGTCCAGCACCAGCACGTTGGGCGCCTCCATCAGCACCCGCAGCAGGTAGAGCCTGCGCCGCTCGCCGCCGGAGAGCCGCCCGATCTCGGTGTATTGCAGGTCGGTGGGGAAGAGGAACTTCTCCATCATCTGGGTGGCGGTGAGGGTGCCCTCCGGGGTCTGAATCTCCTGCGAGACGCGGCGGATGTAGTCGATGGCCTTGATGCTGGGGTCAAATGCCTCGCCGGCAAACGACTCCTGCGAAAAGTAGCCGATCTTGACGGTCTCGCCGCGGACAATCTCGCCCTCGTCCGGTTGCAGCAGCCCGCAGATCATCCGCACCAGGGTGGTCTTGCCGTAGCCGTTTGGCCCGATGATGCCCACCCGGTCGCCGCGCAGCAGGTTGTAGCTGAAGTCCCGGATGAGGGTCTTGCCGTCGAAGGATTTGGAAATGTGCTCGATCTCGATAATTTTTTTGCCCAGCCGGGAGGAAAGGGCGCTGACCTCCAGCTTGGAGTCGTCGGGGACATAGCCCGGCTTTTTGAGCTCCTCAAAGCGGTCCACCCGGAACTGCGCCTTGGTGCCCCTGGCGCGGGCGCCGCGCTGGATCCAGGCCAGCTCTTTGCGGTAGAGGCTCTGGCGCTTGCGCTCGGTGGCCTGCGCCATCTCCTCTCGCTGGGCCTTCAGCTCCAGATATTGGGAGTAGTTTGCCGGGTAGCTGTACAGCTTGCCGTGGTCCAGCTCGACGATGCGGTTGACCACCCGCTCCAGAAAGTAGCGGTCGTGGGTGACCATCAGGATGGCCCCCTGGAAACGCTTGAGGTAGCCCTCCAGCCAGTCGACCATCTCGCTGTCGATGTGGTTGGTCGGCTCGTCGAGGATGAGCACCTCGCTCTCGGCCGCCAGCGCACAGGCCAGGGCGACCCGGCGCTTCTGCCCGCCGGAGAGCTTGCCGATCGGCTCGTCGTAGTCGGATAGCCCCAGCTGGGTGAGGATGCTCTTGCACTGGTACTCGTCGGCCTGTTGGATCACTCTGGCCTCTTTGGCGCGCTCCCGGTCGATGGCAACTCCGGCCATCACCTGCTGAAGGATGGTCGTCTCGGGCGCAAACTCCGGGTTCTGCGGCAGATAGGCCACCCGCACGCCGCTCGAGCGGGTGACGGTGCCGCTGTCGGCAAAGTCAACCCCGGCCATCACCTTGAGCAGGGTGGATTTGCCGGTGCCGTTGATGCCGATCAGGCCGATCTTGTCCCCCTCGCCGACCGCAAGCGAACAGCCGTCCAGCAGCTGCCGATCGCTGTAGCCCTTGTATAGTTTCTCTGCGTTTAATAAAATCAAGGCAAAAAGCCTCCGTTTCTGATAAAATCTCGGGCGTCTGCCCGATGGCGCCTGCCCGATGTGCAGCGATGCACCAGCTTCCATGATAGCAGAAATGGCCCCTTTATACAAGGGCCGAGGGCGAAATTGGGGCCGGGCGCACTAAGAGGGCGGGGGGAAAAGGGGCAAAGCCGCGCAAATTCTCCGTCCTGTCACATTCCTCGCCACAAAATCGTCGAATAAAACCAACGAATGGCAACGAAGTAGTTTTAAAAGACAAAATAAGTCACATAAAAATGTTCTTTCGATACAATTTTTGACCTTGTTTCCAACGGCATCCCCCTGCGGCCTGCACAATTTTGTGGAAGGCTCCGATTTTGCCAATTTGCACAATATATGCCTTGACTTTTTGGACGTGGTGCGGTATCCTTTAACTCAATGAAGCGCTTTGTTTGATTTGCCGGGAAGGTTACGGAAAAATTCACCCAAATCGGACAAATTTTTGTGGGAGGGAACGGTATGAGCTTTTTGGAGTTGGTTGTGTTTGTGTTGGAGATCATCGGCACGGTGGTCTTTTCGATCTCGGGCGGATTGGTCGGCATCGAGCGCGGGCTGGATTATTTCGGAATCCCCGTTTTGTCGATGACGACGGCGGTCGGCGGCGGCATGCTGCGGGACCTGATTTTAGGCAAAACTCCGCCGAGCATGTTCACCAACCCGGTCTATGTGGCGGTGGCCATCGTCACCTCGTCGCTGATGCTGCTGTTGCTGCACCACTACGGCAACTTTGTGGAGAACGGCAAGGTGGTCAGCTATATGGGCCCGATCAACTTTTTTGATTCGCTGGGTTTGGGCATCTTCACCATCATCGGTGTCAACAGCGCGCTGGACAGCGGCTATCACAACGCCTTTTTGGCGGTCTTTGTCGGGGTGATGACCGGGGTCGGCGGCGGCATGCTGCGGGATATCATGGTGCGCCGCACGCCGCTGGTGCTGCGCCGGGAGATCTATGCGGTGGCGGCCATCCCCGGGGCGCTCATCTACTATTACCTGCAAAATCTGCTGCCCAAGACGCTGTGCATGCTGATGTGCGCCGCGCTGATCGTGGCGATCCGCCTGATCTCGCTGCGCTTTCGCTGGAACCTGCCAAACTCGATCGAGGGCAAATAAAAAGAGCCGGCCACATTGGCCGGCTTGTGCTTTGTTTGGGGCCCTTTAGAGCACGACGTAAAAGACCACGGTGAGGAAGTGGAAGAAGGTGCCCAGCAGGATAAAGACGTGGAACAGCTCGTGGAAGCCGAAGATGGGGGAGGGGTTGGGGCGCTTGAGGATGTAAAAGATCGCGCCGATCGAATAGGAGATGCCCCCGGCCAACAGCAGGCCAATCGCCCCGGCCGGCATGAGCTGCAGGGCCTTCCAGTCAAAGACGATGGCCCAGCCCATCAACAGGTAAAAGCCGGTGTACAGGGCGCGCGGGGCGTTCATCCAGCACAGCTTGACCAGGATGCCGCACAGCGCCACCGCCCACACGCCGCAGACAAAGAGGATGCCGTGCAGCCCCTCCATGAATTTTAAGCAGATGGGGGTGTAGGAACCGGCAATCAACACATAGATCATCGAGTGGTCCAGCTTGCGCAGCCATTCCTGCTTGATGATGGGGCCGTTGTAGTAGTGGTAGATCGAGCTTGCACTGTAAAGGGCGAGCGTCGAGCCGCCAAAGGCGAGGATCGAAACCAACATCCGAGCCGAAAAATTGCCCGTGATGTTGTTTAAGATGACCAGCAGTACGGTGCCGACAGCGGAGAAAATCACCCCGAGAAAGTGGGTGTAGCTGCTCATCGGCTCCCGCGCATCTTTAAAAAGGTTGTACATAGCAATCCCCCTCACATTATGTAGTTTTAAAAACTACTTTGTATAAGATATGATAACAAATTGAACGGTAAAATGCAAGATGTCTTGCGAAATTTAAAAAAATAATGTAAAATAGGAAACAAGATATCGCAAAACAAGCAGAGATTGGGAGGCCGGAACATGGAAATCAACAAGGAGAAGCTGGAGGAGATCGTCAGCCAGGCGGCGAACCCCGACCGGCTGGAACCGCAGCAGATACCGGAGCTGGATTTGTACATCGACCAGATCCTGATGCTCTTTGAGGATAAACTCGGGGATAACCGCCGCCGGGAAAAGGACAAGATTCTCACCAAGTCGATGGTCAACAACTACAGCAAGGAAAAGCTGATCCGCCCGATGCGCGGCAAAAAATATACCCGCGAACAGATTTTGCAGATTCTGCTCATCTGCTCGCTGAAAAATATGCTCTCGATCGGGGACATCAAGCGGTTGATGACCGTGCTGATGGAGGAGGGCATCCAGGTGCCGGGCTTGGAGCGGATCTTTTCGCTGGACAGCCAGAATCAGCAGCAGCTGATGGACGGCGTCGAGATTATTATTCAGCATTTGCACTCCAACTATGCACAGACTCTCAAAACTGAGGAGCTTGTCGCGCTGCTGCTTGGATTGGCGCGCATCTCCAATTTCTGTAAGCGCGCTTCCGAGGCCGCCATCGACCAGTTCTTTGCCGGTGCTGAGGAAAAGCCTCAACGATAAAAAAAGAAAACAAAAGCCGGAGCCGCACTCTTGTAAGAGTGCGGCTCCGGCTCACTTTTTATTACACAACTCGAATAAGGCAGGGAAGTCGTTGTTTGTGGTGGATCTCGTTCGATCCGCTTTTTATGGTAGCAACAGTTGGTCAAAAAATCAAGTGGCCACCGCACAATATTGCATAATTTCACATCAAAACCGTCAAATCGGTCAAATTTTACCCTCTAAAATGACCGGTATTTTGGCAGAGATTCCATGCCTTAAAAGGCGTTGTGCACCCAATTTTGATAGAGATTTGACACAGTGACATTCCTATGACGGGATGCAGAAGAGGAGAGGATTGTTTTGCAGTTTTTCTTGCAAAATATTGCAATAATCGCGATTGATTGACTTGCTATCTTGCACAAAGCAGATCGGCGACATACAGCCCGTTTGCCGCAGCCTGGGAGAGCGAGCGGGTGAAGCCGGCGCCGTCCCCGATGGCGTAGATGTGCGGGCAACCCTTGATCTGGAACTGTTCGGTCTCGGGGCGCGCGGAGTAGTACTTGCACTCGATGCCGTAGAGCAGGGTGTCGTAGTTGGCGGTGCCCGGCGCGACGGCGTCCAGCGCGTGCAGCGTCTCGATGATGTTGTCCAGCTGGCGCTTTGGCATGCACAGGCTCAGATCTCCCGGCACAGCGTGCAGGGTCGGACGGGTGGTGGAGTTTTCCAGCCGCTTTGCGTCGGTGCGGCGGCCGTTTTCCAGGTCGCCCAGCCGCTGGATCAGCACGCTGCCGCCCGAGATCAGGTTGGCCAGGCTCGCCACATGGCGCGCATAGTCGATCGGCTGCTTGAAGGGCTCGGTGAAGCGGATGGTGGAGAGCAGCGCAAAGTTGGAGTTTTCGGTCTTGCGGCTCTGGTCGCGGTAGGAGTGGCCGTTGACGGTCAGCACGCCGTCGGTGTTCTCGGTGACCACGCTGCCGCGCTCGTTAAAGCAGAACATGCGGGTCTTGTCGCCGTACTGCTTGGAGCGGTACCAGATCTTCGGCTCATAGATGCGCTTGGAAAAATCTTCCCAGACGATGGCGGGCAGCTCGACCCGCACGCCGATGTCGACCTGATTGTTGGTCAGGGCAAGCCCGTTTTTGTTGCACCAGGCCGAGAAAAATCTGCTGCCGACCCTGCCCACCGCAAACACGACGGTGCCGGCCTTGCAGCACAGCTGGCCGCGAGCGTTCTGGGCGGTGACCATCAGGCTCTCGCGGTCGACGTCCACCACCTCGGTGTCGGTGATGATCTCGCAGCGGGTGGAGAGGGTATCGATCAGGCGGCGCATCGTCTCAAAGTTGGAGTCGGTGCCCAGGTGTTTGAGCTGCGCCTGATTCATGTGCAAGTCGTGCGCCAGACACAGCTTTTTGAGCTCGTTGTCCGGCAAAAAGCGCTCGGTGGTGGCGCCGAAGGAAACCAAAATCTTGTCGGCCTGCTCGATGTAGTCGATGACCGTTTCCGGCGGCAGAAAGTCGGTCAGCCACCCGCCGTATTCGGTGGAGATGACATACTTGCCGTCCGAGAAGGCCCCTGCGCCCGCCATCCCCTCCATGATGGCACAGGAGGGACAGTTCAGGCACTTGTCCGCCTTCTTTGTGACGATGGGGCAGACGCGCTGCTCGATGCGGTGCCCCTTTTCGATGATGCACACCGAGAGGGCCGGGTCGTGCTCGGTCAGCCGCCAGGCCGCCATCAACCCTCCGATGCCGCCGCCCACAATGACGATGTCGTAATAGCTTTTCATAAGATAATCTCCTTTGTTTTAGCAGATGCCGCGCAAAGCGGCAGAGGAAAGGGGAGCTTAGTCTGTGTTGCCCCCCTTTTTTAGTGTATCACCCAAATGGGCGAAAATCTAGCTGGATTTTGCGAACAAAGATGGATGCCCGGACGATTGCAAAATATCGACAATCATGGTAAGATAGGTAGAAATAAGCACCCAGAGGTGTCGAGAAGGAAAAAGCACATCCCACAAAAAAGGTTGAGGAGGAAGAACATGAAAAAGCTGCTGCGCTTTTTAACCCAGCGGGTGGTCATCACTGCGCTGCTGATCCTGTTGCAGGTGGCCATGCTGTTTGCCATCATCTGGAAGCTGGACAACTACTTTGTCTATTTTTATGCGGGGAGCGTCCTGCTGAGCATCCTCATGACGCTGGGCATCATCAACTCCAAGAGCAACCCCGCCTATAAGATCGCCTGGCTCATCCCCATCCTGCTGTTCCCGGTGTTTGGAGGGCTGATCTACCTTGTGTTCGGCACCGACCGCACCGGCCGGTATATGCGCAACAAGATGCACCAGATCGGCATCGAGATGGACCACGCGGTCGGGGAGATGCACAGCCATTCGGGCATCGATGCGCTGCCGCCGGAGGTGTCCAACCAGTCGCGCTATATCTCCCACTGTGCCCACTGCCCGCCCTATCAGAACACCACCACCGAATATCTGCCGATGGGGGAGATCAAGTTTCAGCGGATGATTGAGGAGCTGGAGAAGGCTGAACACTTCATCTTCCTGGAGTACTTCATTATCCAGGAGGGCAAGATGTGGAACACCATCCTCGAGATTCTGCGCAAAAAGGCCGCACAGGGGGTGGATGTGCGGGTCATCTACGACGATATTGGCTGCATCATGCTCCTGCCCAACGGCTACGACAAAACCCTCGAGTCGATGGGCATCCAGTGCCGGGTGTTTAACCCGTTTGTTCCCATTTTGTCCAGCCGCTTTAATACCCGCGATCACCGCAAGATCTGCGTCATCGACGGCAATGTGGGCTTCACCGGCGGGGTCAACCTGGCCGACGAGTACATCAACGCCTATGAAAAGCACGGCCACTGGAAAGATACCGCCATCCTGCTCAAGGGACAGGCCGTCTTTAACTTGACCGGGATGTTCCTGTCTATGTGGGACTACCTGAACAAGAGCAGCGAGGAGGACTACGCCAAATATTACCCCACCAGCTGGGACCCTGCGGCCAAAGGCTTTGTCCAGCCGTTCACCGACAATCCCCTCGACGATGAGGCGGTGGGGGAGACGGTGTACCTCAACCTCATCAACAAGGCAAAGCGGTATGTCTACATCACCACCCCCTACCTGATTCTCAGCAGCGAGATGTTTACCGCCCTCACCACCGCCGCCAAGAGCGGGGTGGATGTGCGGATCATCACCCCCCATGTGGCGGACAAGTGGTACGTCCACGCCGTGTCGCGCTCCCACTATCAGCCGCTCATCGAGGCCGGGGTGAAGATCTACGAGTACACCCCCGGCTTTATCCACGCCAAAACCTTTGTGGTGGACGACGACTATGCGGTGGTGGGAACCATCAACCTGGACTACCGCAGCCTCTACCTGCACTTTGAGTGCGCCGTCTGGATGTACCAGACGGACAGCGTCGCACAGGTGCGCGACGACTTTTTAAAGACCCAGCAGATCAGCGGAGAGGTCACCCTCGAGCAGTGCCGAAAGCTCCCCTTCCTGCGCCGGTTTGGGCGCTCGGTGCTGCGGGTCTTTGCCCCTCTGATGTGATGGCACCGAAAAAATCAAAACCACCCGTTGAACGGGTGGTTTGAACAGGCCCTATAAGGG
>JAHZAY010000010.1 GCA_019423685.1 Clostridiales bacterium | reverse complement strand
CGCGGACAGCTCATTTATATTACCACATCCTTCTGCCTTTGTCAACACCTTTTTTTGACTTTTTTTGATTTTTCTTCCATTTGGTCCCTCCCCGTATGACAAAGCACCCCGTCCACCCTCACAAAAAAGGATAGACGGGGTACACCTCTTCTTTAATTTGAAGGGACTGCGTACGGGTCCGGGTTTTCCGGCTCGGGCTGGTCAAAGCTTTTGGTCGTCAGGTAACTGCCGTGCGTCATGTGCCGGCGATCATCGGCATATTCCATGCAGACGATCATCTCCTCATTGAACAGAAACTTGCTCACCGAGGCATTCGCTACCATGCAGGTCGACATCTCTTCAAACGGCCGGCCGCTTGCAAAATGAATGTAGGAGGAAATCAAGATGCCGTGGCTGACCGCTACAATCACCTTGCCGCGGTTTTGCTCGACTAGATGATCGATCGTTTTGACCACCCGCTCAGAAACCTGGCGCATCGTTTCGCCGCCAGGACACTCCAGCGTAGCCGGGTGATTGTGCATGGCGTCCATCACTTCAGGATATTCCTTGGCAATGTCGCTGAACTTCTGCCCCTCCAGCTTGCCGCCATTGAGCTCAATTAAGCCCGGCTCCACAATCGGCGTCAGCTTTTGCAGCCCGTGCATCTGCGCAATAATCTCCGCTGTCTGTCGGGCACGCAGCAGGGGACTTGTGTACAGCACGTTCACCTGAGAAAGACTCAGCGCCATACCCAGCATCTGCGCTTGTCGGATGCCCGCTTCGTTCAGGGGGTTGTCGGTAATTCCCTGAAACCGTCCCTCAAAATTTCCTCCGGTTTCCCCGTGACGGACCAGGTATAAAATTGTCATCTGTACTGCATCCCCCTTTGCTTGCTTGTATATTATAGAATGAACCCCCGCACTACCACGGGCGAACTGCACCGACAATCTCATTGATATCGTCGATGTGGTTGTCCTCCAGCCACTTCTGCATTCCCTCAATCACCTGCACTGGCGCCATCGGGTTATAGAACATCGCCGCACCGATCTGGATGGCATTTGCACCCGCCATCATCATCTCAATGCCGTCTTGCCACTTTTCAATGCCGCCCATGCCAATAACCGGCACCTTGACCGCATTGGCTACCTGCCAGACCATCCGCACCGCTACCGGGAAGATGGCCGGTCCGGACAGGCCACCCACATTGTTTTTCAGAATGGGGCGGCGGGTATTGATGTCGATGCGCATTCCCAGCAGCGTGTTGATCAGCGAGATCGCATCTGCGCCCTGTGCCTCCACCGCCTGTGCAATCGAGACGATGTCTGTGACATTGGGCGACAGCTTGACAATCATCGGTTTTTTGGCATATTTGCGGACCTCTTTGACCACCTTCTCTGCACTTGCACAGCTGGTTCCAAAGGCAGCTCCGCCCTGCTTGACGTTCGGGCAGGAGATGTTCAGCTCAAACATATCGATTTCGCTGTCCGAAAGGCGCTCTGCAATCGCGCAGTAGTCCTCAATGGTGCTGCCGGCAATGTTGGCGATCTTGACCGTGTCCTGCTTGGCAAGGTACGGCATATCATACTCCAAAAAGTGCTCTACACCCGGATTTTGCAGTCCAACCGAGTTGAGCATTCCGCTGGGCGTCTCGGCAATGCGCGGAGGAGGATTGCCCAATTTCTCTTTGAAGGTCATTCCTTTCAGCGAGATGCCTCCCAATTTTTCCAGCGGGTACATGCACTCGTACTCTCGGCCAAATCCAAAACAGCCGGAGGCGGTGATAACCGGATTTTTAAACGAAACACCGGCAATGTTTACTTTCAGATTAGTCATCGAATACCACCCTTTCCGCATCAAATACCGGACCATCCTTGCAGACATGCAGATAGGTCACCGAACCGTCGTCGCGGCGAATCGGGGTCGCACATCCAAGGCAGGCTCCTACGCCGCAGGCCATCCTCTCCTCCAAAGAGGCCTCACAGTGCACCCCATATTCGGCACACATCTTGGCCACAAATTTGAGCATTACCTTTGGTCCGCAGGCATATACGATGTCCGGCTTCTCCTCTTCCAGGCGCACCTTCAGCAGGTCGGTGACCAGGCCGTGATGGCCCGCCGAACCGTCATCGGTGGCAAGCATGACGCGCACGCCGTACTTTTCAAAATCGTCGGTCAGCACAATCTTGTCCTTGTCGCGAAATCCCAGAATCGCTGTGGCGTTCTTTTGATAGTGCGCTGCTGTCTGCAACATCGGCGGCACACCAATTCCGCCGCCCACAACAACCGCCTTTTTGCTCGGGTCCAGCAGGGTGAATCCGTTGCCCAGCGGCCCCATCACGTCGATCAGGTCGCCCTGCTGCATCTGGGCCATCGCGCGGGTGCCCTCTCCGCGCACATCAAACAGGATGCGCAGGGTACCCTCCTGGCGGTCAATCTCACAGATGGAGATCGGCCTGCGCAGGGTAAAGCCCGGCACCCGGATGTGGACGAACTGGCCTGCCTTGGCCAGCGCCGCAATGTCGGGGCAGTCGATGGTAAAGTCGTGCATGCTGCCTGGCATGATCTTTCGAATGCGATAATTTTTCTGAAGATATTCCATGCTCCATTCCCGTCCTTTATTGAAGTCCTTTATTGAATCTCAGAGGCTGATGGACTAACCTGCTTGTTTGCCCACAAAACCCCATTTTATCTTGTCTATATAATATAAGAAACGATCGCATTTGACAAGTCCTTTGACAAATTTTTCTCAATCTTTTCCTTTTTGCCCACCATCCTTCCCTACCCTGCCCATTCCGCCTTCTGAGTGCAAGCCCCCTTGCATTTTGCTTTAAAATCATGTATACTTTTCATCGTGCCTTTGCCGGCACAGTCAGTCGCAAGTTCCTGACTCTAAAACACACTACGAAAGGAAAACTGAATATGAGAAACAACACTGTACGAAAGATGGCTGTCAATGCGATGGTCGCTGCGCTTTATTTTGCGCTGAGCCTGCCCTTTATGACCCTGATCTTTGGGCCGGTGCAGCTGCGCATCTCCGAAGCCTTCACCCTGCTGCCAGTCTTTTCCACAACCCCCATTGCCGGCCTCACCTTGGGCTGCGTATTGGTCAACGCCTTCGGCGCCTTCACCAATGCCAACATCCTCGGCCCACTGGATATCCTCTTCGGATCGGCCGCAACCCTCATTGCAGCCTTTTTGACCCATCAGCTGCGCAACATCCGCTTTAAAAACCTCCCGCTGTTCTCGGCCCTCATGCCGGTATTGGCAAACGGCATCGTGGTCGGTCTGGAGCTGACCTTTGTCATCAGCGGCGGATTCAGCCTCCCGGTCTTTCTGATCAATGCCGGACAGGTCGCATTCGGCGAGGCAATTGCCTGCTTTGTGCTGGGCATTCCGCTCGTGCGCGCATTGGAAAAAACCGGCGTGGGCAAAAAAATCTTCTGCGACGAGCTGTCTGTCCACAAGGTAGCATAAGCCTGCGCTTTATGGAACCAACCATCGACTAAATTTTTATAGAGCTTGCCTTTTTCGGACGCCCTGCTAAACACAGGGCGTCCTGTTTTATCCAAAGGCTGTCTCGCATATACTTACTTTATAAACTGTTCTGGAGGTGACTGCATGTCCTCATCTGTACTTCCCATTTCGGTGCGCGCTCCCGGTGAGGAGGGATTGGCGTGCCCGCTGAAATTTCGCTTTTGTCTGCCTGGCTCCGACCCGGACGCCCCTCTCACCTTTGTCACCTTGAGCGCCTCCACCGATCGCCAAACGCTGCTCCTCACCTTTTGCTGCTTTGAAACCTTTCCCCGTCCCCGCGACTACTTTTTGGTGGACCTTGGGAAGGAGAATCCCCTTTCCATCCGCTTCTCCTGTGACAGCGCGCAACTGCCCGATGGGGTCACCCTGAGCCGGGATGGCGGAGAAAACCTCGAAGGGGTCTTTTGGGGCGCACAGCTGTCTGTGCCGCTTTCCCTCCTGCCCGCCCTGCAGGGCCTTGCCGTCCAGCTCCGCTACTGTCGCGGCAGCTCGGCCAGTTCCCCCTTTCCCGATGGCAAAGGGCAGCTGCAACTCTATGGAAAGTAACCTTACCCTCACACCGCCGACAGGGCGGGAAGCTAGACGCTTCCCGCCCTGTCTTTTTGCTGCTTTGTACCTTTTTCCCGGTGTGTTTGTGTTTACAAAAAGTTCGTTTGACTTAGAGTATACTTCAGGTTGTAAAGTAATAAGTAGAAAAAATTTTCTATTTCTATGGGCGATTTTAAAAATTCCATGGCATTTTGAAATCATCTCCCTCCTTCTTTATTTCATATCCATCCATAAATTTTACGAGGTGTCTCGAATGAAAAAAATCAGATTGTTGCTGTGTATCCTCTGCGTTGCAGCAGTTTCTCTGTGCGCCGCTGCCTGCTCCGACAATTCCCAGTCTTCGCCTGCGGATGAACCGTCGGCTGAATCGGCTTATCCCCAGCCCCAAACTGCACAGGAAAATCCGACCACACCTGTGGACGAAACCCCAACTCCTTCCGAACAAACCGACGCCACCCAGGTGCAGCAAACTCCAACTCCTTCCGAGCAAACCGACGCCACCCAGGCGCAGCAAACCCAAACTGCCCCCTTTGTTTGGCAGACCGACGACCCCCAAAACCACGACATGGACCCTTCGGTCCTCGCCGATCTGGATGCGGCACTGCCCAACAGCTCGATTTATTCGATGGTCGTCGTGAAGGACGGGGTGATTGTGGACGAGTACTACCAGGATGGCTACGATCAAAATAGCCTCTATCGCCTAAATTCCGCCACAAAGTCGTTCACCAGTGCCCTGATTGGCATCGCCATCGACCAGGGATATATCGGCAGCGTGGAAGATCCCCTCAGCGATTACCTCCCGCAGGTGCTCGCGCAATCGGATACCCGCAAACAGCAGATCACCCTCAAACACCTGCTCACCCACACCTCTGGCCTGGAGTGGTACGAGTGGGGCAATGGATATACCAATTGGTCTGAGTTTCAGTCTGCGCCCAATTGGGTGGACTATATCCTCGGACGAACTCTCATCTACACCCCCGGCACCCAGTTTGCCTACAGCACGGGAAACACCCACCTGCTCACCGCCGCCCTCGAGGCTGCCACCGGAATGTCTGCCCAGGAATATGCGCGCATCAACCTGTTTGAACCGCTGGGCATCACAAATTTTCAGTGGGACACCGATCCACAGGGCATCACCGATGGGGGCAACGGATTGCACCTCTCCACCCGGGATGCAGCGCGCTTTGGCCTGCTCTTTTTGCAAAACGGCCAGTGGCAGGGAGAGCAGATTGTGCCGGCGGAATGGGTCGCCACCTCCACCACCATCCAAAATGGCGGCGCGGGGGACGGCACCGGAAGCTACTGCTACCAGTGGTGGCGCAGGGTATACCACGCAGGCGGTTACGATACCTACACTCCCCCCTACGGAGAACGCGGCTTCGACGTCTACTATGCGCTGGGCCACGGCGGACAATTTTTGTTTGTCGTCCCAGAGATCGACCTTGTCTGCGCCATCACCGCCAATACAGGCACCTATTCTCCCCGCCCCTATTTTACCGACTATGTGCTGTCGGCCTATGGGGGATAACCCATTGGATATCTCCCTCCCGGGCTGCGGCGGGGCTTCTTCCTCTCTTTTCTGCCCTCATCCCGCCGATTTTTGTTCGGCCCGGTAACACAAAATCCGGCAGACGTGCTCTCCAACGTCTGCCGGATTTTTTCACCACCGCTGCCATACAGTACAAAACGAGCCGTGTAAACCATCTGTCTACACGACTCGCCTTGTTATGTTGAAAACCCTTCCAGCAATATTACAGTTTTGCGATCATTTCATCCACCGACGGCATGTCGAGGATGGTTTTCGCACGGTGCGCCTCCAGCACATGCAGGTGGCTGTCCAGCAGGAAATAACCGGGAAGCTGCATTTCTTCTCCCTCATAAGCTCCGTGGGAGAGGTTGAGCTGCTGCATCTTTTCCTTTTTCGCTGCAAATACCGGCAGCTCTTCCGGCGAGATCATCGTCTCCATCGAGGAGGCTACCTCCAGACCAAACTGTTTATACAGTCCCATGTCTGGGTCGCAGATGATGGAAAACGGCAGATCGCCCTCTTTAATCTGTCCGCGAATGGTCTCCGGCTTGCTCTGCAAAACGACCAGCAGCTGCGCATTTTTTGCCTTGATGCGGTCATAGGCCGCCGCATACTCGTGCATATCCAGCTGGCAAAGGGTGCAGCCGTAATAGCGCAAAAAGAGGAGGATGGTTTTGTCCGCTGCCTGCACCGTCTGAGAAAGGTGCTGCGCGGTGGCAAATGGGGTGTCATAGGTGAAATCAGGGAACAAATCCCCTGCTTTGATACAGGTCATGTTGCTGCCTCCATTTCAATAAAAATTCCTCTTTTATTATAAAGGCTTCTCGCTGCAATGTAAAGTATTTCTCCTATATTTTCCCTTGTTTGCGCCAAAAAATCCCGCCCTTTTTCCCCTCCTCGGAGGGAAAAGAGAAAGTTTTCGCTAAACTTTCGAAATTTAAAATTGAAAGTTTCCCTTGCTTGCCATGCAGCATGTCAAAGTTTGCTGCAATTTCTCCCCGCCCAATTTGCAGATTGTGTCCTTGCTGTGAAAGCCACCTCACCGCAGGATCATAGTCCTCTGCCAAACATATACAGCTCTTTCGGCTTTTCCTTTGAGGCGTTGTACCTTCATCGAGATTCCTCTAAAGAAAAGGTGACGGTGACATCTGCGTCCCCCAGCGCTTGCTCCCAGCCGGTCAGGTCGTCAATCTTCCCCAGGCGGGTGTAGCTCCAGGAATTGCTCCCGTAAAATAGGACAATCTGATTGCCCTGATACAGCACGATGTCCCCCGGTGCGGTGGTTGTCTGGCTGTTCTGCGTCGGAAGGGAGACGCCCAGCGCACCCACCTTCTCAAATCCTGCATAATCGCTCATCTGTATGGTGATGGGTTCCTGCTCCATCATCTGCACAAGCGCCTGTACAGCGCTATTTTTTTCCAACGTGGCCTCAAAGGTCTTGCCGCCCACTGTCAGCTGCATCTTCATCTGTTCTTCCTCCTGTAGCGCGCCATCTGGTTCCTCAGATTCGACGGAAAGCTGTGGCGCCGCTTGCTCTGCCGGTTCCTCTGCAATTGCTTGCTCTTCCGGTTCCTCCGCGGTCGCTTGCTCTTCCGGTTCCTCTGCAATCGCTTCTTCTTCTGGTTCCTCTGCGGTCGATTGCTCTGCCGGCTCCTCTGCAATCGCTTCTTCTTCTGGTTCCTCTGCGGTCGATTGCTCTTCCACAACCTGCTGGGAAATTTGCTGCTCCTGCGGTTGTGGCTCCGGTTCGGTGGAGGTTGCAGCTGCACAGCCGGAAAGCAGCAGCAGCCCGGCAAGCAAAAGTCCCATCCTTCCCTTCATCCGCTTCACCCTTTCTGTAGCCGTGCTGTGGTGTTGGTGTGCCTGTTTTATGCCTTTTCTCCGGTGATCTCCACGACGCCGTCCGCTCCGGGGATGTCGCGGATTACTTCGCCGACCTCTGGGACGGTGATGTGTCCGGACAGCGGGTCCTTGATACTGATAACCGGTGTGGTGATGCTGGCCTCCACCTCGCTGCGCTCAAAGGCAAGGTCGGTGTCGATCATCTCGCAGTGGATCAGCTTGAGCCCCTTGCAGTAGCACAGCGGCTGTGTGCCAATAATCTTGCAGTTTTCGAAGGTGATGTTTTCGCTGTACCATGCCAGGTATTCGCCCTTGACTACGCTGTTGCGGACCACAATATTTTTTCCGTACCAGAAAGCGTCCTTGGTGTCGAAGGTGCAATTTTCAAAGATCGAGTTCTCGATGTATTGGAAGGAGTACTTGCCCTTCATGCGCACATCATAAAAGCGCAGGTTGGTGGCGCGCAGCATAAAATATTCGCTTTCGGCGTCACAGTTGTGCATCTCTATGTCGTGGGTGGACCAGCCAAACTCCGGCGAGAGGATGCTGCTGTCCTCCACCTTCACCCGAGAGCACTCGCGCACCGCCTTGATTCCGTGCAGTTTGCTGCCCGAGATCAGGACGTGGTCGCTGTACCAAAGCGCCGCGCGGCACTGGTCGGTCAGGTTGCAGTTTATGATTTCCAGGCTGTGGTCGTGCCAGAAAGGATAGCGCAGGTTAAAAAGGGTGTCCTCCACCCGCACCCATTCGCACTCCTTGAATGCGCTCTCTCCGTCGGCCGGGCCGTCAAATGTGCAGTTGCGCACCACAACATCCTTGCTGCCATAAAGTGCGCGCTCCTGATCGTAAGTCTGATTTTCAATTGTTTTCATGTTCGATTGCCTCCCGCTCATCTTCTGTTCTGTATCGTGCGCCTATCGGTCCTGTTGGCTGTGCAGGCGGTACACCAGGTAGTCCAGGCAGTAGATCCGCTTTTCCTCCCGGTGTACCTTCTCCAGCAGCCGGTCGCGCTGCTGTGCAAGCAGTGCAAAAATCTCTTCGGTTTTCCCGTCTCTCTCAAGCGCCAAAAAACGGTTGACGCACGCCTCGTTGCAGCCCGCGTCTTTGAGATTTTCGATGAGAGATTGCCTCTCTTTTTCCTCTTGCATCTCTGCCTCCCTCGGTGCTTCCAATTTCTTTAGTTCGTAAGGTTTTTCCTCATGCAAAGTATAAACCCATTTTTCTAAAACAGCAAATACCAATCCGTTATAGATTTTCATAACTTTTTTAAATGGAAAAGTGCACTGGTCAGCCACCTTTATTTACATATTTAAAAATAATAAAATTTACTTTTTCATAACAATCTCTTATAGTATTATCTACCATTATGCGCTACACTAAAGAAATGGAGGCGATTTTTGATGGAACTGCGTGTACTGCAATACTTTTTGGCAGTGGCCAGGGAACAGAGCATCTCTGCGGCGGCCGAATCGCTGCATCTGTCCCAGCCCGCACTTTCAACACAGCTGCGAAATATGGAAAAAGAACTGGGCAAACAACTTCTGATTCGCGGCACCAAAGGTTCGCGCAAGGTGCTCCTGACCGAGGACGGGATGATCCTGCGCAAGCGCGCCGAGGAGATCCTGTCGCTTGTCAAGCGCACCGAGGACGAGATTGCCCGCTCCAGCGAAACGGTGATGGGGGATGTGTTCATCGGAGCCGGAGAGACCGACATCATCCGGCTGTTCGCGCGGACTGCAAGGTGCATTCAGCAAAAATTCCCCGATATCCGCTACCACATTTCCAGCGGAAATGCCGAACAGGTGCTCGAACAGCTGGATCACGGACTGATCGATTTTGGTTTGCTCTTTGGCTCGGTAGATACCCGGGTCTATGAGTCGGTTCCGGTTGCTGCACAGGACACCTGGGGCGTTTTGATGCGCCGCGACGCTCCGCTGGCAAAAAAGGACTCCATCCGTCCCCAGGATCTGTGGGATAAGCCGCTGATCGTCTCGATGCAGCGCGCCGACGACAGGTATCTGGAACGGTGGCTCAAAAAGGACCTCTCCAAGCTGCACATCGTGGCCACCTATAACCTGGTGTATAACGCTTCGCTGCTGGTGGATGAGGGGTTGGGTTATGCCCTGTGCTTTGATAAGCTCATCAACACCGAGGGCACAGCGCTGTGCTTTCGTCCGCTCACCCCGACTTTAAAGGCCAACGCCTGCATCGTTTGGAAAAAGTATCAGGTCTTTTCCAAGCCCGCCAGCCTGTTTCTGCACTGCCTGCAAGAACAGCTGCAACAGGAGCAGGACTCCAGCCAAACACAATCCGAACCGCCGCAAAATGGCGCACAGCAATAGAGGACATCCCGCTCTTTCCACACGCTGCAAAATCCACTGTACTCCCCCAAAGGATTTGGTATGCTGCCTTGCCCAATTGGGGGAGAATCCTTCTCTAAAGTTTTTTCTGCACTCCGATTCACTGTAAAAAACGCACAGCACCCCCCTCTTGACGAACTAAAAAAGGGCATTTCCGTTTTGTCCTTTCAAAACGGATACAACAAAAAAGGACACTGCAAATGCAGTGTCCTTTTTCTTGGCGCGCTTGGAGGGACTCGAACCCCCGACCTACTGGTTCGTAGCCAGTCACTCTATCCAGCTGAGCTACAAGCGCATTCCATATGTGCTGTTTTTCAATCAGCTTTATTATAATACCACCTAAGGAATATTTTGTCAAGCACTTTTTGCAATTTTCCCGAATTTTTTCTGATGTGAGACTGTTGTCTTGCTTTAGTAAACTGTGTTATACTATAGAAAGGGGCAGCTTTCTCCCACCACTGCCTTGTAAAAACGCAGACAGGAGGTGCTCTTGATGGCACAATATCCCCTCGGCATCATCGTCCGCCAGCGTCGCGAAGCATTGGGCCTGAGCCAGCAGCAGCTGTGCCAGGGCATCTGCGACCGCTCCACCCTCTCCCGCATCGAGCGCGGTGACCAGGTTCCCTCTTATTACACCTTGCATGCCCTACTTCAACGGTTAGGAATGCGGGAAAAAGACATTTGCTTTTTACTGAGCCAACCGGATTTTGAAACCGCTGCCGCTTGTCGCCTACAACTATTCCCGCCTGCTGGGCCGGGAGCGCCGCTACGAGGAGTGCATCGAGGTGGCGGAGATCGGGCGGCAGTGCTGCGTCAGCTATAACCGTTGTCAAGTTTTAGGTGGTCTACTGCTCAACATTGCTTGCTCAAAGCATGAACTGGGGGAGGATGAAGAAGCGAAAGAATTTTTAATCGAATCCTATTCCATATATAAAGTAATGGAGCGGCTTAAGAGTTGTCAGCTTGTACAAAACTACGCAAAAAATGAGTTTGGCGTTGATATCGGTTAAGATATATCCCCTTCCAGATCATCTATAAAAGTAGGACTAGGTCTATTAAACTCCTTATCATTATTTCATTCTTCATTGTTATCTTCATTTTTACTTGGCCGTCAAGAGGCATTTTATGCACACTTTTTTGTGCACGAGACGCTTCTTGACTTTTGGAAAGATATGCATTATATTGCAAGTGAACATTAAGTTGTTAGTGCACTATCCAATTCTATGTTCAATGGAGGTATGATTATGACGCGCAAATTGAAATCGTATCTTGGGCTCTTCATCTTATTAGATGTGGCTAGCATTCTCTACTCGCTCGTCTATTTTTTCTATCTCAAAGGGATCGAGGTAATGACCTTTGATGTTACATATGGCGTAATCAATACGGTCGTTGCTCTGCCGTTGGTTTGTTTTTCATCCGCGGCTCTGCTCGCTCTTCTCTTTCTGAAAAAGGAAATTATTCGAGTGCCAGAGTCTTCTGCAAAGTATCTGTTGATTGCTTCGATCATTATCCTACTCCTGTACGTCTTTATCTGCTGCGGTACATTTATGGGAAGCGCATTTTCTTTCCTCGCTTTCCGATTTGTCACCTCACAACCTCTTCTCTTTGTCATTCCCGGGGTTCTTTTTATCCTTGGTAGTTACAAGGAGGAGTAAAAATTCAGAATAATTTTCTGTGTACCGGTGTGTTCCCTGATACGCATAACGAGCTAGGTGCTTGCCATGTAAACAATAACTTCTATCTCACCACCGGATTTGAGTTCTATGGCATACCGTATCTTGGTGGTATTGGTGCAAATCTTACACTCTCTTATCAAATGGGAACTCGAACTTGGTCCTTTACCTTGCACAACCAATTTTAAATGTCTAGCTTTTTTCTCCCCGCTCACGCAAGGAGAATTTTTTGCCTTTTTTTAGCCGCACTTTCGTGATTTAAAGCAATATATCTTAATTTTGTGGAATATTTTTGTGCACTTTCACAATGAAGTTCCCGTTTCTTTGGCCAAAAAGGAAATTGATTTCCCCGCCGGATTTGTGTATGATTAAGGTATAAGGTACCTATACAGACCGGTCTGTTTCTCCGTTTTCATCAGCCGCTTTTCGGCTTGCTATTCTGTTGGAAAGAAGGTTCTTTGTGATGATGGTAAAACAGATATTTTCTCATGCACTAAAAATTTCCGCTGCTGTTACGCTAGCTTCTCTTATGTTGCTGGCCAATTTCCCATTTCCGTGCAGCCTGCTATTCTTTGTACAGAACACTTTGAGCTTTGGCTTGATTTTTGCAGGTTGCTTTGTACTATCCAGCTTGTGCGAAAGCTGCCGAATTTATTGGAAACGCCTGATCGAGGCACGTTAGTCGGTGCGTCCCTATTAAAGGGCGCTTTTCTTATGCCCTCCATTTGACATCTTTGCCGCCTGCAATGGCCTTTTTGTAAAAATTTCCCCTCTTGCGCTGTGTCTACCCCCCTGCTCGAAAAGATCAGGGGGCGTTTTGTCCTCTTGCCTTGACAAGCTGCCGGATCGGGTGGTAGCATAAAATTATTGTAGCAAACAAGGGGGACTCTTTGATGCACTACGACACACTGCTGCTCGATGCCGACGAGACGCTGATGGACTTTCCCGCTGCCGAACGCCAGGCATTGCAGCGCACCTTCATGCAGCACGACATGCACTTTACCGACCAAACCGACGCCGCCTATCAACAGATTAACCAGCAATTGTGGCGGCAGTTTGAGCGCGGGGAAATTACCCGCCCACAGCTTTTGGCCACCCGATTTGCCGCTCTCTTCGCACAGCTGCGGGTGAGCGGCATCGACACCGACGCCTTTAACCGGGAATATCTGTTCAATCTCGGCTACGGCACCCAGCTGATGCCCCATGCCCTGCCGGTATGCCAAACATTGTACCACCGAGGCTACCGGCTGTACATCCTGACAAACGGCGTCTCCTCCCCTCAGCGCCGGCGGATCGGCGGCAGCGGCCTGCAGCCCTATCTCAGCGGCATTTTTGTCTCTGAGGAAAGCGGCTATCAAAAACCGCTCAGGGAATTTTACGACTATGTCTTTGCACAGATTCCCAACTTTCACCCGGAAACTGCCCTGATGGTGGGCGACTCCCTCTCCTCCGATATGGAGGGTGCACGCCGGGCCGGAGTCGATGCCTGCTGGCTCAACCAAAAGGGACAGTTTGCACCGCAAGACCTCCTCTTCCCCGCCGGGCCAATCCGCTACGAAATTCATTCGCTGCCGGAACTTTTGGAGATTCTTCCGCCCTGCAATAGAAAATGAGATGAAAAAGAAAAGGCAAATCACTGCCGGTTTTTCCACCGGTTGCGTGGCTTGCCTTTTTTTGATTTCCTGAACCTATCCCTGCTTGCTGCGGTCGGCTGCAATAAATTCCAGTACGCAGTCATCCCCCTCCGGCAAGACCGCCGTCGCCACCTGCTTTACCTCGTCAGGCGCTTCCGGCACCACATAGCTGCGATCGGCAACGGTCAGCATGGGGATGTCGTTGTGATTGTCCCCAAAGGTGACAAGCTCCTGCGCATGAAGCAGCTTTTTGAGATATTCCGCCGCCTGCCCCTTGCCCGCTTTGTCCGAGCCGATGTCCACAAACCACCGCTGTGAATTGTAGGGGCTGCAGTGCATCACCGCCGATATGCCGGGCAGCGCTTTGACCTGCTCATAGATCGCGCCGATCTGCTCCTGCTTGCCGGCCGAACCGATGTATAAACACTGCCCGTCCAACAGCTGCTCGCGGCTACCGTCGGTCACTGGCTCATCGTAGGCCAGCCCGCTGACGGGGTGAACCGCCTCCTCCTGTCCCTGCAAAATCCTCTCCCGGTGCTCCTGAAAGTGGCGGGTGCGGTAGCCGTTTTGCAAGTAGCCGATGCTGCGCTGCTGCGTCGGATGAAAGATGCAGGTCTGGTACGGCGCTTTTTGGCTATCCAGCAGCGCAAAGATGCGCCCGGCATTCTCCGCCTCGATCGGAAAGGTTGCGACCGCCTCTCCCTTTGTAAAGTCGTAGATAGCAGCTCCGTTGTAGGCGATGACCGGCAGAGAGATGCCGGCAAGCTTTGATAAGTCGTAGACGCCGTATAAATTTCGCCCCGAAGCCACCGTCAGCCACGTCCCTTGGGAAAGGATCTTCTCAAAAAGCGTGCGGCTGCTCTGGCGCAGCCCTTCCTGTCCCCCACGATAAATCGTTCCGTCCACATCCGAGACGTACAAGGTATTCATCTTTAAAACACATCCTTTCCCATCGTACAGCACTTCTTTTTCATTATAGATTGGCTCTCCTCAAAAATCAACCTGCTTTGCTGTCATTGGCCTCCCCACACTGCCAAAATAAAGGGATGGCTGTGCACCCTCTAAAAGACCTTTCCTTTTGCTGGACACTGTGCTGCCGCCATGCTATAATGGAAGAAAGCTTTATACTAGGAGGTTTTTTTATGACGCGACAAGCCACCGGTTTTTCAATCTTCTGCCTGATTGCCTCGGTCATCAGCCTTCTCTATCTTCTCGTCTACCACATCTGGCTGCGCCCCTATGAACTTTCCCACTATCTAAACCTGTACAGCGGCCTGTACTCCCTCCTGTTTTACCCGCTGCTCTGCTTGTGTGCACCGGCAGGTCTCATCTCGTTTTTTGGCAACCTCTTTTTGCGCAGAATTCCCGCCGGCATTCGGATGCTGCTGCTGATCCTCCCCATCTTCTTTTTGCTGATCTACCTCTGCGGCGTCCTGTTCATGCTGGCTGGGTCGGACACCCTCTATTCCCTGATGCTCTTGCTGCGCAATCCGCTGTGCTTTGCGCTGGCTGGCGTCCTGTTCGGCTTTGGCACGGTACGTTAAACCTTTCTTTGCTGTAAAAGCGGGGGAGGAGAAAGCGTAAGACTTTCTCCTCCCCCGTTGCTTTTTTCTAGGGTGTGGTGATTAGTTTTCTCTCTTCCACTGTACGCCCTGTGGCGTATCCAGCAGGACAATTCCCTGTGCCTTGAGCTCATCGCGGATCTTGTCTGCCAACGCAAAGTTCTTTTCCTTGCGTGCCTGCTGGCGCTGCGCAATCAGCTCCTCGATCTGTGCGTCCAGATTTTCCTTCTTGCGGTTGTACAAAAGTCCCAGAACACCGGCCAGCTCATCAAACTGCTTGGCCGCCGCTTCCAGCGGCTCCTTGGCGCGGGGCGCTGCAATGAAGGTGTTGATGTCGCGCGCCAGCTCAAACAGTGCCGCAATGCCGTCGGCGGTGTTCAGGTCGTCGTCCATCGCTTCGATGAACTGTTCGCGGCGCTTTTTCAGCTGTTCCATCATCTGGCTGTCCGCTGCGGCGTCGCTGGTCTGCGGCAGGGCGTTCTGAATCGCAAAGTCCAGGTTGTCGCGGCAGTTATACAGGCGCTCCAATGCGGCCTTGCACTGCTCAATGATGGCAAGGCTGTAGTTGATTGGGCTGCGGTAGTGTGCGGAGAGCATCATGTACTTGATCGGCTCATAGCCGTACTTTTCGGCCACTTCGCGCACGGTGAAGAAATTGCCCAGCGATTTGCTCATCTTCTTGTTGTCGACGTTGATGTAGCCGTTGTGCATCCAGTAGCGCGCATAGGGCTTGCCGGTGCAGCATTCCGACTGGGCAATCTCGTTTTCGTGGTGCGGGAAGATTAAGTCCTGTCCGCCGCAGTGGATGTCAATGGTCTGGCCCAGGTGTTTGTGAATCATCGCGGTGCACTCGATGTGCCAGCCCGGACGGCCCTGACCCCAACGGGATGGCCAGCTCGGCTCACCCGGCTTTGCGGCCTTCCACAAAACAAAGTCCAGCGGGTCCTCCTTGTGTTCGCCGACACTGATGCGCGCGCCGCTTTCCAGCTCTTCCAGCGGCTGGTGGGACAGTTTGCCGTAACCCGGGTCCTTTCTGGTGCGAAACAGCACGTCGCCGCCCGCCTCATAGGCATAGCCTTTGTCCTCCAGCGTCTCCACAATCTTCTCAATCTCGTCGATGGTCTCGGTGGCCTTTGGCTGGATGTCTGCCGGACGCACACCCAATCCCTCGGTGTCTACCTTGTACTCGGCAATATACCGCTCGGCAATCTCTTTTGCGGTGACGCCCTCTTCGTTGGCCTTGTTGATAATCTTGTCGTCGATGTCGGTGAAGTTCTGCACGAAGGTCACATCATAGCCGCGAAACTCCAAATAGCGCCGCAGCGTATCAAAGACACAGATCGGGCGGGCATTGCCGATGTGAATGAAGTTGTAGACGGTCGGACCGCAGGCATACATCTTGACCTTGCCCGGTTCCAGCGGAACAAACTCCTCTTTTTCTCTTGTCAATGTGTTGAATATTTTCATCGAAGATCTCTCCTTTTCTCAAAATCGTATGGAAGCGATACCTCATTCATACAAAATATTTTTTGCTTTGTTAACCTCTTGCGCTGTTTTTGACGCTTATCCTCCCTGCAAGGAGGCGGACAAAAGCTCAGCTGCAACAGCAGTGCAAATCGGCCGTTTGGCTACAGCTTTCCCTCTTTTTTGCCAAAATAAAGGAAGCCGCCTCCACCTGTCTGTACGACAGATGAAGGCGGCATTGACTCCGCGGTCCCACTTCAAAATTTATCACTCGGCCCTTTAACGCAGGGAATACGTGCCCCCATACTGGATTCTCTCGTTCCGGGGGCCTGCTGACAGGCGCATTCAAAAGGGTTCACCCAACAGCCGGCTCTCACCTTTGCCCGGCCTCTCTGTTCGGGGATGCACCTTCCTACTCTTCCTGTGTCGGCGCATTTGCACTATTGTTTTATCAGCGTACCACATTTCCTTTTGGATTGCAAGAGGCTAGGCGCAAAAGTTTTTCCCTTCCCGCACTGCACAAGCCAACACCGAAGGGGCCAGTTTGCAGCCCGCCTTTATTCTGTATCAGGCTATTTTGCCTGCGCGATGAGCGCGCGGTTTTTGATGAGATAGTTTGCGCCCGACAGCAGCGTCAAGCCCAGCGATAAAGCCATCAGCGCGATGTGAATGGCCAGTGCCAACGGCACATCCGTCCAGAACTGCTCCATCAAGAGGGCATAGCAGATCCACACCATGGTGGTGGCTGTCTTGTATTTTCCCCATCGGTCAGCAGCAATGACAATTCCCTTGCCCGCCGCAATCAGCCGCAGCGAGGTCACCAGAAATTCCCGCGCCAAAATCAGGATGACAACCCATGCCGGCGCCAATTCCATCCGTACAAAATAGATCAGCGCCGCCGTGACCAAAATTTTGTCGGCCAACGGGTCCATAAACTTGCCAAAGTCGGTGACAAGGTTATATTTTCTCGCAATCTTGCCGTCGATCATGTCGGTCAGCGACGCGACGACAAAGACTACAAGCGCCCACAGGATGTGGCCGGGAACGCTTTGCAACTCCACAAAGACCATAAAGACCGGGATCAGCAAAATCCGCAGCATGGTCAGCTTATTCGGTAAATTCATTGGGAACCCTTCTTTATCTTGTTGGTGTCAGTACTCCTCTATGCGAGGATCTCGCGCCCGATCAGGTCATAGCCGACCGAATCGAGCACCTCAACCCAGACAAATTCGCCGGGCTTGACATTTTCGCGCTCGGTGACAAAGTTTGTCTTGGTGTCGATGTCCGGAGCATCCATATAGCTTCTGCCGTAATACATCTGCTGGTCCTCATCATAGCCTTCCACTAAGACTTCCAGCTTTTTGCCGACAAGCTCCTTGCCCTTTTCAAAGGCAATGTCCATCTGCTCCTCCATAATCAGGTCTGCACGGTGCATGCGCACCTGTGGATCGATCTGGTCCTCGCGCTCTCCCGCAGGGGTGTCCTCCTCCTGGGAATAGGCAAAGCAGCCGAGCCGGTCAAACCGAACTGTCTTGACAAACTCGCACAGCTGTGCAAAGTCTTCCTCGGTTTCTCCGGGGAAACCGGCAATGAGGGTGGTGCGCAGCACAACGCCCGGCACTTTGTCGCGGATCTTCTGCATCAGGGCACACAGCGAATCAAAGTCGCCGTTGCGGTTCATCTCTTTCAATACCTTGCCGCTGGCGTGCTGCAGGGGCAGGTCGATGTATTTGACAACCTTTGGTTCCTTGGCCATCACTTCCAGCAGGCTGTCGGTGACGCGGTCCGGGTAGCCGTACAGCACGCGAATCCAGTGGAAGCCGTCAATCTTGCACAGCTCGGTCAGCAGCTTATCCAGCGCATATTCTCCATACAGGTCCTGTCCGTACTTGGTGGTGTCCTGCGCCACAAGGTTTAATTCTTTGACGCCGCTCTCGGCCAGTCCCCGGGCCTCTTGCAGAATGTCCTCCATTCTGCGGGAGCGGAAACCGCCGCGAATGAGCGGAATGGCACAGTAGCTGCACTTGTTGTCGCAGCCCTCTGCAATCTTTAAGTAGGCGGAATATTTCTCGGTGCTCAGCACCCTGTCGCCGTTGAGCGGCAGATCGGCCTTGTCTCCAAAGGCCGCTACCCGCTTGCCGTCCAAGGCCGCTTTGACTGCCTTTGCAATCTCGCTGTTTTTGCCGATGCCCAATACGACGTCCGCTTCCGGGATCTCGCTGACCAGCTGATCCTGGTAGCGCTCGGCCAAACAGCCGGTGACAACCAGCACCTTGACCTTTCCCTCTGCCTTGAGCTGGGCAAATTCGAAGATGGTCTCGATCGACTCCTTCTTCGCGTCCTCGATAAACCCGCAGGTATTGATAATCACAACGTCGCACTGCTGCGGGTCGGCACAGATCTCATAGCCGTTTTCCACCATCAGCGCCAGCAAAATTTCGGCGTCCACCTGGTTTTTGGAGCATCCCAGCGACACCATCCCAACTTTTACTGCCATAGTTTCTTCCTTCCTGGTATATTGTTTCCTTCTATTGTTCTTCTTCCAGCAACTGTTCGAGCTCCTGCCGGATCTCGCCGTAAGGATAGCCCAACCGCATCATTCCCCGAATTGCCCGCGCCTGTCCCTTGGGATCGTGCAGCGCGCTGCGGTACTTTTTGAGCAGCACCGAACGCAGCGGCGGCAATTGCTTTTGGGAAACTTCTCGTGTTTGACGCTCTTCCTGCGGCAGTGCGTCGAGCACCTTGGCCATCTCCTGCCGGATAGCGGAGGGGTCATAGCCCAACCGCACCAGGGCCGCAAAAGCCCGGCGGCGCGCCTTTTCCTCCTGCAAGCAGGCTGCATACTTTTTTTGGATCAGCTGGGCAAGCGCCTGCTCTTCATCAAACTCCTCCAGCTGCTGCATCGCATCCTCAATGTCATTGTTCCCAATGCCGCGGCGGCGCAGCTCCTGCTGCACACGGCTCAAGCTGAAGTGTTTGAGGTGCAGCAAATCCTTTGCACAGCGCACCGCATAGTCCAAATCGTCCAGCAGCCCCAATTCCTGGCAGCGGGACAGCACCCGCTCGACACAGTCCGGGGAAAATTCCTCCAGTTTCTGCCGCAGCTGCCCACTCGAATAGGAGCGGTGGGAGAGCAGCGAAAAGGCCTTTTCCTTTGCCTTCTGGTATTGGGTCTGCTCGCGAAGCTGCTCATACTGCTCTTCGTCCAGCTTTCGGCCCACCTTCAGGTCAAAGCGCAGCAGCGTCTCGTCGTCGACAGAAAAGTCAAACTCCCCGTCAAAAAAGACGGCCATCCTCCCGCGCTTTGTCTGCCGGAGCGCGGTGATGGTGCGCACCCGCTGCACGATCTGCCCCTCCATTACTTGTCGTCCGCCTCAATGTCGATTAGGCTGGCAGAGGATTTTGGCGCGCCAAAATCTTCATCCATGTCGGGGATTGCACCCACCGGCTCCTCTGTAACGGGAGGTACTGGGCGCTCTGTCGCTTCAGGCTGCTGCACCGCCTCTTCCTTCTTCTTTGCGCGGCCAGGAGAAAGCAGCTGATCCTTGTGGTCCATAACCTGCTTTGCAATCTGCTCGCGCACCTCCGGGTTCTCTTTGAGATATTGCTTTACCTTGTCGCGGCCCTGGCCGATGCGGTTGCCCTCATAGCTGTACCAGGAACCAGACTTTTTGATAATGTCCAGCTTGACTGCCAGGTCGATGATCTCGCCCTCGCGGGAGATGCCCTCGCCGTACATGATGTCAAACTCCGCCTCACGGAACGGCGGCGCCACCTTGTTTTTGACAACCTTGACCTTGGTCAGGTTGCCGATGATCTCTCCGCCCTCTTTGATCGGGTCCTTCTTGCGGACATCCAGACGGACAGAGGAATAAAACTTGAGCGCGCGGCCACCTGGAGTGGTTTCCGGATTGCCGTACATGACGCCGATCTTCTCGCGCAGCTGGTTGATGAAGATGCAGACTGCGTTGGATTTGGAGATGGCTCCGGTCAGCTTGCGCAGAGCCTGGGACATCAGGCGCGCCTGTAAGCCGACAAATGAATCGCCCATCTCACCCTCAATCTCCGCTTTGGTGGTCATCGCGGCAACCGAGTCGACAACTACGACGTCGATGGCGCCGGAACGAACCAGCGCCTCACAAATTTCCAGCGCCTGCTCGCCGGTATCCGGCTGCGAAACCAGCAGCGAGTCGATGTCGACGCCCAGCGCCTGTGCATACACCGGGTCGAGCGCGTGTTCTACGTCGATGAACACCGCTTCTCCCCCCATCTTCTGGGCCTCTGCGATGATGTGCAGGGCGACGGTCGTCTTACCGGAACTTTCTGGTCCATAGATCTCGACGATGCGTCCTCTGGGCACGCCGCCGATTCCCAGCGCAATATCCAGTGAGAGGGAGCCGGTCGGGATTGCCTCGACGTTGAGCGAAGAATTCTGGCCCAGCTTCATCACCGCACCCTTGCCAAACTGTTTTTCCAGCTGCGCAAGAGCGGTTTGCAGGGCTTTTTCTTTTTCGGATTCTGCCATAGTTTCCTCCTATTCTTATCAAAACCAAAATGGATATTCTACTCATTTATATAAAAGCACAACGCTTCGGCGGCTCGCCGCCCGGCTGTGCATTTTGGGATGTTTGCTCACTTTGTTAACGGCCCGCACCGGTTTTGCATCCCCCTGCACCTTGCCGTTTTTCCTAAAAAAGGGATAGACATAATAGGTCTTTCCTCATTATATTACATCGTTTCCAAAAAGGCAAGATGCGCGTGTGCAGGCTTTTTGTTCCAAATAAAAGCGCCGCCTTTTCTTTCTCCTGCTGCTGTAGCAAAACCTTTTTTCTCTTTAAAAATTTTACCTCACAGCCTTTTTGTCCCCTTTTCCCTCTGACAGAAAAAAACCTCCCGATGGGAGGTTTTTTTTGTGTTGCAAAATATTCGATTGCCGTTGTCGATTAGTCTGGATACTGGGCACGCGGTCCGCCAATCAGTTTTGGACGGCTGCGCACGCAGGTCACATGGGCCGCGCCGATCTCGGTGATGCCGACACGAACTGGGATCTGGACGTGTTTGATGTGCTGTCCGATAAAGGTGTCTCCGATATCGATGCCGGCTTTGGCCACTACATGTTCGACCATGACCGGATCTTTCGCCGCTGCATAGGCCGCTACCGAGCAGGCTCCGCCCGCATGCAATGCCGGCTTAACGGTGACGATCTCAAAGCCGTACTTCTCAGCCGCTTCCCGCTCGATAACCAGCGCACGGTTGATGTGCTCACAGCCCTGAACGGCCAGATACAGTCCCTTTTCCCGCAGGATCGGCAGCAGCGCGTCGATGACGGCCTGCCCTACCTCGGCGCTGGAAGCTTTGCCAATCTGACCGCCGCAGATCTCACTGGAGCTGCAGCCCAGTACAAAGACGTCGCCTTCCCGCAGGTTTGCCACTTCCAGGAGTCTATTCGCTACCTCGGCTACCTGCTCCCGAATTGTTTGCAGTTCTACTTGCATAGTAATTCTCCTTTCCCGTTATGTGTTCGTCGCTTTTTCCAAAAGCCCGCTAGGCTGTTTGGGAAAAAAACTCTCGCAGCAATTTTATGGACGGATCACATCTTTGCCGCCCATGTACATCCGCAGTGCTTCTGGGATGCGCACCGATCCGTCGTCGTTGAGGTTGTTCTCCAAAAATGCAATCAGCATGCGCGGCGGAGCAACCACGGTGTTGTTGAGGGTGTGCGGCAGATAGGTCTGCTTTGTCTCCTTGTTCTTGACGCGGATGCCCAGACGTCTTGCCTGTGCGTCGCCCAGGTTGGAACAGCTGCCGACCTCAAAGTATTTCTGCTGGCGTGGGCTCCATGCCTCTACATCCAGGCTCTTTACCTTCAGATCTGCCAGGTCACCCGAGCAGCACTCCAGGGTGCGGACCGGAATATCCAGTGTGCGGAAGAAATCGACGGTGTTGTGCCACAGCTTGTTGAACCAGTCCATGCTCTCCTCCGGCTTGCAGACGACGATCATCTCCTGCTTTTCAAACTGATGGATGCGGTAGACGCCGCGCTCCTCGATGCCGTGTGCGCCCACTTCTTTTCTAAAGCATGGGGAATAGCTGGTCAGTGTCTGCGGCAGCTGAGACTCGTCGAGGATGGTGTCGATAAATTTGCCGATCATCGAGTGCTCGCTGGTGCCGATCAGGTACAGATCCTCTCCCTCAATCTTGTACATCATGTTCTCCATCTCAGAGAAGCTCATGACGCCGTTGACTACGCTGGAGCGGATCATAAATGGTGGAATGTAATAGGTGAATCCGCGATCGATCATAAAGTCCCTTGCATAGGACAGGATGGCCGAATGCAGGCGGGCAATGTCGCCGCACAGATAGTAAAATCCGGTGCCGCTGGTCTTTCTGGCGCTGTCCAGATCGATGCCGTGCAGGCGCTCCATGATGTCTACATGGTACGGGATTTCAAATGGAGGTACAACCGGATCGCCAAAGCGCTCCAACTCTACATTCTCGCTGTCGTCCTTGCCGATCGGAACCGACTCATCGATGATGTTTGGAATGACCATCATGCGCTTTTTGATCTCTTCGCTCAGCTCGCCCTCTTTGACCTCCAGATCCTCGAGCTCCTGCGCCATCGCAGTAACCTGCTCCTTTACCTTGGCTGCTTCCTCTTTCTGGCCCTTTGCCATCAGGCCGCCAATCTGCTTGGACAGGGTGTTGCGCTGGCTGCGCAGATAGTCGCCGCGGGATTTTGCGTCGCGGAACTGCTTATCCAGCTCCAGCACCTCGTCTACCAGGACAAGTTTTTCGTCCTGGAACTTTTTCTTGATGTTCTCCTTGACTAAGTCCGGGTTCGACCGTACCAATCTGATATCCAGCATGGTGATATCCTCCTTGCAAAAAAATTGGTTTTGCTTACATTGTATAGGTGCGGGAAATAAAAAAATCCTCCCGCCCCCTTTAAATATGGGACGAAAGGAACATTCCGTGTTGCCACCCAAATTGCGCGCCCCATACAGGAGTGCGCCACTCGTTGCCGGCGCGCTATGGGGCGCCTCCCCCCGGCTTTCACCGGACGCTCTGGAAGTGGAAATCGGCTCTTTTCCTGCCGGCTCACACCTGCCGCCAGCTCTCTGAAAGGATATTAGAACGCGACCGTTTCCTTCATTGCGCATACATCTATTCTTCTAAATACAAGGCTATTATATACCCTCTTTCCCCGTTTTGTAAAGCCCTGCGCAAAATTTTTGCTCTAAAACCGGCAGGAGCTCTTCGGCAAAAATGCCGAAGAGCTCCTGCAAAAAAAGCTCATTTTACTTAACCAGAATTTCAGACACTTCGGGGACCTCGTCCGTTCCCTTAATCCACCCATCCTTGACTGTGAAGGTCGTTCTGCTGACTTCCTTTTCATAGGTAAAGCCGTTTTCATCCGTCACCCGGATGACAAAGGAAAGTACATCCCCTTCCTTCAAGCCGCCGATGGACCCTTCCCAGGTGTCGGCGTGGTCGGTGTTGTCGGAGTTGTACACCGTCAAAATAGAGCCGTCCTCCTGCTTTTGCTTTTGCACAGCCTGTCCTTCACCGTCTTGCTCCTGTGTCTGACCCAGCGCGCGGCTTTCCAGCTGCTCCCCATTTAAATAGAGGGTGACCGTTCCGTCTTGCATCTTTGGGTCATTGGTCGCACCGCCCGCATCATAGCTGGTCATCAGGTTGACCTTGGCATAGGCTGTGTACTCGATTTGCGAGCGATCGCTTGAAGTGACGGTAAAGTTTTTAAAGCCGCCCTCCATGTAGGGGTGCAGCAGCTTTAATCCCCATACCGCGCTCTGGTCTTTCAGCTTTTCCTGCCGGATCGCGGTTCCGTCCTGCATCTCCGCCGTCAAGGCCACATAATCCACCAGCGGGATGGTCAGCTTGGCCTCATAGACGCCGGACTCCACCCGTTGGGCATCTACGCTGCGCTCTTCAAACCCTTCGGTGTCAAACACCATGTCGTATCCCTGGCCCTTGACCGAATATCCGCTGACCCGCAGGCGCACCTGTGTCTCATCGTCAAACTCTTTGGGCATCAGCCGCACCGTCAACTGCATGGTGTGATCCTGCTGGCTGCACTCGCCCCAGATCACCTTGTAGTCCGAGATGATGCTCGCACTTTTCTCGGCTGTCTCGGTGATGGTCGTAATGGCCGAATTGAGGGTAGAATTGATGTCGCTGTCGATGCTGGTTACCGAGTGCTGCACCGCGCTCAGATTATCCTCCAAACTCTTGACCCTTGCCAGCGTCACTGCCGAAAAGCTGACCGAAGACACCGCGATCAGACAGAGGAAAACAATCGCTGCCGTCTTCCACTTTTTGTCCATCTTTGTTTTCCCCCTTTACGCTCCCTTTCGGGTTGGCTGTTCTTACCAAAAGTATACCGGATTTTAAAGGGGATTGCAAGTTGCATTTGCCTGGAATCCGTTTCCAGTGTATAATGGTTTTGTAAATTTTTTAAATTCGTAAAAGGAGGATGTTGATGTCATCGCCCGACCGCTCCACCCTGTCCTGTCCCGGGGCAGAAATCTTCTATGTCACCTATCCCTCTCCCTTTGCCGGCGCACCCGATCTCGTGCTCCTGCACGGCAACGGCGAGGATCACACCTATTTTTCCCAGCAGATCGCAGCGCTCTCCCCACACTTTCGCCTTGTCCTGATGGACACCCGCGGTCAAGGGCGCTCCAGCGGCATCGAAGGCCCGCTCGACTTTTCCACCTTTGCCGGCGACCTGCTGCGCCTGCTCGACCACCTGCACATCTGCCGCGCCCATCTGCTGGGCTTTTCCGACGGCGGAAACCTCGCCCTCACCTTCGCCCTGCAATACCCCCAAAGGGTTCGGTCGCTCATCCTAAATGGCGCAAACCTCTACCCCTCCGGGATGTGCCTGCCGGTCCTGCTCTCGACTGCCGCAGAATATGCCGCCACCCTGCTGCTCTCCCCCTTTTGGGTGAAGGCCCGGCACCGCGCGTCCCTTTTGGGGCTTATGGTCCACCACCCCCACATCGCCCCCAAGGCCCTTTCCTCCCTCACTGTGCCCGCCCTTGTCCTTGTCGGCCAGCACGACATGATCCGCTACAGCCACAGCCGCCTCATCGCATCCTCTCTGCCCAACGCACGCTTTGTCTGTATGCCCGGTGCCGACCACTTTTGCGCGGCAAAACAGCCGGATGCCTTTAACCGGATTGTGCTGGACTTTCTGCAACACCTTTCGGCATAAACCCTGCCCCCTGCTGCGTACACTTTTTAAAAAGGGGGCCTTGTGATGAAAGTGTGGACTGTACGTTTTAAAATTCTTCCTGCCTTGCTTGTCTGCGCTGTGCTTGTTCTGGCACTGTTTGCGCCGATACTGGACCCCATTCAGGCAGTCTTTCTCTCCACCGACGGACGAAATCTTCCCATCTATTCGGTACAAACCGATCAAAAAATCGCGGCACTCGGCATCAACTGCGCTTGGGATGATGCCGATATCCTCCCGATGCTCTCGACATTGCAGGAGTATCAGGTCCGCGCCACCTTCTTTTTGTTGGGGGAATGGGCCGAGCGCTATCCCTGTGCTGCACGCACCATCGCCTGTTCCGGACAGGAGATCGGCAGCCACGCGCACACCCATCGGGATTTAGACAGTCTGTCCGAGCAGGAAATTTTAGAGGAGATCTCCCTTTCCCGGCAAAGCATCCAAGCCGCCTGTAAGGTGGAGCCTGTCCTGTTCCGTCCCCCCTCCGGCGCCTACAACGACCTCGTCATCGACTGCATCCATCGCGCCGGCTGTATTCCCATCCAGTGGAGCCTGGACACTCTGGATTGGCAGGGCCTCAGTGCACAGGATATCGCTGCCCGTGTGAAAGAAAAGCTCTCTCCCGGCAGCATCATCCTGCTGCACGCCGGTGCCTCTCACTCCGCTCAGGCGCTGCCCCTGATCCTCCAATCTGCACAAGAGGCCGGATATCAGCTCGTTCCTGTCGGGGAGCTGATCTACCCTGACAGCACCGCAGTCGATCCATCCGGGATGCAGCTTGCCCCCTCCCACCAGTAAATTGGTCTTTCGTTTTATCAGGTCCAGCTTTTTTACCATCTTTTACCTGAAGCAATCTTAACAATTGTAAAACAATATATTCCTACATTGTACATAACAAATTCATTTTTCCACTGTATAGTATAGGTGCGGTTGAAAAAAAGGCCGCATCATACGGAAAGGAGTTTTGTACGATGAAAAATCTGTTTGCCATCCTGCTCGCCTCGATGATGATGGTCTCCTTCGCGGCCTGCTCCTCCAATAAGGATACTGCCTCTGCCTCCAACCAGAGCAACACCGAGACAGTTTCCACCGACGAGGAAACATCGAAGGAAACTGCCGAGAGCGCAGACACCGAATCGACCGATGAGGAGTTTAGTGGCGAGGAAGCGGATCAGACGGAAACTGGCAGTGAGAGCTCCTCCGAAAGTGCAGATGCATCTTCTTCGGAAACTCAGACCGCTCCAGAAAGTGAAACCTCCACAGAAAGTTCGCTCTATGCAGAGGAACATACCCTCACCGGCACCATCGTAGACGCTGCCATGAGTACCGTGACCATCAAAACCGATGACGAGGAGGAATTGACCTTCTCCATCCCCGATGACGCCGATGAAACACAGGTCGACGGCATGAAAGTCGGAGATACCCTGGCCATCACCTACACCGGTACCATCCAGGGCACCGATACCTCTGGCGTCACCGTTGTCAGCCTGGTAGAGACCAGTGCCGACGCACAGTAGTCTTTCGCAAATCTTCCTTTTTTCGACATACACTCTTCCAAACAGAAAAAGCAGGGCTTTGTCCCTGCTTTTTCTGCGTCTGCATAAAGTGGGATACTCTGTCCCATCCTCCTGACAAAACCGCAAAGGAGGCTGTGCTTATGTCCCGCCTGTTTTCCAATAAACCCTTTGTGCGCGCCTTCCTCATCGCCTTCACCTCTGCCTTTTTGTGCTTCATGCTGTTGTGGATGGCCGCGCTGCTCTCCTTTCCCAGTCAGCCTGCCAGCCAGGCCCAGCAGGATGTCCCCCGAGAACAAACTTCCGATCAGGGCTCGCTCTACCTTCCCGATTCCTCCGATTGTATGACCTTGCTGCTGTGTGAGCAGGAAAATCCCACAATATTCTTTCTGCTGCGCTTTGACCCGGTGCGCGGACAGATTCCCGTCCTCGCCTTCCCGGACTCGCTGGCGCTGAACCTGAACGGCACCACCGAACCGGTCAGCAAAATCCTCCCCGCCCACGGCCTTTCCGGTCTGCGGCAGGCGATCGAACAAAGCCTTGGGGTTGCAGTCGACCGGCAGCTCACCTTGACGCGGCAATCCGCTATAAAACTGTTGCAGGATTTTGGCCTCACCTCACTGACCTTGTCCGAGGCGGTGGATTTGACGGTGGGCGGCATCTCCTTAACTCTGCAGGAGGGGGTGCAGCTGCTGGATGGACAGCGGTTGTGGGCCCTGCTGCAAAAGCAGCTACCCCAGGACGACCTCTCCCGCTGCACCTTTCTGTCCGACTTTATGGCGCTGTGCATCAACCAGCACCTGAAATACCTGCAACATTCCTATTCCGAAGAGCTGTTTACCGCCGTGGTCAACGCCTCCGAAAGCGACCTTTCCTATCAGGATTACGACCAGCGCCGCCAGGCAGCAGCCTTTTTAGCCCAGCTCACCGATTCCCCTGCACAGCCGCTCTCCTGCGCCTTTACCCGCAATCCCGACGCCACCCTCTCCTTTACTCCGGAATGCAAGACGGCAATCCTGAACGATTTTTCTGTACCGTCCTGACTTTTTTAAAGCGCTATCCTCCCGGCTCTCGGCGTCTTGGACCTTGCTGGGCAAATCCTCCCCGCCGCTTTTCTTCCTCTTGACAAGCGGCAGAAATTCGGTATCATAAAGAGTGGAAGACTTTTCAAAAGGAGGATTTTTCTATGAGTCAATTGCACGAGATTCCGATCGAACAGCTGCAGCAAAACGTCTTTACCGCCATCGGCAAAGAGTGGATGTTGATTACCGCCGAAATGGACCTCAATGGAAAGCCAACGGCAAACACCATGACCGCCAGCTGGGGAGGAATGGGACATCTCTGGAACAAGGATGTCGTCTTTACCTTTGTCCGCCCACAGCGCTATACCAAGCAGTTTGTGGACCACAGCGACACCTTCTCCCTGTGCTTCTTTGGCGGAGATAAGATGGAGCAACTGCGCTACCTCGGCACCGTTTCGGGCCGCGATGAGGACAAGATCGCAAAGTCCGGCCTCACGCTCACCCACATCGACGGCGTGCCCTGCTTTGAGGAGGCCACGACCGTCCTGATCTGCCACAAGATGTATGTGCAGACTCTGCGCGAAGACTGCTTTACCGACCACGCGGTGCTCGATGCCGCTTACCCAAAGCGCGACTTCCACGACCTCTATGTTGCTGAAATCACCAAAGTATTGGTAAAATAACTGGACAAACCGCTAAAGAGGCGATCGCTCCCCTCTTTGTGCAGCGAACAGCATCCTGCCGCAGCGGGATGCTGTTTTTTTGCCCACACCATCTACAATTGCTCGAACAAAATTGGCAAATAGTTTCCGATTTTTCTGCTGCCTTTACAGCAAAACAAAAGCCTTTTACCGGCTGCACCCGCTGGCTTTGTTCGATTCTCCCTTTGCCCGGCGCTTGAGCAGCCAAAACGGCAGCGCGGTCACCAGCACCGAAAACAGTACCAGCCCAACCAGCGCGCTGCGGTAATCAAACTGCGCAGCAGCCATCTGCCAAGAGCTCCCCGCTGCTGCGCCCAGGCAGATGAGTGCGGTGTCCCACACAGCCGTTCCCACCGCTGTCAGCAGGAGAAAGGGCAGCATCTGCATCCGCGCAGCCCCTGCCGGGATGGAAATTAAGCTGCGCACCACCGGCACACACCGGCACAACAGCACGGCAATCTTTCCCTTTTTGCAAAACCATTCCCCCGCCTGCTCAATCTCCTGAGCCGAAAAGCCCATCTTTTCCAGCCGCCAAACCGGCAGTGCACGCCCCAGCGCATACAAAACCACCGCCCCCAACAGCGATCCCAGCGTCGCGGAGACAATGGCCTGTGGACGGGTCAGCTGGCTGCAGGTGGTCAAAAAGCCGGCGCAGCTGAGCACCACCTCCGAAGGAATGGGGGGGAAAATATTTTCCGTTGCCATCAGCAAGAGGATCACCCAAAATCCCCAATCTCCGGCCCTTTGCATCACTTCCACAATCCACTCCTGCATCTGCAATCCCCCTTTACCCGTTTATCCATCTTTTGTCAAGTTTATGCGATAGGAGACTCCTTTATGAACGAACAGCAATATCGCGCCATGACCGATTGGGTGCGCCAAACCCCCCGACGTCAAAAAGTGGTAACCGCCGTCTGCCGCACCCTCCCATACACCCTCTTTGTCCTCTATGCCGCGGAGTCGCTGCGCCTCATTTACTTCTTGGTGCGCACCAGCTTTACCGGATCGCTGCACATAAGCTTTACCGGGCTTTTGGCGCTGCTGCCCTACACCTTCTGGATCGTTCCCGCAGCCGGGCTTATCCTGGTCAGCCTCATACGAAAAAAATGGGACCTCCCGCGCCCCAGCGAGCTGTTCGATTTTACCCCTCTGCTGAAACACGAGACTGGATGTTCCTGTCCCAGCCGGCACACAGCCTCCTCCTTTTTGATCGCCTCGGCCCTGCTTTGGATGTCCCTGTTTGCGCTGTGCCCACCTCTCTTATCCGTGCTGGGCATCATCTGTGCGGTCTGCACCGCCCTCTCCCGCATACTCGCCGGAGTCCACTTTCCCCGCGATGTGCTGGCGGGCGCCGCTTTTGGCGTTGGGTTCTCGCTGCTCTGCTATATCCCCTACTTTTTCCTGCTGTTGCAGTATGCGCTGTAGGGATAGCGCTCCTTTTTCGGCTTTCCTTTCTACCATTTGAATAGAAAATTCGTACCGATTCTTCTCATAAATGGCATTGAGATTGATAAATTTTAGTCAAAATATGGACTATTTGTCTGTTTTTTCACAATGAATTTGTGCAAAAGCGCTTGACAAGACCCCATCGTGCGTATATAATGTGATTGGAAAAAGGAAAAGCGCTTTGAACTTGATCCAAAACAAAATCAATAAAAAAAGAAAGTCTGTTTCAGGGCGAGGTGAAATTCCTCACTGGCGGTGATGCGCTTAAAAAGCTACAAGTCCGCGACCCGGTCCTTTTGGACTGGCAGACTGGGTGTGAATCCCAGACCAACGGTAAAGTCCGGTATAAAGAAACGGAGCGTATTCTGCACGTTCGCCTCCTGAAAATGATCTTTTCAGGAGGATTTTTTATACCCCCATTTTCAAACTGACAGACCTTCTCCAAATTTCCGGCCTTCTGCCGGCATTGAGAAAGGGATGTATTCTTATGACAAACACCACCACCATTTCGCAAAACAACCAGCTGCCGCGCCTTTCTAAAACCAGAATGGTGACGCTGATCGGTGTCTTTGCCGCAATCTCCACCATCTTGATGTTTATCGAGATGCCTGTTCCGTTCATGCCTCCGTTCCTGAAGGTGGACCTGAGCGGTGTGCCTATCCTGATCATGGGATTTATGTACGGCCCGCTGCCTGCCATCTATGTCACCTGCATCAAGGACATCATCCATATGTTCTCCAGCCAGACCGGCTGTGTCGGTGAGTTGGCCGACATCATCGTGCTGTCCTCCTTTGCCATTGTCTCCTCGCTGCTTTACCGCCGCAATTCCTCTTTTAAGGGCGTTGCACTGTCTGTAGCAGCGGGTGTTGTGACCATCACCATCGTAGGATCGCTCGCCAACAAATTCATGCTGATCCCCTTCTATGCAAAGATCATGCCTCTGGAAGCGATCATCGACGCTTGCAGCGCAGTCAACCCCATGATTAACAGCATCAACGCCTATGTCATCTTTGGTGCAGCTCCGTTCAATCTCATCAAGGGCATCATCCTTTCTGTTTTGACCCTGCTGCTGTATAAGAAGATGTCGGGCTTTATCCGCTCCCGCGTCGCCTAGTTGATCCTGGAAAGACAAATTAAGAGAAAATATATTGTTCAGCTGGTCTACCTGTGCGAAAAGTGTTGTAGGAGTTTTTTAAGTTTTGACTGCAAAAAAGGAAACTCTTTCCTCCTTCCCTTCCTTTTGCGCAATCTAAACTGCAGCTGTGAGGCTCAACATCAAAAAAATTCAGCCCTCTTTCAGTTTTGTATCACCCGCACATCATCTGTGGCTGCTAAGCTTACAGTATATAAGACAGCTTTTGATCTTATATCTTCTCCTATTGTCACTATGAACAGCAGAGGGCCGGTTGGATTTTCCAACCGGCCCTCTGCTGTTTTTTTCTTTTTATGCTTTGAGTTTCTCCCACTCGGACTCTTTAAAGCCAACCAATACAAAGTCGTCTCCAACCACCAGCGGACGCTTGACCAACATGCCGTTGGTCGAAAGCAGCGCCAACTGCTGCTCCTCACTCATCTGTGGCAGTTTGTCTTTCAGCTGGAGCTCCTTATAAAGGTTGCCGCTTGTATTGAAAAACTTCTTTAACGGCAGCCCGCTCTTGTGATACCACTCGGTCAATTCCTCTTGGGTGGGATTGTTCTCCACAATATGGCGGTCCTGAAAGGTGATTGCATTTTCTCTGAGCCACTGCAGCGCCTTTTTGCAGGTGGAGCAGCGTGGATATTCCAATACCAAAAGCATCTTGCTCTCCTCCTTTTTTGCATCCACATCGCTTGATGGGTAAAAAATGGGCAGGAGCCCGGTCTGGATACCGTGTCCCCTGCCCGCAAAAGATTCCTTATTTGTTGCCGAAGTATCTGTCGAGAAGGCCTTTGAATGCGCAGCCGTGACGAGCTTCGTCCTTTGCCATCTCATGAACGGTGTCATGGATTGCATCCAGACCCAACTGTTTTGCTTTGGTTGCGATGTCCTTCTTGCCAGCGCAAGCGCCTGCCTCAGCAGCAACGCGCAGCTCCAGATTCTTCTTGGTGGAGGTAGTAACTACTTCACCCAGCAGCTCTGCAAATTTTGCAGCATGCTCAGCTTCTTCATAAGCAGCGGTCTTGTAGTACTCCGCTACCTCTGGGTAACCCTCTCTTGCAGCCTGACGGGACATAGCCAGATACATGCCAACCTCAGTGCACTCGCCCTGGAAGTTCTGACGCAGACCTTCGAGGATCTCTGGATCAACGCCCTCAGCAACGCCGATTCTGTGCTCATCAGCCCAGGTAACATCGCTGTCTACCATCTCTTCAAATTTGGAAGCCGGCGCTTTGCACTGTGGGCAGAATTCCGGTGGGGTCTCTCCTGTATATACATAGCCACAAACTTTGCAAACCCATTTTTTCATGATACTTTTCCTCCTTTTTTTGTTCCTACTCCGGTCATTCATCGGGACAACCGTGCAGGACTTTTCAACTAATATAATACCACGTTGGTATATTACTTTCAAGGGTGTTTTGTGAAATATTTAAAAAGAAAATCTACATTTTTTGTAAAATGAATATCTCCCCGCAAAGGAAGCATACTAAAGGTGCGCAACAAAATCTCTCATGCTACACGCGCACATTTTCGCAGGAAGGATGAGTATCATGGCAAAGAAAAATAAAAAAAGCACCCCAAAGGCAACCCCCTCTAATTCCGTGTCCCAGACCGGTCGAGATGGCCAAGCTAAAGCTGAAATCCGCCCAGATGAGCACAGCGTCCAGCATCCTGAACGCCCCGAAATCCGCGATTAACCGCTCAGACGAAAAAAGTGCCGGTTTGTAAACCGGCACTTTTTTTATGTCCTGCTTTCTGGTTCTCTGTGCTCCTGCACGGTATCTTCCAAAGCCGCTTCAATTGCCAAAAACAGCTCGTTGATCCGCTCCAGCTTCCCCTGCAAATACAGGTAGCCAAACAGACTTTCCAAGCCTGTGGCTCTGCGGTAGTCGCGCATGTTGCCGTTTTTCGGCGGCTTTACCGAGTTGAGGTTTCTACCCCGGCGCAGTGCCCCCTCCTCTTCTTCGGAGAGCATCGGCTCGATAACTGCATAAGCTCTGCTCTGATAGGAGGCGCGAACCTGCTCAACGGCCTGTAAATGCAGGTCGTTGACCGGGCGGTTTGCCTTCAGCACAATGCGTTCCCGCACCAGAAGCTCATAGACTGCATCCCCCAAAAAGGCCAGCGCCTGGGGACTGTAGAGGCGGATGTCCACCTGTGGATGGGTTGGCTGCTGTAGTGTCTCTTCCGTAATCCTTCCCCTCCTTTAGCGTAGATAGTCAAACTCAAAGTTGAGGATGCTGACGGTGTCGCCTTCCTGAATGCCCATCTGCTCAAGCCGGTCGATGATGCCGCTCTGCCGCAGCACGCGCTGGAAATATCCCAACGACTCCTCGTCCTCGAGGTTGACCATGCCCAATACTTTGGAGAGCCAATCCGCCTCGACGACATAAACTCCGTCCTCGTCGCGGTGGATCTCAAACTTCCACTTATCGTCCGAGCTGTCCGGCATAACCGGAACATAGTTGACCTCAAAGCGCTTGATCGGCGGCAGCTGATCCAACTTGTTGGAGATGGCGTAGACCAGTGCGTCCACACTCTGCCGGGTAGCCGCCGAAATGCAGTACAGCTTGTGGCCCTGCGACTCGATAAACTGGCGGAAGTCCTCGATCTGCTCCTCGGTCGCGATGTCGCACTTGTTGGCTACCACGATCTGCTCGCGCTTGGACAGCTCTTCGCTGAAATTGGCAAGCTCACGGTTGATGGTGCGGTAGTCCTCCTTTGGATCGCGGTACTCGCTGCCCGATACATCCACTACATGCACAATCAGACGGCAGCGCTCCACATGGCGCAAAAACTCGTGGCCAAGACCCACACCGTCACTGGCCCCCTCGATCAGTCCCGGAATATCTGCCATCACGAAGGATTTTTCCTCCGCAACCTTGACAACGCCCAGCACTGGGGTCAGAGTGGTAAAGTGGTAGTTTGCAATGACCGGTTTTGCCCCGCTGACCATCGAAATCAAGGTGGATTTTCCGACATTCGGATATCCCACCAAACCTACATCCGCCAAAAGTTTGAGCTCCAAAATCAGCTCAAAGCTCTCACCGGGCATACCTGGCTTTGCATAGCGCGGAATCTGGCGGGTTGGGCTCGCAAAATGGCTGTTGCCCCAACCGCCCTTTCCTCCGTGCGCAATGATGACCGGTGTCTCGTCCGCGATGTCGGCCATAACCTGGCCGCTCTCTGCATTTTTTACCACCGTTCCCACCGGCACTTTGATGACCAAATCCGGCGCACTCTTGCCGTAGCAGCGGTTTCCGCTGCCGTTCTGGCCGTTCTGCGCGACATATTTGCGCTTGTACTGAAAATCCACCAGCGTGTTGATGTGCTGGCAGCCCTGCAACACGATGTTGCCGCCCCGGCCGCCGTCGCCGCCGTCCGGGCCACCGGCCGCCACAAATTTTTCCCGGTGAAAGGAGACCGCTCCGTTGCCGCCTGCTCCGGCCTGCACCCGGATGGTCGCTTTATCAATAAACATTCGTCGTTTGCCTCTTTTCCCCGCCGCCAATTGTCTTACTTCCCCGCCGCGCGGCGGATCGCCGGTGGGGAAGAATCTTATCGAAAAAATCGAATTTACCCTTTGTTGATGGCAGCCTCTCTGCCCACCGCCATCCAGAAGGCCAGCACGGTCAGCACCAGCAGCACCGCTGTGACCAAAAACGGCACCGCCGCTCCGAAATCTTCCAATAAAAGGCCACTTACCATAGATGCAACTGTGCTGCCCAGGTTGATGCTGCACGAATACAGGCCACTGAGCTGCCCGACAAGCGGGCTAAAGGAATCCTCCTGCTTTTCGGTGATCGAGAAGGAGAACACCGCATCGATCGACAGGCACAGCCCCATAACCGCTATCTGATATCCTGCCCAGCCCAGTCCAAAATAAAATGGTTGATTGCTATTTGCCAAAAAGATTAGACCCAATAAAGCCAGCACGCCACACACCAGGAAAGCCTTTTTCTCCCCGATGCGCTTGACCTGCACCCCAATTTTAGGCGTCAGCCAGGTCAGCAGGCGCAAAGGGTCCACTTTTTCGCATGATCCTCTTCCCTTCTCGTTTTTTTCATTGTACTATAGGGAAAAGAAAAAAACAAGGCATCAAAGCAGACGTTGTTCTTTTGTAAAAGAACTTAAAAAAATCCCGAGACGATCATCTCGGGATTTTCTCTGTGCAAACTGTGTTGTTCGATTACTGAACCGGGATAACGCTTACTTTCTTGCGATCGCGGCCCATGCGCTCGAATTTTACTTTGCCATCTTTGAGAGCGAACAGGGTATCGTCGCTGCCGATGCCTACGTTCTCTCCTGGATGAATGTGGGTTCCTCTCTGACGATAGAGGATGTTGCCAGCCAGTACAAACTGACCGTCAGCGCGTTTTGCGCCCAGACGCTTGGACTCAGAGTCACGGCCGTTCTTAGTGGAACCAACACCTTTTTTATGAGCAAAGAATTGCATGCTAAGTTTAAGCATTGTTGTACACCTCCGAAAGATTTACCTGGATTGTCCCCTCATAGTCCTGTGCCAACAGCTGCAGGTGCAGCAGCAGCGCCTGTAAAAAGGGCTGCCCTTTTTCCCATTGCCGGCGCGGGAGGGTGACACGAATTAGATTTTCTTCTACATCTACCTTGGCGGGAAGTTTTAGCACCTCGGTCAAACCGTTTGCCGTCAATTGTACCGCCGAGGTCACCGAAGCGCAGACGATATCGTGACCGTAGTCGTCATATCCTGCATGTCCGCTGACACAAAAGGAAGTCAGCATCTCTCCGGATTTTGTAAAGTCCACACGGATCATTATGCGTTGATCGCAGTGATCTCAACCTTGGTATATGGCTGTCTGTGGCCCATCTTGCGTTTGCTGTCCTTCTTGGATCTGTAGGTGAATACAGTAACCTTTTTGCTCTTGCCGTTCTTGATAACTTTACCGGCAACCTTTGCGCCCTCTACAACTGGGGTGCCTACAACCAGGCCATCTTCCTTGCCGACAGCAAGTACTTCGAACTCTACGTTCTCCTCTTCCTGAGCGTTCATCTTCTCAACGAAAACGACGTCTCCTACCGATACGCGATACTGTTTGCCGCCGGTTCTGATAATTGCGTACATAACTAATATACCTCTTTCTGTATAAACTCGCTGTCTTTCCAGGCGGCCGCCCTTTTTTGAGCGCGCACTTGTATAGCCCGTAACATGCGGTACAACTTATCCTATCATATCTTTTTGGCTTTGTCAAGCCATTTTTTTGCCCTCTTTGCGTTTTTTTGCCCTTTTGTTCTTCCTTTGCTTTTGGCTGCGGCCGGTGGGTGCTCTTCACACAATTTCACACAATCTTGGTTTTCACCAAAGCAAAACTGTGCTACAATAAAGGAGAAAATTTGTGCGCCGCTTTTATGCCCGGCACATCAAACCCAATCCCAAAGAAGGAGGAATCTTTCTATGACCCCAAGCCACAAATACAGCGGAACTTTGTCCTCTGCCGTCTCCCCCCGCGAGCAGAAAAATGCAGCTTTTGCCCGCAAGGCCGCCGCAGCCGGCATCGTTCTGTTAAGAAATACTGGCGTCCTGCCCCTGGATGCAGCAAAACCGGTCGCACTGTTCGGTATCGGCGCCGTCCACACCATCAAGGGTGGTACCGGCTCCGGCGACGTCAACAACCGCCACAACGTCTCCATCTACCAGGGCCTCAAAGAGGCTGGTGTCCCCATCACCGACGAGAATTGGATCGCCGACTGCGACGCCCGCTACACCACAGCGCGCCAGAACTGGAAAAAGCAGATTTTAGCCGATGTCCACAACCACGACAACCCCTTCTACGCCTATGCGCTGCACCCGTTTCGGATGCCGGAGGGCCGCGCTATTGCCGCTTCGGACACCGACGGTGCGTCCGCCGTGCTCTATGTCGTCAGCCGAATCGCCGGTGAGGGCATCGACCGGCGGCTGGAAAAGGGCGACTATTACTTAAGCGACACCGAGCGCCGCGACCTGTTGCAGCTGGACCGCTTGGGGCTGCCGGTTGTGCTGCTCATCAATGCGGGAGGCCCGGTGGAGCTGACCGAACTGCTTGCCCAGACCTCCCACATCAGCGCCATCCTGCAACTTTCCCAGCTGGGACAGCAGGGCGGACAGGCTGTCGCCGATGTCCTGCTCGGCAAGGTGGTCCCGGAAGGAAAGCTCACCGCCACCTGGGCAAAATCCTACTACGATTACCCCGCTGCTAAAGATTTTGGCTACTTAAACGGCGACCTCGAAAAGGAAATCTACTCCGAGGGCATCTATGTCGGCTACCGTTACTTTGACAGCTTCGGCATTCAGCCGCTTTTCCCCTTCGGCTTCGGACTTTCCTACACCACCTTCTCGATGCATCTGACAGCGCTCCGCGCCCTTTCCCGCAAAATTGAGGCCGATATCTCCGTGCAAAACACTGGAGACCGCTTCACCGGACGGGAGGTCGCACAGCTGTATCTCTCCTGCCCACAGGATGGCCAGGCCAAAGAGTACCGCCGCTTAGCCGGTTTTGCCAAAACAAAGCCGCTCGCCCCACATGAGTCCCAGACCGTCACCATCTCGATTCCGCAAAAACAGTTGGCTTGCTTCTCTCCGGAGAAAAACGCCTGGGTCATCTGTGCCGGCAGCTATGGCGTGTGGGCAGGCAACAGCAGCGACAATCTCACGCTGTATGCGCTCATTGAAGTGGCACAGGACACCGTCATCGAACAGACCCACCCAATCTGTCCGGTACAGCACCCCTTCCCTCAGCTCGGTCAGTCGACGATCGCTGTGCAGCGCACCGCCAACTGGCAAACCGAGGGACTCCCCATCTGCCACTTTGTCCCGCAGCCGGAAATTTCACCGGCTCTTTCCCCGGTTCAGCCAGCCCAAGGTCCGATCGAGGAGCTCATCCCGCTGCTGTACGGCAATGTCACCAGCAACCAGAGCAACCTCGGCTCCGCCGGGTCCCAGGTTCCCGGTTCCGCCGGCGAAACCACCTCTTCCCTGGCCTGCAAAGGCGTGCCAGCGCTGATTATGGCCGACGGCCCTGCCGGCGTGCGCCTGCGCCAGAGCTATCAGGTCGATCGCGCCACCGGAGCCATCTGTCCTACCGGCATACTCGGCGCGCTGGAAAACGGCTTTTTGGACGATACTCCCCCGCATGAAAATGCCGACACCTACTACCAGCACTGCACCGCATTCCCGGTCGGAACTGCGCTCGCACAGAGCTGGGATGTCGGTCTTGTGGAGGAATTTGGCCGCGCAGTCGCCGAGGAGATGCGGGAATTTTCGGTAGATCTGTGGCTTGCCCCCGGCATGAACATCCAGCGCAATCCGCTGTGCGGACGCAATTTCGAGTACTTCTCGGAAGATCCGCTGCTTGCCGGATTGATGGCCGCCGCCGTCACCCGCGGTGTGCAGCAGGATGGACACTGCGGCGTCACCATCAAACACTTTTCCTGCAACAACCAGGAGGACAACCGCCACGGCGTCGACGCGCGCGTCTCCGAGAAGGCCCTGCGCGAGATCTACCTGCGCGGCTTTGAAATTGCAGTCAAACAAGCCGCTCCTGTTGCCGTGATGAGCTCCTACAATGTGCTCAATGGCGTCCACACCGCCAACAGCCGCGATCTGTGCACGGTAGTCCTGCGTGAGGAGTGGGGATTTGACGGCGTCGTCATGTCCGACTGGAATACAACCAGCCCCGCTGGCGGCAGCATCTCCTGGAAATGCACCCACGCCGGAAACGACATCATCATGCCGGGCCTGCCAATTGATGAAGAAAACATCCGTGCAGCGCTCACCGATCAACAGCTTTCCGAGGAGGACGTGCGCACCTGTGCTGGCCGCGTCATCGCCGTCGCAAAGCGCCTGCACCAGTAAAGCAGATCCCAGCTGTCCCTGTTTTTAAGTTCGCTTCACTGCACTTTATATACATTACAAAAAGCGGGGCGCGCAAGAGAATACTTGCGCGCCCCGCTTCTATGTTTTGATTTTGGATGCCGCTTAGTGATGACGCTTTGCTGCCTGAATGGAATTTTCCAGCAGCATGGTGATGGTCATCGGGCCAACGCCTCCTGGAACTGGGGTGATAAAGGAAGCTTTTTCCTTGACCTCATCGAAGTCCACATCTCCGCACAGCTTGCCCAGCTCGTTGCGGTTCATGCCGACATCGATGACCACTACCCCTTCCTTGACCATATCGGCAGTCAAGGTGTGACGGCGGCCTGTCGCAACGATGATGATGTCTGCCTGACGGGTGATGTCGCCCAGATCTTTGGTCTTGGAGTGGCATACCGTGACGGTGGCATCGTTCTGAAGCATCAGCGCAGCCATCGGCTTGCCGACGATGTTGCTTCTGCCGATGATGACGCAACGCTTACCTGCAATCTCAACGCCATATTCCTTGAGCATGACGACAATGCCGTTCGGAGTTGCCGGTGCAAAGCACTCGTCTCCGATGCTCAAAAGGCCAACATTGACCGGGTGGAAGCCGTCTACGTCCTTTTCTGGCAGGATCGCGCGCAGCACTACCTTCTCGTCGATCTGCTTTGGCAGCGGAAGCTGTACCAGAATGCCGTCCACGCTCTTGTCCTCATTGAGGCGGTTTACCACATCCAACAGCTCCTGCTGGGTGGTCTCCTCGGACATCTTGATGACCTCAGACTCGATGCCTACCTCGCCGCAGGCCTTGTGTTTGTTGCGCACATAAACCTCAGAGGCACTGTTGTTTCCAACCAGCACAACCACCAGTTTGGGCACGATGCCCTGTTCGCGCAGCTGCGCCACTCTGCCCTTCATCTGCTCCTTGAGCTTTGCCGAAAGGGCTTTTCCGTCGATAATTGTTGCCATTTTGTTTTCCTCCTTGCAATGTCTATTGTCTTTATCCTTCAGGGGGAGAAGGATTTTTCGTCCTGCTTCTCCTGTGGCTTCCCGCTTTATTTGCCTTCCTGAGAAGGGGCCTTTTCCTGCTCATCGCAGGATGGCGCTGTCTGCTGTTCCTTCTCCTGCGCTTGCTCAGAGTCTTTCTCTGTCTCTGCCGCATCGCTCTGCGCATCGGAAGGTGCAGCCTCTGCCGCATCGCTCTGCGCATCAGAGGATGCCGTCTCTGCTGCATCGCCCTGCGCAGCTTCCTTTTCTGTCAAAACAGCTGGCTGCTGCGCTTCGTCCTTGCGGTTATAAAACTCTCCGCGGACGATGAGCTGTCCCTCTGGCGTATCGACAAACAGTTGTCTGCCGCCCGCTTTTCTCACCTTTGTGGTCTTTACTACCCAGATCACTGCCGCCACAATCGCCATCGCCGCCGCCAATACCTGGGAAGCGCGCAGCGCGGTGCCCGGAATCATCAGGCTGTCGGTGCGCAGTCCCTCGATGACGGCCCTTCCGGCACCGTACCACACCATGTACAGCAGTGTCAGCTCACCGTCAAACTTGCGGCGCTTGGTGTACCAGGCAAGGAAAGCAAAGCCCAGCAGGCACCACAGCGACTCATACAAAAAGGTGGGGTGCACCGGCATATTCGGGTCGATGTCCATGCCGATCGCTTCCAGCTCAGCCTCGTGCTGGGTCAGATAGTTTGCGATCACCGACGAGGACATGCCCCAAGGGAGGCTGGTGTTGGAGCCAAATGCCTCGATGTTGACAAAGTTGCCCCAGCGGCCGATGGCCTGACCGATGAAAAATCCGCCGACTGCCAGATCAATTGCAGGCAGGCATTTGACCTTTCGGATCTTGCACATCAAAAGTCCGACCAGCACGCCGCCGATCAAACCGCCATAGATGGCCATGCCGCCGCTGCGGGTGTTAAAGATCTGGCTGAGATTCTTTCCGTAATAATCCCACTGCAAAAGGACGAAGTAGGCCCTTGCACCCACAATGCCGCCGATAGCTCCGCCGATGATGACATCGAGGAAGCGATCGGCATCGACGCCAAATTCCTTGGCGCGGCGCCCTGCATACAATACCGCCAGGATAAAACCGGCCGCAATCAGGATGCCGTACCAGTACACCGGCAGGCTGCCGATCGAAAAAGCTACTCTGTTTACCTCAAAATCCAGCCCCAACCCAGGGAAGGAGATGGTGTTCGCTGTCTGTTCCATGAAAATTTCTCCCTTTTCTTTTTCTGCCTATGCCATCACAATTGAAAGGCTGCTGTTTTCGGTGGAAAAATCCTCTTGCAGCCGCTGTTGCAGTTTTTCTCTGGTGGTTCCGGCCACCAGCTCGACCAGATCATAAACGCCGAGGCCTGCAAAATAGCAGTTGGTCATCGCACTCGCAAGCGAATCCGGACGGCTGAACAGTCCCAGATAGCGCCCATAGGTGGACTTCTTCACCCGCTGGAAGGTCTGCTCGTCGATGCCCTCTGCCTTGACGCGGTCAAACTCCTTGCAGATGCGCGCATAGACCTCGTCGGGGTCGCGGGATTCGCCGGAAATCATCGAACACAGGTAATCTCTGCCCGGCATGGTCTCTCCAATGATTCCGCTGTTAATGAGCCCCTCGTTGTACAGCTCTTTGTAGAGCGCGGTGGTTTCCCCCGCCACGATGTCCAGCAGCATCTCATCGTAGAGCATGTTGGTAAAGTTGCCCTTGATGCCGGCATCCGGGCTCTTGAAGCCGATATAAAACATCGGCAGCGCGACCGGCAGATGCTGTACAAAGCGCTTTCTGACAACGCTCGCCGGTTCCTGCTGCGGATGGCGCACCGCGGTAAAGTCGGAAGCCGGTTTGAGCACCTTGTCCGCCACTGCCAGCACCTGCTGCGGGTCGAAGTTTCCAGCGACGGTCAGCACCATGTTATGCAAATTATAGAAGGTGTAGTAGCAGCGGTACAGCAGGTCAGCGTCGATCTTGGCGATCGACTCGACGGTGCCGGCGATGTCCACCTTGACGCTGTTGTTGTGATAGAGACTTTCCAGAAGGTTAAACATGACTCGCCATCCCGGATCGTCCTCGTACATGCGGATCTCCTGGCCGATAATGCCCTGTTCCTTCTCCACCGTCTCTTTGGTAAAATATGGGTGGGTGACGCAATCCAGCAAGATTTCCAGCGATTCTGCAAAGCGGTCCGAGCAGGTAAAGAGGTAGGAGGTCTTGTCAAAGCTGGTAAAGGCGTTGGCGGCAGCTCCGGTCTTTGCATAGCGATCAAAGGCATCGCCATCCTCGCTCTCGAACATCTTGTGCTCCAGATAGTGCGCAATGCCCTCCGGCACCTGAACGGTCTTGCCGTCTTTGGTGTCGGTGAAGCTGGTGTCGATTGAGCCGTACTGGGTGGTAAACATCACATAGGTGGTGGAAAAGCCCGGCATGGGATAGAGCAACATGGTCAATCCCGATGGGTGCTGGACCTGCATATAGCTCTCGTTGAGGCGCTTGTCCTCAATCTTCTGACTAAGCATCTTGGGTTCCCTCCTCTTGCACAGGCTTATCCTTGGGCATCAACATATAGACGGTGTCCAGATGGATAGCGTTGGCTGCCTTGAGAATATCCTCGCGGGTGACCTCCTGCGACAGCGCAATTTCCGCATCCGGGGAAACAGCCGTTTGCCCCAGCGTCTGGGTCAGGTACCAGCTGTCCATAGCGCTGAGCGAATCGGTGGTCGCCTTGAGCGCGGTGCGGATATAGAGCTTGGTTTCTTCCAGCTCCTGGTCGGTAAAAGCTCCGCTCTGCAAAAGCGAAAGCTGATGCATCACCTCGTCGCGTGTCTTTTGAGCATTGGGCGCCTCTACGCCGCTTGCCACCAGCATGATGCCGGAGATGCGGTCATAGCTGGCCGAGCAGTAATAGCACAGGCTCAATTTCTCGCGCACGTTTTTAAAGAGCAGCGAGTTTGCCGTCCCTCCAAAGAGCGCAACGGCGATACGATTGCGATTGGCCTCCCGGTAATCGGTTACCGGATCGACCCAAAATCCCATCACCAATTTGCCCTGTTTGACGTCCATCTGTTCAGTTTCCTGCTTGGTCTCCCCCTGATGGAGGCGGGCACAGCTGGGATCGACCGAAATCGGTTCGCGCACAAGGGAAACAAATTTTTCCTCAAAGAGTGCCTTTGCCGCGCTTGGATCGCCGCATCCCTCAAACATGATCTCGATCTGTGCTGTGCGGATCAGCTCCTCATACGCTTTGGCGGCCGACTCGGATGTGATTTTCTCCGCATCCTCGCGGTAACCGTACTTTTTGATGGCGCAGCCTTCCCCGCCAAACATCACATCTTTGCAGCGGATCGAAGCGTAGGTGCGCTTGTCGTTGATCTCTGCCTCAATGGTATCAAGGAGGTACTGTTTCTCCAACTGTGTATTTTTTTCGTCAAATTTACCGTCTGTAATATTGGGTTCGAGGACAATTTCGCACAAAAGCTGTGCACAGGCGCGCACCATGTCCTCACCCTGCAGTGCAAATCGGTTGTCGATGCCGACCACACCCAGTGCAATCACCTGGTATTCGCCAAACTTGTCCACGCCCGCATCCAATGACGCTCCGTACAGGTCGCACAGGCGCTTGTTGAGCTGGGTAAAATCGGGACAGTTCTTGCTGCCCTGACGCAGAATAAAGGGCACAACTGCGCGGTCGGTTACCTTTTGCCGGTCTAGCTTGACGATCAGGTTGACCGATATGCGGTTGTGCTTAAATTTTTTGTCCGTGATGGCGGAAAAGTATACGCCGGGAGCGATACACTCCCTTACAAGCGGATAGCTCATCAGTTCATCTCCTATAGAAAGGTGTTGTTTTCTTTTATTTTGGTAAAACGCACATTCCAAAGTTTATTATACCATATATTTTTTTACATTTCTACATACAGTCTGTGAACTTCGGGCGTGTGTATACCTATAAAAGGGCTAAAAAAGGGGCTGTACTTTTGTACAGCCCCTTTTTGTATATTCAATTTTTTAGGTTACAATGTTTTAATGGTTCTTTTTCAGGTGATCTTATTCCGCTTTGAAAATCAGATTTGCTAGTTCATTGGTAGTTCCCTCACTGTGTGATATTCCTTCAGATAACTTTCGATCAATGGCTTGTTTGGAAATGCTTTCATTTTCTATCACATTACCTTTTTCGGCTCAATCTCGTTTTTCGTTGTTATCCGTGTAGCACTGGCTTACTGCTTTTCGGAAATTACCTATTGGTCAATCTGCTTATTTCATCGGTCTCACCTTTATCAAGAAATTTTAGGATCAATGTTAATTAGGTTTCTTTTCCAAAATCTATATTAACAATGAAAAGGTAATATTATTTATTTTGTATCGTCCGACTCGACAAATCGGATCGATGGAAGATATGCAATTTTTTTCGGGATTGCGATTTCCCATTTTTTTGATATTCAGTTGTTTTGTTTTTTTAAAAGGTTTTCTCCTTTTCTTCCAGCACTTCATCCGCTGAAATCTTATTAAATATAAAACCCTGACAATCTTTTTTCCATTTTTCTTTTTTCGCTTTTGCTTTCGATATTGGTTATCCTGACTGAGATATCTTTTGACGTCTCTTTTTTCAGGTTTTCCAATCGCTTTATGATGGATTCAGATTATCTTTTCTGGGTCCCTTCTGAGGATCCTTTGGACTCCTCAGAAAGAAGTGTAACTGGTTCAATTTCCATTTTCATGAGGAATCACCCTTTCTGTTTTATATTTAATATTACCTTTGTTGTGATTTTATTATAGCCGATTTTTCATCCATTTTCAATAGTACTTTTCAACAAATTTGAATATTTTTATTGACAAATTTATAAAATCGGATTTCCTCATTGACTTTGACCGGCAAATTGGTATAATAGATATCGTAGTCAGGAAAGGAGGGATACCCGATGATCGACAATGAATTTGGCAACGACATCCTGACTCTGGAGGACGACGACGGCGTCGAGCACACCTTTGAGGTTCTGGACTCGATCGAAAACGCAGGCACCCGGTATCTTGCGCTTTCCCCCATCTATGACGATCCTGAGCAAACGCTGCAGGACAGCGGCGAGCTGGTCATTCTGCGCGTGGTCGAAGCCGATGGAGAAGAGTTTCTGGAGACAATCGACGATGAAGACGAAATGGATGAAATCGCCGACATCTTCATGGAGCGCCTGGAAGAGGACTACGACGTCATCTCCGACGATCAGGAATAACCGCTTTAAAGCCTGCACAAACTAACGCATATACTCCTGCCGTGTTCGAGAATGTATGGTTTTTATAATCCAACACTTTCTAAAAGGGACGCCCCGCTCCGGCACTGGATTGCAGACCTCCCGCTTTGCGGACGAAGGGAGCGTGAAGGTACTGGGCAGCAACCCACCTGTCTATAAGACGGGTTTTAATTTGCCATGGCGACGGCACGGTGGGGTATTGATAGAAAATGATAGGGCGCCTTACGATAAGGCGCCCTTTTTACGCAGTAAAAGCCGGCAAAATGGGACTGCCCGCAGGGCAACCTCTGCCGGGCTTTTTGCATCAGCTAAAAAAACTCGATATAGGAGAACAATATGAACAGAGAATGGCTCATCCGCACGCAAACCCTGCTGGGCACGCAAAAGATGGACAAACTGGAGCACGCCACCGTCGCGATCCTGGGCCTGGGCGGCGTCGGCGGCTCGGCGGCAGAGGCGGTCTGCCGCATGGGAGTCGGTAAAATTGTGCTGGTCGACCACGACACCGTCGACCTTTCCAACCTCAACCGGCAGCTCTTTGCCACCGCCGACATGGTCGGGCAAAGCAAGTGCCTGGCTGCCCGCAAGAGGCTGCTTTCGATTAACCCGGAACTGCAACTTCGCTGCTATGAGGAATTTTTCCTGCCCGAAAATGCAGATTTTCTCTTTGCCGAACAGCCTGACCTGATCTTGGACGCCATCGACACCGTCACAGCAAAGCTCTACCTTGCCCAACAGTGCCAACAGCGCGCCATCCCTCTGGTCACCTGCCTGGGCACCGGCAACCGGCTGGACCCCTCCCAACTTCGCTGGGGCGACATCTCCGAGACCAGCGGATGCGGCTGCCCGTTGGCAAGGGTCATGCGCCGGGAGCTCAAAAAGCGCGGCATCGCCAAACAAACGGTCGTCTATTCGGTTGAGCAGCCGGTCAAGGCCATCTGCCCCGGAGGAGAGGAAAATGGCCGCCACAGCCCCGCCAGCTGCGCCTTTGTCCCCCCTGCCGCCGGATATCTGCTGGCAAGCGTCGGACTGCAAAAACTGCTCTCTTAAGTCACCCCCTCACAAAGCCTCCCTCTGCGGAGGCTTTATTTTTTTGCAGCCTCTTGCTTTTTGGGGAGGTCCGTGCTATACTCTATTTAAATATTTAAGCAAATATTTAAATAGATTGTAAGGAGGAATGTCTAGTGGCCCTGCAAGAAACGCTTAAAGCGCTCTCAGACCCGGTTCGCCGCCAAATTCTGGTGTTGCTGCGGGAAGGACAGCTGCCCGCAGGCGAGATCGCCAAACAACTTGGAATGAGCCCACCCGCCACCTCACACCACCTGCAAAAGCTAAAGAGCGCGGGATTGATCTTTGAACGCAAAGAGAAAAATTTTATCTTTTACGAATTGAACACCTCCTTTTTTGAGGAGCTGCTGCTGTGGATCAAACAATTTGAATCCACCCAGGAGGAACGCCATGAAATGGATGACCAAACTGTACTCGATTCTAACCTTTCTTCCCCTCGTCGTTAGCGCGCTTGTGTTGCCGCTGATGCCGGAAAAAGTTCCGCTGCACTACAACCTCGCCGGTCAGATCGACCGCTGGGGAAGTCCCTTTGCATTGTTGTTTCTGCCCCTATTCACCCTTGTCGCTGCACTTTTGATGCGCCACCTCATTATCCCGCGCATCTCAAAAAAGACGCCCGCTAACACCCAAGCGCTCATATCCGCCATCTGCTGCGTACTGCTGATGGCCGACATTCTGACTGTTGTGATGCTCTTCTCCGCCTTTTTTTCCGGCAGCTTTGCCGATCCCGGCGTGGCCTTCGTGCGCATCATCAATGTGGTGATGGGGCTGATGCTGATCCCACTCGGAAACATCATGCCAAAGGTCAAGCGCAACGGCGTCTTTGGGTTGCGCACCAAATGGAGCATGGCCAACGACACCTGCTGGAACCTGTGTCAGCGGATGGGAGGATTGAGCCTGATGCTCACCGGTGTGCTCATCGTGGTGGGGACGCTGCTCATCCCCGATCCGGCCTTGAATACCCCCCTGATGCTCGCACTCATCCTGTTGGATGCGGTGTTCTGCATCGTCTATTCCTATAAAATTTATCAAAAATACGGCCAAAACTAGCGACACTGTATAAAAAAGGCTCTGTTGGTTACACCACCAACAGAGCCTTTTTTTACTGTTTTTTCGGGAGGGATCTGTTTTGCTTTTCTTGTTTGGCCTGGGTATCGGCCTGCTCAACGGTTTCTTTGGTTCCGGCGGAGGCATCCTCGCCGTCGCACTGCTGCAAAAGCAGGGACTTTCCCCCCGGGTCGCCCACGCCACCAGCATCGCCGTCATCCTGCCTCTGTCGCTGGTCAGCCTGGGAGTATATTGGTTTCGGGAAAATCTTCCGCTTGCAGATGCCTTGCCCTTCTTTGTGCCTGCCCTGCTCGGGTCGGCGTGCGGGGCAGTCTTTTTAAAAAAAATCCCGGTCAAGCTGCTGCGCCTGGTGTTTGCCGGCCTCATTTTGTATACCGGGATGCGGCTGCTGATCAGATAACCCCTTCCCTGCACCGTTCCACTCTATCTGTGCTCTTTTGGGGTTATTTTTTCTCGTCCGAAAATTCGGGGCGCAATACCTCTTTCGGCGGCTCAATTTCATAAGCCAGAGTGTGCTCGGTCAACTCAGACAGAAGCTTAAATTTTTCGTTCAGTACCGGCCGCAAACAGTTCGGTACATGCTCCTGATGTGCCCGGTGGATCGCCACACATTCCTTGCAGTTGCCGTGATAGCGGCATGCTTTTTTGCAAGGGCAGTGATCCTTTTGCTTGTACTCTTCCCGGAACTGCGCCGCAAATTCCTCCTGTAGCTGTAGTCCCTTTTCCCGGTTTCCAAGATGGAACTGCTCCATCGCGGCAAGTTCCTTCGGATTTTTTTCAATCTGCACGATATTCCTTCCCTTCTTGTTTGGTCTGCCTTGATTATACCATCTGCTTTTCCCATTTGTCATCCCTTTTTTGGAGGTTATGCCATGACCCTGTCCATTGTCTCCCTTGCTGCCGTCTTTCTCTCCTCCGCCGTCGCGGCGATGGGACTTGGCGGCGGCACCGTGCTCATGCTCTACCTTTCTCTCTTTTCCTCCCTGCCCCAGCCGCAGATGCAGGCCGTCAACCTCCTGCTCTTTCTCCCCGCGGCTGCCCTCTCCCTCTTTTTGCACCGCAAAAATGGCCTTGTGCAAACGAAGCTGCTCACCCCCTGCATCCTGGGCGGACTGCTGGGCGCAATCGGCGGCAGTTTGTTCTCCAACTGGATGGACCCCGGCGCACTGCGCAAGGGTTTTGGCCTATTTTTACTGGTTATCGGCCTGCGGGAGGGCGTCTTGGCAGTCCGGTCGCTGCGAGAAAAAAGCTGAGCAGAAAAACTTTTTTTCCCAAAAGCATAAACCGCCATGCGCGGAGCAAACTACTTGCAGAGGAACACATCTTACCTAGAAAGGATTGATATCATCCATGCGTAACGGATTTCAGAAGTTCATCTCCGGCAAGGGATTTTATCTTGCTCTGGCCGTTTGCCTGGCCGGTGCCGGCGCTGCCGCCTGGGTAGCCGTCGACAAGACCATCCAAAACATCGAATCCACCCCTTTATCCGACGCCCCGCAGACCCAGCAGGAAGAGCCTTTGCAGTCTGCGGAGCAAAATCTCTCCGACGTGCCGCAGGACGACCTCTCCGCAAAGGAGGATGCGGAGGACAGCACCTCTGCCGCTGCGGATGGGGATTCCGCCCCTTATGCGCAGAGCCAGCGTCCGCAGATCAACGCCGACGCGGGCGAGCAGGACGACTCCTCAACGCAGGTATCGCAGCCCTCTGTACAGTCCGAATCCTCTACCTCTGTGACAGAATCGGCCGAAGCCTCCACACAGCCCGAAGAGCAGCAGCCTTCGGCGGACTTTTCCTTGACGCTGCCAGTCAGTGGCGCGGCCATCACCCCCTTTAGCGGGGACATGCTGGTCAAAAATGAGACGCTGGGCGACTGGCGCACCCATAACGGCATCGACATCAGCGCCGCCACCGGCACAGCCGTCACTGCGGCAAGCGACGGCACCGTCACCAGCGTCTACAACGATCCCATGTGGGGAAATGTCATCGAGGTGACAAGCGGCGATTACCTGATGACCTACGCCGGTCTCGGGGATGACATCGCCGTATCGGTCGACCAGCAAGTCACGACCGGTCAGACGCTTGGCTCGATTGGCCAGATTCCATGCGAACTCTCGTTGGAGCCGCATCTGCATTTCGACGTCCAGTATAACGGCGACTATGTAGACCCGGCCTCCCTTGTAGAATAGACACCCCTCCTCTCAAAACAAAAGGCCTCTCCCGGATCGGGAGGGGCCTTTTGTCACAATGCAATTGAAAATCAAAGATTATTCTCTGCCAACCTTGTCGTTGTAGGCAACCGCGTTGGTGTGGGTGCTGATGGTGGTGGACGGTGTGCCGACCGGAACCATCTTGGCCATGACGACAAAGCGCTGGTTGTTGGTGTTGCCGTACATTCTGGTGCAGGTGGAGAGGGTGAGGATCTTGTCCTCGCTGGTGACCGAGACGTTGTAGTTCTGACGGCTCTTAGCCTTTGCTTCTGCAATCACCTGCTGTGCCTGTTCCTGGGTCATGTTGGCAAAGTTGTAGCCAAAGCTCAGGTCGGTGTAGAAGGCTGCAAAGACCTGGAATACATAGTCCTGATCGGTGGTGGAGAAGTAGATAAACGGGTTCTGCTGGGCAAAGTCGGTGTAGTGATAGGACATAACCAGCGAGAACATCAGGTCGTTGCTCTGTGCGTTTTGCAGTGTTCTTGGGGTGTAGATGTTGTACCAGTTGTGGCCGTACAGAACGGTGTTCTGGGAAAGCTCCGGGAAGGTGCACTCATAGTCGGCCCAGATAACGCCGTCCTTGCTGTACTGTTTATCATAACCCAAGCTCTCATAGTAGGCGTAGTTCTCAACGCCCGCCTTAAAGACAACCGGGTAGTCGACGTTTGTGTTGGGCAGGCTTACCCAACCAACGGTGTCGTCGTTGGTGCTCGCTTTAAATTCTGCCGCTTTGGTCGCCATCGAATCTTCCGGCAGCTGTGCAACAATGTTGGCGTTGACGCCGTCGCTGTCCGACTCCAATGTGCCGGTGAGCTTATTGATGGCAATCAGATCCACCAGCTGGGTCATGTCGGGGACGCGCAGTGTCTTTGCGCTCTGCAGTACACTCTGCAGATCCTGCTCCTCCTGGCTTAATCCTGCGGTATTGGCCGGATACTCTACACTCGGTGCGGCACTGGAAACATTCCCGCCGTGAGAGGAGGTACCTGCCTTGTTATCCTTTAACAAAAACCAGGCTGCAATGACTACCACGAGAACTACCACTACTACCGCAGCGATAATCAGCGGCAGCTTGTTCTGTGGCTGCTTTCCCCCGGAGTTTCCGGCATATCCGTCCGGTTTTGGCACGCCGGTCACACTCTGGTTGGCAGGTTTTTTCCTTTTGCTGGACTGTCCGATACGATCCTTCATAGTTTTTTCATCCCTTACTTGCTGTATTTTTTTCTCCGCGGACGGCTGTCCGTCCCGTGTATTTTCCGAACAATATGCCGCCGGAAGCAGTTTTCCGAGCCTGTTCTGGACTATTATATCACAAAATAGTACGTTCGTGGAAGATTGCTGAAAGAATTTTAATGATTCCTTCATATAAATTTTTTCTTCCGCTACTGTACAAAATGACAAAAGAGGGCGCCGGAACCACTGTGGCGGCCGGCGTCCCCGTCCTTTTTTGTTTGTTTTCAATTAGTCCAGGTCAAGTTTTTCGATCTGATAGCGGTCAACGGCCTTCTGATTGAGGATGTAGGAGCTGTCCTGAGCCTGCTGCAGCAGATACTCCTCCATCGTCTCGTCGCGCAGCGCATGGCGGATGGAATCCTTGACGTAATCGAAGTCGGTCGGGTCCTCGTGGATGTCGGCAGTCGCACCAACTGCGATCATGCTGTCGGTCTGCACCATGACAACCTCTCCGACCCCGGCCTCCTTGAGGGCCTTGATGACGTCGGCGTCGAGGGTGGTGGTTGCGGTGTCGAGCAGGCGGTAGTTGTCGGTGGTCATGTCATATTCCTCATCGGAGGACTGGTTTTCCTTCTTGTACTCGTTGAGAATGTCGTTGAAGCTCTGACCGTTTTCTGTTCCGATCTTTGCCTGTAAATAGAAGGTGTTGGCGTTGGTGTAGACGTTGGAGCGCTCGTTGTCGTTGAATTCCTCGTACGCTGCCTTCTCGTCCTCGGTGGCATCTTCCGGGATCTCCATGTCGGAGAAGCTGAAGGTCTGTACCGCCATCTTGATGTAGTTGTCGTCGTAATAGCTGCTCAGTTCCTCGTCGGATACCGGGTCCTCTCCAGATGGGCCATAAAGGGCCTGGAACAGCTGGGTCTTCATGTAGGAGATCTGATAGATCAGCTCGATGGAGCCCTGCGCAATTCCGTTCTTTTCCAGATTGTCGCCTGACTGATCGTAATAGGACTGCGCCTGCTGCTGGCAGCTGAGCAGCTGATCTTCAGGGAAGGCAATGTTGCGCGCGCTGAATTCGCTGCAAATGGCCATTTCCTTTTTGGTCTCGTCAATGGCGTTTTGCTCAATCCAGTCCGCTGCAGGCTGACCCTCGATCTCCTGGTCAAGAACATCCGCATCCGGGTCTTCCACCATGGTGGAGGCATCATAGTAGCTCTGGATCAGGTTGTTGATATAGACGCCGGCCGGCATCTCAAGCTGATCCTTGCGCATGATCCAGCCGGTATCGGAAGAGGCGCAAGCCGACATGGAGAAGCATAAGGCCCCGGCAGTCAGCAGCGCTGCACATTTTTTAAGCAGATTCATGGTTTGATAATCCCCCTGTCTTTTTGACTTTACCAAGGGGCAAAAAGCCCCATACATTGCAAGATACCCTGCTATTATACACCGTATTTTATAAAAAGTCCATTAAAATTCACAAAACAACGGGCATCGCTTGCAGAAGAATCGCTTCCCTTTTTGTAGATCAACTGGCCTGTGGGGAATCAGGAGCCATGGCATCCAATGCCAGGCGCATGGTGTCCACCGGTTTTTCTCCCTTGAGTACCCGCACCGCAATATACGGTTTTGCCCCGGCATTGAGCATCACGCGGCCCTTTAAGTTGGCGGCCAGACGGCTTGCAGCCTCCATGTCCACCACCTCCGGGTAGAACAGCAGGCTGTCGGTGCGCTGAGAAATCTCCTTGATGCCCAAAGAGGCGGCCTTGTTGCGCAGCAGGGAAACGTCGATCAAACCCTTGACCGATTCCGGCGGATCGCCAAAGCGGTCGATCAGCTCGTCGGTGATGTCCAGTGCATCTTGATCGTTCTCGACCGAAGCGATCTTCTTGTAGATATCGATGCGCTGCGAAAGGCTCTCGATGTACTCCTCCGGTATGTGCGCGCCGATGCGGATGTCCACCTGACATTCGGTGGCTTGCGTGTCCGGTTTCTCTCCCTTTGCAATCGCGACTGCGTCTGAGAGCATCTTTAAATACATCTCATATCCGACCGCCTCCATGTGGCCGTGCTGCTGGGCGCCCAAAATGTTGCCCGCACCGCGAATCTCCAGATCGCGCATGGCGATGCGGAATCCCGAACCAAAGGTGGTAAACTCGCGAATTGCCTCCAGGCGCTTGGTCGCAACGTCGGTCAGCGCCTTGCCTTTGGTCACCGTCAGGTAGGCGAAGGCGCGGCGGCTGGAGCGGCCGACCCTGCCGCGAATCTGGTAAAGCTGGGAAAGTCCCAGGCGGTCGGCGTCCTCGATGATGAGGGTGTTGCAGTTGGAGACGTCTACACCGGTCTCGATGATGGTGGTGCAGACCAGAATGTCAATCTCGTGGTCGAGCAGCCGCTTCCAGACTTTGGAGAGCTGCTCCTCACTCATCTTGCCGTGGGCCACCACCACTACGGCATCCGGGATGAGCTTCTGGATGGTAGCTGCACAGCTGTCGATGGTGTCCACCCGGTTGTGCAGGTAGAACACCTGTCCGCCACGGCGCAGCTCCTTGTTCATCGCCTGGGTCAGAATTCCCCAGTCGTGCTCCATGACGTAGGTCTGAACCGGCTGCCGGTCCTGGGGAGCCTCCTCGATGGTGGACATATCGCGTATGCCGGACATCGCCATATTTAAAGTGCGCGGGATCGGGGTGGCCGAAAGGGTCAGCACATCGACGTTGTTGCGCATCTCCTTAAAGGTCTCCTTGTGCTTGACGCCAAAGCGCTGCTCCTCATCGATGATGCACAGCCCCAGGTCCTTAAATTTGACGTCCTTTTGTACCAGACGGTGGGTGCCGATGATGACGTCGATCTCGCCCCGCCGCAGCTCCTCGAGCACCTGTTCCTGCTCGCGCGGGGTGCGAAAGCGAGAAAGGATATCTACCTTGATAGGAAAGCCCTCCATACGGTTGCGGAAGGTCTGGTAATGCTGCCATGCCAGGATGGTCGTCGGCACCAAAACAGCGCACTGCTTGCCGTCCATCACACACTTAAACGCCGCGCGGATGGCCACCTCGGTTTTTCCAAAGCCGACGTCTCCGCACAGCAGGCGGTCCATCGGAACCGGGCGCTCCATGTCTGCCTTGATCTCCTGGATGCAGCGCAGCTGGTCGTCGGTCTCATCGTACGGGAAGCGGCGCTCAAAATCGTTCTGCCAGTCGGTGTCCTGATGGAAGGCGTAGCCTTTGGAAGCTTCGCGCTTGGCGTAGAGCTTGATGAGCTCATCGGCCATATCCTTGACGGCCTTTTTGACGCGCGCTCGGGTCTTGGCCCACTCGGCGGAGTTTAACTTGTTGAGCTTGACGACGCCCTCCTCCTTGCCGCCGATATACCGGGTGACAAGGTCCAGCTGGGTGACCGGCACGAAGAGCATGTCGGTGCCCGCATAGCGGATCTTGATATAGTCCTTGACAACCCCGTGGATCTCGCGCTTGACAATTCCCTCAAAGATGCCGATGCCGTGGGAGACATGGACCACATAGTCGCCCACATTCAGGTCGGAAAGATTTTTGATGTGGCCGGCCTTTTTGGGTTTTGGCGGCTTGCTGCGGCTGCTTCCGGTCTTTGCGTGGCTGATGATGGCAAGCTTAATGCCCGGATACTCCATGCCCGCCGAAAGCGTACCCTCGACGACGTAGACCTTTCCGGGCGCAATCGTCCCAACATCCTGCACAAGGTCGGCGGAAAAATCTCTGCCCAGATCGTCTGCCAGCGCTTGAGCGCCGCGGGGCGTACCTGCAAAGACGACACAGCAATAGCCGCTGCGCCGGTAGTCCTCGATGTCGTCCTTTAAGATGGCGTATTCGCCGCTCCAGGTGGACAGCTGAGACGCGGTCATCTGTACAAGCTCCTTGAGTGGAATTTCGCCCAAGGAGCGGGTAAAGGTGTCCATCAGCACTCCCTGGTGGCGGCAGAGCTTGCGGCACAATTCGGTAAAATCGTCGTAGTAGATGCTGCACCCTTTAAAGAGGATGCCCTCCTCGAGCAGCATCTTGATGTCCTCGTGGTGCTGCGCCATGGCGTTGGCAAAATTTTCCTTGCAGGAAATCGGCTCGCACAAAAAGGTCAGTGCCTCGCTGTCAAAGTAGTCGAGGATGGTCTGCGGTTCATAGAGAATCGGCAGATACCGGTCGATGCTCACCGGACCCAGCCCGCCGTCCAGCCGCTCGATGTCCTTTTGCAGGTGTTCCTTCACCTGCACGCCCGCCTTTCCCTTCTGGGCGGCCACCTGTTTTTGCAGCAGGGCAATCAGCTTTTCCGGGCTGTCATAAAGTACCTCGCGTGCCGGCGGGATGGTCACCTTGTCCACAGGGTCCTGACGGCGCTGGGTGTCCACCTGGAAGGTGGACATGGTATCGATGACATCGTCCCAAAACTCGATGCGCACCGGCAGAGAGCGGTCCGGCGGGAAGATGTCCAAAATGCCGCCGCGCCGCGCAAACTGGCAGGTGCCTTCGACCTGATCGCGGTTCTGATACCCCATCGCCACCAGCTTCTGGACAATCTCCTCCTCGTCATAGCTGCCATCCTGATCAATTTCCAATATTGATGCGGCCAGTTTTTCCTTTGGGATGGTGCGCTCACAGGCCGATTCTGCCGAAGCGACCACCACTCTGGCCTCCCCGCACAGCAGGGCGCTGAGCGTGCCCAACCGCTGATGCTCAAACTCTCCCGAAGCGCCGTCCACGTCCAGCAGGACATAGTCTCTGGCCGGAAAATGCAGCACCTGCTCCCCCAGCAGTGTCGTCAGATCGGCAGTAAAGCGGATCGCGGTGCTCTCGTCCGGCACCACCACCAGCGCCGGACGTTGAAGCTGCCCACACAGTGAGGCAATGATGTGGATCTTGTGCGCAGCGGCGGCTCCGGTCAGCGAGACCGGCACGCGGCCCTGCTCGATTGCATCTTTGAGCTGCCGGTACTCCATCATCCCGTCCAACAGATTTAAAAACTGTTTCATCGTGTTCACCCACCTTCCATCTTTATGGTGAAAGCTTTGCCATAAAATTTCCTAATTATTTAACTCGCTAATTAAACAGGTTCATTGCCTTGTCAATCTTTCCCTTCACCATCTCGCACACCGCGTCATAGCAGTGGTCAAAGACGGCATTGAGGGTCTTTAAGTCCTCATCGGAAAAATGTCCCAGCACCCAAGCTGCCAGGTCATAGTCCGGACGCGGCTTTTTGCCTACCCCCACCTTGATGCGCGGGTACTGGTCGCTTCCGGTCAGATAGATGATGCTCTTGATGCCGTTGTGGCCTCCATCGCTGCCCTTGCGGCGGATGCGCATCTTCCCCACATCCAGGCTGACGTCGTCGAAGATGACGATGATCTTTTCCGGCGGGATTTTATAAAATTGGCTCGCTTCCCGCACCGCCTCACCGGAACTATTCATGTAGGTGGTGGGTTTCAGGAGCATCACCTTTTTTCCCTCGATCTCACACAGGCCCCACAGCGACTTAAATTTGAGCTGGTTGACCTTGCAGCCCGCCTTTGCGGCGATGTGGTCGATGGCCATAAAGCCGGCGTTGTGGCGGGTGGTGTCGTATTTGGGTTCCGGATTGCCCAGCCCCACCACCAGATATTCCGGCGTGCCGGTGACGGTGGGCTTGGCGCTCAAAGATTTCAGCTTCTCAAAAAGATCGTACATGGCTTTTGTCCTTTCCTGTTTTTGTCTTGCCGCCCCGGTTTCGGCAGGGTCGGCAACAGGGCAGGACAACCACAGACGCCCTTCCCAAAGAGGGGTGCCTGTGGTCAGCCTGCCTGTGAACTTTATCCAATGGATTTTGCCAAAATGCCTGAAAAAGGGCAGGTGCAACACCTGCCCTTTTTCGACAAAAAGAGATTAAACAAACAGAGGGGAAACCGGCTTGTCCTGATAGATGCGCTCGATAGCCTCAGCAAATACCGGAGCAACCGGCAGCTGGGTAATCTTCTTGCAGCCGCAATCTTTCGGCAGCGGAATGGTGTCGAGGATGACAACCTCCTTGAGGGCGCTCTTCTCGATGCGCTCAATTGCCGGACCGGACAGAACGCCGTGGGTTGCGCAAGCATATACCTCGGTGGCGCCGCCAACCTCGACCAGAGCGTTGGCCGCATTGCAAAGGGTACCTGCGGTATCGATCATGTCGTCTACGATGATGACCTTTCTGTCACGAACCTCACCGATGATGTTCATTACCTCGCTGACATTGGCCTTTGGTCTTCTCTTGTCGATGATGGCCAGCGGCACGTCGCAGCGCTCAGCAAACTTTCTTGCTCTGGTAACAGAACCCAGGTCCGGAGAAACGACGGTGTAGTTGCCTGGCTCTGCGCCAATCTTGTCTACAAAGTGCGGCAGCAGGATCGGAACACCCAGCAGGTGGTCTACCGGAATGTCAAAGAAGCCCTGAATCTGGGCAGCATGCAGGTCCATGGTCAGCACGCGGTCTGCGCCCGCAGCGGTGATCAGGTCCGCAACCAGTTTTGCCGAGATCGGGTCTCTGGCTTTGGCCTTTCTGTCCTGACGCGCATAGCCGAAATATGGCATAACTGCGGTGATGCGGCCCGCAGAAGCGCGCTTAAAGGCGTCGATCATGATCAGCAGCTCCATGAGGTTGTCGTTGACCGGTGTGCAGGTAGACTGTACAACAAAGACGTCCGAACCACGGACCGACTCCTGGATGGAGACCGAAATCTCGCCGTCCGAGAAGGTTTTTACCTCACTTTTTCCGACTGGAAGGCCCAGACAGGCCGCAATCTCCGCCGCTACCTTTGGATTGGAATTGGCGGTGAAGATCTTGATGTCTTTACCATGCAAATTCATTTCTTTTCTGACTCCCCTTACTTTTCTCTGGCAGATTGCTCCGCCCACCTTCTTAGGACACCAGCAGGCGGACAGCTGCCCCTCTCCTGATGGAAAAGAGCAGCTTTACCCCGCCAGCATCCTCCATTCCTCTTTAGACCTTCTAAAGAATATCCGGCTTATGCCGTTAAACAGCCATCCGCCCTGTACAGGGCTTCCTGCTGTACGATACAGGTTATTTTTGTTCCTTCTTCTGCTGTTCCTTGAGTGCCAGTTCCTTCTCGCGGTAGCCCTTGACCCAACCGGACTTCTCCACCTGGCGCGCCCTTGCAATCGCAAGGTCCTCTGCCGGCACATCGTCGGTGATGGTGGAGCCGGCAGCGATGTAAGCGTCGTGGCCTACATGCACCGGGGATACCAGATTGGTGTTGCATCCGATGAAGGCGTTGTCCTCGACGGTGCTGCGGAATTTGCGGTAACCGTTGTAGTTGACGGTGACTACGCCGCATCCCACATTGATGTTCTTTCCAAAATCCGAATCTCCAATATAGGTCAGGTGCGCAACGCTGGTCTTTTCGCCAAGGGTCGAATTTTTAATTTCAACAAAATTTCCGATCTTTACGCGGTCATTCAAGACGCTGTTCGGGCGCAGATGGCTGTTTGGTCCGATGCGCACTCCGTTGCCCACAACCGATTGCTCGATGAGGGAGGAATGGATCTGGCAGCCGTCTCCAATTTTGCTGTTGTCGATGATGGTGTTCGGGCCGATCACGCAGTCCTCTCCGATGACAACATGGCCGTGCAATTCGGTGCCCGGAGCAATGGTTGTATCCCTGCCCACTACAGCGTCGGGAGAGATCACCACACCGTCCGTACAATAAAAGTTTACACCATCTTCCAAAAGTCTGTCAACCACAATTTTATTGGCGATTTCATTTAGTTTTAACAATCCTGCCCTGTCGTTGGCGCCCAGCACCAGCTTCTCATCCTCGCACAGGCAGCCTTCCACCTTTTTGCCCTTTTGGAAGGCCACTTTTACCGTGTCGGTCAGGTAGTATTCGCCCTGGCTGTTCTCGCAGGTCAACTCCTCGAGCGCTTTAAGCAAAAAGCTGCTTTCAAAGCAGTAGGCTCCCGAGTTCACCTCGGTGATGGCGCGCTGCTGCTCGGTGGCGTCGCGCTCCTCGATAATGCCGGTCACCTGTCCATCCTGGCGCAAAATGCGTCCGTAGCCGAAAGGATTGTCCAGATTGGCTGTAACTACCGTCACCTGCGCCTTTGCTGCGCGGTGGCGCTGTACCACATTGGTGATCACCTTATCGCTCACAAAGGGAGCATCCCCGTTGAGCACAAGGACATCGCCCGGATTTTCCTCTATAAAGCTGCGGGCCATCATCACCGCATGGCCGGTTCCGCGGCGCTGCTGCTGTTCGACCGTCACACATTCCTGCGGCAGCGCGGCACGCACCTGATCGGCTCCGTGTCCGACTACCACACAAATTTTTTCGATGCCGGCCTTGCGGCACCAGTCTACCACCCAGTTGATCATCGGCTTAAAGAGCACCTGAGCCATCACCTTGGGGTATTTGGATTTCATTCTGGTGCCCTGCCCGGCCGCCAAAATAACCGCGCTTACGTTTTGCATTGCCATCACTCCGATTCGTTTCTAAAAACTCATTGCAGCCTCTGTTTGATAAGCGCTCTGCGTTCATCTGTCTCTTTTTCTATTATAAGTTTTGCCATACCAAAATGCAAGGCGATCGAAAATTTCTACCCTCAAAATAAATTTGCGCAAATTAGCCGTTACTGCTTTGTGTATTTTGACTGTCCTTTGGTGTGATTGATAAATTTTAGACATTTTATTGTCTTTTCCGCTCAAAACTCATGAAAAACCTCCTTGTAAAACATGAAATCCGATCCTAAATTTTTATGGAAAATTTATAAAATGGGGACTGGTATTGTCCTATCTGTTTTGGTATAATATGTAAGAAGGATGTATTGCGTTGAACAATTCCTTTTGTGCGTTCGCTGAAAATTTTAGAGCAATTTTCAGTGTTGCGTGCTTGCAAAATTTAAATTCGGGAGGTTTTTACATTGAGCAAGAAATTTGTTTATGCTTTCTCCGAAGGCAACGCAAAGATGCGTGAGCTGCTCGGAGGCAAGGGCGCTAACCTTGCTGAAATGACCGTTCTCGGCATGCCGGTTCCACCAGGATTCACCGTCACCACCGAGGCCTGCACCCAGTACTATGAGGACGACAAGCAGATCAGCCCAGAAATCGAGGCTGAAATCTTTGAGTACCTGGCAAAACTGGAAGAAAAAACCGGCAAGAAATTTGGCGACGAGCACAACCCGCTGCTGGTTTCCGTTCGTTCCGGCGCAAGAGCTTCCATGCCTGGTATGATGGACACCATCCTGAACCTCGGCTTGAACGACGTCGTTGTCGAGGGCTTTGCAAAGCTGACCAACAACGAACGCTTTGCCTATGACTCCTATCGCCGCTTCATCCAGATGTACTCCGACGTTGTAATGGAAGTTCCAAAGCACAACTTCGAGGTCATCATCGATGAAATGAAGGCTGCAAAGGGCGTCAAGATGGACACCGAGCTGGACGCCAACGACCTCAAAGAGATGGTCAAGAAATTTAAAGCCTACTATAAAGAGCAGATCGGCTCCGACTTCCCACAGGATCCAAAAGAGCAGCTGATGGGTGCCGTCAAGGCAGTATTCCGCTCCTGGGATAACCCGCGTGCGATCTACTACAGAAGAATGAACGACATTCCGTCCTCTTGGGGCACCGCGGTCAACGTACAGACCATGGTATTCGGCAACACCGGCAACACCTCCGGTACCGGCGTAGCCTTCACCCGCAACCCTGCTACCGGTGAGAACAAGCTGTTCGGCGAGTTCCTGGTCAATGCACAGGGCGAGGACGTTGTTGCTGGCGTTCGTACTCCTCAGAAGATCGACGAGCTCAAACAGATTATGCCGGAAGTTTATGAGCAGTTTAACGACGTTGCACACCGTCTGGAAAAACACTACAGAGATATGCAGGATATGGAGTTCACCATCGAAAACGGCAAGCTCTACATGCTGCAGACCAGAAATGGTAAGAGAACCGCTACCGCCGCTATCAAGATCGCCTGCGACCTGGTAGACGAGGGCATGATCTCCAAAGAAGAGGCTGTCTGCATGGTCGATCCAAAACAGCTCGACGCACTGCTGCATCCACAGTTTGATGCTGCTGCCCTGAAAGCTGCCAAAGAGATCGGCACCGGTCTAGCTGCTTCTCCTGGCGCTGCCTGCGGCAAGGTTGTCTTTACCGCTGAAGAAGCTACCGAGGAAGGCAAGAAGGGCGAAAAGGTTGTTCTGGTTCGTCTGGAAACCTCCCCTGAAGATATTGAAGGTATGAACCATGCACAGGGCATCCTGACCGTTCGCGGCGGTATGACCTCTCATGCGGCTGTTGTAGCGCGTGGCATGGGCACCTGCTGCGTATCTGGCTGCGGCGAAATCGTTATGCACGATGCAGAGGGTTACTTCGAGCTGGGCGGCAGAAAGATTCACCGCGGCGAGTACATCTCGCTGGATGGCTCCACCGGTAAGATCTACGGCGAAGCGATCCCAACCGTCGACGCTTCTGTATCCGGCGACTTTGGCCGTCTGATGGGCTGGGCCGACGATGCAAGACAGCTGCAGGTACGCACCAATGCAGATACTCCAAGAGATGCTGCACAGGCAGTTGCTTTTGGCGCACAGGGCATCGGCCTTTGCCGTACCGAGCACATGTTCTTCGACGGCAACCGCATCAAAGCAATGCGTGAGATGATCCTCTCTAAGACCGTTGAGCAGAGACGCACCGCCCTCGACAAACTTCTGCCGATGCAGCAGGGCGACTTCGAAGCGATCTACGAGGCAATGCAGGGCCGTCCGGTCACCATCCGCTTCCTGGATCCACCGCTCCACGAGTTCGTTCCACACACCGAGGAAGAGATCAAAGAGCTGTCCGACGATATGCACATCTCTGTTGAAGAGATTCACAACGTCATCGCTTCGCTGCATGAGTTCAACCCAATGATGGGTCACCGCGGCTGCCGTCTGGCTGTTTCCTATCCGGAGATTGCTGAGATGCAGACCACCGCTGTCATCCGCGCTGCAATCAATGTAAGCCGCAAACATCCAGATTGGGACGTTGTTCCAGAGATCATGATCCCACTGGTTGGCGAAGTAAAAGAGCTCGCTTACGTCAAATCCATCGTCACCAAGGTTGCAGATGAGATCATCGCCAAAGAGGGCGTACAGATTCACTACAAAGTTGGTACCATGATCGAGATCCCGCGTGCAGCCGTAACCGCAGACGAGATTGCAAAAGAGGCAGAGTTCTTCTCCTTCGGCACCAACGACCTGACTCAGATGACCTTCGGCTTCAGCCGTGACGATGCCGGCAAGTTCCTCAACTACTACTACGACAAGAAGATCTACGAGTTCGACCCATTTGCAAAACTCGACCAGGTCGGCGTAGGCAAACTGGTTAAGATGGCTTGCGACCTGGGTAAACAGACCCGTCCAGACATCAAACTGGGCATCTGCGGCGAGCACGGCGGCGATCCGTCCACCATCGAGTTCTGCCACAAGGTCGGCCTGACCTATGTTTCCTGCTCTCCGTTCCGTGTACCGATTGCCCGCCTTGCTGCTGCACAGGCTGCAATCAAATATCCTAGATAACGGATTGTACGCTTTCATATCATAACAGTAAAAGCCCCACGGCCTATGGGCCGCGGGGCTTTTTTTGTACTTCCTGTATGAAAACTCCCGCGCGCTCTGTAGGACCTGTTCTGCAATTTTCTGTTCACCACCATGCGCAGAACGATCTGCTGATAAGGCAAAAGGTCCTCTACGATTTCCGGCTCACGGGATGGTTCTTTTACTAGAGTATCTTTTATCTTATTGCCATCTTTATCTTTTATACCGGTTACGTATATCTATCAATATACGTGAAAAGTATAAATTACAATAAGAATTGAGGTGAGTCATTTGTTTCAACGCATACGAGATCTACGGGAAGATCACGATTTAACGCAGGCAGAGGTCGCCAAAATGCTATGTGTAAAACAAGCGACCTACTCTCGATATGAAAGCGGCGCTATCAACGTGCCTGTCGACGTTTTAATCAAACTTGCTTCCCTTTATCAAACCAGTGTAGACTATCTCCTTGGATTAACCAACAATCCAAAGAGCAAATAAACACATCCTTCCATCATTGTATAATTCTCTCTTCATTCCAACAATGGCTATTCACACGAGGAATCTTGTTTTATAAGGGGGTATTTTATGAGACGTTTGGTTGCTTTGCTCCTTTCGTTCGTGATGACACTATCTTTAACAGCCTGCGGCACAGAAAATGGCGAGAATTCTCAAGCGGATCTGGACGCTAAATCCGTCTCAGAAGAGGCCGAAGCTATGACCCAGCAACTGCCAGAGACATCCAAAGAAGAGGAAGAAAATTCCACGGTGGATTTGGGCACCAATACCATCTCAGAAGAGATCAAGGCCATGGCTCTGGAACTGCCAGAGGCATCCGCAGATCATCTGCCAAACTGGCACGGTTTGGAGTACGAACCTATGGGGGATTACCCGGATGGATATCGAAATTATGGCTTTGCCACACCGGGCTTTACTGAGCAGGATGTCAAAAATGTGTCGGACCTGGGATTTAATTTCCTGCGCGTGCCACTCAACACAAAGTTTTTCTTCGCCAATGCCGATGTAAATCAACCTGCAATTCAATACTGGGAAAATCTGGATGAACTGATCTCTTGGGGCATCCAATATAAAGTACATATCTCCCTGGTAGTCTGTGAAACCTATGGCCATAACTGTACATACACAGAAGAAGAAAGTACCTTGTTCCAAAATCAGCAGCAGATGGATTTATTTGTGACCTTCTGGGATACGGTGGCGAAGCGGTACGCAGACATTCCAAACAATGCGCTCAGTTTCAATCTGTTAAATGAGCCCTGCGACTATATCGGGGAGGATGTCTACTGCGAAATGGCACTGCATCTGGCAGAAGTGATTCGAGCCCACACCCCAGACCGACTGATTATTTCCGATATGTTCAGTTGGGGCAAAGAACCATTGGAGGGATTGGTGGGAAGCGGCATTGTGCAGACCATCCACTGTTATGAGCCCAACGCCCTTCACTCCGGGGAGCTCGAAGAATGGCCATCGATTCTGCCCATGGTCAACTCCCACATATACGGCGGTGGACACTTTACCCTGCGAGGAGATTTTCCTGCGGGAACACAGGCGGAAATTTATATCAATGGCGTTGCTGCTGGAGCAAAAATACTGCTTTGTGCTGGAGAAAAGAAATATGAACTGTTTGAAGAATCGTTGCCGGAAGAGGGAAAAAATCAGTGCGTCAATGTGTTCGTAGATGAAAATGGAAATCCTGTCTATGCCAATTATGATATGGCGTTGCATGTGACATTGGAGCAAGACGCACAGACCATCGAAATATACCCTTCTGAGCAGGAAGGGAGTGTGCTGGATCTGGGTGGTGTATTGCTGCGGATGCCGGAGGGCAGAGAAGTGATGATCGAATCCACACAGCTAGAAGATGCGGATATGGAACAAATTCCTGTAACAGACCTCACCATTGAACCGGACGGCAGCATCACAGACAATCAGCCCCAAACAGATTATGCACCTAGCTATGACCGGAATTGGCTGAAAACGTACTTTCAGAGATATGCAGACTTCTCTGAGGAAACTGGGACCACCATTTTCCTGAATGAGTTTGGCGTACCGGTGACGGCACACTACGAGGCATCTCTGGCTTATATGGACGACCTGCTTTCGGTGGTGGACGAATTTGGTTGGAGCTGGTGTTTATATGATTATAAAGGTCCCTTCGGTCTGGTCAAGGGCACAAACAACGCACTGATCCGGCCCGATGCAGTTTATGAAAAAATGGGGGACTGTGAAGTGGATCAAGGCCTCTATCAAGTGGTCAAAGCATACTTTTAATAGCTGATCCGCGTATATCGGACACCTTTTGTTCGGCTGCTTTTCCTCCTACCAGCCCCCAAGAGCTGCGTGCAGAACAGGAAGCTGTTGCAAATTTAACCGTTCAAAGAAAAAGTTACTGAGAACCGTTTCTCTATCGGCGCTCAGTAACTTTTTTATATTTCACTTGCTGTGTGAATTCAACAACAGCATCTTTTAATGGGTCTCTTTAAAAGAGGAGCGCTTTCGTGTGTCCATGAAAAACCTTTTGGCCAGATTCTAAATTTTCCATATAACCTATTTTCACTATCAATCGCAATGCAAGTGCCATGCGCCCAAACTGCCGCTGGACGCGCCACTGCACCTGGCTTCCCCTTTCACCAACCCAGAGCCAACTGTCGGGGTTCGCTAGCCCCAAACAGCCCTATTCACCTATCCCGCAAAAATTTTAAGCGAAAGAAAATCGCGATACCCCTTGCAAAGTGCGGGAAAATTTGTTATACTAAATAAGCTGTTTTATATAGGGAGACGTATCGAAGTGGTCGTAACGAGAACGACTCGAAATCGTTTTGTCTAGAGATAGGCACGTGGGTTCGAATCCCACCGTCTCCGCCAGATACAAAAAGGTACCGGATAAAATCCGGTACCTTTTTTGTTTTACAAATAAAATCTTCTTCCCTTTGCCTGCCTCCAAAAAAGGGCCTCCCGGTTGGGAGGCCCTTTTGAAAGCTGTAAGATGCTCCCCGCCCCGCTCTGTGCAGGAATGGAAAGCAGAAACTTTACGGCTTTGACAGCGCGTTGAGAAATTCTATTTTAAAAATACCTCGATGACAGGAACCAGGCAATGCGGCTTGACGTGCGGCAGATAGAAGAAGGTCGCGCTCTCGTCGTCCTCCTGCTTGTCGTCGCTGAGCAGCTCCACTGTGCCGTCGGTGAATTTTACTTCGCTGCCATCGTGCAAAAATTGTGCATAGGCTACCTTGCCCGCCAGGCCCTGCACCTTCATGTTGTCAAACGGGTAGGCAAACAGGTGGATGTACAGGCGCTTGCCATCCTCGCTCTGGGTCAGGCGGCAATCTGCCGGCGTTTTAAATTCCGGCTCCGCCTTGGTGCAGCCATAGATCGAGCGGCTGTTGTACTTCATCCAGTCGGCGTAGACCTTCAGGGCCTCTTCAGCGCGGTAGTCCAGATAACCGCGGGCGGTTGGGCCCACGTTCATAATCAGGTTGCCGCCATTGGAGACGGTATTGATGAGCATGCGGATGAGCATTTCCGGGGATTTCCAGGTGAATTCGTCGCGGTAATAGCCCCAGGAACCGGAAAGGGTCTGGCAGGCCTCCCAGGTGACCAGCTCCCCTGTCTTTGGATGGCGGAACCAATCGGTCGGCTGGAACTGCTCCGGGGTCCACAGATCCTGTTCGATCTCGGCGCGGTTGTCGATGATGATCTCGGGCTGAATGCTTCTTGCCAGCTTGATTAACTCCTCAGACTCCCAGTCCTCTTTGCCCTTGCCGCCCAGCCAAGCCTTGTCGCCTTCGCCGTGGCGCCGGCTATAGGAAAAGTCCAGCCACAGGATGTCGATCTTGCCGTAGTTGGTCAGCAGCTCGCGGATCTGGTTGCGCATATAGGCGGCATAGCGGTGCATGTCGCGTCCCTCGTTCTGCTGTTTGGCGTCTGGATCATCTCTGCGCGGATGGTTGACGTCGATGGTAAAGTCGGGGTGATGCCAGTCGATCAGCGAATAGTAAAAGCCGATGTGAATGCCCTCTGCGCGGAAGGCGTCGACAAACTCGCGGGTGAGGTCGCGCTTAGCCGGGGTATTGGTGCACTTGTAGTCGGTGTACTGGCTGTCGAACATGCAGAAGCCCTCGTGATGCTTGGTGGTGAATACGGCATACCGCATCCCAGCCGCCTTGGCCTGCCGGGCCCATTCCTTTGGATCGTACAGATCCGGGTCAAAATAGCGGAAATACCGGTCGTACACCTCTTCCGGTGTGCGCTCGCGTGTCTTGACCCACTCGTGCCGGGCGGGCATCGAGTACAGTCCCCAGTGAATAAACATACCAAAGCGATCGTGGGTAAACCAGGCTGTGTTGCCGGGAGTTTTCCTAGTAACGTAGCTTGACATAACGTATCCTCCTTATACTTTTGATCTCTTCTCTTGTCTGTATCTGCGATCTTCTCCAAAGGCCTATCCTTTTGCAAAAAACCTACTCCTGATTTTGCTCGGTGTGCAGCCCCAGGCCCGGATCAAAGACGCCTGCATTGCCCCACACAAAGCCACAATGTGGAAACAATTCCCGCATACCGAGGGCAAAGTGCAGTTTGCAGATGCCCAGATCCACCAGATCAAATGGCGCATCGTCCGGCACCCCCGCAGTGATGCGGTCGCCGGAAAAACTGAATACCACCTTCTGGGTGTTGCGCGCTGTCGGGGCGTGCTGCACCAGCTCCATCGCCGCCTCTTCTTCCGGGCTCAACGGGCGGTCTGTGCGGGTCATCTCCTCGATGCTCTTGGTCTTGCGGTGAATCATGCCCCGGATCACCTTTTCCTTGAGGGTGCTCTGTACCACCTTGCCCACCGTGATGACACAGACAATCTCCTCGCCCTCTGGCAGGTGAAAGACCTCGCTGTCGCGGTCAAAGGTGCCTCCAACCCAGCAGGTGCCCAGCCCTAAAGCGGTGGCGGCCAGCACCAGCTGCTCGCCGTAATAGCCAACTTTTTCTTTGAGGTGTTCCAGCGTCTTTCTGCCCTTGAGAACAATCAGCGAACGCACACCGCTAAACATCCCGTAACTCTTGATCCCGTCAAATGCTTCGCTGCCGTCTGCCAAAAAGGTGATGGCAAGTCCGCTCTGCTCGTTTGCCCGCGCAATCTCCTCCTGCAAAGTGGCAAGCTCCTGTTCTCCAATCGGTTCATCCAAGTAGCTGCGGCGGGAAATGCGCTGATGGATGGCGCTGATATAGTCGATCATCAATCCTTCCTCCCTTTCGACAAACTTTTTTGGGAATAATTTTATTCTACCGGCTGCACTTTGGAAAAGAGCGCGTAATAGCGCGGCGGAATGACCTTGTCCATGTGGTAGCAGCCAAAGAACCATCTGTTAAACTGTACTTTCTGGGTAATCTCGTCGAAGAAGCGGGTCATCAGGTTCTGGTGTTCCCCGTCCATATCGATAAAGTGGCGCACCGTGGAGCTGCACTCGTGGGTGACGATGAAATCCACCTTGTTATCAAATCGCTCGAGCTCCTGCCTTGCCTGCGCAATCTCCTCTGGAGTGGGCAGCTCCTGCGGCCACCAGGTTCCATCCTGTTGGCGAATGTCCATCTCCTGGCTCTCTCCACCGCCAAAGGCAAAAAAGCGCTTGCCCTCCAGGGTGAATACACTGCCCCTTTCCAATTTGTACAGCGATCCGCCGATGTGCCGCACCCGGCCCCCGTTCCACTCTTCAACTGGGTACTGCGCAATCAGGTCAAGGTTGTCGTGGGTGCCCTCCACAAAGAGGATCTGGTACTTGCTCTTTTGCAGCTTTTTCAGCGTCGCTGCTTCCTTTTTCGAGCCGTCCCACAAAAAGCCAAAATCGCCGCAGACAATCAGCGTATCTCCCTTCTTGAGCCTCTTCATTTCCTTGCTTTTAAAGCGCTCTATATCCCCGTGCAGGTCTCCCGTCAGATAAATCATCCTGTTCCCTCCTGTCATTCTTTTATCTTACCGCACCTCCCTTTCTTTTGCAAGGGTGAATATGAACACAGCGTTAAACTTGCTGGTAAAATTTTGTTTCCTCCCACAAATTGTTTTACAAATTACCCGCAATATATTATAATAGAGGTAATTCTTCACACAAACGAACAGCTGCCCTCCTTTTGCGGACAGGCACTGCCTCTTAAACCGAATTTTTTCTTTTTCATATTCAAATTGTCTATAGAAAGGAACGTGTTGCAATGAAAAGATTGTTGGCGTTTTTGATGAGCCTGCTGATGGCCGGCTCGATGCTCAGTCCCGGACTGCCCGCCTTTGCAGAATCGGCCGTCGAAACCAGCCAATCCGAAGAGGAAGATGCCGGAACCGAAATTCTGCCAACCGATGAGAGCGAAACTTCCTCTGAAGAAGCGACTCAAAGCACTGACTACGCCGAAGGTTCCGGGAAGCTGGACATCTCACAGGGCACCGTTCCCTTCATCGACGAGAGCGATCCTCTGATGGACAACCTTGCGGTCTATATGGTGGAGCTGACCACCGACACCCTCATCCACGCGCGCAACGCCACCGAACGCCGCTACCCCGCCTCGCTGACCAAAATCATGACCGCCATCTTAACCATCGAAAATATCCCCGACCTGGATCGGGAGATCACCTTCACCGCCGATCTGCAAAACTATGTCTATGAGATCAACCTCTCTTACGGCGGCGGCATCTCCACCGGCGGCATCACCTTAAACGAAACACTCACCGCAGAGCAGCTCCTGTACGCCATCCTGTTGCCGTCGGCCAACGAGGCCGCCATCATGCTGGCCTACGAGATCGGCGACGGCTCGCTGGATAAATTTGCCGACATGATGAACGAAAAGGCAAAGGAGATCGGCTGTCAGGATACCCACTTTGTCAATTCCAACGGCCTGTTCGATGAAAACCACTACACCACGGCCTACGATCTCTACCTCATCACCAAATATGCGCTGCAATACGATCTGTTCCGACAGATCGTCTCCACCCCAAGCTATGACACTGGCCCCACCAACAAACAGGAAAACCTGCATTGGGACAACACCAACCAGATGATCGTCGAGGGCTCCGGCTTCTATCATCCCGAAATCACCGGCGTCAAGACCGGCACCCTTGAGGAGGCGGGACGATGCCTGATCACCACCGCCGAAAAGGACGGCTACGAGTACCTTTTGGTCCTGCTCGGCGCCCCGTATATGGATCAGGACGGCAACTACATTTCGCCCAACCAAGCCTTCGTGTTGACCTCACAATTTTATGACTGGGTGTTTGACACCTATAAAGCCAAAACCATTGTGGAGAAGGGCGACAAGGTCAGCAGCATCAACAATGTGCGCCTGGCCAAGGATGGCAAGGACTTCTTGCAGCTGGTCAGCGCAGAAACCTTCTCCGCCCTCATTCCGGACAACATCGACGTCTCCAACGTGCGCCGCATCGCCTACAACAACAACGGTGAGCGCATCGGGGAAAATGACTACGTCACCGCACCGATCGAAAAGGGCGCCAAGATGGGCACCCTCAAACTCATCCTCTACGGCAGCGTGCTCGGTGAGGTGGACCTGATCGCTGCCGAAGATATTGAGGTCAGTCCCCTGCTGCTGACCCTCGACGAAATCAGCCAGTTTTTCCAGAACTTCTGGTTCCGATTTGTCTTTCTGTTTGTGGCGCTGGTAGTGGTGTTCTCCATCATCGCCAACGTCATCAAGCGCAAAAAGCGCAAGCGCTATCGCCGCGTTACCCGCCGCCGGCGCTTTTAACTGGATAAAATCTTTCATAAAAGGAAGCGTTTTGCTATGCCGCAAATGATCTGCCCTGTCTGCAAAAACCACTGTCAGCTGACGGTGGAGGAAACCGCCGGAGTCGTCACCGTCACCGGCAACAAATGCGCCCGCGGCGACCTGTACGGCCGCGAGGAGCTCAAGGGTGACCGCAAGATCCTCACCTACCACGCCCCCACCATCTTTGAGGGCATCCCTTCGGTGCCGGTCAAAACCACCTCTACCGTCCCCGCGGAGCTGGTCTTTAAGCTGATCCGCCTGATTAAAAAGCAGAAGATCGACCGCCCGATGAAGCGCGGCGAGGTGCTGCTGCACCAGCCGCTGGGGATGGAGCTGGACGTGGTGATCGACACCGACGAGCTGGAAAATCAATAATAAAGTTTCGCTTCCTTTTCAAAAGGCGGCGGGTGTCCAGCGGGCAGCGCCTGCTGGTCGAGCTCCGCAGAGCCTTTTTACAAACAAAAAAGGCTCCCTTTCGGGAACCCTTTTTGTTTGTTTTGTAGGAATAAAACAGATAAATTAATGCTTTATAGGTAGTTGTTCACATATGCAATGACGGTATTGGTTACCTTCACTGCACGGTTATGGTCTGCATTGTCCCAGCCACCATGAACACCAATTACAGTATTATTTTCGTCTAGTACAGGCGAGCCACTGCTTCCTCCCATTGTATCAACATCGTGGAGGAAAAGTAAATTTTCTACAGCACGTATACTACCCTCGGCTCCCCACATAGTTCCTTGTTGCATCACATCACCAGGAAATCCGTAAATATCTATGTTTTTCCACGCTAACTGCGAATCTGACAATGCACTTAAATTGAGGTATCCAACACTCATTGTTTCTTCCAGGTTGATAATTCCGTAATCATACTCCGCAGCATGAGTGCTTGCCCACTGGGTAGGACATGCAACATCGCTCGTAACAGTTTGATCATATCTCGAATTTATACCACCTGGATATACAGTGATTTCATCAGCCCAACCATGAGACGCGCTATAAACTACATGTCCTGCTGTCAAAACCGTTCTGTTGCCCACCATAACGCCTGAACCAACTGCGCTATATCCGTCAGGATATTCTACTCTGAGAAATGTCATTGTCCTGTATGGATATTGATTTACATTCGTAATTTCATATCTATCATCCGGCCCAACGATAATTCTATCCGAGCTATCGCTTTGAACAGCAACTGAACCACCACTTGTTGACATTCCATATTTACCTAAGGACTCTCCAAAATCTATTACTTCTGTCTCACCCGTTTTACTGTTGTGACGAACCATGGAGTTTTCACTAGCCTGTTCAATTTACTTTATAATTTCTGCATCTAATTGAACATTTATGTTTGTTTTTTTCGATTGTGGAATTTCCTCAATCTGTGTTTCGTAAGTATCCACCGGATCTACTGCGAAAAGGCATCCTGTACAAGAAAAAACGATCAGCAAAGTACCAAGCATGACGGCTAACAATTTCCTCATAAGTTCTCCTCCTTTTTTAACAATAACTGGTATTTTCGAACCACCTTCATATTATCATTTTATTCCAAAAAAAAATCAATATCTTTTTTGTATTTTTATAAATTATGTACAATCCCCGTCTTTTGATTAGTCACCTTTCATATACCAGTTCGAACTCCTCGAAGATCAGCTCCATCCCCTCGTCAAACTGCTCACCATAAGGGGCAAGCTCCTTTTCAAAAAAGTCCCGGTGCACCCGCTGCCAGTAGTCCAGCGACAGATCACCCTCCCCCTCCTTGGCGGCAAGGGCAGCGTCCACCCGGCAAAAGGGGATCAGCCGCAGACAGGTGGTGCGGATGATGCACACCGCCTCCTGCCTGGAATTGAGGATAACGCTGTATTCTCCCAGCGCCGGAATGGGCTCCCCGGTCAGGTCGTAGATGTACTTGAGTGAGCAGGTCGCGCTCTTTTTTCCTGTCAGCACCAGCTCCGCCAGTTCGTCCGGGTCACCACCAAAGGCCCAAGCGGTGTAATTGTCGTGGATGACACCGCTTTTTTCCTTGTAGGCGTCCCACAGTTGCTGTGCATTCATCATTTTCCCTCTTTTCTTTTTTGTCTTCCTGCAAAGCACAAATAAGCGGGGCTGTATGCGCACATACAGCCCCGCTTTCAATCTAAGTCGTTATAAATTGACCACATTCTGCGGTTTTCCCTGCTGGAAAGCGCGGATATTATCCTCCACAATCTGCATGCAGCGGCGTCTGGCCTGCAATGGAGCCCAGGCGATGTGCGGGGTCACAATGCAGTTGGGCTGCTCGATGAGCGGAGAGCCGTGTACCGGCGGTTCCTCCGCCAAAACGTCGATGGCCGCATATCCAACCTTGCCGGTCGCCAAGGCGTTTGCCAGATCGGTGTCGTTGATGATTTTTCCGCGGGAGGTATTGATGATAATAACCCCCTTCTTCATCTTGGCGATGCTTTCGCGGCAGATCATGTTGTCGGTTTCCTCGGTCAAAGGGCAGTGCAGCGAGATGACGTCCGACTTTTCCAGCAGCTCATCCAGCGAGACAAAGTGCAGCTGATCGTCCTCCCACTCCGGATGGGTCCTGCTGCCGTTGTGGCAAAGCACCTGCATGCCAAAAGCTTTGGCCACCTTCGCCACACTCATGCCAATCCTGCCTGCACCGATGATGCCCATCGTCTGACCGGCAATCTCATCCAATGGGGTCTTGCGGTAGGAGAAGTCCGGAGCATGCTGCCAATCTCCCTCCCGCACCGATTGAGCGTGTTCATAGACGCGGTTGGTGATCGCAAACAGCATCGCAAAGACGTGCTGGGTCACCGCATCGGTCGCATAGTCCGGCACGTTGCAGACCAAAATTCCCTTTTCTTTTGCCGCTTCAATGTCAATGGTATTGTAACCGGTCGCTGTGACACAGATCAGTTTCATGTTTGGACAGGCATCCATCGTCTCCCTGCTGATAGGGCACTTGTTGACCAACACCACCTCGGCGTCGCCAATTCGGTTGACGATGCGCGCCTGCTCGGTGCGGTCATAGACAACCGTCGTCCCCAACTGCTTGATGCCTTTCCAGCTCAAATCGCCCGGATTGAGCGCAAAGCCATCCAGCACCAAAATCTTCATAAACAATTCCTCCCTCAAAACACAATGCGCTTTTGCTCTATAATCAATTCCTAACAGTAGCTTCCGATTTTTCTTATTGTAGCACAGCTGAGAGTTGCTGACAAGCACTTGTGTGTAAAACTTTTGCGCTAATTTTCCACCGATTCTAACAAATCGACGATGATGCTGTTGGAAATCAGAAAGCCCTGCGGTGTCAGGTGGATCCTCTCACCGTCAAAGAGAAGCAACCCATGCTGCTGCAAAAGGCGGGCTCTTTGTTCCAGCTTTTGCGTCTTTGCTCCAAACTTTTCCCGAAGCTTTGAGAGCAAAATGCCCTCCCGCAGGCGCAGCCGCAGCATCATCTGTTCCTCCAGGTCCCCTCCTGCACCGTCATCCACCGTCAGATCCCAGGGGTTTTGCGCATCAAAGAAGCCATCCAGATCGCGCGGAAAATAAAACCTGCGTCCATTCCAGAAGGAGTGCGCCGCCGGACCAATGCCCAAGTACTCCTCACAGCGCCAATACTTCAGGTTGTGGCGGCTTTCAAATCCGGGTTTGGAGAAGTTGGACACCTCGTACTGCAAAAAGCCGTGGCGCGCCATCTGCTCTACCGTGTAAAGATAGAGATCTGCGCTTTGGTCCTCGCCCGGACATTGCCGCTCAATGTGCTGCCGCGCAAAGGGGGTCCCCGGCTCAATCTTTAAAAGATACCCCGAAATGTGCTGCACTCCCAGATCATCAAACACCTGTATAAAGTGTTCGATCGACTCCTTTGTTTGTCCCGGGGTTCCGAGCATCAGATCAACCGAGACATTTTGAAAGCCGGCTGCCTGCGCCATGCGCACGCTCTCCTGTGCCTGTGCAAAGCTGTGCAGCCGGCCCAGGGTGCGCAGTTCACCGTCCGAGGCCGACTGCACCCCCATCGAGATGCGGTTAAAGCCCCCCTCATGCAGGGCGCGCAGCTGGGAATAGCCCATTGCAGCGGGATTTGCTTCCAGTGTGACTTCGCTGTCCGGGGCCACTGCAAACCGGCGGCGCAGCATCTGGAGCACCGCACACAGCCGTTCTCCGAGCAATACAGGGGTGCCGCCTCCAAAATAAATGCTGTCCACCGGCTCACCTGCCGCCGGTGAGGTCAAGATGGCCCGCTCCAATGCCTGCACATAGCGCTCGGCACGCTCATCAGTGTAGGGCAGCGAGTAAAAATCACAGTAGGGGCATTTGGACAGACAAAACGGAATGTGAAGGTAAAGACCGATCATGGTATATCCTTTCTTTTGCTGCACAGGGTACAGCAGTTATCAAGAACGCAACCATCCAATGAGGCAGAACAGCTGCTTGCAGCGACGCCCTCCTGCTTTAGGTTAAAAAAGGGCGGCCGGTTTTCCGGCCACCCTTTTGTGCACAGATGGATGGTGCGACAAAAACTACTTGGAGAAGCTGATCGACGAAATATCGGTTACATTTTCCAGCAGCTTCTGCGGAGTGCTCTGGCCATAAGGCAGGTACATCAGGTCGGTGACAACCTTTGTCTCCTCCTCTTCCCCAGACTCTCCGATCACCGGCTCCGGCTGGTTCTCCGACTCCTGGAGATAATACAGGCCGTCACAGGTCGCAACTGCGCGGGTCACCTTGGAAGCGATGCGCTTTGGGTTGGAGCGGTTTTCGGTGGACTTGGCATACAGGCTGTTGTCCTCCGAAATAAAGTATACCGTCTCCCCGTCGTTGTCCATTCCCACCAAGGTGATCGAGCCGACATTGTCCAAAATAATGATGCTGGAATCATCGTCAAAATTCTTGAGCACCATGCGCGAGTTGCTTTCCTCCAGGATGTTGCCGTTTCCGGTAATCAGATAGCCAACCTGGCTGTTGGTGGCGCTCTTGTCCGCCAGCGACTCGTCCAGCGTCAGCACCTGGGCGTGCTGCATGCTGCCCAGCTGGTAGCGGAACATCTGGTCGTTGCGGCCCCAGTACAGATAGGTGTTGTCCGCCGCCGTAAAGTCGATGTCATATTCGATCTCCTGGCCGTTGACGCTGTAAAAGTCCTCGCAGATGGTGAAGCCTTCCAGTCCGCTCTCTCCCACTGTGGCAGTGTCCGGGGAGGTCACGCGCAGATTTCCCTGTGCGTCGATGTAGTGCAGCTGTCCCTCAAAGAAGTTGTCGCGCTCCTCGTTGGTGCTCTGCATCTCGCTGGCGGCAAGCTGGCGGGTATTCTCGTTGAGGCCGTCCGACTGCGCAACTGTTGTCAAAAGCGCCACTGCATTGTCTGCCCACTTGGTAGCTTGTGCGGTGGATGGATCGTAAAAATACAGGCTGCCGACCGGATTGTATTTGTTCGCATCGATATCGGCATCGCCGATGAAGGACATCGAACCGTCGGCATAGAGCAGCGCCTCGGTGACACCGGAAGCGATCTGCTCAAGCTCTGCTGTCTCCAGGTCGGATACCCGGTAGAGGGTGACCAGTTTGTTGTCGTCGCTCTCCGGCTCCACAACAAAGACATCCTGTCCTGTCGGCGAGATGGCGTAAACGGTGTACTTGCTGTCGAGCAGGTGCATTGTGCCGTTATAGATATAGCCCCCCGCCAGCGTGTTCTGGTTTTCATCCAGCTGCAATACCTGCAACAGGGTGTCGTCGTGCGAAGCCTTGGTCACGATGATATTTTCTTCACCGGCAATTTCCGAAACGGGAGTCAATTTCCCGTCCTTGTAGCGGGTCTGCACCAACTGGCCGTCCACCAACTTGTTGTAGTAGACGGCGCTGTCGCTGTGGGCATAGATGACGCTGGCGTTGTCGTCCAGCACCTTTTCTTCCCCGTCGGCTGTGCGCACACACAGCTTGCCCTTCATCTCCGAGGTATCCTCAAAACTCATCGGCAGATAGACTGTCTCGCCATTGGACAGCTCCACAAAGTTTCGGCTTCCAATATACGGAGTCGAAATGGCAAGGCCGGTCGCAATGTACTGGCGGTCGGTCTCGTCCTCGGCGTCGTTGGTAAACATGGCGTAGCTCTCATCCCCCAGCGCAAATCGGATGGCATCCTCACTGAAGGCAGACAGCGAAGTGGGGCTGTTGTGCTGTTGTGCTGTGACTTCTGGGGAATTGCCCCCTCCCAGCACTGCCCAGAGCACCGCCGCTACTGCAAGCACGATAATCACCGCACCCACAATCAGCGGCGCTTTGCTGCGCTTCTTTTTCGGCGGCTGAGCCTCATCCGGCTTTGCCTGAGCCACCTCTTGCTGCGCATCCTGATCCTGGGCCTTGCCGCAGTGTGGGCACAGACCTTGATTTTGTTGTAACTCTTCGGCGGTTATCTCTTCGCCGCAGTGGACACATTTCATGAAATGGGACACACCTTTCTAGTAAAATCTCCTTGCAAAGAGCCGAAAAAACGGCAGATTTTGCGCATAGGTCTATTATAGCGGATTTTTCCCTGCAAGACTAGTCGTCAACTATTAAATTTTTTTCACAAACGAGTAGCTTTGGGAAGGTTTCTTTTTCCTTAATCTGCCAAGAAACTCGTCGTATTTTTGGTTATTTCCCCGAAAGCGAAGATAGATTATTTTCGACCTCTGCAAGGTATGCTATAATAAATATAAATTTAATCGATCAATCGCATCTGTTTTTCCGATCGTACCAGATCGGACAGATGACCATTTCAGAGGTGAATATACAATATGACCGCTTCACACAACGCTGTGGATGCAAGACAGCTTAAAATTTTAAAGATGGATACCGGGCATCTCAACGAATTTCTCAACGACATGATGCTGGAAAACCCGGTCATCGAGATTGAGGAAAACCTGACCGGATATACCGACGAAGATATGCGCGCCCGCAAGGCGGAGTGGCTGGAATCCAACGATTTTGAGGATGGACTGGGCTACTTTGACAAGGAGACAGAGCTTCCCGAGGCAGAGGACCCCGACTATGCCCTGCTCAACGCCCACGAGGGCAAGACGCTGGAACAGCACCTGAGCGACCAGATCATCGTGATGGATCTGCCGGAAGCCACCCGCGCAGCCGCCCTGTTTTTGGCTGGCTGCCTGGACGAAAACGGCTACCTGCTCGCCGATGCCCAGGATCTCGGGGATGCAGGGTTGGATGCGGCCTGCTTTGACGCTGCGTTGGCGGTCATCCAGAATTTGGAACCGCTGGGCGTGGGCGCTTCCAGCTTAAAGGAGTGCCTTGCGCTGCAGTTGGATGAGGAGGATACCGCCGCTCTGCGCCTGTTGGAGGATCTGGATCTGTGCAGCAGCGCAACCGCCCAGGAGCTTGCCGGGCACTTCTCCCTTTCCCTCACCGAGGTGCAGGAGGCACTGGAACGCATCCGCCAGCTCAACCCCAAACCGGGTTCCCAGTACACCAGCCACAGCCGCTCACCGTACATCCTGCCGGATGTGACGATGATTAAGTTTGTGGACGAATATTACGTTGCCCTCAACGACTACTCGCTTCCGCGCATTCGCATCAACGAGGATTACCAGAACCTGCTGATACGTTCCCGCGGCGAGGAGCACCGGGAAGAGCGGGAATACCTTGAAGAAAAGATCCAGGATGCAAAGCTTCTGCAACAGGAGATCGATTACCGCGGACAGATGCTGGTTCGTGTTACCAAGGCCCTCATCAAATTGCAGGAACCTTTCTTCCGCTACGGCCCACACTACATGAAGCTGCTGCCGCTGCAGGAGCTTGCCAATTCCCTCTCTCTGCCGGCTGAGATGGTTTCCGCAACGCTGAAAAATAAATATCTGCAAACCCCTTACGGGGTCTATCCGATGAAATTCTTCGTCGCACGCGAATACCGCCCACAGCAGGAAGGAATGGAGTCGGTGCGCCGCCAGCTGCAGCAGATTGTCCACGGTGAACACCCGGAGGAGCCATACTCCGACGAACAGCTTGCACAGCTGATGGCCAAGGCGGGCATCTTTATGACCGAAGAGCTGATCGAGCGGCTGCGGGAAGAGCTGCACATTCCGGACAGCGAACACCGCATTTTCTACGACCCCAACGAAGAACAGGAGGATGACACCTGCGGCTGTGAGGACGGCTGTTGCGATCATCACCACGAGGATGGCTGCTGTGACCACCACCACGAGGACAGCTGCTGTGACCACCACGAGGGCGGCTGTTGTGACCACCACCATGAAGATGGCTGTTGTGACCACCACCACGAGGGCGGATGCTGCGATCATCACCACCAGGACGGATGCTGCCATCACCCATCGAAAAAATAAAAGGTAAATGAAAAAGCGTTTCCCTTGCGGGAAACGCTTTTTTTGTTCTGTGAAATCATGAGCTCTGCTAAGACAACTTGCAGTTGTTGATGCAGGCAGAAAAGTCGGTATAGCCACTCTGTTCGATGACGTATTGTTCAGAGCCGATGCTGAAGGTCATATAGCTTGCCGCAATGCCGGGCAGATAACCCTGACTGAGAATGTTTAAAACGACCGTCTCTCCGCCGCTGTAGCTCAAGGTCATCGTCAGCGTCCGGGCTCCGCTGCCTGCAAGCACCTCATCGGTCACCGAAGTATCGACCGCCCTGGCGCCTTCCAGAAGATCCAGCAGATAGTTTACCGCCGTCGTGCCCTCATATTCCTTCTGCAAATCCACCTCGAACTCCATATCCGCCGAAGAAATCATCATTCGCTCCGGCGTCTCCAGTTCGGGTCCATCCTGCGAAACCGGCTCGTCGGCATCGATTACGGCATCACAGCTGTCGTTGAGCACGCCCACCTGCCGGATTCCCGTCAAGGTCAGGGTGCCGTCCTGGGCTTTGGCAAAGCTGAAGCGATAGACCGGCTCCCCCGCCAGCATCTGCTGGTAGTTATCCGCCGTCAACTCCACAAGCCCGCCGTCTGAACGGGTGTATTGCAACGGATTGTCTGTGCCGGTGTTCTGCGTCAAGAGCAGATCTGCCGTCACTACGCTGGTCCCGTCGTGATAGTCCACCATCATCGGCCAAACATCCACCGGTGTCCGCTCACCCTTGTGCGCAAAGACACCCTCCCGCGCGTAGTAGTAGTACTGCGGACAAAGGTCCTGGAAGGAAAGTGTCCTTCCTTCGCCAAACAACCGCGCATAGACCGCTGTGACGTCCTCCTGATAGTAGAACTCCCGCAGATCTCTGCCCTCTTCCTGTTCGTTTCGCAGGAGATTGGTCAACACATGATCGGGGTATTCTTCGCTCTGTGCGACGATCTCCCCGTCCTCATTGCGCTCAATCTGAATCGGGAAATCGATAGCCGGCGTTTTTTCCAGTGCCACCTGCAACAGCGCATTGACGCTTGCGTGCTCAATGCCGTCGAACAGATCGGCTGGGGCAGCATCTGCGCAGACATTTTGTACCTGCTCGATGAGCATCAGGGCGGTATCGTCCAGCTCCATCAGATATTGGGATGGCAGAGACGCTCTGTCCCAATCCTGCCAGTGCTGCACAAAGACTCCCTCGCTTTCCAACTCGGTCGGGATGTGCTCGTTGGAGAGCGGCTGTTCGGCTTGCTGGGACTCTCCCACCGTCTGTGTCTGGGTATCCTGCTGTCCGCTCTGCTGCTCGGATTGGCCCACTGTCAGGCCGCTGCATCCTCCAAGCGCCAGGGACAAAGCCAGCAGCAGCGATATAAACTGCAATCTTTTCATCGTGTTCGCTCCTTTACCGCTGATCCTTCCTTCTTTTTATCATACCACGCTTGTCCCATCGGTGACAAGCGTTTTTTGTCTTTTTCCCGGACAGATGATTCTAATCTAAGACATGGCTTTGGTGCAGCCTTTTGGCCAGATATGCAGCCAGCACCATCAGTACCCCGTCGGCAGGAAGAAAGATAAGAAAGCTCGAATACAAAATCGACCACAGCCCCATCTGCTGCCCCAGATAGAGATTCTGGATCACATAAAAGTACGCCATACCCACAACAAAGTTTGCCAGTGCCCCCGCCAAACACCCCAGCAGCATGGTGCCAAAGGTTTTGGAGCGGGATTCGGTGATCTTGCCGCACACCCATGCCCCCAAAATAAATCCCAAAAGGTAACCGAAGGTGGGCTGGAAAATATAGGAGGGACCTGCGCCTTTGGTGAATACCGGCAGCCCGCACAGCCCCAGCAGCACATAGACTCCAACACTGGTTGCCCCGCGTCGCGAACCCAGCAGCGCTCCGGAAAGGATGGCAAAGAAGATTTGCAGCGTAAAGGGCACCGGCGGCACCGGGATGGTGATAAATGCCCCCACTGCTGTCAGGGCAGCAAACAGACCCATCAGGGTCAAATCCTTGCTTTTCGATCTCGTTTTCATCTGTCCACACTCCCACAATCATTTTGGGCGCGCCTGTTGGATGGGCAGCGCAGATAAAATTGTAACATATATTACAATTTTATGCAACCTATCCCCATCATTCCCGATACAGCGAGATGATTTTTTTTGCGACCTTCACTCCATCTACCGCCGCACTCATAATGCCGCCAGCATATCCAGCTCCTTCGCCGCACGGGTACAAACCCGCAATCCCTATCGCCTGCAACGTCTCTGCGCTGCGCGTAATGCGCACCGGCGAGGAAGTTCTGGTTTCTACCCCGGTCATGATGGCGTCGGCGTCGGCAAAGCCCGGCAGCTTGTGGTTAAAGCGCCGCAGCCCCTCCCCCAACATCCGATTGATCGTCTCGGGGAACAAGCTGCGCAGAGCCGCCTCCTTTACCCCGCAGGAAAAGGTCGGGGTCACACTGGACTTGGCAAGGTCGGGGGTGCTTTCTTCCAAAAAGCTTTTAACCGACTGTGCCGGTGCGCGGTAGTCCGACCCACCAAGCACAAAGGCCCTCTGTTCCAGCTGTCGCTGGAAGCCTACCCCTGCCAGCGGTCCCTGGCCGTAGTCGCGCGCGTCCACCGAAACTACCAGCGCAGAATTAGCATTTTCGCCGTCGCGGGCATACTCGCTCATGCCGTTGGTGACCACCGTGTCCTCTTCTGAGGAAGATGCCACCACAAAGCCGCCCGGACACATGCAGAAGGTGTACACGCCGCGGCCCTCCTTGTCCCTCCAGGAAAGCTGGTACTCCCCCTTTGGCAGGAGTGGATGCCCGGCATGCGCCCCATAAAGTCCATAGTCGATGACCTGCTGGCGCTGCTCAATGCGCACGCCGACCGAAAAGGGCTTCGGCTCCAAAAATACCTGTTGTGCACTCAGTTCGGCAAAGGTATCCCGCGCGCTGTGCCCGATGGCCACAATCACCGCTTCGGCTGGGATCTCTCCCTGACTGGTCCGCACACCGCACACCCGTCCATTTTCCAGCATCAGCTTCTCCATCTTCACCCCGAAGTGCACCTGACCGCCCAGCCGGATAATCTCCTCACGGATGGATTTGACAATCCCTCTGAGCAAATCGGTGCCGACATGCGGCTTTTGCCGGTACCGGATCTCCTCCGGTGCCCCGTGCCGAATCATCTCTTCCAAAATGAAGGAGCAGAGCGGATCGTTGATGCGGGTGGTAAGCTTGCCGTCGGAGAAGGTGCCAGCACCCCCTTCTCCAAACTGTACGTTGGTAGAGGGGTCCAGCTGCCGCTCCCTCCAAAAGCGGTCCACCGCCTGCACTCTGCTGTCCACATCCGCACCGCGTTCTATGATGACCGGCCGATACCCCTCTCTTGCAAGGCTCAGCCCCGCGAACATTCCCGCAGGTCCAAAGCCGACCACTACCGGCGGATGCGCAAGCTTTTTGTCCCCGTGTAAAAAGGTGATGTCGGGACTGTGCTGTATCTTGACCTGCTCGGCCGCCCTGCCCTTCTGACGGGCAAGAACCTCCACCTCCTTGTGCGGGTCCTTCAGCTCAAAACCGACCAAGCTGACCAACAGGATGTTGTCCTGTTTTCTGGCATCCACGCTGGTTTTGACCAGATATTCCTTTTCGATCTCGGATGGGTGCAGGTGGGCCTGCTTTCTGGCCGCAGCAAACAGCTGCGCGTGACCGGCTGCTTCCTCCAATTTGATCTTTACCTGCGATACGATGATGGCCATACAAAACTCCTTTCGGTTGTCCCCTCCAACACACACTTGGGGCGATAGCAAGCCCTTAAACACAAAGGGAGCGAGGGGGACAAAGCCCCCTCGCTCTGCCACAAGGGTACAAAATCTTATTCGGTCTGTGTCGTTTCACCTGCCGAGGTCTCCACTGCCTCTTCTGCCACCTGCTGAATGGAGATGATGGCGCGGTAGTTGCCGCTTGCCCAAACCAATCCTTTATTGGGGATGGTGATCTTCACCGGCAGTTCGATCTGTCCGGAGGCGATGCTGGAGCTCTCCCCGAGGTCGATGGTTGCCACGATGTCTCCGGCAACCAGACCATCCACAATCGATTGGGTGCCGATGATCCGCACATTGTTGATCTGTTGGGTGGTCACTTCCACCTCATAGTTGAGCGGTATATTCTCTACAAGGATGTTGTCGATGTTAAAGCTCTTCTCCACCATTCCGGTAGAATCCAGCTTAACCAATACGCTCTGCACATTTTCGGTGTTGACAAAACCTGCGGGCAGCTGAACTGAGAAAGAGAAGGTGCTGTTGAGGTTCAAGGTCCGCACATCAATCTGTCCGAGCGAGATCTCTCGATATTGGTCGATGCTGCTTTCTGGTCCCGCCACCTCGATGCTCTCGTTTGAGAATTCAAATTTGAGCTGGTTTACCGGGAATCCTTCCGGGACATTGATGAAGCTGACCGTAACCGGCACTTCCTTCTTCTTTAGGATGGGCAGCGTCACCTTGGCTTCGGTGATGTCGGTGGTGGTGTAGGTGAGATCCACCTCATTGCCGTCCGCATCCAGGAATTTGAGCGGCAGGGTGGTGGTATAGCTGCTGGTGAGCTCCTCGTCAATCTCCTGCTCCACAATACACTGGCTGATCCGATTCAATTCGTCGGCCGGACCGGTCAATTCGACCGACCGCGGAGTGACGGTGACGTCCCGAATCAGATATTCGTCCTCCGGCACGCTGTATCCGGTCAGGCGTGCGCGGATATCCATCGAGACGGTCTGCAAGCTGTCAAACTTCATCTGCACACTGGAAGGAGAGATCTCCACAATGTGCACATTGCCGGAATTGGTATCGGCGATCTCGCCCAACAGCGGAACGGTGTGGGTTCCGGCAGTATCTACCTGCGAGACATCCGGGTAGATGCGGATATCCGAGGAGTCAAGGTTGCCGATGGCATAGGTCACACCCTCCACCCGAACCGAGACGCGCGGCACATCCGCTGCGATGACGCTCAGCCCTAAATCGCTGATGGTGTCCTCCGCCTCCTCCATATCCACCGAAATGCCGGTGAAGGTCCTGCCTTTGGTGTCGTTGCTGTCCAGCGAGACAAAAATCCACGCGAGAAAGGCCATAATCAGCGAGAGCACCATCAAAAAAGTCTTATTGTTAAAGATAGATTCTTTTTTTATCTGCTTGTTCATCTTTCTCCAATCTCCCTGCCGAGGTTTATCTCTTCACCTTGCGCAGCAGCGCCTTGACGCTGCTCTCTTTTGGCTGTTCTTCCTCGCTCTTGTGCATAATCTCATGGCGCAGCCGGGTCTCCAGCTGTGGGATATTGAAGTTGCGCTCGATCACACCGCCCTGTGCAATCGAGATGGTGCCGGTTTCTTCCGACACCACCACAATCACTGCATCGGAGTTTTCGCTCATGCCCAGCGCAGCGCGGTGCCGGGTGCCCATCTCCTTGCTGATGGTGTAGTTCTGGCTCAGCGGCAAAAAGCAGCCGGAAGCACAGATGCGCCCATCGCGGATAATCATGGCGCCGTCATGCAGCGGGGAATTGACAAAAAACAGGTTGCCGATCAGCTCCACACTGGGGGCAGCGTCCACCACCGTGCCGGTTTTGATGATCTCTCCGAGCTTGGTTTGCCGCTCAAAGACAATCAGCGCGCCGGTTTTGGTCCGGGACAGATATTCACAGGCATTTGCGATGGTGGTGATCGACTCATCCCAAATCTGCATCAATTCGTTGTCCTTTTCCTGCGAGGACTGGAAAATATTGATCTTGTTAAAGCGGGTCTGTGCGACGTGCTCCAGCATGCGCCGCAGCTCCGGCTGGAAGATGATGACCAGCGCCAGGACACCGGTTGCCACCAGATTTTGCATGATAAAGCGCACCGTCTTCATATTCAGATTGTACGCCACAAAATACATGAGCAGCAATAAAATCAAGCCCTTCGCCAGCTGCATCGCGCGGGTTTCCCGAATCAGCTTGATTACCTGGTAGATCAGCACCGCGACAATCGCAATGTCCACAAAATCCCATATGCCAATTGCCTTGACTGTACCGATGATTTGGCTCCATTCACTTACCATCGTCATCATCCTTCTCTTTGTCGCCATCCTCTTTATGGCGTTTTTGCAGCAGGGCCTTGATCCCTGTGCCCGTTTCCTTTTTTTATTGTAGCATATTTTGTAGCACAATCCAACAGGCCGCGTAAAATTTTCAAAAGCTGTGGAAAAAATTTAAGAAATTTTCTTACAATTTCCTACATTTTTCCCCTGTTCACCCCGTAAAATGGAGCGCACCGCCGCACAAAACTGCGCCGTTTCTCTTTGCGTGTTGAAGGCTCCGAGGCTCGCCCGCACGACTCCCGCCTTTGCCGTACCCATCTTGCGGTGGGCCAGCGCCGCACAGTGAAAACCTGCGCGCACAGCAATGCCATGTCGGTTGAGCTGTTCCCCGGCCTGGTCCGAATCGAGCGCACCGATATTGAGCGCCAATACCGGCAGGCTTTCTCCCAGTTTCGGCCGCGGGGTGTACAGGGAAACGCCCTCGATCGCATTCAGGCCATCATAGAGGCAGCCGCACAGCGCCATCTCTTTTTGATACAACTTTTGCGGTGTGTTGCGCAGTACAAAGGCAATTCCTTCCGCTAAGCCCAAAATTCCCGGCACATTGACGGTACCTGCCTCCAACATATCGGGCAAAAAATCGGGCATCTTCGCCTGCATCGACAGGCTGCCCGTTCCTCCCTCCAGAATCGGTGCAGGCAAAATTTTGCTGTTGACCAGCAGCAGTCCCGTTCCCATCGGGCCATACAGCCCCTTGTGTCCGGGCAGACACAGATAATCGATGGCGTCCCTCTTCAGGTCAATGTCCAACAGCCCCGCCGTCTGGGCGGCATCCACCGCCATCAGCACCCTGCGCTGATGGGCCATAGCGCCGATCTTCTCCACCGGCACCCGCGTTCCAAAGACGTTGGAACCCTGGGTACAGACGATCAGGCGGGTATTTTTGCGGATCAGACGCTCAAAGTGCAGTACCGTCAGCGCGTCGTCCGGCACCACCTTTGCCACGCTGTAGGTGATGAAGCCCCTGCGCGCCAGCGCATCCGCTACCCGGTACACCGCGTTGTGTTCGAGATCCGAAATAATCAGGTGATCCCCCGGGCGCAAAATGCCCTTGAGGACAAGGTTGAGCGATTCGGTGCAATTTTTGGTAAAAATGACCTGCTCGGGATCGCAGTGAAAGAGCTGGGCGGCCAGTTCCCGGCAGCGATAGACCTGTTCTGCCGTTCGGATGGAGAGGTCGTGCCCGCTGCGGCCGGGATTTGCCCCGTACTGCACCATAGCCCGCTGCACCGCCTGGACGACACGGGGCGGCTTTGGGAAGGTGGTGGCTGCGTTGTCAAAATAGATCACCGGCTACCACCCTCCTTCTTCGAGTCAGGTGAGCGGCGCGCCAGTTTGATGCCGTTCTCGATGAGGATTTGCCGGGCGCGCTGTGCATTGCTGCCTTCCGCGCGCACCGTAATCTTGTAGCCGCAACCGGTCACACGGTCGTGATCGCGGCCGGCCCAGGCCGAAAAGCCCTGCCTTTCCAGCACCTTTTGCCCCTTGATGGCGTAGGTCAAGGAGCTGACCGGAATATCGGTCGTTCTATCCGTCTTTGTCACAGTGACTCCCCCTTTGGGTATTTTGGGGCAAAGTGTCCCAATCCCATTGTATGCTGGGGAAGCTTTTACGGCCTTTACCGCATCAAAATGCAGACGCTGTGCGCGCTCATTCCTTCGCCCGATCCGGTAAAGCCCAGTTGTTCTTCGGTTGTGGCCTTGACATTGACACATGCTGGATCGATCGCGCAGGCCAGCGCGATATTTTCACACATCTGCCCAATATAGTCCTTGAGCTTTGGTTTTTGCGCGATGATGGTCGCGTCGATATTGGAAATGGCAAAGCCTTTTTGCGCAATCAGCGCCGCCACCTGCCGCAGCAGTTGGATGCTGTCTGCACCCTCGTACTGCGGGTCGGTGTCTGGAAAATGTCTGCCGATGTCTCCCATCGCCGCCGCTCCCAGGATGGCGTCCATCACCGCATGCACCAACACGTCTGCATCCGAGTGTCCCAAAAGGCCCTTCTCATACGGGATGGTGACTCCGCCCAAAATGAGCTTTCTGCCCTGTGTCAGGCGATGTACGTCATAGCCGTGTCCTGCGCGAATCTCCATCTTTGCCCGCTCCTTTGTTCTATCCGGCCCATCCTGCCGCAGGGCGATTGCCTCTGCCAGCGGGATGTCCTCCGGCGTCGTGATCTTAATGTTGTTGTAGTCGCCCTCGCTCAGGTATACCTTCTGTCCGATGTGCTCCACCAACTGGCAGTCGTCGGTAAAGTCCAACCCGTCCTCTGCGGCCTTTTGCGCCGCCCTTTTGTAGAGCGGGAGCGAAAAAATCTGCGGCGTCTGGGTCAGGTACAGACGGCTTCGGTCGGGGGTCGCCTCAATCGAGCCGTCCGGCGCCGACACTTTGATGGTGTCTTTGGCCTTGACTGCGGCGGTGGCGGCGCCGTGCAGGACAGCGCACTCCAGACACCGCCGGATCAATTCCCGAGTGGCAAAGGGGCGCGCGCCGTCGTGGATGGCAACAAATTCCACCCGCTCGGACAGCTTGTCGATGCCCGCCTGAACCGACTGCTGGCGAGTATCTCCACCCTGCGCAAGTACAAAGGGAGGAAGGTGATAGCGCACCTGCCAGTCGCGCAGCGTATCAAATAGCTGCGGCTTTGCAACGACCACTATTTCCCTTACTTCTTCCACCGCGCTAAGGGCCAATATCGAGCGCACCAGCACCGGAATTCCCTGAATTTGCAGCTGCTGCTTGTCCACTCCGTGCATCCGGCTGGCCGCTCCTCCCGCGGCAATGACCGCGCCTACATACGGCTTTTTCTCCATCGCTTCTGCCCCTTTCCAAACGCTATCCCGCTACGAAAACAGCATGTCCTTGCCGCTGTGCATGTACACACTGAGCACAACGCCAATGGCAAGGTACAGTGTACCGGTCGACGTGCCGCCCGCCGACAAAAACGGCAGTGTGACGCCGATGACCGGCAGCACGCCGAGGCACATGCCGATGTTGATGATAATCTGCACTGCAATCATGCCAAAAACGCCGACGCAGATGTATTTCCCCATATCGTCGGCTGCACGTAGCCCGTTATATAAAATCTTGATACACACAAAGGCCAACACCGCCAGCACCGCCAACGTGCCGATAAAGCCAACTGCCTCGCCGATGTAGGTGAAAATAAAGTCGTTGTACACCTCCGGCACATAGCGGAACTGTCCGGTCTCCATGAAGATGCCGTTTCCCCACAAGCCTCCGTTGCCGATGGCGATGATGCCGCGCTGCTGCTGCCAGGAGCTGGCCTCATCCACCAGAGCCGGATTGATAACCGCAAGGATGCGGTTTTTCTTGTCGTCATCCAGCAAAAAATTCCACGCCACCACCGTCGCCGGGGGAATCATGGCCAGCACTGCAACAATATACTTCCAGGAAAGGCCCGCCACAAACAGCATACTTGCAAAGATGGTGCCAATTACCAGCACCGTTCCGTCATCGCCCTGCAAATGAATGATGACACAGGGAATGGCGCCGTGCAGCAGCAGTCCCAACAGATGCTTTGGACGATTTAAATTCTCCTTTACAATGGACAGATGGTACGCAAAGGTGATGATAAAGGAGATCTTGAGCAGCTCGGATGGCTGAAAATTGATCCCTAAAAAGGGAATCGGCAGCCAGTTTCGGTCATCTACCCATTCCACACGCTGTACACCAAACTGAAACAGCAGCAGCAAAAGTCCATAGCACACCGCCGTGTGCCACTTCCACAGCCGCGCCATCAGGTGGTAGTCGATGCGTGAGAGCACCACAGCCGCCGCCACACCGCACAGCGCCATCGCGGGCTGTACCAATACCGTATTGAGACGGCCAATCTCGCCGTTTGCGTACAGGCTGTAGATCAAGAGGGTGCTAAAGCTAGAGAGCCCGATGCAGCAAAGCATCAAAAGCCAGTCAGTCGCTTTGATATATCTGCCGGTGGCAGAAAGGGCATTTTTCATCATAATGCTAAAAAAACTCCTTATAAAAATCGGAAATTTGGTCTGTTTTTTCTTCCTACCGTATAAAGTCCTACTTATTATATTATGAATCTTGTCGGGATTCAAGATAAAATATATAAATATTGCCCCGCATTTTCTCTTTGATTATTTTCAAAAGTATGTTATACTGAAATTGTCCCTTCTAACAACAGTTTTGTGTGGGAAGCAAAGCGCATAGAATCGCTTTTGATAGAATTTTTATATTAAGGAGGAACCTGTCATTATGCTTACAGACATCGAAATTGCCCAGCAGTGCACCATGAAGCCGATCACCGAGATTGCAGCGGATCTTGGCATCCGTCCGGAAGAAATTGAGCCATACGGCCACTATAAAGCAAAGCTTTCGGATAGCCTTTTTAACCGTCTGGCAGATCGCCCGAACGGCAAACTTGTACTGGTCACCGCAATCAACCCGACTCCGGCCGGCGAGGGCAAAACCACCACTACCGTAGGCCTTGGACAGGCGATGAAAAAGATCGGCAAAAACGCCATCATCGCTCTGCGTGAGCCATCCCTCGGTCCGGTATTCGGCATCAAGGGCGGCGCCGCAGGCGGCGGATATGCACAGGTAGTCCCAATGGAGGACATCAACCTGCACTTCACCGGCGACATGCACGCCATCACCGCCGCCAACAACCTGCTGTGCGCCATCCTGGATAACCACCTGCAGCAGGGCAACGAGCTGGGCATCGACCCACGCCGCGTACTCTTTAAACGCTGCATGGATATGAACGACCGCGCTCTGCGCAACACCATCGTCGGACTCGGCGGCAAAGCAAACGGCGTACCGCGCGAAGATGGCTTCCAGATCACCGTCGCCAGCGAAGTAATGGCCATCCTGTGCCTGGCTGCCGACCTGCAGGACCTGAAAGAGCGCCTGGGCCGCATCCTGGTCGCTTATACCTATGACAACAAACCGGTCTATGCAAAAGACCTGAAGGTCAACGGCGCAATGGCCACCCTGCTCAAGGACGCCATCAAGCCAAACCTTGTACAGACTTTGGAAAACACCCCTGCACTGATGCACGGCGGCCCATTTGCCAACATCGCACACGGCTGCAACTCGGTCAGAGCGACCAAACTTGCCCTGAAACTTGCCGACTACGCCATCACCGAGGCTGGATTCGGCTCCGACCTGGGCGCTGAAAAGTTCATGGACATCAAGTGCCGCTACGCTGGCATCGCTCCATCGGCTATCGTTGTGGTTGCGACCCTGCGCGCACTCAAATATAACGGCGGCGTACCGAAGGCTGACACCGCAAAACCAAACGTAGAAGCACTCAAAGCCGGCCTTTGCAACCTGGCAGCACATGTGGAAAACATGAAGAAGTTTGGCGTGCCGGTTGTTGTCGCCATCAACCACTTCCTCACCGATACCGACGAGGAAATCGAGGTTCTGGAAAACTACTGCCGCGAAAACGACGTAGAATTTGCGCTGTCCGACGTCTTTGCAAAAGGCGGCGAGGGCGGTATGGAATTGGCTGAGAAGGTTGTCAAAGCTTGCGAGAAGCCGGCAAACTTCGCTCCAATCTACGACCTGAGCCTGTCGATCAAAGAAAAGATCGAGACTATCGCCAAGACCATCTACGGAGCAGACGGCGTAGAGTATGCACCGGCTGCAAGCAAAGCGATCGCCGAGATCGAAAAGCTGGGCTACGGCAACCTGCCAGTCTGCATGGCAAAGACCCAGTATTCGCTGTCCGACGACGCCACCAAGCTGGGACGTCCAACCGGATTTAAGCTGAACATCCGTGAAGTAAAGGTTTCTGCCGGCGCAGGCTTTGTCGTCGCGCTGTCGGGCGCCATCATGACCATGCCGGGACTTGGAAAAGAACCTGCCGCATACCGCATCGACATCGACGCGGACGGCCACATCCAAGGCCTGTTCTAAATCGGATTTGTCTTTCAGGGAGGCTCCCGCCGGGAACCTCCCTTTCCCCTTTTTCATCACCAATCTATCGAAGGGAGCTTTTGGGAAACGATGGGAACAACACAGACCTTTCTCAGCCAGAGTGAGGCGCAGACCGAACAGATCGCTGCAAAATTTGCCGCCACCTTAAAAAGCGGGGATGTCATCGCCTACAAGGGCCCCATGGGTGCAGGCAAAACTGCCTTCACCCGGGGACTGTGCCGCGGGCTCGGGCTGGATGAGACCCAGGTCTCCAGCCCCACCTTCTCGCTGGTGCATCAATATGGTAACGGGGAACGAGCCCTCTTTCACTTCGATATGTACCGGGTGGAGAGCTATGAGGACCTTTATTCGACCGGCTTTTTCGACTACCTGGACTATGGCGGCATCCTGGCCATCGAGTGGAGCGAGAACATCTCCTTCGCCCTGCCGGACAACACCATCACCGTACAGATCGCCCGCCCAGAGGGCGCGGACGATTCGGCCCGGGAAATCACCATCACCCGCCCGTAACATCTTTTCGCATCAAGGAGGCTCACCCATGCAAATCTTCGCAATGGACACTTCATCTGCCGCTGCATCCTGCGCCCTGCTGGAGGACCAGCGGCCGATCGCCCAGTTTTATACCGACGCCAAACTCACCCACAGCCAAACCATCATGCCGATGGCCCAAGCGATGCTGGATTGCAGCCACCGGACACTGGATGAGGTGGATCTGTTCGCCGTTTCGGTTGGCCCGGGTTCCTTTACCGGGCTGCGCATCGGCGTCGCCGCTGTCAAAGGCATGGCGCAGGTGCTGCAAAAGCCCTGTGTGCCGGTCTCTGCACTGGAGGGACTTGCCTTTAACCTCTTCGACCGCAACGGCATCATCTGTGCCGCGCTGGACGCGCGCTGTGGACAGGTCTACGCCGCCTGCTTTGACGCCGATAACCACATGTGCCGCCTGACGCCGGACAGCGCACTGATGGCACAGCAGCTGTGTGAACAGCTCGCAGCCTACCCCGCCGAGCGACCCATCACCGTGCTCGGCGATGGCGCAGCTCTGGTGATCGAAACGATGCAGCAGTTGCACCCCGAGCGCACGCTGCAAACTCCCGGCAAACATCTGCTGCTGCAACACGCATACGGCGTGGGGCTGGCCGCCCTCGTTGGCGTGCAGGATGGCCGCATCCAGGCAATCCCCGCCGAGGCGCTGGAGCCCGTCTATCTCAAGCTGCCGCAGGCTCAGCGCGAGCTGCTGGCAAAACAGGCAAAGCAGCAGGAACAGACAAAATAACGCATTTCGGGGCAAAGGAGCCCTACTTTTGGCCATACAAAATTTATAACAACACGGAGGAAATGAAAATGCTGGTAATTGGAAGCGACCACGGCGGTTTCTTGCTCAAGCAGGAGATCAGAAAACATCTTGAGGAACAGGGCATCGAGTTTGTCGATGTCGGCTGCTACGACGAAAAATCGGTAGACTACCCGGACATCGCAAAGGCTGCCTGCGACAAGATCGTCAGCGGGGAGTGTGCGATGGGCATCTTGATTTGTGGAACCGGCATCGGCATCTCGATGGCCGCCAACAAGGTCAAGGGAATCCGCGCGGCCTGCTGCTCGGATTGCTTCAGCGCAAAATTTACACGCCTGCACAACGACGCCAACGTCCTGTGCTTTGGCGGAAGAGTGGTTGGACCGGGCCTTGCCTGCATGATGGTCGACGAGTTCCTGCACACAGAATTTGAGGGCGGCCGCCATCAGAGAAGGGTGGACAAGATCACCGCTCTCGAAGAGGATTTCGGCAAATAGGACATTTTGGGCGTCGATTTTTAGTAAATTGACGATTTTGCACTGTTCACCAAAAAATAAGATAAAAAAAGGTTTTCTTCTCGATCAATTTGTTGTACAATAGAGGTGTATTTTTTTAGTGCGGCCCTTATATTAGATAGACTGTCGCACTACACCCAAACCTACAAGAAAGGATTCGATCGTTTATGACTCCTATGATTTTAGACCATCCACTGATTCAGCACAAACTCTCCCTTCTGCGCAACAAACACACCGGCGCAAAGGAATTCCGCGAGCTGGTTGGCGAAATCTCGATGCTGATGTGCTATGAGGCCACCCGCGACCTGCCTCTCAAAGAAGTTGAGGTCGAAACTCCGGTTGCCTTTGCAAAGACCAAGATTATCGCTGGCAGAAAGCTGGCCTTTGTTCCGATTCTGCGCGCTGGCATCGGCATGCTTGAGGGTGTTTTGACCATGGTACCTGCGGCTAAGGTTGGCCACATTGGCATCTACCGCGACCCTGAGACCCTCAAACCAGTCACCTATTACTGCAAACTGCCGTCCGACATCAACGACCGCGAGGTCATTGTTCTGGACCCAATGCTGGCTACCGGCGGCTCCGCAGTTGAGGCGATCAACATCCTCAAAGAGAAGGGCGCCGTCAACATCAAATTTATGTGCATCATCGCCTCTGTAGAGGGCATGGCACATCTGACCGAAGCACATCCAGACGTACAGGTTTACTGCGCCGCTATGGACGAAAAGCTCAACGATGACAAGTTCATCATGCCTGGTCTTGGCGACTGCGGCGACCGCATCTTCGGCACCAAATAGTTTTGTCCGCAAAATCCTCTCCCGCCTTGGGGGAGGATTTTTTTGTACAGAAAGGTTGCCTTGCTACAGGGACAACCATTTGATTCTCAACCAAGTTGTGCTATAATGAAAGAAAAAAGGGTCGGCCGCTTCCGCCCCTTTTGAAAGGAAGGAATTTACCATGAACCAACAAAGATTGCAAAAGGTTCTTGACAACATGAAACAGGCGGGATTAAAACAGATCCTCGTCACCGAAACCGAGCCAGTCTACTACCTCACTGGAATTTGGGTTTCCCCGATGGAGCGCATGATGGCGCTGTACATCTGCGATGACGGCAAGATCACCTTCTTTGGCAACAAGCTGTTTGCCGTTGCGCCGCAGCCGGGACTTGAGATGGTGGAACACACCGACAGCGACGATCCGGTCGCACAGCTCTCCGCAGCCGTACAGCCGGGAGAATTGGGCATCGATGAGACCTGGCCCAGCCGCTTCCTGATCGGACTGATGAATCACCGCCCGGATGTCAAGCCGGTGATGGGCTCCGAACCGGTTTCGCAGGCCACCATGTACAAGGATGAGGAGGAGCGTCAGCTGATGCGCGCCGCCTCCCGCATCGACGACGCCTGCATGGAGATGGCTGTTCATTCCATCCATGAGGGCATGACCGAAAAGGAGCTTGCCTCCAAGGTTGAACACTTCTTCCAGGAAAAGGGCTGCGACCACCTCGGCTTCTCGATTGTCGGTATGGGTGCAAACGGCGCCGATCCACATCACGGCACCGACAACACCGTCCTCAAAGAAGGCGACAGCATCGTCATGGATATCGGTGCTCCGTTCAACCATTACTGGTGCGATATGACCCGCACCGTCTTTTACAAGACCGTAAGCGAAGAACAGCGCAAGGTCTATGAGACGGTCCGCCGCGCAAATGAGGCCGCCATTGCCGCCGTCAAACCGGGAGTAGCCTTTAAAGAGTTCGACCTCGCTGCCCGCAAGGTCATCGAAGATGCCGGCTACGGCGAATACTTCACCCACCGCACCGGTCACAGCATCGGCATGAAGGAACATGAGCTGCCTCCGGTTTCCTCCGAGTGCGAGGTCATCGCAAAACCGGGCATGGTCTTTTCCATCGAACCGGGAATCTACCTGCCGGGCAAATTTGGTGTGCGCGTCGAGGACCTGGTTTTGGTCACCGAAGACGGATGCGAAGTGCTCAACAGCTATCCAAAAGATCTGATCGTTGTAAAATAGTTGCACAAGACGCGCGGGGAAAAAATCCCGCGCGTCTTTCTTCCCTTGCCGCGCCGCACTTTGCGGTCTACAAAGGGCAAACCGAAAAAGGAGGCCCCGCTATGCAGCTGCAAAAACCAGATATTCCCGCCCCTCAGCGGACCGGACAACTGCTCTATGACCTGATCCTCGCCCAGCAAGCCGATGAGGAGGAGATCAAGGGCACCCTGTACCAAAACCAGACGCTGGAGGGATACAGCGGTTCCCGGATGGAATTTTCCGGCTGCGTCTTTCGCGGCTGCCAATTCATCGACTGCCAAATGGACAACTTTTCCTTCACCGACTGCCTGCTGGAAAACTGCAACCTGTCCGGCTGCAATCTGCGGGATTTGGCCACCCAACGGGTACAGCTGCACAGCTGTAAGCTGATGGGCACCAACCTCTCCCAGTCCCTGCTGCAAAACACCGCCATGCTGGGGTGTAATCTGCGCTACGCAAGCCTTGCCGGTTCCAAACTGAAGGCTGTGGAGTGCAATGGCTGTTCCCTTCAGGAGGCGGATTGCAGCGAGCTCAAGCTGCACGGACTGCTTGTGAGCGACTGTGACCTGCGGCGTGTCCAGCTGCTGCACACCCCTCTTGCGGGGGTGGATCTGCGCAGCTGTGAGATTGCCGGCATGCGCTTAGCTGCTGGAGATTTAAAGGGCGCCATCGTCACTGCTGCACAGGCTATCGACCTGGTGGCCTTTCTGGGCGTCGAGGTGCGCTGACACAACACACCAAAAAAGGAGGTGGCGCCATGAGCGTCGCAATCAAGACAAAAGAAGACTACCTTGTCTCCAACTGGTCGGGGGGAAGCACCACCCAGCTGTATCTCTACCCGCCTGCATCCAGCTATACCCGGCGGGACTTTCTCATTCGGGTCAGCAGCGCAACCGTTGAACTGGAACGCTCGACCTTCACCTGCCTGCCGGGAGTGGATCGGATCATCCTCCCCCTGCGCGGCCAACTGCACCTGTTCTATCAGGGCCACGGAGAGCGGCTGCTGCAACCCTACCAACAGGATCACTTTGATGGCGGATGGAACACCGAAAGTGTGGGCCGCGCAACCGACTTTAACGTAATGACCAGGCTGGGCGTCCGCGCATCGGTTGCGGTGCTCTCCCCTGCACCAACCCGGGCCGCCTCCCTCTTGCTCAAAGCGACAGAACATCTCCTGCTCTTTGCCCCACAAGAGGGGGTCACCCTCTCCACCCCATCCGGTGCTGCTGTTGCGCTGCCCAGCTGGGGACTTGCCGTCATCGAACAGGAAAGCGGCACCCTCGAAATCTCCTCTCCTACCCCAACCAAAATCATCGCTGTGAGATGGAATCCGCAAGAAGCAACAGAATAGCTCGCAAAACCCCCAAAAGAAAAGACCGATTTGCCGCCGAAAACAAAGACGGACAATCGGTCCTTTTTTCTTTTAAAACGCTCTAATCGGTAAAGGAAACTTCCACTGTGCCGATGCCGCCGTCAATCGTGATCTGCCGGCCCTTTTGGTTGTCTGTCACATACTCGCCGCCGGTCCAATTTCCCATCGAGATGCCCTCCACGCTGACATCGCCCATGCCTGCATCAATGTCATAATCAAAGTCATCCTGCTTGGCGCCACGGACCTCCACCTCGGTGTTGCCAACGCCTGCTTCCAGCGACAGTCCGCGTGAAAAGTTTCCTGCAATTTCGACGTCGCCGACGCCGGTGTGAATCTCAACCTCGCCGTTAAAGACACCCTCCAATTCGGTGTTGCCAACGCCGCTCTCTACCGAAAAGTTGCCGTCTACCGTCAACTCCTCTGCCGTCAGATCTCCCACTCCACCCACAAGGTCGGCCTGCTGCACGTGGAGCGATCGGATGGTGGTGTCTCCAACCCCGACATCTACCTTCAGGTTTTGCAGCAGCAGCTCCTGCGGAACGGTCAGTTCAATCTGACCGCCCTGTATTTTTTGACCCATCCATCCCGGCTGTTCATATCGAACCTCCAGTGTGCTGCCGTTCTGCTTCCAGGTGAGGTATTCGGGGTTGCGCAGGTTGTAGGTCAGCTTCCATTCCTCCCCCGCCTTCACCGTCAAGGTGCCGACCGTTGGAGAAAGTTCCAAGCTGTCGACAGAAAGGTCCTGCGGCAAACCCGCATCCCCTTCCAGCTTTAATGAATCTTCATCCTCCCCACCGATTCCAACGCTCATCGTAAAGCCGGACGGTTGATCTCCCAGCACAACCTCGCCGTCGCGAATCGTGATGGTTTTTGCACCGAGCATAGAGCCGACTGCACACAGCAGTATCCCTGCCCCCAGTGCACAGCATCCTACCGCCGCCATCCATTTCCATGAACGCTTCATCTGAACACCCCTCCTCTATTGCTGCCGGCGGCTGCGATACCCTGCCACCAGCGATTTCATGGTCGAAAATCCCACCATACACAGCAGCGCAAACAGTACGGTGAGTCCCAAGCAGATCAGCGAGCCGCCCAAAACGGCAAGCCCAGTTGGCGGATACACCGTCAGCGCCCAAAATCCTGCGGCCAACAGCGCCAATGCCACCACGCCCAAGATGAACACCACCAGTACCGCTACAAACAGCAGCACTGCTCCCACCAACAATATAGCAAACAAAACGGGCAGCCAGATGGGACTGGTCAGCACAGCGATGGCCCCTGCAATGCACCCCACATTTTGGGAGGAGTTGGAGCGCTGCTCACTTTGGGCGCACTCGGCAATAATCCTCTCTGCAACCTGCTGCGGCGTACCGAGCTCCTCTATAATCTGTTCCATCGTCTTGTCGGTTGCGTCCTCCAGATACTCGATGTAGTACCGCAGCGCTGCCTCCCGCTCTTCGCGCGGCAGATGCGCAATCCTCGCACGAAGCTCCTCAATATAGGCCTCTCTGGTCATTTTGCTACCCCTCCATCCATCACTTGGTCAATCTTTCCCCGCAGCAGCTTCCACTGCTCATAAAACTGCCGAAATTGTTCTCTGCCTCGGGCAGTGACGGTATAGTACCGTCGGTTGCGCCCCTGATAGGCCCGGTCGTATGTCTCCAAGCACCCTTCCTTCTGTAGCCTGCGCAGCACCGGATAGAGGGTGGACTCCGACACATCCAGAATCTGCTTGACCTCCTGGGTCAGCTTGTAGCCGTAGGTGTCCTCCTTCATGACGACCGCCAGCACGCAGGCGTCCAGCAGAAGCGATCCGAGTTGAACCGCCATTCGATTCCCTCCTATCTTTGTATTTTAACTATATTATAGTTTATATAATATATGTTGTCAATATAATATTGGGTCAAATTTTAGAATCAAATTTTTCGCAAAAAAAGGTCCTTCCCCACTTTGGAGGAAGGACCGCTTTTTTATCCGACAATAATTCTGCCCTCCGGCAGGATCACCTTGCGGCTGGTGCTCTTGGCTGCAAGGGAGAGGCCAAAGGATACCGGCCCTACCCTGCCGATAAACATTGAAAGGATCAGCGCAATCTGGGAGATGGGGGTGGTCACCGCCGTTACACCGCTGGAGACACCGACGGTCGCAAAGCCGGAAACCGCCTCAAAGGTGGCATCCAACCCGGTCAGGGCATTTTGCTGGAGCGGGCTGGTCGCCATCAAGATGATGGTGGTGGCACCGACCACTACAACGCCCAGGAACAAGATGGCCAACGAGCGGTAGACGACGCTTGCTGCAATGCGGCGCTTGAGCATATACGGCTCTTCCCGCCCACGAATAATCGAGACGGCTGTCATAATGATGACTGCTGTGGTGGTAACCTTGATACCGCCTCCGGTAGAGCCCGGCGCCGCACCGATGAACATCAGCACAATCGAAAAGACCTTGGAGGCATCGGTCATCGAGTACAGGTCGATCGAGTTAAAACCCGCTGTTCGCATGGTAATCGACTGCATAAAGGCAGCTCCGATCTTGCCTTTGAGGTCCAACCCCTGCAAAGTTTTTTCGTTGTCCCACTCAAGCCCCATGAAGCATACCGCTCCGAACAAAATCAAAAAGATGGTGACCATCAAGACGATCTTGGTGTGCAGCAACAATACACGGGTCTTGCGGTAGGCCATCAGGTCGTTCCAGACAACAAAGCCCAAGCCGCCGACCACCACCAGCGCCATGATGGTAAAGAGAACCAGGTAATTGTCGTTAAAGGTGGTCAATGAGGAGTATTCTCCCAAAAAACCGAGGTTGTCAAAACCGGCATTGCAAAAAGCCGATACTGCCAGGAACACCGAGATAAACAGGCCCATCAGTCCGTATTTCGGAACAAAATAGATGCCCAGCAGCACCGCGCCGATCGCCTCAACCGTCAGCGTGAAGGTGATGATCATGCGCAGAAGGTGCGGCACCTCACTGAGACTGTTGGAATTGACCGACTCGGAGGCAAGCTTCATGCCGCGCAGTCCCAGCTTCTTTCCTGTAACCAGGCTGAAAAAGGAGGTGAAGGTCACCAATCCCAAACCGCCCACCTGGATGAGCATCAAAATGACACCCTGGCCGAACAGGCTCCAGTGCGCATAGGTATCGTAAAGCACCAACCCGGTCACACAGGTGGAGCTGGTGGCTGTGAACAGGCAATCCAGCAGGGGGGTAAACTGACGCGCCTTGGAGGAGATGGGCAGCCACAACAGCAGCGTGCCGGTCACAATCACCGCTAAAAAGCTGGCAGTAATCATGCGCGTCGGATTCACCGCCGTCCTCTTGCGCTTGTACATGGTGTGCATCAAAAATCCTCCTTATCCTCTATACACATTTTCGTACACAATACGTTCTCTCTCTTGCATTTATCTGGACGAACCGGTCTTTAAACGCTGCTGCGCCATCCAGATCAGGTGTTTGTCATTCTCAAAGGTCACGATATTGAAGGCCCGGCGGATATCCGCCCAAAGTGCACGGCTGATTTCTTCCTTCTGCATTTTGACCCGGCTGCTTTTAGCCTCTCCCAAAAAGTAAACGACCTGTTTGCGGACATTGGGCTTTGGAAAATATTCCACCGTCTGCCGAAAGCCGGCCTGCAAATCTACCTCCAGGCCGGTTTCCTCCTTCACCTCGCGCAGCGCAGTCTGCTCTTCGGTCTCTGCCCCCTCCACATGTCCTTTTGGAAAGGACCAATGCCCGCCATAGCGGTTTTTAATGAGCAGCAGATCCACCTGCTGCTCGTGTTTGCGGTACACAATTACTCCGCAAGATTTCTCATACTTCATCTAACGGCTCCTATCTATTCTTTAGACATTCTACATGTCAACTACTATAACACTTTTTGGCGCAATAGAAAAGGGGGGCCATTCATCTTTTTTCGGCTTCCTGCATATTGACAAATCTTTTTGGGGAGAGTAAACTAACTTGTATACGCCCTTTCTGCCAGATAGCAATTTTACAGTCTCTTTTTGCAATTACCCTCTGGCATTAGCAGCGATGTTCTTCGGGGAAAGAGAGAAGCAGTTCTCTCCTAAAAGCAAAAGCTCTTAAATCCCGAAGTCTTAATTGAATCTTTTTGTATATGCCCCCGTAGTTAAATGGATATAACAAACCCCTCCTAAGGGTTAGTTGTGAGTTCGATTCTCGCCGGGGGTGCCAAAAATGACCGCTGTAAGCCGTTTTTTGAAGGTTTACAGCGGTCTTTTGTTATCATTTCTTTTGAACAGCCTTGCCGTTCTACCGGAACGATTTTATACATTTTCCGCTGTATGCCTGCTAATTGGCTTCGAACTATTTTTCCGACCTTGCTAATAAAAAACGCCGATTTGCTAATACGATTTTTCCGCCCTATTTTTCGGATGGGGCCGACGCCAGCAATGCAGCCAGTGTGTTGGCCAGTTCCGGCGACTTGCGAAGCTGTTCTACCAGGGCCTCCAAATCCAATGTGGCGGGCGCCAGTTCCTTCGGTTCCTCCGGGGGCCGAACCGAACGCAGGTCAGGATTGGCATAGAAGGCGCTCTCAAACTTCTGGGCGTTGATCTTGCGGTCCTCGTCCAGGATATGGGCATACACACTGGTAATCATGTCAATCTCCGCATGGCCCGTGTCGCCTTGGGTGGCCTTCAGGTCGCCGTGGTTGAGTTTCAGCTTGTAGGTAGTGCTGGAATGACGGAGGGAATGAAAGACCACCCTGGGCAACCCTGCCTTCTCCCGCAGCTTCTCAAACTCCTTCAGGATGATGCGATCCTCGCAGGGTCGGCCGTTGGGCAGCGCCACTACCAGGTCATAATCCTGATACTCGTCACCGAGAAAGCCCCGCAGCTCATCCTGGGCTTTCTTCCATTCCCGCAGGATGTAGGCCAGCGTCTTGGGCAGCCACACCTTGCGGATACTGGAATCGGTCTTTGGCTTTTTCAAGATGACTCTGGTGCTGGTGTTGGGAAATAAGGGCGTGAATACATGGTAGATGTCCTTTTGCCCCAACATCTCGATGGCCCGCTTAGAGGCCCGCGTCAGTTCTTTGTCGATGTAAACATAGGCGTTGTCAGCAGCAATTTCTTCATCAGAGATGTGGACGTTGCTCCAGGTCAGCCCCAGAATTTCCCCCATACGCAATGAACAGGCAAAAGAGAGGTTCATAGCCACATAGAGTTTGCTGTCCGTACACTGATCCAAGGCGGTACGGATCATTCCCGCATCCCAAATGTCCCGCTTTTTATATTCGCTCTTCGGCAGGATAACATTGTCAAAAGGATTTTTGGCAATCAGTTCCCAACGGACAGCTTGCTTAAAAGCACAACGCAGAAGTTTGATGATTTTCTCAATCGTTTGGTTCGTTACATATTGCGTTTTTGCTTTATGCATCTTCGTGGAAACAGCGCGGGTTTTCTGCAAAGTCTGGATGTACTTGTCCACTACTCGCGGCGTGACCTCCTGGACCTTCAAATCTCCAATAATGGGGTTGATGTAGTTGGAAATCAGCGAGTTTTGGCTGTCGTACATGGATACGCCCCACCGCTTTTCACCATAGAGCGAAACAAAGTCCAAAAGGAACTCCGCAATGGTCTGATCGGTGGGCGGCAGGAAGGAGTTGGAGCTTTTCTGGCTCTCAATCTCCGCCTTGCGCTTCAATGCCTCTTGATAGGAAGTGCGGGTTTCCCACTTCTGCTTAGTCTCGCCGTTCTCGTCCACATAGGTATAAACAATAGAATAGTTTTTCTTTCTTTTGATGATGGATGCCATAACGAACCTTCCTTTCTGATGTCACAGATCAAGCGGCTCCAGCCACTTGTCAAACGGCCGCTTGGGAATTCGTATGGCGTTACCAATTCGTACGCTTTTGAAAAGGCCCTCCTGCACAAGACGGTATGCCTGTGTCCGGCTGACACCTAATATCCGGGCAATCTCACTGACCGTATAGGTGCGGCACTCCAAAGGTCTTTTCTCCGTACCGTTCTGAATCTCTGACACAGCAGCCTCCTTTCCAGTCGGAAACGGCACGCAATGAGGTGTTCATTCATAACTTCCACCCTCATTGTACCGCGCCGTTTCGGGTTTGTCTGCTGCTAATGGAAAGTTTACGAATTATCCGTAAACAGAAAAGCAGAAGATTTATCTGAAAATAAAAGAGGCAAAAAACGGACGGCTGCTGGCCGCAGCTCCACGGGAATCTCACCCCGGCCCATGCTGATGGGTGCGCCGCGCAATGCTTTGAGGGCGTTCAACGCGGGAGTCTCATTATCCTGTCTGTGCATCCTCGCCCACAGGCTGCCACACCTGTTTTGCGGCCTGGTTTTGTCGCTCACCTGTTTGGTAGGGGTCCCGTCCTGCGGACTTGCAACAGGGTCGTGGCGCACCGGCCGACCGGCTCCACACAGACAGATCGTATCCGTCTGCCTTATGCTGCCCGAAGGCTTTCTTTGTCAAGGAGCGATACAGGACACCACATGGAAAGGGGGAAACACGCAGCGCCCGACTCTGAATCAGTTCAGGTCAAAATCCAGGATCGAGATAATCAGCTTCGTTTCCAGTCTCCGTCGAAGTTCTTCATCCACACGAAAATGAGGATTACCAAACGCATCATAGCTGGCTCTCATGGAACATGCCGTTATGTATCTGGAATAATGCTGAATCACTTTGTTGACTGCATCGGGTTCACCCCGAACAGCGGCAGAAATAATCGGATATGGGACAAGAACATTTTCGGCTCTTGTGGTATTAGCCATCCGTGTCACCTCCCATCAGCTCTTTCAGCAGCCGATAGGATTTCAGTCTACGATTGTTGACCGTTTTACGCGCCAAATGCAGATAATCAGCAATTTCTCGATCCGTCATTTCAAAGAACCAGTACATCAGGAGGATTTCTCGGTTCTCTTGGGATAACTGATTGAGCGCATCGGCCAGGAGATCATTTTCAATCAGAATCACAGTTCCGTGAGCCGTGAAAGAATGGTACTCCCAGGGATAGCGGTCATAAACCGCAAGCTGCTCCATGATTTCCTCTGGCAGTTCGCTCAGGCTAATTTCACAGGTCCGCCGATAACGAATCTGACGATATGCGTTAAGGGCTTCATACTTGATTGCCCGTTTGCAAAAGCTGTCAAAGGTATGCTGCTTATGTTCTTCATGGCGATCAGGTGTCATGTTCTCACCTCCCTTCGTGCCGGGAGGCAGGTCTTTTTGTCCCCTTTCGCCTACTACTCGTTCGCCAAAGAGGGCTTTTGGCAGCCCTAAGCCGTACTTGTCAGAAAAAAATTTGTTCTCCATGATTGCTCCTTTCGCTTCGTGCGGTTGATGGCCGGATCGAAGCGAAAGGGCGGAGAACGGCAGCCGACGAAAAAATAGAAAAAACGGCAAAAAACGCCCGTCCGCAAGATGCGGACAGGCGTTAAGGAACAGTAAAAAATATTTATATGATTTATTAGTTCATATTTATGGGTAAAATATAAGAGTGATATACAAAGTCTTTTTTTAACCAGTAAATACCGGGAGGATTATTGTATACAACAAACAGCATGGTAAAACCTCCAGCATACCGCCATGCCGTTTGTTAATATGGCGGCAGATTTGATCTCAAATCAAACCTACCGCCCCAAAGTGTAAGCAAGATAAAGCCAATATGGAGTGTATATGAAATGGCCGGTTCTCGTTGAGAGAACCGGCCAAAGTGAGAAACTTATTATTCAACGGAACCATTGTTGAGCAAATTGTCCGCTTCTTCCTGTGATATATTTCCCGATGAGACTTGCTGCTCCAAGTATTCCTGCACAGCTTTGATAGCAGCGTCCGCGGTATCAAAATGGCCCAAATCAACTGTCGAGCCGTCAGGTAAAGTAATGACCGTCGATCCGAGAGCAGACGCTGGTTCAGCGTTCCATGTTGCAGGATCAAATGCACCAGAAATGACACCACCGTTGGACAATTCCATAGATTTAGTAAAGTGATACCCTTCTTTCATAAGTGAAAGCTGATCCTTCCAGCTTTCATACAGACTATCTACATCTTCCTGTGTCCATTCGCGACACACATAGCTGCCGTTGTCATCTTTGTAATAGAAGGATTTATCTTTATTGTCCGCCAGCTTTTGAATTTTGTCTCGCCGTTGCTCCATCCAATTTTCAAATTCATCAATCCCCCAATACTCCAGTTGAGTATCAGATGGGCCACCTGGCAAGCAGTTTTCATCTGCTATCACATCAGATGAAACTTGGGTGCTGATGTTCATAGGAGCAGGTTGATCCTCTCCTGAAGTACGCGGTATTTCTGGTGCGGAAGTGGCGTTTGCAGTACACGCGGATAACATCAGGCAGGTACAGGTAAACAAGGCAAGTGATACGGCTATAAACATACTTTTTTTCAGCAATGTTTTCATAACATGACCTCCATATTGGTAATTACACATATTCCTCTGTGCAATGATAATCTACCATCTGTATGTGGAGCATATATGAAACCAATATGGAAGTATGTTTTATTTTCTCATAGCAAAGGGATGACATCAGGATCATCAAAAAGTAATGGTAAACCGCATTCCCAATGGTTTTTGCATGGGTTCTAATGAGTAAGTAAGTTTCAGAGAATCTAAAATGGAGGCCACTATGTATAGCCCAAGACCATTACCGCCATCATTCTGGTTGCGGGCATAGTCGGGGCGATAGAATGGTTCAAATATATGTTTTAGATGCTCTGCCGGAATTGGCTCACATTCATTTTCGACTATCAGCCTACGACCATCAGTGTAAACAAAAATAGAATGTCCGGGCAAAGTGTAAGCAACAGCATTGGAAAGAATATTGGAAAATGCTCTTGCAAATGTTTTCGGGGGCAAGGAGAATGTAAAAGTTGCCGGGAAATCTTCTTGAAAGGAAATACCATTTGCCTGAGCAATCAAGCGATATTGTTTACACAACTCTGATAAATAGCAATCCACGGCTAATACTTGTGGCATTTCCGCCACAGTTGCCCCAAGTTTGGATGCATCCAATACCTCTGAAATCATGTTGCTGAGTTGTTCTGTACGTTCTTTACATAACGGAAGATATTCTTCATAATCACCGTATTTACCGACCTTTAAGATCATATTTTCCAGCATGGCATTTAATGCTGTAACTGGGGTTTTCAGTTCATGGGATGCCGAACGCAGAAAGTCGATTTTTTGCTTTTCCGCTTCACTAACTTTATCTTTTTCCTCTTGCAGATGTTCAATCGTACTCAAGGTAGGTTTTTGAAATATAGATATTTTATGTAGCGTTAACGCTATAATTTGGCATATTTTTCTCCATATTCGCCGGTGTGTTTCTGTGTCTCGCAAATAGTGTACTCAAAATGTACTCAGGCATTTATTACAATAATATCTCTACATTGATACACAAGCACAAACCAAACCTGATCTGCTCGTGACGCAGGTTGTATGGATTAGAGTTTATTCTACCCCCAGAGCCTTAAACACAGCATCCTCCGCACTCTGATAAGGAATCAGCTGGAACGCACTCATTAAGTCCGGCGGAACCGTCGCAAAATCCACGAAAGATGTACTCGGTATCAGCACTCGTTTTGCTCCACTGTCCAAACATACCTGCAATGTACTTGCAAGCTCATCCACCTTTATCATCGTGCCACTGATACTGATTTCTCCCAATACAACCAAAGAACTCTGTACCGGTTTTCCCAACGCAACAGAACATAAAGCAATCAGTGTAGGTAATGCCAGTTTCCCAGTCATGCCAATGCCCTGTAAATCCTGGTAATTGATGATATAGTCCTTCATCGTGGTGCTGATGCTGCCGCTGATCCGGTTAGCATTTGCCTTCAGAAAATTAAATGCTGTGTTGGTAGACTCTTTCGCATCACGATCAGTTCCAATACCGGTTTTTTCAAATTTCCCATTTCCAGGAAGCATCTGAGACTCCAGTCGGAACACACCAATCATACCGCTCTTGCCTTGGGATGCCGTATAGACTTGACCCGGATTGCACATTCCTTCTGGAATCAACTTTCCTCCACCTTGTTCCGGCACGGACACATAGTGTTCGGACATATCATCCATATCAATGTAAGAGAAGTTCACATCATAGAACTCCATGCCGCCCAGCTTTTTCAGCTGCTCTTTTACACGGCGGCGCATTTCCAGCGCCAGCTGAAGAACTTCTTCCAGCTGTTCTTTGGTAAACT
>JAHZAY010000001.1 GCA_019423685.1 Clostridiales bacterium | reverse complement strand
TTTTTTATTGACCCCCAGTTGAACTGGGGGTTTTTCTTGCCTTTTCGGCGCCAAGCAAAGGCCGGGGACGCGCAAAGCTGCGCGCCCCCGGCCCCTTTTTTTGTTATTTAGTCAAAACTCCCTCGATGTAGCTTGTCAGTGCATCGGTGTCCGAAAAGTCGATAAAGTCGGCGGCGGTGAAGGTGATCGAGCCGCTCTCCTGCGCCCCCTGCAACAGGTCCTGACGCATGGCGTCAAACTCATCCAGCGAGATTTCGTTGGCGCCGGCCATGATGCTGTCGTAGTAGGTGTCCACACCGTCATAGGTGGTGGAGAACAAAATCTCCTGCAACACCTTGTCCTGTTCCACGGTGATGTAGCTCTCCTCGGTCTCGCTGCCGTTCTGGGCGGTCAGCTCCCGGACGGCAATGTGGCGCAGGATGTCGCCGTGCTGTCCCTGGCCGCCGGAAAAGACGGTGAAGTGCAGTTCCGGGGAGGTGTTGGAGAGGGTAAAGCTGCCCAGTTCCTCGGCGCTCTGGCCGCTGATGCGGTAGACCACCGCGTCATAGTGGATGTCGTTGTCGTACAGAAAGATCAGCTCTCCCAGTCCGTCCCCGTCCAGGTCCGCCAAAAACGCACAGCCGGTCATCGTGCTGGTCACGCCGTTTTCCTCGATCTCAATCCACTTGCTGTTCCAGGTCTGTACAAAGTCCTCGGCAATCTGCTGCGGCTGCCGCGAATAGGCCGCGCTGGCAGTTTCCTCGGCGTCCTCGGCTCCGGCAGAAATGCTCTCGCCGGCTTCTTCGCTCTCGCCGGCTTCTTCGGTCTGCTCAGAGCTTGCCTGCTGTTCGGCGCCCTGCGCGCTTTGTGTATCGCCGCAGCTTGCACAGCTCAAAGCAAAGGCGCAGGCAAGCAGGCAGATCAAGGCACGCAACTGCCGCTTCTTTCGATTTTGTCTCATTTTGATTCCCCCATACAAAATCATGATAAGAATATTGTAACAAATTTTGCCCCTCAAAAAAACAGGGCAATTATGAATTTTCCCGCAGCAGAATCACACAGCTGCACGCAGAAAGGGGAAGGCTGTCGCAACATAGCGGCTGGACGGCCGCAGGCTCTGCCCAGCCCCCTTGCAGGTAGTCGTGGCTGTTGAGCAGCTGCACCAGCGCTCCATCGCCCTTTGGCAGCGGATAGTGTGGGCAGTCGCGGTCGGACAGGTTTAAAAGCAGGATCAGGCTTTGCCCGTCACCGCTGCGCCGCTCGATGGCAAAGGTCTCGGGGCGCACTTGGCCCATGTCCAGCCACCGGAAGTAGCGGCTGTCAAAGTCCTTCTCCCACAGCGCCGGGTAGGCGCGGTAGAGGATGTGCAGGTGGCGCAGAAAGTGGTGGAAGGCGCGGTGGGCAGGGTAGTCCAGCAGGTTCCAGTCCAGCTGGCGCTCCTCGCTCCACTCGCGAAAACAGGCCAGCTCGTTGCCCATAAAGGAGAGCTTTTTGCCCGGATGAAAGAATAGATAGGCGTATAGGCAGTATAGCTGGGCAAACTTTTCCTGCTGGCTGCCCCACAGCTTCTCGAGGATTGTCTTTTTGCCGTGCACCACCTCGTCGTGGGAGAGGGGCAGCAGGTAGTTTTCCCCGTAAAAGTAGCTCATCGAGAAGAGAAAGCGGTTTTTCTTCGCCGCGCGCTCTCTAAAGGGGGTGGATAGATATTCTAAGGTGTCGTGCATCCACCCCAGATTCCACTTGTAGTCGAATCCCAGCCCGCCGTAGACCACCGGCGCCGTCACCTTGCACAGGTCGCTCGAGTCCTCGGCGATCAGCATGATTTCGGGGTGATCCTGCTGGAGGACAAAGTTTGTGCTGCGCAAAAACCACAGCCCGGGCTCGTTGAGGCCCTCGTCCTTGTGGCCGTTGCGGTAGATCAGGTTGGAGACGGCGTCGTAGCGGATGCCGTCGAAGTGGTAGACGCTGATCCAAAAGTCCAGCGCCGAGCGCAGAAAGCTGAGCACATGGGGCTTGGTGAAGTCGAACAGCAGCGTCCCCCAGGGGCTGTGGCGCGCGTTCGGATCGTCCGGCTCGTACAGGCAGCTGCCGTCAAACTGGGCCAGCGCGTAAAAGTCGGGGATAAAGTGCGCGGGGACAAAGTCGAGGATCACCCCGATGCCGGCCTGATGGCAGCGGTCGATGAGCGCCATGAGCTGGTGCGGGCTGCCGTAGCGGCTGGTGGGGGAGAAGTAGCCGGAGACCTGATAGCCCCAGGAGGCGTCCAGCGGGTACTCGGTCAGCGGCAGCAGCTCGATGTGGGTGTAGCCCATCGCCTTGACGTAGGGGATGAGCTCTTCGGCCAGCTGCTCGTAGGAGTAAAACCGCTGCGCCCCGTCGCCCTCCTGCATCTTCCAGGAGCCGGCGTGCAGCTCGTAGATGTTCAGCGGCCGGTTAAAGTTTTTCTGCCGCCCGGCTAAGAATTCCCCGTCTTGCCAGCGGTAGCCCGGTAACCGGCAGATCACCGAGGCGGTGTCGGGGCGCAGCTGCGCAGAGAAGGCGAAGGGGTCCGCCCGGTCAAAGGTCTCTCCCTTGGCGGTGGTGATGCGGTATTTGTAGCGGTCGCCCTCCTTCGGGTCGGGCGAAGCCAGCCACCAGATCCCGCAGTCCAGCCGCTGCATCGGCCAGGGCTGCCAGCCGTTAAAGTCGCCGATCAGCGCCACTTCCTTGGCGTTGGGCGCATAGACGGTAAAGCGCAGCTGCTGCCCCATGTCCTGCTGGACAAATTGCGCGCCAAACAGCTCGTACCCCTTGGAGGAGCGCCCGCGCAGGTATTCGATCATCCCTGTGATGTCCATCCTGTTCCCACCTTTCATGGTTTGTAAACTACCCTTATTCTACAATATTTTGTCAAAAGATACAACAAAGCCGGCAAAAGAAATGGGGAGAAAAAGTGGCGGAACAATATCGGCAGCAGCACCGATAAAAAATCTTCGATAAAATATTATCAACTATTGAAAAATTTATAGAAATATTGCATAATAGAGAAGGGAAAAAGACCGCTTTTCTCAAAAGCGATAACAGAAAGCGAGGTAAGATTTATGAAGATCGGAAGCGTAAAGGAGATCAAGAAGTTTGAGTACCGCGTGGGGCTGACCCCGGACAACGTCAAGAGCTATGTCAATGCGGGCCACCAGGTCTTTATCGAGCGCAATGCGGGCGTCGGCTCGGGCTTTATGACCGAGGATTACAGCAAGGCGGGCGCCACCATCCTCGAGACTGCGCGCGAAGTGTGGGAGGCCTCGGAGATGATCGTCAAGGTCAAAGAGCCGCTCGCAGAGGAGTACCAATACTTCCGCCCCGGTCAGATCATCTACACCTACCTGCATCTGGCAGCAGACCGCCCGCTCACCGACGCCATGCTCTCCTCCGGCGTCAAGGGCGTTGCCTATGAGACGCTCGATCAGAACGGCTATCTGCCGCTGCTTGCCCCGATGAGCCAGATCGCGGGCCGCCTGAGCGTGCAGGAAGGCGCAAAATACCTCGAAAAACTGTACGGCGGTTCGGGCGTGCTGCTCTCCGGCGTGCCCGGCACACCAAAGGCGCATGTCGTCATCGTCGGCGGCGGCAGCGTGGGCACCAACGCCTGCAAGATCGCCGTCGGCATGGGCGCTGACGTCACCGTGCTGGACATCAACATCCACCGCCTGGAATACCTCGACGACATCTTCGGCGCACGCATTCAGACGCTCTACTCCAACGACGTCAACATCGAAAATGCCCTCAAGAGCGCAGATCTGGTGGTCGGCTCGGTGCTGATCCCCGGCAGAAAGGCCCCCAAACTCATCAAAGAGGCCTACGTCAAAGAGATGCGCCCCGGCTCGGTCATCGTCGATGTGGCGGTCGACCAGGGCGGCTGCTGTGAGACTACCCACATGACCTACCACGACGACCCGATCTATAAGGTCCACGACGTCGTACACTACTGCGTCGGCAATATGCCGGGCGCCGTTCCGCGCACTTCCACCATCGCGCTCACCAACGCCACTTTGGGCTTTGGTCTGCAAATCGCCGCAAACGGCCTGGAGGAGGCCTGCCGCCGCAACCCGTGCATCTATTCGGCCATCAACACCTATGACGGCAAGCTGACCTGCAAGAATGTGGCGGAAAGCTTTAAGATGGAGTACACCGACATCCACAGCTGTTTTTAAAGAAAACATAAGACCCATTTTGATACTACCTTGATAGGATTTCCCCGCCTGCAACTGCCTTGTGGGCGGGGAAATTTTCTGCCTAAAAGGGCACAAAAGGGGCAAATGTGCCGAGATGGCGCGCTTTGCCTTGACGGATGGGAAAGGCTATGGTATACTCATACCGATTCAAAACAGAAACGGAGAATGGATAGATGATTACTGTCAATAACGTCAGCCTCGACTTCAGTGGCCAGAAGTTGTTCTCTGACGTCAACCTTGTGTTTAACGCCGGCGAATGTTACGGCGTCATCGGCGCAAATGGCGCCGGAAAATCCACCTTCCTGCGCATCCTCTCTGGGGAGTTGGAGCCCTCCACCGGCACAGTGGAGATCCCCGACGGCGAGCGGATGTCGGTGCTCAAGCAGGACCACTTTGCATACGACAGCTTTTCGGTGCTGGACACCATCATCCAGGGCAACCCCAGACTCTATGAGATCATGCAGCAGAAGGATGCCCTCTATAATAAGGAAGATTTCACCGAAGAGGACGGAGAACTTGCCGCCGCGCTGGAGGCAGAATTTGCCGAACTGGGCGGCTGGGAGGTCGAAACCGAGATCGGCAAGCTGCTCAAGGGCCTCGGGCTCGACCAGAACCTGCTGTATGAGCAGATGAGCGCCCTGCCCGACAAGGACAAGGTCAAGATCCTGCTGGCACAGGCGCTGTTCGGCCAGCCGGAGATCATCCTGCTCGACGAGCCGACCAACCACCTGGACCTGGCCTCCATCTCGTGGCTGGAGGACTTTTTGATGGACTACCAGGGCACCGTCATCATCGTCTCGCACGACCGCCACTTCCTCAACAACGTCTGCACCCACATCGTCGACATCGACTACAATAAAATCAAGATGTATGTCGGCAACTACGATTTCTGGTACGAGTCCAGCCGCCTGATGCAGCGGATGATGGCCGACCAGAAGCGCAAGGCCGACGAGAAGATCAAGGAGCTGCAAAACTTCATCTCCCGCTTTGCCGCCAACAAGTCTAAGTCCAAACAGGCCACCTCCCGCCGCAAGCTGATCGACAAGCTGACGGTGGAGGAGCTGCCGGCTTCCTCCCGCAAATACCCGTATGTCGGCTTCACCATGGACCGCGAGATCGGCAAGGATGTGCTCACCGTCGACCGGGTCAGCAAGACCGTCGATGGGGTGCAGGTGCTGCACGACGTCTCGTTCACCGTCTCCAAAGGGGACAAGATCGCCTTCATCGGGGACAACGAGATCGCCCAGACCACCATGCTGCAAATCCTGGCCGAGGAGCTGGAGCCGGATTCCGGTTCGATCAAGTGGGGCGTCAGCACCTCCCGCTCCTATTTCCCAAAGGATAATTCCGCCTACTTTAACGGCTGCGACCTCTCCATCCTGCAATGGCTCTCGCAGTACTCCAAGGACATCACCGAGACCTATCTGCGCGGCTTTTTGGGCCGGATGCTCTTCTCGGGCGACGATGTCTACAAGCCCGTGCAGGTGCTCTCGGGCGGCGAAAAGGTGCGCTGCATGCTCTCACGGATGATGCTCTACGGCTCCAACGTCCTCATCCTCGACCAGCCCACCAACCACCTCGACCTCGAGTCGATCACCGCGGTCAACAACGGCTTGGTCGACTTTAAGTCCAACGTCTTTTTCACCTCCCACGACCATGAGTTCGTCCAGACGGTCGCAAACCGCATCATCGAGCTCACCCCCGACGGCATCATCGACCGCCGCTGCACCTTCGACGAATACCTCGAGTGGCGCGCAGAAAATAAAAAGCAGCGCGCATAAACGACAAAAAGAAAAGCTGGAAACGAGTTGCTCGTTTCCAGCTTTTTTTAACGAAAGAGGGGTTATGCCAGCACCGCCTGCGCTCCAAAATAGAGGATGACGATGATACCCAGCACAATGCGGTACCAGCCAAAGGCGGTGAAGTCGTGCTTGCGGATAAAGTTCATCAGGAACTTGATGGCAAACAGCGAGACGATGAAGGCCACCGCCGAACCGATCAGCAGGATTCCCCACTGTGCACCGGTGATCGAGGAAAGGCCCACCTTGAGGATAAACTTCAGGATTTTGTAGGCGCTGGCGCCGAACATGACCGGGATGGCCATGAAGAAGGAAAACTCGGCGGCGACAAAGCGCGAACAGGACAGCAGCATCGCGCCCAGGATGGTGGAGCCGGAGCGGGAGGTTCCGGGGATGATGGCCAATAGCTGCAAAAAGCCGATGCACAGGGCGGTGCGCCAGCTCAGCTGCTCAAAGGAGCGGATGCGCGGCTTGACGCGGCGGTTGCGCTTCTCCAGCAGGATAAACAGCACGCCGTAAAAGATCAGCGCGGCGGCAATGACCATCGGGGTGTAAAAGTGCTCGGTGACCCAGTCGTCCACCAGCAGTCCGATGATGCCGATGGGCAGCACCGCAATGATTACCTTAAACCAGAGCTGGAAGGTGGAGAGGCGCTCCGCACGGGACTTGGAAGGGGAGAAGGGGTTGAGCTTGTGGAAATACAGCACCACCACCGCCAGGATGGAGCCGAGCTGGATGACCACATAGAACATATCCATAAACTCTTTTGGCTGGTTGAGGTTCAAAAAGGCATCTGCCAGAATCATGTGGCCGGTGCTGCTGATCGGCAGCCACTCGGTGATGCCCTGGATCACGCCCAAGATCACCGTCTTGAGAATCTCGATGACAAAATCCATAAAAAATCAGTCTCCTTGGCAGTTTTCATACCGCTCTATTATATCATACCTGTCGGACAAAGAGAACCCCTTTTGCAAAAAAATAAGGCGGCAAAGCTCTAAAGAGCATCGCCGCCTTGCCGCCATCGGTCCTATTCGTCGGCCAGCTCCCCGGATTCCCCGATGGTGGGCTGCGCCTCCTGTCCGTTCTGCTCATCCGGGCCGCCGGTGATCTGGGCCATCAGCCCCTCGATGTCCAGGCGCAGGGCAAACCGGTCGCTGAGATGGGCGCTGTACTCCCCGTCGCCGCACTGCCCGTACACCACCGCCGAGAGGTTGGGGTAGGCCGTGGTGTCAAAGCTGTCAAACAGCTCGCGCATCTGTGCGGCAAACCCTGCCTTGCTCTCCTGCGGCCCCAGCTCGATGTGCAGGGTGACCCGGTCGGCGTCGGTCAGGTCGCTGGCCTTCATCGTCTCCGGAAGTGCAGTGGTGCTCACGATGTCGCAGTCCACGTCCAGCGATTGGATTTGCAGCTGGGCGGGCAGCTGCGCATACAGCGCATCGAAGATCTCGCTGCTCACCTGCTGCTCGGCCTTCCAGTGAGCTGGCCCGTAGGTGTTCAGCAGCGGATAGAGCACACTCCCTAAACCCGCCAGCCCGATGACGGCCAGACAAAACAGCGTCCCGAAGAAGTCGTACCGCAGCTGTCTGCCGTCCTGGTGAAAGTATTGCCAGATGATCTCGATGCCCAGCAGGATCAACAGCGCCGGGGAAAAGCGCAGCAGCTGTCCCAGATCAAACGGCTTAAAGAAGTAGACGATCAGCAGAACGCCCACCAAAATCAGCGTCACCCCCGCGGTGAAGCTCCCGATGCGGCGGCCGGGTGCGCCCTGCGGCGCCCGGCTGGGCTGTGTATCCCTGCTTGTTCGTTCTTTGGATGTGGTATTTTCGGAATAATTATTCTGGTCTTGCATCAAAAGCCCTCCCTTTTCCTTTCTCCAAGTCCCCACCCTGCCGGGGATGTGCCCCGGCAGAGTAGCTCCAGATTAGTTTTGGCCGCTGGCTTTGCGGTCGTGATATTCCTGATAATCGTCAAAGTCGTTGTCGATGGCCTTGTGCGGCGAGCTGCTGCGCACCAGATGGATGCCCAACAGGATGATGCAGATGGCGACAATCAGGGTCGGCAGGCTCTCGAACAGCGGATAGAGGTCGATGTGGAAGGTGTAGTAGAAGATGGGAAGGATAAAGGTGTGCATGAGCATGTAGATGCCGGCCAGAATCAGCAGGGCGCCGGCGAGAAGGTGGCGGCGGCGGAAGAAGTTGGCCACCTCCGGCATGGAGAGCGAATCCAGATGGAACAGAAAGTCGTCGCGCGGCAGAAACTCATAGCTCATCGAGCGCAGGTTGATCGCGTCAAAGAAGGCATAAAACCAGATGACCGGCATCAAAAACAGGAGGAAACCGAGGTTGATGAATCCGGCCACCGCCATCAACAGACAAAACAGCCCCATCAGAGAAGCGCCCCGCTTCATATATCCCAGATACATCTGTCCCGCGCCGGGCCAAAGCGCGAATAAAAAGGTTAGAATCCTGCTTTTTCTCATATCAAAAAACTCCTTTACCAAAATTGCCCAAACCCATTTGGGCGCCCCAATCGGGTACTTGATTCATCCATACTAGAAAACTCTTTTAAAAGCAGCGGTCTGCTTTGTTCGATTCACCCAAAATGCAGGCGATCAGTTGGCTCTGGGAGCCGTCGCCTCATATTTCCAGCGCAAAAGGTTGCCCTGCAACGAGCGGAAAAAGTCGTTGAAGCCCTGAGAAAGCTCGCTGGTCTGCTCCAACAGGGTTTGGGAGGAGCTTTGCAGCCCGTCCACCAGGTTGTTTAAAACCCCCGAGATGGCCCCTGTGCCAAACATTCCGCCCGACCAGAACACCAGCGCCAGCGAGGCGGCCACCACAAGCGAGGCGGCCTTTTTGAGATAAAAGACCCTCGCGCCCTGGCGCAGCCTTTGCAGTACGCCGGGCAGCAGCGGCTGCGGCGGTTCGATGAGGTGGTTTTGGCAGGATACGCTGTCCGGCTCACCGCACAGGATGGCGGTGTAGCGCTCCAGGCACTGGTCGCAGTAGGACAGGTGCTCTGAAACCTCCAGGCTCTGCAGGGGGTCCAGCTGTTGCTGGATCAGCAGGGCAAAGGCGCTGTCCGTCAGGTGGCCGTCCGGTGAAAACAGTTCGGGCTGTGCAATTGGGCCCAAAAGCTCATCGGTGTTTTTCATAGCTGTATACCTCCTTGATCTGTTTTTGCAGCATGGTGCGCGCACGGTACAGCTGCGTCTCCACCGTCTTTTTGGGGCGGCCGAGGATGTCGGCAATCTCCTGCGTGTCCTTTTCTTCCAAAAAGCGCAGGATGCACACCGTGCGGTACGGCTCTTTGAGCGAGCGGATCATCTGTTCGATGGCGTTGTGCCCCTCCTTTTGGATGTACGCCTCGTCCGGCTGCTCGCTGTGGTTGGCCTCCTTCATCGAGGCCAGCTCCTCCACCGAGCTTTCTTCGCCGGAGAGCAGGCTCACCCGCCGCGCATAGGCGCTGTTGAGATAATCCTTGGCCTTGTTGGTGGCAATGCGGGCAATCCATGGGCGGTAGTTGTCGCCTTCATAGCTGTCGATGTGCCGGTAGGCCGAAAGGAAGGTCTCCTGTGAGAGGTTTTGCGCCTCGTGATAATCCTTGACAAATTGATAACAAATGGTGAATACCAGCTTTTCATATTGGCAGACAAAGCGACTAAACTCCTGTTGTGTCATGCAAAGTATTCACCAGCTTTCTTTTCGTCGGGATGGGGTCTTTCAAAGGCCCTTACGCCTATATAAACGGAGCGGGGGCACTGTGGCACTTCAAAGGGGAAAAATTTTCTTGCAAAATTGTATGTTTTCTATTATATCACACTAAATGTGTGGATTGGAGGGCCCTGGGCGGGTAAAATTGAGAAAAATTTTCATCAATTAGGGGGAATATTGGCGTTTCCCATAAAATTATCGAAAAGTGGAAAAAAATGACAAGATTAGATTGACACTTGACAAAATTTGTAGTACCCTAAAAAAGTGGAAGCATATTTTTTTAAGGAGGAAAGAGTATGAATGGCAAGAAGATTATCCTGATCACGACGCTTGTTGCATCCATCATCTTGATCAGCGCAACTATGATCTTTGCCCGATTTGTCCTTCAGATAGATTTCACCGGGGACACACAGCCAAAACAGGAGGTTTCCGAGCGGCCCGCCGATGAGCAGCCCACCGCCGAACAGCCAGAAACTGCCGGCCAGGAGCAGCAGGAAAACCCCCAGACCCAGATAAATGAGGAGCAGCAAGAGCAGGAGGAGCAAAAGGAGGAGGAAGAGCCGACCGAATTCTCCACCACCGCCACCATCAAACAGGCAACCATCACCGTCGGGGAAGAGGATGACGCCCAAAAGCTGACCCTCGGCGCCACCGACAGCTCCCTCACACAGCAGGAACAGCAGCAACAGCAGCAGGAGGACCAGAAAAAGCTGACCGAGCTTTTGACCGACCTCAACGCCTTGAAGCTGAGCAGCGTGCAGCAGTCGGTGGGATTGCAGGGGGCCACCTGGGAAGCTTCGCTCAACCTGAGCATGTCCGACGGCACCGCACTCAGCGTCCAGCTCTACGATTCGAACATCTCCGGCAGCAAGGCCACCCTCTCCACCGGCTCCACTACCTATGAGTCGACCCAGCCGGTGGCCACCATCCGCACCCTGTTGGAGGGCTGGATGGAGGAGCAGCAGCAGGAGAGCGCCAGCAAGATTGCGGAAAACGAGTTTGATCAGGCCAGCCGGATGCCGGTTTTGAATCTGGATACCATGGAGGTGCAGGATATCGCCGCCAGCAAGTCGGCAGTACAGCAGGCGCTGGGCAAGCTCAAGATCACCGATACCCTCACCGGCAGCATCCACACCGGAGCCCAGAACCAGAGCCCCGCGATGCTCAACCTCTCCGACGACACCAGCACCCTCTTCACCTTCGAGTTTTATGACACCGGCATCCTCGCCTACAGCTCGGAGAACAACAAGACCTTCTATGTCTGCGAGCAGCAAAGCCTGGACACCTTCTATCAGACCATCCGGCAGCTGAGTGCACAGTACTCCTCCACGCCGGCAAGTTTGGCGCTGATGGACTTTGGCGCGCTGGACAGCATGACCATCTCCAGCAACACCGGCACCTCCCGCAAACAGGTCGGCCTCATCCGCGACCACGCCCAGACCCTCTTTACCTTCCTGCAACAGATTCATGTCAGCAAGAACAACGTCAAGACCGAGAGCGTCATGTTCAGCAAACCGGAATATCACGCCGATATCCAGTTTGTCAGCGGCATGGTGATGCACCTGGATATCAACAGCGGCAGCCTGCTGATCGACGGCGGTGACGGCAACATTCTGCACTACGTCATGGTCGGCGATCAAAACCTGGAATTGGTGCGCGCCGAGTTTGAACGCCTCACCAGCGACTAGTCCAATCTCACCAAACGACTGCCAAGACTTCTGTAGGATTCTACAAAATGGCACAAAACCAACTGACTTTTCCATCACACTTGTGGTATGATGGGGTTAGAAGGCTTTGTGCCTTTTCTTTTGACTTGTTTTCAGGGAGGGATCTGGATGCGCAGGCGCAGGGCAAGGTGGCTTGCAGCGGCCCTGATGCTGGAATATACCCTGCCTGCACAATCCTCTGGTCGAATTGCTGAAGCCGCTGCCGAATGCTTTGGCGAAAACGCAGAAATGTACCGTCTTTCCCCCGATGCGTGAAGCATTTTTCCTCCCCTTGCTGCACTGTAAGGGTAGAAAAGAGAATGTCGTCGCCCAGATTGAGAGGAGTGTGCCTATGAAAAAGTTGTTGTCCGTCCTGCTGGTGGCAGCGGTGCTGATGAGCGGCCTGTCCCTCGCCGCCTTTGCCCAGCAGGAAAATCCGTTTGTGCTGCAAGATCCCTACCTCATCGAGTACAGCGTCGGGGAAAGGGGACTCAACTTTAGCTCCCCAAACACCATCCAGCAGGTGGAGAGAGCCTTTGCCGGATTGGACCCGGCGCCCCTTGCGCAGGATGGGGCGGTGGAGCAGGACGCCCGGTACCTGAAGATCTGGCAGGAAAATTTCCCGCAGCAGTTTATCTTCCAGGACGACCGGCTGATGACCGCCGCAAAGAGCTACCAAACCCCGCAGGCGCTGCTCGATTTGGAGGAAACCTTGCAGGCGCAGATGGAGGCCCTCGACCCCTACGGCTGCTTTACCTGGGCGGAAAATTATGCCGGCCTCTGCCTGCTGGATAACTCCAGCCGCTATGCCGCCTTGGTGGGGGAGACGGAGAACAAGATCCTGCTGCTCGAGCGCTTGCAGTCTCTCCAACCCCAAAAGATCACCGGCTCCCAGAAGGAAACTTTGGGGAAACAGCGCACCGGCGCCGCTGAACTGCGCGTCAACGTCACCACTGCGGACAGCCTGATGGAGAATGTCACCTACTCCTACCAGCTCTATGAGAAGGGCGTCAGCGTCACTCGGTATACCGACACCGGCGCGGGGCTCTCGCTGTACTTTGCCTGCGACCCGGACGCTGTCGGCAGCCTGGCTTCCCAGATGCAAAAGCTCTATAGCGCCTCGCAGACAAAATCCGCCACCTGGCTTGCCATCCTCAACCTCGACCGGGTGGAGCAGTTCACCGTTACCCGCAAATCCGACACCGCCGCCAGCGCGCTGACCGGCTGGAATCGTGCCGCCCTCGTCGACCTGCTGCGCACCCTGCCGGTGGAGGGGGCAGAAGAGATCAACCGCCTCTGGACAAAACCGGATGTCGAGTACCAGATCCGCTTTATAAACGGACTGACCTACCGCGTCCAGCTGCAAGGCAATGCGCTGCGCATCTGGGCTTCGGATATGCCGCAGGTGCTCTCCTTCACCGTCCCGCAAGAAAAGGCCGATGAGCTGCTGGAGGAGACTGCCAACCGCATCGGCTATGAACGGGATGGGGTGGAAAAACCCAACGTCTATACCGGTTAGTACAGCCGGTTTAAAAAATGGCTTGTTGCAAACCGGTTGAGGAAACCCAATTGTAGCAAATCGCAAGAAAAGGCCCGGAAAGCATTGGCTTTCCGGGCCTTTGTTCTCTCCAATGCAAGGGAGATTATTCCTCGTGGTAGATGTCCGGGTCGATGCCGCGGCTCTGTAAAAAGATGCGCACTGCGTGTTCGACCAGGTCGCAGCTCTTGTCGATGCCCAGCAGGGAGGTGTTCAGACATAGATCGTAGGTCCTCGAGTCGCCCCACTCCATGCCGGTGACGCTGCGGTAATATTTGGCGCGGTCGCGGTCCATCTTCTTGATCTTCCGCTTGGCCTCGTCCTTGCTGACGCCATAGATGTTGGCGATGTGGTCGATGCGGTCCTCCATATCGGAGGAGAGGAAGATGCGGATGCAGTTGGGATTGTCGCGCAGGAGGTAGTCGGCACAGCGGCCCACGATGACACAGCTTCTGCTGCTGGCAAATTCACAGATGAGCCGGCTCTGCACACCGATCAGCTCGGCCTCGGTGGTGACATAGTTAAAGGCCATGCTGTTGCCGCCATAGGCAACAGGAAAGACGTTTTGCATAAAGTTCATCGACCGCTCGTCGATGCTGGCAAGGTACGCCTCGTCCACGTTGAGTTCCTTGGAGGCACAGGAGAGGATCTCCCGGTCATAGTAGTGGATGTGAAAACGGCGCGCAAGCTCCTTGCCGACGATTCTGCCGCCGCTGCCGCGCTCTCTGCCGATGGTGATGACAAATCTCTGGTTCTTATTCATACGAACACCTCCTTTTTCACTACTTTCATTATAGCATAAAGGCATAAAAAATCAATCGGTTAGAGAAAACCTTTTATGAATATTTCCAGTGCCCCACCGGATTTTGCCGCCGTCAAAAAAAGGCCCGGCCGTCTGGCCGAGCCTTTTGGGGATGGTGCTTTGATCGGTTAGTCTTTGTTCTTCATGGTTGGGAAGAGCAGTACGTCGCGGATGGACGGCTGGTTTGTCAGGAACATAACCAGACGGTCGACGCCCATGCCAAATCCGCCTGTTGGCGGCAGGCCGTATTCCAGCGCGGTGATGAAGTCGTTGTCCATGTCGGTGGCTTCCTCATCGCCCTGCGCTTTGAGCTCCAGCTGGTGCTCGAAGCGCTGCTTCTGATCGATCGGGTCGTTGAGCTCAGAGAATGCGTTAGCAAACTCGCGGCCGGTGATGAACAGCTCAAAGCGCTCGGTGTAGCCCGGATGCCGCTTGTCCTTCTTGGACAGCGGGGAGATCTCGATCGGGTGACCGGTCAGGAAGGTCGGCTGAACCAGCTTGTCCTCGACAAATTCGTCGAAGAACAGGTTGAGGATGTCGCCCTTCAGATGGCGTTGCTCATACTCGATGTGGTGCTCTTTGGCCACAGCGCGCGCCTCTTCCAGGGTCTGGATCTGGTCGAAGTCGACGCCAGTGTACTTCTTGACGGCCTCTACCATGCTGATGCGGGCAAACGGTTTGCCCAGATCGATGACGTCGTCGCCGTAGACAACGGTGGTGGTGCCCAGAACCTTCAGGGTGACATAGCGCAGCAGCTCTTCGGTCAGGTTCATGACGTCCTCATAGTCGGCAAATGCCTGGTAGAACTCCAGCATGGTGAATTCCGGGTTGTGCTTGGGGTCCATGCCCTCGTTGCGGAATACCCTGCCGATCTCATATACCTTGTCAAAGCCGCCGACAATCAGTCTCTTTAGGTGCAGCTCCAGCGCGATGCGCAGGTACATGTCCATGTTCAGGGTGTTGTGGTGGGTGATGAACGGACGCGCCGCTGCACCGCCTGCTACGTTGTGCAAAACCGGGGTCTCCACCTCGAGGTAGCCCTTGGAGTCCAGGAAGTTTCTCAGCTCACGGATGATCTGGGAGCGCTTTACAAAGACGTCGCGCACCTGCGGGTTGACGATCAGGTCGACATAGCGCTGGCGGTAACGCAGGTCGGTGTTGGTCAGGCCGTGGAATTTTTCCGGCAGCGGCAGCAGCGACTTGGACAGCAGGATGGCTTCGGTGGCGCGGATGGAGATCTCGCCGTGTTTGGTGCGGAAGACCTCTCCTTTCAGGCCGACGATGTCGCCGATGTCCCACTTTTTGAACTGCTCATAGGTCTCCTCGCCGATGATGTTCATCTTGATGTAGATCTGGATCTTGCCGGAAGAGTCGGCGACGTCGAAGAAGGAAGCCTTGCCCATCGAGCGCTTGCTCATGATACGGCCGGCAATCGAGACGGTCTGGTTTTCCAGCTCGTCAAAGTTGTCTGCAATCTCCTTGGCATAGTGGGTGCGGTCGTAGCGGGTCTGCTCATAGGGGTCCATTCCTGCCTGCTGCAGCGCCGCAAGCTTTTCGCGGCGGATGCGCAGCACCTCGGACAGATCCTCCTCAGGCTGGGCAGCCTGCGCGTTCTGGTTTTGCTGGTTTTCTGCCATTTCTATTTTCCGTCCTTTCGGTGTGAAATCAATAGGGTCAAAAAATCCCTGGCACAGCGCCGGGGAAATCGATAGATGGATCTATAGAAGGATCTATAGATACTTTTATATTATAACTTTTTTTGGCTTGAAATACAATAAAAAAAATAACGGGCATTTGCGCCGCACTTTCGTAACAATCTACCAAAAGAACGGCGGCAAAACGCCCGCAATTCCCAAAGAAAATATTTCCCCGGAAAAAAATTATTCCACTTTCAGAATCTGATACTCGATCTGTGCGCCGGATGGAACGGTGACCTCAACCGAGTCGCCGGCCTTGTGGCCCAACAGCGCTTTGCCGACAGGGGACTCGTCGGTGATGGTGGTCATGTCGTTGCTGGACTCCACCGAGCTGATGATGCGGTAGGTCATCTCGTCGCCAAATTCGACGTCGCGGATGGTGACAAAGCTGCCCAGCGAGACGGTGCCCTTGGAGGCGGTGGATTTTTCTACAATCTTGACATTTTTCAGCTGGTTTTCCAGTGTCAGGATGCGGGCCTCTACAATGGCCTGCTCGTTCTTTGCCTCGTCGTACTCGCTGTTCTCAGAAAGATCGCCAAAACCGCGCGCAACGCGGATTTTTTCAGAGATTTCTGCGCGGCGGGTCGTTTTCAGCTCGTTGAGCTCCTTGACCAGGTCGTCGTAGCCCTCTTTTGTCATCACGATCTCGTTTGCCATGATACATACTCCTCTCAGCGGCAGGCGCCGCCGTAAAATATAGTGCGTAAAAAGATACATTCCGCCGATTACCTGTTTGCCGGCATAAAAAAACAGCCGGATTTTTGTAACCGGCAGCCGGAAGATGTGGGCTGGTAACCTTTGTGATAACTAGTATTATAATCAAAGCCGGGGGTTCTGTCAAGCGATAACCGGACAAAACCGTTAAAAAGGGGAGGGGGAATGGTGGGAAAATTGTAAATTTTTTGCAAAGCCGCCGCCTTTACCCCCTTTTCCCCCTTTTCCCCTCCAAAGCCTCCAACGAGAGCGCCCCCGCCGCCGCGCCAATGCACAGGCAAAGCGGCCCAGTCGGGGTGCGCTGTACGACGCTTTGGGCGCAGCAGCCCAGCAAAAAGGAGCAGCGCTCCGATGTGGCCAGCGCCTCCATCAGCAGCGCCCCGTCGATGTCCTCGGGCAGCATCTGCTCGAGTGGCTGGGGAAGGACGGGCGCCGGGGAGTCGAAGATCGGGGCGCGCCGCTCACCGGCTTCCACATAAAAGGGCAGCATCAGCGGAAGGTCGCGCTGCGGCAGGATGCCGTGCGGGGAAAAGGTCAGCCCCTGCGCCGGCAGCACCGCCTCGTCGTCGCTGTACAGCAGCGGGGCGCCGTACTCGTCCATCATTCGGGCGGCAAAGCGCTGGGCGGCGGGGAGGTTTTGGGTCAGGACGCGCACCTGGGTCAGGTGCAGCAGGGCGTGGCGGATGAGCTCGGGGCAGCAAAAGTTCGGGTCGATGATACCCAGCGCCTGGCAGGGAAAGGGCTGCCCGCTTTCTTCCAGCAGCGAGAGGGCGCAGTTGAGCGCAAGCCACAGCCGAAATGGCGAGGACTGCTGGGCGCAAAATACCCGCACCCCGGCGCGCACCAGCTTTTCGCGCTCCTTTTGCAAAATGCGGGAGGAGAGCAGCACCGTCCCCCTTTGACACGTTTCCGCTAATTTTCTGGCCGGGAGATGGCGGGAGCGGTTGCAGCGCAGCAGGTTTACTTTTTTCTCAAACAGCCGCTCCTCTTCGCGCTCTGCACAAAAGCGCAGGGCGGCGGCTTTCTGGCGAAAGGTTGCGTTTTGCTGGCACGAGAGAATCCAAAGCATCGGGGCAGGCTCCTTTCTGTATCCTGTTTTTTGTGCCCACAGTCGGGATGTTCATTTGTATGAGCCAGCGCCTGCGCGATATTCCCAAAGTGGGGAGCAGGGCAAAAAAAGGGACCTTCCCTCCCCGCAGCGCGGCGGGAGGGAAGGCCCCCTTTATAAAGGAAGAAAAGCTGTTACTCGATGACGTCGTAGCCCAGATCCTCAATTGCCTGTGCCAGCGCGTCGCGGTCCAGGTTGTCGCCGTTGACGACCACCGATCCATCGGCAGCCTTCGCTACAACCGACTGCACGCCCGGCATCGAGGACAGACGCTCGGTCACTCTTGCCTCACATTTGCTGCAAGCCATTCCTTCGGTGATGAATTTGATTTCCATAACAGAATACCTCCAATAATCAATGTATTGTCACAGCCTACTTTTTGGATTTGTTGGGCTGATAACGGGTCAAACGAAGCGAGTTGGATACAACCGATACCGACGAGAAGGCCATAGCCGCGCCGCCGAATACCGGGGAGAAGGCCGGTCCGCCAAACAAAACCAGCAACCCCGCTGCAATGGGAATGCCGATCATGTTGTAGATAAAGGCCCAGAACAGGTTTTCGCGGATGATCCGCATGGCCTGGCGGGCCAGCTTGAGCGAATCGACCACCGCATTCAGGTCCTCGCGCATCAGGATGATGCCGGAGGATTCCGCCGCCACGTCGGTGCCGGAGGAGAGTGCAATGCCGACGTTTGCGCCTGCAAGCGCCGGGGCATCGTTGATGCCGTCGCCCACCATCGCCACAATGCGGCCGTTCTGCTTAAATTCCTCCACTGCACGGTGTTTGTCCTGCGGCAATACCTGCGCCTTGATCGAGGTGATGCCCGCCTGTTTTGCAATCATCCGGGCAGCGCCCTCGTTGTCGCCGGTAATCATGACCGTCTCGATGCCCATGGCGTTGAGCTGGGCAATGGCCTCCCGCGCATCCGGACGGATGGTGTCGGACAGCGCGATCATGCCCAGATAGCTGCCGTCCACCGATACATAGATGGCGGTGCAGCCCTCCGGCACACGGGTGTCGGCGCTTTCGGGGATGGCGATCTGCTCGAGCTGCATCAGCGCCATCGTGCCCGCAACTACCTTTTTGCCGCCCTGCTCTGCGATGATGCCGCGGCCCGGCACACTCTGGGTGGAATCCGGATGCGGCGCCTCGATTTTGTCAGAGGCAATACGGTCCAATACGGCCTGCGCAATCGGGTGCTCCGAGCCGTATTCGGCAATGGCGCAGCTTGAGAGGACCTGCTGTTCAGTTATACCCTGCATCGGGACAACCGAGGCCACCTTCAGCTTGCCGTAGGTGATGGTGCCGGTTTTGTCGAAGATGACGGTGTTGACGCCGGCTGCCGTCTCCACCACGTCGCCGCCGCGGTAGAGGATGCCCAGATTCGCGCCGCGTCCGGTGCCGGCGATGACGGCAATCGGGGTGGCAAGGCCCAGCGCACACGGGCAGGCAACCACCAATACGGCGACAAAGTTGTTGAGGACAAAGGGAAGATCCCGTCCGGCCAGCGCCCAGAGCAGCGAGGTGACGATGGCGATCGAGACGACCGTCGGGACAAAGATGCCCGAGATCTTGTCTGCCAGCCTTGCGGCGGGCGCTTTGCGCTCCTGCGCCTCGGTGACCAGCTTGAGCACCTGAGAGATGGCGGTGTTGCCGCCGACGCCGGTGGCCTCAATCTTGAGCATGCCGTCCTTGCAGATGGTGCCGCCCGAAACGTGGGAGCCGGCCTCCTTGTAGACCGGCAGGCTTTCGCCGGTCAGCATCGACTCATCCACCGAGGCCTGACCGGAAAGGACGGTGCCGTCCACCGGGATGCGGGAGCCGGGCTTGATGATGACGGTGTTTTTTAGACGAACATTTTTGGCAGGGATCTCCACCTCCTGCCCCTCTTTATTGAGGATGATGGCGGTGTTCGGGATCATCGAGACCAGCGAGTTGATCGCCTGTTTGGCCGAGTTTTTGCTGTTCTCTTCGAGGAATTTGCCCAGCAGCACCAGCGCCACGACCACAGCGGCCGACTCAAAGTAGAGGTTGTGCGCGCCGTGCGCATTGCCCTGTACGATGGTCCAGGTGTTGTAGAGGCTGTACAGAAAGGCGGTGGTGGTGCCGACCATGACCAGCGAGTCCATGTTCGGGTGGAGCTTGAGAAGGTTCTTGGTGCCGTTGATGAAGAAGTTGCGCCCGCAGATCAATACCGGGATGGTGAAGATCAGCTGGATGAGCGCAAAGTTTAAGGGGTTGTAGCGGTCGTCGATGATGCGCGGCAGCGGCAGACGCACCGGCAGCATGTGGGACATGCCGATGTACAGCACCACAAAGCCGCAGACCAGCGCCACAATCAGCCGCTTTTTGCTGATGGTGTGGGTGATGGCGACGCTGACGTCGTCCGCGTCGGCCAGCGTGCCCTTAAAGCCGGTCTTGTTGACGATGTCCACCAGCGATTGCTCCGGCACGGCAGGGTCGCACAGGACGCTGGCGCTGTTGGTGGCGAGGTTGACGTTGACCTGTACGACGCCGTCGGCGCGGCGCAGTGCGCGCTCCACCGAGGCCGAGCAGGCCGCACAGGTCATGCCCTCAATCTTGATCTTGATGTGCTTAGTTTCGGTCACAAAAATCATCCTTTCCTTCCGATAACCTGCCGAAAACGGCAGCCGCTGATGCGGTGTATCCGGTGATCTCCAGCCTTTGCAGGGAAGGCTGCCCGCACGGCGGGATGGCATCTTCCTTTGCGCTTGCGGAGTAGATGGATTGCAAAGTGTATATACACGGTAGCTGTAGATCAGCCCCACGGCTCACACGATCAGCCCAGCTGCACAATGGCGTCGATCAGCTGCTGAAAGTGCTCGATCTGCTCTGGCCCCAAAAAGGCCTCCAGTTCGTCCTGCGCCTCCTGCCAGAAGATGCGTGCCTTTGCAAAGACCTGCTGGCCCTGCTCGCTCAGGGTCAGACTGCGGCTGCGGCCCTTGCAGGCGGTGTCCAGGATCAACCCCCGCGCCTCCAGCGGCTTGAGGTTGCGCACCAGGGTGGTGCGTTCCAGGTCCATCGTCTCGGCCAGCGCGCTGACGCTGATGCCGGGATTGCGCCGGATGTTGGCCAACAGGGCGTACTGTCCGCGGGTGATGCCGGCCTTTTCCAGGTGGCGGTTGTACAGCGCGGTGATCTTGCTCTCTGCGCGCTTAATGTTGGCGCAGTAGCAGTCGCTGCTCGCACAGTGGCAGCGATCCAGAGGGTCCTTCATACCGGTGCAGCTCCTTTCTCTTTCGTGTATATACACATTATAGCTACAGGGGACCTTTCTGTCAAGGGGGAAATTGTATCTTGATCGGGCGGCGCAGAAGGCAAATTGGGGGACAAAAAAACTCCCCGCCATGTCGGACGGGGAGTTTTGGCAGAATCGATAGGCAAAAATATTGCAGAAAAGCTTTGACTACTTGTCCTGAACCTGTGCGTCGCAGTAGATGCAGCGGTAGGTCTTGGACGCCTCATCCACCAGACGGAAGGACTGTGGCAGCTCCTGCTCGATGGTGGTGATGCAGCGCTCGTTCGGGCAGTGCAGGTGATGAACCACCGGGGCGGAGGTGTCGTGCTCAGGCGCTGGCAGATCCTGGTTAAACGGCTCGGGGATGAGGTCCAGCAGCTTCATAATCAGCGCCATGCGGATGATCTTGCCGCAGAATACCTGGGTGAAATATGCAGCGCGCGGATCTTTGTCCACAGCCACCGAGATCTCGTTGACGCGCGGCAGTGGATGCAGGATGCACATGTCGGGTTTGGCAGATTCCAGCTGCTTTGGTGTGAGGATGTAGCTGTCCTTTAAGCGCAGATACTCCTCTTCGCTGGAAAAGCGCTCGCGCTGGATGCGGGTCATGTACAGTACGTCCAGCTTTGGCATCGCCTCGTCTAGGCTGTGTACCTCGGTGTATGGGATGTGGTTTTTCTCCAGCACGTCCTCTTTGACATATTCCGGGATCTTCAGCTCATCTGGGGAGATCAGCACGAAGCGGATGCCGGTGTAGCGGGAGAGTGCGAGGATGAGCGAGTGCACGGTGCGGCCAAATTTCAGGTCGCCGCACAGGCCGACGGTCATGTTGTCCAGTCTGCCCTTGAGGCGATGGATGGTCATCAGGTCGGTCAGGGTCTGGGTGGGGTGCTGGTGACCGCCGTCGCCGGCATTGATGACCGGGATGGGGGAGTTCATCGCAGCGACCATGGCAGCGCCGTCCTTTGGATGGCGGATGGCAGCGATGTCCGCAAAGCAGCCGATGACGCGGATGGTGTCGGCAACGCTTTCGCCCTTGGCAGCGGAGGAGGAGTTTGCAGAGGAGAAGCCGATGACGCTGCCGCCCAATTCCAGCATGGCCGACTCAAAGCTGAGTCTGGTGCGGGTGCTGGGCTCATAGAACAGGGTAGCAAGCTTTTTCCCCTTGCAGATGGAAGCGTATTTGTGTGGGTGCTGGATGATGTCGTCTCCAACAGCCAACAGCTGGTCGATTTCCTCAACGGTGAGATCCATAGGATCGATGACATGACGCATAAGATGACCTCCCATAATTTTGTGGATAAGACAAAAGCCCTTTCGAGCACGAAAGGCAGGAAAGGGCGCAGAAATGCTGTGTGGTATCAAAGCCCTTTTCAGCCTCTCGGTGCTGTTTTTAAAGGGAATTTTTCTCCCATTAGGATACTATAATCCCACCAAAAAGTCAAGCGCGCCGCCACAATTTTACCTTTTTTTCATAAAGGTCGCAGACGGCAAAGAGACTATAGAGGAAAGAAGGGGTATTTTGTCAAATAAATTGAAAAAATCAATTTTACATCCCCCGATAGGATGGTATACTGTTTATTAGAAGGCGTTATCCTTATGCCTGAAAAAAGAAAGAGGTGCATTGATATGCTGAAAACACAAATTCCTGGCTTCGGAGAGCTTGCGATCAAAAATCTGATCCTCGACTTTAACGGCACCATCGCCAAGGATGGCAAGGTTTTGCCGGGTGTAGCGGAGCTTCTGCACAAGCTGCACGATGCAGGCGTCGAGATCTATGTGGTCACCGCAGACACCAACGGCACCGTCAGCGCCGAGTGTGCAAATCTGCCGGTACAGGTCAAAATCTTTGCCAGTGACACCGTCGCCCGCGACAAACGCTGCCTGTGCCAGGAGCTGGGCTGCGCCAACACCGCCAGCATCGGCAACGGCAAAAATGACATCCAGGTGTTCCCGGCAAGCGTGCTTTCGATCGCCGTCATCGGCAGCGAAGGCGCCTTCACCAAATCTGCGATGCTTGCAGACGTGCTGGTCAATGACCCCTGCCAGGCGCTTGAGCTGCTGCTCTCTCCAAATCGCCTGATCGCAACCCTGCGCGAATAGTTTGGCTTTTTCCCAAAAGGGCACCGGAATCTTCCGGTGCCCTTTTGTTTTGGCGCTGCGGCTCTCGTCGCTTCCCCAAAGGGGTGGAGGCGCCGGACGGATCTCCTTTGCTTTTGTTGGAACCGCCTGCCGGGGTGCGGCATAGGATGGTGGTGTGGAGGAAAGCCCTCCACCAAAACAGGAAGGAGTTTTTTTCTATGAGTTGTTGCAATTCTAACACCCAGTCCCAGCAGAGCACATCCAGTTGTTCGGTCTCCGATTTCTTCCCAGCCGGCTACCGCGTCCAGTTGGCTCACCCGGAATATCCGTACTACATCAGTGTACCGGTCTTCCTCTCGGAAGAGGCCGAGGAGGACGACGACTGCACCTGCCAGGACAGCTGCACCCCATGCTGCTGCCCGTGCTGCTGCCATCCTTGCACCTGCTGCTGCACCTGCTGCCCACAGAAGACCTGCCCCTGCAATTGCTGCAAGCAGGATTGCTGCACCGATTCCGATTCGGACAATAGCTGTGGCTGCGGATATCACCGCATCCGCTGTACCACCCGCTTCTGCCGCTAAAAACGGCAGCGCCGCCCCGCAGGGCGGCGCGTACTTACTACAATACCGTTTTCCTTCCTGTAAAAAAAGGTTCCGTCCATTCTCGGACGGAACCTTTTTGTTGTCTATTGTCGCAGTAAGGAAAACGCCTAGCGGATGCTGTCGATGTTCTCGCGGATGCGTTTGACAGCTTCCTCCACATAGCTGCGTGGGCAGGCGACGTTGATGCGGATAAAGCCGTTGCCCTCTGGACCGAACGCTGTGCCGGAGTTGAAGGCAAGGTGGCATTTTTCACGGAAGAAGGAATTCAGTTCATCGTTGGTCTTGTTCAGTGCTCTGCAATCTACCCAAGCAAGGTAGGTGCCTTCTGGATTCCACATCTTCAGCGGGGCAATGGAGTTGATCTCTTTGGTCAGGTAGTCCATGTTGCCCTTGATGTAGGCGTTGAGCTCATCCAGCCACTGGTCGCACTGGGTGTATGCAGCGATGACTACATCGTTGACAAAGGCGTTGCTGCCGCCAATGTGCAGGTTGCCCAGCAGGGTCTTAAATTTGTTGCGCAGCTCCTCGTTCTTGATGATGATGTTGGAAGCCTGCAGGCCGGCCAGGTTGAAGGTCTTGCTCGGAGCGGTGCACAGGATGGTGCGCTCGGCAAGCTCTGCGGAGATGTTGTTCATGACGATGTGATCTTTGAAGAGCAGGTCGTTGTGGATCTCATCGGCGATGAGGTAGAGGTTGTGTTTCAGGCAGAAGTTGGCGATGCCTTCCAGCTCCTCTTTGTTCCAAACACGGCCAACCGGGTTGTGCGGGCTGCAAAGCATGAAGGCTTTGGTCTTAGGAGTGATGCGTTTTTCCATCTCGTCAAAGTTGATGGTGTAGTAGCCGTCGGTGTTGACCAGCGGAATTTCCAGCAGCTGTCTGCCGCAAGCGGTGGTGGCGCCGCGGAATGGGCCGTATACAGGGGAGAGGATCATGACCTCGTCGTTTGGCTCGGTGGTAGCCTGTACGCCCAGGGTCAGCGCAACAACAACGCCAGGAGTAAATACGATCCAATCCTTCTCTACATGGAAGTTGTGGCGGCGCTGCATAAAGTCGATGACGGCCTGATAGTACTCGTTGCTCAGGCGGCTGTAGGCATAAACGTGATGAGAGGCACGTTTTTCAAAAGCTTCATAAATCGGGGCAGGAGCCTCAAAGTCCATGTCGGCGATCCACATTGGCAGCATCTGGTCGTCCTGGAAAACGTCCCATTTGACACAGTTGGTGCCTTTGCGGTTATAAGGTTTGTCAAAATTATACATCTTTATGACCTCCTGTTTTGCGGAAATCCGCATACTTAACATAAAAAAGTATATTCCTTTCGGCAAAAAATGTCAATGAAGGAAAAACGAATCTCCAAAAAGATCCTGTCTATAAAAAGGCAGGCAGCCATCGGATCTGTCAATACAAAAGCAGTACAACAGCCAAAAATGAAGAGGCGCCTTGCGATGTCTTCTTTTATTATATACGGTTTGTTCACCCTAAACGCACTTTTATTGGCAAAGGGGCAGATGCGCAATCGCATCGCGCAAACCGATCTGAAAAAAGCAATTTGAAAAGGCGCTTTTTTGCTTTTTTCAAATGCGCCATTTTAAAAAGTTTTCGGTTAAAAAAACTAGTATTTTTGCTGCAAAACGGTGGATTTTTCCCAATCTGTTGTGATTTTGCCTGTTTTTGTCCTCAATTTCTTGCCAGTGTTGTACAAAGAAAAAGGATGTATTTTACTTAGCTTTAACAGAAGATGGATTTTAGATTTTACGCACATCCCGTATACTAAAGACAGCCTGAGAGGCAAAGAAGAAAATCACAGGTAACCTGAGACAAAGAAGAAAATCACAGGTAAGTAAGGAGATTTTGAAAATGATTTACAAGAAATTATTGGCATCTGTACTTGCAGCAATGATGGTTATGAGCATGGCAGCCTGCAGCTCCAGCACCTCTGAGGAGAGCACCGCCAGCACCGAGTCCAACACCACCGAGTCCACCACCGCAGAATCTTCCGAGCAGAAGAGCGAGGAAACCGAGTCCACCCTGTCCGGCAGCGTTTCCACCAACGGTTCCACCTCGATGGAGAGCGTCATCGGCATCCTGTCTGAACAGTTCATGGCAGATAACCCGGATGTCACCGTTACATATGATCCAACCGGTTCCGGTACCGGCATCGAGTCCGCATCCAACGGCTCCTGCGACATCGGCCTTTCTTCCAGAGCGCTGACCGACGATGAGACCGCTTCCGGCCTGAACAGCACCACCGTTGCACTGGACGGCATCGCAATCATCGTAAACGCAGAAAACCCTGTTGAGGACCTGAGCGTAGATCAGATCGCACAGCTGTTCACCGGCGCAGTTACCGACTGGAGCGAGGTTGGCGGCAATGCGGGAGCAGTTGCTTGCATCGGCCGTGAGGCGGGTTCCGGCACAAGAGATGGCTTCGAGTCGATCACCGGCACAGAGGACACCTGCGTACTGTCCCAGGAGCTGACCTCCACCGGCGCTGTCATTGAGGCAGTCAAGGGCAACCCAAGCGCAATCGGTTATGCATCTCTGTCCGCAGTAGAAGGCCAGGACGGCATCAAAGCCATCACCGTCGGCGGCGTAGCTTGCACCGAGGAGAATGTCCAGAACGGCAGCTATGAGATCCAGAGACCATTCGTCATGGTAACCAACAGCGCAACCGAGCTCAGCGATGCTGCACAGGCATTCCTGGATTTCGCAACTTCCTCCGATGCCAATGAGCTGATCACCGAGGCTGGCGCAGTTCCGGTAGCGGACTAAGCACATAAACACAAAGATAAAGCACTGACCACCTGATACTGAGGAGCATGATTATGCAAGACCAGAAAGTAGCAAATGTCCCTTATAAAGCTGTAAAAGCAGAAAGCGAGATGCGCGCTTCCCGAAACGGTGGTCAAAAGTATAAAAACATAAGAGAAGCAATGGAGATGGCGATGCACGCCATCTTCCTCTTATGTGGCGTAGTTGCCGTCGCGTTTGTACTTTTGATCAGCATCTACCTGATTATCTCCGGCATCCCGGCAATCAGAGAGATCGGCCTTTGGGACTTCCTGTTTGGGGAGACCTGGGCTCCAACCAACAATACAAATCCGTCCTATGGAATCCTTCCGTTTATCCTGACGTCGATCTACGGTACTGCCGGAGCAGTGCTGATCGGTGTGCCGGTCGGTCTGCTGACAGCGGTTTACCTCTCCAAATGCGCGCCGCCAAAGATCGCGAAGGTTGTCCATACTGCGGTAGAGCTGCTGGCCGGCATCCCGTCGGTCGTCTATGGCCTGGTCGGCATGATCGTGCTGGTTCCGGCAATCCAGAATATCTTTCAAATCCCGTCCGGCGCCACGCTGCTGGCCGCCATCGTCGTCCTGGCCATCATGATCCTGCCCTCCATCATCAACGTCTCGGAGAGCGCGCTCAATGCGGTCCCCAAGGAATATGAGGAGGCCTCCCTTGCACTGGGCGCCACCAAGATCGAAACCATCTTTAAGGTCAGCCTCCCGGCTGCCAGAAGTGGTGTCGCCACGGCGATCGTCCTGGGCGTCGGCCGCGCAATCGGCGAGGCCATGGCGATCATCATGGTTTCGGGCAACGTCGCCAATATGCCTGGCCTGCTGACCTCGGTGCGTTTCCTGACCACCGCCATCGCCTCCGAAATGTCCTATGCATCGGCGGGCTCTCTGCAAAGAAATGCCCTGTTTTCGATCGGCCTGGTGCTGTTTTTGTTCATCATGCTGATCAATGTCATCCTCAACGTCTTTATCAAGAATAAAAAGGAAGGTGCCTAATCGATGAAGGAACTCGATTTTCGTCGGAAGGTCTATGACAACACCTTAAAATTTTTGATGTACCTGTGCGCCGCCATCACCTGCGCGCTGCTGATCTTTTTGATCGGCTACATCTTCTACCGGGGCCTTGGCAACATCAGCTGGGAGCTTCTGACTACCCAGAGCAGCTACCGCAACGACACCATCGGCATCCTTCCGAATATCCTCAATACCCTGTACATCATCTTGGTTTCGATGGTGATTGTGCTGCCGCTGGGCGTCGGCGCAGCCATCTATCTGACCGAGTACGCCAAAAACCGCAAATTGGTCGCCGTCATTGAGCTTGCAACCGAGATCCTCACCGGCATCCCGTCGATCATCTTCGGCCTGGTCGGCATGCTGTTCTTTATCCAGTTCCTGGGACTCAAGCAGGGCATCCTCGCCGGCGGCTTGACGCTGGTTGTGATGATCCTGCCGACCATCGTGCGCACCACACAGGAGAGCTTAAAGACGGTGCCGCAGTCCTATCGGGAAGGCGCACTGGGTCTGGGCGCCGGCAAGTGGCACATGATCCGCACCGTGGTGCTGCCAAACGCCATCGACGGCATCGTCACCGGCTGCATCCTGGCCATCGGACGCATCGTCGGCGAGTCCGCAGCGCTGCTGTTTACCGCTGGATTTGGACTGGTGCTCAACGGCTTTGTCAAGTCGCTGCAGTCCTCCTCGGCAACCCTCACCGTCTCTTTGTATGTGTACGCCAGCGAGCGCGGCGAGACGGCAGTTGCCTTCGCCATCGCAACCATCCTGATGATCCTCACCTTCCTCATCAACTTTGCGGCAAACTTTGCAGCCAAAAAGCTCAAAAAAGTATAACTGCCTATAAGCAGTGCAAGAAATTGGATTTTATAAGAAAGGCATGGTGGACAGAATGTCTACTATCATATCGGTTCAGGGGTTAAACCTCTGGTACGGCGCAAATCAGGCGCTTTTTGATGTCAGCATGGAGCTGCCGGAACACGAGATCACCGCGTTCATCGGCCCTTCCGGCTGCGGCAAATCCACCTTTTTAAAGACGCTCAACCGCATGAACGACCTGGTTGATGGTGTGCGCATCGAGGGCAAAGTGCTCTACGAGGGACAGGACATCTATTCCCCGCAGGTCGACACCACCTGGTTGAGAAAAGAGATCGGCATGGTGTTCCAAAAACCAAACCCATTCCCGATGTCCATCTACGACAACATCTCCTACGGACCAAAGCTGCAGGGCATCCGCTCGAAGGTAAAACTCGATGAGATCGTCGAGAAATCCCTCAAGGGCGCCGCAATCTGGGACGAGGTCAAGGATCGCCTGAACAAGAGCGCTCTGGGCCTTTCCGGCGGCCAGCAGCAGAGACTGTGCATCGCCCGCGCCCTGGCCGTCGAGCCAAAGGTGCTGCTGATGGATGAGCCGACCAGCGCGCTGGACCCGATCTCCACCTCTAAGATTGAGGAGCTTGCAGCGGAGCTGAAGAAAGAATACACCATCATCATGGTTACCCACAATATGCAGCAGGCGGCCAGAATTTCCGACCGGACCGCGTTCTTCCTGCTGGGCAAGATGATCGAGTACGGTCAGACGGAACAGATTTTCTCGATGCCAAAGGATAAACGCACCGAAGATTACATTACAGGAAGGTTTGGTTAATCGTCATGAGAACAAGATTTGATGAACAGCTGCGCCAGCTGAATATTGAATTGATCCGCATGGGAAGCCTGTGCGAGGAATCCATTTCGATCGCCGCCAAAGCGCTCGAGAGCAACGAAAAGGTGGATGCAAGCCGCGTTTTTTCGCTGGAAAATGACATTGACCAGATGGAACACGACATCGAATCCCGCTGCATGCGCATGCTGCTGCAACAGCAGCCAGTTGCCACCGACCTGCGGGTCATCTCGGCGGCACTCAAGATGATCTCCGATATGGAGCGCATCGGCGACCAGGCTGCGGACATCGCAGAGATGGTCGACTATGTCAAGGACACCGTCGCCCAGGGCAAGGTGCACATCACCAATATGGCGCGCGCCGCCGTGTCGATGGTGACCGAAAGCGTGGAGGCGTTTGTCCAGGCGGACCTGAAACTGGCCCAGAAGGTCACCCAGGATGACGACAAGGTGGACCAGCTGTTTACCAAGGTGCGCAACGAGTTGGCACAGAGCCTAAAGAACGATGAGGGCACGCCGGAATCGATTTTGGACTTGTTGATGATCGCCAAATACTTTGAACGCATCGGGGACCACGCTGTCAATGTCGCCGAATGGGTGGAATATTCCATTACAGGGGTACATAAAAGTAGTGAACATCACCAGGAAGTATGATACAATAACCATGAGGTGATAGAAGCGATGATTTATGTCCTGGAAGATGACGAAAGTATCCGCGAACTTCTGATTTACACGCTCAACGGCCAGAATATGGAGGCGCAGGGTTTTGCAGCCCCCAGCGAATTCTGGGCCGCGATGAGCGAAAAGACGCCCTCTCTGGTGCTGCTGGATATCATGCTGCCCGAAGAGGACGGCTTTTCTATCTTGCAAAAGCTGCGCGCTGCTCCCGCCACCAAGCGCCTGCCCATCATCATGCTCACGGCAAAGGGCAGTGAGTATGACATCGTGCGGGGATTGGATATCGGAGCTGACGACTACATCCCAAAGCCGTTTCGGATGATGGAGCTGCTCTCCCGCATCCGCGCCCTGCTGCGCCGCAGCGGAAGCGACAACGGCAAGATGGAGGAGTACCGGGTGGGCAACCTGTATGTCAACCCCGTCAAGCACGTGGTGGAGGTGGACGGCAAAGAGGTGGTCCTCACCTTGAAGGAGTTTGAGCTGCTCAGCCTGCTCATCTCCCGCCAGGGAATCGTCTTTACCCGAGCGCAGCTGCTCGACGAGATTTGGGGTTACGGATTTGACGGCGAGAGCCGCACGGTGGATGTGCACATCCGTACGCTGCGCCAAAAGCTTGGCCCGGCAGGAAGCTACATCGAGACGGTGCGCGGCATCGGCTATAAAATAGGCGGGGAAAAAGAGCAATGACAAGACGAATTTTCCGCGCTCTGATAGGAATTGCACTGGTCGTCTGCCTTATGGGCATGGCGACCGTCTTTGCTGTCCTGTATTATTATTTTGAGGACCAGATCACCACCGAGATGGAGAGCGAGGTCAAGTACCTGGCATCCACGGTGGAGGACTATGGCAAGGAGACGCTGGATCACCTGCCGCCCAATTCGCAGCGCGTCACCCTCATTGCGCCCGATGGGACGGTGGTCTTTGATAACTACGCCGACCCCGCGACGATGGACAACCACCTGTCGCGTCAGGAGGTGCAGACGGCGCTCCAACAGGGATATGCAAAATCTACCCGCCGGTCGGATACCTTCCGCCAGCAGATGGTGTACTACGCGATACGTCTGGAGGACGGCAGCGTGCTGCGCATCTCCAGCACCCAGTATACCGCGGCGGCGGTGCTGACCAGCATGGTGGTGCCGTTTGTGCTCATCGTGGCCGTCGTGTTGGCAGCGGTGGGCTTTTTGGCTTCCCGCATCTCCAAAAAGATCGTCGAACCACTCAACCAGCTGGACTTAGAAAACCCCGAACAAAACGAGAGCTATGACGAGCTGACCCCGCTGCTGACCAAGATCAGCTGGCAGCAAAAGACCATCCGCGAGCAGCTCTTGCAGGCAAAACAGCAGCAGGAGGAGCTCAAGATGATTACCGACAATATGCAGGAGGGCCTGCTGCTGATTGACAATAAGGGGGATATCCTCTCCAGCAACAACAGCGCGCTCAAAATCCTCGGCGTCACCCCGCAGATTCAGCACATGATCGGCAGCCGCAAGGAAAACGTCCTCGCACTCAACCGCAGCGAGGCTTTCCGCAAAGCGGTGGACAATCTGCTCAGCGGCAAACACCGCGAGACGACGCTGGAGGTGGATGGGGGCTACTACCAGATGACCGTCAACCCGGTTTTGCGGGACGGAAAGGTGGAGGGCGGCGTGCTGCTGCTCGTCGATGTCACCGAGCAGCGCCAGAATGAGACGCTGCGCCGGGAATTTACCGCCAACGTCTCCCACGAGCTCAAGACCCCGCTGACCTCCATCTCCGGCTTTGCCGAGATTATGAAGGATGGCTTTGTGCGCCCGGAGGATATCCCGCAGTTTGCCGGCAAGATCTTCTCCGAGTCGCAGCGCCTGATCGACCTTGTGGGGGACATCATCAAGATCTCCCAGCTGGACGAGGACACCCTGCCGTTTGACCGCGAGCCGGTCAACCTCTATGTGCTGACCCAGGAGATTGTGACCCGCCTGCAGGAGCGCGCGGAGAAAAAGGGGATCACCATGACCCTCACCGGCGAGGAAATCTGGGTGCACAGCGTGCGCCAGATTGCAGATGAGGTGATCTATAACCTCTGCGACAACGCCATCAAGTACAATGTGCAAAACGGCAGCGTGGATATCCGCATCCAGCGCCAGGAGGAACAGGCGGTGCTGACGGTGCAGGATACCGGCATCGGCATCTCGCCGGCCGACCAGCGGCGCGTCTTTGAGCGGTTCTACCGGGTGGATAAGAGCCACTCCAAACAGATCGGCGGCACCGGACTGGGCCTGTCGATCGTCAAGCACGGGGCGGCATATCTGGGCATCAAGGTGGGGCTGGAGAGCACCGTCGGTCAGGGCAGCACCTTCTCGCTGACCTGGCCCAAGGAGAGCATCTGCCAAAGACCGGAGTAGAGATTCCAAGAAGGGTCTTGAAAGAATCGAAAAGATATGATATAATAAAGCAACAGACAATAGAATCACCACTTTTGAAAGGAATGTTGTTGCATGAAACACGTAAAAACTTTAAATAAGGCGAACCTTAAAGAAACTGCTGCTAAAGGCGGCTGCGGCGAGTGCCAGGCTTCTTGCCAGTCTGCTTGCAAGACTTCCTGCACCGTTGCAAACCAGAAGTGCGAGCACGCAAAATAAGGTTGTCAACAGGTTCAACCGATAGGGGCAGCGCTGCTGTCCCTATTGTTTTGCGCAATATTTTTTGATTGGATAAGACGTCCTTTGGGGCAGGAAAGGGAGAAATAATGCTACACAGTTTTCAGTTAAACGGATATAACATCGTCATGGACGTCAACAGCGGGGCTGTCCATGTTGTGGATGAAATGGTATATGACATGATCCAGCTGCTGGACGCGCAGTTTTTGGCAAAATCCTTTGACAGCAAGGTGACCGAAAAGCTGGAAAAGGCTTATCCGGCACAGCTGTTTGCGCCGCTGGAGTCCCGCTACAGCCGCAGCGACCTGGAAGAGGCGTACGGCGAGATCTGGGAGATGTACGACAAGGGCCAGCTGTTCACCGCGGACGACTATGAACAGTTTGCGGATATGATGGTCTCTGCGCCCATCAAGGCAATGTGCCTGAACGTCGCGCACGACTGCAACCTGCGCTGCTCCTACTGCTTTGCCTCCACCGGCGACTTTGGCGGCGAGCGCAAGCTGATGACCCCGGAAGTGGGCAAAAAGGCGATCGACTACCTGCTCAAATATTCCGGTGACCGCCACAATCTGGAGATGGACTTCTTCGGCGGCGAGCCGCTCATGGCCTTCGACGTCGTCAAAGAGGTGGTCGAGTACGCCCGCTCCAAGGAAAAGGAGTACAACAAAAACTTCCGCTTCACCATCACCACCAACGGCATGCTGCTGACCGACGACAAGATCGACTACCTCAACAAGGAGATGTACAACATCGTTCTGTCGCTGGACGGCAGAAAAGAGGTCAACGACCGGATGCGCTTCTGTGTCAACGGCTCCGGCAGCTACGACATCATCCTGCCAAAATTCCAAAAACTGGTCAAGGGACGCGGCGACGGCCAGTACTATGTCCGCGGCACCTTCACCAAATATAACAAAGACTTCACCAACGACGTGCTGCACTTCTTCGAGAAGGGCTTTGACCAGATCTCCATCGAGCCGGTCGTCACCGACCCGACCCTGCCGTATGCCTTGACCGAAGAGGACCTGCCGGAGGTGTTTGCCGAATATGAAAAGCTTGCCAAGGTCATCATCGAAAAGAGAAAAAATGGCGAGTTCTTCAACTTCTTCCACTTTATGATCGACCTCGACCAGGGTCCTTGCGCCATCAAGCGCCTGCGCGGCTGCGGCTGCGGCAACGAGTATGTCTCGGTCACCCCGGAGGGCGACGTCTACCCGTGCCATCAGTTTGTCGGCAAAAAGGAGTGGATCATGGGCAGCGTCAACGACCTGTCGCTGAATACCGAGATCAAGGACTCCTTTGCAAAGACTACCGTCTACACCAAGCCGGAGTGCCGCACCTGCTGGGCAAAATTCTATTGCAGCGGCGGATGCAACGCCAACAACCTCGAGTATGCGGGCGCCATCAAAAAGCCGTATAAGCTGGCCTGCGAACTGGAGAAAAAACGTCTGGAGTGCGCCATCATGATTAAGGCTGCATTGGCAGACGCCGAAGTGGAATAGGTGGGCAACATCCCAGCCGGTTTAAACAGAATCTAACAATAAAGCGCTGTTCGCCTTTGGTGCGGACGGCGCTTTTTTATGCCCAATCTTGACAAATGACGAAAAACAGGGTATCCTCAGGGTAACACTTGGAAAAGAGGTGCAGTATGAAAGCAACCTATTCGCAAAAAGCCCTCGCGCTGCTGTTGGCGGCACTGCTGTTGGGCGGCTGTTCTTCCCGCGGAGCGGCCCAATCCGGCGCCCAACCAACAACCCAGCAGCCCGCGCCGCAAACAGAGGAGGAAAGTTCCACGCAGCAACAAGAGCCAACCGAGGAATCTGCACAGGAGGAAACGCCAACTGAGGAAACTTCCACGGAGGAGTCCGCGCAGGAGGAAGAGCCAACCGAGGAAACTTCCGCAGAGGAATCCACGCAGGAGGAAGCCTCAACCGAGGAAACTTCCCAGATAGAATCCTCAGACGCAGCCGCGCGCCCTGTCAGCCGCTATCCGCAGTATGACGCTGTGTTGGCCCCGCTGCCGCCCGCTGTGCTGGAGCAGGACTTTTCCGCCGAAGAGCCGCCCGACTTTGGCAACTATGCCTGGTATGGATTGGCGCTCCAGCTCGACCCCGATTTGAGCGCCTATGTGGGCTCGGACGGCAACGGCTACTTTGCACCGGATACGATCGAAGGGCTCATCACCGAGCACTTTGCCGTCGACGCCGAACAGATTCGCTCCAGCTCGGGCAGCTATTCGGAGCAGCTGGGCGCCTATGTCGAGCCGCAGGGCTTGGGCGGCTTCACCCCGCCGTCGGCCATCAGCGGAGCCAGCCGCGAGGACAACACCCTGGTGCTGGTGGTCGACCTCTACAACACCGAGGGGAAGATCTACCACACATCGGTGCTGACCATCGACCTGCTGCCCGATGAGGACGCACAGGACCAGCCGCAGGAGGGGGAGGAGGACTTCTCGCTCGAGCAGTTTGCGGGCTGGATCTACCGGTCCAATCAGACCATCTACGACCACCCCCAGTCATAAAGAGGACAGGCCGCGCATACCTATAAAACAAAACGCATGGACGGCAAAAAAGGGGTTGAGACTGTGGTTCAGGCAGACAGGATGCGCTATCCCAGCAAGAGGGGATATGCAAAGAGGTATGTGCGGCACGAAATCAAGAAAAACCGGCTGAGCTTGGCGCTGGGGTTTGTGTTTTTGCTGGGGGCTGCTGCGGGCTGTTGGATGGCCGGCGGGCAGTCCGGCCAGGTGCTGCAACAGCTGCAAGAGCTGTTGAGCGGCGAGCAGGGCAGCTTTTTGGAGATGCTGACCGCCTCCTTTACGGCAAATGCGCTGCTGTTGTTGATTCTATGTCTGTGCGGGTTGGGGGCGGTGTTCCAGCCAATCGCGCTGGGCGTGCTGTTCTGGAAGGGATTGGGCGTCGGCGTCCTGGGCGTGTACGCCTACAGCTCGGGGGAGCGGTCTGCGGTGGTGCAGTATCTGCTCATCCTGCTGCCCCAGGCGCTGCTCGAGCTTTTGCTGCTGCTCAAGGGAGCAGCGGAGAGCTTGCACTTTTCCACCCGCTTTTTTGCCCAACTGCTGCCCGAAAAGGCGGCGCAGGCGATGCCCGTCCCCCAGGGAAATATCGGGGGGTATCTGGCAAAGTTTTTGATCCTCTACCTGTTGGGAGGAACCGTCTCGCTGCTGGCGGGGGTGCTGCGGCTGGTGTTCACCGCTTTGGTGGGATAGGAACGTGCCGGATGGCAGGCGGTTGGGGGCAACTTAGACAATGTAATCTTCAGCGGTAAGCGAGCAAGAGGAGGAATTTTTGTGCCGATTGAAGGAATCGAACAACCGCAACTGCTGCCGATCGATCAGCAGTTGCGGCTGCGCAAATATGACGAGGACGATGCGTTTGCCCTCGCGTGGTATCAGGACGAGGAGACGCTGATGCTGGTGGATGGAAAATACCAGCCCTATGACCGGGCGCGGTTAAAAAAGATGTACCACTACCTCGAACAGCGCGGAGAGGTCTATTTTATCGAGTACCGGGAGGGAAATAGCTGGCGCCCCATCGGGGATGTCACCTTCTGGCAGCAGGATATGCCCATCGTGGTGGGGGAGAAAGGGCTGCGCGGCAAACAGATTGGCCGCCGGGTCGTAAAGGCCCTCGTCGAGCGGGCAAGAAAGCTGGGGTACCGGGAGCTGTATGTCGATAAGATCTACCACTACAATACCGGTTCCCGCCGGATGTTCGAGAGCGTGGGGTTTGTGCCCTGTGAGACGACAGAAGAGGGAACGCGATACAAACTGACCTTGTAAAAAAAGAGGACAACCGGAAAGCCCGGTTGTCCTCTTTTGCGCTTTTGGCAGTTATGCTTTAACGTGTAGGGTGCTGCCGTTTACCGAAGGGGTCACGACGATGCGGGAGGGGATGCGCTCCAACAGCTGCGGCACATGGGAGATGATGCCCACCAGCCGCCCGTCGGCCTGTAGATTGGTCAGGGTCTGGATGGCGCTGTCCAGACTTTGTGGGTCCAGACTGCCAAATCCCTCGTCGATGAACATCGTCTGGATGTGGATGCCCCCGGCGTGCTGCTGCACCACCTGCGCCAGCCCCAGCGCCAGAGACAGCGCAGTCTGAAAGCTCTCGCCGCCCGACAGGGTGGAGACGTGGCGCGGCAGGCCGGTGTAGCTGTCCAAAATTTCCAGGTCCAGCCCCGAGGAGGTGTTGCCGCGCGACCGGTCCTTTTTGCGCAGCATCTGATAGCGGCCCTGGCTCATCTGGAATAGGTGCAGGTTTGCCGCGTCGATGATCTGCTCAAAGTAGCTCGAGAGCACGAAGCTCTCAAAGGAGAGGCGCTGGGTATTTTTGCCGCTGGCAGTTGCAAACAGTCCGCCCACCATCTCATAGGCGCGGTCCTGCTGCAAAAAGCGCTCCACCTGCTCCTCGATGCCCGAGAGCAGGCGCAGGTTCAGGTTGTAGCGCTGTGTCTTTTGGTCGAGCAGCTCCCTTTCCTGCGCCAACATCTGCTGTATCTGTTGGTGGGTGCGGCTCAGGGCGGCAAGGTCCGGACGGCGCTGATCGCCGATCTGCTCGTTGAGCTGGGTCAGCCGGCTGCCTGTAAGGAGGGTTTGGCTGGTGTGCTCCTCCACCTGGCTTTTGAGCTGCTTTTGCTGTGCAAGCCCCTCGGACATCTTCAAGAGCTCTTCCTCGTTGGGGATTTGATTTTGCGCCAATTGCTTTTCAAAATCCTGCTGCAAAAGCTCGGTGCGCTGCTTTATTGCGGCAAGGTCGTTCTCAAACTGCCCGACGCTGGCCTGCAAGCGGCTCATCTGGCTGCTGGCGGCGTGGTAGCGGTCGGTGATCTGCTGGATCTGCTGCTGCAACTGCTCCTGCTGTTGGCGCAGAGCCTGCTGATTTGCCTGCACGGCGGCAAGGTCGGGCAGCTCTCCTTTGGCAGAAAGCTCCCCGGCAAGGGAAGCCCGCTGCCCGAGCAGCATTTCCAGCGCCTTTTGCTGGGCGCTGACCTTTGCCTGCGCTGGCAGAATCTGCGCTTGCAGATAGTCCGGATCGAAGTAGCGGGCCGCGCTGACCTTTTGCAGCGGGATCAGGGCGGCAATCTGCTGCTCGTCGTTTTGGATGAGCAGATCGAGCTGCTGCTTTTTGGCCGCTGCTGCCTGGGCGGATGGCGAGCTTGTGTCTCCCAGCTGGGAGAGCAGCTCGTCGAGCAGCGTCTGTTTGGCCGAGTAGTCCCCGAAGGCGCGCTGTACATCGCGGTTGAGCGCCTCGATCTGTTCGCCGCTCACCTGTCTTTCCTGCGCTTTGGCGGGGGCTGGATGGTGGATGGAGCCGCAGACCGGACAGGGTTTGCCTTCCTGAAGGGTCTGGGCCAGCAATAGCGCCTGGGCGTCCCGCTGAAGCTGCTGGGCCGCGTGCAGCTGATCGAGCGCCTGGGTGTAGGTGGCCTTTCCTTGCGCTACCGCAGCGTATAACTCGAGGATGCGCGCATATTTTTGGCGCTTTGCCGCGTGCTGAGCGCGCTGTAAGAGCAGCTGGCTGATCGAGGCGTTGCGCTTGGAGAGGGCTAAGAGCTTTTCCTGCTGCTGGATGTCCTGCTCCAATTGGCCCAGTTTTTGCAGCTGCGCGATCTCCTGTTCGCCCTTTTGCAGCTGGCGGTAGAGAATGTCGCGACGGTTGTTGCACTCCGGGAGGGTGGCAAACAGCTGGGTGGTATCGGCAAACTCCTGCTCATGCGCAGCAAGCTGCTCCTTTGCCTGCTGCAACTGAACGGCTTTTTGGTCAGATTGCTTGCGCGCGTCCAGCAGCAGGGTGTAGGACGGCAGGATGGCGGACGCCGTTTCCAGATGGGCCAGCGTCCGGCGCATCGCCTGAATCTGCGGCTCCTTTTGCTGTAGATCGCGCATCTGCTGCTGCAACTGCTCGCGGGTGGAAAATAGCCCGTCCAGCTCCTGCGCTTTTTCCAGATCCAATTTGCGCAGCTGCTCTTCGATGCAAGCGGTCTCCTTTTGGGCCTGCACGATCGTTTGCAGTTCAAGGGGCAGGTGCTCCTTGAGGTGGGCGCAGACTGCCTGCGGGGAGGGATTTTGCGCCTGGATCAGTTGCAGCAGAGCCGGGTCGTCCTGGCAGTCCAGCTGGCCCAGCATCGAGAGGGCGGCCTGCCGCGCGGTTTCTCCTGCGCGCTTGATGGCGTCGGCGCGCTCTCCCAGGGTGGCGGTAAAGCGCTCGTAGAGGCCGGCCTGGAAGATCTTGCGAAAGATTTCCTGCTTTTCGCGGCTGGAAGCGTCCAAAAACTTGCGGAATTCCCCCTGGGCCAGCATCACGATCTTTTGAAACTGCTCGCAGGAAAGTCCCAACAGCTCCTCGATGCGGGCGTTGGCCTCCCGGCGGGAGAGCACCTCTGCGTCCGGCATGGTCAGCTCGACGGTGCCGCCGGTTTCAATCATCTGTTTTTTTCGCTTGGAATAGACCATCTGCTTTGGGGTGCGGCGGATGTGGTAGCGCCTGCCCGCCAGCTCAAAGGTGAATTCCACATAGCACACCTCCTGCTCGCCGGCGTGCTGGCTCTTGAAGGAGTCGGCGGAGCGCAGATTGCCGCTGGCGTGGGCGTACAGCGCAAAACAGATGGCGTCGAAGATGGTGGTCTTTCCGGCCCCGGTCGGCCCGCAGATCAAAAAGATGCCGCCTTCCAGCTTGGTAAAGTCGATCTCTTCGGTGCCCGGATAGGGCCCGAAGGCGTGCATCCGCAGAAAAATGGGTTTCATCGGCCTCCTCCTTCCTTTATGTGGTTTCCTGCGTCACGGTGCGCAGGATGTCGGCTACAATGGTTTGCTGTTCGTCAGAAATTTCCTCCCCCTGCACCTGGCGATAAAAGCGGGAGAACAGCTCTTGGGGCGGCAGGGCAGCGGGACTTTGGGAAAGAGAAGAGCGGGAGGGGGAGGGATTGCGGCAGAAGGAGAGCCCCAGCGTGTGGGGGTAAATCTCCCGCAGACGGCTCATGGCGCCCAGCACCGGCCCTTGGGAAACCAGCTGTACAAAGACATAGTCGTCGCTCTTGCGGGAGGGGTCGCACAGCTCCTCGATGCTGCCGGTCAGCAGCCGCAGGTCGCGCATCGGAGTCAGCGGGATGGTCCTGGCCGAAAATTCCCCCTTGTCCGAAAGCTCCACCAGAGTCACCGACTTGTTGCTGGACGCCTCGTCCACCGAGTATTTGAGCGGCGACCCGCTGTAGCGCATCCGCGCGTCTCCGGCTGTCTGCGCGCCGTGCAGGTGTCCGAGGGCGACATAGTCAAATAGCCCCTCGCAGCAGGACAGGTCGCACAGATCACTTGTCCCGACCGACGTCTCGGAACCGGCACACTGGGGCTGATCGGGTGCCTGTTCGCTCTTTTGACCGGCGCGCTGCTTCATAAAAAATCCGTGGGCCAGCAGGACGTTGCGCTCGGCAGGGTCGATCTGGTCGCGGTTGTAGTCGATGATCTTTTGCAGGGCGGCGTCTGCCGTGTGGATGGAGTTGTCCTCTAGCAGCACCCGCACCTGCTGGGGGAAAAAGTAGGGCAGCAGAAAGAAGTGGACCGGCCCAAAGGCGTCGCGCAGCGTCACCTTGTGCATCTTTGGGGTGAAGCCGCCGGCAAGATAAAGCCCGCTTGCGCTGAGCAGACGGCTGGCGTAGTCCACCCGGCGCGCCGAGTCGTGGTTGCCGCTGATGGCCAGCACCGGCAGGTGGTAGCGGCCGATGAGGGTGGTGAACATCTCGTCGAGCAGCGAGACGGCCTCGGCCGAGGGGATCGAGCGGTCATACAGGTCGCCGCTGATGAGGATGGCGTCCACCTGTTCGCGCTCGATGATCGCGCAGATCTGGCGGAAGATTTCCCGCTGATCTTCCAGGAGGGAAAATTCAAACAGGCTGCGCCCGATGTGCCAGTCGGAGGTATGTAACAATTTCATAGCGTGCTCCTTTTGATAAACGACAGGATAAAACTGTTTCCCATTATACCACAACTTGCCGCAAAAAAGAATAAGCCTTCCGGGGAGTTGGCAAACTATAGGGGTATCAATCTGCAAAGATAGGGGGAATGAGGGTGAAGGCACAAGCTGGAAAAGTGTGGGAAACCATTCTGCCGGTGAGCATCTTTTTTGCGCTGTATGAGCTTGCAGCACAGACGGCTTTTGGGCTGCTGGAGCTGTCCCTTGTTGCACTGCTGGCAAGCTTTTTGTGGGAGGAGCGGGAAGGGCTCAGACACCCGGCGCACCTTTTGCAGCAGCAGCTTCTGCTGCTGCGCCCGATGGGAGCGATGTGGGCGACGCTCATACTGTATATCGGCTGGGACCTTGTCAGTGTGTCCTATTCTCCGCTTTTGGAAGGAGTGTGGGAAAAGTACAAGGTGGTGCTGCTGATGTTGTTTTTGTCGGTGCTGCTGCTAAACTTTCTGCAAAAGGATACGGCGCGGCGGATGCGCACCATCGGGCGGGTGTTTTTGGCGTGCGCCGTTGCGGCGGCTGCCCTTTCGATTGTCAATTTCGCTGTGCCGGTGTTGTACCCGGTGGTCTATGGGCGCAGGCTCTCGCTGCGGCTGGATTATAACGTCTTCTCTTCGGTGGTGCTCATGGGGCTTGTTGCCGGGACCTTTTTGCTCGAGCGAACTCGCCCGCTGCGACCCCGCTTTTTCTTCCTTTATCTGCTGTGCGCCCCGGTCATTGTGCTCAGCTCCTCGCGCAGAAACGCGCTGTTGCTGCTGTGCTTTGTCCTCTGGCAGCTGCTCAGCGGCCTGTGGACGCTCTGGCGCGACCGCTCTGCGGGGCGGGCAGGCAGGCTGCGGCGGTTTGCTGGCGGGTGGCTGGCCATCTTTTTGAGCGTGGTGGCGCTGTGCGCGCTGCTGCAGGTGTTCCTCGATTGGCGGTATGAGCAGCTCTTGCAGCAGGAGAATCCCCCGCAGATGGCCTCGGCGGGCTCGGCGCTCGAGCGGTATGGGGCGCTGGCCGAGGAGGAGGGCGGCTCCAAGCGGATGTTGATCTGGTCGGTGGCGCTGCGGGAGCAGCAGCAGTACAGCACCGTCGAAAAGATCGTCGGCCGCGGCTTTGGAAGCGATGTGCTGCTGTACCGGCAGAGCGATGACCCGCAGCTTGTGCAGAGCTATGCGCCTCAGTCCAGACAAAACCTCTCTGCCCACAGCTTTTTGCTGGCCGACCTGCTCAACGGCGGATATATCCAGTTTGGGCTGGGGGTGTGCCTGTGGTTTTGGATCGGCACCTTTTTGCTGCGCGCAGTGCTGTTGGGGTATAAAGGGGCGATGGGCTTTGCCATCAGCTTTGGTTTTGTGTTTTTGCAAAACGCCATCTCCAACCGCTACGGCTTTTTGTACGACAAATACTTTTGGCTGTTGTGCTGTCTGCTCACCGCGTATGCGGGATTGCGCCGGGATTGAGGGATGTGGTATAATCAAAGATATTCTGAACAGGGGGGATGCAGATGCTGTCGTTTATCCTCGGCCGCGCCGGTAGCGGAAAGACCACCGCGGTGCTGGAAAAGATTCGCCAGGCGGCCGAACAGCAAAAGAGGGTGCTGCTGATCGTGCCCGAGCAGTTTTCCTTCGAGATGGAAAAGGCGGTGGCGCGCACCTTGCAGCGCAATGCACAGCGGGTGGAGGTGTACAGCTTCACCCGCCTGTGTCACCGGATTTTTGCCGAGTGCGGGGGCATGGCCGGGCAGGTCGTCACCGAGCCGGCCAAACAGATCTTGATGAGTCTGGCCCTCGGGCAGGTGCGCGACGGGCTGCAGCTGTATGCCCGGCAGGCCAAAAACGCCTCCTTTGTGGGGACGATGCTGCGCCAGATCGACGAGTTTAAAAACGCCGGCATCCGCCCGGATCAGCTGCACCACTTTGCAAGCCAGTCGCAGGTCAAGTCCTCGATGCCGCAGCTGGCGCAAAAGACCGCGGAGATGTCCGAGATCTACGCCTACTATCAGGCGCTGCTGGAGGAGCAGTTTCAGGATGAAAAGGACTGGATCATGCGCTGCTGCGCCCTGCTGGAGGGAAAAGGATATTTCCGGGACTGCGTCATCTTTGTCGATTCGTTTATGACCTTCATGGCCGGAGAAAAAAAGCTGCTGCAGCTGATGCTCTCGGAATGTGAGCGCATGGAGGTCAGCCTCCCGTTGGATGCCCTGCCCGAGGTGCAACAGCAGCAGCCGCTCTCGGACGGCAGCTTTGCCGTGCCGCAGGAGACCTTTTTGCAGATGTTGGGCTGGGCGCGCGACCAGCAGATCCCCTACACCTGCCCCGACCCGCTCAGCACTTCGCCCCGCTTTCACAATGCGCCGCTGCGCTTTTTGGAGCACCACTTCACCACCGTGCGCCCGCCCCGCTTTGAGGGGGATAACCGGGCGGTCAGCCTCACCCGCGCGCCAAACCCCTATGAGGAGGTGCGCTTTATCGCGGCACAGATTGTCAAGCTTGTGCGCCAGCAGGGGCTGCGCTACAACCAGATTGCCGTCATAGCCCGCCAGGTGGAGCCGTATCTGACCGCCATCGAGGATCTGTTTCCAAAGTACAACATTCCCTGCTTTTTCGACCGCAGGGAGGATGTGCAGACCATCCCTGTGTTTTCGCTGCTCTTTTCGGCGCTCGATGCCCTACATACCAACTTTGATACCCAGCACATGCTGGCGCTGGGCAAAAACCCGCTGCTGGGCCTTTCCGAGACACAGGTGGCGATGCTGGAAAACTACTGCTTTGTCTGGGGCGTAGATCACAAGCTCTGGCTCTCAAAGGAGGGCTTTGCCAACCATCCGCGCGGCATGGTCGAGCAGTTTTCACAGGAGGACCGCGCGCAGCTGGATGAAATCCAGCAGACAGCGGCAGCGATTGTGCAGCCGCTGTGCAGGCTGCAAAGCGCTCTTGGGGAGCAGTGTACCGGAAGGCAGTTTGCCCAGGGACTCTACGATTTTCTCATCGATACCGGGGCCAAGCAGCGTCTTGCCCAGATGGCGGCAGACCAGCAGCTCACCGTCCAGCAACAGCGGGCGCTGCACCTGAATCAGAGCGCTTGGGAGATTCTGGTCGAACTGCTCGACACCTTCGCCCAGGTGCTGCGGGACATCGCGCTGCCACCCGCGCAGCTGCGCGAACTGTTTGTGATGGCCTCCCTCTCCAGCGACATCGGCTCCATCCCCAATACCCTCGACCAGGTTTCGATCGGCAGCGCCGACCGCATGCGCCCCAACCAGCCGAAGGTCAGCTTTGTGCTGGGGCTCAACCTCGGAGAGTTCCCGCCGCAGCTCTCGGAAAACGGACTCTTTTCCGAGACCGAGCGCGACCGCTTGCAGGAAAGCGGCATCCAGCTCAACCCGTCGGTCATCAAGCTGAGCGACTACGAAAAGTACTACCTCTATTCGGCGATCAGTTCTCCCTCCGACCAGCTGTTTCTGAGCTGCCATACGGCAAAGCTGACCGGCGAGGCGACGCCCGACTCGCCGGCCCTGCATAAGATCCTCACCATCTTTCCGGACTGTGCGCGCAGTGCGGCCAGCCTTCCGGAATCGTTTTATATCGCAAACGATCAGACCGCCTTCGAGACGCTCTGCCGCAACATCCGCAAGGATACCCCCTTCACCGCCTCCCTGCTTGAGGTGGTGCGCCGCGGGCCCTACGCAGACCGGCTGGAACAGGTGCTCTCGGTCATGCAGGCGGGGGCGTTTCGCATCCGCGACCGCGAGATCTCGCGGATGCTCTTTGGCAGCCGCATGCGCCTGTCCCCTTCGCGGGTGGAGCGGTACTTCACCTGCCCGTTTGCCTATTTTTGTTCGGGAGGACTGAATTTGCAGGCGCGGCGCAAGGTGGAAATCTCCCCGATGCAGTCGGGCACCATCATCCACTTTGTGCTCGAGCGGATGGTGCGCACCCACGGCGGCAAGGGCCTGGGGGAACTGCAGCCCCAGCAGATGCAGCAGGAGGTGCAGCAGCTGCTGCACGAATTTTTGTCCGACCGCGTCAGCCGCACCGAGGCTTTGAGCCGGCGCTTTCACTACCTGTTTGAGCGGCTGAGCATCACCCTGACCCGGCTGCTCATGCAGCTGGCGCGGGAGTTTGCCCAGAGCGACTTTGAGCCGGTGCGCTTTGAACTGCCCATCCGGCAGGGGGGCGAAGTGGCCCCGCTCGAGCTCTCCCTTGCAGACGGCACCCGCGTCAGCGTCGAGGGCATCGTCGACCGGGTGGACCTGATGGAGCAGGACGGCAAAAAATATGTGCGGGTGGTCGACTACAAATCGGGCACCAAGGCGTTTCGGCTGGACGACGTCTATTATGGGCTCAACCTGCAGATGCTCATCTACCTGTTCTCCATCTGGAAAAACGGCCGGGGAGAACTGGCAGACTGCCTGCCGGCGGGGGTGCTCTATTTGCCGGCAAAGGACCACATCATCAGCACCTCCCGCGAGGCCACCGACGAGCAGGTCGAACGCGAACACCAAAAGCGCTATAAGATGAGCGGACTGGTGCTGGAGGACCCGACGTGCGTGGCGGGCATGGAACATGAGATTGCCGGCGTGTTTATCCCGGTCAAGACAAAGTCGGACGGCAGCTTTGATGCGCGCTCAAGCCTTGCAACCCTCGAGCAGATGGGGCGGATTCAGCGCCACATCGAGCGGGTGCTCTCCGGCATGGCGCAGCACCTGCTGGATGGACAGATCGAGGCCTCGCCGTCGGTGGGAATGGGGTATGAGCCCTGCCAGTACTGCGACTATAAGCCGATCTGCCAACACCAGCAGCAGGACAGGCAGCACAAGCTGACCGAGATGGGCAGAGCAGGATTCTTTGAGGCACTCAAGGAGGAAGAGGATGGAAAAACAGAATAAACCCAAATGGACCCAGGCCCAACAGCGGGCCATCTCCTGCCGGGGAGGAACGGTGCTGGTGTCGGCGGCAGCCGGCAGCGGCAAGACGGCGGTGCTGGTACAGCGGGTCATCGACATCCTCACCGACCGGGAAAATCCCGTGGAGGCAAACCGCATCCTGGTGGTCACCTTCTCCAACGCTGCCGCCGAGGAGATGCGCCAGCGCATCCAGGCGCGCCTAAACGAGCTGATTGCCCAGGACCCCTCCGACAGCTACCTGCAGCGCCAGCAAACCCTGCTTGCCGCCGCGCACATCAGCACCGTCCACGCCTTCTGCCTGGATTTGGTGCGCGCCAATTTTCAGCTGTTGGATATTCCGGCGGACTTTCGTCTGGGCGGCGAAAATGAGATCAAGCTGCTGGAGGAGGACATCGCACAGGAGACCATCGAGCAAAACTATGAGCAAAACGATGGGCGCTTCTCCGATCTGGTCGAGCTGGTCTCCTCCGGCAGGGACGACAAGGGGCTGCAAAGCGCGCTGCACCGGCTGTATGAGTTTGTGCGTGCCCATCCATTTTATAAGGGATGGCTGGACGAAAAGCTTTTGATGTACGACGACCGCATCCCGGTCGGCCAGACGGTGTGGGGCAAGGTGATTTTGCAGTATGCCATCGACGCGCTCACCTATGCAAGGACCCAGCTGGAACGAGCCATCCGCGAAATCCGCGGGGATGAAGCGATGGAAAAGGCCTACCTCTCGGCGTTTGAGAGCGACCTTGTGCAGGTGCAGCAGCTGTATAACCTGCTGCACACCGGCAGGTGGGACGACATCTGCCAGCAGCTGCGCAACGTGCGCTTTGCGCGGCTCGGGGCGCTGCGCGGCTATGAGGACACCGACAAAAAGGAGCTGGTGCAGTCGCTGCGCAAGAGCGCGCAGGAGATCGTAAAGCAGATGGATGAGGAGCTGTTCTGCGTCGATGAGGCGGGCTTTCTGGACGACATCCGCTTTTTGCGCCCGCGCATCGAGACGCTGTTCGATCTGGTGCTCGACTACGACCGGCGCCTGATGCAGGCAAAGCGGGAACGCCGCCTGCTGGACTTTTCCGACCTGGAACACTTTGCAGTGCAGCTGCTGGTGCAGGAGCGCGACGGCAAGAGGGAAAAGACCCCGCTTGCTGCCGCATTGAGCGAACAGTTTGCCTATGTGCTGGTGGACGAATATCAGGACACCAACGCCACCCAGGATATGATCTTTCAGAGCGTCTCCCGCCCGGATAACCTCTTTATGGTCGGGGACGTCAAGCAGAGCATCTACCGCTTTCGCCAGGCCATGCCGGAAATCTTCATCGAAAAGCGCAACACCTTCCACGACTATGATGGGCAGCACTATCCGGCCAGAATTGTCCTCTCCCACAACTTTCGCTCGCGCAGTCAGGTCACCGACAGCATCAACTACCTCTTTGAGGCGGTGATGAGCCGGGAGGTCGGCGAGATCGACTATACCGACAGCGAGATGCTCACGGCGGCGGCATCCTACCCCGAAAAGGACGACGCCATCACCGAGGTGCACCTGATCGAAAATCAGAGCGAGGAGCTTTCCGACCCGCTTGCCGAGGCAAACTATGTGGCAAAGCAGATCCGGCGGATGCTCGACGAGGGCTTTACCGTCACCGAGGGCGGCCAGCTGCGCCCGGCGCGCCCGAAGGACATCTGCATCCTGCTGCGCTCGATGAAGAACCGCGCCGAAATCTACAGCCAGGCGCTCTCGCAGGAGGGCATCGAGGTCTGGACCGACGCGCGCAGCGGCTTTTTGGAGACGGTGGAGATCTCCACTGCGCTCTCCATCCTGCGCGCAGTGGATAACCCGCTCATCGACATCCACCTCACCGCGGCGATGATGTCGCCGGTGTACGGCTTCACCGCCGACGATATGGCCGTGCTGCGCCTGCACGACCGCAGCCGGCACCTCTACCTGAACTGCCAGGCGATTGCGGCCGGGGAGGGACACAGCCAGCAAGAACAGCACAGGCAGGGCCTGTGCCGGCAGTTCCTCGAATCCTTCTCCCAGCTGCGCACCATCGCTGCCTATAGCCCCGCCCACCAGCTCATCCAGCAGCTCATCGAGCGCACCGGCTTGTGGGACCTGGTGCTGGCGATGAAGTATGGGGAGGTGCGCAAGGCCAATCTGCGCCTGCTTGTCCAGTACGCACAGGAGTATGAGGCGGGCGGACAGAAGGGGATCGCGGGCTTTTTGCGGTTTGTGGACAAGATGGTCAGCCGCGGAGAGGACTGGTCGTGCGCCAGCTCGGTCACCGACCAGTCGGATGCGGTGCGCATTATGAGTGTCCACCACTCCAAGGGCTTGGAGTTCCCGATCGTCTTTTTGTGCGACACCGCAAAGAAGTTTAATACCCAGGACCTGCACAACAATCTGCTGCTGCACAGCCAGCTGGGCTTTGCCTGCTGCGCGCGGGATTTTGTCACCCGCAAACAGTACCCCACCGTGCCGATGCAGGCGCTCCGATTGGAGCTGGAACGCTCGGCGCTGTCGGAGGAGATGCGCATCCTCTACGTCGCGCTCACCCGCGCCCGCGAAAAGCTGATCCTCACCTCGGTGCAAAACCACCTGGAAAAAAAGATGTCGGGCTACGCCAACGCCCTGACGGAAAAGGGACGCATCTCCCCTTATGTGGCGCGGGGCGCGGCAAGCTACGCCGATTGGATTTTGATGAGCCTCACCTTTCATCCCGATTTTACCAAGATCTGTATGGATCAGGGCTTTTTGCCCGAGGATGTCCTCCCCACCAAGAGCCGGTTTTTGCCGGTGCTGGCAAAGGTTCAGGAGGAATTGCAGGAGCAGCAAAGCGAACAGATCGAGCTGCATGAGCAGCCGCAGGAGGCGCTTGTGGAGCAGATCAGCGCGCTGTGCACCGACAACTATCCGGATAATCAGGCGCGGGAGATTGTCACCAAACTCTCGGTCTCCCAGGTGGTGCATGGGGGAGAGGGCGCCTTTGCAGAACAGCCCTTTTCGCGGCAGCCTTCCTTTTTAAAGGAGGAACAGGCACTCACCGGCGCCCAGCGGGGCACCGCGCTGCACACCTTTATGAGCTGCGCAGACCACGCCCACGCCATGCAGGACCTGGAGGGGGAAGTGGAGCGAATGGTGCGGGAGCGCTACCTGACTGGGCGCGAGGCAGAAAGCCTTGATAAAGGGGCCATCGCGCAGTATTATCGGTCTGAGGTGTTTGCCCGCAGCCTGCGCTCCCAGAATGTCCGGAGGGAGTTTGCCTTCCAGATGGAGCTGGGCAAAGAGGAGCTTGCAGCGGTGGTGCCCAACATCGGGGAACACCAGATCACCGTGCAGGGCATCGCGGATATGGTCTTTGAGGAGGACGGCGGGTGGGTGCTGGTCGACTTTAAGACCGACCGCGCCAGCCAACAGACGCTGTACGAGCGCTATCAGCGGCAGCTGTCGCTGTACGCCAGGATGATCGCCGGCAGCACCGGCATGCCGGTCAAACAAAAGATTCTCTACTCGTTTTATCTGGGCAGGGAAATTTTTATCCAATAGCGGGCGGCCGGATGTGGGATTTTGATGCACCTTGCCGAAAGCGAAAAAAGGTGTTGACAATCCACAAAAAGTGTGCTAAAGTTACTTACGAAAACAAAGCAGAACACGGTTCCGTTCTCACCGGCTCACGATTTGGTGCAGTCAGGTCAATACCAAAAAAGAAATTGCTTCGGCTTTTTTGGCCGGGCAGTTTGTCCCGCAATTGGGACTTGGAATGGTTATTGAGCGCAGGCGGACCCCGTCTGCGCTTTCATTTTTACTTGAGGTGCTTTGGAGGTGCTTTACCATTAGCAAAAAGGAAATGCCGATCAATGAAGAAATCAGAGAAAAGGAAGTCCGCGTAATTGGCCCCGACGGCAACCCGCTGGGGATTATGAGCTCCAAGGAAGCTCTTCAGATTGCGCAGAGGGAAAACCTGGACCTGGTTAACATTTCGCCAAAGGCGGTGCCGCCGGTTTGCAAGATTATGAACTACGGCAAGTACCGCTTTGAGCAGGCCAAACGCGAAAAGGAAGCTAAAAAGAAACAGAAGACGGTCGAGATCAAAGAAATCCGCCTGTCGCTGAAGATCGATACGCACGACTTTGAAACAAAGGTGAATCAGGCCAAAAAATTCCTGGAGCACGGCGACCGTGTCAAGGTTGCGATCCGCTTCCGTGGACGCGAAATGGCTCACCCGGAGCTGGGCAACGCAACCATCAAACGCTTTGCGGATGCCTGCGCGGATGTCGGCGTCATTGATAAGCTTCCGAAAATGGAAGGGCGCAGCCTGATCATGTTCATCTCCGCAAAACCGGCGCCAAAGTCCGGCGGCAAATCCGCCCCTAAGGAAGAGAAACCGGAAGAGGAGACCGCACAACAGCCTGCAAAGCAAGAATAAGGAGGAAACAACAATGCCAAAGCTGAAAACACATTCTGGAGCGAAAAAACGCTTTAAAGTAACCAAAAATGGCAAGGTAAAACGCGCTCATGCTTTCAAGAGCCACCTGCTCAACAACGGCCGCAAGACCACCAAGCGCAAAAGAGGCCTGAGAAAAGCTACCTACGCCGACAAGACCAACGTAGCAGCACTCAGACATCTGCTTCCATACGAATAATCGAACATTCCAAACAGAAAAATCCAGATAACCTACACGGAGGGATATAAATATGGCTCGAGTTAAGGGCGCGATGATGACTCGCAAAAGAAGAAAAAAAGTTCTGAAACTTGCTAAAGGCTATTTTGGCAGCAAATCCAAACATTTTAAGATGGCCAAACAGGCTGTCTATAAATCCGGCAACTATGCTTACATCGGCCGCAGACAGAAAAAACGTGATTTCAGAAGACTGTGGATCACCAGAATTTCTGCTGGTTGCCGCGCAAACAACATCAACTACTCTGTATTCATCAATGGCCTGAAAAAAGCCGGCATTGATCTGAACAGAAAGATGCTCTCTGAGATCGCTATCCATGATGAGGCAGCGTTCACCGCTCTTGTTGAAAAGGCAAAAGCAGCTCTCTAATCTTAGGACAAAACGCCCGGGTCGTATGACAACGGGCGTATTTTGTTAATTGCGGATAATTGTACCCGCATCGCCGCAGCTAAAATCCACCCCCATTTGCCCAATTATGAAAGGAAGCCGGTTATGCAGATTTTTCCCCTCTCTTCCAAGGACAACCCCAAACTCAAATCGGCCGCAAAACTGGTGCGCTCCAAAAAGGAACGCCAACAGCAGGCAGCCTTTTTGGCTGAGGGCCTGCGGCTGTGCCAGGACGCCCTGCAAAGCGGTTTGGCGCCCAAGCGGGTCTTTGTCACCCAGGCCATGCAGCAGCGGCCGGAGTGCCGGGAGCTGTTGGAAAGGTCGCCGGAAAATTACTGCATCACCGAGGAGATGGCCGCAAAACTCTCCGACACCCAGACACCGCAGGGCATCTTTTGCGTTTTCCCAATACTTGACAATTGCGCACAGCTTGATACAATAAAAAAGAATCGGATCGTTGTCCTCTCGTCGCTGCAAGACCCCGGCAACATCGGCACCATCATCCGCACCGCAGAAGCTTTTGGCGTCGATTTGATCCTGCTTTCCTCCGATTGCCCCGATCTGTATGCACCCAAAACCCTCCGCGCAACGATGGGCGGGGTGTTCCGGCTGCCGGTGCAGGTGACCGACCATCTGTGCGAAAGCATTGCAGCGCTGCGCCAAAGCGGCATGCAGGTCTATGCCGCGGCGCTGCACCGCGACAGCATCCCGATTACCGAGGTGGATTTTTCCCGCCCCAGCGCGGTGGTGATCGGCAATGAGGGCAGCGGCCTGCGCGAGGAGGTCATTGCCGCCTGCACAGCGCCGATGGTTATCCCGATGGCGGGCCGGGCTGAATCGCTCAATGCGGCGGCAGCGGCGACGGTCGCGATCTGGGAGATGTGCCGAAACAAACTAGAATAGAAGATAGACAGGGAGGATGGCGGCGTGAGAAACGATGCAGTATATTGGATCTGGTTGAGTCAGGGCCTGGGATTGGCCTCGATGGCCGCGCGCACCGTCCTGGAACGGGGACTGGATGCGCGGGAGCTGTATCAGATGGACCTCACCGCCCTGCAGCAGCTCGAGCTGCTGCGACCGGACCTGTGTCGGTCGCTTAAAAAGCGGACGCTGACCGCAGCCTGCAACATTTGGGAGGAGTGCGAGCGCAAAGGGTACAGCGTCATCACCCCGATGAGCCGCAACTATCCGCGCTCCTTCTATGCGCTGCAAGACCCTCCGCTGGTTTTGTATGTGCAGGGAGATCCCTCCCTGCTCGGAAAGCTGCATAATCTGCCGGTGCTGACGGTGGTGGGCACCCGCTCAGCTACGGCATATGGGACCAGGGTGGCGGAAAATATGTCCTTCGACCTGGCCTGTGCCGGCTTTATCATCGTCAGCGGTTTGGCTGTCGGCATCGACTCCTGTGCCCACAATGGGGCCCTGCGCGCGGGGAAAAAGACCATCGCGGTCCTCGCTGCCGGGCTCAATGTCAGCTACCCCAGCAAAAATGCCGGCCTTCGCAAGAGGATTGTCGAGGAGGGCGGATTGGTGCTCACCGAGCTGGAACCGTCTGCTACGGTGCGCTCCGGCTACTTTTCGGTGCGCAACCGCCTGCTTGCAGGCTTGAGCCAGGGAGTCCTGGTGGTGGAGGCCCCGCAGCGCAGCGGCGCACTGCTCACGGCAAATCATGCCCTCGAACAGGGCAAGGAGGTCTTTGCGGTCCCGTCGGATATCTATGACCCCAACGCTGTCGGCACACTCAGCCTCATCCGCGATGGAGCCATTCCGGCCATCACGGCACTGGATGTGGCTTATCCGTACTTTGCACACTTTGCAGACCATATCCAGACAAGTGTCCTGCTGCAAACGCAGGATACGGCGGGATTTTTAAAGCCCAAACCCCTGCAAAAGCGACGGCCTGCCGTTTGGGAGAAAAATGCGGGCCCGCAACATTTTGATGAAGAAAAAACGGTTTTGCCTAAATCCGGTACAAGCCAGCCCCCAAAAAAGAGCGGACAGGATCTGCACGACGCGAGAGCGGCTGTACAGAAGAATCGGCACTTTACGCGCGAGCTTCCGGGTTTGGGCGAAGAATGGAAACGGGAAAAAGCCCGTATACTGGAAGAAATTAACCAGAATACCAGGGGAAAAGAAAAGGAAGAACTAAAAAGAGAACAAGGGGCCTCGATGAAGGGCCCGTTCAAAATACAAGCAAAAGAGGAACAACCGGCACAGCCCCAAAAGCAGGCGCCAAGCCAGCATCTACCGCAGCAGTGCGATACACACGGGTTGGCAAAAGAGATACAGCCTCCTCTTTTAAATGAACAGCAACAGAAGGTCTACGCTGTGCTCAGCGATAAGCCCCAGAGTCTGAGCGAAATCGCAAGCCGCTGCCAGATGAGTGTGGCGGAGGTCACGGCCCTGCTGTTTGAAATCGGAGTTCCCGATCCGGTGCGGATGTATCCGGGTATGCTGTTCAGCACGGGAGAAAAACGATGACTTTCTCATCCGATCGCATAGATCAAGACTTGGAAAAAAACGATGACTTTCCCATCCGTTTATGACACAGGGAAGAGAACTGGAGGTTTCCATGGCAAACGAAACATCAGAGGTAATGGAAAAGAGCAAAGCCCCATCCAAAGCTTCTGCCAAAAAGACAGCAACCAAAACTGCTGCAAAAAAGACCGCGTCCAAATCGGCAGCGGCAAAGACAAAGCCTGCCGCCAAGACCGCGGCCAAAAAGACAACAACCAAAAAGACAACCGCCAAAAAGGCAGCAAAGCCTTCCAATAAACTGGTGATCGTGGAATCTCCGGCAAAGGCAAAGACCATCCAGAAATATCTGGGCAAGGGGTATGAGGTCATGGCCTCGATGGGCCATGTGCGCGACCTGCCAAAGAGCCGCTTGGCGGTGGACGTCGAGCACGACTTTCAGCCGGAATATATCGATATCCGCGGCAAGGGAGAGCTGCGCAACCAGCTCAAAAAAGCGGCAAAACACGCAAGCTTTGTCTACCTTGCAACCGACCCGGACCGCGAAGGAGAGGCCATCTCCTGGCACCTGTCCAATATGTTGGGCCTTAACAATGAGGAAAAAAATCGCGTCACCTTCAACGAGATCACCAAAACCGGCATTAAAAACGGCATGGCGGCTCCCTGCAACATCGACATTAACCTGGTCAATGCCCAGCAGACCCGCCGCATCCTCGACCGCCTGGTCGGCTATAAGCTCAGCCCCTTCCTGTGGAAAACGGTCAAACCAGGCCTCTCGGCGGGCAGGGTGCAGTCGGTGGTCGTCAAGCTGATCGTCGACCGCGAAAAGGAGATCCGCGACTTTAAACAGGAGGAGTATTGGACCATCGACGCCAAACTCTCCACCTCCCGCTCTAAAAAACAGTTCCCGGCCCGTCTGGCTTCCCACAAGGGTGCCAAAGTCGAGATCAAGGACGAAGCCGCAGCCAACGCCATCGTGCAGGAGCTCACCGGCAAGGACTTTGTCATCACCGACATCAAAAAGGGTGTCAAGAAAAAGGTGCCCGCTCCGCCGTTCATCACCTCCACCTTGCAGCAGGAGGCCTCCCGCCGGCTGGGCTTCCAGGCCAAACGCACCATGAAGGCCGCGCAGGAGCTGTATGAAGGTATCGATCTGCCAAAACTGGGCGCGGTCGGTCTCATCACCTATATGCGTACCGACTCGCTGCGCATCTCCGATGAGGCTGCACAGGGTGCAAGGGAATACATCACCGCCCGCTACGGCGCACAGTATCTGCCGGAAAAGACCCGCGTCTATAAAAAGAAGAGCAATACCCAGGACGCACACGAGGCCATTCGCCCCACCATGCCGTCCATGACCCCCGAACAGGTCAAAGCTTCGCTGACGCTGGATCAGTATAAGCTGTATAAGCTGATCTGGGAGCGCTTCACCGCCAGCCAGATGGCCGACGCGCTGCTCGACACCGTCTCCGCCTCGATCGACTGCGCAGACTATACCTTTAAGTCGTCCGGCTACTCGGTGCGCTTCGACGGATTCACCGCCCTGTATGAGGAGTCCAAGGATGTGCCGGAGGAAAAGAGCCCGGCACTGCCGGAGCTCATTCAGGGCGAGACGCTCAAACTCAACCACCTCGACCCCAACCAGCACTTCACCCAGCCGCCGGCGCGCTACACCGAGGCCACCATCATCAAGGCCCTCGAGGACAACGGCATCGGCCGTCCAAGTACCTACGCGCCGACCTTGACCACCGTCATCCAGCGCGGCTATGTGGAGCGCGACGGCAAGAGCCTGGTTCCCACCCAGCTGGGAGAAGTGACCAACGACCTGATGGAGAAGGAGTTCAGCAGCATCGTCAACGTCGACTTCACCGCCCAGATGGAGACCGATTTGGACTTGGTCGAGGAGGGCAAAGCCGATTGGGTGCAGACGCTGCGCTCGTTTTACGGGGAATTTGAGAAAAATCTCGAGGATGCCGAAAAGAAGATGGGCTCCACCCGCCTGGAGGTTCCGGACGAGGTGACCGACATCATCTGCGAAAACTGCGGCCGCCACATGGTCATCAAGGTCGGACGGTACGGCAAGTTTTTGGCCTGCCCGGGCTACCCCGAGTGCAAAAATACAAAGAAGATCGTCCAGGAGACGCCGGGCATCTGTCCGGTCTGCGGCGGCAAGATCCACGCCAAAAAGTCCAAAAAGGGCAAGACCTACTTTGGCTGTGAACACAACCCGCAGTGCCCGTTTATGACCTGGGATAAGCCCACCGAGGAGAAGTGCCCCAAGTGCGGCTCCACCCTCTTCCAGAAGGCGGGCAGAGGCGGCAAGCTGCACTGCCTGAAAGAGGGCTGCGGCTATGAAAAGGAGTAGAATCCGTTGACGATGACACAAACAATGCAGCCGGTTCAGGTGATCGGCGCGGGACTGGCCGGGTGCGAGGCGGCATGGACGCTGGCAAATGCCGGCGTGCCGGTCACCCTGTACGAGATGAAGCCCAAACAGTACACCCCGGCCCACCACTATCAGGGATTTGCCGAGCTGATCTGCTCGAATTCCCTCAAGGCGGCCCGCATCGGCTCGGCAGCCGGCATGTTAAAAGAAGAGATGCGCATCCTCGGTTCGCTGACCATGGAGGCGGCGGCACAGACCTGTGTCTCTGCCGGCGGCGCGCTGGCAGTTGACCGCGAGCGCTTTTCCGATTATATTACCCAGAAGATCCTCTCCCACCCGTTCATCACCGTTTTGCATCAGCGGGTGGACCAGATCCCACAGGGGAAAACCATCATCGCTTCCGGCCCGCTGACCGAAAGCCACCTTGCACAGAGCATCCAGCAGCTTTGCGGCGCACAGTACCTTTCCTTCTTCGATGCGGCCGCACCGATCGTCACCTTCGATTCGCTGGATCAGCAAAAGGTCTTTTTCGCTGCCCGCTATGGCCGCGGAGAGGCCGACTACATCAACTGCCCGATGGATAAGGAGCAGTACGAGCGGTTTTATCAGGAGCTTGTCAATGCGCAGGCGGTGCAGCTGCACGAGTTTGAAAAGCAGGACTTTCAGGTGTATGAGGGCTGCATGCCGGTCGAGGTGATGGCAAAGCGCGGAGCCGATACGCTGCGCTATGGCCCGCTCAAGCCGGTGGGATTGACCGACCCGCGCACCGGCCATCGCCCGTGGGCGGTGGTGCAGCTGCGCAGCGAAAACCGCGAGGGGACGATGTACAATCTGGTCGGCTTTCAGACAAACCTCAAGTTCCCCGAACAAAAGCGGGTGTTCTCGCTGATTCCGGGACTCGAACACGCCGAGTTTGTGCGCTACGGTGTGATGCACCGCAACACCTTCCTCAATTCGCCAAAGCTGCTGACTTCGAGCTTTTGCCTGCGCAAAAACCCCGACATCTATTTTGCCGGACAGATGACCGGCGTGGAGGGATATGTCGAGTCGGCAGCGTCGGGCATCCTGGCGGGCAAGAATATGGCCCGCGCCCTTGCCGGCAAAGCGCCGCTGCTGCTGCCGGCCGACTGCATGCTCGGGGCACTCAGCCGCTATATCAGCGACGAGAGCGTCACCGATTTTCAGCCGATGGGCGCCAATATGGGAATTCTGCCGCCGTGGCCTGAGCGGGTTCGGGACAAGACGGTGCGCTATGAAAAGATCGCCCAGCGGGGACTGGATTCCCTGCGGGCATACCTGCAAACAATCGATTCGCACAGCTAGTGTGCGTGGACAGAGAGGGGATTTGACGATGAAAATCATAGTAGACGCCTTTGGCGGAGATAATGCGCCGCTGGCGATGATCGAAGGCTCGCTGCAGGCCCATCAGGAATATGGGGTGGAGATCCTGCTGGTGGGCCAGCGGGATAAGATCGAGCAGTGTGCCGCAGAGCACAGCCTGTCGCTTTCCGGCATCGAGATTTTGGACGCGCAGGGGATGATCCCGGTGGAGGCGGACCCCACCACCCTGCTCAAGGAGTATGCGGGCAGCTCGATGGCCGTCGGCATGCAGGCGCTCAAGGACGGCAAGGGAGATGCCTTTGTCTCGGCGGGCAGCACCGGCGCACTGGTAGTCGGCGCCTCGCTGATTGTCAAGCGCCTCAAGGGCGTGCGCCGCACCGCCATCCCCACCATCATCCCCAGTGAAAAGGGCTGCTTCATGCTCATCGACTCGGGCGCAAATGCCGAGTGCAGCAGCGATATGCTGTTGCAGTTCGGACTGATGGGCAGCGTGTATATGCAGAAGATTATGGGTATGGCCTCTCCGCGTGTGGGACTCATCAACATCGGCACCGAGGAGCGCAAGGGCCTGGAGGTTCACCGCGAGACCTATCAAAAGTTAAAGCATGCGCCGGTCAACTTTGTGGGCAATATCGAGGCGCGCGGACTTCCTCTGGGAGAGTGCGACGTCGCAGTCTGCGATGGTTTCACCGGAAATGTGGTGCTCAAGCTCATCGAGGGCATGGCCAAGTTCTTCTCCCACGCGCTCAAAGATATGATGCTGCGCTCCACCAAGACGAAAATTGCCGCACTGCTGCTCAAGGACGGCGTGCAGGAGTTTAAATCCAAGTTGGATGCCAGCGCCTATGGCGGCGCGCCGCTGTTGGGCATCTCCAAGATGGTCATCAAGGCGCACGGCAACTCGGATGCGCGGGCGATCAAGAATGCCATCCGCCAGGCAAGAGACTGCATCGACCAGGGCATCATCGAGGCCATCGCCGACAACCTCGCTTCGCTAAAGGAGCAGGCCAAGGAGATGGAAGAGGCCCAACACTGACATAGACGGAAACCTTCAGGGGGATTTGGCCCGGCAAAAAGCCGGAAACACCAAACCCCCTTGTGGCGTTTCCAAGGCAAATGGGCGTTTTTGAAAAATAACCGCAAGCATTTGCGGAGATTTTTGAGATATGCCCGCGGCAAAAAAAGCCGGATTTGTTTGTCGGTCGGTTTAAGACCAGAGAAAAACAGAAAGGAAAAGGGAAAAAAGAATGAAATCCATCCAGCAGCTGCAGCAGACCATCCACTATCAATTTCACAATACGGCCTTCCTGGAGGTTGCCTTGACCCACTCCTCCTACGCAAACGAGGTCAAACATCAGGTCAAATACAACGAGCGGCAGGAATTTTTGGGCGATGCGGTCCTCTCGATCATCGTCTCGGACTACCTGTTCAACAACTACACCGTACCGGAAGGGGAACTGACCAAGCTGCGCGCAGCCATCGTCTGTGAAAGATCGTTGGACGTCATGGCAAACAAGATCGGCCTGGGACAGTACCTGCGGCTGGGCCACGGCGAGGAGATGACCGGCGGCCGGACCCGCCCTTCGATCATCGCCGACGCCTTTGAGGCGCTGATCGCTGCCATCTATCTGGACAGCGGCATCGAGAGCGCGCGCAAATTCGTGCTGCCCTTTGTCACCGAGATGCTCGAGCATGAGGACAGCCTCTCCTTTAAGGATTACAAGACCATTTTGCAGGAGATCATCCAGCAAAATCCGGAGGAAAAACTTGTCTATAAACTGGTGGAGGAGCGCGGACCCGACCACGACAAGCGCTTTGTGGTGGACGTTATGCTCAACTCCAACGTCATCGGCAAGGGCGAGGGAAGAAGCAAGAAGAACGCCGAGCAGATGGCTGCAAAAGAGGCGCTCGAGCTGATGGGCAAGTAATGGGACACGCCAACATCTCTGTCTTTGTCCCACACATCGGCTGTCCGCACCAGTGCAGCTTCTGCAACCAGCGCAGCATCTGTGGCCAACAGACAGCGCCCACTCCCCAGCAGGTGCAGCAGACCTGTCAGCAGGCGCTTTCTTTGCGGGCGGGAAAACTTGCACAGACCGAGCTTGCCTTTTTTGGCGGCAGCTTCACCGCCATCGATCGGGACTATATGGTCTCGCTGCTTCAGGCAGCAAAGCCGTATATCGGCCCGGAAGGCTTTGCCGGGATTCGCCTGTCTACCCGCCCGGACGCCATCGATCCGCCCATCTTAAAGCTGCTGCAAAGCTACGGGGTCAGCGCCATCGAGCTGGGTGTGCAGAGCATGAGCGACCGGGTGCTGCAAGCAAACGGACGCGGCCACACCGCCGAAGATGTGCGGCAGGCTGCGCGGCTGATCCGGCAGGCAGGCTTTGCATTGGGTTTGCAGATGATGACCGGCCTTTATGAGAGCACAATTGAGGACGACTGGAACACCGCAAGGGAGATTGCAGCGCTGTCTCCCCAGACGGTGCGCATCTATCCCACCATCACCATCCGGGGCACCGAGCTTGCCGACCTGTATGCGGTTGGCCGCTACCATCCGATGAGCTTGGAGCAGGCGGTGCAGGAGTGCAGCGGCCTGCTTGCCTTCTTTAACGAGCGGGGCATCCGGGTCATCCGGTTGGGGTTGCACGCGCAGGAGTCCTTGCAGCGCGACTATGTAGCGGGGCCCTATCACCCGGCCTTTCGGGAGCTGTGTGAGGGCAGGCTGTATCTGGAGGAAGCTCGGCGCCAGGCAGCGCAGTTTCCACAGGGGACGCCGCTGTGGCTGTGGGTTTCTCCCAACGCTGTCTCCAAGATGGCGGGCCAGCACCGCTGCAATCTGCAGCAGCTGGCCTTGCGCAATCCGGTCAAAATCCGCACCAGCCCCACGATACAGCCGCTTTCCGTTTTGGTGCAGGCGGCCCCGTCGCGCACAGTAGATAGCTTGCCTGCACTACCTGATAAATAGGCATAAAACCATTGGGAAAGATCGATTTTTTATATTCCAGAGAGGAGGAAGGACGCAACCTTGCAGTTAAAATCGTTACAGATACAGGGCTTTAAGTCCTTTCCCGATAAGACAGAACTCGTTTTTGGCCACGGACTCACCGCAGTGGTGGGGCCAAACGGCAGCGGCAAGAGCAACATCTCCGACGCGGTGCGCTGGGTTTTGGGCGAGCAGTCCACCCGCAACCTGCGCGGCGAAAAGATGGAGGACGTCATCTTCCTCGGCACCAATAACCGCAAACCGACCGGCTTTGCCAGCGTCTCGCTGACCATCGACAACTCCGACCGGCAGCTGGCGGTGGATGCGGACGATGTCACCATCACCCGCAGGCTCTACCGCTCGGGCGAAAGCGAATACCGCATCAACAAAACCGCCGTCCGCTTAAAGGACATCACCGAGCTTTTGATGGATACCGGACTCGGTCGCGACGGCTATTCGATCATCGGACAGGGCAGAATCGAGGAGATCGTCTCCTCCAAGCCCAGCCAGCGCCGGGAAATCTTTGAGGAGGCCGCCGGCATCAGCAAGTACCGCTACCGCAGGGCAGAGGCCGAGAAGAAACTGGAGAGCGCATACGAAAACCTGCTGCGCTTAAAGGACATTATGAGCGAGCTGGAGGGCAGACTTGCGCCGCTGCGCGAGCAGTCCCAAAAGGCCGGACAGTTTTTGGAATTGTCCAAGGAAAAAAAGACGCTGGAAATCTCGCTTTGGACCCACGCGATGGAGCAGTCGAATGAACAGCTGCAAAAGCAGGAAAGCGAATATCTGTTGGCCAAGAACAACTGCACCGACATCGAGGCGGTGCTGCAGGAGCAGCAGCTGCGCATCCAGGACGGCTATGCACAGGTGCAGGAGCTTGCGGTTCAGATCGACCGCTGCCAGCAGGAGCAGACCCGCATGCAGAGCGAGCAGTCCTCCTGCGACGCACAGATCGCCGTGGCGCACAACGACCTGCAACACAATACAAGCGCCATGGAGGAAACCCATGCGCAGATCCTCTCCTATACCGAGCATAAGGACGACTTTAAGGGGCGCCGCAAAGAGATTGAGCAGGAGCTGTCGGATAAGCGCGAGGCGCTTAAGAAGGCTGAGCAGGATGAGGAACAGGCAAAGCAGGAGATCGCCGCCATCGAGCAGGAGCTTGCCGGCCTCAATACCAGCATCGCCCAACTCAAGGGCAAGCGCTCCGCCTATGAACAGGACATCACCCGGCAAAAACTCAACCGCGTCTCTTCGGCAGCGCTGCTCGAAGAGGCAACCCACCGGATGCAGACGATCGAAACCTTTCAGTCCGAGCGGGACGGCGGCCTGCAGGCGCTGCAAAAGGAATTGGCCGAGTGCCAGCAGCTGCTGATGACCATCGAGATCCGCCAGGAGGAACTTCAAAACGCCGCCGCCGGCTATCAGCTCAAGCTGCAGCGCCAGCAAAAACAAAAGCAGGCACTCGAAGAGCAGAGTCAGCAGCTTAAAAGTCAGTCCGACCAGCTGGAGCACAAGGCCCGCATCCTCAGCGAGATGGAAAAGAGCATGGACGGCTATTACAACAGCGTCAAGAGCGTGCTGTCGGTGAGCCGTCAGGGGAGACTCAAGGGCATCGTGGGGACGGTGTCCCAGCTGATCTCGGTGTCTCCGGCCCACGCAGTCGCCGTGGAGACGGCGCTTGGGGGCGCGATGCAGCACATCGTCACCGAGGATGAGGAAGCGGCAAAAAATGCGATCCACCACCTCAAATATGCAAAGGCGGGCCGCGCCACCTTTTTGCCGATGGATGTCATCCAGCCCCAGACATTGCAGGCAAACGGTATCGAAAAGCTGGATGGATTTGTTGCCCGAGCCGATGAACTGGTGCGCTGCCAGCCGCAGTACCGCAACATCGTCGCAAACCTGCTGGGCAGGATTGCTGTCGCGCGGGATATCGACGCGGCAGTGGAGATTGCAAAACACTTTCATTATAAATTCCGCATCGTGACATTGGATGGGCAGCTGGTCAATGCGGGCGGTTCGCTGACCGGCGGTTCGGCCTCCAAGACGACCGGCCTGCTTTCCCGGCGGGAGGAAATCCGCACTCTGGGGCAGCAGATTCAGCAGCTGCAAGCGCAGATGGAGGCTAACCGGCCTCAACTGGAAAAGGTGCAGCAGGCGGCTGCCCAGCTGCAAGCCCAGCTGACGCAGGTGCAGGCGCAGATGAAGACCTGCCAGGAGGACAAGATCACCTACACCGCCGAGCGCAAGCGCATCCAGCTGAGCGTCGATGAGGCCCAAAAGGCCCGGGAAGAGATGGACCGCGAGTACGAGCAGGTCAAGCAAAAGCTAGAACAGCTGCGGTCGAGCAATTCGGATGCCGACGCTTTGATCGAACAGGTGAATGGGGAGCTCGAACAGCTCAAGCAGCAGCTGGAGGAACAAAAACAAAGTCAGGAGCGCCTAGAGCAGGCAAAGGTGGCACTGGCCGAACAGCACAACGCCACCCGCTTTGAGATTCTTGGCCTGCAAAAGGATATCGAGTCGCTCACCAGCACCCAGGACCAGCTGGACGGCATGATCCGCCAGCAGGACGGCCAGGTGCAGGCGCTGGTCGACAAGGTCAACGCCCTGCAAAATACCGGCCGGCAGCTGGAAAAGAAGATCGAACAGCTAAAGGCCCATCAGCAGGAGCTGGCCTGCGGGATTCAGGAGCAGGAGCAAAAGATTCATGCGGCCATCCAGACCCGCAATACAGCCGAGCAGCAGCTCACCCAGATGCGCGCACAGGAAAAGGAGCAGATTGCCCGCCGCGAGCGCGCAGCCGCTCAACTTTCGCGCGCTGAGGAGCGCAAGGTCAACCTGCAAACCGAGTACGACAAGCTGGTAGCGCGGCTGTGGGACGAGTACAACATGACCCGAAGCGACGCGGCAAAGCTCGCCGTCGAAATCACCGATGAGCCGCGCGCCCAGGCAAAACTTTCCGACCTGCGCAGCAAGATCCGCGCACTCGGATCGGTCAACGTCTCGGCCATCGAGGAGTACAGGGAAGTCTCTCAGCGGTACACCTTTTTAAAGGAACAGTCGGACGACGTGGAGCGCTCCCGCACCGAATTGCTGGGCATGATCCGGGAACTTACCGCCCAGATGCGCCAGCTCTTTTCGGAAAGCTTTGAAAAGATCAACCAAAATTTCCAGCAGATCTTCACCGAGCTGTTTATGGGCGGCAAGGCGCAGCTGCTGCTGACCGACCCGGAAAATATCCTCGAGTCGGGCATCGACATACAGGTGCAGCCGCCCGGAAAGATCATCAAAAACCTCTCGGCGCTTTCGGGAGGAGAGAAGGCTTTTGTGGCGATCGCCATCTATTTTGCAATTCTGAAGGTCAAGCCCTCGCCCTTCTGCATCCTCGACGAGATCGAGGCTGCGCTGGATGAGGTCAATGTCAGCCGCTATGCGCATTACTTAAAGACCTTTTCGGATAAGACACAGTTTATCGCCATCACCCATCGCCGCGGCACCATGGAGGAGGCAGACATCCTGTACGGGGTCACCATGCAGGAAAAGGGCGTCTCCCGCCTGTTGGAGCTGGATGTCACCCAGCTGGAAAGCCGGCTCGGGATGAAGGCGTAGCACAGAGGAGGTTACAATATGGGATTATTCAATAAGATTGCACAGGGCTTAAAGAAGACAAGGGACTCGATGATGGGCAAGGTGGATGCGCTGATCAACTCCTTTACCAAAATCGACGAAGATTTTTTTGACGAGTTGGAGGAAAACCTCATCATGGCCGATGTGGGTGCGGTGACCTCGGCGCGCATCTGCGAAAAGCTGCGCAAAAAGGTCAAGGAAGAGGGCATCAGCGATCCGGCCGCCGTCAAGGGCGCGCTCAAGGAGATCATCGCCCAGATGCTTTCGGGGGACGAGGCGCTCAACCTCTCCACCACACCCAGCGTCATTTTGGTCATCGGGGTCAACGGCGTGGGCAAGACAACCACCATCGGAAAGCTGGCAAATAACCTGCGCCAGGACGGCAAAAAGGTGCTGCTTGCGGCGGCGGATACCTTCCGCGCAGCAGCCATCGACCAGCTGCAGATCTGGGCGGATAGGGCCGGGGTGGATCTGGTCAAACACACCGAGGGCTCTGACCCGGCAGCGGTGGTCTTTGACGCCATCAATGCCGGCAAAGCCAGAAACTGCGACGTGGTCATCTGCGATACGGCGGGCCGCCTGCACAACAAAAAGAACCTGATGGACGAGCTTTCCAAGATCGCCCGGGTCATCGACCGGGAAGCGCCGGGCTGCGCAAAGGAGGTGCTGCTGGTGCTGGACGCCACCACTGGACAGAACGCGCTCAACCAGGCAAAACTTTTCCGTGAGGCGGCGGGATTGACCGGCATCATCCTCACCAAGCTCGACGGCACCGCCCGCGGAGGCGTGGTCATCGGAATCAAGGAGGAGCTGGACATCCCGATCAAATATATCGGTGTCGGTGAACAGATCGACGACCTGCGCCCGTTTAATTCCAGGGAGTTTGTCGACGCGCTGTTCGATGACCGCACAGCCGGGGAGGAGGATGCGCAATGAAACTGGTGCTGGCAACCAATAATCCCGGCAAGGTAAAGGAGTTTGCACGCATCCTCGAGCCGCTCGGCATCGAGGTCATCCCGCAAAGGGAAGCGGGCGCCAACCTGCATGTGGAGGAAAATGGCTCCACCTTTGCGGAAAATGCCCGCCTAAAGGCGATGGCGGTGTATGAGGCTACCGGCCTTGCAACGGTGGCGGACGATTCGGGGCTGTGCATCGACGCCCTCGGGGGCAAACCGGGTGTCCTCTCGGCTCGCTGGTATGGGGAGGATACCCCCTATACCGAAAAAAATCGCCGGATCTTGGAGGAACTGCGGGATGTGCCCAGGGAAAAACGGACCGCACAGTTTGTCGCACACATCACCTGTGTGCTCTCCAAGGAGGAAATCCTCGACTGCGAGGGAAAATGTGAGGGCTGGATCGGCTTTTCTCCGGCGGGAGAAGGGGGCTTTGGCTACGACCCGGTGTTCTATGTCGGGGAACAAAGCTTTGGACAGATGAGCGCCAAGGAGAAGGACGCCATCAGCCACCGCGGAAAGGCGCTGGAAAAGCTGTACGCCGAATTAAAGAAAAGACAGGACAAATAGTAGATTTACAGAGGAAAGGAACGACAATATGCTGACAAGTAAGCAGAGAGCGAAGCTGAGAACACTGGCAAACCCACTCGAGACCATCCTTCAGGTGGGAAAGGGCGGCATCGGAGAGCAGCTGGTCAAACAGGTGGACGATGCGCTGCGGGCACGGGAGCTCATCAAGATGCGCGTTTTGGAGACGGCGCCGGGCTTCCCGCGGGAGATTGCCCATGCACTGGCCGAGCAGACCGGCTCTGAGGTGGTGCAGGTGATCGGCACGCGGTTCGTGCTTTACCGCAAGAACGAAAAGGAACCGAAAATTATCCTGTAGAAGTGCAGGAGGAAAGGGCGGGGAAACAACACGATGGAACAGCAACAGATCGGCATCTTTGGCGGGACGTTTAACCCGGTCCACAACGGCCATGTCCTGCTGGCACAGCACTACATCAATGCCTTGGGGCTGCACAACCTTCTGGTCATCCCGGCAAAGACCCCGCCGCACAAGTTGGCGCCCGAGCTTGCCGGCGAACAGCTGCGCCTGCAGATGTGTCGCCTGGCCTTTGCGGATATGCCGCAGGTTCAGGTCAGCGATATGGAGCTGCGCCGCCCCGGCAAAAGCTTCACCGTCGATACGGTGCTTGCGCTGCGCCAGCTTTATCCCATGGCACAGTTTTACCTTTTGGTGGGCAGCGATATGTTCTTGAGCTTTGATCGGTGGCGGCAGTGGCAGGAGATTCTCTCCCAGGTGACGCTGTGCACCGCAGCCCGCACACAGGGCGACCTTGTGCGCCTGCGCGACTATGCCAACTTTCTCAACCAGTATGGCAGGACGATGGTCTACGATTTCCCGGTAGCGGAGATCTCCTCCACCGCGATCCGCACGGCCCTGAAAGAGGGAAAAGATTGCAGCGGACTGCTGCCGGAAAAGGTATATCGGTTTATTTTGCAGAAAAACTTATATAGAGGACAGGATGAAGATGAAAGCAGAAAATGAAAAGTATGTGGAGATAATCCGCCCGTTGCTCAAGCCAAAGCGCTTCGAACATTCGCTGAATGTGGCGCAGCAGGCCGTCTTTTTGGCAGAGCGGTTTGGTGAGGATGAGGAAAAGGCCTATGTTGCGGGCATTCTGCACGATATCTGCAAAAATATGACCCAGCAAGAACAGTTGCAATGGATGCAAAAGTCTGCTATAATTTGGGACGATAACCTGCTCAAACAGCCGCCGGTCTGGCATGGATTGGCCGCTGCGGAGTATATCCAGCAGGTTTTGGGGATTGAGGATCAGGACATCGTCAACGCCGTGCGCTATCACACCATTGCGCGGGCGGGGATGAGTCGCTTGGAGCAGATCATCTACCTGGCGGATTTGACCAGCAAGGAACGGGATTACCCGGATGTGGATCGGATGCGCCAGATAGCGGCGCGCTCGCTGCGTGAGGGCATGCGGGAGGCGCTGATTTATGCGGTTGAGACGCAGGTACAGCGCAGGCTTCCCATCTGTACGGATACCTGTGCGGCCTACAACGAGTACCTGGAGGATTCTTTAGAAAAGGGCAACAAACCGAAAGCTTAACAATGTTTGGGGGCAGAAACTTTGAGTTTGCAGAAAAAAATCGCCGCAGCAGTGGTTGCAGCCATCTGTCTGATCGCCTGCATCTGTGTTTCTTATTTGGCAGGTTACGCCAGAGGCGCCAGCGGCAAAAAAGTCACATTGTCGGATCAGCAGGGAACAGACGGTTCCGTCGACGCCGAGAATGTCTCGGAGGACGACATCAAGCCGCTGGAGGAGGACACCATCTCGGTGCTCTGCTGCGGTGTGGACAACACCCAGGAATTGACCGACGTCATCATGTATGCGCAGTTTAACACCAAGACCGGTGAGGTCAACATTCTGCGCATCCCGCGCGACACCTTCGTCGGATCGGAATTCCCAACCGGCAAGATCAACGCCATCTACGGCCACCCCGAGGACGGCAAGACCGGCATCCAGACGCTGGAAGATTACCTAAAGGACAATTGGAACCTCGATATCGACTACTATGCCACCATCGACCTTGCCAGCGTGCGCGACATCGTCGACGATATGGGCGGCGTCACCATGGATATCCAGCAGGAGATCAACTACCTGCCGGGCAAGACGCTCTACCCCGGCGAGCAGACCCTCACCGGCGAGCAGGCTGAGTGGATCATCCGCTATCGCGCAGGCTATGCCAACGGCGACCTGGGACGCATCGACGCGCAGACTCAGTTCATCTTCGCCTGCATCGACCGCGTCCATGAGCTCGGACGCCTCAAGTGCATCCCGCTGGTCGTCCAGCACTATGGGGATATCGAAACCGATATGCCGCTGGACAAGATGCTCTCGGTGGCAAGTGCCCTGTTTGAACTGGACACCGACAACATCCAGATGCATGTAGTTCCAGGTACCGGCACCATGTACTATTCTTATGCGGTGTACGGAGTGGACAAGGAAGGCTTGATCGAGATCCTCAACGACAGCTTTGCCACCCAGGATAAGCAGTTCACCGAGGAGAATGTCCAGGTAGCGGGATCGGGCAGCTCGGGCAGCTCCAATAGCTACAACAATAGCTATAATAACAGTTATAACAACAACTACAACAACAGTTCCAATACACAAAACAGCGGCACCGAAGGCAGCACCACCGAGAGCCAGAGTGAATGGACGCCGCAGTATCAGTATGATGAGAACGGCAACCCGCTCTATCGCCTCGACGAAAACGGCAATCCGATCTATGATTACGACGAGGATGGAAACATCGTCTACATCTATCAGCAGGCCGAACAGCAGGAGCAGCAGAGCGAACAGCGGTCCGAACAGGCCAGCACGGTACAGGAGGAAGAAGAGGGCAATAAAGTAATCCTCTCGAAATCCAACCGCGAAAAGGCCGAACAGGAGGCGCTGCTGCAACAACAGGAAGAACAGGCGCAGCAGCAGGAGGATCAGCAGAACAATCCGCCCAGCCGCTTGGGTGGAAACTCCTGAAAACCGTAAAAAAGGGGAGAATATAATGACATCTTTAGAACAGGCAAAAGAGATCGTAAAGGTGATGGACAAGATGAAGGCAAAGGATATCCGCCTGATCGACATCCACGATCTCTCCAGTCTGGGCGATTATTTTGTCGTTTCGTCGGCGGGCAGCACCACCCAGGTCAAAGCCATCGCCGATGAGATTGAGGACAAGCTGTCCGAACAGGGCATCGAGCCCAATCGGGTGGAGGGCCGCCAGAGCGCACAGTGGATTCTGATGGATTACTACAACGTGATGGCGCACATCTTTTTGGATGAGGCCAGAACCTTTTACAATCTGGAGCGGCTGTGGAGCGATGCCCCAATGGTGGACATCAGCGACCTTTTGACCCGGGATTAGGTTGATTTTGTGAAAAACGCGGCCCGGCCCCTCAGTGCAAAGGCCGGACATAGTGTGTTTATCAAGGAATGGAGGAAGAGCACTTGAAGTACGATTTTAAACAAATCGAAGCCAAGTGGCAGAAAAAGTGGGACGAAAACCACACCTTTGCCGCCACAAATGACTACAGCAAACCAAAATATTACGCGCTGGTCGAGTTTCCTTACCCGTCCGGCCAGGGACTGCACGTCGGCCATCCGCGCTCCTATACCGCGCTGGATATCGTCGCCAGAAAGCGCCGCTTGCAGGGCTACAACGTCCTGTACCCGATGGGATGGGATGCCTTCGGCCTGCCGACCGAAAACTATGCCATCAAAAACCACATCCACCCGGAGATTGTCACCAAGAAAAATGTTGCCCGCTTTAAACAGCAGCTCAAATCCTTGGGCCTCTCCTTCGACTGGGATCGCGAGATCAACACCACCGACCCGGACTACTACAAGTGGACCCAGTGGATCTTCCTGCAGATGTACAAACATGGCCTGGCCTATAAAAAGGAAATGTCGGTCAACTGGTGCACCTCCTGTAAGGTTGTACTGGCAAATGAAGAGGTGGTCAACGGCGTCTGCGAGCGCTGCGGCGGACAGGTCGTCCACAAGGTAAAGAGCCAGTGGATGCTCAAGATCACCGCCTATGCCCAGAGATTGCTCGACGACCTGGACAAGGTGGACTACATCGAGCGCGTCAAGACTTCCCAGCGCAACTGGATTGGCCGCTCCACCGGCGCAGAGGTAGAGTTTGATACCACCGCCGGCGACAAGCTGCTCATCTATACCACCCGCCCGGATACCCTCTATGGCGCGACCTATATGGTCATCTCTCCGGAGCACCCGTACCTGGAGAAGTGGGCGGACCGCATCCAGAATATGGACGCAATCAAGGCTTACCAGGATGAGTCGGCCAAGAAGTCCGACTTCGAGCGTACCGAGATGGCTAAAGAAAAGACCGGCGTGCGCATCGAGGGCGTCGAGGGCATCAATCCGGTCAACAACGAAAAGATTCCGATCTTCGTCTCCGACTATGTCCTGATGTCCTACGGCACCGGCGCGATCATGGCAGTACCGGCCCACGATACCCGCGACTGGGAGTTTGCAAAGAAGTTCGATCTGCCGATCATCGAGGTCGTCAAGGGCGGTGATGTCCAGAAGGAAGCGTTCACCGATTGCGCAACCGGCATCATGGTCAATTCCGGCATCCTCAACGGCCTGTCGGTCGAGGAGGCAAAGAAGAAGATCATCGAGTGGCTTGAGCAGAACGGCAAAGGCCATCCGAAGGTAAACTATAAGCTGCGCGACTGGGTATTCTCCCGTCAGCGTTACTGGGGCGAACCGATCCCGATGGTGTACTGTGAGAAGTGCGGTTGGGTACCGCTGCCGGAGAGCGAGCTGCCGCTCAGACTGCCGGAGTGCGAGTCCTTCGAGCAGACCGATGACGGCCAGTCTCCGCTTGCCAAGATGACCGATTGGGTCAACACCACCTGCCCGCACTGCGGCGGACCGGCAAAGAGAGAGACCGATACCATGCCGCAGTGGGCTGGTTCCTCCTGGTACTACCTGCGCTACTGCGACCCGCACAACAATGACTGCCTGGCTTCCAAAGAGGCGCTGGACTACTGGACCCCGGTCAACTGGTACAATGGCGGCATGGAGCACACCACTTTGCACCTGCTCTACTCCCGTTTCTGGCACAAGTTCCTGTACGATATCGGCGTAGTCAGCACACCGGAACCGTATGCAAAGCGCACCAGCCACGGCATGATCCTCGGTGAAAACGGCGAGAAGATGAGCAAATCCCGCGGCAACGTCGTCAACCCGGACGACATCGTCAACGAGTACGGCGCCGACACAATGCGCCTGTATGAGATGTTCATCGGCGACTTTGAAAAGAGTGCGCCGTGGTCCACCTCTTCGATCAAGGGTTGCAAGCGCTTCCTGGAGCGCGTCTGGGCGCTGCAAGATATGGTCAACGACAGCGAGGAGTACTCTCCAGAGCTGGAAAGCGCCTTCCACAAGGCCATCAAGAAGGTCAGCGAGGACATCGAGGAGATGAAGTACAACACCGCCATCGCCACCTTGATGTCGCTGATCAACGACATTGCCGACCGCAAGACCGTCTCCCGCAAGGAGCTGTCCACCTTCCTGATCCTGCTCAACCCATTTGCGCCACACATCACAGAGGAGATCTGGGAAGCACAGAACTTTGGCGGCATGCTCAACCAGCAGAGCTGGCCGACGTACGATGAGGCAAAATGTGTCGACGCCACCGTCGAGATCGCCGTTCAGGTTTCCGGCAAGATCAAAGCCAGAATCCAAGTCGCTTCCGACGCCACCAAAGAGGAGATGCTCGCTGCGGCTAAGGCCAACAACATCGTCGCATCCATCCTGGAAGGCAAGACGATCGTCAAGGAGATTGTCGTACCTGGAAAGCTTGTCAATATCGTCGCCAAGTAGAGAAAACTTGTGCGTAGGATAAAAAACACATCTTTCTTTGTAACTTTATATAAAAAGGGCTTGACATATAAGCCCCAGATATAGTATAATCTTCTTTGTTACAAGTTTCTCCCATCTACAGTGGATGCGGAAAAACCCATAAACGCTGTGGTGGAGATCACTTGAATACTCCTGCCCAATGGCGTAAGGAGGGATAAGTATGGCAGAAATTCGCGTCAAAGATAACGAGTCTTTGGATAGTGCTCTGAGAAGATTTAAGAGACAGTGCGCACGCGCTGGCGTTCTCAACGAAGTTCGTAAGAGAGAGCATTATGAAAAGCCTTCCGTTAAGCGCAAAAAGAAATCCGAAGCTGCTCGCAAACGCAAATACAGATAAGCTGTATCGGCGGTCTCGAGAGCAGAGGGCATAACAGGAAGATGTATGCCGTTCTTATGGAAAGTTGATGAGATTAAAAGCGAGCCGTTTTTTGGCTCGCTTTTTCTTGTCTAAACACAAAAAAAGGAGAGAGCGCATGAAAAAACTTTACCCGACCGCAATGGCTGACCGGGTCTACCGGATTACGCCGCAGCTGCTGCAAAGCTGGGGAGTGCGGGGACTGATTTTGGACATCGACAACACCCTGACCACCCACGACAACCCCATCCCGGATAAAGGGGTCGCCGATTGGCTTGCGCGCAACCGCGAGGAGGGAATCCGCATGATTGTGCTCTCCAACAATCACGCTCCGCGCGTCGAGCCCTTTGCAAAGATTCTGGGGCTGGAATTTATTGCCGATGGGGCAAAGCCGCTCAAAGAGGGGTATCTGCGCTGTGCAAAGGCGCTGGATCTGCCCTGCGAGCAGCTGTGCATGGTGGGGGATCAGATCTTCACCGACATCCTGGGCGCGCGCCGGGCAGGCTGCAAGGCGGTGCTGGTGCAGCCCATCCAGCAGGAACGGATGCTTTTTTTTCGGATCAAGCGCCTGGGCGAGCGGCTGGTGATGCGGCTTTGCCCCAAAAAGATCCGGGAACAGATCGTGCAGTTGGGAAGGAAGTGAGCAGATGGGAGCCAAATTTGGTCCGGCAGGCAATTCGGAAAGCTTTCGCAAGATGGGGTATAAAAAGACCATCCAGGTGCCGGAATATATCGTGCACATGGGCTTGGACGCCTATGAGTATCAGTGCGGCCGCGGCGTGCGCATCAGCGAGGAAGCCGCACAGGAATTTGGAGCGCAGGCGCGCGCAAAGGGTGTGACCCTCTCGCTGCACTCCCCCTACTATATTTCGCTGTCGGGCATCGAGGAAGAAAAGCGCCTGGGCAGCATCGAGTATATCCTGCAGAGCGCGCGGGCTGCCGCCGCTATGGGAGCCAGCCGGGTAGTGGTGCACTCCGGCTCCTGTGCAAAGATTAGCCGCGCACAGGCTCTCGAGCTTGCCAAAGATACGCTGACCCGCGCCTACCGCAGACTGGACGAGGAGGGCCTCGGACAGATTCACCTTTGCCCCGAGACGATGGGAAAGCTCAATCAGCTGGGCACCCTCGAAGAGGTGCTCGAGCTGTGTACACTCGATGAGCGGCTGATTCCCTGCATCGACTTTGGCCACCTCAACGCCCGCACCTTTGGGGGATTGAATAGCTTTGAGGGAGTCAAAGCGGTGTTCGATCGGATGGAGAATGTGTTGGGCTTGGATCGGATGCGCCATTTTCACGCCCACTTTTCCAAAATCGAATATACCCAAAAGGGTGGGGAAAAGTGCCACCTAACCTTTTCAGATACCGTCTATGGCCCAGACTTTGAGCCGGTGGCGCAGATGATCGTGCGCAAGGGCGCGTCGCCCACCATCATCTGCGAGTCGGCGGGCACCCAGGCGGAGGACGCCGCCACCATGAAACAGATGTACGCCGCCGCTCTGGCAGCGCACAACGCATAAGGAGGAAATCAAGATGAAAAGAGTGCTGGTCCTGCACGGCCCAAACATCAACCTGACCGGTATTCGTGAACCGGACACCTACGGCAGAGTGACCTTTGCGGACATCAACCGCGAGATTATGGATTGCGCCCAGCAGCTGGGGCTCAGCTGCGAAATCTTTCAAAGCAACCACGAGGGAGCGCTCATCGACAAGATCCATCAGGCGCTCACCGACTTTGACGCCATCGTCATCAATGCGGGCGCCTATACCCACTACAGCTATGCCATCCGCGACGCAATCTCCTCGGTGCAAAAGCCGTGTGTGGAGGTGCACATGTCCAACATCCACGCGCGCGAAGCGTTCCGCCACGAGTCGGTCATCGCGCCGGTGTGTGTCGGCCAGATCTGCGGCTTTGGCAAAAACACCTATCTGCTGGGCCTGCGCGCAGCAAAGGATCTGCTCGAGCAGTAGGACAGCGGGTGCCTTTTTTGGCAGATTGGGCGATGGGCGAAAGGCAGACGCCCTGTCCGAGTCCAAAAAAGGGGGAAAAATTTGCCCGACAGGGAGAAAAGACTTGAAAATCTTCCCGATATAAGATAAAATGATATTATCGAAGTATAGCGGGCATTTCCCGCCCATGCTTCTACTTGAAGGGCCGTCTGGGTGTACACTTTCGGCGGCCTTGAGTCCGTCAAAGCTACACTCGGACAAAAATGACCCTATCCGCACTTGTAGGGGGATCTTTAAAAATTAGTTTGCGCAAGGCGGATGCAGCAAAAATGGAGGATCTATACATGATTACAGCAGGCGATTTCAGAAATGGCGTAACATTTGATATGGACGGCAACGTATACCAGATCATCGAGTTCCAGCATGTCAAACCCGGTAAAGGTGCAGCGTTTGTCAGAACCAAGATCAGAAACGTAATTTCCGGCGCGGTGGTTGAGAAAACCTTCAACCCAACCGACAAATTCCCAACCGCTTACATCGAAAGAAAAGATATGGAATATCTTTATAACGACGGCGACCTGTACTACTTCATGGATCAGGAAAGCTATGAGACCGTTCCGATCGAAAGAAGCAAGCTGGGCGACGCCTTCAAATTTGTTAAGGAGAACACCGTTGTCAAGATTCTGTCTTACAAAGGTTCCATCTTCGGCTGCGAGGCTCCAAACTTTGTTGAGCTGGTTGTTACCCAGACCGAGCCAGGCGTAAGAGGCGACACTGCAACCAACGTAACCAAACCGGCAACCCTGGAAACCGGCGCAGAGATCCGCGTACCGATCTTCATCAACGAGGGTGAAAAGATCCGCGTAGATACCCGTACCGGCGAGTACATGGAGCGCGCATAACTTTTTTTAGCTGGCATAAAACCCATCCAAAATATATTTTAAGGGGGATTTCAAAATGACTTTAACAGAAAAGGTAGCATACCTCAAAGGACTGGTTGAAGGAATCGGCGTAGACGAGACCACCAATCAGGGCAAGATCATGAAAGCAGTGCTGGATGTTCTGGACGATATGGCCTTCACCGTATCTGACCTGGAGGACAGCACCTCGGAACTGTATGAGGAATTAGAGGCTGTTGACGAAGACCTCAGCTCCCTTGAAGACGAGATTTACGGCACCGACGAGGATGAAGACGAGGACGACGAGTGCGACGATGATTGCTGCTGCGACGACGAGGACGTTTACGAAGTAAAATGCCCGAACTGCGACGAAGAGATCTGCATCGACGGCTCCGTTCTGGACAAAGGCGAAATCCAGTGCCCAAATTGCGGCGAGACTCTGACCTTTGAGTTTGAGGATGACGACGATTGCGGCTGTGGCTGCGAGTGCGACGATCATTGCGACTGCGACAAATAAGTGCCTATCAGAAAACGGCGGAATCTCCGCCGTTTTCTTTTTTTGCGCGCAAAGGCTCCGGTTATTTCCGGGGCCTTTGCGCTTTTTGGGGGGAGCTTCTGAAATTTGTACCGGCAAATCCTGCAAGAAAAGGGATAGCACTTGACATTTTGCAAAAAGTATTGTAGCATAGGGACTATGAATTTTTAAAATTCATAGCTTTTATTATTTTGTTCAAAAATTTTGATGGGTGAAGATATGGAACTACGAAATATCATAACCTTCGTGCGGATTGCAGAGCTGCAAAACTTTTCCAAAGCGGCGCAGCAGCTGGGGTACTCCCAGTCCGCCGTCACCATGCAGATCAAACAATTGGAGGGCGAGCTCAATGCCCAACTCTTTGAGCGGATCGGAAAGCACACAAAACTGACACAGGCGGGGAGCCGGCTGCTTCCCTATGCGTTGGCTGTGCTGGACGCGGTGCGCCAGGCGGAGGACATCACCCGCGAGCGCGGGATGTTGACCGGCAGCCTGCAGATTGGAACGGCAAGTTCGCTGCTGCAAGGGGTTTTGCCCCCTGTCCTTGTGGAATTTAACCGCCTTTGCCCCGCGGTGCAGCTGAGCATCCACACGGCGCCGCTTGCAGAATTGTTTGAGATGGTGCGCCAAAACGAGGTGGACCTGCTCTACTTTTTGGATCAGCGCACCAACTTTAGCGACTGGGTCAAGGTGGCCGAGCGCAAAGAACCGGTCTATTTTGTCGCCTCTGCGCAGTCTCCGCTTGCCAGAATGCAGACCGTCTTGCTCGAACAGCTGGTGGAGGAGCCGTTCCTCCTGCCTGAAAAAACCAGCAGCTTTCGCTTTAGAATGGAGCAGGTGCTGGCCCAGTACGGCTTTGCGCTGCATCCGGTCCTGGAGACGAACAATATCGACATCCTCCTGCAACTGCTGCGACAAAACAGGGGCGTTTCCTTTTTGCCGGAATTTTTAGTCCAAAGCGACCTGCAAAGCGGAAACCTGGTCGCGCTGCGCACCCAGTGCCCGGAAATTGGCGTGTGGAGCCAGCTGGTCTACCACCGCGGCAAGTGCGTCACCCCTCAGATGGAACAGTTTCTCCAGCTGATGGTGCAGCTTTTCCAGTGAGAAAGTCAGAGCAGGAGGCGGGATGTCGATTGTGCAGCAACGATGTACGGTGCTTTTCAATCAGGTGGGATTGTTACCAATTCGTGAAACGAAGGCGTTTATTTGTTCATAAACTCCCGCTATAATGTGTATGAGAATGAATTTATACGTCTTTAGAGAGAAAGGATGTTTATTATAGATGAATCCAAATATGTTGTGTTCCAGGTGTAAAAAGAGGATGGCGGTGGTGTTTATCACCCGCATGGAGGGGGATAAACCGGTCAATGAAGGGCTGTGCATCAAGTGCGCCAAGGAGCTGAATATCAAACCGGTGACCGACCTGCTGGATAAGATGGGAATCACCGACGAACAGCTCGACGCGATGGACGATCAGATGAATGGGCTGCTGGACAGCTTTGGCGACAGCTTTGATATGGGCGGCGCACAGTCGATGCCGTTCATGCAGATGTTCAATATGCCTTCTCAGGATAAAGAGGACGGCCAGGAGGAAGGGGATGAGGACTACCTGCAAGACGAGCTGCCAGACGGACAGATGGAGCCCTATGAAGAGGAAAATTCGGGCGCGGGAGCGGACAATTCCGTCTCGTCCACACCGTCTGCGCGGGAGCGCCGCCAGCAGGAAAAGGAGCGCAAGAAGTACAAATTCCTCAGCGCACACTGTGAAAACCTCACCCAAAAGGCAAAAGACGGCAAGATCGACCGGATTGTGGGGCGTGATAAAGAGATCGAGCGGGTGATCCAGATTTTAAACCGCCGCACAAAGAATAACCCCTGCCTGATCGGCGAACCCGGTGTCGGCAAAACCGCCATCGCGGAGGGAATCGCTCAGCGGTTGGCGGAGAACAATGTGCCCGCTAAGCTGCAGGGCAAGGAGCTGTATCTGCTGGATATGACCTCGCTTGTCGCAGGAACCCAGTTCCGCGGCCAGTTCGAGAGCCGCGTCAAGGGCCTGTTGGACGACGTGCGCAAGGTCGGCAACGCCATCCTCTTCATCGATGAGGTGCACAGCCTGGTCGGTGCGGGCGATGCCGAAGGTTCGATGAACGCCGCCAACATCCTCAAACCGGCCCTCTCCCGCGGAGAGATTCAGGTGATCGGCGCGACCACCTTCGACGAATACCGCAAGCACATCGAAAAGGACGCCGCCCTTGAGCGCCGCTTCCAGCCGGTGACCGTCGATCAGCCGACCATTGAACAGACGGTGGATATCCTCAAAGGCATCAAGAAGTACTATGAGGACTACCACCGCGTCACCGTCACCGACGACATTGCGCGCCGCGCGGTGCTCTATTCGGAGCGGTATATCAACGACCGCTTCCTGCCGGATAAGGCGATCGACCTGCTGGATGAGGCCTGCTCCTGCGCAAACCTGCGCAATAAGGTGCTGGCCCAGTACGACGAATATAACCGCCAGATTGCGGTCTATCAGCACGTCATCGAGAACGAGGAGCAGAAGGACAAGGAGATCGACTACGAAAAGCTGGCGGAAAATAAGGCAAAGGTTCTGCAATTGCAGGGCCAGGCCGACAGCATCAAGGAGGAGGCGTTGGGGCAGAAGGTCACCGATGAGGACCTGGCCAACGTCGTCGAGCTGTGGACCGGAATCCCCGCAAGCAAGATCCGCGAGTCGGAGCTGCAAAGGGTGGCCGGCCTTGAGGACGCCCTGAAAAAGAGAATCATCGGCCAGGATGAGGCGGTGAAGCTGGTGAGCGCAGCGGTGCGCCGCTCCAGAGTGCAGATCAGCAAAAAGCGCCGCCCAGCCTCCTTTATCTTTGTCGGCCCCACCGGCGTGGGCAAGACCGAGCTGGTCAAGGCCCTGTCGGAGGAGCTGTTCGATCAGCAAAACCCGCTTATCCGTCTGGATATGTCCGAGTTTATGGAGAAGCACACGGTGGCCCGCATCATCGGAGCGCCTCCCGGCTATGTCGGCTACGATGAGGCCGGTCAGCTGACCGAAAAGGTCCGCCGCCGCCCCTATTCGGTTGTGCTGTTCGATGAGATTGAAAAGGCGCACCCGGATGTCATGAACATCCTATTGCAGATCCTCGATGAGGGCAGAATCACCGACGCCCAGGGCAGGGTGGTCTCCTTTGAGAGCACCGTCATCGTGATGACCTCTAACTGTGGCAGCGAACAGCGCGCGTCCTCGCTGGGCTTCAACAAGACCCCGTCGGACATTGCGCGCGAACGGGTGATGCAGTCCCTCTCTGAGTTCCTGCGCCCGGAATTTTTGGGCCGCGTCGATGAAATTGTGATCTTTAATCAGCTCACCGAGGAAGACTTTGTCAAGATTGCAGCCCTCATGCTCGAGGAGCTCAAAGAGCCGCTGGCCGATAAGGGCATCACCTTCCGCTGGGAGGAAGATGCGCTGCGCTTGCTGGCCCATAAGGCCCACGGAAAGCAGGGAGGCGCCCGCGATCTGCGCCGCTTGATCCGCAAAGAGGTCGAGGACCGAATCTGCTCGCTTCTGGTTGAGCGGTATGAAAAGCAGCCTGCCGGCATCAGCGTTGCAGCAGAAGGCGACGACATCGTGCTGCGGGTACTCGATTAACAAAAGAAAAATCCTTTATTTTAGGGGGAAAGAAGCCCATCGACAGGGCTTCTTTCCCCCTTTTTTCACGCAAATAAGAACAAAATATGAAAATTCGCAAAAAGCAGAGTTGCAACTTGACGGATGTAGTCAATTATGCTATCCTGAATTTGTATTATCTGGGAAGAAAGGAAAAATTTGAGCTTCCCGGTAAGGAGGACGCGGATGGCGGCGATCATCAAAATAGAAAACCTCTATAAGGTCTATCCCGTGGGACGGGAAAAGGTGGTGGCGCTGGGCGGCATCAATCTGGAAATTGAGAAAGGACAGATCTGTTGCATCCTGGGCACCTCCGGCTCCGGAAAATCAACCCTGCTAAACCAGTTGGCGGGGTTGGAAAAGCCCACCAAGGGCCGGGTCCTGATCGGTGGGGTGAACATCTCCACGCTCTCCGAGGGACAGTTGGCCAAGTTCCGACAAAAAAACATCGGCTTTATCTTCCAGTCCTATAACCTCTTGCAGTCCTACAGCGCACTGGAAAACGTGGCGATGCCGCTGATGTTCCGCGGTATCCCGCGCGGCATCCGCAACCGGCGCGCAAAGCAGATTCTCAAGCAGGTGGGACTGGGCAAGCGAATGCGCCACAAGCCCTCGCAGATGTCCGGTGGCCAGCAGCAGCGCGTCGGCATCGCCCGCGCTTTTGTGGCAAAGCCAAAGATTGTCTTTGCCGATGAGCCGACCGGAAACCTCGACACCAGGACCACCAAAGAGGTCATGGAGCTGATGGTCCGGCTGTGCCGGAAGAATCATCAGACGCTGGTGCTTGTCACCCACGATCGCGAGCTTGCCCTGTACGCCGACCGGATCATCACATTGATCGACGGCAAGGTGGTCAACGATTGTCCAAATCAATCGATTGCGCAGGGCTTGCCCGAGGATAGTCCGGGGAAGCAAGCACCGCCCCCAACAGACAATGTGGCCCAGCAACTGCTGCCGGACGAGCTGCAAGGAGAAAAGCTCCAGCAGCAGGAACAGCCGACAGAGAAGCGAATTGCGCAGGAACTGCTGCCGGATGCGCTGCAAGGAGAAAAACCCCAGCAGGAGGAACAGCCGACAGAGAAGCAAATTGCGCAGGAACTGCTGCCGGACGAGCTGCAAGGAGAAAAGCCCCGGCAGGAGGAACAGCTGACAGAGAAGCAAATTGCGCAACAACTGCTGCCGGATGAGGTGCAAAGGGACCCCCCTTCAGCAGCAGAGAGATAGAGAGGATCAAGAGACACAAACCAAAAAGGGAAGTTGAGGAGAATCCATGAAACAGAAAGTAATTGTGCGGGCACTTTGCCTGCTGTTGGCCGTGCTGATGGTGATGGGCGTGATGGTGAGCGCACTTTCCACCCTGACCAGCGCTGCTGTCGTCAAAAAGAAAAATTCGGTACACACCGCGCGCCAGCCAGACCTGACCTTCTATGATCTGAACGGCAATGTGTTGGGAACCTTTTCCCACTCGGCAAGCTCCAAGCTGATCGGCTTCAACAACACGCGGGTCATCTATATCGACGATGAGGGAGAGGAGATCGAGGTCAACTACGACAAGGTGGACGTCACCCTGCACCTGAACGACGGCACCGGAAAATATTCCGAGATGACCTCCACCAGAGAAAATTCCTACTATGTCAAGTATAATATGGGTTCCTCGGTGGGAGAGGCCTTCTCCAACCGCATCACCTGCTCGAAGGGGTCGGACGACACCATCAATCTCGATGTCAAGCTTCCGAATGTTGTCTTTCGCGATTCCAACGAGATGAAGATGAACATCATCTACCAGTACCCCTATACGAGCAAATCGACTACCGGCAAGACCAGCACCTATATCCGCACTCGAACCGAGACGCTGACCTTTGCCTTTACCAAAGCAAAAATTGACCTGACTGTCACCAAGCCCAAAAAGAACAGCGTCGTCACAGACAGCAATACCGGCGCGACCACGACGCCAGATTCCGGGTATGGAGATAAGGATCAGCTCAACAAGGATAAGACTCTTTCCGGTTCGGTCAGCGTCATGCAGACCTTGGATGCCAACGGCAACGTCATCTCCAAAACCCAAGGAGATACTACCACCGGAGGCGATCAGCAAAACACCGACCAAAATGGCAACAACAGCCAGAACAATACCGGTGACCAGAACAATACCGGCGGCCAGAACAACAACAATAATAATAACGGCAACACCAACGGGGACGGCTCCGGAGAGGACAGCACGCCTCCTGTAAGCGCCGCATTTGAGACGCCATACCTGCTGCTGCAGGAGTATTCTACCGGAGCAAGCCAGGTGGCGGCCGGAAGCGAGTTTACCCTCGACTTCACCTGCAAAAATACCAGCCAGCAGATCGACCTGGAAAATATCATCGTCAAGGTGGCCCCCGGAGAGGGACTGCAGATTGTGGATACCACCAACGTCTTTTATCTGCCGATCATCAATAAGGACGATACCTATGAACAGCAGGTTCAGATTGCTGTGCTGCCAAATGCTCAGGCGGGCTCTCACTCCATCGACATCTCCTTCTCCTATGAGTATGTGTTGAGCGGTGCACGCCAAAAGGGAGAGATGACCCAGCAGGTTTCGGTAGAGACGATTCAGCCGGACCGCTTCAGCGCCGACCCGATCGAGGGTCTGTTGGAGAGCAGCGTCGGAGAAGAAATCTACATCACCAGCAAATATGTCAACAAGAGCCGCGGCGATATCTATAACCTGTCGGCAAGGCTGGTCGGCGACTTTAATGGAGCAAACCAGGTAAATCATATCGGCAATGTGGCAGCGGGCGTGTCGGGAGATGTCGAATTCTCCTTTACTCCAAACGCAGCCGGTCCTTTGAGCGGAGAAATTGCCTATACATATGAGGACGCCTCGGGCAACCTGCGCAGCGTCAGCGTGCCGTTCTCCACCACCATTCTGGAGGCGCCGACCGACGACATGATGACCGGCATGGATATGGGCGGTGTCGACATGATGGAGCCGGAAACTCCGGAACCGACCCTCTGGGATCAGCTGCGCGATCCAAATAGCTGGCAGATGTGGGCTGCCATTGGAGGCGTGTGCGTGGTGGTTGTGGTGATCGTTTTGACCATCCGCAAGCGTCGGAAAGCCGCAGCAGAATTTGAGGACGACGATGAGAATATCTGATTTAATTTCGATGACGATGCGCAACCTCCTGCGCCGCAAGGCCAGGACGTTGCTGACCATGATGGGCGTCGTAGTGGGAACCTGCGCCATTGTGGTCATGGTGTCGCTGGGATTGGCAATGAACAAGTCGATGGAGGAGTCGCTGGCCCAGATGGGCGACCTCACGCAGATCACCATTCAAAATTACGGCTCTTCCCCAGATAAACCCACACTCAACGATGCAGCGCTCCAACAGGTGAAAAAGCTGGAGGGCGTCATTGCGGTCACCCCCTTTGCCGATGCGCCGTGGATGAATATGAACATTTACGCGGGCAGAAACGACAAATACAAAATGTCGATGTACAGCGTCAAAGGCGTCTATTCCGATGCGCTTGCAAACTTTGGCTATAAGGCGGAAAAAGGGCAGATGCTTTCCAAGAGTGCGAACCTTAAAAAAGAGGTCAATATCCTCTTCGGCAACCAGTCCCCCTATGACTTTGAGGACACCAAGCGCAGCTGGCGCAACAATCGCGTCAGTGCGGTGCCGGACGAAAACGGCAACATGCCCGATCCCTTCGTCGATGTCCTCAATGACAAGCTGACCATGAAGTTGGAGTCACAGGAGACCGACGAAAACGGCGATCCGAAATATCCGGCCGTCACCCGTGTGGCAAATGTGACCGGTATATTGGCGGCGGACTCCAGCGTCGGCTATGAGACTTCCTACTACTGCTTTATGGATATCGAGGACCTGCGCGAGCTGTATAAGGAATATAAGCGCACCAACAAGATCCGCGACACCAAGGACCCGAACTCCCGAAATACCAACACGCTGGAAAACTACAGCGAGGTCAAAGTGAAGGTGTCGGACATCGACCTTGTGTCGGAGGTGGATAAGGCCATCAAAGCGATGGGATTTGATACCTATTCGCTCGAATCGATCCGGGAACCGATGCAAAAACAGATGCAGCAGCAACAGCTCTTTTTGGGCAGCCTCGCTGCAATCTCTCTGCTGGTAGCGGCGATCGGCATCACCAATACGATGATTATGTCGATCTATGAGCGCACCCGGGAGATCGGCGTCATGAAGGTGCTCGGATGTAAGATCGGCAATATCCGCGCCGTATTTCTGATGGAGGCCGGTGTAATCGGCTTTTGCGGCGGATTGATGGGCGTTGCCATCAGCCTTGGCATCTCCAAAATCCTGAACTACCTGTCGATGTCGGGCGGCCTGAGCGGAGAAAATGGAAACTTCTTGACCAGCCTCATGGGCGGTATAGGCGGCATGACTACAGGTTCAGAGCTTTCGATCATCCCGCCGTGGCTGATGGCGGCGGCAATAGCCTTTGCCACCGTGATCGGTCTGGTGTCCGGATTTTACCCGGCCAACCGCGCGGTTAAGATCTCTGCTCTGGAAGCGATCAAACACGAATAATTTCCAGCTGTACACAGCCTCCCTTTTGGGGAGGCTGTGTTTGTTTTAGGTTGCGGATGGCAGGCGAAAAGGCCGGCACTTTACATCCTTCTGCGGTGGCAGTATAATGAGTACAGCAAGAAAATTGTGCCAACAATAAAAAGGAGGAGTTATCTATGATCGAATCGTGCATTACCTTTTTGCCGGTGCGCAACTTGGAGCAGACGGTGCGCTTTTATACCGAGGTGGTCGGCCTCACCCTGTGGAAGGATATGGGCGGCTGCGTCGTCCTCGACTGTGGGAAAGGATATTGGGGCTTCTGCCAGTACGATGACGGTCGCCCCCTTGCGACGGGCACCTGCATGTCGTTAAACTGCGCTGACTGCCAGGAGGTGGATGAGCAGTATCGCCGCCTGACAGCACTGGGTATCCAGACGCAGGGAGCGCCCAAACGTCACCCGCGCTTCCCGGTGTACTCCTTCTTCTTCTCTGACCCGGACGGCTACCTGCTGGAATTCCAGAAAATTGTGGATGAACAGTAGCATTGTGATCCCGCAGGAGGCCCTTGCGCTGCTGGAACGGTTGGAGGCTGCCGGGGAGAGCTGCTGGGTGGTCGGCGGATGTGTGCGGGATAGCCTGCGGGGGAAAACCCCTTCCGATTGGGATATGACCACCAGCGCCACACCGCAAAGGATGCGGCAGATTTTTGCCGGGGAACAGCTGATCGCAGCCGGGGAGCGGCACGGAACCATTGGGGTGGTGCGGGGAAAGCGGGTGTATGAGATCACCACCTACCGGGTGGAGAGCGGAACTGCCGACCACCGCCACCCCGAGCGCATCGCCTTCACCGATCGGGTGGAACAGGACCTGGCGCGCCGGGATTTCACCGTCAATGCAATGGCTTATCACCCGGAGCGCGGGGTGCTGGACTGTTTTGGCGGCCAGGAGGATTTGCAACGGGGAATTTTGCGCTGTGTGGGCCAACCGGACCGGCGCTTTGAGGAGGACGCCCTGCGGGTGCTGCGGGCGCTGCGCTTTGTGGCGGCGTTGGGGTTCTCGCTCGATCCCCAAACCGAAGCTGCCATGCAGCGCAAAGCAAAGCTTTTATCCGAAATCTCGGCACAGCGGATTCTGGCGGAGCTTGTAAAGCTGCTGGCCTCTCCGTTTGCCCTTCGCGCCCTGCACAGCTGCCCTGAGGTGTGGCGGCAGCTGCTGCCGGAGATTGCCGAAGATTTGCAGCAGGTGAATACCTTAGAGAGCTTGCCCGGCGATGGGCTGCTGCGCCTGATCTGGCTATACTGTCAATTGGGACAGGACCCCGGCCCGGTGTTCTGCTCCCTTTACTGCCCCAAGCAGCAGCAAAGGCGGGCAGCTGCCCTGTGGCAGCTGTGGCAGCAACGTCCAAGGACGGCTTTGCAGCTGCGTCAGGCGCTGCGGGATTTTGGAAAGGCCAGGGTGGAGGAATATGTGCAGCTGCAACATCTCCCGCAGCAGCTTTTCGAGCAGGCACTTTCGGGCTGCTACAGCATTGCACAGCTTCAAATAGACGGTCAGACACTGTTAGAATTGGGGTGCCCTGCGGGAGAACAGGTGGGAAAACTGCTTCGAAAGCTGCTGAATACCTGCCTGAGCCAGCAGCTTCCCAATACAAAAGAGGCGTTGGAACACAAGGCCATCGAGTGGATTGGCCGGTTACAGGAACAGGAGGAATCGGATGAAGGGGACGTACTCGATCTCACAGGCAGCCCGGATGGTGGGGTTGGGGATTGATGCGGTGCGCTTTTATGAGAAAAAGGGCCTGGTGCACCCAAAGGTCGATCCGCAGAACCGCTACCGCAAATACTCGCTGTACGAGCTGATGGAGCTTTTGGATGTCAGCTACTACCGCAGTTTGGGAATGAGCATCGAACAGATTCAAAAGCTGTACCAGAGCAGCGATGAGGAACAGCTGATCCAGCTGCTGCAAGAAAAGCACCAGGAGACACAGCGCCGCATCCGCTATGAACAGCAGCTGCTCAAGCGCATCGAGCATGTCAACTCGATGGTGCAGCGCATCCGGGAGCGGGACGGAGAGATCGGAAGGGCGACCTTCCCGGCCAGCTATGTCCTCTTTGAAGAGCAGGAGAACAGTCTGGAGCGGTACCTCGAACAGGTTTCGGGGATGGATTATGACCACTATGTGTTCTGCCAGCTGGTGCGGGAATTTTCCATCGCGCCGACCGGAGAGGTCGGGCAGCCACAGCGCACCGTCCTGCTGTTGGACCAGCAGGTGGCGCAGGAGCTCGGCGAACAGGCAGAGAACCGCAAAAGTATGCCGGCAACTCCGGCGCTCTACAGCGTGGTGCGCCTGCCGGATGCAGAGGCAGAGCAGGTGGATTTAAAGCCGATGCTGGCCTATGCCCGCCAAGAGAACCTGCACCTGCAAGATCGGGTGCTGATGGTGGAGGTGCCGCTGATTTCCTACACCGACCTCGACCATTACTATGCCGAGCTGTTTATTCCGCTGGCTGAGTAGGTCCCTTTGTGATGGGCAGAGATAGCCGGCAGAAAATCTGGATGCAAATAAAAAAGGCAGAGGATATCCTCTGCCTTTTTTACTCTTCTTCTTGCGTGTGGATGATGGGGAAATATTGTGCGGGATTGCCGTGGGCAAGCAGCATCTTAAGCAGGTCGTCGGCCTGCAAAAAGACGCTGGCGGTGTTGTCGTTGGGGTGGACGCCGATCATCTGGCCGGCAAAGCTTTGGTCGAGGTAGACCTGCACCATCTTTTGTTCATCATTTAAAATGCCAAACGGGGAAACCGCACCGGGATATAGCCCCAAAATGGCCTGTAAGTCCTCCGGGGAGGCGAAGCTCAGGCGGGTGGTGCCTGCGCGGTGTGCAAAGTCGGTCAGCTTGACCTGACCGGCGTGCGGTGCGACCAGAAGATAGTAGTTGCGCTTTTTGGCGTCGCGCACAAACAAATTCTTTGCCACTGCCTCAAAGTGCGGCAGCCCCAGCGCCTCCATCTCCTCGATGGTGTAGACTGCCGGATGTTCCACTGCGGTGAAGGGGACGCCGCTTTTTTGCAGCATCTCCAGAATGTCCTGCTTGTTCATGGGTGTTCCTCTTTTCTGTGGAAGGTGATGCCCTCCTTTTTTTCTTCTATCATAGCACACAGAGGCTGCGGGAGCAAGGTCCAGGGAGGGTGAGGGATCCCCCTTTTGTTTTGGTTCCCCTTGACAAGGGTGCGCTGTGTCCTATATGATAGGAAAAGATTGGTTGAAAGGGGTGCTTTTGGATGCAGACAGGGGAAAGGGCAAAGAGGGTGATCCTCTTCGATGAGCTGCGCGGTGTGATGATCTTGAGTATGCTGGCCTACCACATCTGCTATGACCTTGCACAGGTGGTGGGCCTGCCGGGGATGGAGTGGTTTTATTCCAAGGGGGCGGACCTCTGGCAGCTGAGCATCTGTGGAACCTTCATCCTGGTTGCGGGCGCCTGCTGTGCCTATTCCAGGAGCAACCTCAAGCGTGGACTGCGCCTGTTTTTGCTGGGCATGCTCTTTACTGCGGTGACGGCGCTGGCTGTGCCGGACCTGTTGATCGTCTTTGGCCTGCTGCACTTTTTGGGGGTAGCCGTCCTGCTGGCGGTGCCCTTAAAGCGCCTGTTTGAGCGCATCCCGCCGGTGTGGGGGATGGTGGGATCGCTCTTGCTCTTTTGGCTCTGCTACCATGTCCAGAGCGGGTGGATCGGCTTTTCTTCCGGGTGGAGCATCCGCCTGCCGGAGTTTCTCTACCGCACAAACTGGCTGTTTGTGCTGGGCTTTCACAACGCAAGCTTCTTTTCCTCCGATTATTTCCCGCTGCTGCCCTATCTTTTCCTGTTCTGGGCCGGCATGTTTTTGGCAAGATTTTCTCTGCCGCCGTTTTGTTATCGCAGTCACAGCCGCCCGCTCGCCTTTTTGGGGCGGCACAGCATCTGGATTTATGTGCTGCACCAGCCGGTGGTGTATGGGCTGCTGTGGCTAATCTTCCGGTTCTAAGAGCGGATTGCTGTGGTGCAAAAAAACACCAACCGAATTGCTCTGTCAGCCTTGCTGAATAGAAGAGCTATATGGCAAACGATCCAACCCAGTAAAAAAGAGCCCATCCTTTTTGGATGGGCTCTTAATGTTTGCGGGAAAAAAAGGCGGATAAAAGATTGGCTCCCCAAAGTAGGTACAGGCGCCGCTATTGGCAGCACAAAATAAGGGGAAAAACCTTAACAGCTTTGTGGGATTGCCGCCTTTGTGCGGTGCTCCACCTGGATATACAGGGCGATGCACAGGATCACCAGAGCTACCTGCGCCACAGGATAAGCTGCCCAGACGCCGTTTAATTGGAAGAACAGCGGCAGGGTCCACATGGCGATGGGGAAGAACAGGCAGGGCTCGATGTAGACCAGAAGGGTGGAAGCACTGGTCTTTTCCACAGCATAGAAGTAGGCGCTGATGCAGCGGGTGATGCCGACCATCAGGTAAGAGCAGGCGTTGATAATCAGCGCCGGTTTGGCCTCCTCTGCAAGCGCTCCGGTCAGACCGAACAGTGCGGCAATCTGACCGCGCAGCAAGATGACGCCCGCTGTGGTGAACAGCGAGATAAAGATCGAGGCGGTGATGGCCTTTTTAAAGAGGAAGCGGATGTTTTGGGTTTCGCCCGCGCCGTAGTAAAAGCTCAGCAGCGGCTGGACGCCGTCTCCCACACCCTGCAACAGCAACTGGACCGAAGCCAGCACATAGGACAGCAGCGAAAAGACCGAAAGCGCGTCGTCGCCGCCGTAGCGGATGCACTGCCAGTTGGTGAAGATGATGATGACCGAGGGGATGAGGGTCTGCCCAAAGGGGGAGATGCCGATGCGCACAACCGACTTTAAGCGCGCCCAGGTGACTTTCAGGCTGGAGAGGGTGAAGATGTCGCGGTTGTTGAAAAACAGGAAGGAGAGGTTAAAGAGCACGACGATCGCCTGTGCAATGACGGTGGCGATGGCAGCTCCGGCAAGTCCCATGTTCATGCGAAAGACAAGGATATAGTCCAAGATGATGTTGGTGATCAGGCCGGTGCTCATGAAGAGGGTGGCTTCCACCGTCTTGCCCTGGTTGCGGATCAGCGGGGTGATGCCGTTGCCCAGAATCGGGAAAATGCCAAACAAGATGATGATCGAGATGTATTCCTTTGCGTAGTCTGCGATGGCGCCGGTGCCGCCCAACATGGCGATGCACCAGTCTCGGCCCAGCCAAAACAGCCCCATCAGCGCAAAACCGGCGATGACCAGCAGGGTGAGGGTGGTGCCGGCCGCCTTGTCCGCCTCGTCATAATCCTCGCTGCCGCGCGCCTTGCTCATCAAAACCGCGCCGCCTACGCCAAGCCCAAATGCGGTGGCGTTCATGAAGGCCTGCAGAGGATATACCAGATTGATCGCGGCCAAAGCCTGGCTGCCGGCTGCATTGCCGACAAAGATGCCGTCCACCATCGAGTAAAATCCGCTGAGCAGCATCGACACCATCGAGGGCAATACATAGCGGTAAAAATCACGATTTAACTCTTTTTTCATAAAACATGCTCCTTGACTAGTTGATATACAGGGCGCTTGTTGTACTCGCCGAGAATCGATTATAAACTATGGTGTAACACCAGAGTCAAGGGTGTTTGCAAAAACTTTTTCGTACAACCGCGATTATTGCGAAAGGTTTTGCAGTTGATCGCGTGCGCGGGGGCAAAAGGGGGCAAATCTGCGCAAAGGGGGGATAAATTGGCATCATTTCAAAAAGAGGCTGTGAAATCACTGTAAATAATCCCAAAAAAACTTGTGAAACCTCCGGATTTCTGATAAAATAAAAGACAGACTGGAAAAGAAAACAAACCCCTTCTTTTCCAGAAAAATATTTTAAAGAGAAAGTAGAGCTGATGAGTTTTGGGCAGTAGCGGGTTTTCATACATATTGGTTGTGATTTTTATCATGTGTTCGGCCTTTTTTTCCGGGTCGGAGACAGCATTGACCAGTATCAATAAGATCCGTCTAAAGAGTATGGCGGACAACGGAGATAAGCGTGCAGCACGCACATTGCGCGTGGCAGAGGACTACGAGCAGATGATTTCCACCATCCTGATTGGAAACAACATCGTCAATACCGGTTCTGCATCGGTGGCGACTGTGCTGTTCACCGTTTGGCTGGGCGCGGAGAGGGGTGCGGCGGTCTCCACCGTTGTCATGACCGTTCTCGTCCTGATCTTCGGTGAGGTTGTTCCGAAAAACTACGGCAAGGCAAATGCGGATTCCCTTGCGATGTTTGTTTCCGGACCAATCAGTGTGCTGATGGTGATTTTCAAGCCTCTGTCCTACATTCTGGGCGGCATCTCCAAGTTTGTCATCCACCTTACCGGAACCAAAGAGGATGAAAAACCGTCGGTTACCGAAGAAGAACTCAAATATATTGTGGAATCCATCGAGGAAGAGGGCGTGCTCGAAGAAAAAGAGAGCGACCTGGTGCAATCCGCGCTGGAATTCGATGAGATTGAGGTGCAGGAAATTCTCACCCCTCGTGTCGATATGATTACGCTGGATGTGGAGGACAGCTGGGATGATATCCTGGCGCTGGCTAAGGACAGCACCGTCTCCCGCATCCCGGTATATGAAGACTCGATCGACAACATCATCGGCCTTGTCCATGTGCGCGACATTTTGGAGGATGAAATCCTTCATAAAGGGCACAACATCCGCGACCTGCTCACCCAGTGCATCTTTGTCCACAAGACCATGCGCCTGTCCGCGCTGCTGGAAAAGCTGCGCAAGGAAAAGATGACGATGGCCATCGTCACCGATGACTACGGCGGCACCATGGGCCTTGTCACCATCGAGGACCTGGTGGAGGAGCTGGTCGGTGAGATCTGGGACGAATACGATGATGTCGAAGAGGAGCTGACAAAGAAGGATGAGAATACCTATGAGGTCAGCGGCGATTACAACATTTACGATTTAATGGAGGAGCTCGACGAGGACAACCGTTCCTTCGAGAGCGACTACAACACCGTCAGCGGCTGGGTATTGGAACAGCTGGAACATATCCCGAAGGTTGGGGAAAGTTTTGTTTATCAAGACCGGATGCGGGTCACCGTCCTGGAGATGGAGGACCAGCGCATCACCAAACTTCGCATCGAACTGCTCCCCAAGCCTGCACCGGTTGAAAACGAATGAAATGAGGCTGAGGCATGTCTGTAAAGAACACGAACGCAGAGAATAATGGGTGGCAGAAGCTCGGCGAGACGACGCAGGTCGGTGAGCCAAAAGAGCCTGCGCCAAAGGACGAAAAGCAAACAAACCAAGCCAACACAGAGCCTTTGTGCCCGGAAAAGGCCCCCAGCGAGCAGCCAAAACCGGCGCCGGAGGCAGCTGCAAAGCGGGCGCGCCGGAGGCGCTATTCGGCTGCGGTGCCGATTGGCGGATTGTTCATCCTGCTGGCGGTCATCGGGCTGATTACCGTGATTGTGTTTGGTGTGCGCGCCACCGAAAATCTGATCGACAACTCCAAGCAGAAGCAGGAGTTTGAAAAAATTATCCTGCCGGTGCTCATGTTTGACCCGGTTCCATTTGAGGACCCCAACGAGATGGGCGACCTGGCGCTGCTGCGCTCGTCGATCTGGGCGGCGATTCTGGATAATAGCGATAAATATATGATCGGCGATGGCAACCTCGTCTCTGTTCCGCAGAGCGATGTGGATGTCGCCTGTGCCAAGTTGTTTGGCTCCAGCGTAACCCTCAAGCATCAGGCGTTTGAGGACTACATTTCGATGTATTCCTACGATCAGGAAACCAAGACCTATTATGTCCCGGTCGATGTCACCGCCCTGTATACGCCGAAGGTCGAGGAAATCACCCGCAATGGGGACAGCTTTGAATTGCTGGTCGGATACATCACCCCGACAAACCAGTGGATTCAGAGCTTAAGCGGTGAGGTGACCGAACCCACCCCAAGCAAATACATGATCTATGTGCTGCAAAAGGTGGACGATAACTATCAGCTCACCGGGATCAAAGACCCACCGGATGGCGTTGTGCCCGGCGTGCCGCAGATCGACGAGGACGCTTCTCAGACTGCTCCTGCAACCGAGCAGAATCAGCCGCAGACCATCGAGCCTGCTCAGGACACCCAACCGGAGTCGACCCCGTCTGAAACAGAACAGCCCTCCACCACCGAGAGCAGCCAAGAAAGCGCATAGGTGGCAGAGTATCGAGAATAAAAAGGCTTCCCTGCGGGGAAGCCTTTTTTATCGTTGTACTTGGCAAGGTTAAACCCGCCGAAGGGACGACCGATTTTGCGGCAAAAGGGAGTTGAAAGTAGGAGGAATTTAGTATATAATAGAGAAGAAAAGCATGTCCGGCTGCAACGGCACAGGGCATGGGAAAGGGGTGAGCGGATGAAGCTACTGATTCTGGATGGCCAGGGCGGCGGCATAGGAAAACAGCTGGTGTCGGCGGTCAAAGCGGGAATGAGCGGAGTGGAGATCACGGCGGTGGGCACCAATGTCGCAGCGACAACCGCCATGCTCAAAGCGGGCGCGGACAAGGCTGCCACCGGGGAAAATGCCGTGCTGGTCAATTGCAGAAGGGCGGACGTCATCGTCGGCCCAATCGGCATTGTCATCGCCGATTCCCTGCTCGGCGAGATCACCCCAGCTATGGCGACAGCAGTTGCGCAAAGTGCCGCCAAGCGCATCCTGATTCCGGTCAACCACTGCGATACCCACGTGGTGGGGGTGCAAAGTCTCAACACGGCCGGCCTGATCCAGGATGTGCTGCACGAGCTGATCAAATTGCAGAGCCAACAAAACGAAAAATAAACAAAGACAATAAAACTTCTCCCACAAACCGAGAGAAAAGGTGCCGGCAGGAAGCCGGTGCAGCAGCGTAGAAACGCCGCGATGCAGCTGTTTGGGGTGGAGCGAGAAATGTAGACGTATGCTTTGGAAGGCACACAAATCCTCAGAAGGGGAGTTGTGTGCCTTTTTTTAAATGAGGTGATCGATTGAATTTACAGCTTTTTTTCGAACAGCATCCGCAAGTAGCAGTCGCCTTTTCGGGAGGTGTCGATTCGGCGTACCTGCTGTATGCTGCCAAACGCTATGCACAGCAGGTCTGTGCCTATTATGTGCAGTCCGCCTTTCAGCCGGACTTTGAACTGCGGGATGCGCGGCGGCTTGCACAGCAGTTGGAGGTTCCGATGCGGATTTTGCCGCTGCAAATCCTTGATGTCGCGCATGTGCGGGAAAACCCGGTCGACCGCTGTTACTACTGCAAGACGGCCATTTTTTCGCATATTCGCACAGCAGCTCAGCAGGATGGATTCACCGTTCTGCTCGACGGCACCAATGCCTCGGATGAGGTGGACGATCGACCCGGCATGCGGGCGTTGGGGGAGCTGTCGGTTCTCTCCCCGCTGCGGGAATGTGGGCTTGGCAAGGAGCAGATCCGCGCGCTTTCACAGGAGGCCGGGCTGTTCACCTGGGATAAGCCCGCCTATGCCTGCCTTGCCACGCGGATTCCCACCGGGGAGGAGATCACCCAGGACAAGCTCACCGCCACCCAGGAGGCGGAGAACGATCTGTTCTCACTGGGGTTTACCGATTTTCGTGTGCGTGCAAGGGACTTTGACGCGCGCATCCAGCTTCCCGAGGAGCAAATCCCCCTGCTGATGCGCCATCGAAAAGAGATACTGGAAAAGCTCAAGCGCTACTATCGAACGGTATCGCTGGATTTGGAGGTGAGAAGATGAGCCAGAGCATCAAAGAATTGTTGGAACAGGTTCGGGACGGCACCCTATCGGTGGACGATGCCGTCTTGCAGATGAAGATAAAGCCGTTTGAAGATATCGGCTACGCAAAGGTGGACACCCACCGCCAGCTGCGCCAGGGAGTAGCAGAGGTCATCTACGGCGCGGGCAAGACGCCCGAACAGATCACCGGCATTGCCAGGACGATGCAGCAGAATGGGCAGCAGACCATCCTCATCACCCGGCTGTCCGAGGAAGCTGCGGAGATTGTGGGCAGGTCTCATCCGTTGGATTACCACAAGGACGCGCGCTGCGGCATCATCGGCCCGCTGCCCCAGCCGGATGGGATCGGAAAGATCGTGGTTGCCACCGGCGGCACCAGCGACATTCCGGTGGCCCAGGAGGCCGCCCTCACTGCAACCGTTCTGGGAAATGAGGTCGTGCGGCTGTATGACGTGGGGGTCGCGGGCCTGCACAGGACGCTTGCCCACCTCGACGAGATCATGAGCGCCAGCGTCCTCATCGCCATCGCCGGCATGGAGGGCGCCCTCGCCAGCGTGCTGGGCGGATTGGCCGATTGCCCGGTCATCGCCGTGCCCACCAGCGTGGGATACGGCGCCTCGTTCGGAGGATTGTCTGCACTGCTTTCGATGCTCAATTCCTGTGCAAGCGGCGTGTCGGTGGTCAACATCGACAACGGCTTCGGGGCGGGATTTCTCGCCAGCAGGATCAATCACATGGCAATCAAATGTACATCTAAGGGAGGAAACTAAATGCGCACTTTATATTTGGATTGTGGAATGGGAGCTGCCGGCGATATGCTGACAGCGGCTTTGTTGGAATTGCTGCCGGACCCCGATGCCTTTATTCGGGAGTTGAACAGCTTGGGAATTGAGGGCGTAGAGGTAAAGCGGGAGCCTTCGGTTAAATGCGGCATCACCGGGACCCATGTCTCGGTCCTGGTCAATGGGGAAGAGGAGTGCAGCCAGGATGTCCACCCGCACCCGCATCCCCACATGGCCGAGCACCTGCACCCGCACGCTCAGATCAAGATGGACCCCGGTGCACATCTTGACGGAGAAGATTGCCCCGAGCATCCGCATGACCATGAGCATCCACACGAGCATTGCCACGGAGAAGGCTGCCCTGAACATCCACACGAGCATTGCCACGGAGAAGGCTGCCCTGAACATCCACACGAGCATTGCCACGGGGAAGGCTGCCCTAAGCATCCGCATGACCACGAGCATTGCCATGGAGAAGGTTGCCCTGAACACCCGCACGACCACGAGCACCCACATGAGCATTGCCATGGAGAAGGCTGCCCTGAGCATCCGCATGACCATGAGCACCCACATGAGCATTGCCACGGGGAAGGCTGCCCTGAGCATCCGCATGACCATGAGCACCCACATGAGCATCTGCACGACCATGAGCATCCACATGACCACGAGCACGGCCACTCCCACCATCACCACAGCAGTCTGCACGACATCGAGCATCTTGTGCGCGATCATCTGCAACTGCCCGATAAGGTGAAGGACGATGTTATGGCGGTGTACCAGCTGATCGCGCAGGCGGAGAGCCACGCACACGGACTGCCGGTCACCGAGATCCACTTCCACGAGGTCGGCACCATGGATGCGGTGGCGGACATCACAGCGGTCTGCCTGCTGATGAACCGCCTCTCCCCGGATGAGGTCGTGGTGTCCCCGATCAATGTGGGCAGCGGACAGGTGCGCTGTGCCCACGGCATCCTCCCGGTACCGGCGCCCGCCACCGCCTTTATCCTGCGGGATGTCCCGATCTACAGCGGGGCCTTTTCCGGCGAGCTGTGTACCCCGACCGGCGCAGCTCTGCTCAAGCACTTTGCCACCCGTTTTGACAACATGCCGGTGATGACCGTGCAGTCGATCGGCTACGGCATGGGCAAAAAGGACTTCCCGGCGGCCAACTGCGTCCGCGCAATGTTGGGCGAGACCAAGGGCGCAGAAAACGAGATCTGCGAGCTGCGCTGCAATATTGACGATATGACGGGCGAGGCGCTGGGCTATGCGATGGAGCGGCTGTTTGCTGCGGGGGCATTGGACGTCTACACGGTGCCGATCGGCATGAAGAAGAGCCGTCCGGGTGTGCTGCTGCACATCATGTGCCGCCAAGCGGACAGGGAAGCGATGTTGCAGGCGGTGTTCCAGTACACCACCACCATCGGGGTGCGGGAGAACCGCTTCCAGCGCCATGTGCTCAATCGCCGCATCGAGACGTTGCAGACCCCGTACGGGGAGGTGCGCCGCAAAATTTCTACAGGCTACGGAGTAGAGCGCGCCAAATATGAGTACGACGACCTGAGCAGAATTGCCCAGGAGCGGGGAATCAGCATTGCGCAGGCGGAAAGATTGATAGAAGAGGCCAGAGAGGACGAGGCAAACCGCTAAACAGCCGGTTTTGCAAAGCCAGTTTACGAGCCGGCGTCCACCGTTAAGGTGGGCGCCGGCTCTTTTTGGTGCCCGTCGGTTTGGGCGCAGGAGGCGGCAGAAAACTTCCTCAACAAACAGCTGTAAATTGTGGACAATGCAGGGCGCTTTTTTGTGGAAACTCCCCTTTTCCCCCTTCCATTTTCCTACAATTCCTGTTATAATAAGGGAAAAGAACGCTAGGAGTGAACGCGATGGAACAGCGAGCAGAATTTAAAACGAACCTCTTCGGATATGAGAAGGAGTCTGTTTTAAAATATATCGACGACATGAGCCGCAATGCCTCTGAGTCCGAGGCTAAGCTCCAGGAACAGATCGAGCAGATCACCCACTCCCGCCAGGAGCTTGAGGAGCAGATCGCCGCTTTTGAACAGCGGATGCAGGACGCCTCCCAGACCATCGACGCCGAAAAGGGCAAGAATAAAAAGCTCAGCGAGATGATCGGCCTGCTGCAGGAGGAGATTGACCGCCAGCGCCGCCAGGGCGAGAGCCGTGCCAAGGAGTATCAGGCTGCCCAGGAACAAAACCGCAGACTGCAAGAGCAGTACCACCAGGCGGAGAAAAAGGGCAGATTGTACGACGAGGCGGCCGCTTCGATCGGGACGGCTATTTTGCAGGCACAAAAAAAGGCACAGGATATGGTGGACGAGGCCGGCGCACAGGCAAAGGAGATTGTCGATCAGGCACATACCCGCGCACAGGCCATCAACAGCGACACCCAGCGTTTTTTGGATCAGGTTTTGCAGAAGATGGACGGCATGCAGCAGGAGTTTTTGACCCTGCGCGGAAGGATGGATGAGTCGATCACCCAGCTGAATAACCGCTTTGCACAGCTGGATGAGGATATTGCGCGGGCACGGCAGCTGGTGCTGGAAATACGCCAGCGCCTGGGCCAGGAAGAGCAGGAAATGCCGGAAAAATCACCGGTCCAGCCGGCAGGGCAGCAGCCGGGACTGGACCAGAATCCATAAATGCTGCACCGGCAGAAGGGCTCCAGGAGGATGACACACTGTGGAAAAAAGATCCGCAGCTTGCCCGCCTGAGGGAACAGATTGGCGAAAAAAAATTCTGGCTGCGCATGGCAGAGCATCTCTGGCGCGCGGCAAAAGGGCGTGAATAAATGGACGAACGAATCTTAACAATCAACACCGAACAATTCCGCAACGAGGTAAGCCGGCTACAGGTCGAACAACACCTGCTGCTTTCCGGGTGGGTTTTGGGCTTTACAGACCAGGCACACCGAAAGATACATGAACTGCTGGCGGATGGAAAACCCCTGCCGGTCGACTTTAAAGGCCAGATTATTTTCTACACCAATCCATCCCCGGCCCCGCAGGGCTGCGTCATCGGTTCGGCAGGCCCCGCAACTTCCAGGAGTATGGACCTCTACCTCGAGGAAATGATGGATCTCGGCGTCATCGCAACCATCGGCAAGGGCGAGCGCTCTCGCCAGGCTTATGAGACGATCTGCACCCACGGCGGCGTTTATCTGACAGCGGTGGGTGGAACGGGCGCACTGCTGTCCGGCTGCATCGAGCAGTGGGAGACGGTGGCCTTTGAGGAACTCGGAGATCAGGCAATCCGCCGGTATCTGCTCAAGGATTTCCCCGTCACTGTGGCGGCGGACAGCGAGGGCAGAAACCTGTTTGACAACGGAAAATTTAAATATCGCCGCTTCTAGTTTGAAGCGCGATTCGGCATCACCAGATGAAGGGAGAGGAGCAGAGCACAAAATGCTTTGCTCCTCTTTGTGCATAGGTGGGGAAAAAGGTGGAAGGAGAGGCCCTTTTGTACCTTCAAAAACGACTTTTGAGGCAAAGTAAGCAAAGGAGGAGATTGCGTGAAAAGATGGATCAGCTTGTTGCTCAGCGTTGTGATGGTGTTGTCGGTTGTCTCTGGCTGTACGGCAAAGGAGCAGCCGTCGATCACGCAGGAGGGTGCAGCAGAGCTTGCTTCGGTGGAAATAGAGCCGCTGGGGCAGGGGGAGGAGGCCATTGCAGTCAACAGCGCTTTTCTCATCAAAACACAGCAGGAAATGGAGGAAGAGCAGCTGCGAGACTGCCTTGTGATCGAGCCGTCGATAGACTATACGCTGCAAAAACAGCAGGACGGGTGGAAGCTCACCCCAAATCAGCCCCTTGCGGGCGGCAAGGTGTACGCCTTTCAGATGGTTGACAGCTTGGGCGCTGTGGGCCAGTCCTTTGCCTTCCAGACCCAGAGCAAGCTGGAAATCTCCTCCACCTATCCGGAAAATGGGGCTCAGTATGTCCCGAAAGATTCGGGGATCGAAATGACCTTTAACCGGCGCATCAAGGAAACAGCAAAGCAGCATTTTTCCATTGAGCCGGCGGTGGAGGGAAACTTTTGGCTGGATGGTCAACTGCTCACCTTCTATCCGACCGAGCCGATGCAGCTTGACACAACCTATACCGTCACCCTTTCCGGCGGCGTGCAGGCGCTGGACGGCAGTCTGCTCGAGCAGGCGTACACCTTCTCTTTCCGGGTGGCGGAGGAACCAAAGTCCACCAGCTCCCTCAGACGCGCTTCGGATAGGGCAGAGACTTTTCTGCCCGGAGACCAGGTGATCGTGAAATACTATGAGGACTACCAACAGGAGGTATCGCTGCTCGACGCAAAGATCTACCGCTTTGAAAGCGCTCAGGATTACGCCGAAGCGCTCCTGCTGTGCTGCCAAAACAATACCAGTTTCTATCAGGACACCTACCGCCTGGATATACAGGCTTTGCCGGTGGAGGAGGTCTTTGCAGCGCAAATTTCTCCATATCGAAATCAAATCAACAGCGCATGCTACGCATTGCTGCCCGACAACCTGGAGGACGGCTGGTATCTGGTGGAGCTGTTGAACGCGGAGAACGACGGCGATTGGCTGCAAAAGTTTGTACAGGTGGGAAGCGTTTCGACCTACATCCAGTCGGTCAACGGCAGCACGCTGGTTTGGCTCAATGATGCGCAAAGCGCAGAGCCGATCCAGCAGGCCGAGGTGGAGATCTCGGACATCGCAACCGGGGAGACGGTGCAGGGGGTCACCGATGCAGACGGCCTGGTCACCTTGGAGACAGGGGATTGGAATCAGGGAATGCTGCGCATCACAAAAGGGGAAACCCTCTGCGCAGTACAGCCTGTCGAGCTTGCACAGAGCGTACAGGAAAGATTAAAGGAGCACTATTCCAGCGTGCTCTATACCGACCGCACCGTCTATCAATCTACCGACACCATTCACTTTTGGGGAAGGCTGCAGCCCCGCCACCAGGATGACCTGCTGCCGAAGCAGGTGACCGTTTCACTGGGAGGACAGTATGAGAAACAGGCAGAGGTCGATGCAGAGGGATTCTTTTTTGGTGACCTTGCAATCGAAAGCATCCGAAAAAACAGCTATTCCCTTTCGATTGAGGACGAAAACGGCGACGCCTACCGCACGCTCTCGCTGCACATCGGGGATTATGTGAAGCCGGCCTACATCCTGACCGTCGAGCCGGAAAAGCCGTACTATGCGATCGATGAGCCGTTCACCTTCCTGGTCGAGGCGCAGTATTTTGACGGCACACCGGTCAAAGGGGCCGAGTTGTTGATTGACAGCTATTATTTGGACGTCGACAAGCAACAGATCACGCTGGACCAGGAGGGAAAGGCGACCATCCAGGCAAGGTACCTGTCAAACTCCAGAACATTTGGGTGGGAGGGCACCTCAGCTGAACTGACCGTGCGCAGCGCAGACGAGCAGGATGTGCAGGTCAGTGCGACCTGTTCAGTCGACATTCTCACTTCTCAATATGCAATCGAGGGGGAAGTGCAGGGAAGGGACCTTCAGATCCGAATCGGTAAAATTGACCCACAAAAGTTGTTTGCCCCGCTGCCTGAGGGCACCACCCGGTTCGACTACTGCACCACACCCGCCCAGGCGGACGTAGCGCTCACCCTCACCCGCATCTGGACGCAAAAGGAGGAGGTGGGCACCTACTATGACTCGATCAACAAGGTGACCGTCCACAACTACCGCTACAGTCAGCAGAAAGAGCAGTTGGATGCAAGGAGCGTTTCGGTGCAGGAGAGCAAGACCCTCGCGCAATACTTTGAGGAAAGTGAAGAGAACGTCTCGCAATCCTATCAAATGGTGCTGGATGGAGGATATGGGGTACAGATTCAGACCGCCGGCTCTTTCTGCCCAGACCACGTTAGCCTGTGGGGAGATGCCGTTTACGGATTTGTAAGCCGCTATCAAAACGAAATTGTCTGGGAGCCGCAAAAGGTCAAAATGGGGCAGGCCATCCCGCTGCAAATCTACCGCAACGACCAGACGCAGCAGAATACCGGCCGTGTGCTCTATACGGTGGTGCAGGATGAGGTGGTGCAGCAGGGCCTGTTTTATGAGGACAGCTTTGACCTGATTATGCAGGAGGAGTTTGCACCCAATATCGCCATTGCGGGAGCTTATTTTGATGGAAAGCACATCTACTGCATGCAGGAGTGCCGCTTCTATTACGACTATGAGGAGAGAGCGCTTGCCATCGACATCCAGACAGACCAGGAGTCTTATCGTCCGGGCGACACAATGCAGATTTCGCTGACCGTCACCGACCAGTCCGGTCAGCCGGCGGCCGGCGCGCGGGTTTGCGTCGGCGTGGTGGACGAGGCGGTATTCGCGGTACAGGAACAGGTGGTGGACCTGATCGGACAGCTGTATGCCTCGGTCTATATGCCCAATATTTATGCGAAGGCCTCCTATGTGGAGTATAATCTTTCCGAATGGGACAGCGGAGGAAAGGGCGGCGGCAGCGGCGACGATATGGGGCAGCTGCGCAGCGAGTTTGTGGATACCGCCTGCTTTGAGCAGCTGACCTGCGATGCAAACGGAAAGGCCACCTTCCAATGCACCCTGCCGGACAACATCACCGATTGGCGGATCACTGCGGCGGCTGCCTGCGAAAAATTGGCCGGAGACAGCTTGGATAACCGCGTGGCTACTCTGCCGTTTTATCTGCGGCCGCTGGTGACCGAGCAGTACATCGAAGGGGACGACATCTGCGTCTCGATGGAATTTGGCGGCAGTGCCATCGACACCGTGCAAACGGTGGAGGCAACGGTACAGCTGCTGGATTTGGATGGCAAGGTGCTCGATGAGAAGAGGCAGGAGGTGTCCGCTAAGGAGCGGGCGGTCGTCAACTTTGGAAAACAGAAGGCGGGACAGTATCAGGTCACCTTCTCGGCCAAAGCGGATGGCATGTCGGATGCAGTGCTGCTGCCGGTGAATGTGCTCACCAGCGGCTTGAGGGCGCAGATCACCCAGGAGATGGACCTGCAGGAACTCTCCAAACTGACCAGTGTGCGCTACCCGATCGATGTGCTGTTCTACGACGTGGAGCAAAAACCCTATCTCGATGCGCTGCGGTGGCTGCGCAACCAGGACGGAAAGCGCACCGAGATCCTTGCGGCGAGCTATGAAGCGAAGGTCCTCTACAACCAGCTGCTGGAAGAGGAACAGCGCGAATCCATCTCCTACGACCAGCGGCTGGCCAATACCGGTGGAGTGCGCATCCTCCCCAATGCAGAACCGGACGCAGCGATTGCCGCAAAAATGATGATTGCCTGCCCGGAACTGGTGGATCAGTCCCAAGCGCTGGAACTGTTCCAAAGTCGCTTTGAGCGCGCAAACTATACCCTTGATCAGGTGCTGATGAGCTATGTGGGCCTGTCGGCGATGCAGCAACCGGTCCTGTTGGAGGTCCGCAATCTGCTGGAAGAGGAGGGAGAGCAGCTCAGCGACAGCCAAAAACTTTGGGTTGCTGTGGCGCTGGCACAGCTGGGAGACTATTCCGGTGCAAGGAAAATCTATACGGCGATGGAGGAAAAGTTTAGCTGGAACCAGCAGTGGCTGTCCTATCAGGGAGAGACGCTCGACGAGACGACCGAGGTCACTGCCGCAGCTCTTGCGCTGCACTCCATTTTGGGCAGCGAAGAGGCCGACGCCCTGCTCGGCTACCTGCTGCACGCCGACTCGATCGGAAAACTGGGCAGCGGTGTGCTGCCTCACCTGGAGATTTTAACCTATGCTACCCGCCATGCTGCCCGGCTCGACAGCCGCCAAGAGGGAACCGCTCACCTGGCAACCTTCTCCTATACCGCTGCTGGGGAGACAAAGCAGGTTTCGATCGGCGGCAAGGGCTATACCACCATCCGGTTTGGCTACAACGATTGGAAGGACATCTCTTTCCAGGAGGGAGAGGGGGAGGTCTATGCCAGCGTCTGCTACACCGCTGACCAGCTGCCCGAACAGAGCGGTGAAGAGCTCGCGACGCTCACAAAGACAATCACCCCACAGCAAAACGGAATGACCCGCATCGAGCTGGCGGTTCAATTCACGCTGGATTCGCCGCAGGGCTATTACACCCTCAGCGATTGCGTGCCGTCCGGCATGCGGCTGATGAAATGTTCGCAAAGCGCCGAGACGGATGCCTGGGTGGAGAATGAAAATCAGCAGATCACCGCCAGCTTTTATCTGGACTCTCCGACAGGAAAGGACTATGAGGAGATGCAAAGGTGGTACAATTGGCGCATTGTCTACTACGTCAACGGCGTGCTGCCGGGAGAGTATGTGGTGGAGAGCGCAACCTTGAGCAACAAAGAAAGCGGGTTGCTGCTTAAAACCGACCGGCAGACCATCGAGGTGCAGCCGTAAGAATATCTACAGAGGGAAGGACCAAGAGAGGCCCTTCCCTCTTATCTTTTCGAAAATATTTTGGATAAAATCGGTAGGAACTCTTGACCTAAATGGAAAGATGCGGTATAATAGTTAAAGCTTTTTAAAGACGCTAGAGTGGCTCAGTCGGTAGAGCAGCTGATTCGTAATCAGCAGGTCGTGGGTTCGATTCCCATCTCTAGCCCCAAAAGCTTGCTCCAACCAATCGCTCGATGATGCGGTTTGTTGGGGCCTTTTTTTGTGCAAAAAAGCTGTTTTGCCCCCGCTTGCAGGGCGCTTGACAACCTCTTTGCATCCTTTTATAATAAAGTTGAATTGGAAACTTTTCCAAAAAGAAAAAGGACAGAATGGAGGAACCGTTTATGGAAGAAAAATTCTTGTCGTTGATTAAGACCCGCCGCAGTGTGCGGTCGTATAAACCGGACATGGTGCCGGATGAACTGCTCAACAAGGTTCTGGAAGCGGGAACCTATGCGCCGACCGGCGGTGGACGCCAATCCCCGACCATCATTGCTGTCACAAGCAAAAAGTACCGCGATCAGATTTCCAAGCTCAACGCCGCAGTGATGGGCAAGGATATTGACCCCTACTATGGCGCACCGGTCATCATTCTGGTACTGGCCGACGGCAATGCCCACACCTTTGTAGAGGATGCCAGCTGCGTGCTGGAGAACATGATGCTGGCGGCACATGCGCTGGATCTGGCTTCGGTTTGGATTCACCGCGAGCGCGAAATCTTCGACAGCGAAGAGGGCAAGGCTCTGCTGCGCGAATGGGGCCTCCCGGAGACACTGCGGGGCGTCGGTTCGCTTGCACTGGGCTATGCGGCTGGACCTGCACCGGAACCGGCAAAGAGAAAGGACAATTACGTCGTCCGCGTATAAAAAGTAGATACAAAAGAGGCACAGCAACCGAGTTGCTGTGCCTCTTTTTTGCAGCGAAAAGCAATACCTTTGCCTTGCAGCGCAGGCAATGGCCAGGAGTTAGAGAAACTGCCCTGTGCGGCTGCTTGGATTTTGACGGACCTGATCGGGAGTCCCGGTCGCGACAATCCGTCCGCCAGCCTCTCCGCCGCCGGGCCCCATGTCGATCAGGTAATCGGCGTTGCGGATTACGTCGAGGTCGTGCTCGATGACGAGGACGGTGGCGCCGTTGTCGATCAGCGTCTGAAAGACGGAGAGCAGCGTCTGGACGTCCAGCGGGTGCAGGCCGATGGTCGGCTCATCAAAGACAAAGACGGTGTCCGACTGTGCGCGGCCCATCTCGCTTGCCAGCTTCAGCCTCTGCGCTTCCCCGCCGGAGAGGCTCGGGGTCTCTTCGCCCAACGTCAGGTACCCCAGGCCCAGCTGCTGCAGCACCTCCAGGCGCTGATGGACCAGCTTCATATCCTTGCAAAAGGCAATGGCTTCCCGCACATCCATCGCCATCAGCTCTGGCAGGGAGTGGGAGATGCCGGCTTTGTTTTTGTGCAGGACAAGGCTGGCCTCTTTGGCGTAGCGGGAGCCGCGGCATTCCGGGCAGGGGATCTGCACATCCGGCAGGAACTGTACGTCCAGGTTGATGACGCCAGTGCCGTCGCAGACCGGGCAGCGCAGTTTGCCGGTGTTGTAGGAAAAATCGCTGGCGTGCAGACCGCGCTCCTTGGCGTCAGGGCTTTTGGCGTAGATCTTGCGCAGCTCGTCGTGGATGTTGGCGTAGGTGGCGACGGTGGAGCGGACATTGATGCCGATGGGGGTGGCGTCGATGAGCTTGACCTGTGCGATGCCCGGGGCGTCGATGGCCCGCACATGCTCGGGGAGGGGTTGTCCGCGGGTGATGGCGTCGAGGGCGGGCACGAGGCTCTCCAGAATGAGGGTGGTTTTGCCCGAACCGGAGACGCCGGTCACCACCGTGAGCCTCCCCTTGGGGATGTCGGCTTCCAGCGGCTTTACCGTGTGGATTTTGTCGGTGGAGAGGTGAATCCTTCCCAGACAAAACAGCTGGTCCGGATCGATGCGGGGCCGGCAGCGCACCGAGGCCTTTTTCGAGAAAAAGGGCCCGATCTGCGACTGTGGATTTTCTGCAAGCTGGCAGGGTGTCCCCTGCGCGATGACCCGACCGCCGTTGGCGCCCGCTTCGGGACCCATCTCGATGATCCAGTTCGCCGTGGAGAGGATCTGGGTGTCGTGGTCGACCAGCACCACCGAGTTGCCATCGGCGATCAGGTCCTGCATCACGCCGGTCAGGCCGATGATGTTGGAGGGGTGCAGCCCGATGGAGGGCTCGTCGAGCACATAGAGGACGCCGGTGGTGCGGTTGCGCACGGCGCGGGCCAGCTGCATCCGCTGCCGCTCGCCGGTGGAGAGGGTGGAGGACGCGCGGTCGAGGGTCAGATAGCCCAGCCCCAGGTCGAGCAGGCGTTGGGCCGCGCTCAGCAGGGATTCGCAGATGCTGTTTGCCATCGGGCGCATCGGCTCGGGCAGGGAGGCCGGAACTCCCTTTACCCACTCCACCAATTCCTCAAGGGTGAAGCGGCAGGCCTCGTCCAGCGAGATTCCCCGCAGCTTTGGTGCACGGGCCGCTTCACACAGGCGGCTTCCGCCGCAGTCTGGGCAGGTTTCCTGCTTTAAAAACTTTTCGACCCGCTTCATGCCCTTCTCATCCTTGACCTTGGACAGGGCGTTTTGGACGGTGTAGGTGGCGTTGAAGTAGGTGAAATCCATTTCGGTTGCGACGGCCGCATTTTTGGACCGGTAGAAGATGTGCTTCTTTTCGGCGGGTCCGTGGTAGACAATCTCCTTTTCCTTCTCGCTCAGCTCCCGGAAGGGGACGTCGGTGCGCACCCCCATGGCGCGGCAGACGTCGGTCATCAGCGACCACATCAGCGAGTTCCAGGGGGCGACGGCTCCCTGGTCGATGGTCAACGAATCGTCCGGCACAAGGGTGGACTGGTCGACGGTGCGCACGATGCCGGTGCCATCACAGGTGTGGCAGGCGCCTTGGCTGTTGAATGCCAGCTCCTCCGCCGAAGGGGCAAAGAATTTGGCCCCGCAGACCGGGCAGCTCAGCTCCAATCCCGCCGCCACATCGAGGGTGGGTTGGAGGTAGTGCCCATTGGGACAGCGGTGGCTGCTCAAGCGGGAAAACATCAGGCGCAGGCTGTTGAGCAGCTCGGTGCCGGTGCCGAAGGTGCTGCGGATGCCGGGCACTCCGGGACGCTGGTGCAGCGCAAGGGCGGCAGGAACATAGAGCACCTGGTCCACCTGCGCTTTGGCGGCCTGGGTCATGCGGCGGCGGGTATAGGTGGAGAGCGATTCCAGGTAGCGCCGGGACCCTTCTGCATAGAGGACGCCGAGCGCAAGGGAGGATTTGCCCGAACCGGAAACGCCCGCGATGCCGACAATCTGCCCCAGAGGGACGTCCACGGCGATGTTTTTGAGGTTGTGAACGCGGGCTCCGCGGATTAAAATTTTATCGATCATAAGAAACCTTCCTATTTATATAGCGTCAGAAGCATTTGCGTACCTCTCTAGTATAAAAGCTGCGATGCCGGTTTGTCAATCGTCTGCGGCGATGGACGGATCGAGGTTAGAGTGCGCGCATTTGGGGGACGTCAAGGGGAGGGAAGGAAACTTTTGGGATTTGCAGGGGAGGCTGCAAAAAGATTGCTTGGGGTTTTGTGCAGATTGTTCTAAAAATGAGAAATTATACAAAACTTTGCGAAGATTTTTGTAGATTTATGTAGGGAGAAAAAGGAAAAAAGAGGGTCTGTTTTGGTACCGCACAGGTTAAGATGAAATAAAAATGGCGTAAATAAGCCATTTCTTTATGACAATAAAATAACACAAAAAAAGCTATTGATTATTTGGTTAAAATGTAGTAAACTTAAAAATGTTAGATATTGTTAGGAGGTTGGGCGTGAGGCAGAAAACCAGGACAATCCTGCTGGCGGCGGTGGCGCTTGTGGTGCTCGTGAGCATTGTGGCGGCGGCAAAGTGGCGGGAAGAGGAATACCACCTGACGGTGTCGACCTGTTTTGTGATGGACACGGTGGTGGAACTAAAGCTTTATGGCAAAAACTCCCAACAGGCGGCGGACGAAATCGAGCGCCGTCTGCAACAGTATGAACAGCAGTATTCGATGTACATCGAAACCAGCCAGATCAGCCGCATCAATGAAAATGCGGGCAAGCAGTACACCACCGTTTCGGAAGAGTGTCTAAAGCTGCTCAACCGTTCCCTGGAGATCTCTTCCGAATTTGATGGGCTTTTCGATATCACCATCGCCCCACTGACGGAACTTTGGGCGATCACCTCGGATCATCCGCGCGTCCCCTCCCAGCAGGAGATCGATCAGGCAAAGGCGTTGGTCGACTACCATGACCTGCTCATCGACGGGGATCAGGTGATGCTTGCCCGGTCCGGACAGGCCATCGACCTTGGAGCGGTGGCGAAGGGCGCCTCCTGTGACATTGTGCGCGAGGTTGCAGAGGAGTATGAGATCCGCACCGGCTATGTCTCGATCGGAGGCAATCTGGTTGTCTTGGGCAACTCACCGGAAGGGGAGGAATACCGCTTTGCCATCCGGGACCCACAGGGAGATGCTTCCGAATACTTTGCAACGCTCAGTTTGACGGGAAAAACGATGGCGACAACGGGAGGCTATGAGCGCTGGTTTGAGCAGGACGGCAAACGGTATCACCATGTGCTGGACCCGCGCACCGGTTATCCGGCCGAGTCCGATCTGCTGTCGGTCTCGGTAGTTTCTGAGGATGGGCTGCTGGCAGACTGCCTCTCAACAGCGCTGTTTGTGGCGGGAAAGGACGCCGCCCTTCAGCGGATGCAGCAGGAGGACTACCAGCTGATTGTGGTCGATACCGACGGAAATGTCTACTATTCTCCGTCCTTGCAGGGCAACCTGCAACCCAATTCACAGAATACCCGAGGGTATCAGTTCCAGCAGGTAGGGGAGGAGAGTCAATGAGAAACCTCGCCGCAAAGATCAGCCTGATGGGTTTATTGTTTGCTTTGGCAATGGCCTTTTCCTATCTGGAAAGTATGGTGACCATCCCGGGCATGCTGCCGGGCATCCGGCTGGGCCTTTCCAATATTGTCACGATGTACTGTGTATTTTTCCTGGGAAAAGGGTCCGGCTACACGATGGCGGCCATGAAGTCGCTGTTTGTGCTGCTGACACGCGGCCTGGTCGCCGGAGCTTTGAGCCTTTCGGGCGGCCTTGTCTCGGTGACAGCCATTCTGCTGCTGGATTGGCTGACCCGCTATAACCTGCATTACATCACGCTCAGCGTCGTTGGCGCTGTATTTCACAACGTCGGGCAGTTGATTCTAGCCCGATTTTTAACGAGCGTTTTCCTTTATTATTACATCCCTGTGCTCATCCTTTCCGGACTTGTAGTGGGGACAATCACAGGAAAACTTTTTATTTGGATAATACCTTACCTCCCGGAGCGTTACCGAAAACAGCTGCGGCAGCGCACAGGAAAGTAGGGATTATAAATGATAGAGGGCGGTTTTTGCACAACCGGCCTTATCGTCTGTCTGGAGGGTTTCAGGCAATTTATAGAAATGGGGGCTAAAAATCGTGTCGAATAATGGTAAGAAGACATTGCCGGGCGTGCACGTGCCACATCACAAGAACACCAACGACAGTGTTCCGAAGGCTATGCCGGTACCGGCCAAGGTGTACATCTCGATGCACATGCATATGGGTGCGCCTTGCAACCCGCTGGTAAAGAAGGGGGATTCTGTAAAGGTCGGTCAGTTGATCGGCGCTTCCGATAAGTTTATGAGTGCGACGACGCACTCCAGCGTATCGGGCACCGTCGAGGCGATCACCAGCATGACCACCAGCATCGGTTCGGTGGATCAGGTTGTCGTCATCGCGACCGATGGCAAACAGGAGGTTTCCGAAGAGGTCAAACCGCCAGTTGTACATAACTATCAGGAATTTTTGGAAGCACTCAAAAATTCCGGCCTGGTCGGATTGGGCGGCGCGGGTTTCCCGGCTCATGTCAAGTTTAACCTCAAGGACCCAAGTGCGGTAGATACCCTGGTCATCAACGCCGCCGAGTGCGAGCCGTACATCACCACCGACCTGCGCACCATGCTGGATAAGTCCGACATGCTGCTCAAGGGAATCAAAACCGTCCTGGAATTTATGCCGATTAAACAGGTCTATATCGGTATTGAGGACAACAAGCCCCAGGCAATTGAAAAGCTCACCAAAGAGTATGCAAGTGAGCAAAATATTCACATCGTCCCGCTCAAAGCCATGTACCCGAAGGGCGCAGAGAAGGTCATCGCCTATGAGACCTGCGGCAAGGTCATCAAGGAGGGCCAGCTCCCGTGGCAGGCGGGCGTCATCATCAGCAATGTCACCTCGATGGCGTTTATTGGAGAGTATATGACCACCGGTATGCCGCTGATCACCAAGACCATCACCGTCGATGGTTCTGCTATCCAGCAGCCGCAAAACGTGATTGCTCCGATCGGCACTCCGTTTAAGGATATTGTCGATTTCTGCGGCGGCTTTAAAGAGGAACCTGCAAAGCTGCTCATGGGCGGCCCTATGATGGGTACTCCGCTGTACGACGTCAACTACCCGCTGGTTAAAAACAACAACGCTTTGCTCGCCTTTGCAAAGAAGGATGTGCCGACATACCACGAGACCGCCTGCATCCGCTGCGGACGCTGCGTGCGTGCCTGCCCAATGGGCCTGATGCCGTCGCTGATCGAGACCGCATTTAAGATGAAGGATGTTGCGGAACTGAAAGCCCTCAAGGTCAACCTTTGCATCGAATGCGGCAGCTGCGCCTATGTATGTCCGGCGAAACGTCAGTTGGTTGTGGTCAACAAGTTGTCGAAGGCCATGATCGCTCCTAAAAAATAGTTTGAGGTGAATTGCTTTGAGTAACAAATTGATCGTATCCCCATCGCCGCACATTCGGGACAATGCGACGACCAGCACCATCATGCGCGATGTGCTGATTGCTCTGGTTCCGGCCTTGATTGCGGCTGTGTTTATTTTTGGATTTCGGGCGTTGCTGCTGACTGCGGTTTGCGTTGCGGCCTGCATCGTCTTTGAATACGCCACCGAGCGCGTGCTTGGCCGGGAAGTCACCATCACCGACCTGAGCGCAGCGGTCACCGGCGTGCTGCTTGCCTTTAACCTTCCGGCGCAGTTCCCACTTTGGATGGCAGTAGTCGGCTGCTTCTTTGCCATTGTAGTGGTCAAACAGCTGTTTGGCGGAATCGGCAACAACTTTGCAAACCCGGCCATCGCGGCAAGAATTTTCCTCCTGCTCTCCTTCTCCCAGCAGATGACCAGCTGGCTGCAGGTCGAAAATGGCCGCGCAGTAGAAGGCGTATACGGAGCTACTCCTCTGGCACTGATCTCTTCCGGCGACATGGCAAGCCTTCCTTCGCTGACCGAAATGTTCTTGGGACAGCGCGGCGGCTGCATGGGCGAGACCTGTGCACTTGCGCTCATCATCGGCGGCATTTATCTGATCTGGCGCAGAGTCATCACCATCACCACCCCGTTGTGCTTCATCGGCGGCGTCACCGTGATCTCGCTGTTGGCCGGCATCAACCCGCTGTATGAGATCATGGGCGGCGGCTTGCTGATCGGCGCCTTCTTCATGGCCACCGACTACACCACCTCCCCAATCACCGAGAAGGGCAAGATCATCTTCGGTTTGGGCTGCGCCATCATCACCATGGTGATCCGCCTCTTTGGCTCCTATCCAGAAGGCGTATCCTATTCGATTCTGCTGATGAACATCATTACCCCACACATCAACAGGATGGTTCGCAACAAGGCGTTTGGAGGTGTCCAGCAGTAATGAAGTCGACAACTATGAATGAATTTGTAAAACCGACTGTGGTCCTGGCAGTGATCTGCCTGGTCATCACCCTGCTGCTTGCAATCAGCCAGAACATCACAGCACCGATCATCGAGGAAAATAACCGCAGAATTGCGGAGGAGTCCCGCGCTGAGGTGCTGGCCGAAGCCGATTCGTTCGAGCAGCTTCAGGGCGAATTCCCAGAGGGTGTAAGCGATGTATACGCCGCAGCAAACGGCGTCGGTTATGCCATCACCGTTTCTTCGAAAGGTTATTCCAGCGATCCGTTGCAGGTAATGGTCGGCATCAAAGAGGATGGCACCATCGAGCGCATCAAGATCCTGGCAAACAACGAGACTCCGGGCCTCGGCTCCAAAGTCTCCAACGACGACTTCGTCAACCAGTTTGAGGGCATGGACAGCTCGATGAACGGCTATGAGGCCATCGGTGGAGCAACCCTCTCCTCCAACGCAATGGAAAGAGCAATTAAGACGGCCTTCGAGGTCTATGATATGGTGAAAGGGGAGTAGGGAAATGGAAAAAGAAAAGACAAATTTGCAAGTTCTTTGCAACGGCATTATTAAGGAGAACCCAACATTGGTTCTGGTGCTCGGTACCTGCCCGACCATCGCGATCACCACAATGGCGGTGAACGCCATCGGCATGGGCTGTGCGGCCACCTTTGTACTGGTCGGTTCGAACATCGTAATCTCCGCACTGCGCAAGGTGATTCCGGATAAGGTGCGCATCCCTTGCTTTATCGTCATCATTGCAGGCTTTGTAACCCTGCTCAGCTCAATTTTGCAGGCGTTTTTCCCAAGCATCTATGAGGCGCTCGGTTTGTTCCTGCCGCTGATCGTTGTAAACTGCATCATCCTCGGCCGCGCTGAGATGTTTGCGAGCAAGAACACCGTCATCAAGTCGGCGATGGACGGTATCGGCATGGGCATCGGCTTTACGCTGGCGCTGCTGGCCATCGGTTCCATCCGCGAGATTCTCGGTTCCGGCACCTGGTTTGGCCTGCCGATCACCGCAAACTTTATCGAGCCAATCTCCATCTTCGTCCTGGCGCCTGGCGGCTTCCTGGTATTTGGTTGCGTCATCGCGCTGCTCAACAAACTGACCAACGGCAAAGCGGTCAAGAGAAAGAGCTTTGACTGCGCTTCCTGCCCGAATGCCGCAGGTTGTGCCAATGCAGGGAAGGGAGAATGTGAATAATGGAATTGTTTAGAAATTTGATGTATATTTTCGTCACCTCTTCCATTGTCGAAAATATCGTCCTTGCCAAGTTCCTGGGCTGCTGCCCATTCTTGGGTGTATCCAAAAAGTTGGACTCTGCGATCGGCATGAGCTCGGCAGTTATCTTTGTTCTGCTGATGGCCACCGCAGTTACCTGGCCGATCTACACCTTCCTGCTGGTTCCATTTGGTCTGGAATACCTGCAGACCATCGTCTTTATTCTGGTTATCGCCGCGCTGGTTCAGCTGGTTGAGTTTGTCATGAAAAAGTATATGAAACCGCTGTATAAGGCGTTGGGCGTATACCTTCCACTGATCACCACCAACTGCGCCGTTCTGGGCTGCGTACTGCTGAATGTGGAGAACCACTACAACTTCCTCGAATCTATTGTCAATACCTTCGGTATCGGCATCGGCTTCATGCTGGCAATGGTACTGTTTGCCGGCGTTAGAAGCAAGATGGAGAGCGTAGAGTTCCCGAAGAGCTTCCAGGGCGTTCCGATTACACTGGTTGCCGCATCGATCGTTTCGATGTCCTTTATGGGCTTTGCAAGCGTTGCGGAAGGTATGTTCAAATAACGAGAAGGAGACGAAATTATGCTGCAAACAATTTTAACACCTGTCTCCATCGTTACGGTGATAGGTTTAATCGCGGGATTTTTGCTGAGCGTTGCTTCCAAGTTTTTCGCGGTAAAGGTAGATGAAACGGTAGCAAACCTCCGTGAAGTGCTGCCGGGCGCAAACTGCGGCGCCTGCGGCTGCGCGGGATGTGATGAGTATGCCTCCAAGATGGCAGCTGGGGAAGCACCTCCGAATCTTTGCCCGGTAGGCGGAGCGGCGGTTGCAGCGAAACTCGGCGAAATCCTGGGCGTTTCGGTCGGCGAGATTGAGCCAAAACGTGCAGTTGTGCGCTGCCGCGGCCATCTGCAAACCTCCGATTACATCATGGATTATGACGGCCCGAAAAACTGCAAGGCTGCAAAGCTTTACTATAATGGCAGAACCAGCTGCAACTTTGCTTGCCTGGGCTATGGCGACTGCACCAACGTGTGCGAATACGATGCAATCCACATTGTCGACCACATTGCTAAGGTCGACGAGGACAAGTGCATCGGCTGTGGCGCCTGCGCAAAGGTTTGCCCAAATTCTATCTTGGAAATTCTGCCAAGAAGCCAGAAGGTCTATGTTGCCTGCATGAATAAGGATAAGGGTGTAGATACCCGCAAAGTGTGCTCCAACGGCTGCATCGGATGCAAAAAGTGTGAGCGCACCTGCGAATTTGGCGCGATTACAGTGGAAAATAACTGCGCCCATATCGACCCGTCCAAGTGCACCAACTGCGGCAAGTGCGCAGAAGGATGCCCGGTTCACTGCATCCATCTGGAGAATCTCCAGCAGGCATAGCTGCCCCTTTTTACAGAACAAAAAGAGGAACTCGTTTGAGTTCCTCTTTTTTGCTTTATGGATAAAAATGGGGAGGGTATCTCATTTTTTCACAAGAAAAAAGCTTGTAAGTTGGCATTTTTGTGCTATACTGATAAAGGGACTGCTGAGGGCAAGAAAAAAACTGGAAAAAGCAGTCACGATAGTTCCGGAAGGAAATGGAGGAATTGGAAATGACGACAAACGAAAAGATTGCCAAAATTCGGGAACGAATGGCAGAGAACCACATCGATGCTCTCATCGTGCCGAGCGCCGATCCGCACATGAGCGAGTACTTCTCTGACCACTGGAAAACCAGAGCCTGGCTTTCCGGCTTCACCGGTTCCGCAGGCACCTTTGTCATCACCAAATCGGTCGCGGGTTTGTGGACCGACGGCCGTTACTATGTACAGGCGGAGCGCCAATTGGCAGGCAGTGAGGGCGTGCTGTTTAAGATGAATGAGCCGGAAACCCCTAAGGTACCGGAGTACCTGGCAAAGGAGTTGCCGGAGAACGCCGTCGTCGGCATCAATGGAGCTCTGTTCTCCGCCTCATATATCCAGGAAATGCAGAAAGCCTTCGCAAAGAAGAACATTCAGATCGACAACCAGATCGACTACGCAAACGATCTGTGGGGTGAGGAGCGCCCAGCCGAGAGCGCGACCGAGATCTACACCCTGCCGGTAAAATATGCGGGCAAATCTGCTGAACAGAAGATCGGCGAACTGCGCGAAAAACTGGCACAGGAGGAGGCTGACGCGATCTTTGTCAGCGCTTTGGACTCGATTGCCTGGCTGTACAACATCCGCGCCAACGATGTAGCCTGCACACCGGTTGCCATCGCCTACGCATACATCTCCAAAGAGAGCGCAATCCTCTTCACCAACCAAAAACGCTTGGGAGACGATGTGCTGCGCGTCCTCTCTGAAAATGGGGTCACCCTGCGCCCGTATGAGTCGGTATTCGAATACGCTTCCCACCTCAATAAGCCACAGACCGTACTGTGCGATACAAAGGAGCTCAACTACAGCCTTTACTATGCGCTGAAGAACAATGAGCACCTGACCCTGGTGGAAAAGGACGACCCGACCAAACTGATGAAGGCGATGAAGAACGACGTCGAAACCAGCAATACCTATGAGGCCTATGTGCAGGACGGCATTGCCGAGGCGGAATTCTACGGCTGGCTGGACGAAGCTTTGGAGAAGGGAGAAACCATCACCGAGTATCAGGCAGCGGAAAAGCTCCACTCTTTCCGCGCTCAGCGGGAACACTTTAAGGACGACAGCTTTACTGCCATCCTTGCTTACCGCGACAATGCAGCCATGATGCACTATGCGCCGAAGGCGGAGGGCTCTGCTGTCATCGAGAGAAGCCACTTCCTGCTCAACGACAGCGGCGGCCAGTATCTGACCGGCACCACCGATACCACCAGAACCTTCCCGATGGGCGAGTTGACCGATGAGGAGCGCCGCGACTACACGCTGGTTCTCAAGAGCGTCATCGCACTGAGCACCGCGGTCTTTAAAGAGGGCACGACCGGCTATGGCCTGGATGTGCTCAGCAGGGAAGTGCTGTGGAAATATGGCCTCGACTACCGCTGCGGTACCGGCCACGGCGTAGGCTATATGCTCAACGTCCATGAGGGTCCGCAGAGCTTGGGCGAGCGCACCGTCAAATTGCAGCCGGGCATGGTGCTGACCATCGAGCCAGGTGTCTACACCGAGGGCAGCCACGGTATCCGTACAGAAAATACAGCGGTTGTGGTCAAGGGTGAAAAGACCGAGTATGGACAGTTCTACCACTTCGATACCTTCACCGTCGTTCCGATCGACCCATCTCCGCTGAAGCTTGAGCTGATGAGCCAGCAAGAGGTCGATTGGCTCAACGCCTTCAATAAACGTGCATACGACACCGTTGCACCGCACGTCAGCGACCGCGCGAAAAAGTGGTTGGCAAAAGTTTCTGCGCCAATCAGCAAATAAGACGAAAAGACGACAGGACTTTAAAAGCCTCGATGGAGAATCCATCGAGGCTTTTTTCTTGCCTTATGCAATCAGAGCTGGGAAGCGCGAAAACAGCCGTCCTCGTGGGCGTTGATGACGCCGACGGCCTGTAAATAGGAGTAGATGATGGTGCTCCCGGCAAAGCGCATCCCGCGCTTTTTTAGGTCTGCGGCAATCCTGTCCGAGAGGCCAGAGCGAGCCAACCCCACCTCGCGCAGCACCTTGCCGCCGGTCCAGCCCCAGAGGTATCGGTCGAAGCTGCCAAATTCTTCGCGGATCGCACAAAATACCTGTGCATTGTTTGGCGCGGCTCGAATTTTCAGCCGGTTTCGTACAATGCCGGGGTCGGCTTGCAGCGAGAGCAGTTTTTCTTCGGAATAGTGCCGGATCTTTTCAAAGTCAAATTGGTCGAAGGCGCGCGCAAAATTTTCCCGCTTGTTCAGGATGCATTCCCAGGTAAGGCCGGCCTGAAACCCTTCCAACAGCAGCATCTCGAAAAGTTTGCGGTCGTCGTGAACGGGAACGCCCCATTCTTCGTCGTGATAGCGCAGATAGCGCTCTTTTTTGTCCTCGACCCAGTGGCATCGAGGCTTTTCAACTGGATTCATCCCATTTCCTCCTTTGTGTTCAGCACTCCCACCCAAAACGCTTGAGATCGACACGAACCTCATCAATAAATGCAACTCCCTCCCTTTGCAGCAGCAGCTTTTGCTCAGGCCAGCCCGGCGCAATCCGTCCGGCATGGTTGACGACCCGGTGACAGGGGTACTCCCCATAGAGGGAAGCGCGGCTGAGTACCCTGCCGACCAGGCGGGCGTTTCGCTCTCGACCGATCAGCCGCGCGATCTGCCCATAGGTGGCAACCTTCCCTTCGGGGATTTCCTCCACAACCGATAGAATCTGATAGGCTAAATTCTCACTGTGAGAGGACATACAGCATCTTCCTTTCTAGCGCATTAAGGGTCGCCGCATTTCCTGGGAAAACTTTTGTATAAAGAAAAACCTCCCCGCCGGGAGGTCTTTCTAAGCAGAATCAAACTGCCGTTACTCGGAAAGAATCTTGATGAGCAGATCCCCCATGCCGACATTGTATCCGCTGGTGGCGAAGATGCCGTTGAGTCCGGGCTTGGTCACGATGATGAGCGGCAGCTTGTCCGGGTCTACATACATTCTTCTGGCAAGGCTGGAGACGTTGTCGCGGAAGTCGTCGTAGCACAGGACGACCTTCGGCAGCAATTCGAGCGCCTTTGCAAGGGTGTGGTTTTGCAGAGCCTGTTTGGAGCGCAGGATAAAGATCAACTGGGCATCCAGCTGATTGTAGCGCTCGTGGTGCTCGATCAGCTCGTTTAGGATGTGCTCGGTCGGCTCCTTGCCCTCTTCCAGCCAGAACAGGATGTTGGCGCGGCCGGCGGTCAGCTGCTGAGCCTCCACCTTGCCGCCGTTTTCATCCTTTAAGGAGAATGGCAGGATGTCCATATTTTCCAGCATATCCGAGATCTTGGTGTCGCGCAGGCGGATGGTGATCGAATCCGGCTGATCGCGTGCAACGGTGAAGCGGTACTCCTTGGTGAAGAGGCTGCCGTTTGGCATCCGCTTTGCAGTCAGCAGGCGATAGGCGCCGGGAGCCAGCTCCACGGCAAGTTTGTCCCCCTGCCAGCAGCGCTCGCTCAGATCGAGGGTAGTGTAGATGCCATCGCGCAGCAGGCCAATGCTCCAATTCTGGAAGTAAACCCACTTGGTGTCGTCGCCGGACAGGATGGTGAACGGCAGAACTTCGCCCTGCTCAGCCTGCTCCACGTTGTAAAAGGCGCCGTCCTTCCAGTACTGGATGGAGTGGGTCTCCGGGTTGATGCGGGCCGGTACGCCGAGGGTGCGGCAGACTGCAACAAACAGCACCTTTTTGGAGAGGTGAGAGCCGTAGCCGACCTTCAACAGAGCTTCCGGAACCGCAATCAGCGAGCCGTATTCCCGGCTGTCGTGGGAGGCGATGTGGCCGGTAATCCAACTCCACAGCTGCTGCGGATCGCGGGCGAACTGTTCGAGCTGCTCCTTCTGGAAGGCAGCCCGCAGACCGGTTCTCCACCCGGTCAGCTTTTCGGTGTCGACGCGCGGGGAGAGGACATAGGGGATGTAGATCTCTTCCGGCAGGGTGCCCTGTTTTGGTGCCGCAGCCACGTGCTGCTCCAAAACATCGGCGCAAAGGTCGGTCATATCCTTGACGGTCAGGATGTGCAGCAGCTTTGCGCGCAGCTGCATCTCGTCGGGAGTCGCAGCGCCCTTTAAGAAGGTTTCCACCTGGTCGGCGTTGCCCTTGGCGTCGAAGAGAGCGGTTGCAGCATACTCGGCACAGTCCCCGCACAGTCCCAGTGCAGCGGCAGCCGCATGGGCGGACTGCTCGGTGTGGAAGGTGGCTTCCTTTTTGTGCAGCAGGGCGGCGGCAGCGTCGAAGCGCTGCTGCTGGCGGGCCTTCTGTTCGTCGGTCAGACGGACGGCAAACTTCATGTTGTCCTTTGGCGGAACCACATCATATTCGGCACCGTCGCGCTCATCGGTTTGACGGTCGCTTGCCGCAGAAAAGTCCAGAACGATCGAGGACTCCTTGCGGGTGTCGACCAGCCGGGTGAGGAAACGGCCATCCTTGACGGCATGGACGTGCAGATCGCCCAATCCAAGGGTGATCGAAGCTTCTCCGTTCTCGTCGGAAACGAGGGTGGAGATCGGGAAAAACTCGGAATAGTTGAGCAGCTCGATGCGCAGGGTGACGCCGGGAACCGGTTTGCCCGCATCGACTACTTTGATCGAAAATACCTGGGTGTCCGCATAGCGTTTGAGCTCGTTGCAGACGGTAGTGAGGCCCTCGTGGGTGACGACCTCCTCGTTTTCGACATAATCCGAGAACATGCGGCTGTGGATGATCATCGCGCGGGAAGCCGCAGCGGTGAACCAACCCTTGTCCAGCACCTCTTCCGGTTCGCAGGCGCCCAGATAGTGCCAGTCGCCGTCGCACCAGACCTCAATCCAGGCGTGGTTGTCGTCGCAGTGCGGCCAACGGGGGGTGTAGATCTGGCGGGTTGGGATGCCGACACTGCGGAAGGCGGTGGTGGCGAAGGTGGATTCCTCGCCGCAGCGGCCGTAGGCGCAGCGCAGCACCGTCAGCGGATTGGCAGTGCGGTTGTCGGTGGTGCGGTAGGTGGCGTTTTCAAAGCACCAGTAGTTGAGCTCCAGGGCAGCGTCCTTCATGCTGGTGGTCTTTCCAGAAGCGACCAGACGGGGCCAGCACATGTCATAGAAGGCGCGGCGGCAATCGACGATATCCTCGTTGTTGACCCGGTAGTACAGGACGTGGTTTAAGAAGATATCCTCCGGGATGCTCTTGCACCAAGCCACATTCTCCCGCAGGAAAAGGGCGTGGTCGACATATTTTAAAAAGAGGGAGAAGTCGTAGTTTGCGATATCGCTGATCGGCATGGTGCCGTACAAAAATTTCATGCAGACCTTCTGCGCCTGGTTGCAGTGCGCAAGGCCCTGTGCAATCTCCTGCTCGCGCCCGCCAAAATAGGGGCGAGCGGCCTCGAAGTATTGGTCGGCCTTTTGGCACAGCAGGGAAGAAAAGGTTTCATTCGACATAAAGTGTCCTCCTGAATAAAGGGTGAGCGGCTGGGCCGCTAGGCTTTTGCAACAGCCTCGTCCAGTGCTTTGCGCGCCTTGGCAATCTCCTCGGCGCTGGTCTGCCAGATGGTGTACTCGCTCATCATCGGCAGTCCCATGCTGACGTCCTCCTTGCGGTAGGTCATGGGGCTGTCCAGCGTGATCTTGCCGGACATGTGGAAAGAGGTCGCGCCAGTTTTAAGGGCAAGCTCGGTGATGACGCTCGCTTTGACGCCACTGCCGATGAGGATGTCGATCTGCCCGTCCGCAGCCTTCACAAGCTCGGTGAGCAGCGGTGCACCCTCCATGGCGGTATTTTTCTGTCCGGAGGTCAGGATGGTGTCGATGCCCAGTTGTTTTGCCTGCTGCAGGACAGCCATCGGGTCGGCAGATACGTCAAAGGCACGGTGCAGGGTGACGTGTATCCCTTTTGCTTCCTGCATCAGCTGTTGCATGCGCGCAACATCCAGCTTTCCATCTGGAGTGAGCACGCCGATGACGACACCATCGGCTCCGGCTTCGCGGAACATTTTGACGTCGCGGCGGATGATCTCAAACTCCTCTGCGGTATAGCAGAAGTCGCCGAAGCGCGGGCGGATCAGGACGTTGATGCGGATGTCACACTGCTCACGGATGCGGTGATAGAGGTTGATGTCCGGAGTGGTGCCGCCGATGATGAGGTTGGCACACAACTCCAGGCGGTCGGCCCCGCCCTGCTTTGCAGCAAGGGCGGACTCGACGCTGTCTACACAGCATTCCAGCAATGGCTTTTTCATCGTGGGTGTTCCCCTTTCTTTTTAGAAGCGGTCAGCCGCGGTAAAGTGGTGGTCGAGCAGGAAATAGAGGGTGGCGGCAGGGGAGCCGGTCGCACCGTCGGTGTCGTACTCGTGAACCGGTTTTTCTGCCCAGGCAGTTCCGGCAATGTCCAGGTGCATCCACGGATGGCCCTCGGCAAACTCTCTGAGGAACAGGCCAGCCGCTACGCTGCCGCAGCCTCCGGTGGAGGAGTTGAGCAGGTCGGTGATGGTGCCCTTAATCAGCTCGAAGTATTCCTCGTCGGTCGGCAGGTCGACAAATTTTTCGCTTGCTCTGGAGCCAGCACGCAGCAGTTCATCCTCGAACAGGTCGTTGTTGGTCATTACACCGGCGCGGACTTTGCCGTATGCCTGTACAATGGCGCCTGTCAGGGTCGCGACGTCGACGACGCGGTCGGCCTTTTCTTCGCGGATTGCATAGGTGATGGCGTCGGCCAAAATCAGGCGGCCCTCCGCGTCGGTGCTGCGGATCTCAACCGATTTGCCGTTCATCGCGATGATGACGTCGCCCGGAGTATGTGCAGAGTTGGAAAGGCGGTTTTCTACGATCGGCACAACGGCGACGACGTTGGTCTTTGCCTTGTTGCGGGCCAAAGCGCAGGTGGCAGCGGTGACAGCAGCAGCGCCGCCCATATCGGTTTTCATGGTAATCATGCCCTTGCCGGTCTTGAGCGAGTAGCCGCCGGTGTCCATGGTGACACCCTTGCCGACCAGTGCGGTGACTTCTTTGTCGTCGGGATCGCCCATATAGCGCAGTACAACGACGCTGCATGGGGAATCGCTGCTCAAGCCGACGCCCAGGAAGAGGTTCATGCCCAACTCTTTGGCCTTTGCGATGTCCACAACTTTGACCTCACATCCGGCCTCTTTGCCAGCCTCAGCAACCTTCTGTGCCAGGATGGCGGGGTTCATATAGTTGCCAGGGGTGTTGACCCAGTCGCGAGCCATCATGATGCTCTGCGCAACGGTGGCGGACTTGTCGGCGATCTCCTGGATCTCCTGCTGGTGCTGGTCCTCAAAGCCCTGCAGATAAGCGGTGCAGCTGTATTCCGGGTCTGGCTTGGAGGAGAATCCCTTATACTGATACAGGGACAGGGTGATGCCGGTGCACAGGTCATAGACACAGTCGATGCCGTAGAGTTTGACGACGGCTGCGGCGTCTACCTGGTATTCGGACTGTTTGAGTTTGCGCATCATCTTTGCGGCGATGGCAGCTGCGGATTTGACGTGGGAGAGGGTCAGAGTCTCCTCGTCGCCCAGGCCAATCCAAACGTGCAGCACGCCGTCCAGGAAGGTGTGGAACTCGCTCTTGCGGGAAGCGTCAAAGATGGGACGGATTTCCTGCGGGCAGCTTTCCAGCGCCGGCTGGGTGACGAGATGGACGATGGCAGAACATTTTTTGCTGTTGTCAACTAAGATCATATCAATTCCCTCCAACTTTTGTTCATTTTGAAGACAAAGGCTTCTACCTTAAGGATAGCACATTTTTTTAGAAAAGGAAATAAATTTGCAAAAAGATTCCCTGAGTTTGTCAAAATGATTCGACGGCCAACTTCCTTTGCGGTCAGGAGGCAGTTTATTGCTGCTGTTCCTGTGCTTTTTCTAATTCCTCGATGCAGTGGCGGCAGTGGGCGACATAGATGGCGCGGAAGGAGGGGTATTCTCCCAACCCCTTGAGGACAACCTCTACCTGATAGCCGGCGCGCTCGAAGAGGTGCTGCCAGGAATCGTCATTGTGGCACATGTCGTGGATGGCGTGGTCCCCGGCAACCACCATCAGCGGGGCTAAGACCACCTTTTTGGCGTGGATGGCGGCCACCTCCCGCATGACCGTTTGCAGATCGGGGTAGCCCTCCACTGTGCCGACAAAGAAGTTGCGGCAGCCCTGTGCCTTCAGGCGGTAGTCCAGAGCGGGATAGGTGGCGTTGGCGGGGTGCTCGGTGCCGTGGCCCATCAATACCAGGGCACAGTCCGGGTCCTTTTCGATGTCGGAAAACTCCTGCTGCAACGCCTCCACCACTGCGCGGTAGTCGGCAAAGGAGGTCAGGAGCGGCCAACCGCACACGATGTGTGGGAAGAGCTTCTCCCACTGGGAGACTTCCTGGCGAACGTCGTCAAATTCAAAGCCGCTCATGACGTGGGTGGGCTGGCAGATGACCGTGCCGTAGCCCTCGTCGTACAGTTTTTGCAGCGCCTGCGGCACGGTGTCCACCGCAATGCCGTCGCGTTCCCGCAGCTTTTTGATAATCATTCCGCTGGTAAAGGCGCGGCGAATCGTGTAGTCCGGGAAGGCGCGGCGAAAATCCTCTTCGATGGCGCCGATGGTCTTTTCGCGGGTCTGGGCATAGCTGGTGCCGAAGCTGACCACAAGGATTGCCTTTTTGTCGGGGTCCGGCTTGACAGAACCGCTTAGATACAGCGGCTGGCGGGATTTTTCCTTTTTCTTTTTTGCAAGGGTGGCAGCGCACAGACCTGCAGCGGTGCAGATAAGGCCCAGGCTGATAATTTTCTTCAAATCAATTCCTCCATTCCAAAATGATTCTCCCAAAGAATATACCACGAAACGGGGGATCATACAAGTCAAAAACAAGAGGGGACACAGGGGAGAAAAGCTTTTGGGCAAACAAGACAAGCTTTCAGGAGAAAAAGAAGCAATTTGACAGGTGACAGGGGGAAAGTATCTGTGGTATAATGAAAAAAAAGGAATGCAGAAAGGGGAATATGCATGCTTCCCAAGAAAAAATTTGCGATGCTGTTGATGGATGCCGGCTATTGTAGCAAGAAGGATTATGCAGTGCTCGAGACCGACGCGGTGGAGACGCACATCATGACGGTCAACACACCGGAACAGGCGGTCGCACTGGCAAAGGATCTGAGCCAACAGGGCTTTGGGGCGATCGAAGTTTGCGGCGCCTTCGGGGAAGAGTTGGCGCGCAGGATGTTTGAGGCCACAGGAAAACAGGTGAGCGTGGGGTATGTGACCTGCCCACAGGATGAAAAGCAGCTCTCCGATCACTTTTGGTCCCAACAATAACGGTAGCAAAAAGAAAAGGGAATCGAGCAGATGCTCGATTCCCTTTTTGTGTATTGGCGCTTTGAGAGAAGATCAATCTTCCAACTGCTGCGTGCCGTCCTTTTTCTTGCGGCCGCCTTTTTTGCGCTGCTGAAATTCTCGGAATCCAAGTCCGGTGATCTCTCCGGCGTCGTTGACCACGATGAAGGCGTTGGGGTCGATCTCATGGATGATTTCATAGGTTTTGTGGACCTCCTGGCGGCTGACTGCGCACAGCAGGACCGAACCTTCACGACCGCTGTAGGCGCCGCGGGATTTGAGCTCGGTGACGCCGCGTTCAAGATCGTCCATAATTCTTCTGGCAATTTCCTTGTTTTTGGGGGAGATGATAAACATCACCTTTCCAGTACCGCTGTCCGCACCGTAGAGGACGGCGTCGATGACCTTGGACGTGATGTAGATAACCAGGATGGCGTACAGAGGGCTTTCATATTCCTGATAGACAATGGCAGAAGCGATGACGATGATGAGGTCGATAATCATGATGAACTTGCCCAGCGAGAGTCCATGAATGTGCAGCGCCAGCAGGTTTGCACCCAGCTCGGTGCCGCCGGTGGTGCCGCCGCGCATCAGGATGAGGGCCAGCCCCAGACCGGCCAGAAAACCGCCAAATACAATGGTAATCAGCGGATCGCCCTGATATTGAGGAAGATAGGGGACCATGACGTCGATCATAGCCGAGGAGATAAAGGTCGCGACGATGGTTTTGATGATGATCTGATATCCCATCTCAACATAGGCCCAGATCAAAAGAGGGACGTTCATCAGCATGTTGGCAGTACCGATGGGGACGCCAAACATGTGGTTGAGGATGGTAGCCACACCGGTCAGACCTCCGGCAGCGATCTGGTTGGGTGCAGTGAAGGTGTCAATCGAGATGGCAAACAAAAAACTGCCCGCCACAAAAAAGATGGCGTCCATCAGCAGATTCTTTACTTTTTTTTGCATTGTCATGGGGGAGCCTCCTTGTCAAAAAAATCCTGTTACTACCAGTATATTCTAAAAACCGGAAAAATTCAAATAAAATCGGACAAAAATCGGACAATAAAAAACGCCCCGATTACAGCAATCGGGGCGAAATTTGTGAGAAAAGTGGCGAAAAAGGAGCTTATACCTTTTTAATAAACTGGTTGTGACATTTGGGACAGCTGATCTCGATTCGTCCGCGCCCCTTTGGCACGCGGATTTTTTGCCCGCAGGAAGGGCAGCGCAGATGCCGGTGGGTGCGCAGATCCTTGATGCTGGCGACCTTCGAGGAGATGGCGTGCAGGATGGGGTCGGTCAGCTGCAAAAACTTCTGGTTCTCAGCGTAGCGGCGGCTGATGTTGCGCGAAAAGATGCGCCAGACGCACAAAATCGCCAGAACAAATGAGAGCAGATAAAAAATTCCCCAGCCGGTGAGGCTGTAAACGACATCCAGCAGCAGCACCAGAATCAACAGAAAAAGTCCAAGGCGGTCGGTGCCATATCGCCCGTACATCATTTTGGTCAGCCAATTCATAAGAGAGTCCCCCTAAATAATTCGAATTCTTTTATCCATTATAGACGATAATCTTGAATGGAATATGACTTTTTTGCTAGGTTTTTTAAAATATACAAAGGACTATTGTCAAAAGATACGGCTCCTTTCGCGCTTTAAAACCCCGAAAAAATCAATAGCTTTTTTCCGCATCGAAAGCAAGAATTTATACAAAAAATAGATTTCTCTGCAAAAGGTGCAAAACAGGGCCATTTTGTTTCTGTGCTTTATCACAGTGACTTGCCCGGCACAAAAGCGGGTGCTATAATAAGGGTCGTTCCAAGCGGCTTTTTTGTATCTGCTTTCCAAGATGGAGGAGTGTTTTTAGATGAAACAGAAAATCGAAGCAATTCTTGTTATGATTCTGGGCAACGCAGTCCTTGCGCTGGGTTCTGCGGCCTTTGTCGTTCCAAACGGTTTGATTTCGGGCGGCGTCACCGGTATCGGCCTGATTCTCGACCACTTTTTCGGGCTGCCCGTCGACATCGGCGTCTTTGTGGGCAATGTGGGGCTGTTTATTCTCGGCGCCATTGTCATGGGCAAAGCCTTTGCCGCCAGCATCATTTTGAGCACCGTCGTTTACCCAGTGTTCTTCTCACTCTTTAGCAAAATCCCGTTTCTGGCGAGCCTCACCAGCGATCAGCTGATGGCGGCCATCTATGCGGGCATCCTGACCGGCGCCGGCATCGGCATGGTCATCAAGATGGGCGGCTCTACCGGCGGAATGGACATCCCACCCATCATCCTCAATAAGTGGTTCGGATTTTCTATCCCTGTCTTGATGTACGTCTGCGACACCACCTTGCTGTTGATTCAGGCCATCTATTCCTCCAGCGAACAGGTCCTGTACGGCATCCTGGTTGTGCTGCTCAGCAGCATTGTGATGGACAAGGTGCTGATTATGGGACAAAAACAGACCGAAGTTGTGGTTGTCAGCCCCAAATATGAGCAGATCAACGATATGATTCACCAGCAGATGGACCGCGGCTCCACCCTCATCCACGCCACCACCGGTTTGGACCGCATCGACCAGAAGGTCGTCATGACGGTTATCTCCAACCGCCAGCTTGCCCACCTCAATGAGCTGATTCTCAAAATCGACCCGCAGGCCTTTATCGTAGCCAGCGAGGTCAACGAGGTCAAGGGACGGGGCTTTACCTTAAATAAGCTGACAAAGGACCTGAAAGCAAAATAAATCCTTCCCCAAAGTGTGGGCGACAGGAAAATCTTTCCTTCCACAAAATTTAAAAAGACAAGCCTTCCTTTTGCGCGATAGATGTGTTACAATAGTCTATAATAGCGAAAAAAGGAGGGCTTGTTTTATGCCTCAGAGATGGATGAAATCAAAACAATTTTGGGGAGCACTCGGCATGGCGCTTGTGCTGTTGACGGGCAGCGCAGCGATGCCGGTGTCTGCCAGGGAATATCAGGACCGGCAATCGGTGCTGAACACCGGCTTTACACTGGACACCGACTATACTTTGCAGCTTGCAAACCCGGACAAAGATATTTCTACCACCCAAAGCTACTATTATATAACCGGCGCCTCCGACCCGGATTATCCGCTGACCTGCAACGGGGAAGAGGTAGAGGATCGCGGCATCTATGGCAGCTTTGGGGTCTACGCCTCGCTGGATATGGGGAAAAACGTCTTTACCTTTGATAATGGAGAGGATAGCGTTTCGGTCACCATCACCCGTACCGAATCGAAGGATACCCAGACGACGGCCACCATCACCAATCTGCGCCGGATGGTGCCCGCCTCCGACGACATCGCAAAAGCGGGCGACACCTACCTCATCCGGTGTACAGCGCCGGCAAACGGAAAGGTGACGGCGACGCTGGGCGGCAAAACCTATACCCTTGAGCAGGAGGCAATTGCCAGCACGGGGGTTGAGGCGTTTTACTCCACCGAGGTAACGCTGCCGCAGGTGGCAGCCTCAAAGGTAGAAAACCTTGGACCGATCGAGTATAAGCTGTCGTTTGACGGCAATGTCTCCAGCGCAACTTCGGATGGAGACCTGTATGTGACCGGGAAAAACGCACACGTTGTGGTGCAGGTCAACCAGAATGCGGCGGTCCTGTATGAGGACTCTGAGGGCGACGGCAACCATGTCTCGCTCATCAGTGCCGGGGCAGTGGACGCTGTGGTGGATTGCAGCGACGATTACTTTGAGTTGAGCATGGGCAGTTGGATCAACAAATCCTATGTCGACATCCTTGAAAACGTCACCGATTGGGACAACAAGGTCACCAACACAAGCTATACGGTCGGCAGCGATGGGGAATATCTCGTGCTGGAGGGCAGCGGTTCCCCGTCCTTTAAGGCATACAACACCAGCGAAAAGGTCACCATCCGCTTTTACAACACCACCGGCGTCTCGCTCGACCGCATCGGCAGCAACCTCTTCTCGTCGATGACCATCCGCCGTGAGGACGGCAGCACCACGCTGGAGTTTTATAAGCGCGATGGGGTGGATACCGTCGGATATGACGTCTCCTACGACGGAAACGGCAAGACAACCGTATTCTTTAACCCGAAGGCACAGGAGGGCAGTGAGGCTGCACCGCTCAAAAACATGACGATCGTGGTCGATCCGGGCCATGGTGGTTTGGATGGCGGTGCGACGGGCGTGCTGTACGGCATCGGCCCGGTGGAAAAGGACATCAATATGGCACATGCCCTGGTGCTCAAAAACCGGCTGGAATCTCTGGGTGCAAAAGTCATCCTCACCGTCTCGCCCGATCAGGACAACTCCACCAAGGTGGAGATGAACGACCGCGTGCAGATGGCGCGGGACAACGAGGCGGATTTTTTCATCTCGCTGCACTGCAACAGCATAGCGGCTACCTCCAATGGATTAGAGCCGAGCGGAACCGAAATCTATTATTATGAAAACAACTCCAAGCTGCTGGCCGATTCGATTTTGGAGAAGATTACCTCCGCCACCGGCCGCGACAAGCGCAGCGTCATCTACGGTAACTTCTATGTCACCCGCGACCCGGTTTGCCCGTCGATGCTGGTGGAGATGGGATTTGTCAGCAATCCGGTTGAGTACGATGAGCTGTGCAGCCCCGATTCGATGTATCAGACTGCCAACGCCATTGCAGACGCTTTGATCGAATATCTGGCAGATTAGCTTTTTAAAGTTTTTGCGGCGCCCTATCTGGAAGGATAGGGCGCCGCTTTTTTGCACAAAAATATTAATAAAAGACAAATGTATATACACAAAATGTTAGAAAATTGCTGTTTTTTTCCAAATGAGGTAACAAACTGCGCATCCCAAGGCACTATATAGGTGGAACAGGTATCAATTGCAAAAATCATTCTGCTTTTTTATAAAGGAGGTAACGCCCTTGTTGGCTTTTCTCGTCTGCTCCCTTTTGGAGTCTTCTGCTGCTGTCTCGATCTTTATTTTGCTGCTGCTTTTGTTTCGAAAGCGCCTTTCTCACTATTCTCCCAAAAGCCGCATGGCTTTTTGGTGGGTTCTTGCTGCCCGGCTGCTCATTCCGTGTCCGGTGGGCATCGTCTATTTTGGAGACCCCAGAGAGGGTGTCGCTTTTGCCGCTCCGCTCGCGCTGATCTGGGCGATCGGCACGGTGGTCCTTTTTTCGGGCCATCTGCTGTGTTATATGCGCTTTGAGCGCCAGATGCAGCGGGGACTAGAACAGTGTGCGCTGTCCGAGGAGGAAAGACTGCGGATGGAGCGCATCTTTGCACAGGTCAAGGAGGAGCTGGGAAAGGTGGATCGGGTCCAGTTGTGGGTTTCCGCCAATGCCTCTGGCCCGATGCTGCTCGGATTTTTGCATCCAAAGGTTGTGATGCCTGACTGTGTGTTGGAGGAGAAGGAGCTGGCTATGATCTTTCGCCATGAGCTGCTGCACCACCGGCGCCATGACGGCTGGTACCGCTTGTTTATGCTGCTGACCCAGTCGGTACACTGGTTTAATCCGCTGGTCTGGCTGATGGCGCGCCGCGCCGCCGAGGATTTGGAGAGCGCATGCGACCGCAGCGTGATCCAGGGAAAGGACCGCGCCTTTGTGGAGGACTATGCGCAGTCCCTGCTGGAAACGGCAAAATGTCTCTTGCAGCGAAAAAGAGTGCATCAAACGGTGCTGGTGTCCTATATGTCCACCGGGGCACAGCGGCTCAAAGAGCGGTTGATTGCGCTGTTTGAACCCACATGCTTTGCGGGCGGACCGCTGTTTTTGCTGTTGGTGCTGCTGGCAATGTTGGGTATCTATATTGTTTAGTGCTCGAACAATTTATAGGAAATTCAAAAACGAAAGAGCGATATCAGTTGTAAAGACTTTGACAATATGGTATAATATTACTCGAAAGCACAATACCGCAATGTGAATTTTCCAAACAGGGCGCCGCCGCAAACCGGGCGCCTTCATTTGAATTTGGACACAGGAGGAAGAAATATGAACGTGGAGAACAATAACCAGCCAACTGGAAGTCTGAAAATTTCGCAGGATGTTTTGGCGACCATCGCAAACTTTGCCTCGGAGGAGATCGATGGGGTTGTTTCGTTGGCAAACACCTATGCTCCGATCAAAAACTTTCTGAAAAAGGGAAGCATCGGCCGCCCGATTCAGATCAGCCTCAACGACGATGTCGCTGTCATTGATATCAGCGTCAACCTGAAATATGGCGCCAAGATTCCAGAGGTGGCGGAAGCTTTGCAGAAGGCTGTAAAGGATGCGGTACAGAACATGACCGGCATTGCCGTTTCCAAGGTCAATGTACATGTAGCGGGCATCGTATTCCCACAGCCTGTACCAGCTGCTGTAGAGGAGTAAGTTTTTTTGAGGGAGGATGGGCCGCACTGTCGGGTTTCATCCATTGCTGTTTGAAAAAAGCATAGACCAGGTTTTGTGCCTCCGGCATAAAGCCGGAAAGGACAGAACATGACAAAAATGACAAGACACCAGGCACGGCAGGATGCGTTCTGCCTGCTGTTTGAAAAAACATTTACCGATGGGGATATTCAGGAGATCATCGAGGGCGCGACCCTGACCCGCGACCTCTCGCTGGACCCTTTCACCCTGCAATTGGCGCAGGGGACAACGGAACATCAGGATGAGATCGACCAAATCATCGAGTCCAAGCTCAAAAACTGGAAGCTTTCCCGCATCTCACGCGTTTCGCTCTCCATTTTGCGCATGGCGGTGTATGAGCTCAAGTATCTCGCGGACATTCCGGCAAGCGTCAGCATCAACGAAGCAGTAGAGCTTGCAAAGCAGTACGCCGCCGACGAGGAATATTCGTTTATCAACGGTGTGCTCGGCGCAGTGGAAAAGGATTTGGAAGCGGCAAAACAATAGCGAATAAAAGCAAAGAGAAAGCAAGACAGGGTGAAAAGAATGTCCTATTATTTGGGAATCGATACCAGCAACTATACCACATCGGCGGCCGTGTTTGACAGCCAGGAAAAAAAGATCTACCACCGCAAAAGATTGTTGCCGGTCGCTGAGGGCGCCCTGGGGCTCAAGCAAAGTGACGCTGTATTCGCACACGTCAAACAGCTCCCACAGATTTTGGAGGAGCTGTTTTTTGCTTTACCCCCCATTTCGCTCACCGCAGTGGGCGTTTCGGTCAAACCGCGCAACGCGCAGGACTCCTATATGCCCTGCTTTTTGACCGGAAAGCTGGCGGCCAGTGCCATCTGTTCGGCAAATCATCTCCCCATGTATGGCTTTTCCCACCAGTGTGGGCATGTGGCGGCGGCGCTGTATTCGGCAAACCGCCTGGATCTGATCGACAAAGAGTTTATCGCCTTTCATTTTTCGGGCGGCACTACCGAGTGCGTCCACATCACGCCCGATGCACAGACGGTCTTTCACACCGACCTGCTCTATCACTCGCTCGACCTCAAATGCGGACAGGCGATCGATCGGGTCGGCGGGATGCTGGGACTTCCTTTCCCGGCAGGCAAGCAGTTAGATGCGCTTTCCCTGCGGGCCACCAAGCGCCTGCCCGTCAAGGTGACCTTCAAAGACGGCAACTGCTGCGTCTCCGGGCTGCAAAACCAGTGTGAACAGCTGCTCAAAAAGGGGGAGAGCGCCGAGAATATCGCGCGCTTTTGCATCGATTCGGTCTGCAAAATTGTCGAGGAGATGACCCGCAATGTCGTCCAAGACTACCCCGGCTTGCCGCTGATCTTTTCGGGCGGGGTGATGTCCAACAGCATCATCAGCAAGAAGATCGCCAGGGAATTTGGCGGGCAATTTGCTGCGCCGGAATTTTCTGCCGACAATGCCGCCGGTACCGCCATCCTGGCAGCAGTGAGGGATGGTGTTCAACTTGCATGAAATCTTGACGGTCTCGCAGCTGAATCGGTACGTCAAAAGCGTGCTGGATGGAGATTTGAAACTGCGGGACCTGTTTTTGCGCGGTGAAATCTCCAACTTTGCGCGCCATTACCGCAGCGGGCACCTCTATTTTACCCTAAAAGAGGGGGGCAGCGCGGTCAAGGCGGTCATGTTTGCCGGATATGCCAGCGAGCTGCCGTTTGAGCCGGAAAACGGAATGGCGGTCATTCTGCGCTGTTCGGTTTCGCTGTATGAGTGGGACGGCAGCTATCAAATTTATGTGTATGAGATCCAGCCGGATGGAAAGGGCGCACTGCAAATTGCTTTCGATCAGCTCTACCGCAAATTGCAGGTACAGGGGCTTTTTGACGATGCGCATAAAAAGCCGATTCCCCGCTTTGCACAGCGCATCGGGGTGGTGACCTCCGAGACGGGTGCCGCTTTGCAGGACATCATCAACGTCCTCTCCCGCCGCTGCCCGATGGTGCAGCTGGTGCTTGCACCTGCTCTGGTGCAGGGAAAAGAGGCTCCGGAATCGCTGATGCGCGCACTGAGCCAGCTGGACAGGACTGGAGATTGCGACGTCATCATTTTGGGCCGGGGCGGCGGTTCGATGGAGGATTTGTGGTGCTTTAACGATGAGCGACTGGTGCGGGCGGTGGCCGCCTGCAAGACGCCGGTCATCAGTGCAGTGGGCCATGAGACCGACTTTACCCTTTGCGATTATGCCGCCGATCTGCGGGCACCGACCCCGTCGGCCGCGGCGGAGCTTTCCTGCATGAGCGCGCAGGAGATGGAAAACCTGCTTGCAGCGCTGTCTGCGCGCATCAAACGCGCACAGCTCGCGCTTTTTTCCCAAAAGCAGCTGCGCTTGCAGCAGCTCTATACCGTGCTGCTTGCGCACTCTCCGGAAAAGAAAATGCAAGAATATGCAAAGCATCTGCAAAATCTTTGGAGTACTATTCAATTCTCGGAAAAAAATGTTATAATGAAAAAGCAGGAAGCGCTGCGCCTGCAATCCGCCCGACTTGGGCTGCTTGACCCGATGGCACGGCTGGCGAAGGGATACAGCATGGTGCAAAAAGGGGAGGAGATCGTCTCCTCGGTGCAGCAGGTGGAGCAGGGGGACCGGCTGACGGTTCGGCTCAGCGACGGCGTCCTGCATGTTTTGACAGAGCAGATAACTGCCGAAAAGGAACGTGAACTATGCCGGAAAAAGTAAATTTTGAGCAAGCAATGCGCAAGCTCGAGGAGATTGCCCAGCAACTGGAACAGGGAAACTGTAGTTTGGACGAGTCGATCGAGCTGTATGTGCAGGCGAGCAGGTTGGCGGCATCCTGTCAAAAGAAGTTGGATGCAGCCCAGTTGAAACTGGAAAAGCTGGACCTGCATCTGCCACAGAGGGAACAGGCGCAAAGGGTGAAGGATGAACAAGATGAGTAACTTTCAAGAGCAACTGCACCAGTGTGCAGAATTGACCGAACAGACCTTGCAGCTGTATCTTCCGGAAATAGAGGGGGACCGCGTAACCCAGGCGATGCGGTACAGCCTTCTTGGGGGCGGAAAACGGCTGCGGGCTGCGATGACATTGGAGTTTTGCTACGCCATCTGCGGCGACCGGGAACGGGCCTTGCCCTTCGCGTGCGCGTTGGAGATGGTGCATGCCTATTCGTTGATCCACGATGATCTGCCGTGTATGGATGACGACGATCTGCGCCGCGGCAAGCCGTCCTGCCATGTCGCCTTTGGGGAGGCGACAGCCCTTTTGGCCGGAGATGGACTGTTGACCAAAGCCTTCGAGGTCATCGCCTGCCACAGCACCCTTTCCCCGGAACAGACCGTGCGGGCGGTGGAGATCTTGTCCCAGGCTGCCGGGCACCAGGGAATGATCGGCGGACAGCGGATGGATCTGGAAAACGAAGAGATAGAGGCGGGGGCCAAACGCCTCGAGCAGACCGACCTGCTCAAGACAGGGGCGCTGATCTGCGCCGCAGCAAAGCTTGGCTGCATTGCGGCAAAGGCCGACGAGGAGACCCAGCTGCTTGCCCAAATCTATGCGCAAAAGCTGGGGCTGGCCTTTCAGATCACCGACGACATTCTGGACTGCACCGCAGATGAGGCTGTCCTGGGCAAACCGACCGGCTCGGATGAGCACAACCACAAGTCCACCTATGTTTCGGCTTACGGCCTGGAAAAGGCAGGTCAGGTGGCTGCGGAGTGCATCGAGCAGGCAAAGTGTGCGCTGGAAAGTATGCAGCTTCCGGGCGGCAGTGCGTTTCTTGGGGAATTGGCGGACTATGTTTTACAGCGCCGCAAATAAAGGGAATGGGACAGCAATCGAATAGAAGGAATGAGTACAATGGAAAATATACGCTTTCTTTTCAGCAACTACTATATCGACGTCACATTTTTAGCGTGGTTGATCGCGCAGGTTATGAAAACGCTGCTGGCCTTTTTCCTCACCAAGGAGATTGTCTGGGAGCGAATGGTGGGTGCTGGCGGCATGCCAAGCTCCCATTCGGCGCTGGTGTGCTCCCTTACCGTTGCAATTGAGCGCAAATTGGGCTTTACCTCCCCGGAGTTTGCCATTGCATTGGCCATCGCGGCCATTGTCATGTACGATGCAATGGGCGTGCGCCGGGCTGCGGGCGAACAGGCAAAGGTATTAAACAAGATTGTGGAGCTTACATACGACAACATCAAAGAAATTTTTATGCCGCAGAAAAAGACGAACATCAGCGACCTGTTCATCCGCCGCAAAAATATGGAGGTCGATCCGGAAGAACTGCGCAAGCGCGAAGAAAGCCGGGCCCTGCTCAAAGAGCTGCTGGGCCACACCCCGCTGGAGGTTCTGGCTGGGGCGGTGCTGGGCATTGCGGTTGCCATGTTGGTGCCGGTATTTTAATGGTAGACAGGAGAATCAGAGAATCAATGACGCAACGAATATTGGATACCATCTCCTCTCCGAAGGACCTCAAACAACTTCCGTTTGAAAAATTGGCGCCGCTGTGCACCGAGATCAGGGAACAGCTGATCCAGACAACGGCAAAAACAGGGGGCCATCTGGCCTCCAATTTGGGAACGGTGGAGCTGACCGTTGCACTTCACCGGGTTTTTGATTGCCCTGCTGACCAGATTGTTTGGGATGTGGGGCATCAGTGTTATACCCACAAGTTGCTGACCGGCAGGCGCGAGCGCTTTTCGACGCTGCGCCAGGAGGGCGGCATCTCCGGCTTTCCCAAACACAACGAGAGCGAATACGATGCCTTTCTGGCAGGGCACTCCAGCACCTCCATTTCGGTGGCGTCTGGATTGGCGCGCGCAAAGAAGCTCAGCGGGGACGATCACTACGTCATCGCGGTCATCGGCGACGGCGCCTTTACCAGCGGCCTTGCCTATGAGGGGCTCAACAACGCCGCCCGCTTTGGGGATAATCTCATTGTGATCTTGAACGACAACAAGATGTCCATCTCCAAAAATGTGGGGGCGTTCTCCAAATATCTTTCGAAAATACGTTCCCGTCCGGGTTACTTTAAGACAAAGGACACGGTACAAACCATCTGCAACCACCTTCCTCTTGTTGGAAAACCGGCTTACAGGGTGATCCAGCACTGCAAAAACAGCGTCAAGGCGGTGGTCTATGGAAGCAACTGGTTTGAAGATATGGGATTTTATTATCTTGGCCCGATAGATGGGCACAACCTGGAGACACTGTGCGACGTGCTGGAGCGGGCAAAGCAGCTGCGGCGTCCGGTCTTTTTGCATGTGGAAACGCAAAAGGGCAAGGGGTACAGCTTTGCAGAGGAGAATCCGGGAGAATACCACGGGACTTCCGGGTTTGACATCGATACCGGCAAGGCGTTCACCGCCGGCGGCACCAACTTTTCCAATGAGTTCGGCCTGTACCTGACCGAGCTTGGCAGACAGGACAAGCGCATCTGCGCCATCACAGCGGCCATGAAGTACGGCACAGGGCTCAACCACTTTTCCCACGCTTTCCGCGAGGAAGGGCGCTTTTTTGATGTGGGAATTGCCGAGCCCCACGCGGTCACCTTTGCGGGAGGATTGGCTGCAAACGGCATGCTGCCGGTATTCGCGGTGTATTCTTCCTTTTTGCAGCGGTGCTACGACGAGGTCATCCACGACCTGTCCATCGAGCGGCAGCACGTCGTCATCGGCATCGACCGCGCCGGCATCGTGGGCAACGACGGAGAGACCCATCAGGGCTTGTTCGACGTCGCCATGCTTTCCAGCGTTCCGGGAATCACCATCTATTCGCCCACAACCTATGTGGAGCTGCGCCACACGCTGTACGACAGCCTGTATCACCACGACGGCGTCTGCTGTGTGCGCTATCCAAGAGGAGGAGAGGTACAGCTGCCGGAGGGATTTGCTCCCGATTGCGCCTGGTCTAAGAGGAGCATCGCGCTGGCTCACCCGCGCGGCGAGCTGACCATCGTCACCTATGGCAAGGAGGTATCCCAGGCGTGCAAGGCGGCAGAGCAGCTCAAAAGGTGGGGATATGCGGTTTCTGTATTGAAATTGCTGCGGCTGTTGCCGCTGCCATTGGATGCGCTGCAGGCGGTGATGCACAGCGACTATGTCCTCTTTGCGGAAGAGGGTATACAAAACGGCGGCATGGGGCAGCTGTTTGGCGAAAAGCTGCTGGAGAACCAATATAAAGGAAAGTATCACGTCCTGGCTGTGGACGATTGCTTTGTCGAACAGGCTTCGGTTGACCGCGCACTGGTGCGGGCCGGACTGGACGAGCAGGGAATTTTGTCGGCGTGCCGGGAGCAGTTTGGCCTTGCACCGCAGGAAGAGCGCTGAGGAAAAGAGTTTGGGAGGAATATCGTGAAAGAGCGATTGGATACTGTGCTTGTGCAGAGAAATCTTGCGACAAGCCGAGAAAAGGCAAAGGCAATGATTATGGAGGGCCTGGTGTATGTCAACGGCCAAAAGTCGGACAAACCGGGTTCCCAGATCAAGGAGGACGACCAGATCGAGGTGCGCGGGGAGACGCTGCGGTATGTCAGCCGCGGCGGCAAAAAGCTGGAAAAGGCGATGGAGGTGTTCCCGATCACCCTCACCGGCTGTACCTGCATCGATATTGGCGCGTCCACAGGAGGATTTACCGACTGCATGCTGCAAAACGGCGCCGTCAAGGTCTATTCGGTGGACGTCGGATACGGCCAGTTGGCCTGGTCGCTGCGCAACGACGAGCGGGTGGTCAATCTGGAACGCACCAACATCCGGTATGTCACCGAGGAACAGATTCCGCAGCTGGTGGACTTTATCTCGGTGGATGTATCGTTTATCTCACTGACCCTGGTGCTGCCGGTGGCGTGGAAGCTTTTGAAAGAAGGGGCCAAGATGGTCTGCCTTGTCAAGCCGCAGTTTGAGGCTGGAAAGGACAAGGTGGGGAAAAAAGGGGTGGTGCGCGACCCACAAATCCACCGCGAGGTAATCGAGAAGGTGGCCGGTTGTGCCGCTGAGCTGGGATTCTCCCGGTTGGGACTGGATTTTTCCCCCATCAAGGGCCCGGAAGGAAATATTGAGTACCTTTTATTTTTGCAAAAACCTGCCGGTGAACAACCGGCCGACAGCCGCGTGGATGCACAGACGATCGAACAGGTTGTGCAGAGTGCGCACGAGCATTTAGCGTAAGGGGGATATTGGGGCGATGAACATTTTGTTGATCCCAAATCTGGGCAAAAAGAATGCCTTCGAGTGCACCTGCGAGGTCATCAAAAGATTGAACAGCTATGGCTGTGGATGCTGGATGTTTGAAGAGCGGCTGCCGGATTTCTCCGGCCATCCGGTGCAGCTGCTGCGCCCGCACCAGCCGGTCGACCTCATTATCTCGATTGGCGGGGACGGGACGCTAATCCACAGCGCGCGGCACGCCTTGCAGCTGGATTGTCCGGTATTGGGCATCAATGCCGGCAGGTTGGGCTTTTTGACCGAGATCGAATACACCGAACTGGACCGGCTGCAGGATGTGGTGGAGGGCAGGTATACTATCCAGCCGCGGATGCTGCTGCACGCCACCGTCATCAAACCGGATGTGCGCATGGAGTTTTCGGCGCTCAACGATGTGGTGCTCACCACAGGCCCATTGGGCAAGATGGTGGACATGGATGTGGAGATGAAGAGCGGCTTTCTCAACAGCTACCGTGCGGATGGATTGATCTTTGCCACCCCGACCGGCTCCACAGCATACGCCATGAGTGCCGGCGGCCCGATTGTGTACTCCTCCATCGAGTGCATCTCCATCACGCCGATCTGCTCCCATTCCCTTTTTTCGCGGACCATCCTCCACTCTCCGGAGGAGATTTTCACCGTGCGGGGACGCCACGTCAACAACTCCGAGATCCTCTATCTGTCGGTGGACGGCGAAAACCGCCTGCGCATCGACCCGGGGGACAGTGTCGTGATCTCCAAAGATGAGCGGTATGTCAAGTTTATCAATTTTGGATCGAAGAACTACTATGAGAAATTAAATAAGAAAATTTTGGGGAGATGATACAGTTGAAAAAATCCAAGCGCCACGAAAAGATCCTTGAATTGATTGCGCGGTACGATATAGACACCCAGGAAGAGCTGCAGGACCGCCTGAATCAGGAGGGGTTCTCGGTCACCCAGGCCACCGTATCGCGGGACATCAAAGATCTGCGCTTGATCAAAACCGCGTCGCCTAACGGAGGGTATCACTACACGGTCAACCGCTCCGGCAAAGGCAGCCGCGAAGAGCTTGCATTCAAGTTTCACGCAATCTTTGGCGAGGCGGTCGACGAGATCAAGTCCGCCCAAAATCTGGTGGTGGTCAAGTGCTACACCGGCATGGCCAACGCTGTGTGTGCGGCGCTGGATAGCCTCAGCTGGCCGGGACTTGTTGGAACCATCGCGGGAGACGACACCATCCTGATGGTGATGCAGGACAACCAGGCAGCGGAAAACATGGTGACCGAGCTGTACAAGCTGGCACAGTAAAAGGGGAGTGCAGCATGCTCTCGGAATTATACATCAAAAACATCGCCGTCATCTCACAGGCAACCATCGCGTTTGGGCCGAAGTTTAACGTCTTTACCGGCGAGACGGGAGCTGGAAAAACCATTCTGGTTTCTGCCATCAATGGCGTGCTCGGCGGACGCATGAGCCGCGACATCATCCGCAGCGGGGAGGAAAGCGCCTATCTGTCGGCGCTGTTTACACAGTTGCCCGCCGATGTCTGCGCCAGGATAGAAGAGATGGGCTATGCGATGCCGGACGACACGCTGCTCATTGCCCGAGAGATCGGGGCGCGCAACCTGTGCAAGGTGAATGGCCGGCCGGCGACGGTGCAGATTCTGCGGGAAATCGCCTCGATGCTCATCGACGTGCACGGACAAAAGGACAACCATCGCCTGCTTTCCCCGGAAAACCACATCGCCTATATCGACGCATTTGGCAATCTGGAGGATTGCCGCGCCCAATATCAGGAGCTGTACGAGAAGATTTTGCAGGTGCGCAATCGCTTGGAGCGGGTCAACCGCCACGACCGCGAAAAGGAGCACCAGATCGACCTGCTGACCTATCAGATCGGGGAGATCGAAGCGGCAAACCTGCAACCGGGTGAGGAAGAACAGCTGCTGTTAAAGCGCGATCAGATTGCCAACGCCGAAAAGATCATCCGCCTGCTGAGTCAATCCAAACAGCTGCTGGACGGCGAAGAGGAGAGCGCCGGAATCCTGCAAATGGTCGAGGATTTGGCGGACCATCTGGGGGAGGTCTCCCACTTTTTGCCGCAGATGCAGCCGCTGGCACAGCGCGTGGAGGAGATCAGCTATGACCTTTCGGACTGTGTGGGGGATTTGAACAGCTCGATCGACCGGATGGACTATCAGCCGCAGGAGCTGGAACGGGTGGAGGAAAGGCTGGACCTGATCTACCGGCTCAAGCGCAAGTACGGTAACTCCATAGAAGAAATATTGGATTACCTGCAAAAGAGCCGCGAACAGCTCCAACAGCTGAGCCTCTCGGAGGAACAGGCCCGCGCATTGCAGGAAGAATATCTGCGGCTCAAGCCACAGGTGCAGCAGGCGGCGGATACCCTGACCAGCCGGCGGCACAAGGCGGCCAAGGAGTTTTTGTCGAGGGTCAAAAAGGAACTGGAGTTTTTGAATATGCCGTCGGTGCGGCTGAGCGTCAGTGCAGGGCGTGGGGGCTGGAAACCGGATGGCCAGGACGAGATGGAGTTCCTCATCAGCTCAAACGCGGGAGAAGAGCCCAAGCCGCTGGCAAAGATCGCCTCGGGCGGCGAGCTTTCCCGCGTGATGCTCTCGATTAAGAATGTGCTGGCCCAGAAGGACAAGGTGGGCACGGCAGTCTTTGACGAAATCGACACCGGCGTCAGCGGCAAGGCTGCGCAGAAGATCGGCCAGAAGCTCCAGGAGGTTGCACAAAACCGCCAGGTCATCTGCGTCACCCATCTGGCGCAGGTGGCCGTCTATGCAGACCACCACCTGCTTATCGAGAAGGCCGAACAGGACGGCCGCACCTTTACCACCATCAAGCCGCTGGAGGGGAGGGGCCGCGTGGAGGAGATCGCCCGGATGATTTCGGGCGAGAATCTCACCGAAACCGCCATCCAAAATGCCCGCGAGATGCTGGCACTGGCAAATGAATAGACTAGAGGGAAAACGATTCGTTTTCCCTCTTTTTTTGTCCCTTTGAGAGGGTGAAAATGATCTTCTTTGTGGTGAAAAAAGATGTTCTTTGTCTACAATTTCTATTCGAAATCTCGTAGAGTTTTTTTCGGAAAATTGTAAGGGTTATAGCCTAAAGTAGATAACATTAAAAATGCCTTCCCCGCCAAAGACCTCACACCGAAGAAGACAAGAAAACCGCATCAGTATGCGCTTTTTTAGCAAATCTCTTTCCCGCAAAAAGGCAAATATCTCCCCCAAAAAGCAGCCCAAAACAGAGGGCGTAAGGGGCTAAAATTACTCTACAAATGTCCTAAAGTGTCACCCGTTTGGGGGGTCGAAATGGGTGATAGAAATTCTGCCCTTTTTGTTGTACAATAAAATATATAGATCTTAGGAAAAAGACGACGGGGCCTGTGCGCTATTAAAAAGAGTGAACGCCCATACCCAAAGGAGGAGCATAGATGAAACAAAAAGTATTCGCACTGATAACGGCACTGTGCATGGCGGCAACGGCGCTGCCAGCTGTCTTTGCGGACGGCGGGGAAAGCGGAGAGCTGACCATCGGAACGAGCGCGCAGGAGGAATGCTCCTGCGTTGCCCTCTGCACAGAGGGCAACATAAATCCTGATTGCCCGGTGTGCAGTCTGGACCCCAGCGCCTGCGAGGGCGCACCGCTTCGGCCCATGCTGTTCGGCGCACCGAGGGCGGGAGATGTACCCTACCTTGATGAGAACGGACAGACACAAACAGTGACTGAAGGGAATTACACCACCATTGATACAACTACATCACTAGCTTGGACCAGCGGCTGGTATGTAGCGCAGGGCGACATTACCATCGACCAGCGTGTCGCCGTCAGTTACGATGTGAATCTGATTTTGGCCGATGGCTGTACCCTCACCGTCAACGGCGGCATTGAAGTAACAGGTACTAATAGCCTCACCATCTACGCCCAGTCCACCGGCAGTTCTATGGGCACGCTGATCGTTCAGAATGTGGATGCCTACAACGCGGGCATCGGCGGCGGCGACGGTGGCGGCGGCGGAGAGATCACCATCGAAGGCGGCGAAGTCACTGCGACCGGTGGCAATAATGCTGCGGGCATCGGCGGCGGCTATGGTGGCGGCGGCGGAGAGATCACCATCGAAGGCGGCGAAGTCGATGCGACCGGCGGCGGAGGTGCTGCGGGCATCGGCGGCGGCAGGAATGGCACCGGCGGCACAATCACCATCGAAGGCGGCGAAGTCGATGCGAAGGGCGGCGATAGTGCTGCGGGCATCGGCGGCGGCTATAATGGCGCCGGCGGAGAGATTACCATCAGCGACGGCAAAGTCACTGCGACCGGCGGCAAATATGGCGCGGGCATCGGCGGCGGCTATCAAGGCGACGGCGGAGAGATCACCATCAGCGGCGGCAAAGTCAATGCGAACGGCGGCACTAATGCTGCGGACATCGGCGGCGGCACGTTTGGCGGCGGCGGCACCTTTTCCACCGGCACCGATGGCAATGCGGTCATCTTTGCCAGCGGCAGAAAAGCAAACATAGAGGATAAAAGCAAGCAAAACAGCTGGCAGGGCATCATCTTCGAAGGCACGGAGGGCAAGGTGTACGGCACCAATGTCACCCCAACCCAGGACTTTACCATTCCAAGCGACAAAACGCTGACGATTGAAGAGGGCAAAACCCTGACCATCTCGACCGATCTGAGTATGACCAACGAGGGCACCATCCAAAACGAAGGCACGATTTACAACGAGGGCACCATCCAAAACGATGGTACCATTCAAAACGACGGATTGATCGACGGCGAAGGAACCATCCAGAACGATGGCACGATTCACAACGAGGACACCATTCAAAACGACGGCACCATTCAGAACGACGGATTGATCGACGGCAAGGGCACCCTGTACAACGATGGCACCATCACCGGCGACGGAACCATCGCCTGCACGGTAATCGAGCCAACCCAGCCACAGCCACCGCAGCCGACCCAGCCACAACCCACCACACCTGCAGACACCGACCACACAGTGCAGAGCGGCAGCGGGCAGCAGGCGGACGAGGAAAGCACCGGCTTGCCGAGCTTGTGGGAGCGGGCCATCCAGCGCATCCGCTCGACCCCGGTCGGCGGTAGGCTGAAGATTTACATCGGCAGCTACACCGCCATCCCGGACAAGGTGCTGGATGCGCTGCGCAGCCGCGCGGTCACTGCGACCTTCTACGACGCTGATGGCGTCGAGGTGACCCTCCCGGCAGGTCAAGTGCCCCCGGCAAATGTGTACGCCTCGTGGACGCTGCGGCAGCTCGGCAACTACCTCACACAGGAGCAGGAACAGCAGGAGCAAACCCAAACAGCACAGCAGCAAGCCTCAACCCCAACCGAGAGCGCAACCGAAACCCCAGCATCCGACACCGGCAAGCCCAACCCGGAGACCGGCGCAGGCTCCACCCCGGCCGCGGCACTGCTGGTCGCTGTTGTCGCGCTGACAGGGCTGGGCTTTACCCTCAAACGCAGATAGCCCGCAGGACAGCCCACCGGCGGACTTGACAAGCAGGAAATTTTGTATTATAATCCGTTTTAACAGCAATGAAGGGAACAAGTAGCGATTCTGATGCCACCCAGAGAGCTTCCGGCCGGTGAAAGGAAGTGTGGCTGCGATTTGGCGAATACCTCCCGGAGCTGCCGCCCGAACAGTGCAGTAGGCGCGGCCGGACAACCTCCGTTACAGGGTTAGGGTATCAAGGTGGCTTTTAACTTCCGATAGGAAGGCCCGGTACCTGCTGAGGCCGTCCTCCGTGAGGAGGCGGTAAATAGAGGTGGTAACGCGTATTTTTCGCCCTCTGCTTTTTGCGCCGGAGCTGTACCGGCAGAGAAAGCGGAGGGCTTTTTTGATAGGGTTCCTCCGCAAAAAAGGAAACATCACAAAGAAACTGGAGGAAATCAAGATGACAATTTATGACGAATTGGTTCGCCGCGGCCTGATTGCCCAGGTGACCGACGAACAGGAGATCAAAGAGCTGATCAACAACGGCAAAGCGACCTTCTACATCGGCTTTGACTGCACCGCAGACAGCCTGACAGCGGGACATTTTATGGCGCTGACCCTGATGAAGCGCCTGCAGCAGGCAGGCAACCGCCCGATTGCGCTGATCGGCGGCGGCACCACCATGATCGGCGACCCATCCGGCCGCACCGACATGCGCAAGATGCTGACCAAAGAGGACATCAACCACAATGCCGAGTGCTTCAAACGCCAGATGGAGCGCTTCATCGAGTTCGGCGAGGGCAAGGCGATGATGCTCAACAATGCCGATTGGCTGCTCAACCTCAACTATGTTGACCTGCTGCGCGAGGTGGGCGCATGCTTCAGCGTCAACCGCATGCTGACAGCGGAGTGCTACAAGCAGCGCATGGAGAGGGGCCTCAGCTTCCTCGAGTTCAACTACATGATTATGCAGAGCTACGACTTCTACTACATGTTCCAGCACTACGGCTGCAATATGCAGTTTGGCGGCGACGACCAGTGGAGCAATATGCTCGGCGGCACCGAGCTGATCCGCCGCAAGCTGGGCAAGGACGCCTATGCCATGACCATCACCCTGCTCACCGATTCCCAGGGCAAGAAGATGGGCAAGACTGCCGGCAACGCGGTATGGCTGGATGCCAACAAGACGACTCCGTACGAGTTTTTCCAGTACTGGAGAAATGTCGGTGACGCGGATGTCATCAAGTGCCTGAAGATGCTGACCTTCATTCCGATCGAGGAGATCGAGGCGATGGAGAGCTGGGAGGGCGCACAGCTCAACGTCGCCAAAGAGAAACTGGCCTTTGAGCTCACCGCGATGGTACACGGCGAGGAGGAGGCGCAGAAGGCGCTGGATGCCTCCAAAGCGCTGTTTGCTGCCGGCGGCAATGCAGAGAATATGCCGTCCACCGCACTGAGCGCAGCAGACTTCGACGAAAACGGTTCGATTTCGGTTGCCGATCTGCTGGTAAAGACAGAGCTTGCACCTTCCAAGGCGGAGGCAAAGCGCCTGATCAAACAGGGCGGCATCTCGATCAACGACGAGAAGGTCACCGCCTTTGATGCAGCCATCACCAAAGAGGAGCTTGCCCAGGGCGAGATGATCGTCAAGAAGGGCAAAAAAGTTTTCCACAAGGTAACCTTGGCATAAAAACAGGCAATAAAAAAGGCACGGGCAACCGTGCTTTTTTTATTGCCTGTGATTGCGTTCGTCCAGCAGCAGGTCGATGAAGCGGTCCACCAGCCGCCGCTCCGAGGGCGTGCAGAGCATCAGCTTCTGCTGCACCTCGGTTTGCAGGTAGTCGGTCATGTTCTGGCTGGTGCCCAGCAGCAGCTCGTTGGGAGTGATCTCCAACGCGGCGCACAGCTTCATCACCGTTTCCAGGCTGGGAATCGAGCGGGAATTTTCGATGTGGGAGATGTAGACAATTGAAAGTTCAGCCATTTCTGCCAGCTGTTCCTGTGTGAATCCTTTTTTTCGCCGAAGGCTGGCGATGCGTTTGCCTAGTGCAGCATAATTAATTTGCAACATAAAACCACCCCTCTAAAGAGTAGCGAAAAAAAACAAGAGGGAACACCAAATAAAAATCCTAAAGTACTTGAAAAGATAGAAAAAGTGTACTATAATGATAATGCAACTATAAATAAAAGTATAGAACCCATTGAAGGATTTATACGTTTTTGTGAAAACAGGAGGTAAATGCAATGAAAAAGAAGCAGACCCTGGCGATGCTGCTTGCAGCCGCGATGGTGCTGAGCATGCCGCTCGGGGCGTATGCAGAAAAAATTGATACAGGGGTGGATCCTTCTGGATTGATTCAGCCGTATGTGGTGGATGTAACGGCGCCGACAATCAGTAAGATTTCAATTGATGAATCAGAATTAAAAGCAGGAGAAAGTGCAACAGTCCTAATTGAAGCAGAGGACGATGTATCAGGGATTAGTTTTTTTAGTGCTGTGTTTCGAAAAGAGGGAACAGAAGATAATTATATCTCAACGGATTTCAGCACACAAGAAAATCCATATGCAGCCGAACTTAGACTGTCTCCATATTTACCGAGTGGAACTTATGTATTGAGTAGTATCACTATAGTAGATAATGCAGGAAATAGCAAATACTATGATGAGGAGCCAAACGAAGAATATAGCGAAAAATTGCCCAATCAGCTAACACTAGAGATAAAGAATGAAAAGGAGGAAGATGCAGTAGCTCCAACAATCAGCAAAATTAGTGCAGAAAAGACAGAGCTTAAAGCAGGGGAGACAACTGCTATAACAATTGAAGCAGAGGACGATGTATCAGGGATTAGTTTTTTTAGTGCTGTGTTTCGAAAAGAGGGAACAGAAGATAATTATATCTCAACGGATTTCAGCACACAAGAAAATCCATATGCAGCCGAACTTAGACTGTCTCCATATTTACCGAGTGGAACTTATGTATTGAGTAGTATCACTATAGTAGATAATGCAGGAAATAGCAAATACTATGATGAGGAGCCAAACGAAGAATATAGCGAAAAATTGCCCAATCAGCTAACACTAGAGATAAAGAATGAAAAGGAGGAAGATGCAGTAGCTCCAACAATCAGCAAAATTAGTGCAGAAAAGACAGAGCTTAAAGCAGGGGAGACAACTGCTATAACAATTGAAGCAGAGGACGATGTATCAGGGATTAGTTTTTTTAGTGCTGTGTTTCGAAAAGAGGGAACAGAAGATAATTATATCTCAACGGATTTCAGCACACAAGAAAATCCATATGCAGCCGAACTTAGACTGTCTCCATATTTACCGAGTGGAACTTATGTATTAAGCAGTATCACTATAGTAGATAATGCGGGAAATAGCAAATACTATGATGAGGAACCGATAGAAGAATATTCGGAATCGTTGCCTAATGCTCTAAGTCTTACCGTCATCAACGACGACAGTGTAACCCCTCCGCCAACCGATTCGGTAACTCCATCCACAACTGATCCGTCTGGCTCCGCTGTAACTCCCGGCACACCAATCAACTATGAGTCTGAGAAGCCGGACCCAGCGGACAAGCAGGCGGTGGAACTGTACAACTTCTGGCAAAAGGTGAAATTGGACGTTCGCCTCTATAAAAAAGCAGGTAGTCTGCGCATCTATATCCCATCCAATATATCCTATATGCCGGCCAGTGCAATGGAAACATTGCGGGTGGAAAATGTCCCCGTCACCTTGCAGTGGAACGGCCATCGCATCGCAATCCCCGCAGGGAAAGCGCAACCAAAACAACCGCTTAAAGCCTACTGGCCGATGGAGAAGCTGTGCGAGCTTTACAACGCATAAATCCAACAAAAAAAGGAGCCTTGCAAGGCTCCTTTTTTTATGCGCTTAAATCACTTCCGTTGCATGGCGGGTGGCGTGGCAGCCGAGGCTGACAGCAACCGGCAGACAGGAGACGTGGGTCGGATAGGTCAAAATGTTGACCGCCAGCGCCGTCACCGTGCCGCCCATATTCTCTGGACCGATACCTAAGCGATTGATCCGGTCGAGAATCTCACTCTCCATGTCGGTGTAGAGCAGCTTATGATTGTAGGTGAACAGGTCCCGGCACAGCGCCTTCTTTGCAAGCATGGTGCACATCTCGCTGTCGCCGCCGATGCCGACGCCGACAATCAGCGGGGTGCAGGAACGCCCGTCGTTCTGCTGTACACAGCTGACAACGTGCTGGATGATCTCCTCCCGGGTCGCACTCGGGTGGAACATCCGCAGCGTGCTGGCATTTTCTCCGCCTGCTCCCTGCGGAACCACCGTCAGCGAGATGCTGTTTCCCTGCACCAGCCGCACATGGATGATGGCAGGGGTGTTGTCCTCGGAGTTGACGCGGTTGAGCGGGTCGTAGACCACCGATTTGCGCAGATTGCCCTCGGTGTAGGCCTGGCGGACTCCCTCGTTGACCGCCTCCTCAAACAGCTCGCCTGCAATGTGCACGTCCTGGCCGATGTCGGCAAAGACGACGACCATGCCGGTGTCCTGGCAGATGGGGAGGCTGGAATGCTGGGCAACCTTGTAGTTCTCGATGATGCCGTTGATGGCGCGTTTGCCGTTGGGAGAAATCTCATATTCATAGGCGGTGTCCAGGGTTAGTTTGATGTCCGATGGCAGGAATTTGTTTGCGCGCAGGCACAAATTCTTCACCGTGCGCACGATGGTTTCGGATGTGATGGTCCTCATGGTTCTACCCCCTTACAATTTTACCGTTGATAACGACGAGCTTTGGCTTGGCTGCGATGGTGAGCGGGTCCTCCGCAAAGACAGAGAAGTCTGCGTCCTTGCCCACTTTGAGCGAACCGACACGGTCGGCGATGCCCACGATCTCAGCTGGGTGGATGGTGATGGCGGCCAGCGCCTGCATATAGTCCATCCCTTCGCGCACCGCCACACCCGCGCAGATGGGCAGCATGCCGATGGGCATGACGTTGTAGTCGGTGCAGATGGCAGTCTTGACGCCGTGGTGAGAAAGGATGCCCGGATTTTGGTCGGTGGCGTTGGCAAGCTCCGGCTTGGAGCGGGTAGTCAACAGCGGGCCGGTGATGGCGCAAACCCCTTCCTGCGCCAGATCCTCTGCAATCAGGTGACCCTCGGTGCAGTGTACCAGCACAAAATCGAGGTCAAATTCCCGGGCAATGCGGATGGCGGTGAAGATGTCATCGGCGCGGTGGCAGTGGAAATGGGCTTTGAGCTCCCCCGAGACAACGGGGAGCAGCGCTTCACATTTGGCGTCAAAATCGGGCGGATCGGTGTCCTCATCTTCCTGTGCTTTGCAGCAGTCCTCGTGGTAGCGCACCGCTTTGGCGAGCTGTTCGCGAATCAGGGCGGCGGTTGCCATGCGGGTCATCGGCGTCTCGGATTTGTCGTTGTAGCAGCCCTTCGGGTTTTCTCCCAGCGCAAACTTCATGGCGACCGGTTCTTGGATCACCATTTTGTCTACGTTGTGGCCGAAGGTCTTGATGGCACAAAACTGGCCGCCGATGGCGTTGGCGCTGCCCGGACCGGTGACGACGGTGGTGACGGCAGCATCGACCGCTTCGGAAAAGCTCTTGTTGAGCGGGTTGATGGCGTCGATGCCGCGCAAATGCGGGGTGACAGGGTCGGTCATCTCGTTGAGGTCGTCGCCCTCAAAGTTAAGCCCTTCCTCGGCAAGGCCCATGTGGCAGTGGGCGTCGATAAATCCGGGGTAGACCTTCTTCCCGGCGAGATCCATCACCTCTTGAGCCGGAAAGGCGCTGCGGTCGGGGCACTGGCTCATTGGACCCAGCGCGGCAATCTTGTCTCCCTCGGTGAGGAGAAAGGCGTCGGGGATGGAGAGGAACCCTTCCGGGGTAGGTTCCATCGTGACAAGGAAAGCGTTGATAAAGAGCATAGGCAACCTCCCAAAGCACAAAAATAGACGGTTCTATTATACTACAATTTTTGCAGTTTGCAAATCCTTATTTTTGATGGTACTCTTTTTTATGTCCCTCTTTAGAAGTGGGGATGAAAGCGCACAAAATGGGGAAAACCATCACCGAAAATTTTCTATTTATATATTGAGACAAACCAAACGGTGTGTTATGATATAAGATGGTGGATTCTACAAAGACTACTATGAAAAGACAGAGGTTATACCATGATTGTTTCCCTAGAACATGTTTTTAAATATTACGGCGCAGACTGCATCCTGCGGGACGTCACAGCGTCGATCAACGAAAAGGATCGCATCGGCCTTGTCGGGGCAAACGGCGAGGGCAAAACCACCCTTCTCAATGTGCTCACCGGTGAGCTGGACTATGAGGAAGGGTCGGTCAATCTCACCAACGGCAAGGTCATCGGCTACCTGCACCAGAACAGCGGGCTTTCCAACGGCAAAACGATTCAGCAGGAGATGGAAGCGGTATTTGCCGACCTGATCGCCCTGGGACAGCAGGTCGATTCTTTGCAAAAGCAGATGGCGCAGGTTCACGACAATCCCCAGGAGTATGAGCGCATCTGTGCGGAGTATCAGCAAAAACTTGCCCGCTTCGAGGCGCGCGACGGCTATCAGATAGAGGTCAAGATCAATACGGTGCTAAACGGCATGGGATTCGGAGGCTATGACCGCAACATCGTCACCGACAACCTCTCCGGCGGCGAAAAAACCAGACTTGCCACTGCAAGGCTGCTTTTGCTGGAACCGGACCTGCTGATTTTGGACGAGCCGACCAACCATCTGGACTTTAAGACCCTCAACTGGTTGGAGGACTATCTGGCTTCCTATAAGGGCGCGCTGTTGGTTGTCTCCCACGACCGCTACTTTTTAAATCGTCTGGTCGATCACATCTGGGAGCTTGAGCGCACGGTGCTCACCACCTACCGAGGAAACTATTCCTCCTATGTGGTGCAGAAAAAGGAACGGGTTGACCGGCAGCTCAAGGAGTACGAACTGCAACAGGAACAGATCAAGTCGATGGAGGAATATGTCGCAAAAAACATTGTGCGCGCCTCCACCTCCAAGAGCGCAAAATCCCGATTGGCTGCTTTGGAGCGGATGGACCGCATAGAAAAGCCGGTCATCTGGGAAAAGAAGGCGGTGTTTGGGTTTTCCTACGACGAGCCTCCGGTAAAGGACGTCTTTCACGGCGAAGGGATGAGCGTCGCTGTGGGAGAGGGAGAGAACCGCAAGGTGCTCTGCCGCAACATGAAGCTGGACATCATGCGCGGGGAAAAGATTGCGATCATCGGCCAGAACGGCGTCGGAAAATCTTCGCTGCTCAAGGCGATACAGAATATCATCCCGCTGGAAGCAGGACACTATGAGTGGGGCCAGAAGGTCAAGATTTCCTATTATGAACAGGAGAACCGCCAACTGCACCCAGACAAGACCGCCATCGACGAGATTTGGGACCGGTTTCCCAACATGTACGAGGTGGAGGTGCGAAACATTCTTGGACGTGTTCTGCTGTCGGGCGACGATGTGTACAAAAAGGTCGGCAGCCTTTCTGGCGGAGAGCGCGCAAAGGTGGCTTTTGCGGTGATGATGCTGGAGCGCGGAAACGTGCTGATTCTGGATGAGCCGACCAACCATCTGGACATCGGCAGCAAAGAAATGCTGGAGGATGCGCTGGAGGCGTTTGACGGAACCATCCTGATGGTCTCCCACGACCGCTATCTGCTCAACCGCATCCCGACAAAGATTATTGAGATGACGCCAACCGGCTATGAAATCTATGAAGGCAGGTACGACTATTATGTCGAACACAAGGTGGAGCCGCAGGTCGTCAAAGAACAGCCCTCTTTGGAAAAGAAGCAGGCGACCCAGAAATTTTACCGCACCAAGGCAGATCGCGCCCGGCAGGTAGCGGTGAAGAAGCGGATGGCACTGCTGGAGCAGAAGATGGAGGAAAACGAGCAGACCATTGCAGAGCTCAGCGCAAAGATGGGTGAGCCGCAGATCGCTGCGGATTATCAGAAGGTGCAGGAAATCTGCGAGCAGATTGAGCAGCTCAAAAACGACAACGAAGCGTACGGTGAGGAGTGGCTGGAACTGTCGGAAGAGGAGCAATAAAAGGGGAGAAGAGCTGCCAATCCTTTGAGAGAGGGAGGCAAATTCCTTTAGCGGGGAAAGGACACTGCGGAAAATCAAAGTGAAAGATGGGAGTGGGTTAAAGTGAAACTGCAAACCAACAAAAAGTACACCACCATCGCAATCTATGCTTTTTTGGTGATTGCGGCGGCGATCGGTCTGTTCTATCTGATTATCGAACACAGCACGGTCAGCCGGGTGATCGGGACCTTTGTGAGCCTGATGATGCCCTTTATCTACGGCGCTGCGCTGGCATATATTCTAAACCCAGTGCTCAACTGGCTGGAAAAGCGCGTCTTTCCAAAGTTGTTCGGCAACCGCGTCTCCAAGAGGGCGCGCCGGGCCTTGGGCGTCTTTACAGCATTCTTGTTTGGCGGAGCGGTGGTCGCCATCTTTTTGGCCATCCTGATCCCGCAGATCTGGGAGAGCATCAACAGCCTTGCCCAGTCCATCTATGCCTTTTTGCCGCGCGCACAGCTCATGCTCAACGACTTTTTGGAACAGTATGGGACCAACGAGATGATCGTCGATATTTCCGGTCTGCTCGGCATCGACCTCTCCGATCCGTCGATGGCCCTGCAGCGTCTGGCCACCCGCAGCTATACCTTTTTAACCCAGGTGCTGCCCAACCTCTTCGGAGGGGTCGTGCGCATCACCAGCGGCCTGCTCAATGTGGTGGTCGGCATCATCATCGCCGTCTATCTGCTGCTCTCCAAAGAGGTGTTCTATGCGCAGGTGAAAAAGCTGATGTTTGCCTTTTTGCCGCGCAGGGTGGCCCAGGCAGTGCTCAACCTCACCCACGACAGCAACAGCATTTTCTGCGGCTTTATCTCCGGTAAGATTGTCGACTCAGCCATCATCGGTGCGCTCTGCTTCATCGGTTGCAGTGTTTTGCAGATGCCCTATACCGTGCTGGTCAGCTTTATCGTCGGCGTCACCAACGTCATCCCGTACTTTGGCCCCTTCATCGGAGCCATTCCCAGCGTTTTCATCATTATGATCGACGACCCGATCAAGTCGCTGATCTTTGCAGCGTTTATCCTCATCCTGCAACAGCTGGACGGAAATGTCATCGGACCCAAGATCCTGGGCGATTCGACCGGCCTGTCGGCCTTTTGGGTGCTGTTTGCCGTCACCTTCTTTGGCGGACTGTTCGGCTTTGTCGGAATGCTCATCGGCGTGCCGACCTTCGCGGTCATCTATGCGCTGATCCGCAATACGGCGGAATACCTGCTCAGAAAGAAGGGGCTCAAAACCCAGACACCGGACTATGCCTCCGAGGAATGTCCCATTTTCCAGAAGGTGGATTACAGCACCGACAGCGTGGCGCCACGTTCCTGTGTAGAGGTCTGCGACCTGGACGGCAAGCACCCCGAGACCCCGGAGCAGCAGACCGCCTATACCGATCCACAGCATGCGGATGATGGAGAGGAGAACGTGTAGCGGCATGCAATCGGTCTTTGAATATCTGCATGAACGATTTGGGTTGACCTTTACCCAACAGCAGCGCCAGGCCATCGACACCATCGAGGGTCCGGTGCTGCTGCTGGCTGTTCCCGGCGCCGGCAAGACGACCGTGATGGTCACCCGAATAGCCAATATGATCTATCACAAGGGAATCTCCCCCGAAAGCATCCTCACCATCACCTTCTCGAAGGCGGGCGCGCGGGACATGCGCCGCCGCTATGAGGGGCTGTTTGGGGAGCTTGGTGGGGAGATCCCGCTGTTTTGTACCATCCATTCCTTCTGCAATCAGGTGGTGGGCAGCTATTGCAGGGCCACCGGAGGGGTGGCTCCGCGCCTGATCGAACCCCGCGAACGCAGTGCGGCTTTGCGGGAGCTCTATCAGCGGATCAATCAGGAGTTTCTCTCTGAGGATTTGGAGGAGGAATTGATCTCCAACCTCAGCTTTATCAAGAATATGATGCTGACGCGGGAACAGATCGAATCCAACGAGCACCTTCCGCCCGAGGAGCGGGTGCTGGAAACCCAGATCCGCAATCTATGGGACCTCTATCAGGCGTACAGCTCCTGGAAGAGGGAAAACGGCCTGATGGACTTCGACGATATGCTCAGCTATACCTACACCATTCTCAAGCGGTATCCCGATATCCTTTCCAGCTATCAGGACCGCTACCGCTACCTGTGTGTCGATGAGGCGCAGGACACCTCCAAGTTGCAGCATGCGGTTGTCCGACTGCTGGCGAAGAGGGAACAAAACCTCTTTTTGGTGGGGGATGAGGACCAGAGCATCTACCGCTTCCGCGGCGCCTGCCCGGAAAATCTGCTGGAGTTTCCCAAGCTCTATCCACAGGCCAAGGTGCTCAAGATGGAGCAAAATTTCCGCTCCACACAGGAGATTGTACAGCACGCAAATCTCTTTATCTCCCAAAACAAGCAGCGCTACCCCAAAAAGATGTATACCAGCAATCCGAAAGGGGAGGAGATCGCCTTTCAGAAGCTCCACGACTTTTCTGACCAGTACCGGGCAGCGATCGAGGCGTACCTCAACGAACCGGGCACCACCGCCATCATCTACCGCAACAATCTGTCTGCGGTGCCGATGGCGGACATCCTGGATCGCAACGACGTGGATTTCTACATCAAGGAGCACAAGGCGCGGCTCAAGCAAAACTATGTGGTGTCCGATGTGCTCGCGTTTTTCTCATTGAGTTTTGATCCGAGCGACTTCAATGCCTTTTCGCGCATCTTTTATAAGACCGCCTCCAGCCTAAAGCGCAATATGCTCAACCGGATGCCGCAAGGAAGGCTGCTGGCGGGGGAGAGCTACTTTGACCGGATGATCGCCCTGTGCGATGAAAACCAGAACACCGGCAAAATCCGCTACATTGCCATGATGATCGAAAAGCTGCGCGAAATGGACCCGGTCAAGGCGATGGACTGCATCCTGTACCAAATCGGCTATCTGGGGTATCTGGAATTTACCAGCGGTGCAGGCTACTCGATGCAGGCGCAAAAGCTCAACATTTTGACCAGCCTCGCGTCCAGGGTGCGCAGTGTGGAGGAGTTTTTGGACCGCATCGACGAGTTGGACGAGATTGTGGTGCAGCACGCACAGCGCCCGCAGGCGAGGTTGACATTGACGACGGCCCATTCAGCCAAGGGCCTGGAGTTTGATACGGTGGTGTTGCTGGACTGCATGGACGACATCTTCCCGGCCCACTCGGCGGTGGAGAAGTGGAAGATGGGGATGGAAGAGGAGATGGAGGAGGAGGCGCGGCTGTTCTATGTCGCGTGTACCCGTGCACGCAGGCGGCTCGTCATCCCCTATGCGAGCTTTTCCGCCAATACTCCCGCTGTGCCGTCGCGCTTTTTAAACCGCTTGCGTGAGCCTGCTCAGAAGGAGAACGGCAGACATACAGCGGAAAACATCCTGCAATCGGGGGAGCTGCGGCTGTATCCGGGACTGATGATCGAGCACAAAAATTTTGGGCGCGGCCAGGTGGTCGGCGTCAATCGAGAGCGCGGCACCTTCACGGCATTTTTCGGAAAAAAAGGCACCCGAACCCTCACCATTGAGATCTTAAAGACCGATACGGTGCGTCCGGTGACCAAATCTTAATACGGAAAAGAGAAATAAGAGCAGCAAAAATCGCACAGGAATTTTCCTGTGCGATTTTTGTTGCGGTTGTTTTCTTGTACTGGAGGAAGGTTTTGAGAGCAAAGAGAACGGGAAAGGCAGAAAGCTAAAAAAAGCAGGAAGTTACGCAGAGAGTTCTTTAAAACAAGCGTGTGAGTGGGGAAGAAGGGGCAAAAAAATCGGCCTCTGTTTTATACAGAGGCCGATAAAGGGGTTTCTTCAAATGTTACTTTACAACGTCGAGAACAGGGGTCCAAGCCTTTTCCATAACGGCGTTTACATCGTCGGTAGAGGTAATCAGGCCAAGACGGATATATTTCTCAACGACGGTTTCCAGAGAGGTCTCGGTGAAGCCCTCATCCAGACCGAACTGCAGGGAGTTGTTGAGCATGGTGTTCATTTCCAGATCACCGCTGTTCCAGCCCTCGTCGATCAGAGCCTGAGTAGCCTCTTCTGGGTTCTCGCGCATCCACTGATGTGCTTTCTGAACAGCCTGTACAACCTTCTTGGAGATGGTTGGGTTTTCCTTTACGAAGGTGGCGTTCATTGCGATTACGCAGCATGGCTCGTCAGCGAAGTCCTCGTCCAACAGGGAACGGATGCATTTGAGTTTGCCTTCCTTGACCATGTTGTAAGCAAAGGTATCGGAGAGCAGTGCAGCGGAGATCTCACCATTTTCCATCGAAGCGACACAAGCGTCGGTGCTGACCTGCATCAGGTTGACGTCGGTCTGTGGGTTGATGCCGTCTGCATCCAGCAGCAGGCAGGTGATGTTGTAGTCCGATGCGCCGATGCCGTTTGGAACGGAGATGGAGGTGCCTTTCAGGTCCTCGGTGGTGTTGTACTCGCTGTCAGCCAGTACATACAGGGATTTGCATCCGATATGTGCGCCGCCAACGAAGGTCAGATCGACATCGTTGGTGATCGGCACCAGCATGGTAGCGATGTGTCCAACAGCAACCTGTGCCTGATTGGTGCCCAGTGCCTCGGTGTAGGAGGAACCTTTAAAGCCCTCTGCGGTCAGGCCAGCCTCTTCATAGTAGCCCAGGTAATCTGCAACAGTTGGGCCAGCGGTGCAGCCATCTGCCATGTAGTAGATGATCGGATCGCCGTAAGCTGGTTCCTGCTCCATAGCAGCCTGCTCTTCAGCAGTTGGTGCCAGGTCGCCGATTTCCTCAGCGCGGCCATCCATGCTCAGCGGAACAAACATCTTGTCCCACTGACCGGAGGTGGAAGCCTCGTAGGAGTTCATGTGGTCGGAGGAAGCGGTGTCGGTGGAAGCGTCGGCAGAAGCAGCGTCTGCAACGGTGCCAGCCAGCTCAACGGTGCGCTCTTCGCCCCACAGCATGGTGTCGGATACAGCGTCAGCAGCCTGTACAATCGGAACAGTGCAGCCTTCAGCCTCTACTGGGTCGCCTACAGAGTAGTCGGGGATGATCTCATCCGGGCAGATTGGAGTCCATGCTTTTTCCATGATCTCGTCGACGGTCAGGTCGGTGTTGGTGATGAGGCCCAGACGCAGGTAGTCTTCGGTGATTTCCCGCAGCGCTCTCTCGGTGAAGGCGTCGGACAGACCGAAATGCAGGGAGTTCCAGCACGCGATGTTCTTCTCGAAGGTGCCGGAGAGTTTGCCGTCGTCGATCATGAAGTTGACAGCATCCTCAGCATTCAGGCGGTTGTACATGCCAGCACGTTTGATTGCCATGGTGACATATTTTGCGTGAACAGGGTTTTCCTCGATGAATTTGTTGTTCATCGCAACAACGCAGCAAGGCTCGTCCTGGAAAGCAGGATCGGTGGTCAGAGAGATGATCGGACGCAGGGTGCCGTCCTGTACCATGTCATAAGCCCAGATATCGCTGAAGATTGCGGCATCAACTTCGCCGTTCTCCATCGCTGCGATGGTTGCAGAGGTTTCTACGTTGAGCAGCTCGATGTCGTTGTTCGGGTCTACACCGTACTCATCCAGCAGGCGAGCAACGATGTTGTGGTCGGAGTTGCCGATGCCGTCGTGGATGGCAACGGTCTTGCCTTTGAGGTCCTGAACGGACTGGATGTCGCTGTCATTGAGGACAAAGATGGTCTTGCATCCAATGTGGGCGCCAGCAACGAAGGTGTAACCTACATCGTTGGTGATCGGAACTAACATTGTTGCAATGTGGTCGATGCCCCACATCGCTTGGCCGGTGCCGACTGCCATATAGGTGGAGTCGCCCTGTACAATGTTGGCGTTGATGCCGTATTCCTCATAGTAGCCCAGGACATCTGCCATGTATTTGGCAGAAACGCAGTTGCCGCCGTTGTAGATGTAGGTCAGCTCGGTGCCGAAAGCAGGCTCTTTCTTCATAGCCTCCCAATCTTCGGCAGAAACAGCTTCCGGACGGTCCGGGTCGTCCGCAGGAGCTTCAGCGGTAGTGCCTTCCGCAGAAGTCTCAGTTTCTGTCTGCTCGGTGGTGTTGGCTTCGGTGGAAGCCTGATTGTCACCGCAAGCTGCCATAGAAAGCATCATTGCGGATGCCAGCAGGACACAAATGAGTTTTCTGAACTTGTTCATTGGATCCTTTTCTCCTTTGTATAATAGTATAAAATTTTATTATAGCCACAATCGTTGCTGGATTACTCCTTGACGCCGTAGTTGAGCATCTCCAGAATCTGGTTTCGATACTCAATAAACTGCGCACTGCTTCGATTGCGGGGATAATCCAAATGGATTTTGATATCTGCCTTGATGCGGCCGGGGCTTGGCTCCATGACGATGACGCGGGTCCCCATGTAGATGGCCTCGTCGACGTCGTGGGTGACCATGACAGCAAGCTGGTTGCGGCCTCTCCAGGCGGAGAGAATTTCATCCTGCATGTTCATGCGGGTGAATGCGTCCAGAGCGCCGAGCGGCTCATCGAGCAGCAGGATTGGCGGCTCGTTAATCAGGGTGCGCACCAGTGCAACACGCTGCGCCATACCGCCGGAGAGCTGTCCCGGATAGTCGTCCTTAAAGTCTTTGAGTCCGATTAAGTCGAGCATCCGGTCGACGCGCTCCTCGTTGCCCTTTAATTTGTTCTGCATCTTCAAGCTGAAGGCAATATTCTTTTCTACCGTCAACCAGGGGAAGAGGGTTGGACGCTGGAACACCATTCCGCGCTCCGGGTCCGGACCGGTGATTTCCCGGTCGTTTACAGAGAGGGTGCCCATAGTGGGGGTAATCAGCCCGGCAATCAGGCGCAAAATGGTCGATTTGCCGCAGCCGGAGGTTCCGACCAAGCTGATGAACTCGCCGCTCTGCATTTGCAAACTGATGTTGCTCAAGGCGTGGGTGATCTCGTCCTTTTCTACCTTGGCAAAGCTCTTGGAAACATTGTCCAGTTTCAGTACAACGGATTCTGCCATTTATTTCACAACTCCAATCTGCCAACGAAGTACGCGGTTTTTAATCAAATTCAACGCCTTAGTCACAATGGTAAAGATAAAGCAGATGACGAACAGGGCAGCAAACATTTTGTTGTAGGCGGCCCAGGATTTTGCCCAGGTCATGTACCAGCCAAGACCTGCCTTAGAACCCATCATCTCGGCGATCATGATGGCGGTGCAGGCGGAGCTCATAGCCTGTGTCATGCCCTGCAAAATGCTCGGCATTGCATGTGGGATAGCTACACGGAAGACAAGCTGCTGCTCGTTTGCACCCAAGGTGCGGGCGGCTTCAAAGTAGTCCTTGTCCACGTTGGCAATACCGGTCATCGAGGCAACGGTGACGGCAAACCAGGAGCCGAGTGCGATGATAAAGACCGAGCCACCAAACAGGGAGGACGCAATGACCATGATGATTGGAATCCAGGTGGAAGTCGGGATAGGACCTAAAAACTTGATAATAGGATCAATCCAGTAACGGACCTTTCTGCTGTAGCCGCAGGTAATGCCGGTGATGAGGCCGAGGATGACGCCGATGAAATAGCCCAGAAAGAGCAGGCGAAGGGTATACAGCGTGCTGATAATGAGCATTTCGCGATCTTCCCACGCAATGTTGATGATGCTGTTCAAGCACGGTACAAATGGCTGATACAGAACGCCGGCCTTTAATGTGAGGTAGTCATAAGCGGTGAGCAACAGAAAGAACGCTGCGTGCAGAGGAGCCTTATATCGTACCTTTTGGAAAAACTGCTTTTCGTTTCTGGCGTACTGCACCAGTGCGATCAGTGCGCGGATGGTGTACAGCACGATCAAGATAATCAGCAGATACAGATAGGTATAAGGTTTGCTGTTGTTGGAGGAATTTGGGACCAACTGATACTCTGCAATCGCGATTATTCCACAGACAATCGGGAAGAGAACAATCACAAAATCCAGAAATTTTTGGAAGGGAGTTTTCTCCTTTTCTTCCAATTCCTGAAGCTGCTGGCGGTTCAGCTGTTCCATCTGTTTTGGCTCCTTCAAAGAAGAGGAGGCTTGGCTAGCCATGGACAGATCACACTCTCTTTCTTTTCAAAAACGATATGGTTGCGGGAAGTTTTGGTCGTTTCGTACAAAATACATTCCCTAAATTGCAAAAATAGTATAATACAAAGCTTCGAAATTTGGAAATAGTATTTTTTAAACACTTTATAGGTTTTTTCGAACGAAGTAATAAAGTGACAAAAAATCTCTGGGTTTTTTATGCAGATATACGGGAAAAGAATCGAATAATAGATGAATTTTATGAATAAATCATTTACAGATAGAAAAAAACAAATGAATTAAATACTTTTAAGAAGAAAGAGTGAAAGACGGACTTTGTCGTACAAATTGATTTTTTAAATCTTTTGTTAGATTTTTATCGAAAAAAGGAATTGGAGTCTTTGCCACAGGCGTGATAAGATATTCTTATGAAAAAGGAAGGAAATCTGGAGGATGGTTTTTTGAAGATAGAAAAGCTATACTATTTTCTCAGCGTTGCCCGCAATCTCAATTTCACCCGAGCTGCGCAGGAATGTCACATCGCACAACCGGCCATCAGTGAGCAGATCAGCTCCCTGGAAAAGGAACTAGGTGTTTCCCTCTTTGTGCGCGGTTCTCGGGGTATCCGCATGACAACGGCGGGAGAGGTGTTCTATCGCAAGATCGCTCAATTTATAGAAAACTATGAAAACAGCATTCAAGAGGTCCGCAATGAGGCGGGAGAAAAGAGTCTGGTGATTGGCATCCACAATTACAGCCTTTCGCAGATGCTCGCGTTGGCAGTTCAGCGCCTTCGCCGGAGGGTATCGGATGTAAAGGTGGAGTTTCGCACCGCATCTGCTTTTTCTGCGCAAAAGATGCTCATCCAAGACCGGTGTGATTTGATCTTGACATGGGCCGAGGAAGAACAGCAGGACGAGGAAATTTGCAGAGAAAAGCTGTTGACCCGGCGCGCGGTTGTTTTGCTTTCGAAAAATCACCCTTTGGCGGTGTTGCCTGTGATTACCCGAGAACAGCTTGCGCGGGAGAGAATCATTGTGCCCATCTGTTCATGCGGAAAGGACTTTTCGACGTCCTATCTTGCGCAAATGAAGGAAATAGAGATTATAATAGGAAAAAAAATCTTAGCACAGGACATGAGCAGTATGTTTTTAATGCTGGAAAGTGGGGTTGGAATTACCATTGCTCCGCAAGGAGCGTTCCAAAACAGCGGCCAGCTGGTTAGCCGCCCTATCGAGGGGGGCGGGGATTTTGGAAGCTGGTGCGCACTGTACCGTAAACAACCGGATAATCCGTTGGTTGAGAGCTTATTAGAGATCATTAGAGAAATGGAGCGGCAAGATGGGAATTGAGCGACTGGATTATTTTTTAAGCGCGGTGCGCTGCAAGAGTTTTACAAAGGCCGCTCAGGAATGCGGGGTTGTACCTTCCACCATCAGCCAGCAAATTGCGTCGCTTGAAAAGGAAATCGGCTTTCCGCTTTTTTCTCGAAAGGGACGTGGTGTGGCTTTAACCAGGCAAGGAGAATTGTTTTACCAAAAAGCGCAGGATTTGCAGGCTGAGTATCGAAGTGCTGTGCTGCAAGCCCAGATGGCAAAGCGCCTGCAGTTGGGTGTACATAGCGAGAGGGCTTTGTCCGAACTGCCAGATGCGCTGCGGCAGGGAATGGAGGCGTTGCAGGCAATAGGGGTGGAGATTGTCATCGAGCAATTCACGCCGGAAGTGGCCCGCGATAAGTTGTGCAGTGGCGAATGCGATCTTTACATCGGCTACGATTCAAAAAAATGGCTGGGAATTTGCAAAATATCTTTCTCTGAGAAACCGGTGATGTTGTATAGCCGGGACAAAGATGAGAAAGCAAAAACCTTGAAGGAATTGATGGCGCAAAACGCAACGATTTACGTGAGCAGCGAGCTTTGGGAAAGTTTATGCGACTTCTATCCGGCGATCGGAGAGAGATGCGAGCGATTGCGTATCTTGGAAAATCCCGATATGGTTCTGCTGACAGCCAAAGCAAATAACGAAAGGGCCCTTTTGGTTGCGGATCATGCACAACAAGATCTGCTGCCCATTTTGGATGGCGCTGGAGAGGAAATAAAAGTTTGTCAGACGCTGTTTTGGAACGATAAGGAAGAAAAGGAAATTTTGCAGATCTTTTTCCGAAAAATACAAAAGGACATTTAATGGAACAAACCCTTGGGAAAAAATCTGTGCGTAAAGAGTAACGAATTATCGCAGGGCGGTGAAGCCAAAAGGTGAAGCCGCTCTGCATTTTTTTATCCTTTTTACAAGAGTTTTTTTCGATGGCTGTTTTGGCTTTGCAATTGGAAGATAAAAAAACTTTTTGAGATTTTGACGTACTGGTTGTGTTCTGTATGGGGGATCCGTATAATGGAATCATAATCTTTGGGGTCATGCGAATCGGTTTTGCAAGAAAGTCCGAGTGGCGCGGAAGAGGCGTGCAGGGCAAAGGACAGGCATGCGGCTGCGCTTTCACAGTAGATAAAAAGTTGAAAATTTTACGCTACCCTTTTTTAGGAGGTGGTTCAGGTGGTTCCAAAGATATTGATCGCTGATGATGAGCGGGATATTGTATCCATGCTCACAAGTTTTTTTGACAATCTGGGCTTTTGTGTCTTGCCTGCATACTGTGGTGCAGAGGCACTCAAACAGGTAGAAAAGCATCCGGACATTATCCTGCTCGACATCAATATGCCTGGTATGGATGGGTTGGAGGTCTGCCGCCGCATTCGAGTACATGTTTCCTGCCCAATTCTATTTTTGACTGCGCGAATTGAAGATGTGGACAAGGTAAAGGGGTTTGCCGTTGGAGCGGATGACTACATCGTCAAGCCTTTTTCTCTGGTGGAACTGGAAGCGAGGGTTCATGCCCATCTGCGCAGAGAGGCGCGGCACAGCTTTGAAAGCAAAATCCAATTTTGGGGCGATTTAACGGTTGACTACTCCCAGCGCTGTATCTTTGTGGGCGACAAGCGCATTGGACTTGCAAGAAAGGAATTTGATATTGTAGAGTTGCTTTCTCAAAATGCAGGACAAATTTTTGACAAGGAACGGATTTATGAGCACATTTGGGGCTATGACAGTGAGGGAGACAGCAGCGTCGTAGCCGAACACATTCGCAGAATCCGCACCAAGCTTGCTGCCTATACAGATCACCTATATATCGAAACCGTTTGGGGGTGTGGGTACAAATGGGTCAAATAGGTTTTGCTGTGCACCGGCTGTCGTTGAGAAAGAGTTTGATGCTCTATGCAGCGGTGTTCGTTGTGTTGGTACTCCTTTTTTCCGCTGTAACCTCTTGGATCTGCGGGGCGGCCGCCGAACAGATACAGGTATCCTATCCACCGTCCGGTGAAAAATACTATCTGACAAACCAGCAGGGAGAACAGTTGGGGGAAGGTGTCTACATTGGTGTAGAACCGGTCCCGCTGTCCCAACAGGATCAGCGCATCCTTGCGGTGCTGGACATACTTCCCGCCATCGCAGCTCCTGTGTATTCTGTGGTGGGAATTGTTTCTGCCGCGCTGCTTTTCTACCACAACCGCCTCAAAGAGCCGCTCGCCCAGCTGCGGACGGCATCTGAAAAAATCGCGCAAAACGACCTGGATTTTTCGATCCCATACAACAGCAACGACGAGTTGGGGCAGCTGTGTTCCTCCTTTGAGGTGATGCGGCAGACCCTGGCGGACAATTTTACTCAGATGTGGCGCCAGGTGGAGGAGCGAAAAGCACTCAATGCCGCCTTTGCCCACGATCTGCGCACCCCATTGACGGTGTTAAAGGGCTACAACGAGATGTTGCAGGCCAGTCCAGACCCTCAAACCAGACAGACTGCCGCTACAATGGGAAAACACATCTCCCGCATGGAGGGCTATATAACCAGCATGAGCAGCCTTCGGCGCATGGAAGATGCGCAGGCGCACTGCAAGCCGGTCGGTTTGCAGTCTCTGGCCTCATCTTTATATGAAAGCGCAAAGATTGTCTGCTCACAAAACGGAAAGAGACTTACTTTGCACAATTCATTGCCCGACCGTCCGCTTTTGTTGGACAGTGCGTTTGTTGTGCAGGTGTGCGACAACCTGCTCTCCAACGCGGTACGATATGCGAAGACCTCGGTGACGCTTTCCCTCTCTTTGCTGGATGGCGGCTTGCTGCTCTCGGTATCGGATGACGGGGATGGCTTTGACAAGCAATGCCTGTCAAAGGCGACAGATCCGTATTTTACTGGGGAAAGCGATCGATCGGAGCATTTTGGATTGGGGCTTTCGATCTGTAAACTGCTCTGTGCCCATCACGGCGGCACCTTAAAACTGGAGAATACCGACTTCGGCGCTCAGGTCTCCGCCTACTTCCAATCGCCGGCTGTGTAGATAAAAAATAGAAATCTTCCCCTTATACTCTCCATGCAAGCACATGGGGAGTATTTTTATTGCTTCCCGTACAGAAAGGAGCTTTTATATGGAACTAAAGACGGTGGAGCTGACCAAAAAATTTGGCTCCAAAACAGCAGTGCAGGGGCTGAATATCACCCTGTCCAGCGGTGTTTATGGTTTGCTGGGGGCAAACGGCGCCGGGAAAACGACGCTGATGCGCCTGCTGTGCAATCTTCAAGCGCCCACTTCGGGAAGCATTTTGTTCGACGGCAAAAACATTGCCTTGCTCGGCGAAGGATATCGCAAGCTTTTGGGGTACCTGCCGCAACATTTTGGATATTATCCGGACTTCACAGCCCTTGACTTTCTGCTTTATGTCTCTGCTTTAAAGGGGCTGGGCAAAAAGGCGGCGTACAAAAAGTCCAAGGAGTTGCTTGAAGAGGTGGATCTCTCCCAACAGAGCAGCTGCAAGATCAAAACCTTTTCCGGCGGAATGAAGCAGCGCCTGGGAATTGCACAGGCACTGCTCAACGACCCCTATATCCTGATTTTAGATGAACCGACTGCGGGTCTTGATCCAAAAGAGCGGGTCCGCTTTCGCAACCTCATCAGCGCCTTTTCAAAGGACCGCATTGTGCTCCTCTCCACCCACATTGTTTCGGATGTGGAGTTTATCGCAGAGCAAATTATCATGATGAAATCCGGACAGCTTCTGCACTTTGGTCAACCGCAGGAAATCACGGCGGAGATTGATGGCAAAGTGTGGGAATGTGTGGTGCCGTCGCGCGACGCCGCACACTATGAAGCGGCCTACAACGTCAGCAACCTGCGAAATTGGGGCGAAGATCAGATTATTTTGCGGATTATCGCAGAACATCCGCCGCTGAAAAATGCCGTGCAGGTGCGGCCTACATTGGAAGAATTGTATCTGTATTATTTTAAGGGGGATCAAAAACAATGAAGATGCTGCTTTACTTTGAGCTCAAAAAAATACTGATGAGACCACTATCAATAGCTGCGATTCTGTGCGTCATACTGCTATCTGCAATGCTTGCCTTTTCCACCTATCAAAACAAATATGCTTTTGATGGCAGGGACACGCAGGGAAGTGGAAAGGAGGCGGTGGAGATTGACAAGCGGGTTGCTGCGAAATATCAGGGAAAGCTGACCGACGAGAAAGTGCAGCAAATGATGGCGGACTTTGCTCCGACATACGACTTGCAGGGGATGAACGCAATCTATCTCTATCAAAATGCTACCCAGTCGGCCGCCTTTGCGCGGTTTGCCGACCAAAACGGCAACTGGAACGGATTGGCTGTTGCCGATGTATTTGGCGACCAACAAATCGTGGTGGGATATGTTGATGGGTGGCTATCGACAAGCAAAGATATGGTAAAAGGATTGGTTGCTCTCTCTCTTGCCCTGATTGCCATGGTAACCCCCATCTTTTCCAGCGAGTATGAAGGGGTGGACAACATCATTCTGACAAGCAGATACGGGAAGACAAGATGCAGCTTTGCAAAGATAATTGCTGGGATGCTCACCGCTCTCTTTGCCACGGCATTGGTCACAGCTTGTCAATTTCTCTTTGCTTTGCTCTTGTATGGGGCGGAGGGCTGGGATTGCAGCATCCTGTTTGCTCCCATCGATTATGTGGAGGGTTTTGTCCCTTTTAACATCACCTGCGGGACGCTGCTCAAATACCAGCTGCTGCTCGCCTTCACCAGTGCGCTGAGCACAACCGGCATTACGTTGTTTCTCTCGGCAATAAGCAAAAACCAGATTGCCGCCTTTGCCGCCTCGCTTGCCATCTTCCTTTTCCCGGCCTTGCTGCCAGTTTCAGAAAATAGCCCTCTATTTGGTTTGGTGAGCCTTTTTCCACTGTATCAGGTGTTGGCCTACCCTTTGCTTTCGGTAGAACAGATGGAAGGCGGGCTATTGTATGCGGTCTGGGCTGTCCCTGTCAGCCTGATTGTGTCTGCGGTCGGAGCTCTGCTTTCCCGACGCGCATTTGCCGCACATCAAGTTTGCTGAACAGCGGCGCAGTTGTGTAGCGGCGCAGCGCAACGGAGCACAAATATCGAACGGACAACTTTTGTAAAGAGAAAACTTTAAGGTACTTGCAGCGCAAAAACTTTGTATGCGTAAAACATAACGAGCAAGGAGATCGGTGCTTACCGATTCTGTGAAAGACAAAAGGAAAACAGCAAAAAAGCCGTCGAGGTACAAATCCTTGGCGGCTTTTTTTGGGATGATTGGTCCAGAAAAGAGGGAGGCTGTTTTTGCAGGCGGTGTAGCGTGCCCCATAGCCTGTGTTTTTCTTGCAAGAGCGGCGCTCCTTTTTTCCTTTGAAGCTATCTATTGCCGCGCGTCAAAAGCAAAAACGATCTGGCAATCCAGAATGATTTTTCAGGAGGATGAGAGGAAAAAACATCGAAAGAAAGGGAGAATTTGCTTTTGGCAAAGCCTGCGAGTGGATATTGGGAGCAGCTCTTTAAATTTTGGTGCTTACACAAAAAGGAGCCTTTTGCTAAAAGGAGAGATTCGGCAAATTAAACGAGAATAAAAAGAAATTTTCCTTTATTTCAGGGCAAAGCTAAGCGAATTGCACAATTTTGAACAAAAATTCACCAAAAAAATCACTTGTATTTTATCGGTAATTGTTTTAAAATAGAAGTCTGAACAAACTGTCTTTTGGCAGAAAGGGGGAAAGAAGGTGGGTCCATCCGCTGTAGTTTACACTACATTTGGGTGGCCAATTCGTTGCTGTGTAGTATCCGCGCGGCTGGTGCGCGGGAAAAAATTCCAGTGCTCTTTTGCAAAAAGGAGGAAACAGATTTACGATGAAAAACAAAAAGGTTTTTCTGGTGGTGTGGATTGCAATTGCAGCCGTCTTTTTGATCGGAAGTTTTCTGACCATGCCGGACGGGCCAAAAGCGGAAACCATACAGGAAACGATGCGCGATGCGGTGCTGCATGAAACCAATCAAATCAGCTTGTTTGGCTTCACAGTCAATCCGGCGCTGATTTCCGGCATGGTGGTGACGGTCGTCTTGTTGATTGCCGCCGCGATCATCCGCATCTTTGTCATTCCACGCTTCCGGTACGTTCCTGGCAAGTTCCAGATGCTGCTGGAACAGCTTGTCGGCATGTTTGACGGGATGGCCAAAACCAACAGCCCATGGCGCAACGGTTTTCTGGGCGCATATATCTTTGCGGCAGCCGTCTATATCTTTGTTGGCACCCTGTTTGAGCTGTTTGGCTTCCAGGTAATCACGACGGAGGGGTTGTCCGTCACACTGCCGGCGCCACTTTCTGACGTCAACGCGGCAATTATGCTCGGTGTACTTTCCTATTGTGTCATCTTCTCGGGAGCTCTTGCAGGAAATGGCATCAGAGGAATTGGCAGCGCCTTAAAGGAAGTCTCCCTGCTGATCTCGATGAGCTTCCGACTCTTTGGCGCCCTGCTCAGCGGACTGCTTGTCACCGAGCTGGTATATTACTATATCAATCTGAGTTTTGTGCTCCCTGTTTTGGTAGGTGTACTGTTCACCCTGCTGCATGCGCTCATCCAGAGCTACGTCTTGACGATGCTCACTGCGCTGTTCTACGGCGAGATGTCCGAGCCGCAGCCGCCAAAACATAAGCGCGGGAAAAAATCGGCACAGCCCGCGCAAGCCAACGTGTAATAATTGGAGGTAAGTAAAATGAATATTGTAAAGAAAATTTCTGTATTTGCTATGATGGTTCTGCTGGTTCTCGCAATGGCGGTTCCGGCATTTGCAGCTTCTACCACCGAGCAGGAGCCTGCTGCGCAGACTCAGCAGCAGGATCAGAGCTCCACTGGCTTAAAGGCGATCGCTGCGGGCGCTGCCATCGGATTGGCTGCGGCTGGCGGTGCAATCGGTATGGGTATTGTCGGCGGTAAAGCTGCTGAGGGTATCTCCCGTCAGCCAGATATGGAGAGCAAAATTCGTACAACCCTGATGCTCGACCTTGTATTTATTGAGACCGCGATCATCTATGCCCTACTCGTCGTTATCCTGATTATCTTCGTATTGTAAAGGCGGGTGCGGCTATGAATATTCCGTTGAATATCGACTGGCAGCAAATTTTACTGCATCTATTTAACTTTACCATCCTGGCCGGCGGACTTTACCTGTTGCTTTACCGCCCGGTCAAGGACTTTATGAAAAAGCGTGAGGACTATTATAAGGAAATTAACGATCAGGCAGAGAAGGTCAAAGAACAGGCCGATCAGATGAAGCAGGACTATCAGACCAAACTCTCCGAGATCGATGCCGAACTTGCCAAGAAAAAGGCGGACGCGCAAAAGCAGCTGGATGCAATGCGTCAGCAGCAGGTGGAGCAGGCGCAGAATCAGGCAAAGCAGATTCTCGACAAAGCCAAAGAGAGCGCCGACCGCGAGCACGAGCTCATGCTGACCAAAGCTTCCAAGGAGCTGACCGATCTTGCAGTGAGCGCGGCAGAGAAGATTGTGCTCAAGGATCAGGGCGATCCCTACGATCAGTTTTTAAATTTGGTGGAAGGGGAGAAGCCGCATGAACAGCCAGAACATTAAGGCGATTTTGAGAGGCAGCGCCGCTCCGACCGAGAAAAACCGCGAGCGGTTGACCGCCTTTTTGCAGAAGACATATGGACCCGATGTTGAGCTCGTATGGGAGCAGGACGACAAGATTCAGGACGGCTTTTTGCTTCAGGTCGGCACCGAAATCTACGACTGGACCATCGAGGGCAGACTGCGCCAGTTTAAAGAGCGCTTAGAAAAACTTAGAGGCGCACGCAACGACATCATTCCGCTGATGAAGGAAAGCGTAGAGAACTGGACTCCGGAGGTCACCCCGGAAGAGGTGGGAGAGGTTGTTGCAGTTGGAGATAACATTGCGACGATCACCGGCCTCGAGCATGCAGCATACGGGGAGATCCTGCTGTTCCCTTCCGGAATCAAGGGAATGGTACAGGATTTGAAGCCGGGCGAAATTGGATGTATCCTCTTTGGCGATTCGGAGGAGGTCAGCGAGGGCTCCATCGTGCGCCGCAGCGGCAAGATGGCAGGTATTCCGGTTGGAGACGCCTTTTTGGGCCGCATCATCGACGCACTGGGCAACCCGATTGATGGAAAAGGTGCGATTGAGGCCTCGGACTACCGCCCGATCGAAATGCCTGCTCCGGAAATCATCGACCGCCAGCCGGTCAACCAACCGATGGAGACCGGACTGCTCGCCATCGACTCGATGTTCCCGATCGGCCGCGGACAGCGTGAGCTCATCATCGGCGACCGCCAGACCGGCAAGACGGCCATTGCGCTGGACACCATCTTAAACCAGAAGGGCAAGGACGTGGTCTGCATCTATGTTGCAATCGGCCAGAAGGCAAGCTCGGTTGCACAGCTGGCACAAACCTTGCAGCAGCACAGCGCGATGGACTATTCGATCATCGTCAGTGCATCGGCCAGCGATTCGGCCACCTTGCAGTACATTGCGCCGTATGCGGGATGCTCGCTGGGCGAGTACTTCATGTATAAGGGCAAAGATGTGCTGATTGTATACGACGACCTTTCCAAACACGCCATCGCGTACCGCGCGCTGAGCTTGCTGCTGGAGCGTTCCCCAGGCCGTGAGGCTTACCCGGGCGATGTATTCTATCTGCATTCCCGTCTGCTGGAGCGCTCGGCACACCTCTCCGACGAAAAGGGCGGCGGCAGCATGACTGCGCTCCCGATCGTCGAAACACAGGCTGGAGACGTCTCCGCATACATCCCAACCAACATCATTTCGATCACCGATGGACAGATCTTCCTGGAAAGCGAGCTGTTCTTCGCCGGACAGCGCCCGGCAGTCAATGTCGGCTTGTCGGTATCCCGTGTTGGCGGCGATGCGCAGACCAAGGCGATGAAGACCGCTGCCGGCGCACTGCGCCTGGATTTGGCGCAGTACCGCGAGATGGAGGTCTTTACCCAGTTCTCCAGCGACCTGGACGAGGTCACCAAGAAACAGCTGCAATATGGCCAGGGCCTGATGCGCCTGCTGCGCCAGCCGCAGTACCATCCATTGCAGCAGCATGAACAGGTGTTCCTGCTGATTGCAGCATTGAATCACGTCATGCAGGAGATCCCGGTGGAAAAGATCGACCAGTTCCGCCAGGAGTACCTCGAGTATATGCAGGACAACGCCGCAGCGCTCATCGCCCAGATCGACTCGACTGGCGCGCTGAGCAAGGAGGACTATCAGTCCGTTTTGCAGATGGCCAAAGCATTTTATGAGAGTGTTGCGGATCGGTTTGTTCCACAGAAGAGGTAACTGCCATGCCAAGCACATCTGAAATCAAAAATAGAATCTCGAGTGTAAAGGAAACGCAGAAGATCACCAACGCGATGTACCTGATTGCTTCGACAAAACTGCGCAAGGCAAGAAACGATCTGGATAACACCCGCCCCTATTTTGATGCGCTGCGCACCGAGATCAAGCGCCTGTTCCGCACCGTCAACGACGTGGACAGCCCATACTTTTATCCGCCGGACTATGACCCGGCGGACGATGTGGGCGGCACCTATGGGTGTTTAGTCATCACGGCGGACAAGGGCCTTGCGGGCGCCTATAATCAGAATGTAATTAAGGAAGCCAAAAAGCTGGTCGACGCCCACGCGGACACCAAGCTCTTTGTCGTCGGGGAATATGGCCGCCGCTTTTTTGAGCAGCACAAAATCCCCATTGAGCACAGCTTCCTGTACACCGCGCAGAATCCTACGCTCGATCGCGCCCGCGAGATCAGCTCCTATTTATTGGATCTGTACCTCTCCGGGGCGCTGAACAAAATCTTTGTAGCATACACCGATATGCCCAACGGCATGGTGATGAATGCGCGTTCTACCCGTCTGCTGCCGTTTCACCGCACCTACTTTGCGACCCCGGCATCAGAAAAGAAGATTGCAGTGCCGTTTGAGTTTACCCCGTCTGTTTCCAAGGTGCTCAACGGTCTGATTCCGAGCTATCTGACAGGATTCATCTACAGCGCGCTGATCGACAGCTTTTGCAGCGAGCAAAATGCCAGAATGACGGCGATGGACGCGGCAAACAAGAATGCAGAGGAACTGCTGTCGCAGCTTTCCCTGCAATATAACCGCGTGCGTCAGGCCGCCATCACCCAGGAGATCACCGAGATCAGCGCCGGGGCAAAGGCGCAGAAGAGGAAAAGAGAGAAAGGAGAAGGTGTACGATGAAGTATGGGACCATTACACAGGTTTCCGGACCGGTAGTCGACGTCCACTTTGATTCGGGCTACCTGCCGAAGATCCGGGAAGCAATGACCGTTTCGGTCAATGGAACAGAGCGAGTCATGGAGGTGTCCCAGCACGTCGGGCACGACACCGTCCGCTGCATCATGTTGGCAGGAAGTGAGGGCCTGTCGCGCGGCATGCAGGTTTGCGCGCCGGGCTCCACCATCACCGTCCCGGTGGGCGAAAAGACGCTGGGCAGAATGTTCAACGTCCTCGGCCACGCCATCGACGGCGGGGAAGAACTTCCGGCGGATGTCGAGCGCCACAGCATCTACCGCAAGCCACCGGCATTTGCGGATCAGCGCTCGGTGGGAGAGATCCTGGAAACCGGCATCAAGGTCATCGATCTGCTGGAGCCATACCCGAAGGGCGGTAAGATCGGCCTGTTCGGCGGCGCAGGCGTCGGCAAGACCGTCTTGATTCAGGAGTTAATCCACAACGTCGCGATGGAGCACAACGGTTACTCTGTTTTCACCGGCGTCGGAGAAAGAAGCCGTGAGGGCAACGACCTGTGGAGAGAGATGCAGGGCAGCGGCGTTTCGGACAAAACGGCGCTGGTATTTGGACAGATGAACGAGTCTCCTGGCGTGCGCATGCGCGTCGCGCTGGCAGGACTGACCATGGCCGAATATTTCCGCGACGAACAGCACAAGGATGTTCTGTTGTTTATCGACAACATCTTCCGTTTTGTACAGGCCGGCAGTGAGGTTTCCACCCTGCTTGGCCGTATGCCATCTGCGGTAGGCTATCAGCCGACCCTGGCCAATGAGATGGGCGAACTGCAAGAGCGCATCACCTCCACCCGCGACGGATCGGTCACCTCGGTACAGGCTGTCTATGTTCCGGCCGACGACCTGACCGACCCGGCGACTGCCACCACCTTCACCCACCTGGATGCGACCACCGTATTGAGCCGTAAGATTGCAGAGCAGGGCATCTATCCGGCGGTAGATCCGCTGCAATCCAGCTCCCGACTGCTTGAGCCGGGCAAGGTTGGAGAGGAACACTACCAGATCGCCCGCCGCGTGCAGGAGATTTTGGAAAAATACAACGAATTGCAGGACATCATCGCCATCCTCGGCATGGATGAGCTGAGCGAGCAGGACCGTCAGGTCGTTATGCGCGCCAGAAAGGTACAGCGCTTCCTCTCCCAGCCGATGCATGTTGCAGAAAAATTCACCAACATCCCAGGTGCGTACGTCCCGCTCAAAGAGACTCTGCGGGGCTTTAAGGCCATCATCGACGGCGAGATGGATCAGTACCCTGAAGCTGCCTTCTTCAATGTCGGCACAATCGACGAAGTGATCGAAAAGGCCAAGACCATGGGAGGTAGAAACTAATGGAGGAATTTCAGGTTAAGATCCTGGCGGCGGATCACCCCTTTTATTCGGGTAAATGCTATTCGCTGGTGATCCCGACCCTGGAAGGAATGTACGGCATCCACGCAGGACACAGCAATATGATCACTGCGATCGTTCCGGGCACCTTGCAGTATCAGCTGGTGCCTGGGTCCCCGCTCAAGGCTGCGGTCTCCAACGGCCTTGTGAAGGTGGAAAACGGCGAGGTGCTGGTGCTGGTGGATACCATCGAGCGTCCGGAAGAGATCGATGCCAACCGTGCGCGCCGCGACGCCGATGCGGCAAAGGAAGCCCTTTTGCAGAAAAAGAGCATCCAGGAGTACCGTTCCGCGCAGGCAAATCTTGCCCGCGCGCTCAGCCGTCTGCGCGTCAAGGGTGGAAGCAAATAGTTTCTCCGCTGACATATATAATAGGAAAGAAAACACAGAGCTTCTCTTTTTGGCGATGGCCAAAAGGGGGGCTCTGTTGCTTTTTTGTAAATTTGCGGCAAGATCCCCTTGACTTAGAGTGCGCTCAAAGTCTTATACTGGTGGTAGACAGAGTAAAGACCCGCTGCTGTGCCAAAGGCAGGCGGCCATAAAGATAAAGGAGGAGAACGGTATGTCAAATCAAAAACCAATTGCAGGAACAGGCGGCAACCACTATGTCCCTTATGAACAGCGTTCGGGGGAGGAATCGGTTGTATACTTTACAAGAGATCTCTCTGCTGAAGGATTGCGCAAGATCTTCGCGCGGGTCAGCCAGAACATGACCGGCAAGGTCGCCATCAAGCTGCACACCGGAGAGCCGCATGGACCGAACATCATTCCGCGCCCGTGGGTTCGCGAGCTGATCGAAAAGGACCTTCCGGGAGCCACCATTGTGGAGACAAACTCCTACTATGAGGGTGGACGCTACACCACCGAGCAGCACAGGGAGACGCTCAAGGTCAACGGTTGGACATTCTGCCCGGTCGACATCATGGATGCAGAGGGTACCGCTGCGCTGCCGGTCAAGGGCGGTAAGTGGTTCACCGAGATGATGATGGGAAAGGATATCCTCAACTACGACTCGATGTTTGTGCTGACCCACTTTAAGGGCCATGCCAAGGGCGGCTTTGGCGGATCGGACAAAAACATCGGCATCGGCTGCGCAGATGGCCGCATCGGTAAGGCGATGATCCACACCACCCCGGGCTCCAGCGACATGTGGGACATTTCGGACGAGGAATTCATGGAGAGGATGACCGAGTCGGCAAAGGCGGTTGTCGATCACTTCGGCGAGCACATCACCTTTGTCAACGTCCTGCGCAACATGTCGGTATCCTGCGACTGTGAGGGTACCGCAGCAGCGCCGGTTGTCACCCCAAACGTCGGCATCCTCGCGTCTCGGGACATCTTGGCCATCGACCAGGCATCGGTGGATCTGGTGTACGCGATGAAGGAAGAGGATCACAAAGATTTGGTGGAGCGCATCGAGTCCCGCCACGGCCTGCGCCAGCTCAGCTACATGAAGGAGCTGCACATGGGCAACGACCGCTACCAGCTCATCGACATCGACCACGGCGACAGCCAGATCACCCCGGCAGAGGCGGTCAAGGATGTGGTTCCATTTCAAGAATAATCGCTTTTGTTCCCCTGCGATGGAAAAATCGCGGGGGAATTTTTTTGCGTCTGCGCTCAAGCTTCGGCCGATAAAGGGCCTTGTTTAGCTGCAAAAATGAAAAAAAGTGGGATAAGGGCTTGCAAAAGCGCGTAAAATATGGTAGGCTATAAGAAGAAATGAGGGAGAGGGGGCAATTGCCAGTGGCAACAGCTGAGATCAAAAGCTGTGCCCCCGTTGCCTTGTGTCAGCAAGTTGTACTAGCAAAGAGTGGGTTTACCCGCTCTTTTGTTTTGTTAGGCGGCAAAATGATGCCTGCTGCGGCAGGCTTACATTCGGGAAAGGAAGGGATTTGCTTTTGGCAACATCGAAAAAGCCCAATACGGTAGAGGTTGTCACCGCGCTTGCCCAGCCGGTTGTAGATCAGATGGGCTTGCAGCTGTGGGATGTGCGCTTTGAAAAGGAGGGCGCATCCTGGTATTTGCGCATCTTTATTGACAAGGAGGGCGGCGTCACCATCGACGACTGTGAAAATCTCAGCCGCGCGATGGACCAGGTTCTCGATGACGCGGACCCGATCAGTCAATCCTACTATTTTGAAGTGTCCTCGCCGGGCATTGGCAGGGACCTTGTGCGCCCGTGGCATTTCCAGAAGTATTTGGGACAGGATGTACAGGTAAAGCTCATCCGCCCGGCAAAAACACAGGATGGAAAAACATTGCGGGAATTTGTCGCGCCGATGACCGGGTGCGACGACCAGACGGTGACGGTAGATTTGGAGGGGGAGCCTTTTTCTTTCTCCAAGAAGGATGCGGCCTATATCCGCCTGTACGAAGAAATTGATTGGAAAACGGGCCGCTAAGAGACGAACAGGAGGAAGCAAAGGTGAACAATATGAACAGTGAGTTTTTTGAGGCGCTGACGATGCTGGAAAAGGAAAGGGGAATTCCGGTTTCCTACCTGATCGAAAAGATCAGCAACGCCATCGCAATCGCCGTCAAGAGAGATATGGGCGGAAGCGAAAATGCCATCGTCGAGATCGACCCGGAAAAGCAGCGCTTTTATGTGGCGATCCGCAAAAACATCGTGGAAGAGGTGACCGATCCGGAGACCGAGATCACCCTTTCGGATGCGACCAAGTACAATAAGGCCGCACACATTGGCGGCGTGGTGGAGATTCCACTGGAGACAAAGCAGTTTGGACGCATCGCCGCCCAGTCTGCAAAGCATGTCATCCGTCAGGGCATCAGCGAGGCGGAAAAAGGCCAGCTGGTGCAGAAATATCAGGACAAAAAGTACGAGATCATCTCGGTGCCGGTGCTCAAGATTGACGAGGTCAAGGGCAACGCCACCGTCGAGATCGACAAGACCGAGGCAATTTTGCCAAAGAGCGAGCAGGTTCCAGGAGAGGTCCTGCACGAAGGACAGCGCATCATGGTGTATGTTGTGGATGTGCTGACCAGCGGCAAGAATCCAAAGCTGATGATCTCCCGCACCCATCCGGGCCTTATCAAGCGCCTGTTTGAGCTGCACACCCCGGAGATCAAGGACGGCACCATCGAGATCAAGGCGGTTTCCCGCGAGGCTGGTTCCCGCACCAAGATTGCCGTTTACAGCAAAGACGAAAACGTGGACGCAGTTGGCGCCTGCATCGGCCCGAAGGGCACCCGTGTTTCGGCCATTGTCGAGGAGCTGGGCGGCGAGAAGATCGACGTCATCAAGTACAGCGACGACCCGGAAGAGCTGATCGCTGCAGCGCTGTCTCCGGCTTCGGTCAGCAAGGTGCTGATCGACCCGACCGGTGCAAAATCCTGCCGCGCCATTGTGCCGGACAGCCAGCTGTCGTTGGCCATCGGCAACAAGGGCCAGAATGTCCGCCTTGCCGCGCGTCTGACCGGCTGGAAGATCGACATCGGTCCGGAAAGCCAGGCAGAACAGATTATGGACGAATATGAGCAGCGCAAACAGGAAGTGGAGGACCAGATCGGCAAAGCGGTCGATGACCTGTTTGCCGACGAGGACGATGCGGATGTTGCAGAAGATGCAGTTGCAGAAAATGCAAAGGAAGCAGAAGAGCAGGACTCTACAGAGGAGTAACGAGATGCCAGCGGCAAAGGAGGCGGGAAGATGAAGACCAATGCAGCGCCGGCCAAAAAGATGCCGGTTCGGATGTGTGTGGGTTGCCGGGAGCACAAGCTGAAAAAGGAGCTGATCCGGGTGGTGCGTTCACCGCAGGGAGAGATCAGCTTGGATTTTACCGGGAAGAAATCCGGACGGGGCGCATATCTGTGCCCGAACAGCCAGTGCCTGGCAAAGGCGCGCAAGACAAGACAGCTTGAGCGCACGCTGGATACCTCCATCCCCGACGAGGTTTACCGCAAATTGGAGGAAGAGCTTGCTGCCCGACAGGAACAGCAGGATTGATTCCTTCCATGAAAGAGGTGAGCGTATGCAAAAGCAGGAACTTTCCATCCTCTCCCTTGCAAGGCGGGCGGGCAAATTGATCCTCGGCTTTGACAAGGTTGTGGAGGAAATGAAAAACGGCAAGGTCAAGGGCGTGTTTTTCAGCGCAGACCTTTCCGCAAAAAGCCGCAAAGAACTGACCTTTGCGGCACAAAAGTATCACTTTACTCCATCTTTATTGGATGTGCAGATGGAGGAGATTGGGCGTGCCTGCGGCAAGCGCTCCGGCGTCATCGCGGTGTGTGATGACGGGTTTGCAAAGAAGTTGCAATCTTTGTCGCAAATGCAGTTACAGGACAAAAGCATTCCTGAATAAAAGGAGGCGTATGTTTTCGTGATAAATGATAAATATAGAGTCAGCGAGGTTGCTAAAGATCTGAATGTGCAGATGAAGGACATCGTCGATCTGCTGGAAAAAAACTTTCCGGGAGAGAAAAAACGCACAACCGTGCTGACAAATGAGGAGCTCAACTTTGTGTTCGAGACCTATACACAGCAGCACCAGCAGGACAACCTGGACAGCTATTATGCGTACAAGGTGCCGTCCCAGCCGGTGAGCCAGGAAAAGCCCGCCGCGAAAAAGCAGGCGGCAAAACCAAAGGAAGAGCCAAAAGAACAGCCGAAGGAACAACCAAAGGAAAATAAAGCAGAAAAGGTTGAGGAAACAAACAAGGCGCAACAGCTGGAAAAACAGGAAAAACAACCTGAGCCAGTCCATCCGCAGCCGGAACCAAAAGCTGTGGAGCAGGCTGCGCAGCCACAGGAGAATGGGGAGACGCCAGTGAAGAGAGAGCAGACGCAGACAGAGAGGGAGAACCAGGATATGAGCGAGACACCGAAGCGTACAGCGCCTGAAGCGCGCGGCAACGATCGCAGAAAGCCCGCTGCACACGACAATCGGGGCGAGAACCGCACCGAGGGCCGCAACGAAAATCGTGCGGACAACCGCGACAACCGCAGCCGCAACGATCGTCCGAGAATGGACCGCGACCGCAACAACGGCGACCGCAGCAGCAACGACCGCAACAATGATCGCGGCGGCAGATTTGGCGACAGAAAGCCACAGGGCGAGCGCCGCTTTAATGACCGCGACGGCCGCAACAACGGCGACCGCAACAACGATCGCGGCGGCAGATTTGGCGACAAGAGACAGGATCACCCGAAGCCGCAGCCAAAACCGCAGGCACCAAAACAGGCGCCAGCTCCGCGGCAGGCGTCCTCCATCAATCCGGAGCTCGACGAGAACGTCAACGGAAAGATCATTCGCCACGTCGACATGCGTGCAGCCGATGTCGATCTGGACAAATACAACGAGCGCTATGAGCACATCGCGCCGGAAAATATGGCTAGACGCGATGACGGCGTCAAGAAACAGAAAATTGGCGGCAGAAACAACAAGAAAAAGAACTTCATGTCCAAAAAGGACAAGGAGATGGAGAAGCTCAAACGGCTGGAAATCGAGCGTGAGCGCCGCCAGAAACTGAGCATCACCCTCCCGGACGAGATCACCGTCGGAGAACTGGCCCACAAGCTGAAGATCCAGTCGGCAGAGATTGTAAAGCGCCTGATGATGCTCGGCGAGATGAAGTCGGTATCCGACGTCATCGACTACGATACCGCTGCGCTGGTTGCAATGGAAATCGGCGCTAAAGTAGAAAAGGAAGTTGTCGTCACCATCGAGGACCGTCTGTTTGACGACAGCGAGGACAAGGACGAACAGAAGGTGGAGCGCCCACCGGTCGTTGTCGTTATGGGTCACGTCGACCACGGCAAGACCTCCATCCTCGACGCAATCCGCCACTCCGACGTCACCTCCACCGAGGCGGGCGGCATTACCCAGCACATCGGTGCATATCAGGTCAACGTCAACGGCAAGCTGATTACCTTCCTGGATACTCCGGGACATGAGGCGTTCACCGCCATGCGTGCCCGTGGAGCGGACATCACCGATATTGCCGTCCTGGTTGTTGCAGCTGACGACGGCATCATGCCGCAGACCGTTGAGTCGATCAACCACGCAAAGGCTGCGGGCGTTTCGATCATCGTCGCCATCAACAAGATGGATAAGCCGGAAGCCAATCCGGAGCGCGTCATGCAGCAGCTGACCGAGTACGAACTGGTACCGGAGGAGTGGGGCGGCGACGTCATCTGTGTCCCGGTATCGGCAAAGACCAAGATGGGAATTCAGGATCTGCTGGAAGATATCCTGCTGGTTGCTGAGGTCAAGGAGCTCAAAGCCAATCCGGATCGCCTGGCAAAAGGTACCGTCATCGAAGCAAAACTGGACAAAGGACGCGGCCCGGTTGCCACCATCCTGGTGCAGAACGGTACGCTTAAAGCGGGCGACAGTGTCATCGCAGGTACGGCGGTTGGCCGCGTGCGCGTGATGACCAACTCCAAAGGCGAGAAGATCACCAGCGCTGGCCCATCCACTCCAGTTGAAATTACCGGTCTGGCAGAGGTGCCGGCAGCAGGCGACGAGTTCAATGCCGTTGAGGACGAGAAGCTCGCACGCGAACTGGTAGAGAAGAGACGTCAGGAAGCAAAGGAGAAGGAGTTTAGCTCCTACCAGAAGGTCACCTTGGATAATCTCTTTGAGCAGATTGAAGAGGGCGAGACCAAAGAGCTTCCGATCATTGTAAAGGCGGACGTACAGGGCTCGGTGGAGGCTGTAAAGCAGTCGCTTGAGAAGCTGAGCAACTCGGAGGTCCGCGTCAAGGTAATCCACGGCGCTGTCGGTGCGGTCAGCAAGTCAGATGTCATGCTGGCACAGGCATGTGGCGCGATCATCGTCGGCTTCAATGTCCGTCCAGACCCGGTTGCCCGCGATATGGCCGAGAGCGAGGGCGTAGATATGCGCATGTACCGCGTCATCTACGATGCCATCGAGGAGGTATCCTCCGCGATGAAGGGCATGCTGGCTCCAAAGACCCGCGAGGTGGAGCTGGGCCGCGCAGAGGTCCGCGAGGTATTCAAGATCAGCGGCGTCGGCACCGTTGCTGGCTGCTATGTGCTGGAAGGCAAGATCACCCGCAACGCAGAAATTCGCATTGTGCGTGACGGCATCATCATTGCCGATGAGCACCTGACCTCGCTCAAGCGCTTCAAAGACGACGTCAAGGAAGTTGCGAAGGGCTATGAATGCGGTATGGGCATCGAGAAGTTCAACGACCTGAAGGTTGGAGATATCTTTGAGGCCTACAGCATCGAGGAGTACCGCGACTAATTGACAGAGCGGACAGATGCCGGTGCAGGCTAGCTGCACACAACGCATCCTGCCGCATCCGGTGCTCCGATGGGGCGCCGATAGAAAAGTATAGAACAAAGATGATTAGGGGGCTTTTCTCGTTTAAAAGGTAAAGCCCCCTGATTTTCGATTCACCATTTTTTGATTCTGATGGCAGCTGCGGCAAAGCGGGCCGGTCTGCTCCCTTCCTGCGGGAAAGGGGCGCAGCAAGTCCCCTCTTGCCCGGATGGGTTGCGCCTTTGATCGGGCAAACCCGCTGCCTGCGGAAAGGAGTTATTTATGGGATTCCGAATTGATAGAACAAGTGAGGACATCAAGCGTGAGCTGACCGACATCATGCACCACGTCAAAGATCCTCGCGTCTCCTCCATCCTCACCATCATCAAGGTCGAGCTCTCCAACGACATGTCCCACTGCAAGGTCTATGTCAGCTCGCTGGACGGACTGGAAAAGGCAAAGGAGGCCGCAAAGGGACTCAACCACGCAAACGGCTTTATCAAGCATGAGATCAATGCGCGCATCAAGATGCGCCGCGTGCCCGACTTCCACTTTATCGCCGACGACTCCACCGAGTACAGCGCCGGCATCGCAAAGATTCTCAACAGCCTCGACATCCATCCGGACAGCGAGGACGAGGATCAGGACGAAATCGAGGAATAGAGATTTTTGTTTTGGAAAGGAGGGCGCCGATGGCACAGCAGATTACCCTGCAAGAGGCGGCACAAAGCCTCAAACAGGCGCAGGATGTGCTGATACTCAGCCACAAATCTCCCGATGGGGACACTTTAGGCAGCGGATTTGGCCTGCTCCATGCGCTGCGCGCCATGGGGAAAGGTGCCTGGCTGTTTTGTCAGGACCAGATACCGCAAAAGTACCTGTACCTGATGGACAACCTCTCCGACCCGCTGTGGGATGAGAAAAACACCACCGAGCCCGAGATGGTCGTCGCGGTGGATGTGGCCGATGCCAAGCTTTTGGGGGAGCGGTTGCAGCCCTTTGCCGGCAGGGTCGATCTGTGCATCGACCACCACGGTTCTAACACCGGCTATGCAAAGCGGCTGCTGCTGCGGGCAGATGCCGCCGCCAACTGTGAGCTGATGCTCGATCTGCTTGCCGCGATGGGGTGCCCCCTGACAAAATCGGTCGCCAACTGCCTGTACACCGGGCTTGTCACCGACACCGGATGCTTTCGGTACAATTCGACCACGGTCGACAGCCACCGCGCAGCGCAAAAGCTGTTGGCTGCCGGGGCGGACATGCCGATGATCCACCGCATTGCCTTTGAGAATGTCAGCCGCGGGAAGGTGACGCTGATGGTGGAGGCGATGCAGAAGATCCGCTACGAGTTGGATGGGCAATGCGCGGCCATCCTGTTGGAGCGCGACCGCATCAATGCGCTGGGCGTCACCGACGACGAATTGGAGGGGATTGCAGCCCTTCCCCGACAGATCGAGGGGGTGCGCGTGGGCATCACCCTGCGACAATACAAGAGCTACCGCGGATACAAGGTCTCGGTGCGCACCGACGGTTCGGTGGATGCCAGTGCGATCTGTGCCCGACTGGGCGGGGGAGGACACCGCGGAGCGGCGGGGTGCAATCTGGAAGAGCTGCCCGCAGAGCAGGTCTACCGATTGGTGCTCGATGCGGTTGCAGCTGAGATGCAGCCGCGCCCTTCCCGACAGCCAGAATCCATAAAGGAATGAGGAAGAATCTTGGACGGAATTATCATCATAGACAAACCGGAGGATTTTACCTCCTTTGACGTTGTGGCGAAGATGCGCCGCCTGCTGGGCACCCGCAAGGTGGGCCATGCAGGGACCCTCGACCCGATGGCCACCGGTGTGCTGCCGATCTTTGTCGGGCGTGCGACCAAGTGCTGCGACATTTTGCCCGACCAAAACAAGCGCTACACGGCGACCTTTGAGCTGGGCTACACCACCGATACCCTGGACTCTACCGGACGGGTGCTGACCCGCACACCGGTGCAGTCCAACAGAGCGGATCTGCTTGCCGCGTTCGATTCGTTCCGGGGGGAGATCATGCAGCTGCCCCCCATGTTTTCAGCCATCCAGATCAACGGCCACCGGCTGTACGATTTGGCAAGGCAGGGCGTGGAGATCGAGCGGGAAAAGCGTCCGGTCACCATCTCCCACCTGGAACTGCTGCAATCCGACGAGAGCGCCCACCGCTATGTGATCGACGTGGCGTGTTCGAAAGGCACCTACATCCGCACCCTCTGCGCGGATATCGGGGAGGCGCTTGGCTGTGGGGCGACCATGACAGCGCTGCGCCGCACAAGGGCGGCAGGGTTTGACCTGGAGGACAGCCTGACCCTCGAGCAGGCCGAACAGCTTGCGCAGCAAGGAAAATTATCGGAGCGGCTTTTGCCGATTGCACGAGTCTTTCAGGAGCTACCAGCCCTGACGCTCTGCGCTGCACAGGAGCGGATGTACCGCAACGGTGTGCGTCTGGATTTAAAGCGGCTGGACGGCATGCAGGCACTTGGCGACTGGAGCGGCGACCTGCGCATCTATGCAGAGAGCGGAACCTTTTTGGGGATCAGCTATGCAGATCGGGAGCAGGGACTTTTGCAGACGCGCAAGCTGTTTGCGATCGAATAGCAGGCCAAAGCGGATCATTTTTTTGAAGTATTTTTACAGATTGCCCCGTTATCCATTAAAAAGGATAGGGGGCATCTTTTATGAGAAGAAAAATGCAGGGGCAGCTGCCCATCTTTTTGGCACTTGTTGCGGCGTTTATGGCCGCTGGCAGCTTTTGGTATTGGAAAGATCCGCACACACTGGTGCTGACGCTGTTGATGTTTACTCCCGCTTTGAGCGTTTTGCTGACCGCTCTGCTGACCGGAGAGCGGATGGGGGTACTGGTCAAAAGTCTCGGATTAAAGCCAAAGCTACGGACAAACGGAAAGCTCTACCTTGCTGTCTGGCTGTTGACGCCGCTAGTCGCATATTTTGGTGCGCTGCTGTACTTTTTGCTTTTTCCCGGGCAATTTACGTTGGATTCGGCGCTGGCAATCGAGTCGGGCGTACGGGGAAAGGATTACGTCGCCTTTTTGGCAGCGATGATCCCGCTGGCTGTGCTGCTAAACCCCATCGGGGGCTTGCCGCAATGCCTTGGGGAGGAGCTTGCCTGGAGGGGATGGCTGCTGCCAAAGCTGGAGCAGAGATTCGGCCAGCTGCGTGCAGCCCTTTTAAGCGGGTTACTTTGGGGCGTATGGCACGCGCCGATTGTGGCGATGGGGTACAACTATGGTAAAGGGCATCCGCTGCAAAACATCGCTGCGATGGTCCTCTTTTGCATGGTATTGGGCAGCATCCAGGCTTTTTTATACTGGAAGAGCCAATCGGTCTGGAGTGCGGTGCTCTTTCATACGGCAGTCAACGGAATAGACCTGTGGAAACCATCCGACCTGTTTATGAATGGGCCGTCCAATCTGTTTGTGGGACCGAATCTGGTCGGCCTGATCGGAGGCGCGGGATTTGTGCTGGCGGCGTGCTGGTGTCTGTGGCAGATACAAAGGGGAAGCGTTCGCACAAAAGAGAGATAAAAAGCTGTCCGCAGCGCCAAAACACAGCAAACTCGATGGAGCCCGCCACTTGCAATTCCGGGCAAAATTGGATATAATGGGATGGGATATTAACGTGGAAATGAGGAAGTAGAGTTTGAAGGTGACAAGGGAGTTTATCGGACCGGATTCCGGCCGCCCCGCCTCGGTGGCGCTCGGCCTGTTTGACGGAATCCACATCGGACATCAGAAGGTGTTGCTGCAGGCGCTGCAAAACAAAGATCTGGCGCCCTGCGTCTTTACCTACACCATCTCGTCCTTTGTTCCTGATATCAAAAAGAATTATCTGGCGATCATGCCGGATGAGCAAAAGTGCTCCATCCTGGAAAAGATGGGGTTTGAACTGGTTGTCGAGCCGGATTTTGTCAGCTTTAAGGACATGGACCCGGAGGATTTTGTCGAAAATATGCTCATTGGGCGCATGGGCGCCAAGGAGCTCAGCTGTGGGTACGACTTTACCTTTGGGCGGGACGGCAAAGGCAACACCCAGGTGCTGCAAGCGGTGGCCGCCCGTCACGGCGTAAAGGTCCATATTTTGGACCCGGTTATGCTGGACGGCAAGCCGGTCAGCTCGACCCGCATCCGCCAGGCGATCCTCGACGGCGAGATGGACAAGGCCAGCCGGATGCTTGGGCGGCGCTTCTCTTTGCGCTTAAAGGTGGAGCACGGAAACTGCATCGGCCGCCTGCTGGACTTTCCAACAATCAACCAGTCCTTCCCGCGACACCACATCGTGCCGCGCTACGGGGTCTACTCGACAGTAGTCAATGTGGACGGAAAGCTGTACGGAGGGGTCACCAACGTCGGGATCAAGCCGACAGTCGGCTCCGACCACCCGCTTGCCGAGACATTCATCCTCGACTATTCGGGTGATCTATACGATCGGGTGGTGGAGGTCTATTTCTTCCGCTTTGTCCGCCCGGAGGTAAAGTTTGAGTCGATCGCGCAGCTCAAGGCGCAAATTGCCCGCGACAAGGAGGACGTCTCGGGTGAGGTGGCGCAGAACATCGAAAAGATGCTCTATCCCAACCTGCTGACCGATGAAAACGACGACTTTTAAATTTTTGAAGCTGTTAAAATTGCCCTTTACAAACTGAAATTCGTGTGATATAATAATCCAGTGAGCCTGTCTGTCGGCAGGAAATCACGTCCTACCATAGCTTAGTCCGGGGAGACAGCCGCGTATGATCCGGCACTTCACCAGCCCCGCGCTCAGTTATTGGTGCAATATTTTAGAGAGGTGAATGTAACCATGATGAGAAAAGAAGAGAAAACACAGGTAATCGAGCAGAACAGACTGCATGAGACCGACACCGGTTCCGCAGAGGTACAGATCGCTATTCTGACCAAACGCATCAACGACCTGACCGACCACTTCAAAGCCAACAAGAACGACCATCATTCCAGACGTGGTCTGCTGAAGATGGTTGGCCGCCGCCGCAACATGCTCAACTACCTGAAGAAAAAAGACATCAATCGCTACCGTGCGATCATCGAGAAACTGGGCCTGAGAAAGTAATTTCCAGGTTGCTGGAAAAAGGCGGGAGTATCCGGAGAAGATCCGAGGTGCTTCTGCCTTTTATGCGTACAAAACAAAAAAAGGCGGTTGGGAAACGAACCTGTTTTTAGCATCCAATCGAGCTTCAGCTCCTGCTGGAGTTGGATTTTGTGCTAAAAGGGGAAAGGTCCCGGCCGCCGGAAAGACAACATCTTTAAGGAGGCTGCACTTCATGTTTGAAAATTTTAGAGTATTTGAGACAGAGCTTGCCGGCAAAAAGATTTCCTTTGAAACAGGAAAGATGGCTTGCCTTGCAAACGGCTCGGTCTTGGTGCGCTATGGCGACACAACCGTCCTGGTCAATGTCACCGCTTCTCCCAAACCGCGCGAGGGCATCGACTTTTTCCCGCTCTCGGTCGATTTTGAAGAAAAACTGTACTCGGTGGGCAAAATCCCCGGTTCTTTCTTAAAGCGCGAGGGCCGTCCATCTGAAAAGGCGATCCTGACTTCCCGTCTGGTTGACCGCCCCATCCGTCCGCTTTTCCCGAAGGATATGCGCAACGACGTTTCGGTCGTCATGACCGTTTTGTCGGTTGACCAGGATTATGCTCCAGAAGTTGCCGGCATGCTGGGAACTTCCTTTGCACTGTCCATCTCGGACATTCCGTGGAATGGCCCGATCGGCGGCGTACAGGTTGGTCTGGTAGACGGCGAGATCATCATCTGCCCAAATGAGGAGCAGAGAAGCCGCTCCGATTTACAGCTGACCGTAGCTGGTACCCGCGAAAAGATCGTCATGATCGAGGCCGGTGCAAACGAGGTCGACAACGAGACGATGCTCGACGCCATCGCCAAGGCACACGAGGAGATCAAAAAGATCGCACAGTTCATCGCAGACGTACAGGCACAGATCGGCAAGCCGAAATTTACCTTCGAGTCCAAAGAAGTAGACCACGACATGTTCGAGGCGATCAAGGACTTCGCCATCGACAAGGTAAAATTTGCGCTGGACACCGACGACAAAAACATCCGCGAGCAGCGTCTGGCTCCGGTTGTGGAGGAGATTCACGCCAAATTCGACGAGCTGTATCCGGAACAGGAAGCACAGATCGACGAGTGCATCTATAAATTGCAGAAATTCATCGTCAGAAGATGGCTGCTGGATGAGGGCAAACGTGTAGACGGCCGCGGCATCGACGAGATCCGCCCGCTGGCCTGCGAGGTTGGCCTGATCCCGCGCGTACATGGTTCTGCGCTGTTCACCAGAGGCCAGACCCAGGTTATGACCATCACCACACTGGGCCCCGTTTCCGATGCACAGATTCTCGACGGCATCGACAACGAGACCAGCAAACGATACATGCATCAGTACAACTTCCCGTCCTACTCGGTAGGCGAGACCAAACCTTCCAGAGGTCCGGGCCGCCGCGAGATCGGTCACGGTGCGCTGGCAGAGAGAGCGCTTGAGCCGGTTATCCCGCCGGTTGAGGAGTTCCCATACGCCTACCGTCTGGTATCTGAGGTGCTCTCCTCCAACGGTTCCACCTCCCAGGCATCCATCTGTGCATCCACCCTGTCTCTGATGGACGCAGGCGTGCCGATCAAAGCACCTGTTGCCGGCATCTCCTGCGGCCTGATCACCGAAGGCGACCGCTGGATGACCATGGTCGACATTCAGGGCCTCGAGGACTTCTTTGGCGATATGGACTTTAAGGTTGGCGGTACCCACAAGGGCATCACTGCCATCCAGGTCGATATCAAGATCGACGGTTTGACCCTCGACATCATCCGCGACGCCTTTGAAAAGACCCGCAAGGCCAGAATCTACATCCTCGATGAGATCATGCTCAAGGCGATCGACCGTCCACGTCCGACCGTCAACGAGTTTGCTCCGAAGATGACCAGCCTGAAGATTCCGGTCGACAAGATTCGTGAAGTTATCGGTTCGGGCGGCAAGGTTATTCAGAAGATCTGCGCTGAGTGCGACGTCAAGATCGACATCGAAGAAAACGGCGACGTCTTTGTTTCCGGCATCAAGCAGGAAAATGTCGACCGCGCAGTCAGCATGATCGAGACCATTGCCCGCGATCCGGAGGTCGGCGCGTTCTATAAAGGCCGCGTCACCCGTTTGATGAACTTCGGCGCCTTTGTGGAGATTGCTCCTGGCAAAGAGGGCCTGGTACACATCTCCAAGCTGGACACCAAGCGCGTCGAGCGCGTCGAGGATGTTGTCAATGTCGACGATGAGATTTTGGTTAAAGTCACCGACATCGACAGCCAGGGCAGAATCAACCTCTCCAGAAAAGATGCCCTGATCGCAATGGAGAACAAACAGAAAAAAGCCAATAAGTAAGGCATCCTTTTTAAGGGCCGCCGCTCTCACAAAAAAGAGCGGCGGCCCTTTTTTGCGCCTTGCGGGACACAAAAGGCAGGCAAAACGCATAGGATAAACTAAAAAAGGGGGGAGTGCCATGCGAAGAATGGGAAGCAGCTGGTGGGACCGGCATTACCGGTTGGCCAGCTGGGGGCTGGCGGTTGCAATCTTGCTGTTGCTCCTCCATGCGGTGAATCTTAAACTGGCGCCGCTGTTTCGCAGCGCCGCCCAGCTGGAAGCACACAATCTGGCTGCGCAGGTAGTCAATGAAGAGGTAGAAAAGCTGATGCAGGGGGAGGGAGAGAGCTTTGCCGTGATCGAGCGCGCGGAGGATGGAAAGATCTTGTCGGTGGGATTGGATGTGGGAAGTGCCAACCGATTTAAGGCACAGCTGACACAAAATATCCTGCAAAAGCTTGACAACTTCGCCGGGCGTTCGATCGAAATTCCGCTGGGCACAATCCTCGGAGCGCCGCTGCTGCACGGGCGCGGTCCATCCATCCCATTTGTGGTGCAGCCGTACACCGAGGTGGAGGTGGAATTTGCGCAGTCGTTTAGCTCAGCGGGCATCAACCAAACTCTCTATCAGGTACGCCTGGAGATCCAGGTGAATATGCAGGCAGCACTGAGCCGTGAGGAGACCAGCGCATCGATGAGCACCAGCTTTTTATTGGAAGAGCGATTGATTGCCGGCGAGGTCCCGCAATTTTTTGTGGGCAGCCAAACTTCCTGAAGGCGCTGTGCTCTCCAACTTGCCGCCGACTGGCGGCAAAATTGCGCGTATGGGAATTGAAAAAAGGGGTAAAACTTGTTATAATCGAAACAAATGGCCGGAAGAGCTTTCGATCTTACGCGACAGGTGTTGTCCAGGACGTTTTGTATAGACTGTAGGGACGGAGGAAATGGTTATGGATTTTCAAACTGCGCAGCGCCGCGCACAGCAGTTGCGCCGCGAAATTGAGCATTACAGCAAGCTTTACTATGAGAAGGATGACCCAGCCATCAGCGACTATGATTTTGACCGGCTGATGCACGAGCTCATCGACATCGAGCAGGCATATCCCGAACTGCTCACCCCGGATTCGCCCACCCACCGAGTAGGCGGCAGGGCCTCCAACAGCTTTGCCCCGGTGGAACACACCGTACAGATGGGGTCGCTGCAGGACGTCTTTTCCACCGAGGAGGTCGCCGACTTTGACCGCCGCGTCCGCGAGGTGGTGCCGGAACCGCTGTATGTGGTGGAGCCGAAGATTGATGGGCTTTCCGTCTCGCTGGAATATCGCGACGGCGTGCTGGTGCGCGGGTCCACCCGCGGCGATGGGTTTGTGGGGGAGGATGTGACCGAAAACATCCGCACCATCCCCTCTATCCCGCTGCGGCTGAAGGAGGCGGTGCCCTATCTGGAGGTCCGCGGCGAGGTCTATATGCCGGTGGCAAACTTTGAAAAGTTGGTGGCGCAGCAGGAACTCAATGAGGAGAAACCGTTCAAAAACCCGCGAAACGCTGCGGCAGGTTCTCTGCGGCAGAAAAATCCGAAGATCACCGCCCAAAGAGGGTTGGACATCTTTGTCTTTAATATGCAGCAGGTGCAGGGCAAGGAGATTGTCAGCCACAAACAGTCGCTCGATTGGCTCAAGGAGATCGGCTTCAAAGTTTCCCCCTCCTATTTGCGGGTGGACACCATCGAGAAGGCGATCGACGAAATTTTGCAGATCGGCAAGCGGCGCGGAGAATACAGCTTTGATATCGACGGCGCTGTCGTCAAGGTCGACGATCTTGCGCAGCGGGAGCAGCTGGGTGCAACCGCAAAATTCCCCAAGTGGGCAGTCGCCTTCAAATATCCACCGGAAGAGAAGGTCACCACCCTTCTGGACGTCGAGGTAAAGGTGGGGCGTACAGGCGCCCTGACCCCGACGGCAGTCTTTGAGCCGATCCAGCTGGCTGGCACGACGGTCAGCCGCGCGGTGCTGCACAACCAGGATTTCATCGACGAAAAGCAGATTGCCATCGGCGACAAGATTGTGGTGCGCAAGGCGGGGGACATCATCCCGGAGGTCGTCACGGTGGCCGAGCACGGCACAAATCCAGTCTACCACCTCCCCGAATTTTGCCCCTCCTGCCACACCAGGGTGGTCCGCGAAGAGGGACAGGCCGCCATCTACTGCCCGAACATCGAGTGCCCCGCCCAGCTGATGCGCAACCTCATCCATTTTGCCAGCCGGGATGCGATGGACATCGACGGACTGGGCCCGGCGCTTTTGGAAAATCTGGTACAGGCCGGTTGGGTCCATTCGCCGGCGGACCTGTATTCGCTCAAAGAAGAAGAGGTTGCAAAACTGGACCGCATGGGCAAAAAGAGCGCGGCCAATCTGATGGCTGCCATCGAACGCTCCAAGGCAAACGACCTCTCGCGGGTCATCTTTGCGCTGGGCATCCCGGAGGTGGGGGAGAAGATGGCTGCCCTGCTGGCACAGCAATTCGGCACCATGGAAAAGCTCTCCCACGCCACCTTTGAGCAGCTGACCGAAATAGATGGCTTTGGTGCGGTGGTCGCCCAGAACATTGTCAGCTTCTTTATGGAGGAGCGCAACCTGCGCCAGATCGAGCGGCTGTGTGCGGCGGGCGTCAATATGGAGAGCAAAAAGGTTGCGGCAGGGGACACCTTTAAGGGCCTGACCTTTGTGCTGACCGGCACGCTGCCCACCTTGACGCGCAATGAGGCCAAGCAGATCATCGAATCGCTGGGCGGAAAGGTCAGCTCTTCGGTCTCGAAAAAGACCAATTATGTTGTGGCCGGCGAAGATGCGGGCTCCAAGCTGCAAAAGGCGCAGGAGCTGAACATCGCGCTGCTCAGCGAGGACGACCTGCTCAAAATGGCTGGAAAAAAATAACGCGCCAATCGAAATATTGACAGAATTGCTTCCAGAGAATTTTTCGATTAAATGTGGATAGAAAACATACAATATAAATGTGGCTGCGCAGTTGTGCAGGACGACCGCGTGGGCACACCCACATTTTACAGGTAAAGCGAGGAAGCAACGATGAAAAGGATAACCGGACTGGCCCTCGCGGCCATCATGTCCCTTTCGCTTTTGACCGGTTGTGCAGAGAACGGCATGATCAAGGACGGAAAGGGAAAGATCGAACAGGGCGCTCAGGACGCCCAGAACAAGATGCAGGACGCGGCGAAGGGTGCTGCTGATACGGCCGACCAGATGATGGACGACGCGCAGGGAATGATGATGGCTGCGGGCAGCCGCATTCAGGACGTCGTCATGGAGCTGGAGGAAAATCTGGGCATCACCATGCCGGAAAAGATGGATGAGCAGAGTTTGCAGGAGGTGTTTGGCCTCAATCCGGACGACATTGAGGAGTACTACGGCGAATATTCCGCGGTGGACACCTCTGCTGACCACATCATCGGCGTCAAGGTAAAGGACGGCAAGGTGGATGAGGTCAAATCTGCCCTGGAGCAGCGCAAGCAGGAGATTGTCGACAACTTCCAGGAGTTTTTGCCCGACCAGTACGACAAGGCCAATGCGGGCAAGATCATCCAGAAAGGAAACTATCTGTTCTTGGTGATTGCCGGTGACAGCGAGAAGGGATACGACAACGAGATGACAAGGGCCCAAAAGATTATCGACGGCTATTTTGAGTAAGGGGCAATCGTAAATCTGGCCCTGCAAAAACAGCAATCCGTATAGATGCAGGATAGAGAAAACCTCCCTTTGGGAGGTTTTCTCTGCGTATAGGGGAAAAAATAAGTGCAGCGAGCGCCTTTTAGGACCTAAGGAAATAGCACCTTGCAAAGTTTGCGCTTTTTTAGCTTTAATATAAAAAGGATGGAATAAATTGCAGGGGAGCAAGACACCCTTTTTATGGTAAAGTTTTTCTGAATTTTTAAGGAATTCTCTGCGGCCCTTTTAAAAAGCGGGAAAGTGGGGTTGATATTTGTCTAAAAATCTGATACCTTTATTGATAGTGCTTTCCAGTCCGTTTTGGAAAGAGGCTCCATTTTAAAATAAAACAATATGTCTGGAGGTAGACAATTTGGTTTTTAGCAGCTTGCTGTTTTTATTCCGCTTTCTTCCGATCACCTTTCTGATCTATTATTTGGTGCCCTACAAGGCAAAAAATACTGTCCTATTTTTGGCCAGCCTGTTCTTTTATACCTGGGGCGAAACCAAGTTTTTCCCCATCATGTTTGTCTCCATCGGCGTCAACTATCTGGCCGGGCTTTTGATGGAGAAGTTTGACCAAAAACCAAAGGCCCGCAAGGTGACCTTTTGGGTGGCATTTGTCGTCACGCTGGGCTTTTTGCTCTTCTTTAAGTACACAAACTTCTTTATCTCCAACCTCAATGCCCTCTTTGGCATCGGGCTGCCGATGCTCGATTCTTCCGAGTTCCACCTGCCGCTGGGCATCAGCTTTTACACCTTCCAGATCCTCGCCTACACCATCGACGTGTACCGCCGCAAAATCAAGGTGGAGCACAATCTGATCGACTTTGGCGCGTTCGTCGTGCTTTTCCCCCAGCTCATCGCCGGACCGATCGTCCTGTATTCGGACATCAGCCGCGAGCTCAAGCACCGCAGAATCACCCTGGAGCAGATCGAAGAGGGCGTCGGGCTGTTCATCATGGGCCTTGCCAGCAAGATCCTTTTGGCAGACACCATCGGTGCGCTGTGGACGGAGGTCCAGACACTGGGCTTTTCGCAGGTGTCGACGGCGCTGGCCTGGATGGGAATCATCGCCTACAGCTTCCAGATCTATTTCGATTTCAGCGGCTATTCGCTGATGGCCATCGGCCTGGGACGGATGCTCGGCTTCTACTTCCCGCAAAACTTTAACTACCCCTACATCTCTAAGAGCATCACCGAGTTTTGGAGAAGGTGGCATATCACGCTGAGTTCCTGGTTCCGCGACTATGTCTACATCCCGCTGGGCGGAAACCGCGTCAAACAGAGCCGCCACTTCTTCAACATCTTTGTGGTCTGGTTCCTCACCGGATTTTGGCACGGCGCTGCGTGGAACTTCATCTTCTGGGGCTTATATTTCTTTGTCCTGCTGATGATCGAAAAGACCTTCCTGCTCAAACACCTCGAAAAGAGCAAGGTGCTCTCCCACATCTATCTCATTTTCCTGATTATCATCAGCTGGGGCATCTTTGCGCTTTCCGATCTCTCCCAGATGGGGGCGCTGTTTGGCCGGATGTTCTCGCTGCACGCGGGCAACGACTGGATGTACTATCTGCGGGACTACGCCATCATGTTTGTGCTGTGCGTGCTGGCATCCACTCCCTTTTTCAAAAAGCTTGCGGACAGCTCGCTGGGCAAGAACAAGGTGGTGCGCACCGTCTTTTTGGCGGGTGTCTTTGTCGTCTGTGTGGCCTTTATGGTCGACTCGACCTACAGTCCGTTTTTGTACTTTAATTTCTAAGGAGGATGGCAGATGAAAAAGATTTTACACTACCCGATCGCTATCCTGTTTGGCGCGTTTATCCTGATTTTCTTTCTGGTCGATGTGTTAAACTCCGACCGCGCCTATTCCGACTTTGAGAACAAGACGCTGACAACCCGCCCGGCCTTTTCGATCGCCAGCTTTCTGGACGGCAGCTTTGGCAGCAACTATGTCAGCTATATCAACGACCAGATTGCCGGCCGGGACGACTGGATCAGTCTGAAAGCGGTGGCCGATCTGCTGCTCGGGCGCATCGAGAGCCACGGCGTCACCTTTGGCAAGGACGACTACATGGTCGAGAAGCTGGAAATTGTCGGCGACGAGCAAAAGCAGCTCAACTCCTCAACAAATGTCGTTGGACAGAGCAGCGTCAACCGCGCCGTCGGGATGGTGCGCTCCTTTTTGGAGATGTACGATAAGGACATCACCTTCTCACTTGTGCCCAATTCTCAGGCCATTTTGTCGGACAAGCTGCCCGAAGGTTATCCGGGCATAGATGAACTGGCACAGAGCCAGCAGATCTACTCCGAGCTGAAGAGTGCGGATCAAAACCTCTCGGTGATCGATTTTTCCAAAGCCCTCTCGCAGCACAGCGACGAGTACATCTACTACCGCACCGACCACCACTGGACCACCTTGGGCGCTTACTACGCCTATGTGGAATACTGTGCGCAGAAGGGGCTGACGCCGGTTTCGATGGAGGACTTGCCGCAGGCCAACACGGTGGAGGATTTTTACGGGACCTATTATTCCAAAGCAAAGCGCCCTGGACAGCAGGCCGACACCATCACCTGGTACGATGTGGATGTGGATGAGTTTGCCTTTGTGGCCAACCTCAATCAGGACCCGCAGCTCAAGGAATTGGGGACGGTTGTCCAGGAGGATGGGCTGGAGCTTTTGTCGGTGGATGGGATGATGGACGAGCGCAAGCTGTCCACCCGGGACAAATACGCCGCCTTCACCTGGGGCAACAGCGGCTACAGTGTCATCAAGAGCAGCCATAACCTCGACCACAAGGAGGGAAAGACCAGCAGGCTGCTGATCTTTAAAGACTCCTATGCGAACAGCATGTTGCCGTATCTGACCTACAACTACGACGAAATTGTGGTGATCGACCTGCGCTATATGGCAAAGAGCACCGCGGAACTGATGCAGGAGGATTTTGACGACATCTTTATCATGTACAATTTCTCCACCTTTGTTTCCAGCGCTCCGGACCTGGCAAGGTTAAAATTCTAACAGAGTTTAAAATGCAGCGCGTCCTTTTGCGACGCGCTGTATTTTTTTGAGCAGAGTGCGCCAAACGCGGTGCGTTAATCGGAGATGAATTGTCACCCTTTACGCTTGAGATAGCAAAATAAGTATGGTATAATATTTTCGCAAGATGAAATTTTACGCACAAGGAGTAGACTGTATGAACGACGCCCTGTGTATGGCTGTAATTTATCTGTTTACAGCACTGTTTTTCTTCTTTATTGGCATCCTGTTTTGTAAGCAGCGGGCGGGCTTCCTCCTTGCCGGATGGAACACCATGCCGCGCCGAGAAAAGGAAAAGTGGGACGAAAAGCGCCTGCTGCAATTTAACGGCAAATGCTTGATCGGGATGGGGGTCCTGCTCTTGATCGGCGCCCTGTGCTCTGTTTTGCAGTGGACATGGGGGATTGCGCTGACCTGGCTGTGCTTTGTTGTCCTGATTGTGTGGATGCTGATATACCAAAATACAGCAAACCGTTTCCGTCGAAGAGATAAAAAATGAAAAGCGTAATAGAATTTTAGGGGGACTTTGATATGATTCATTTGGCAACCATTGGTACGGGATGGATTGTGGGCGAGTTTTTGAGAGCTACCCGTCAGGCGGGTGGCTTTTGTTACACCGCCTGTTACTCCCGCAACCAGCAGAAAGGGGAGGCGTTTGCCCAGCAGTGGGATGCACAGAAGGTCTACACCGACCTTTTGCAGATGGCGCAGGACCCGGAGATTGACGCGGTGTACATCGCCAGCCCAAACCGCCTGCACTATGCGCAGAGCAAGCTGTTTTTGCAAAACGGCAAGCATGTAATCTGTGAGAAACCAATCACCGTCGAGCCGGAGGAATTGGAGGAGCTGCAACAGCTGGCCGCCGAGAAAAACCTCGTCTACATCGAGGCGATGATCGCGCTGTATCTGCCGCAGATGCGCATCCTCCAGGGAGCGGTGGAGCGCTTGGGTCCCGTGCACATGGTGCGCTTCGACTTTTCCCAGTATTCTTCCAAGTACCCGGCGCTGCTGCGCGGCGAACTGCCCAACATCTTTAATCCGGCGATGGCCACCGGCGGCTGGATGGATCTGGGCATCTACTGCCTGTACCCGGCCATCATGCTGTTTGGCGTGCCGGACAGCGTCGAGGCACATGCAAACTTTTTGGAATCGGGAGCGGACAGCAGCGGCTGCGTGCTGCTGCACTATACGGATAAATTGGTGGTGCTGACCTACTCCAAGGCCGCACAGGGAGTGATCGGTTCCGAAATCTTGGGGGAGGACGGCGTCATCGAGATCCCGCACATCTCCAAGCTCAACAACATGACCCTGACGCTGGTGGGCGGTCAGCGCACCTCCTTGACCGGCGAGCAGGAAAAATACATGCAGATGGCAAACGAGGCTGCGGCATTTCGCAACTTTATTGAACAGCCTCAGCTCAACCGCGCCACCTATCGGTATGTTTGCAGCATCAACAGGGCAGTCAGCAGCGTGATGAAGCAGGTGCGCGACGCAGCGGGCATCACCTTCCCATCAAAGCAGGGTGAGGACATTCTGTTTGCATAAGCTTAACGAGCAGCAAAGGGAAGGCTGTGCACATCCTGTACAAAATTTTCCGAAATCTCAAAAAAATATCATAGAATATTCTGTAAAGCGACAGAACTTTACAGAATAAAAGATTTGGAATTTGCGAAAAAATAAGATAAATTCAGTACATATATTCTTAGACAAAGGGGAACCATTTTCTGCCTCCTGCATAGGATGATATGGGGCGAGAATTTTGTCGCCCGCTGTCGGGACGGCAGTTCCCGCCTCCTTGCAATCAAAGGAGGAACGCAAATGACCTATCGTGTTTTGGACATCTCCGCTTACCAGGGAGAGGTAGACTTCGAGCGGGTAAAATCGGACGGCATCTGGGGCGTCATGCTCAAGGCCACCGAAGGCGAACAATACCTGAGCCCTGCATTTGAGAAGAATTATCAGCAGGCGCGCGCTGCCGGTCTAAACATCGGCGCCTACCATTATTTGCGGGCGTCCACCCCGCAGGAAGCGCAAAGGGAAGCCCAGTTCTTTTTGAAAAATGTGGCGAGCAAGGAGCTGACGCTGCCGCTTGCCGTGGACATCGAAGCTCCCGAACAGCGTCAGATCAGCGACCTGACGGCCATCGCCAAGGCCTTCTGCGACGAGGTGGAGAACAACGGCTACTATGCGATGATCTACAGCACCGTATCCTGGTTTAAGACCAAACTTTCCTCTGCGCAGCTGGACGTCTTTGACCGGTGGATTGCCCAGGTCGGCACCGACAAGCCCAACTTTGACAAACCGTACGGCATGTGGCAGTTTACCTGGGACGCTTCGGTGAGCGGCATCACCGGCCGGGTCGACGAGAGCATCAGCTACAAGGACTATCCCAGCATCATCCGCGATGCGGGGCTCAACCACCTGCAACCCACCCAGCCCCCGCAGCAAAAGGTGATTTCGGTGCAGCAGTTGCAGCAGATGGGCTATCAGTCCATTCAGCTTTAGAGGACATCCCAGACTGAGATCGGGATTCAAATAAAGGATTATAAAATGGAAGGAAGCTGAGATTATGAGCGTTATCATCCATCACACCACCTCTCCGGTCCTCTCCCAGCAGGAGAGGGAGCTTTTGGCGGAAATCAAAGCCGCAGCCCGCTATCCGGTCTGCCGATTTGAGCTGCGCGGCGAGGAGCCCGGCCAGCCGGGATGCACCGTGCTGGATGCGGTGCATCTGGAGCAGGCGCAGGAAGCGGCCGAGGCGGTCAAGGAGCGCGGCGCACTGTTGCAGTCCCTTCAGGAAAAGGGGCTGATCGTGCTCTACTACAACCTGACCTCCTATGTCAAGGGCGACTACGCGATCTATCGCGACAGCCCGCTGTTTGAACAGCTCCAGCAGAGGGCCGCGCAGGAGAAAAAGCGCGCCTTCCTCAAAAAGGGCCGCGCGGTGCTGACCGTCAAAGGCCAGTACGCCTGCCGCCAATAGTTTAAAAAGAGTGCATGAAAAAAGCTCCCGGTGAAAACCGGGGGCTTTTTTGCTGTATTATTTGGTTTGGCCGCGGACCCTTTTCCAGCCATGCGCGCCGACCGAGGCGGTCTGCATCAAAAGCAGGGCGCTCATCATCACAAGGCAGATGCTCAGGATGGGGGTGTTGGCATCGGCCACCGGGACCGGCTGCGCCGAACCGGAAAAGACCATTGCACTTTGCGGGAAGAGGCGCAGCAGCAAAAAGACGATAGCGCCCGAGCAGGCCGCGTGCACCAGGCGCAGCAGCAAAAACGGGGAGAGGGCAACGCCGCTTCCGCGCAGGATGCCGGCGATCTGAGCGGCGACCGAAAGCCCGCCAAAGGACAAAAAGCAGGAGGCCAGCACCAGTCCCCACGGCTGCTGAGCGGCCAGCAGGCATCCGTTGGTCACCTCAAGCGAGCCCAGCACAAAGCAGGGCAGCATCCCGGAGCCCAAACGCGCCGCAAGGAGATTGGCGATCACCTTAAACAGCACCACAAATCCGCACATCTGTGCGAGCGCAGACACCGTTTGGCTCACCGAAAGGACAAAGGCTTCGCTTAGGGGCATCGCCGGTGCAGGCAAGGGGGTGGGCGCCGAGTCGCAGAGCATCCTGCGGCGGGAGGTGCGTTCCCGCAGGCCAAGGCAGATGCCCAGCAAAACCGAGACGCCCAGCTGAACCCCCAGCAGCATCATCCCGGCCTGTGTGCTGCCAAACATCCCGGTCCCCACCGCTGTGAGGATAAAGGTGGGGCCGGCACAGCAGCAAAAGGGGAGCATCCGCTGGGCGGTCGCGCGGTCGATGCGGTGCTGCTCCAACAGGCTTGCCAGCGACTTTGCACCCATGGGGTAGCCGCCGACCAGGCTCAGCAGCACCACGCTGCCCATCGACGGCGGCAGGCAAAACAGGCCCTTTGAAAGCGGCCCGAGGGGCAGTGAGAGCAGTTGGTACAGGCCGCTATTGATCAGAAAGCTGGTCAGCACCATAAAGCAGAACAGCGACGGGATCACCGTTTTTAAACAGAGCTGCACCCCCTCCAGAGCTCCTGCTGCCGCCTGTTCCCCGTCCAGCACCAGCACCGCCGCGCACAGTGCACATCCTAAAGCCAACAGCCATCGTTTCCATTGATTCATCAAATTCACCTTCCTTATATTTTCCGGCGGGGAGAAAAGCCCCACCATTTCCTGCGCTGCGAAAGGCTCCTCCTTCCGGCAGCACTCTGTCCTATATATATGCGCTAGGGTAGGAGAACTTGTCTTTTTTCCCCTTTAAAAAAGTATGGGTGCAAGATAGGGAAAAAGGGTGTACAAAATGGTTTTTTGTTGTACACTGCGCCGGGCGTTTCCTTTTGGATGCGCGATTTTTCTTCCTTTATATAGGGATTTTTCGCTAATATTTAGTCCCCAGGGGCAGCAGGCGGGTCATCTTTCACTGCTAAAACGACACGCACCTTCATAAAATGGGTACAAAACGAAATGGAGGAAGCTGCAATGAGCAAGCGAGAAAAGCAGAACGCACAAGTTGCGCCAAAACTTAAGGAGGCGCTGACGCTGGGCGGGGCGCTGTTTGAAAGGGAAGTGCATGTGGAGCTGTGCGGCAGCCGGGAGGCGCTGATTGACGGGTGCCGGGGAATTGTGGAGTACAACGAAGGGTGCATCCGGCTGAACATTGAAAAGGGCCAGCTCAAGATCCGCGGACGGGGGCTGCAGATTGCCTGCCTGGCCGAGAACGGCATGATCGTGCGGGGGTATATTGCTGGATTGGAATTTTGCGATTGAGGTGATCGAATGGCTTTGATACAGTTTTTGCGGTGGACGCGGGGCACGGTGCGATTCCGGGTGGAGGGAAAATTTGCCGAACGCTTTCTCAACCTAATCAGCCGGGAGGGCATCCCGGTGTTCCAGACGCGGTGCATCGACGGGGGCTTTGAGGCGGAAACAGCGGCCAAAAAATATCGCGCTGTCCGGCCGGCCGCCCGCAAGACCCACGCCCGCGTGCAGGTCATCGGGCGAAAGGGACTGCCCTTTTTGCTGCGCAGGTGGAAAAAGCGCACCGGACTTGTGGTGGGGGCGGTGATCTGCGCGGCGCTTTTAATTTTGTCCGAGCAGTTTGTCTGGGAGATCGAGGTCAACGGCAACCGCGCCGTCAGCGACGAGGCCATCTTGCAGTCGCTCGAAGAGATGGGACTGCGCCGGGGCAGCTGGAAGGATTCGCTGGATGTGCGCCAGATGGCGATTCTGCTGCGGCAGCAGTACGAAGAGATCGGCTGGGCGGCCATCAACCTGGTGGGGACGGTGGCGCAGGTGGAGGTGAGCGAGCGGCAGGAGGGAGAGGCCGTCGTGGAGAGCAACGAGCCGTGCAACGTGGTGGCCTCACGCGGCGGCCAGATTGTGAGCATGCAGGTGTATGACGGCCAGCGCGCCCGCGAGGACGGCGAGACGGTCAAAAAGGGCGACCTGCTGGTGAGCGGGGCGGTGGCAAATGCCAAAAACAAGACCATCCTGCGGCACGCCGATGCGCAGGTCCTGGCGGAATACAGCGATACCCACACCGTGTCGGTCCCATTGACCCAGACGCTCAAGGTCCCCTCCGGGAGCCACCAGAACTACTGCTACCTGCACCTGGGGCCGCTGCGCCTGCCGCTCTTCCTTGTGGGCGATCGGGGCGGGGAGCGCTTTGCCCACACCTTCACCCGGCCGGTGCGCATCTGCGGCATCGACCTGCCGCTGGATGTGACGATACTACAGGTGACCCCGGCTCAAATGCAGCAGGTCACCATCAGCGAGGAAAAGGCCTATTCCTTCGCCTTGCAGCAGTTGGAGGAGTTTGAGGAATCGGTGCCCGAACGGCAGGTGGTGCGCCGGGAGATTCAAAGAGAGCTTTCCGACGGAATACTCACCCTGCACGCCTCCTATACTTTCTGTGAGGACATCGCCCAGCAAGAACCCATCCTGCTGGACAATGCGGGCAGTTAGCGGGATTTAGGTGGGGCGACCCTTAAAAGGTATAAAAAAATCATCTTTCCAACACAGCAGCTGAAAAGATGATGGGGAAACTTTCGGCACAGCTAGACGGGTTTATGCAGGCTTACCAAAAAAGGCGCAGATTCCGATAAACTATTTGAAAATCAAAAGTTTTGTGCTATAATACATAATGAATTATTACGGAAAAATGGAATCCAGATGAGATGGAGGGAATTTTCATCGAACAGGTATTGCAGATCGAACGGATAGAGGACGTTCTGACGCTGTTTGGAAACGCCGACCAGAACGTCAAAATAATTGAAGAACATTTTGGGGTCAGCATTGTCTGCCGCGGCACCGAGGTCAAGATCACCGGTGAAGCCGAAGCGGTCTCTAAGGCGCAGCGTACCGTAGATACTCTGCTTTCCATGATTGCCAAGGACGGCAACCTCTCCGAGCAGAATGTGCGCTATGTCATCACCTTGGTGGAACAGGGCAGCGAGCAGAGCATGGCCCAGATGAACAATAGCTGTATTGCCGTCACTGTCAAGGGAAAACCGGTTAAGCCCAAAACCCTGGGACAGAAAAAATATATCGACGCCATCCAAAACAACACCATCACCTTCGGTGTGGGGCCTGCGGGCACCGGCAAGACCTATCTTGCCGTCGCCATGGCTGTGCGCGCCTTCCGCGACGAACAGGTTAGCAGAATCATCCTCACCCGCCCGGCGGTGGAAGCGGGAGAAAAGCTGGGCTTTCTGCCCGGCGACCTGCAGGACAAGGTCGACCCCTACCTGCGCCCGCTGTACGACGCGATGTTCGACATGATGGGGCCGGAAAACTTCCAGCGCAACATGGAGCGCGGCAGCATCGAGGTGGCGCCGCTGGCCTATATGCGCGGACGCACCCTCGACGACTCGTTTATCATTCTGGATGAGGCGCAGAACACCACCCCGGAACAGATGAAGATGTTTTTAACCCGACTGGGATTTAACTCCAAGGCGATCGTCACCGGCGATATCACCCAGATCGACCTGCCCAATGCCGGACGTTCCGGTTTGGTGGAGGCCGTCAAGGTGCTCAAAAATATCGACGACATCGCCATCATGCGGTTGACAGAAAAGGATGTTGTCCGCCACAAGCTGGTACAGGACATCATTGCGGCATATGAGAGGTATCACAACAAGGAGGCGCGAAGATAAAATGGATGGAGTAAAGGTCTCGATTTCGAATAGACAAAAATCAGTCAAGGTGCCGACCGGCATCCGGCTGCTGGTGCGCCGCTGCTGCAGCGCCGTACTGACCATGGAAAACTTTCAGGGAGCGGCGGAGGTGAGCGTCAGCTTTGTGGACAACGAGCAGATTCGCCAGCTCAACCGCGAGTTCCGCGACAAGGACACCGCCACCGATGTCCTTTCTTTCCCTCTGGGAGAGAACGGCGTCTATGACTACAACAACGAAACCGGCGCCTATATGCTGGGAGACATCGTCATCTCGGTGCCGCGCGCCATCGAACAGGCACAGATGTACGGACATTCGCTGCGCCGCGAGATCGGCTTTTTGACCGTACATTCGATGCTGCACCTGCTCGGCTATGACCACGAGGGCGGCGGGCTGGAAGCGGTGCGGATGCGCGAAAAGGAAGAGCTGGTGCTGACCCGTCTGGGCTTGCAGCGCGACATGAGCTTTGTAGAAGAGGAAGATGTCCAGGAAGAGGAATAACCGCTGGAGCCGGTCGTTTCATGCGGCGGCCTGCGGGATAGCGGCGGCAGTTGGTCAGGAGCGCAACCTGCGCTTTCACCTGGTGGCTGCGGCGGGCGTGTGCTATCTGCGCGCCTATTTCCCACTCTCCAAAGGTCAGGATGCTGCGCTGATTCTTACCGTCGCACTGGTGCTGGCGCTGGAACTTATCAACACCGCCATCGAACGCGCCGTCGACCTGTGCTGTGACCAATACCACCCCCTTGCAAAGGCGGCAAAGGACATCGCTGCCGGCGCTGTGCTGGTGGGCGCTGTCGCGGCAATTTTTGTGGGGCTGCGGCTCTTTTGGGACCCCGCGCTCCTGTGGCAGATTGTGCAGCTGCATCTGGCTTCCCCAATCCGCCTTGTTCTTGTGGCGCTTGCGGCCGCGCTTGGAATCTGGTTTGTTGCCGGATTCTCCAAAGACCGCCCATCGTGACACCATTACCAACCGAAAGGCAGGACATACCATGACAAAATCGGCGTTTGTCGCCATTGTAGGAAAACCAAATGTGGGCAAATCTTCGCTGTTAAACCTCCTGGTGGGGGAGAAGATCGCCATTATCTCGGACAAGCCCCAGACCACCCGCACCCGCATCACCGGTGTGTTGACCGAAGGGGAGGTACAGCTTGTCTTTATCGACACCCCCGGTCTGCACAAGCCCAAAAATAAGCTGGGCGACTATATGGTCAAGCAGGTGTCCGATTCGGTGGGCGACGTCGACTGCGCGGTGCTGGTCACCGACCCCCTGGGCGAGATTGTCGAGGCCGAGCAGCAGCTGATCGAAAATATCCGCGCGCTGCACCTGCCGGCCATTCTGGTCATCAACAAGATCGACACCCTCTCCAACAAAGAGGAGATGGTCAAAAAGATGGTGGCCCTCTCGAAGATGTACGACTTCACAGAGGTGGTCCCCATCAGCGTCCGGGAGCGCGACGGCACCGACCTGCTGCTAAAGCTGATGCAGGACCACGCGCCGGAGGGCCCGCACTTCTTCCCGGACGATACCCTGACCGACCAGCCGGAAAAGGTGATCGTCGCGGAGATCATCCGCGAAAAGCTGCTGCGCAACATGCGCGACGAGATCCCCCACGGCACAGCGGTGGTCATCGAGCGGATGCGCGAGCGCGAGGGCAAAAACATGGTGGACATCGACGCCACCATCCTGTGTGAAAAGGCCAGCCACAAGGGCATGATCATCGGCAAAAAGGGCGCGATGCTCAAAAAGATTGCCAGCCAATCCCGACAGGAGATCGAGGCCTTTTTGGACAGCCCGGTCAACCTGCAATGCTGGGTCAAGGTGCGGGAGGATTGGCGCAACAGCGAATCTTCCATCCGCGATCTGGGATTCAATTAACACACCGGGCGGCTCGTGCAGCTCTGGATAGACTTTCCGCTGATAGGTCCTGCGGCTTCGGGGCACACTTCCTATAAAGATAGGAGGATTGTGATGAAACGTCAGGAACAGGACCGCTGGGAGCGCTTTATGCACACCGGCAGAGTCAGCGATTACTTAGAGTACCGCGCACAGCTTGCAAACTGTGCGCACAGCGGAGGAAACGAAGATGCAGACGACGGCGAAGGGACTGGTGATCCGGGAGAAGGTGCTGAGCAACGACAACCGCCTCATCACCATTCTGACCGGTGAGCTCGGCATTGTGCGGGCGTTTGTGCGCTCGATCAAAAAGCTGGGCGGCACGATGGCCGCTGCAACCGATCTGTTCTCTTACTCCGCCTTCAGCCTGTTTTGGAACAAGGATCAATACAGCGTGGACGGCGCAGAGACGCTCCAGATCTTTTATCACCTGCGCGAGGATGTGGAAAAGACCAGCCTTGCCTCCTACATGGCGCAGCTGTGTGAGGAGTTGGCCCCGGAAGGGGAGGAGGCTGAGGAATATCTGCGGCTCTTTTTAAACAGCCTCTACCTGCTCGAACAGGACAAGCGCTCGGTGGACTTCATCAAGCCCCTCTTTGAGCTGCGGCTGTTGACCATGTCCGGCTATATGCCCGATCTGGTGGGGTGCCAAAACTGCGGGCAATTTGCGTCCGAGCAGTTTTATTTTTCGCCCGCCACCGGCACGCTGCTGTGTGCGCACTGCGCCGCCGGGCAGATTCCACAGGGCAGCATCGCCATCACCCACGACCAGCTTGCGGCGATGCGCCACATCATCTATTCGCAGGGAAACCGCGCCTTTTCCTTTAAAATGTCCCCCCAGGGGCTGCGCAACCTGGGCCAGATCACCGGCCGGTATGTGGAAACCCAGCTGGACAAGCACTTTCCGGCCCTGGATTTTTACCACAGCCTGCGCCAAACCACCCTGTCGCTGCAACAACAGCTGCAGCAGCACACTGCCGGCGAGCAAGCGCAGGGCGCGGGGGAAACACACAAAACTTTTTGACAACCACAATTTTACGATACAACACAGTTAGGATGTGAGACCATGTACCAGGCACAGCGATATTTTCGGGCGCTGGAGCTGGATAAGGTGCTCAGCAAACTGAGCGACCAGGCCAATTGCGACGACAGCAAGCGGTTGGCGCTGCAGCTTACCCCTTCGGATGACTACTTCACCGTGCGCTCGCTGATGCAAAAGACCTCCGACGCCTATATGCTCAGCGCGCGGTACACCTCGCCCGCCTTCCACAAGCTCAAAAATTGCAGCGATGCGCTGCGCAAAGCGCAGAAAGGCTCCGACCTCTCGCTGCGGGAGCTGATGGATGCCTCGTCCCTGCTGCACAACATCCGCTCGGTCAAGGATTGGCGAAAGCGCTGCGAGGGGGAAAAGACCTCGCTCGATTCCCTCTTTGAGGTGCTAGTCCCCAACAAAGACTTGGAGAATCTGATCGACGGTGCGGTGGTGTCGGAGGAGGAGCTTGCCGATTCGGCCAGCTCAGAGCTTGCCAACCTGCGCCGCAAGATCAACGCGGCCAAGCTGCGGGTGCGCGAGCGACTCGATCAGCTGATCAAATCCCCGACCCAGAGCAAATATTTGCAGGACGCGCTGGTCACCATGCGCGACGGGCGCTTTGTCGTCCCGGTCAAGAGCGAGTACCGCTCGGAAATCAAGGGATTGGTGCACGACACTTCGGCCAGCGGCGCGACCATCTTCATCGAGCCGATGGCGGTTGTGGAGGCCAACAACGAGATCCGCGTGCTGCAAGCACAGGAAAAACGAGAAATTGAACGAATCATTCACGAGCTTTCCCAGAGAGTCGGCGACTTTGCCGAATCGATGGTGGAGAGCTACAAGGCGCTGGTGGAGATCGACCTGTACTTTGCCAAGGCGGCGCTGGCGTATAAGATGAAGGCCACCGTCCCGAAGCTGGTGGACAACGGGCAGATCGACCTGAAAAAGGCCCGCCACCCGCTGATCGACCCGCAAAAGGTGGTGCCGATCGACGTCAATCTGGGCATCGACTTCAACACCCTGGTCATCACCGGACCGAACACCGGAGGCAAGACCGTCACCTTAAAGACGGTGGGCCTTTTGACCCTGATGGCGATGTGCGGTCTGATGCTGCCGGTGGCGGAAGGAAGCGTCATTTCGGTTTATAAAAAGGTGCTGGTGGACATCGGCGACGAGCAGAGCATCGAACAGAGCCTGTCCACCTTCTCGGCCCACATGACCAACATCGTCTCGATCATCGGGGAGGCCGATTCGGACAGCCTGGTGCTCATCGACGAGCTGGGCGCCGGAACCGACCCGGTTGAGGGCGCGGCACTGGCCATCGCCATCATGGAAAAGCTGGCGGTGTACGGGGCAAGAATCGTGGCGACCACCCACTATGCCGAGATCAAGGAATATGCGCTGCAAACGCCCGGCGTGTGCAACGCAAGCTGCGAGTTTGATGTGGAAACTCTCCGCCCGACCTACCGTCTGCTGATCGGCATCCCGGGCAAATCCAACGCCTTTGCCATCAGCCAGCGTCTGGGGCTGCCGGAGGAGATCATCGAGGCGGCCAAAAAGAATATCTCGGCGGAAAAGACCCGCTTTGAGGATATCCTGGCCCAGCTGGATCAGACCCGTCAGGAGCTGGAAAAGGAGAAGGCCGAGGTCGACTCGCTGCGGCAGGATCAGCTCCAGTCCAAGCGCAATCTGGAGCAGTACAAACAGAAAACCTACAAATTGATGGATAAAGAGCTGCAAAATGCTCAGGACAAAGCAAACCGCATCGTCTCCTCGGCGAAGGCCGAGTCGCAGAAGCTGCTCGACGAGCTCGACGAGCTGCGCCGGCAGAAGGAGAGCGCGGAGTTTTCCAAGCTGGTGCAGGGGGCAAAATCCACCTACAAGTCGCACATCAACCGCCTGGAGGACATCGCCAATCCGGTGATCGGCCGCAAGAGCGAGGAAGAGTATGTGCCGCCGCGCCCGCTGAAAAAGGGCGACCTTGTGCTGGTGACCCAGCTGGGGGAGGAGGGCGTATTGCTCTCCGACCCGGACAGCTCCGGCAACGTGCAGGTGCAGGCCGGCATCATCAAGACAAAGGTTCCGGTCAGCGGACTGCGGCTGTTGGACAAAAAGCGCCGCCGCCAGCTTAGCCGGATGGAAAAGAAGAAAAACGGCGGCGTGACCAAGACTCTGGTGGACAAATCGCAGCGAAGCGCGAGCACCGAGCTGGACCTGCGCGGCCAAACCATCGAAGAAGCGATTATGATGGTGGATCAGTTTATCGACAGCTGTGTGCTGATGGGGATCAAGACGGTCACCATCATCCACGGCAAGGGAACCGGCGCGCTGCGCCACGCCATCCAGCAGCACCTCAAAAACCACAAAGCGGTGCGCTCCTTTCGGCTGGGCGTTTACGGCGAGGGAGAGGACGGCGTCACCATCGCGGAGCTGAAATAAGCTTTTATACTTGCCTTTACCGGAGCAGATCCGATAAGGAATAGATTTGGAATGGATTGTTCCAAAGAAAAAATTAGGGAGGTTTTAGACATGGATGTTTTTCAGGTAGCAAATTACAAGGATTATCTGTTTGATACCGCAAAGACAATTTTTGGTATTGACAGCCCAACAGGCTACTACCATGCAGTAATCAAAAAGGTTGAGGAAATTGCAACCGGTTTGGGTTACCAGTTTGAGCAGATCGAGAAGGGATGCGGCATCATCACCATCGAGGGTGAGGACAACAGCAGAACCGTTATGATGGCTGCACACGTCGACACTCTGGGCCTGATGGTTCGCTCCATCACCCCAAAGGGCGAGCTCAAATTCACCAAGATTGGCGGCCCAATCCTGCCAACTCTTGACGGCGAGTACTGCCGCATCCGCACCAGAGACGGCAAGGTCTACACCGGCACCATCCTGTGCGAGAGCGCTGCTGTACATGTACATCCAGATGCTTCCACCAGAGCAAGAGAAGAAGAGAGCATGATCGTGCGCATCGACGAGCAGGTTCACTGCAAAGAGGACGTCCTGAAACTGGGCATCCAGCCGGGCGACTACATCTGCTTTGATCCAAAGACCGTCGTCACCGAGAGCGGCTTCCTCAAATCCCGCTTCATCGACGACAAGGGAAGCGTCACCTGCCTGCTGACCGCCCTCAAGATGATGAAAGACAAGGGCCTGAAGCCGCACTACAAGACCAAATTCTTCATCTCTGTCTTTGAGGAAGTTGGTCACGGCGCTTCTTATGTTCCAGCAGATGTCCGCGAAGTTGTTGCGGTCGACATGGGCTGCATCGGCCTGGATCTGACCTGCACCGAGTACGACGTCTCCATCTGCGCCAAGGATTCCGGCGGTCCATACGACTACCTGCTGACCAGCCACCTGATCGACCTGGCAAAGGAGAACGGCCTGAAATACGCTGTCGACATCTACCCGAGATACAGCTCGGATGTCGGCGCAACCCTGCATGGCGGCAACAACGTCAAGGGCGCTCTGATCGGCCCTGGCGTAAATGCTTCTCACGGTATGGAGAGAACCCACTACTCCGCACTGGAGAACACCATCAACCTGATCCTGCTCTATCTGGGCTGCAAAAAGTAATTCGGCAGATCGATAAAACAAAAAAAGTCCATCCCCGCGGGGATGGACTTTTTTTATGCGTTTTGAAAAGAGGAGGGGAGTTAGTCTGCCGGTACATAGTGGTCCAGCTCCTCGGCGGGATAGGCTTTGGACCAGTGGTAGGGCTGAAGCTCCCTTAACGGTACGAACAGGAGTGTACCATCCTCGGTGGTGACACCGACCTGCACATCCTCGCCCCAGAATCGCAGTCTTTCCTGACAGATGCCGCAGGGCGACAGAATCTTATAGGGCGATGTTTCGTCGTCACGGGTGAGGCACAGACAGTGGGTGACCCTTTCGTTGTACTTGTGCGCCTCACATATGGCACCGACTTCGATGCACAGTTCGGCGGAGGCATTTGCTGTTTCAATGGCGACGCTGGTGAAGTAGTGATCCTTATCGGTGTGGATCACTGCTGCGCCGCCCCAGCCAGTCGGATACCTCTGTTCAATGAGCTGGACGGCCAGTTCATACATTTTCTTTTCAATTTTCAGATTTCTCATTTTGGTTTTCCTCGCAGTTTATGGTATGATGTTTGGTTTATCTTCTATTTCAGATGTTGATATGCTAACTGTTTTAATGAACACCCCCACCGCCCATGGGAAAAGGCGGAAAAATTTTTGCTGTGGGAAAAGAAAGCTGTGGTGTGTGAAAACCAAAATGGAGTATAGAGGTAAAGCAACTCAGCAAAGCCAAAGGCAAGCGAGTTGCGCGGGAGCGTTGCGCGCCGGCACATAGGAGCATCAATTGCGAATTGGGCGCAGCCCCATGCCGATTAGATGTGGGTCATCAGGTAGATCTTGACGGCCAGCTCCATGCTCAGCTTTTCTTCGGTGCGGTCCAGGTTGAGTCCCGAAATTTCCTCGATCTTTTTGTACCGGTACTTGATGGTGTTGTAGTGCAGGAACATGGTGTCGGAGGCAAGCTTTAAGTTCCAGCCGTTTTGGACGATATTGATGAGCGTCTCCATAAAGTCGGTGTTGTGCAGCTCGTCGTGGCGGCAGATCTTCTCGATATAGCCTTTATAGAAGTCCTGCACGCTCTGGTTGTCCTTGATGCCGTCCAGGAACTTGTAGATGCCTAAGGTCGAATAGGTGGCGGTGTTGTCCCGCTTGTAGACTAAGCGGCTGATCTTGACCGCCTTTTGCGCCTCCTGATAGGCCAGGTGGCAGTCCATGATGGAGCCTTTTGGATCGGAGATGCCGATGGTGACGGTGAAGTTATAGGAGGAGTGCAGCTCCCCTTTGAGGGTGTCGCAGCAGGAGAGGATTTTCTGTGCAGTGGCCTCATCGGGCTTATCGTGCTTGATGATGAAGGCGGTGCTGTCGGTGAACTTGGTGTAGAGGACGCTCTTAAAAAACCGGCGGAAGAACTTGAGCGAATAATCGAAGATCTCGTCGTTGTGCTTTTCGATGTTTTCGTTGTCCTCTTTGCTGCGGATATTCAGGTACTGCTGCTTAAAGTCGTCGATGTCGACGATGATGACGGTGTAAAACTTTTCGCTCAGATCCCAGCCATAGATTTTGCCGCGCTTGACCACCTCTTGCAGGCTCTTGATGTTGTTGAGGACGATGTCCTGCACAAAGCCGTCGCGATAGCGGGTTTCGATCTCCATGTTGGAGATATATTTTTGCGCGATCAGTTTGAGCGCAGTGGAGGCGTGGGTGAGGATCATCGTCTCATAGTCGCTCAGGTCCTGGCGGGAGTCGTCGATGATGACGATGAAGCCGTAGTCCTTGTCGTCCAGCGAGACGCGCATGTGCGGGTAGGACAAAAAGCTCTCCTTAAAGCCGTCGCGCAGCGAGGCGTTTTTGGAGGGGTAAATCTTGTTGAACGCCAGGTCATAGAAGGCGATGTTTTGGTTGAGCAGCGTCGCGATGGTGTTGATGACGTCGGTGATGCCGCCGTCGTTGATGACCGTGTTGATGAACGAGGTGCTGATATTTTCCGACAGACGCAGGGCAGAGGACTGCATATCGATCAGCTTTTTGACGATGGGGCTGATGATGTCCGAGAAGATGCAGCCGGCCGGCGCGCTGACGATGGGAAGCCCCTCTTCGTTGGCTGCCTTGACGATCGCTTCATCGACGGTGCGCAGGTAGGGGCCGAGCTTTACAAACAGGGCGCTTGCGTCGCACTCGGCGAGCTGGTGGATCAGATTCTGACAGTCGGCCGGGGACATCTGCTGCAACAGATACCCGGAAGAGAGCACGATCTCGCCGCCGCGCAGCCAGTCCTGCGCATCGGGGGTGTCCAGGACGGTGACGGTGGAAACTTCGCGTCCCAGTCCCTTTTTGCCGCAGACTAGGCGGTATTCGCGGAATTCTTCCATATTTAATATTTCGCCTACAGTTAATGCCATAAAAAGACCACCTCTTTGTCAGAATGCAGAGAATTACAGCTTTATTATACAATGGATTATTTTAAAAGTACATATTGTTTGCACCAACTTTGTCAAAACGTACAATTTTTTATCAAAATTCCGTACCATTTTAAATTGCTTTTGGCGGATTGTACCCGCATTTTTGCAAAAAGAATTGACAGATAATTCCGGGGAAAGTATAATAACAATCGAAAGGTTTTTCTCACGCCCTCAGGCCGCAGCCTATCCGGCGGGATTAAAGAATAAATAGGGAGGCTTTTAAAGGTTATGTTAAGCGCAATCGTTGGTATTAACTGGGGAGACGAAGGCAAGGGCCGCATGGTCGACCTGCTTTCGGAAAATTATGATGTGGTTGTCCGCTACCAGGGCGGCAACAATGCGGGTCACACCGTCATCAACCATCTGGGTAAATTTGTTTTGAACCTGATGCCATCCGGTATCCTGCGCCCGGAGGTAGTCAACGTCATGGGCAACGGTATGGTCATCGACCTGGAGCATCTGCACAAAGAGATGGGCAAGCTGATCGCTGCCGGCGTCAAAATCACTCCAGCAAATCTGAAGATCTCCAACCGGGCCATCATCTGCCTGCCATACCACGTTATGCAGGACTGCCTGGAAGAGGAGCGCCTGGCCGACGCAAAATATGGTTCCACCAGACGCGGCATCGCGCCGGTTTATGGCGATAAATATATGAAGAAGGGCATCCGCATCGGCGACCTGCTGCAGCCTGAAGCGCTCAAAGCCCGCCTGAAAGGTGTCCTGGATTGGAAGAACCTGACCCTCGAGAAGGTATATGGCAGCAAACCGGTCTCCTTCGACGAGATCTGGAACTGGCTGGAAACCTACGGCAACCCGATCAAAGACTTTATCTGCGACACCAGCGTCTATCTGGATGAGGCAGAAAAGAGCGGCAAGAAGATCCTGTTTGAGGCTCAGCTGGGCGCACTGCGCGACATCGATTTCGGCATCTATCCGTTTACCTCCTCCTCCAACACCATCGCTGCCTATGCACCGATCGGTTCCGGCATCCCGAACCACAAGCTGCACAATGTTGTCGGCGTCATGAAAGCGTACTCCACCTGCGTCGGCGAAGGCCCATTCACCTGCGAGCTGTTCGGCGAAGAGGCAGAGAAGCTGCGTGAGGCAGGCGGCGAATATGGCGCTGCTACCGGCCGCCCGAGACGTGTCGGCCCATTTGATATTCCGGCTTCCCGCTACGGCGTGCGCGTACAGGGCGCAGATGAGATTGCACTGACCAAGCTGGACGTTCTCTCCGGCCACGACAAACTGCCGGTCTGCGTTGCCTATGACGTCAACGGCACCCTGACCAAGGACTTCCCGTTCGGCGCCGATCTGGACGCTGCAAAACCGGTATTCGAATATATGCCGGGTTGGAACTGCGACATCAGCTCCTGCCGCAAGGCGGAGGACCTGCCGAAAGAGGCAATGGAATATGTCCGCTTCCTGGAGAAGGAAGTTGGCTGCAAGATCCGCTATGTATCGGTAGGCGCTGAGAGAGAAGCGTACATCGAACTGTAAGAATGGATTTGCAAGGGGAGGGCCGCGCGCCCTCCTCTTTTTTTGCGGCGGGACTTTAAAAAGGAAATGGGAGTGTGCTATAATGGGCACAGCAACAATGAGAAGGGGTGTTTTGGGATGGGCGTCTTGATCTGTCCAGTGTGCAAATCAAAACTGGAGCAGGAGGGCACGCGCTTTGTCTGCAAGAACGGGCACAGCTTTGACCTGTCGTCGCAGGGATACCTGCACCTGTTGCCCTCCAACAGGATGCACGCGAAGATTCCCGGAGACAACAAGCAGATGGTGCAGGCGCGGCGGGACTTTCTGCGCAAGGGGTACTATGAGCCGGTCAGCCAGGCGGTCGATCAGGCGCTGCTGCGCTACTGCCGCACCCTCTCGGGAAAGAAGGGCGGTTTGCAGCTGCTCGACGCCGGGTGCGGCGAGGGCTACTACACCAACCGCATGGCGCAGGCGATGCAGCAGGACGGACAGGACTTCTCGATGTTGGGGCTGGACATCTCCAAATTTGCGGTGGCTGCGGCGGCAAAATCCGCCAAAGCGCTGGGGCTTGGCGATCGGCTGCAATATGGGGTGGCAAGCGTCTTTGAGCTGCCGGTCAAGGACCACTCCTGCCACGTGGTGACCAACCTCTTTGCGCCGGTGTGCATCCCGGAATACCGCAGGGTGCTCAAGCGCGGCGGCCTGCTGCTGTTTGCCGTCACCTCCGCCCGCCACCTGTGGGAGCTCAAGGAGGCCATCTACGACACCCCATACGAGAACGAGAAGGTGGATCACCAGTACGACGGCTTTGTGTTTTTGGAGAAGCAGAAGGTGGAGGCGATGATCGACCTGCCCTGTCAGACCGACATCGACAACCTGTTCACCATGACGCCCTACTACTATAAATCCTCTCCCCAGACCAGCGACCGGCTGCACCATCTGGGAAAATTGCAGACGCGCATCGACGTGGATGTCATCCTCTATAAAGCGATATAGCCAAAACCACCTATCAAAACAGGGGGCCGGATTTGCAGAACGCAAATCCGGCCCCCTGTTCTTTTTGTACCTTATGCCTGGTGGGCCTTTTTGGGCGCCCCGCAGCACAAAGCCGCGGCAACCACCGCGGTGATGGGGATGGTGCACAGGATGCCGATGCTGCCGGACAAGGATTGGAGCAGCTCCACGATAATCAGCTCGCGGTTGAGCATCTGGGTCAGCGAAGCCTGATAGGAGACGTACAGCAGCACCGTCGTCAGGGAGCTGCCGATGTAGGCCAGGATCAGGGTGTTTGCCATCGTCCCCATGATGTCCCGGCCGATGGTAAAGCCCGACTGCACCAGGTGCCAGAAGGAGATGTCGGGCACCTTTTGCCGAATCTCAAAGAGGGCAGAGGTGATGTCCATCGCCACATCCATCGTCGCACCCATCGCGCCGATCACGATGGCGGCGAAGATGATCGCCTTCAGGTCAATGGGGTTGGATTCGTTGAGCAGCGAGACATACAGCGTCTCCTCGTCCAGATAGCCGGTCAACTTCATCACCTGTCCCATCACCACCGACAGGATGCCCGCCACCATGACGCCGCCCGCACATCCCAGCGCGGCGCACAGGCTCTTTTTGCTCGGGCCGCTGACCAGCGCCAGGGTGATGGCGATGGTGTACAGGCAGGTGATGATGGCGGTGATGTAGGCGTTGCAGCCTGCCAGAATGGCCGGGACAAAGACGACAAAGACAGCAAGGCAGGTAAATGCCAGCGAGAGGATGGTTTTGAGGCCCTTGCTGCGGCCAAAGAGCAGGATGCCTGCCAGAAAGATGCCGATCAGCCAGATGATGTAGTCAAAGCGGCAAAAGTCGCCGGCCTCCCAGGGGATATCGGGGTCGGTGCCGGTATAGAAGATGAACAGCTTGTCCCCGACGCTCACCGGGAGAGTGCCGTTGTTGGAGAGGTTGTCGATGGTCTGGCTGACCTTGACCGTTTGGCCCTTTTGCTTCCCGGAGAGAATTTTGGCGTTGAAGGTGATGACCCGCTCATAATACACCGTTCCGCCGATCTGGCCCATATCGTTTCGGTCGTGCAGAATCTCCTCCACACGGGCCACCGCCTCTTCCAGCTCCATCTGGTTGCGGAACAGCTGCGCCTTTTGGACAAACAGCTGGTATCCCGCCACCAGATACAGCACCGCCAGCAGCACCACCGCAATATAAAAGATGGTGTGGCGCAGGCGGTGCGGTCCCTTCTGCGGCTTTTGGGGAAGGGGAGGTTGCGGTTGCGGCTGCGCTTGCAGCAGATTTTCGTTTGATGGTTCCAAGGCAAATCCCTCCATTTTTTGTTTTACACTTGGCTTTAATTTTAGCACAATCGGGTAAAATTGAAAAGAGGACATTTTCTGCGGCGGGCAGGGGCGCAGAAAGTTTAGAAAATCGCTTTTTCGTGAAAAAGTTGTAAATAAATTATGAAAAACCACCAAACCCCTTGACAGGGCGTGCAAATGGTGGTAAATTATGTTTAGCACTTGAGAGTAAAGAGTGCTAATGAAAAGAGGCGATGGCTTTGGAATTGGACAATCGAAAACAAAAGATTCTCAAGGCTATCATTGAGGAATATACCAAGACTGGGGAACCGGTGGGTTCCAAACGGATAGCGGGTCTTTTGGATGTCAGCGTTTCGTCGGCGACCATCCGCAACGAGATGGCGAGCCTGTTTGACCTGGGCCTTTTGGAACAGCCGCACACCTCAGCTGGACGGGTTCCCTCGCACATGGGGTATCGGTACTATCTGGATCACCTGATGCTGCCGGTTCCGCTTTCTCCCATCGAGATTGCATCCATCGAGGCGATGTTCAACATTCGGGACCCCGACCCAGATAAGCTGCTTTCCGATGCGGCGCAGGCACTTGCAGATTGCACCCACTGTGCGGCGATCTCCTGTGCGAGCATGCCGCTGGAGGTCTTTGTCAAGCGCATCGAGCTGATCCCGGCTGCAGAACAGAGCGTCATCATCATGGTGATTGCCTCCAACGGAATGGTGCGCAGCAAGGTTTGCCGCGTCAACTTCAGCGTCACCCACGAGATTTGCCAGTTCTTCACCAGCTTTGCAAATTCCCGCCTTGCCGGCAGGAGCTTGCAGGACATCTCGGAGGACTACATCAACTCGGTGGCCTATTCCTTTGGCAGCTACACCGAGGTGTTCACCGTCCTGCTTTCTTCCATCTATGCGCTGTGCAAGGAGATGGAGGAGGGCCAGTTTTGTACCAGGGGTGTCACGAACCTGCTGCAGTACAACGAGATGGAGGATTTCTCCAAGGACCTGGTGGTGATGCTGGACAAAAAACAGCGCGCCATCGGATTGATCCCGGACGGCGACTACGACATCAAGATCACCGTCGGCAAGGAGAACAGCTATATGGAGCTTTCCAACGCGACCCTGATCACCATCAAGTATCCGATCGGCCGTTCCCGCTGCGGAACGCTGGCGCTGGTGGGACCGGTGCGGATGGAATATCCGAAGTTGATCCCGCATATGCAGTATTTTGCCAAGATGCTCAGCGAGCTGCTCAGCGAATCGATTGAACAGCCCGTGGGGCAGCAGCAAGGGCAATAAAGATTATTTTTGATACACCATACCAATGAAAAGGGGAAATAGACGTGCCGGAGAAAAAGAAAAAAGAAGAGACTCCGCAGCCGAAAGCCGAAAAAGCCGAGCAGGAAAACCTGCCGGAGGCTGAGACCGAACAGACGGAAGAAACCCTCTCGGCAGAGCAACTGCAACAGCAGGTTGCACAGCTGCAAAAACAGCTGCAAGAGAAGGAGGACCAGATCAAGGAACAGTCTGACCGGCTGTTGCGGACCCTGGCGGAATATGACAACTACCGCAAGCGTTCCATCAAGGAAAAGGACGCCATCTACCCGCAGGCCAAGGCGGACACCGTCGAAAAGTTCCTGCCGATTATCGACAACTTTGAGCGCGCCATGCAGGCTGAGTGCAGCGACGAGGCGTTCAAGAAGGGAATCGACCTGATCTTCCAAACCTTCTGCAAGGTGATGAAGGAGCTGTCGGTCGAGGAAATCGGCAAAGAGGGAGAACCCTTCAACCCGGACCTGCACAACGCCGTCATGCACGTCGAGGACGAGAGCCTCGGCAAGAATGTGGTGGTGCAGGTGCTGCAAAAAGGATATCGCATCGGCGACCGGGTGGTTCGATATGCGATGGTAAAAGTTGCAAACTAACACTTAAAATAGAAAACAAGCAAACTGTTACGTTCTGTTGATTTAAAATGGAGGTAAGTTTTTATGGGAAAGATTATCGGTATTGATTTAGGTACTACAAACTCTTGCGTAGCCGTTATGGAAGGCGGCGAGCCAGTCGTTATCCCGAACCCGGAAGGCGCACGCACTACACCATCTGTCGTTGCGTTCTCCAAGAGCGGTGAGAGAATGGTCGGCCAGGTTGCAAAACGTCAGGCTGTCACCAACGCAGACCGCACCATCAGCTCGATCAAACGTGAGATGGGCACCAACTACAAGGTAACGGTGGACAACAAGTCCTATACTCCACAAGAGATCTCCGCAATGATTCTGCAAAAACTGAAAGCAGATGCGGAAGCATACCTCGGCGAGAGCGTCACCGAAGCGGTCATCACCGTACCGGCATACTTCACCGATGCACAGCGTCAGGCAACCAAGGATGCAGGTAAGATTGCAGGCTTGGATGTAAAACGTATCATCAACGAGCCAACCGCAGCAGCGCTTGCATACGGCATCGATAAAGAGAGCGATCAGCGCATCATGGTATACGACCTGGGCGGCGGCACATTCGATGTATCCATCATCGAGATGGGCGACGGCGTACAGGAAGTTCTGGCAACCGCCGGCAACAACAGACTGGGCGGCGATGACTTCGACCAGAAGCTGATCAACTACATGGTAGAAGAGTTCAAGAAGGAAAACGGCATCGACCTTTCCGGCGATAAAATGGCGATGCAGAGACTGAAAGAGGCTGCTGAGAAGGCAAAGATCGAGCTGTCCGGCATGACCCAGGCCAACGTAAACCTGCCGTTCATCACCGCAGACGCGACCGGCCCGAAACATCTGGATATGACCATCACCCGTGCAAAATTCAATGAGCTGACCGCAGACCTGGTAGAAAAGACCGTCGGCCCTGTCAACCAGGCTCTGTCCGATGCAGGTCTGACCGCAGCTGATCTGAACAAGGTTCTGCTGGTTGGCGGTTCCACCCGTATCCCGGCAGTTCAGGAAGCTGTTAAGAGAATCACCGGCAAAGACCCATTCAAGGGCATCAACCCGGATGAGTGCGTAGCAATCGGTGCGGCCATTCAGGGCGGCGTCCTCTCCGGCGAGGTAAAGGGCCTGCTGCTGCTGGATGTTACCCCACTGTCCCTGGGCCTGGAAACCCTCGGCGGCGTATTCACCAAGATCATCGAGCGCAACACCACCATCCCGACCAAGAAATCGCAGATCTTCACCACTGCGGCAGATAATCAGACCTCGGTCGATATCCATGTCCTGCAGGGCGAGCGCGAGATGGCAAAGGACAACAAGACCCTGGGTATGTTCCGTCTGGACGGCATCGCCCCGGCTATGAGAGGTACCCCACAAATCGAGGTAACCTTCGATATCGATGCAAACGGCATCGTCCATGTATCCGCTAAGGATCTGGGCACCGGCAAAGAGCAGCACATCACCATCACTTCCTCCACCTCGATGTCCAAAGAGGATGTTGAAAAGGCAGTCAAGGAAGCAGAGCAGTATGCTGAGGCCGATAAGAAACAGCGCGAAGAGGTCGACATCCGCAACGGCGCCGACCAGATGATCTTCCAGACCGAAAAGACCCTCAAAGACCTGGAAGGCAAGATTGATGCCAACGACAAGAGCGAGCTGGAGACCAAGCTCAACGCCCTCAAAGAGGCAGTCAAGGGCTCGAACATCGACGACATCAAGGCAAAACAGGAAGACCTGCAGAAGAAATTCTACGATGTATCTGCCAAACTCTACCAGAACGTCAACCCACAGGGCGGCCAGCCGGGACCGGATATGAACCAGAACAACAACGGCAACAACGGCAACAATGGCAACCAGAACAACGACGGCTATGTAGACGCTGACTTCAAAGAGGTATAATCCAAATTAGAATGGTGTGTCGTGAGGATTGGGAGGAAACTCTCAATCCTCATGGTATGAACAGCATTTTTTTAGAGACAATGGGCTTCTCTCAAACACGAACCTTTGACCGCAAAACTTTGTCAGCATCTGCTGCGACCGGATTCAAAGGAAACGCTAGAAGAGGGTGAAAGATTTGGCAGAGGAAAAAAGAGATTACTATGAGGTGCTCGGCGTGCAGAAGGGCTGCAGCGACGACGAACTGAAAAAAGCATACCGCAAGCTCGCCAAAAAATACCACCCGGACCTGAATCCGGGGGACAAGAGCGCCGAAGAAAAGTTTAAAGAGATCAACGAGGCCTATGCGGTTTTGTCCGACTCGCAGAAGCGCGCGCGGTATGACCAGTTCGGTCACGCCGGCGTAGACCCGAGCTACGGCGCGGGAGCAGGAGCTGGTGCGGGCGGCTTTGGCGGCTTCGATTTTGGCGATATTGGCGACATCTTTGACAGCTTCTTCGGAGGCGGCGGGTTCAGCTCGTCCGGCGGCTTTGGCTTTGGCGGCTCCAGCCGCACCCGCAACCCCAATGCGCCGATTCGCGGAAACAACATCAACATCGACATTGCGCTCTCCTTCATGGAGGCTGCAAAGGGCTGCAAGAAGGAGATCAGTTTCTCCCGACTGGTACAGTGCGACAGCTGCGGCGGAACCGGCGCTGCCAAGGGCACCTCACCGGAAACCTGTCCGGACTGCCACGGCAGCGGCCAGGTAAGGGTACAGCAGCGTTCTCCATTTGGCGTGGTACAGAGCGTCAAGACCTGTAGCCGCTGCGGCGGTACCGGCAAGATCGTCAAGACCCCGTGCGACAAGTGCAAGGGCATGGGCCGTGTGCGCAAATCGGTTCGCCTGGAGGTAGATGTCCCGGCGGGCATCGACAACGGTCAGACCTTTGTGCTGCGCGGCCAGGGCGATCAGGGCGTGAACGGCGGCCCGGCAGGCGACGTCAACGTCACCGCCAGCGTCCGTCCAGACCCGCTGTTTGAGCGCGACGGCTTCGATGTGTGGTGCGAGATCCCGATCACCTTTACCCAGGCAGTGCTGGGAGACGAGGTGGTTGTGCCGACCATCGACGGCAAGGTTAAGTACAACATACCGGAAGGCACCCAGCCGGCCACCGTGTTCCGTCTGCGCAACAAGGGCATCCCGTATGTAAACGGACGCGGACGCGGCGACCAGTATGTCCGTGTCAACCTGGAGGTTCCGACCAACCTGACGACAAAGCAGAAGGACGCTTTGAAAGAATTTGATTCGTTGACAGGGGATAAGAACTACCGAAAACGAAAAGGGTTCTTTGACAAGCTCAAAGACTTTATGAAAGATTAAAACAGCAACAGCTGGCGGATTGTGCTCTTCTGCCGGCTGTTGTTTTTTTATTTTTTCTGCCCGTCCGTGCAAAGTCAAAGGGTATTCCTTTTTGCTCAAAAAACACACTTCTTATATTTGCGAAAATATAAAAGTTTCTCAAAAAAATGTGATCAAAGATATTCTTTATCCCGCTTTTGTGTTATAATACCTTTAACAGAGCCATGTTTTTTACAGAGAGGGAAAACTGTGCTGCTGTTCATTTCCTTAAAAAAGGGAGGAAAAAAATTGTCTTTTGGAGAGAATCTAAAAACAGCGCGTGTAGCTGCCGGCATGACACAGGCAGAATTGGCCAGAAGAACCGGCATCACCGAACGGTCCATCTATAACTATGAGAAAAATAGCCGCGCGCCGAAAATTGATGTGGTGGACCGCTTTGCACAGGCATTGGGGGTACAACCGGAAACCTTGATGGAGGGAATGGGCTGCTCCCTTTCTGCCGCTTCGCCACAAACCAAAATGGACCGGACGCTGCGTCAGGTCAAGGAAGTCTTTGACAGCGATCTGTCTGTCCGCAGCAAAGAGATCTTTTTTGAAGAGATCGCCCTTGCTTACTTCCGCTTCCAGGCAGCCCAAGGACCTGGAAAGGAACAGTAACAAGAAAAGCAAGGAGAAAGGAAGGATCATGAGGGATGAACAAGACGATCTATCTGGCAGGAGGGTGCTTCTGGGGAACACAAAAATATATGAAGCAGATCGACGGGGTGCTGCAAACGCAGGTTGGCTTTGCCAACGGCTCCACCGAAAACCCCAGCTATGAAGAAGTGTGCCACAACAACACCGGCCATGCAGAGACCGTTCGGGTGGTGTATGACCCGGAAAAGATCTCGCTTTCCAAGCTGCTGAGCTTCTATTTCCGGTCGGTCAATCCAACCGCCGTCAACCGCCAGGGAGAGGACACCGGAAGCCAATACCGCACCGGCATCTACTACACCGATCCGGCGGAAGAACCGGTCATCCACCAGGCTCTGCAACAGCTGGCGACCCAGTACAGCAGCCCCATCGCAATCGAGTGCCTGCCGCTGCAAAACTTCTAACCGGCAGAGGAATACCACCAGGACTATCTGGACAAAAATCCGAACGGCTACTGCCACCTCAATCCCGGATTGTTTGAAGAGGTCTATCGCGATTCCCGCAACCACTAACAGGACAAAACAAAAAGTCTTCGCATCCCATTTGGGGTACGAAGACTTTTTTTATGCGCTATAAAAAGGAAAAGCCGGAAAGGATGTGGCCAACAGGGCAGGGCCTACATGCCCGGCATATCGGTCGTCAAAATTGCAAGATAGGTGTGGTAGAAGGTCTGGTTAAAGTGCAGCCCGTCGCCGGCGTCGTACTCGAAGGCCAGTGCGCCGTTTTCGTCCTTAAAGTTGTCTGCAATGTCGTAGAAGGTATATCCGTTTTCCTGCGCATATTGGGCGAGCAGGTCGTTGTGGTAGTCGATGTTCTCGTTGGTGAGCGCGGGCATCTCGGTATATTTCCAGCTTGCAACCGGAAGGATGGACTGGATGATGATTTTGCTGTCGGGGGAAAGCTCGGTCAGCTCGTCGATCAGGGTATCGTACTCCTGCATAAATTCCTCGTCACTCATCAGCGGAATGGCGTTGACGCCGAAGGCCAGCAGGATGCGCTGTGGCTGACGCTCTGCGACCGCCTGTTCCACGGTGAGGTAGTCGCCGTCCGGTTCCAGCTGGATAAAGGGTTCGTCGCGGATGCTCTTTTGGGTGCTGCCGTCGATGGCAAATACCTGCTCCGGCGGGAGCAGCTGGTAGGTCAAAAGCCCATTGGTGCGGCTGTCCCCGATGAAGGTGGTCTCTCCGAGGTAATATTCCGAGTCGACCTCATAGCTGTCGGCGCTCTCGGTCTGATCGGACTGTTTGGAGTCCAGGGAGGCGTTTTGAGATTGCGCGCCCTGTTGCGAGCAGCCGGCCAGCAGACACAGGCCGATGAGCAGGGCAGCCGTTTTTTTCAAAAAATGAGGCAGAGACGATGATGGATGCAACAAACATAACCCTTCTTTTCTATAGGCATTTTTTTCGACTTGTTTTATTATAACATGGAACAAAGGGAAGGTAAAGGGGAGATTGTGGCGAACCACGCTTTTGACAAGCTTCTTAAAGGGGATGGGGTAAAGTTAAGGATAGAGAGGGGGACTGCATATGGTCAGTATCTACGTCGATGTCCTGCTTGCGAGCAACTTTCTCATCCATTTTCTGCTGTTGAGCCTTCTGCAGCGGCTCAGCGGACGAAAGCCGGGCGGAAACTGGCGCAAGGCGGGCGCGGCGGCGGTGGGCGCCCTGTTTTCGCTGAGCATCTTTTTGCCGCCGCTGCCCTTTGAGGAGGCGTTTCAACTGGGTTTGCAGCTGCTCAGCTGCACCTTGATGGTGCGCCTGGCCTTTCGTTGGCAAAGCTGGCGGCGCTTTCTTATCGAGTGCGCCTTGTTGCTGGCGGTCAGCTGCGGGATGTTTGCCGCGCTGTCTTTGCTGCGGCGGTTTTACGCGGGGACGGGGCTGTTTGTCTTTGGCAACGCCATTTATTTTCAGATCGAACAGCCCGCCTTTGTGCTCTGCCTGTGCGCTGCATACGCTCTGGTGTGGGGGATTGACCGGCTGCTGCGCGGGAGTGCGCCCGCCTGCAAATTCTGTCCGGCGACGCTGACTGTTGCTGCAAAGAGCTTGGAGCTGACCGCACTCATCGACACCGGAAATTCCCTGACCGAGCCGTTTAGCGGCGCTCCGGTGGCCGTGTGCGGGCTGGCGGTGGCCTGCCAGCTGTTCGATGCCCCTATGCTGGAGGCGGTGCTGCACGCCCTCTTTGAGGAGGAAACCGAATACAGTGCGGACGAACCTCTGCGCAGAGTCCCGTTTTCCAGCGCTGGAAAGGGCGGTTTGTTGCCGGCGGTGCGCGTCGATCAGCTGCTGATCCGCTCACAAGAGGGCAGCTACTGCATCGAGGACCTCTTCCTTGCCGTGTGTCCCCAACAGCGGCTGGGGGAGGAGTGGGAACTGCTGGTGGGGGACAACGCCTTTGCCAGAGCGCAGGCCGTCGAGGAAAGGATTGGTGTATTAAGATGAAGGTAATCGGCAAAAAAGGAAAATTGCACGCGAAACGCAAAAAAAATTTCACCCGCTGGATGCTGCGCATCTGGGGCAAACTCTTCGGCAGAGCCGGGGTCCACTACATCAATGGGCCGCAGACGCTGCCGCCGCCGCTCAACCGCCAGGAGGAGGAACAGGTCTTTGCCCACCTGAGCTCCCCCGCCGAGCAGACACGCCAGAGGGCGCGGCAGCTGCTCATCGAGCGCAATCTGCGGCTGGTGGTCTACATTGCCAAGAAGTTTGAATCCACCGGCATCAACATCGAGGACCTCATTTCGATCGGCACGATCGGGCTCATCAAGGCGGTGAACACCTTTTCCCCAGAAAAGAACATCAAGCTGGCGACCTACGCCTCGCGCTGCATCGAAAACGAGATCTTGATGTACCTGCGCAAAAACCAGAACCGCCGACGGGAAATCTCGATCGACGAACCGCTGAACATCGATTGGGACGGAAACGAGCTGCTGCTCTCCGACGTGCTGGGAACCGAACCGGACATTGTCAGCAGCGGCATCGAGCAGGAGTCGGAGCGGGCGATGCTGTACCGGGCCATCGAGCGGCTGGACGAGCGGGAGCGCACCATCATGGAGCTACGCTTTGGGCTGTACCGGGGAGGCCGGGAGCACACCCAAAAGGAGGTGGCGGACAAAATCGGCATCTCCCAATCCTACATCTCCCGGCTGGAAAAGCGGATCATCCGGCGGCTGCAAAAGGAACTCAAGCGAATGAACCGCGAGGAGAGGGAAAAGGGGTAGCGCTAAAGGGGAAAAGGAGTATCACGGAAAGTCACAAAAGCTATCCTTGCACTTTCAGCATTTCGGCGCTTTTCTTATCCGTTCATGCAGCATGATTGATAAGGAAATCACAATTCGCGACAATTTTACTATCAAAACAAGCAAAAAATCATAACAATTTATAACACTCGCTACTTGCCTTTTTGTTATCTTTCCGCTATAATAATCTTGTATACCCACACTATATCAATGGGGGATTTTCGTCTTGAATGTTTTGAGAAGAGAAAAGCTAAAGGAGTTTATCCGGCAAAAGCGGGTCGTCAGTCTAAAGCAGTTGACGCAGGAGTTTAACGACGTCAGCGTCATGACGCTGCACCGCGACCTGGATTATCTGGCTAAAGAAGGGTTTATCCTGCGCATCCGCGGCGGAGCAAAGTATCTCGACGCCGATGCGAAGGGGGAAGGCGTGGATTCGCCGGACATCTCCAACAAATCACAGAAAGATATCGTCGCACAAAAGGCAGTGCGCTTTGTCAAGGAGGGAAGCTCCATCTTTCTGGACGGCGGCACCACCATGCTGGAGCTGGCCAAGATCATACCCGACATGTACATCAACATCACCACCAACGGGCCCAACATCGCGCTGCAAATTGCCGAAAAGATGCGCCCCGCCATCACCCTGTGCGGCGGTGTGCTCAACCACAAAAATCTGTCGCTGTTCGGCTATTCGGCGCTGGATATGATCTCCCGGCTCAATGTGGACATGGCCTTTATCTCCGCTTCCGGCTATTCGGAGGAGGGCGGCTTCACCTGCGGGTATGAGGAGCAGGCAAAGCTGCGCCGGCTTTTGATCGAGAAGGCCCGCTGCGTCATCATCCTGATGGATTCCAGCAAATTTGGCAAGATGCTGCCCTATACCTTTGCCAAGATGGAGGATGTCAACTACCTGATTACCGATCAGACCTCCTCGCCGATCCTGCTGGCAGATGCACAGAGAAACAATGTGACCGTGCTGTAGCACCCGCATCACCCCATCTATAAAGGAAATGAGGAATTAGAAAATGAAGCACATGTTAATCGCCCAGTCTGGTGGACCTTCCGCTGCCATCAACGCCACCGTCGCCGGCGTGGTGGAGCGCTGCCTGTCCAGTGCGCAGGTGGACCGCATCTACGGCGCGCGAAACGGCATCAAGGGCGTGTTGGCCGGAAACTTTATCGACCTTTCTGAGGCGCTGGCTTCTCCGGAAAAGCTCGACCTGCTCTGCCACACTCCGGCAGCTGCGCTGGGCTCCTGCCGGCTCAAGCTCAACAATGCAGAAGATACCCAGCTCAAAGCGATCGTCGATTCGCTGCTGGCGCGCGACATCGCCTACTTTGTCTACATCGGCGGCAACGACTCGATGGACACCGTCTACAAGCTTTCCGATTACATCGCCCGCAACCACATCGAGGGGCTGTCGGTCATGGGTGCGCCCAAGACCATCGACAACGACCTGCCCATCACCGACCACTGCCCCGGATTTGGCTCGGCGGCAAAGTATATTGCATCCACCTTCTCCGAGATTGTGCGCGACTGCGAAGTCTATGATATCCCGGCCGTCACCATCGTCGAGGTCATGGGCCGCAATGCAGGCTGGCTCACCGCCGCCGCTGCGCTGTCCCGTGAGAACGGCGGCACCGGCCCGCAGCTCATCTATCTGTGTGAGCGCGCCTTCGACACCGAACAGTTTCTAAAAGATGTTAAAGCTTGCCTGGCGCGCCGCAACGCCGTTGTGGTGGCGGTCAGCGAAGGGGTCAAAAATCCGGACGGCAGCTATCTCAGCGAGAGCAAGGGCAGGGGAGTCGACGTCTTTGGACATGCGGCGCTCTCCGGCACCGCAAAAGTTTTGGAAGGGCTGGTCAAGGAGCGCATCGGCTGCAAGGTCCGCGCCATCGAGCTCAACCTGATGCAGCGCTGTGCCGCACATCTGGCCTCCGCCACCGACCTCAATGAATCCAGAATGCTCGGCATGACCGCCGCGGACCGCGCAATCAACGGGGTCAGTGGACAGATGGCCGTCGTTGTGCGCAGCAGCGACTGCCCCTATCGGGTACAGTACAGCACCGTGGACATCGCCAAGGTGGCAAACCTGGAAAAGAAGGTCCCGGACAGCTGGATCACCGCCGACGGCCACGACGTCACCGAAGAGATGCTGTCCTATCTGCGCCCGCTGATTTTGGGTGAGGTCAGCGTCCCGATGGAAAACGGCGTGCCGGTTCATCTGAACCTGTACGACGAGGGCAAATAAGTTTCAAAATAAATCTCTTTCTTGCATAAACCCCCGAATAGAGCGAGAAGAAAGCGCCGCTTTCTTCTCGCTCTTTCTATCTTTGCCTCTTTTGCAGCCGGTGCAAAGCGCTCGGCAAAAGCTTTCTGCAAAGGGACGGTGGCGTATATGAAGGATTGTTCATATGAAACTTTGTGCAAATTGGATATATAAAGAATAAATATTTAACAAATCTGATAAAATATGATAGAGTGTTCCTAGAATCAATCCAACAAAAAGGGAAGTGTGTCTCCTTTGTTACAAGCAAATTTCCTCCACACCACGCACGATCATTCCTTCTTTGAGCACCTGCTCGAGGGCTTGGAGCCCGTCCTGCCGGGTGGGGAGCGGACGGTGGAGTTTTTGGGGCATCTGTTTTCTGACCTTGTGCAGATCTATCTCATGCTGCTGGTCATCCTCTTTGCGGTATTTTTGCTGCAAAGTTTCATCAACACCGCAAAGATGCAGCGCAAGCTGGCCAGCCTCAAGAGCGTCTGGGGCTACCTGTTGGCCTTTGGCCTGGGGCTGCTCTCGCCGTTTTGTTCGTGCAGCATCATCCCGGTGCTGATGGGCCTTGTGGCTGCGGGGGTGCCGGTCTCGGTCTGCCTGTGCATGTACACCACCGCCTCGCTGATGAACCTCACCGCCATCACCGCATTGTACAGCATCACCGCCCCCGCCTTTGCATTTGTCTACCTGGGATGCTCGGTTTTGATTGTGGTAATCAGCTCGCTGATCTTCTCCCGCCTGGATTTTCAGCACCAGGTGCAGGCGTTGGAGCTGGTCCACGACCACGACCACTGCGACTGCCATGAGCACGGCCACCACCATCACCACCACGACGGCATGCCCGCCAACACCCGCGAGCGCATCCGCTGGGCGCTGCACGACACGCTGCACATCTTTTCTAAAAGCTGGGGCTGGATTTTGCTGGGCGTCGCACTGGCCGCCGCGCTGGAAGCCTATGTCCCGATGGAACAGCTCTCGGCGCTGGTCGACGGCCACGCGACCATTTCCGGCCTGATCGCGGCGCTGATCGGTTTTCCCATCCATTCGGATATCTTCAGCATCGCGCCGGTTCTGCTGCTGTTGGCCGACCTGTCCGATACGGTGGCCATGATCTTTGCGCTGGCCGCCATGGTCATCTCGGTGCCCAGCGTCATCATGCTGAGTCAGGTGCTCAAGCCCAAAGCGGTGGCACAGTATGCGGGCGTGCTGATCGCCCTGACGCTGCTGTGCGGCACCGTACTGATCCCGATTTTGGGATAGGTGCATATAAAAAAGGACAGCTCCGGGAAATCTGGGGCTGTTTTTTTCTTTTGCGGGCCCTTTTGTGCAAACCGTTTGTCAAACCGTTTTCTTTATGTTATAATCAAATTTGGAAAATAAAAGGAGGGGTTTGCCATGCGATTTGTGCATATCAGCGACCTTCACCTCGGAAAAACCTTTCCCGCATCCCGCTATGGCCCGTTGGCCCAGCGCAGGAGACGGGAACTGACCGAAACTTTCAGCCGCCTGGTGGACTATGTCAACGAAAACCAGGTGGATTTTATCCTGTGCAGCGGCGACCTGCTCAACAGCGAGGAACTGCGGGTGGAGGAGCTGCGCAACATCAACGCCATCATCGACCGGCTGGAACGCGCCGTCCTGGTGGCCATCTGCGGAAATCACGACCCGCTGACCGAAAACAGCGCCTTTCAAAAGATTCAGTGGAGCCCGCACTTCTACCTCGCCCCTCCGGGGGTGGGCAGGGTCGCGCTCTCTTCCTATAAAACGATCATCACCTACCACAGCTGGAACACAAAGGAGCTGGCCGCTCCGCCCGACCAACTGCTGCACATCGCCGCGCAGCCCAACAGCGGAAACTATCAGATTCTGATGCTGCACGCCGACGCCCTCGACCCCAACAGCGCCTATCTGCCCATCGACCCGAAGGCGCTTGCAGACAAGGGCTTTGACTACGTCGCCCTCGGCCACATCCACAAGCCCACCGAGCTTGCCCCGAACATCCGCTATCCCGGTTCGCTCGAGCCGCTCGACTTTGGCGAGATGGGGCCGCACGGCTTTTTGCTGGTCGAGATGGAGGGCCAGAGAAGGCGCTGCCAGTTTATCCCCTTTGCCATGCGCGAGTACCGCTCGCTTTCGATCGAAACTGCACCGCAGGATTCGGAGCTTGCGATCACCAAGCGGATCACGGCGGCCATCCTGCGGCGCAACCCACAGCACATCTACGCCGTTGAGCTGACCGGCACCCATCCCGACGGGGCTGGGTGGGACCTTGGGCGCATCGAAGAGGAGCTGTGGGAACAGTCCACCTTCTGCTCCATCACCGACAACACCCGTCCGGCCTACCAGCTCGACGCGCTCTACCGCGAAAATCGCGGCAATCTGCTGGGCGACTTCATCGAGAGCTTTGGCACAAACCCTGCCAGCAAGCTGGAACGCAGGGCACTGGAGCTGGGCATCGACGCGCTGAAAAACCATGCGGCGCCGCGCCAAAGGGAAGCTCCTGTCACGACAAACCCGCAGGACACTCCAGCAAAGGAGGGGAAACCGTGGTGACACAGCAACAAAATAGCCCACAGCCGGTGCAGCTTGTCCGGCTGGAACTCACCGGCTTTGGGCGCTTTCGGGACAGGACGATCGACCTTTCCCCGGGACTCAACCTCATCGAAGGGGGCAACGAGGCCGGAAAGAGCACCTTGCAGGCCTTTGTCTGCGGGATGTTGTACGGCTTCTTTCAGCCCGGTGCCAAGCGCCGCAGCTATACGCCCCAGCTAGAACGCTTCTGCCCGTGGGATGGCGGCAGCTATCGCGGCAGTCTGATCTGTCAAAAGGCGGACCGGACCTACCGCATCGAGCGCGACTTTGGCCGCGAAAACGAGCGGGTGCGCGTCTTTGACGAGCAGACCGGCGAGGATTTGACCGACACCTTTGCCTACGATCCGGTGACCCGTCAGCCACAGGTCGGACAGGCGCTGTTGGGCCTGAGCAAAACCGCCTTTGAAAGCACCGCCAGCATCGCCCAGCTGGGCTGCGCGGGGGTCTCCCGGCAGGAGTTTGCCTCGGAGGTCAGCGAACGGCTGATCTCGATGAGCCAGACCGCCGACACCGGGCTTTCTTTAAATGGTGCGCTCCAGGAGCTGGAGAGCCGCGCCAACAGCATCGGTTCGCCCAAGAAGAGCAAGACCCCCTACGGCAAGATCTCCCAAAAGCTGCACGAGCTTCAGGAAGAGCTGGTGGAGTCGCAGAAAGGGGAGGGGGAGTACCTTTCCATCCAGAAGCAGGAAAAGCAGCTGCTCGAACAGGTGGATGCGCTGCGCTCCCAACAAAAGCAGCTGGAAGGGCAGCTTCGGCAAAATTCGGCGCAGGAGCTGGAGGCGCGCTACCTCAAGGCCCAAAACTTGCAGGCCCGCATCGAGCGGCTGCAAAAGGAACAGGACCGCTGTGCGCCCTTTGCCCAGCTTCAACTCGAACAGCTGGACCAGGCGATGCGGCGCATCGGGGCCCGTGCACAGATCAGCCGCACATTGGAAAAGTACCGCCGGGCGGTGAGTGAGGTGGAAAAGCGGGCGGGCGAGCTGGAAACGCTCTACCGCACGCTGGAGGTGTCGGCGGCGTCCGGCCAGGACCTCGAACAGTTTGACCGGATGCTCGAGCGCCAATCTGCCATCGGGGAGCTGCAGCGGCAAATCCAGGAGCTGCGCAGCCAGCTGGAAAAGTTGGACAACTACTGCAAGACCCTCCCGGACACCGACCCGCAAAAGTTGGAGGACGACCTGCACCTCTACCGGAAGCTGCAGGAAAAGCGCGCACAATCTGCGCCCAATGCCCGCAGATTTTTCCTTCTGGCGCTGCTGCTCCTGCTGATCGGAGCGGCGCTGCTGTGCTGGGGCGCGATCAATCGCCTGGCGCTGTGCGCTGTGCCGGGCATCCTGTGCCTGAGCGCCGGAGCCGGCCTTCTGATCTATGGGCTGCGCACCGCGTCCAGCTTCCCCAAAAATGCCGGGGAGATGCAGCAGGAGATCCTGCAGCAGTATCCCCTCGATTTGCAGCAGGACCCCATCGCCCAGCTGGAAACCCTGCTGCGCAGGGCACAGGTCAGCGACGGACGCCGGGAGCAGGTGCGCGAACAGCAGCAGCTGCTGCGGCGGGAGATGGAGCAAAAATTGGAGATGGAGCGCCAGCGACAACAGGAGATGGCGCAATATCTCGGGCGGCTGACCGGCAGGGAAGAGCGGGTGGACGAGGTGCGCCTGAAGGCGCTGCGCGAATCGGTCAACCAGGCCAAGCGCATCCGCAGCGACCTGCACCGGCTGCGCCTGCAGCACCAGCAGTTGGGCCAGGAGGCCCAAAACTGCGAGAGCCAGATCGCCGAGATCGACCGCTCGATTCAGCCGGTGATCGCACAGGCAAAATCGGCCTCCGCCGCCGAGGAGGGCAGCGCCTCCGACCTGCTTGCGCGCTGCCGCCAAAACAAGCTGCGCTTTGACAGTGTGCGCTCCGAGCTCACCCTGCAACAACAGCTTTTGCAGGAGACGCTGGGCGGCTACACCTTCGAGCAGCTGGCGCAGCAGGCAAAGGACAAATCGGTCCCACCCTCCGAGGAGGGAGCCTCCATCGACGCACAGCAGCTGCGCGACCAGCTGCAGGCGGTCACCGCCCAGCTGGAAGAGAGCGCAAGCCGCGCCGCCCAGCTGACGGGCCTGCGACAGGGCCGGGAGGAGATGCTGCGCCCGTGCGGCCAGATTCAGGCCCAGATCGACGAGCTGCGCGAGCTGTGTGATCAGTATCAGTTTGAGCTGGACGCCATCTCGCTGGCAAAGGAGCGCCTGTGTGCCCTGAGCGGGCAGCTGCACCGCGACTTTGCGCCGCGCCTCAACACCAAGGTATCCCAGGCGGTCGGGCTGATGACCGGCGGCAAATATACCCGCGTGGTCATCGACCAGAATCTTGGCGTGCACCTGGAGGACAAGGAGCAGGGCCGGATGGTCTCGCTGTCCGAACTGAGCTCTGGCGCAATGGATTTGATCTACCTGATCGTCCGCCTGGAACTGCTCGACCTGCTGTGCGGCCAAGGCGTCCCGGTCCTGCTGGACGACAGCTTTGCCCAGTTGGACGACCTGCGGGCTGCCCGGCTACTGCGCTATCTGGCACAAAAGGCACAAAGCGGCGCACAGCTGCTGCTTTTGAGCTGTCACAGCCGCGAGAAGGCCATCCTGCAAAAGGCCGGCATCCCGCACCACATCGTCACCCTGTAAAACTCCAGAACATTTCGTAAAAAACACAATTGATGATATGATAAAAAAGGAGTCTTTGACATGTCCATTCAATTTACCGAGGTCACTACCCCGGAACAAATCCAGACGGTAGCCGCCCTTGCAGATGAGATCTGGCACCAGCACTATGCAACAATCCTCTCGCCGGACCAGATCGACTATATGGTCGCGCTCTATCAGAGCCCCAAGGCCCTGACCGAGCAGCTGCAATCCGGCTACCGCTACCTGCTGGCCAACGTCGACGGCAAGGACTGCGGCTTCTGCGGCTTCCACCGCGAGGAGGAAAACGGCAAGATGTTCATCAGCAAGATCTACATCGAGCAGGAGTACCGGCACCGCGGCATCGCGAAATCCTTTGTCCAGCAGGTGATCGACCAGTCCAAGGGGCTCAAGAGCGTCTATCTGACCGTCAACAAGTTTAACACCGGTTCGATTGCAGCCTATCAGCACCTGGGCTTTGTGACGGTGGACGCCATCGTCAGCGATATTGGAAATGGCTATGTCATGGACGACTACGTCATGGAAAAGACACTGTAAATGCGGCAAATGTGCGGCCCCTCTTCTCTGTGGAAAACGGGCCGCAGACAATAAAGGAGGAAAGCTTCGATGAAAGACAAAAAAATTGCGTGGATCGGCACAGGCGTAATGGGCAGCCAGCAGGCCGCTCACCTGGCAAAAAACGGGTACGATGTCAGCGCCTACACCCACAAATATGAAAAGCTGTTGGAACTGGAAAAGGAATACGGCATCCATCCGTGCCACAGCACCGCCGAGGCGGTCAAGGACGCCGACGTCATCTTCGTCATGGTCGGCTATCCGCGCGATGTGGAGGAGGTTTTCTGCGGCAAGGGCGGCATCTTCGAGTCGGCTAAGCCGGGAGCGCTGGCCATTGATATGACCACATCCTCCCCCTCGCTGGCCCAGCGCCTGTACCAGGAGGGCAAAAGCAAGGGCATCCGCGTCATGGACGCACCGGTATCCGGCGGCGACAGCGGCGCGCGCAACGCCACCCTCTCGATCATGGTCGGTGGAGACGAAGAGGACTTTGCACAGGCACTTCCGCTGTTTGAGTGCATGGGTAAAAACATCATCCTGATGGGCCCTGCCGGCAGCGGCCAGCACACCAAAGCGGCCAACCAGATCGCCGTAGCCGGTGCAACCGCCGCCTACACCGAGGCGCTGGTCTACGCCAAAAACGCCGGTTTGGACCCGCAGAAGATGCTGGCAGCCATCGGCGCCGGAGCGGCCGGAAGCTGGCAGCTGCAAAACATGGCGCCGCGCGCACTGGCAGGGGATTTTGCGCCGGGCTTCTATGTCAAACATTTTATCAAGGACATGAAGATCGTCAAGGAAGAGAGCGAAAAATCCGGCACCGAATTGCAGATGCTCAACGCGGTGCTGAGCATGTACGAGCAGATGGCAGCCAAGGGGCTGGAAGATGACGGCACCCAGGCGCTCATCAAACTCTACGAGGAAAAGTAAAGGCAAAAAAAGGGCAGTGGCTCCTGCAAAAAAGCGGGGGCCGCTCTTTTTTTGGCCGCAGCATAGATGCAGCAGCAAAAGGGGCATGTTGTCCGGCGTTTTTTCATATTCTGGTAGCAGCCGAAACTACCGGATAGGAGAGAATCAGATGAGATCGAAAAAAAAGCTCTGGATACGCACCGCCGCACTGTGTTTTGTCGCCCTTTATGCCGCCGTGGCCGGCATAAAGGGGGTGCAGCAGACACAGTTTGCCTTTACACCCAACTTCACTGCACTGCCCACCGTCGTCCTCGATCCCGGCCACGGCGGGATTGACGGAGGCGCGCAGGCCAACGGCGTCACCGAAAAGGATGTCAACCTCGCCATCGCCCTAAATTTGCGCGATCTGTTGTCCGCCCAGGGATTTCGTGTTATAATGACCAGAGAAGATGACCGCTCGATCCACGATCCCGGCATCACCCAGATCGCCCGCCAAAAGCGCTCCGACCTGCACAACCGCCTGCAAATTTTGGAGGATCAGCCCGACGCCATCCTCGTCAGCATCCACCAAAATAAATTTGAGCAGTCCTCCTCCCAGGGCGCACAGGTGTTCTTTGGTCCAAACAATCCCACCTCCGAGGTGCTGGCACAGTCCATCCAGCAGGCTTTTGTGGAGCTGTTGCAGCCGCAAAATGAGCGGCAGATCAAACGGGCAGAGAACAACCTGTTTTTGCTCTATGAGGCAAAGGCGCCCGCCGTGATGGTGGAGTGCGGCTTTTTGTCCAACCCCGAGGAGGCGGCGCTGCTCAGCCAGGAGCCGTATCAAAAGCAGGTGGCCTTTGCGGTGATGACCGGGATTTTGCAGGCGGTTGCGGCCAGCGACTAGCTGGAAAAAACTTTTGTCCACCGACAGGAAGGGGAAGCACCATGCCCAAAATCAAAACAAGCTACGTCTGCACCCAGTGCGGCGCTGTCCAGCCCAAGTGGATGGGCCGTTGTCCGGACTGCGGCAGCTGGAACACCTTAGTCGAGCAGGTCCAAGAGCCGGTCTCCCGCTTTTCTGCCAACACCCCGGCGGCACACGGGGTTACGCTCGCCCGCGCCAGCAGCCTTGAGGAGATCAATTCCAGCGAGGAACAGCGCTATCTGACCGGGATGGGGGAGCTCAACCGGGTGTTGGGCGGCGGCATTGTGCCGGGTTCGGCCATCCTGCTCAGCGGCGATCCCGGCATCGGCAAATCCACCCTGCTGCTGCAAATCTGTCAGACCATCTCCTCCGGCGCGCGCGTGCTGTATGTCTCCGGTGAGGAGAGCTTGCGGCAGATCAAGCTGCGGGCGGCCCGGCTGGGGGTCACCACCCCAAACCTTGCCCTGAGTGCCACCACCGACATCGAGGCTGTGGTGGAGCTGATTCGCCGCGAAAAGCCGGACATCGTGATGATCGACTCGATCCAGACGATGAACCTTTCGGCGCTCAACTCCTCCTCGGGCAGCGTGACCCAGGTGCGGGAGTGTACTCAGCTGCTGATCAACGTGGCCAAGACGCTGGAGGTCCCGGTCATCATCGTGGGACACGTCAACAAGGACGGGGCAATTGCGGGGCCGAAGGTGTTGGAACACATGGTGGATGCGGTGCTCTACTTTGAGGGGGAGCGCAACCTTTCCTACCGGATTTTGCGGGCGGTCAAAAACCGCTACGGCTCGACCAACGAAATCGGCGTCTTTGAGATGGGGGAAAATGGGCTGGAGGAGGTCAGCAACCCGTCGCAGGCGATGCTGGAGGGGCGGCCGGAAAATGTGTCGGGGACCTGCGTGGCCTGCGTGATCGAAGGGTCGCGGCCGATCTTGGCCGAGGTGCAGGCGCTGGTCTCCAAGAGCGGATATCCGTCCCCGCGCAGGATGGCGACCGGCTTCGACTACAACCGGTTGGCGCTGCTGCTGGCGGTGCTGGAAAAGCGCTGCGGCTACTTTTTTGGCACGCTGGACGCCTACATCAATGTGGTCGGCGGCATCAAGCTGGACGAGCCCGCCGCCGATCTGCCGGTGGCGCTGGCGCTGGTGTCCAACCTCACCGACAAGCCAATCCCCGAGGACATGATCGCCTTTGGAGAGGTGGGCCTTGCCGGGGAGCTGCGCGCAGTCAATCGCGTCCAGATGCGCATCAAGGAGGCGCGCCGGCTGGGATTTCGCCGGTGTCTGCTGCCGCAAAGCTCGCTTGCCGCGGCAGGGGAGATCGCGGGCATCGAGCTCATCGGCGTCTCCAACTTAAGCCAGGCGCTGGCTGCCGCGCGCTAAACTTTATCTGACCGTGTGCACAGACAAAAACATATCCAAACATATTAAAAAGAGAGGCCGGTTTACAAAACCGGCCTCTTTTGTACTCTTGATAGCGCTTAGAATTGGCAGGGAAGAGGGCAGGGCAGGGAAGGCGCCTACTTTTTCTTCTTCTTTGCCTTGGGGTTTTCGATCTCGCCGTTTGCAAACGAGCAGAAAGGTTTCATGCAGCACCGGTCGCACTGGGGGCGATTGGCCACACAGACCGCGCGGCCGTGCAGCACCAGGCGGTGGCAAAAGTCGTTGGCGCGCTCCATGGGCAGGACAGCGCGCAGCTGTTTTTCCACCTGAAGGGGGTTGGTGCCCTGGCTTAAGCCCAAGAGATTGGTGATGCGGATGCAGTGGGTGTCGCAGACGACGGCCGGTTTGTGGTAGATGTCCCCGACGATGAGGTTGGCGGTCTTGCGGCCGATGCCGGGGAGTTTGGTCAGTTCCTCGACGGTGTCGGGGAGCAGGCCGCCATACTGCTCCACCAGCATCTTGGACATGGCGATGATGTCCTTGGCCTTGGTTTTAAACAGGCCGCAGGGCTTGATGATCTCCTCGAGCTCCTGCAGGTCCGCCTGGGCAAACTGCTCCAAGGAGGTGTATCTTTGAAAGAGGACCTTGGTGACGACGTTGACCCGCGCATCGGTGCACTGGGCGGAAAGGCGGGTCGAGATGAGCAGCTCATAGGCCTTTTTCGGGTCATATTCCAGCGAACATTGGGCGTCGGGGTACTCCTTTTCCAGCGCATCCACTGCGCACAGTGCCTTTTCTTTCAGATCCATAACAAAATACTCCTATCTTTCTTCATATTATAATGTCGTGCTGACCGGCTTGCCGGGGCGGCGCATCACTTTGTCTGGTGCTCCGGGGAGGGCTCCTGCTGCTGATTTTGCTGTTCAATTTCCTCCATCAGCAGCTCCTTTTCGGTGCGCCTACGTTTAACCTCTGAGAGGGGGGAAGCGTTGGCCGCCTCCTCGATCATCTGGTTGGAGATGTGGGTGTAGATCTCGGTGGTGCCGATGTTGGCGTGCCCCAAAATCTCCTTGAGTGCGCGGATGTCCACGCCGCCGTGCTGATACATCAATGTCGCGGCGGTGTGCCGCAGCTTGTGCGGGGAATAGCCGCGCCCGTCCAGCCCGCAGGCCTTCAGATACTTTTGGACAATCTGCTCGACCCTCCGGCTGGTCATCCTCCGATTTTGGGCGGAGAGGAACAGCGCGTTGCGGTCGGGGCCGCTTTCGGGAGCTTTGCGAAATTTCAGGTAATTTTCCAGCGCGGCAAGGCAGGCGTCGTTGAGGTAGACAACCCGCTCCTTGTTGCCTTTGCCCAGCAGGCGAAGGGTGTTGTCGCGGATGTCCTCCAGATTGATTCCCACCAGCTCCGAGACGCGCATCCCACAGTTGAGCATCAGCGTCAGCATACAGTAATCCCGTGCGGTCACCGCGGGCGAAGTGTCCTGGACGCTGTCCAGCAGGCGCAGCGACTCCTCCAAAGTCAAATACTTTGGAATCGATTTGCGCTGCGAGGGGGTGTCCAGATTCTTTGCGGGATTGTCCTCCAGATAGTTGGTCTTGGTGGTCAGATACTTGTACAGCGCGCGGATGGCTGCGATCTTGCGCGCGCGGCTGGCGGTGTTGTTTTGCAGCACATCCATGGAGAAGTGCAGAAAGTCATAGATGTCGCTGAGGGTCACCGAGCAGACCAGCTCTTTGGTGACATCGTCAATTTTGATCTGCGAGAGCGCGTCGGCGTCCTTGGGCAGCTCTTTGAGCAGCTTGACCGACTTGATGTAGCGAAAAAAGGTCCGCAGCTCGATAAAATATCCCTCGACCGTTTTGGGCGACCGGCCCTGGATGGTCTCCAGATAGAACAAAAACTCCCGCAAAATATCGGGACATTCAAAAAGGATCTGCTGATCCATCAAATTTCACCTCGCTGATTTCCATTTGTGTTTTCAAAATCTGCGCCAAAATCCTTTGAGGGAAGGCCCTCTTTTTGGTGCACCTGATTTCGCTAAATGAAAATTTAGCGAAATGTAGGGCGGATTTTTTTGGCTGCCGCTGTCAGCGGTCTGTCTGTGTGCAGATTTGCTTTTCGTCGATGATCCGATCGGATTTAGTTTGGATGGTAGCTTTTCTCATCCTTCTTTATAGATTTCTTATGATGGAATCTTTTTGCTTGGGCGTTGCTGCGCTTGCAGCGTCCGCATGGCTGTTCGGATTCGGGCCGGTTTCGGCGCAGATTCTTTTTGGCTCTGAACCGCACCCAGCATCGTCGGTTTTGCACACGCCGCATTGGCCGTTTTATTATTGGAGCGTTTGCCGCTGCCGGTTCTTGGCCGCCGATTTGCACATTTCGTTTTCATCCTATATCATAATCCATTTTGCGTCGGCGGTCAAATCTTTTGCCGGCAAAATTGGCAACGCGGATACAAACCAATCGACGATCCTTTTCGCAAAGCTTGTACAACAAGAAAAAGATCTCCCGTCGGGAGATCTTTTTGCTCTGGTTAAACAGCCACATTATGCGACAATTATAAATTATTCTAACAGAATCTATCGCACCCACTGGCAGACGACATCGTCCGAAGGGTCCACCGTGAAGCCATGGGCCTGATAAAACGCCTCGGTCTGGCTGTCCTGGTTTGGAAAATGGGTGGTGACCTTCTGCGCGCCGGTAGCTGCGGCCAGCGCAACGGCAAATTGCAGCGCCGCAGACCGGTGCGCCTCGTCGGGGCCGTGCAGTGCGGCGATGTACAGCGCCTTTTCCGGCTGGAAGCGCGCGCCGCAGACAAGCACCGTCCCCTCGCCGTCGCCATAGACCCAGCCCGCCGCCGCAAAGCCATTACAGGTGGCGGAATTTAAGGCGTAGAAGGTGTGGTTGATGCTCAAAAAGCCGCTGGTCTGTGCCTGCAGGCCCAGCAAGAGCTGCTGTGCCTGTTCGCCGGTGAGGTGTGCAAAGTGGGTCTGCGGGAACAGGATGTCCCGGTTTTCCATCACAAGGCTCATGCCGCGAAATTCCGGGCCGCGGTGCAGGCCGAACAGCTCGGCCAGTCCTGCGCTGGCGACGTTGCGCACGCCGGTGTACATTCTGGCTGCGGGACAGCCGAGGCTTTGAATCTGCTCAAAGTAGCGGCGATAGATCGCCTTGCCCATTCCTTTGCGCTGAAAATCCGGGTGCACCCGCAGCAGCTCCAGCCAGGCGGAGCCGTCGTAGAGGACGGTCAATTTGCCCATGCCAACCGGCTGCCCATCCGCCAAGGAGAGGGTGAATTCGCCGTTGGTGGTGCGGTAGTAGTCGACGACGTCCTTTAGATAGTGGTTTGCGCGCACCGCTGCGTGCTCGATGACCTGGCACTGTTCCAGGTCCTGATCGGTGTATGCTCTGGTGGTAATTTGCAAAGCTGCTCTCTCCTTCCAATCTGCTTTTTCCTCTGCCGCATCAAAAGCGATCTTACCGCTGCGCCGGCGATTCGTTTTTCAGATAATGGTTAAACCAGTTGGTGATCTCCTTTAAGCGTCTGACGCGGTGTTTTGGTTTGCCTCCACGGGACAGCTCATGGTTTTCGCCGTGGAACAGGCACAGTCTGGTCGGTACGCCGTGCATCCGCAGTGCCGTGAACATCTGGAGGGCATCGGCCATCCAGCAGCGGTAATCCTCGTCGGACTGGATGAACAGCGTCGGAGTGGTGCACTTGTCGGCATATTTGAGCGGCGAGCGGTTCCACATCTCTTCCGGGCTGTTCCACGGGTCGGACTGCACCGCGCTGAGATTGTGGTAGTATCCGATGTCGGTGGTCAGGCACTTGCTGATAAAGTTGGAGATGGAGCGCTGGGAGGCAACTGCGGCAAAGCGGTCGGTGTGGCCGACAATCCAGTTTGCCATGAATCCACCGTAGCTGCCGCCGGTCATGCCGACACGAGTCGGATCAATCTGCGGATATTTTGCCAGGACGGTGTCGGTGAACTCCATCAGGTCGTTGTAGTCGAGCACGCCATAGCGCTTGCCGCGGATGTCGGCAAATTCGTTGCCCTTGCCGTCGCCGCCGCGCGGGTTGCAGAACAGCACGAAGTAGCCCTCGTTGGCCCAAAGCTGCATCTCGTGGAAGAAGGTCTCGCCGTAGACCGATTTCGGGCCGCCATGTACGTCCAGGATGGCCGGATAGCGCTTGTTGGGGTCGTAGTCCAGCGGCTCGATGACCCAGCCGTCGATTTCGACGCCGTCGCTGTCGGTGAAGGACAGGGGGTTAAGCGGGCAAACCGAATGGGTGCGCAAAAATTCGCCGTTAAAGTCGGTGAGCTGCTGCTCGCAGGCAGCGCGCTGCTGTGTGCCCTCGCAGGTGTAGATCTCCTGCAGGCCGTTGTCGCGCATGCCGATATAGACAAAGGTTTCGCCCTGAAGGTCAAAGCAGTCGACGCTGCCGTTTTTCTCCGGGGAGATCAGCTGTTCGGTGCCGCTGTGCAGGTCCAGCCGAACGATGTAGGAGTTAAAGCCACGGGTTTCGGTGTAGTACCATGCGTCAGCGGTCGCAATCTGGCGCTTGCCGCCGCCGTGACGGCAGTCCGAACCGACGCTGGAGCCCATGCTGGGGTCCAGATCGCACAGCTGTGTGAGCTTGCCGGTCTTGGGGTCGACGGTGAAGAAGGTGGGGTTTTCGTTTGTGCCGTAGCGCTCGCCGGTCGAGGCAGCCAGCACGATCTTGTCCCCGGCAAAGCTGGCGGCGTCCACCCCGTAGCGGTGCTGCAGGTCCACCTTCAGCTGGCTTTCCCCATGCAGGGCGCGCAGATACATGTCGTCCTTCTGGTCGTCCATCCACTCGTAGTCGTGGCCATAGTAGAGCACGGTGTCGCTGTCCGCGTCGTAGTCAAAATCTGCGACATTCATAAATTCCGGGCTCAGGCGCTCCAGTTTCCTGCTCTCGCTGTCAAAGCAGAACAGCTGGTTGCGCAGCTTGTTGATGACGCCCTTGCCGTTGGACCAGAACGGCAGCTCATCAAACACCTCATAATCCTTCTCTTCCTCGATCTGCTCGATGGCCTCTTCGCGGGCTTTTCCCTCCAGCCCCTCCAGCGAGATGGCGTTGTGGTCGTGTACGGCTACAAGCAGGAACTCGTGGTCCCCCACCTTGCGGATGGATTTGACCTTCATCGGGACGCAGAACAGTTCCTCAGCCTCGCCGCCGTGGATGTTGATGCGGTTAAAGACGGTGACTGCCTCACCGGGCTTGGGTTTGTGGGCCTTTTTGCGGTCCCCCGAGAAGAGCAGGGATTGTTCATCCAACCAGATAAACGAGCCCTCCGCATCCCCGGCTGTGAGCTTGCGGGCCGGAGCAAAGCCCTTTTCGCTGTGCTCCATTACCCAGATGTTGGAATGGTAGTTGTTGTCGTCCATATCGGCCTGGGTGACTACAAAGGCCGCCGCCGTGCCTTTTGGAGAAAATTGCAGCTGGGAAAGGCAGCGCACGCTTGCCAGATCCTGCATGGTGATTTTTTGCATCTTGTCGTCCTCCTTTGCCCCCGCAATGTTTGTGGGGGATACTTTGTCTTTATTATATAATTTTTTGCCCCCTGTGACAATAGGTTTGGGAGAATTTACCGTAAAGCCCTCCCGGATAGGCCCGGTTATCCCATAAAGGGGGAAAAGCACAAAGCATCCAATTGCCGCATCCGCCTTGCGATGCTGGCAAGCTGCGCTAAAAAAAGATTGCTCTTTGCGCGCGCAACAACAACGACTACATTTTCTTTTCTTTACTTTACTTTTCTTTACTTTGTGTCATTCTTCCACACTTTTTCGGGGTTATTTCTCAGAAAAACCCGCCTTTTTCCAGGAAGAATAGCACTGCTGGGTACTTTTATAGAGCCGGTGAAGCTTTAAAAGCCTGCTGGCAACCGCTGTGTCCTTGGATGGACGACGGGCAAAAAGCCCATTTTGCCGCAGGTCCTTTTCATCTATACCCCCAATCGAGGGGTTAGTTGCATCAAAACGTGCAACTTTTTCCCGCCTTTTGCAAAAAAATTTTGTGCTCTTTTGACCCCTTACCTCCCCTTTGCCACCTTGCAGCACAAAAAAGGGAGCAGTTCGCACCGCTCCCAAACCGTTTCTGTTTGCCTTTGTTTTCTCTCTGCTCCTGGCGCAAATTGCCCACCCAATAAACGCTTGTACCAAAGGTGGAAGAACCCCTTTTTAAGGGGAATCCTGCGCACAGAGATTGTCTTTGTCGATGCTGTTTTGCACCTTTTTGGTGTAGGCTGTCTCGTGGATTCCCTGTGTCCACTGCGCCTTTGCGCCGCCCTCGCCGAGATTGTATGCCATCAGGCTGTCGGAGAGGCTGTATTTTTGCAGGTATCTGCCCAACAGGTAGGCCCCCGCCCGTATGTTTTGGGCCGGGTCGGATAGGTCGGTCACCCCGATCTGCTCCTGCAGGTACGGCAGATTGATGGTGTGAATCTGCATCAAGCCGATGCACTGCCCGTTTTGTGCATCCACCTGGTAGCCGCTTTCCGTTTCCATCACCGCATAGAGCACCTCCGGCGGCACGTTGTACTCCTCGCAGGCGCTGTCCGCGGCATCCTGCAGCTCGTGGGATAAGGGAATATCGCGGTACACCTTCTGCGGTTCCGGTTGCTCTGAAAGCTTTGTTTGGATGTTCACCGGCTGGGATATATGGAAAACCGGTTTCTCTGCCAGTGTCAGCATGACCTGTTCCGGCTCTATGGCGGGAGCTGTATCCTGGACACTCCCTGTGCAGCCGCCGGCCATCAGGCATAAGCAGAGCAAAAAAATAACTTGTTTCAAATGATCTCTCCTCTTTCTGCGGCGGATTCATCATCCCACCAGCATACTGCGGCATCGGCCTGCGGCGGGACTGGGCCTGCCAGCGTCGATTTTCTTGGCAGAACAGCCCCCCAGCGAGCGCTCGTTGTGCGATCAAAAAAGAGCCGCTTAAATGGATTGCAAACTTTCACCATCTCATTTTATCGTTCCCTTTTCATCATTATTCCTACTTTGCAATCCGGTTATACCGCGATCTGTTGCGCCCTACCATTTTTTATGCGGTTTTTCTTCTGTTTTCTGCAAATTTCCCCACTAAAAGCAGTGTGCTGGAAATGGTGAGCAACCAAGAAGGATTTTCCTGGAGCAAACTGCTTGGGGGAAAATTGCGCAGCCACGAGAGGATTATTTTAAACAGCATCGGCCGCCCTTGTCGGCCAATAAGCCGAAGGAAAACATACAAAACATCCAGGCAAACAAAGTGTGTTTTTTTAGCTGCAAGGAATTTTGCGCATAAAAAAGAGCATCCCCCCGCATTTTTGAGGGGATGCCCTTGTTTTGTATTTTATATGAGAAGCCGATTCGGTGGCACTGCTTCCCTGCCCTTTATGCCGTTACGTTTTCTGCATTTCCCTTCACCGAATGGATCACCTGCAAGAGCTGTTCTCGCTGCGCGTTGTTGAACAGCTTCAGGAAGGAAACCGGCTTGTCAAACGGCGGCTTTTGCAGCGCTGCCACACTTTCCATGTAGCCGTTTTGCTCGACATAGTGGATCACCTTGTGGACAAACGCGATCTGCGCCTGGGTCAGCGATTGGTCGTTGATAAACTGAGAGAACGCCTGCATCGCCGCGTCGTGATCGAGCTTTGCAATCTTTCGGATCAGCAAGCCGAATGGGGTATCTCCAAATTCCCGCCGGTAGTCCTCGCGGCTTCCCAGCTCCACCGTCAGGATGTGCTCCAGCTCGCGGTAGTCCACCTCGGTCAGCGGCAGATTGTGCTTGAGCTTATGAATCACAAGCTGGTTGCCGTGCTCTTCGACATAGCGGTTGACCTTCTGGCGGTAGTCCTCAAAGTCATACGCCTGGTCGAGCAGCACACCTTCCTGCTGCTCCATCACCGGATCGCTCAGGCTGGTAGTGATCGTCTTTTGATTTTCCCCCTCCACCAGGATCGAGATGATGTCCCGCAGCTCCCGGCGCACCTGTTCAAACAGCAGGATCTCGTTTGCCTCCCAGAAGGTTTCGCTGCCAATCTCGCGGATGAGCAAAATTTTCTCCTTTACCTTCGGCACGTTTGCCTTTTTTTCAAGCAGAGCAGCGATGTTTTGCAGCTGTTTTTTCGCTGCGCGAAACGAGGGCATCTGTTCGATGTGGGAAAGAATCAAGCCATACATAAAGTTGTCAAATCGCTTTGCGTATTCATCCGGGTCCTGGGAGCGGACAATCGGAGCGATCTTTGCAAGCAGCTCTCCCTTGTCCCCTTCCCCGATGCATTCGAGTGCATCCGGCTTTTGGAATTTTTCGACAAATTGCCGCTGCAAGCGCACCTCAATCAGCTCCGGATTGAGCGCGTCGATCTGTTCGCGGCAGGTGTCCACCAATTCCGACCGCCACTGCTGGTATTGCGCATCGCTGTATGTATCCTCCTGCAAATCCATCGCAATGCGGATGCGCTTGCGAAAGATGTTTTCGGTCAGGCTCTTGGTTTCCTTTGCTTCATAGCCATTCTGTTTTTGCCGGAAATACTCAAAGTTTCCACAGTAGTCAAAGATGAGAAAGCGCCGCTTGTCGGTGTACTCCCCGTCGATCTGGTCGATGCAGCTCAATCCCTTGCACAGACGGGTTCCCCTGCCGATCATCTGCCAGAATTTTGCTTTGGAGCGCACCTTTTTAAAGAACACCAGGTTGACACATTCCGGAGCGTCAATTCCGGTGTCCATCATGTCGACCGAGACGGCAATGTGCGGTTCCCTTTCCGCCACCTTAAAATCATCAATCACCCGCTGTGCATAGGAGTCCTCGCAGATGACCCGCTGGGCAAAGTTGCTGTACTGGGGATAGAGCTTGTAGAAGCGTTCCAGGATAAACTGCGCGTGGCGCTTGTTCTGTGCAAAGATGATGGTCTTGCCCAAACGATCTCCGCCCGCCACCTTGATGCCGCGCTCCATCAGGTCCTGAAGGACGGTGTCCACCGTGGTCTCGTTAAACACAAACTGGTTGAGTTGTGCCGATGGAATAAAGTCCGGCAGACCGCCGTCATCCTCAATAAAGTCCTCCTCATAGCGCTCCTTGTCGGCGTCGGACAGCTCGTCATAGGTGATGCCTTCCTCCAGAAACTTGGTCTTGACCTCGTAGTTGTAGTAGGGCACCAGCACATGGTCCTGATAAACCGCGGTTTCATAGTCGTAGGCGTAGGTCGGGATGTCGTGTGCCATCTCAAAAAAGTCGTATGTATTGCGGTCCACGTCTGTCTTTGGGGTTGCTGTCAGTCCGACCAGCACTGCGTCAAAGTATTCGAAGATGGCGCGGTACTTTTTAAAGATGCTGCGGTGGCTCTCGTCGATGATAATCAGGTCAAAGTGTGCCGGTGTGAACAGCCGCTGCCCTTCCATCGTCCGGGTGTCGTCGATGGCGTTTAGGATGGTCGGATAGGTCGAAAAGACGATGCGGGCGTTGCGGTCGTCCTTGTTGGTGCAGAGGTTGCACAGCGACATTTCGGGCAGATAGTCCTTGAAGCTGTCCTTTGCCTGCTTGACCAGTGCGGTGCGGTCGGCAAGGAAAAGGATGTTGGTCACCCACCTGCCGCGGCTGAGCACATCGACCAGGCTGGCAGCGGTGCGGGTCTTGCCGGTGCCGGTCGCCATGACCAGCAGATGCTTGCGAAAACCCTGCTGTGTCTTTTCGCAGACAGCGCGGATGGCCTCCTTCTGATAATAGCGGTCGGTGATGCGGTCATCGACCGGAATGTTCATCAAATCGAGCTTTTCGGTGCGGCGGTTCATCAGCTTCTGCAGGTCGTCCCTGCTAAAAATGGCGCTGACCTTGCGCTGTGCACCGGACAGCTCGTCCTGAAAATAGGTCTCAAAACCGTTGGTGGTGAAGATCATCGGCCGGCGACCGAATTTGTGCTCCAGACAGTCGGCGTAGAGGGAGGCCTGCTTGTAGCCGGTGTTGGGGTCACGGCTGGTGCGCTTTGCCTCCACGACGGCAAGCGGCAGACCGTCCTTGCCGAACAGGACATAGTCGCAGTAGCCCATCTGCCCGGGGATTCCCGCCATGCCTTCGACCGGGTACTCCTCGAACACGTCCGCGTCGGTGCCGTCAAACTTCCAGCCCAGCTGCCGCAGAGCGGTATCAATATAGCGCTTTCTGGTCGCAAACTCGGACAGGTCGCCGGTTTTGCGGGAAGATTTGTCCTGTTCAAAGGTTACTGGCATGATCGGTCACCTCACTTAATCTATGTTGTACTTCTTGATGAATCAATTCACACACACCAGAAAAATGTCTGTCAACATCATGATTTGTAAAACGAAGAATTTTCAAATCACAACTTTGCAGATAGAAACTTCTTTGCCTGTCGTACTCTATCGCCTCTTTTGTAAAATGCTGGGAACCATCCAGTTCAATCACCAGCTTTGCAGCATGGCAATAGAAGTCGGTAATATAACGGCCGATTGTCTTTTGACGCTGGAATCGAACAGGATAGCTGCGCAAGAAGTCATACCAAAGGTGATTTTCCTGCCGTGTCGCATTTTTGCGCAGCTCTCTTGCACGCAGAATCAATTTATGCTGGTATGGCAGTGACATGTGACTTTTCCCATCCTTTCCATTGTTTACTCCCTCCGGCTCCCTCCGGCTCCCTCCGACTCCCTCCGACTCCCTCCGGCTCCCTTCGGCTCCCTTCGACTCCCTCCGGCTCCCTCCGTCAGCCGCAGGCTGACACCTCCCTCAGAGAGGGAGGCTTTGTCCCCCTCTTTGAGGGGGATGTCACCGCAGGTGACAAGGGGAGTCTTCCCGATAGATCGAAATCTGCGAATAATGTCGGGGATGTCGTTCTGCTCGACCGGCGTGCGCTTGTCGTCCAGCGAGTAGCCGTCGGCCTTCATGTCATAAAACCAGACCTTGTCGGTGCCGCCCATACCGGTCTTGGTGAACACCAGCACTGTGGTGGATACTCCCGCATAGGGCTTGAACACACCGGACGGCATCGAAATCACCGCACGCAGGTGGTGGTTCTCCACCAGCTCTTTGCGGATGGACTGATGCGCCTTGGAGGAACCAAACAGCACACCATCCGGCACGATGCAGGCACACTGGCCGCCCTTTTTGAGGATGCGCAGAAACAGCGCCAAAAACAAAAGCTCTGTCTTTTTGGTGTTGGTGACTGCCTTGAGGTCATCGTTGATGCTTTCGGCATCGACGGTGCCCTTAAACGGTGGGTTTGCCAGGCAGATGGTGTATTTCTCCTGAATCTGATTCTGCTTGGACACACTGTCCATATAGCGCACATCAGGGTTGGTGATCGAGTGCAGCATCAGGTTCATCGCCGAGATGCGCAGCATGGTGCGGTCCATATCAAAGCCGCTGAAGGCATCGGTGGCAAAGTGCTCCCACTGCTCCGCGGTCATGGTGCTCTCATAATGGCTGCGGATGTACTCTGCCGCGGACACCAGAAATCCCGCTGTACCGCAGGACGGGTCGCAGATCACATCGTCCGGTGTCGGCGCAATCAGCTCCACCATCATTTCGCGAATCTGTTTTGGTGTACGGAACTGTCCGTTTCGCCCCGCCTGAGCTAATTTGTCCAGCATATACTCGTACAGATCGCCCTGCACATCCAGGCCGGTGAGGTCGTGCTCATACAGATCGTCCAGGCCGGTGATGATCTTCTGCAGCACCTGCGGTGTCGGGATTAAGAACATCGCATCGCTCATATAGCGCGCAAAGGCGGTGCTTTCCTGCTGCTCGCCGGACTCTTCCTGCACTTCGATCATCTCGCCCTTTTCGTCAAAGTCAGGCAGATGGCCATTTTTCATGTTTTTGATGGCAGGGAATACCCGCTGGGAGATAACTTCATAGATTTCCCTTGCATCATTATTTTTAAAGCGGCTCCACCGCATCGCCTGACCTGCCGGCGACTGCGGGAAGATCTTGCTGAGCTTTTCGCCGCTCATGTTTTCCAGCTCTTCGGTTTCCAGTTCCTTTTCATCGAGCGACCGAATAAACATCAGATAGGTCAGCTGTTCAATGACAGTCAAAGGGTTGGTGATACCACCCGCCCAAAGATCGGTCCAAATCTTATCTACTTTATTTTTCACTGCGCCTGTAATCACTTGTTTTCCTCCATACCGACGTGGTTCTGGTTTTTATTCAAAAACTTTTCGTTAAAATGTCATTTTATGTATAGTATAGCATAAGTTCTCCTAAAGGAAAAGAAGCCGTACGAAAATGTTCTCTTTTTCAAACATTTCTGTGTGGCTTCCCCATTCTTCCTTTTTTCTGCTTTTCCCGCGTCTCCAGCGACGCCTGAGCTGCCAGCTCGATGATGTTCCTTACCGCCTGAAGAAAGGCCCCCTTCTGTTTTGTGGCAAAAAAATTCCAGAATCACCAAAAAGTGATTCTGGAACCCATGGTGCCGGTGGAGTGGCACTTGCAGGAGCCAACTGCTTTTTTAGAAAAGAACATTTTTGTGTGGAAACGCTTTCTTTTTATTGCTAAATGTAATCGAAAACAAGACCGCCTATCTAGGCGGTCTCTTTTTTAATGCAATGTATTTTCTATACCTCAAAACTCTCCTCCCGAAAGTTCTCCTCTTGGATATTACCGTAGGTATGACCGTTGTCATAGCTCAGATAAAAAGATATGTTTTATCTGAGCTATTTTTGTTTTATCTGATAGATTCTCTCTGGTCTTCCCTTAGATGTTATCCTGCGTTCCCCAACAATTTCCAGTATCTGTGTTTTTTCCATACTGGAAAGATATCGATTTGCACTTCTTTGTGTAATAGAAAGTCTATCAGCCAGTTCCTGTGAGGTAAGCTGGGATTTGGGTGCATGTTGGAATGCAGTAAGGATTTTTTGTACAGTAAGAGAAGATAGAGAAGATTTTTTTGCGGCATCATACGAAACTTCACTAGGTATTGAAGAGATAATGAGGGGATCATGACTTCCCAGAGGTCCAATCAAGTGTTCCTGATCATCTACCAAAAAACTATCATGATCAGCATGAAGTTCCGATTCTCTATTTGCCTTTTGAGCATTGATACGCGCATGATACAGATCTTGTCCAATACCATAACCGATACAAATTGGAAAGTCAAGCGTATCAACAAGAAAATGCTTCATTCGACAAGTTGTCCCTCCACAGGTGAGATTTGAAATTGTTTGTCTATTCGTCAGAATCTCGATTCCAAAACGGTTTTGCCGCAAAAGATAATCTAAAGGAGAGCCTCCCAATAACTTAGTAATTGCATTGCGCAATATACTGCACCGCTGTTCAAAAGAGATCTCATCCAAACGATGTGCAGATAGAATCGAAATTATTATAGAAGCAGACTGATTTTTTTGTAGATGTCTCAACTCCATTTCCTGAAATAGTTGTTGACAAACACTATCTAGATATTCTTGGCTCGGAAATGGAAAATATGCTCTTACTCCTTTGTTTTTTAGTTCTTCAATAATGCTGCTGAATCTTGTGACACAAAGGTCCACTTTTCCTGATTCCCACAGGCGAAGATGTTTTTGCAGAGCGGACTCTTCTATCTGATATAATTGATCCAGATTCATACCACTAACAAACTGGTTTGTTGTTACTGGAAGTGATGTGGAAAGCTCCCCTAACAGATATGTTTTAAGATCAATTCGGAAATTATCTACAACGTCCGCATAAATACGAGAAAAGTCCAGCGAACGATTTTCATATAATAATTTTAAAAATAATCGGTATATCGCAGCGTCATCAGTATTGAACGGAACGATTGTTTTAGAGGTAGCTGGAAAATTCAGCCAGATAACTTGAGCTGGATAAATTCCGCTAGTCAAAACACCATGAATATCATCCGGTATTTTACGATATAAATCGGGGATATCCTGAAACCGATGATAAATATACATCTCATACTGTCCCTTCATTTGAAGCTTTTCAAATGTTCTATCAACGAATGTTTTCAGAAATTCTGTAGTAATAACAGCGAATTTAGGTATCAAACAATCATCTCCTGAAATGTTTTATAAGCTTATTTTAGCATATTTCAATAGAAAAATCATTATCTACTGTTCTCAATTAGGAATGATAAGATTTAATTTATACATTTAAGGACATTGTGGCATATGTCTTTAAATGTATAAATAATCTACTTAGTCTACAAAATCCTATAAAAAACATCGAAAATTAACAAAAAATATATATCTACAAACAAATATATTAACATATTAGTGTTCTTAAGATAAACTTAAAGTGACAGAAGGTCTATATATAGTCCTTAAATAATTGTTCATTTTTTTATCTTTTCAAAAGGAGAATTGTTATGAATGAATTTTTACAACGTGCCGAGGAACTGAAAGAATCTATGCTGAAAGACCGTCATTACCTGCATGAAAACGCTGAAGTCGGAAATGATTTACCTGTTACTACACAGTATGTTATGAAACGTCTAAAAGAGATTGGACTGGAACCGAAGGAAATTTGTCAGTCAGGAGTTATGGCTTTAATTCAAGGGAAAAAACCGGGGAAAACCTATTTGCTTCGTGCTGATATGGATGCTCTTCCGATGTGTGAAAACAACGATCTTCCATTTAAAAGTAAAACTAATGCTGCCCATAATTGTGGACATGATATGCACGCTGCTATGCTGTTAGCATCTGCTCAGATTTTAAAAGAAAAAGAAGACGAACTGGAAGGTTGTGTTAAGCTGATGTTCCAGCCAGCAGAAGAAACCTTCTCTGGTTCTCAGCCAATGATTGAAGCTGGTATTCTGGAAAATCCAAAAGTAGACGCGGCATCTGCAATTCATACTATGCTTGACTGGGATCACCCTTCCTATGCTTATACAGTAGGTCCTATGACTTCTTCCTGTGACGGATTCAAAATCACTGTAACCGGTAGTGGATGTCATGGCGCTATGCCTCATCTTGGAATTGATCCAATCAATGTCGGAATGCACATTTATTCTGCGTATCAAGAATTAATTGCCAGAGAAGTTCCTCCAAAAGAAACTGCTAGCCTTACCTTTGGTCAATTCAGTGCAGGAACAACCAATAACATCATTCCGGAAACTGCAGTTCTTCAGGGTACTTTGAGAACTTATAATAAAGAACTGAGAACCCATCTCGTTAAGCGTATGAAAGAAATCACACAGGCTGCAGCAACTATGTTCCGTTCACAGATAGACTATCAGGTTTTGTCCGCTGTTCCTTCTACCTATAACGATCCAGATCTGGCAAAAGAACTTGTTCATTATCTGGAGGATTTGGTAGAAGGTCTCCTTACATCGGACAACTATCGTGTAACCCCATCTGATGACTTTGCTTTTATTTCTGAAAAAGTTCCAACAGTATATTTTATGTTGGGAACCCATGTTCCTGGAAATCCATACCCGCATCATAATCCAGGAGTGTTGTTTGCAGAAGATGCGATGCCTTTGGGAGCAGCAATGCATGCACAGTGTGCATTCCAGTGGCTGAAAAATCATGCAAAATAAGGAAAGGAGTAGTCACAGTGAAAAATCATAAGGTATTTTATGGCTGGTGGGTTGTGCTGGGATGTGTTTTGATTACAACCACAATGGTTCCACCAATTATGTCTTTAAGCAATAAGTTTCTGATACAGGTTACTACCGACATGAATATTTCCCGTAGTGCTTTCACTTTGGCAAACACTATTCTCCAGGGACTTGGAATCTTCATCTCGCCTTTTGTATCCAAAAAACTAGCAATCGGAAATATGAAACAAATCCAGAGCATCAGTATTATCGGATTTGTACTCTCTTATGCTTCCTATTCTCTGGCTCAAAATGCAATACATTTATACATTTCTGCGTTCTTTATAGGAATCTTCTATTTAAATTCCACCATCATTCCAGTCAGCATCATGGTAACCAATTGGTTTGTAAAAAAACGTGGTCTTGCAATGAGCCTTGCAATGGCAGGTATTGGTGTGGGTGGAACTGTTTTTAGCCCTATTGTTACTATGCTTCTGAACAACTACGGATGGAGAAGAACATATCAAATTATGGCATTGATTATTTTAGTAATCGCATTACCTACTTCTTTGTTCCTTTTAAAAAAACGCCCAGAAGATATGGGAATTAAAGCATATGGCGCAGATGAACAAAATCTTTCTGTAAAAAAAGTCAACAAAGCAATCCCATCCGTAGCGATTTCCATCAGCCAATCTAAAGTTCATATCTTTTTCTGGTTGATGCTGGTTGGCATGCTGGCAAATGGATTGATCAATTCCGGTGCTTTGGGACAGTTCCCTCCTGCAATGGAAGAACTACACGGAGCAGCACTTCAGGCTACCATTATTTCTATCTATTCTATGGTGGGTATTTTTGGAAAACTGTTTCTCGGTTGGGTCAATGATAAATTCGGTATCTTGGTCAGCACAACATTTGGATGCACTATGTTTGCATTAGCATTCGTATTTATGTTATTGGGACAAAATCCAAATATGCTTTATCTGATGGCTATTGTTTTTGGACTTGGAAATGCCATTGGCACTGTTACTCCTCCACTCATTACCTCTGCAATCTTTGGCACAGAAAAGTATGGTGAGGCGTATGGAATTGCTAATAGCGCAACACAAATTGGTCTTTCCCTTGGTTCTCTGATGGTTGCAGGTATCTATGATATTAATCACTCGTATCAGGCAGCATGGCTTCTTCTTTTTGCATTGACCGTAGTTACCCTGATCAGCTGGATTGGTTCTTTTGCTCTTTCTCGTAGATTCTGTGAAAAATAAAAAAACAAAAAATGCCCTCCCCGGATATTACTCCGAGGAGGGCGTTCTCATGTCAGACTATTTGCGGAAATAGTCCTTGATGCTCTCAACTACCGCCTTTGCCACCTCGTGGGTGTTCGGGGCCTGCAGTCTCAGGATCGGGGTCTTGTTGTCGTCGTCATAGTACCAGGAGTATCTCTTCGCGCGCTCCCAGTCAATCTGCTTGGAGCCGTTGGTGCGGATATCGTAGCCGGCAGCCGCAAAGTGATCCTTGTAGACAAAGCGGTTGTTTGCCTCATCAAAGCTGCGCTTGATGTGGTGGCCCAGACGGTCGCCCACAAAGCCCTCGGCCTTGTACGGGATAACAGAGCACTCGCTGTCCTCCTCGACCACCAGGATGTAAGCCGGTCTCGCATTCGCGAAGCCCGCATAGTCGAAGGAGCTTGCCGCCGCCGCTGTGTTAAAGTTTGCCTCGCGCAGCTCCTTTACGATCTCCTTTGCCAGCTGGCAGCCGGTCTCGTTGACGATGATAACCTCTTTGTGTCCCCAAAATGCGTTCAGTGCCATAAAAATTTCCTCCTTAAATATGTAAAATTGATTTATTGCAAAGCGGCCTATTCCGCTTCACTGACAGTTTCTTTTTCTGGGAGCTGCTTCTGATCCAGTCCCAGCGCCTTCCAGGCGTTCTCGATGGCGATCTGGACTGTATCGGTGTCGATCTTGATACCGTGAGCAGCACACTGCTGCTCGATGTAGTCCTTTACCCAGGCGAACTTCTCGTCGCCCTTGCCCTGTGCGTTGAAGAGGATCTCCGCCGCCTGCACGCCTGCATAGGCATAGTTGCAGATGCTCTCCCACTGGGAGTTGGTGAGTTTGGATTTAATCAGCGGCACCACAACGCTGGTCACAATCACCGACAGCAGGCCAATCACGGCCACCACAACCTGTGTCATGTCGATTTCCACAGCCTTTCACCTCCTTTCCCGTTCGCATACCTTTTGTCCTTTACCAATTCCCGACGGTGCCGCCAAAGCCCTTCTTTTTGAGATCGTCGGCGGTTTTCTGGGCTTCGGCTGCGGTCGCAAACTTGCCCACGCACACCACACTCGAGCCCGCCGAACCGGACAGGAAGCAGAAATACCCCTTGTCCGCAATCTTCTCCTTGAGGTCCTCCGCCGCCGCTGTGGACGGGAAGGTCCCGCATTTCACGGTGTAGGGCAGCTGCTCCTTCTGGGTCTGGCCGTTCATCTTGGCGATGATGCTCGAGTAATCCTTATAGGCGACGTCCCTGTCGACGTTGCCCGCGATACCGTCTACCTTGCCGCTGCCGGTGTACTGCCAGATGCCGTGCGCGTGCTGAGAGGTGCAAGCGCTGGCGTACTGTGCAATCCACTTGTCATAGGCGGTCAGCTGAGCCGGGTAAAGATAGCTGTCCAGAAAATCTTTGGAGCAGTAGAGCATCGCATAGTAACCGGCGGCCTCGACCTCATCGAGGAAAGCCTTGCAGATGTCGGTGTTGACCTGTTTGCTGCCGCCGGTGTAGATGCTCTCATACTCGATGTCGAAGGCAATCGGGTAGCTGAGCTTGTACGGTTTGACCGCCTCGACGACCTCCTTGGCCGCCCGTCTGGCCGCCTGTGCGGTGGTGGCGTAGCTGTACAGATACACTCCCACATCTAAGCCCGCTGCCAGCGCGCCCTCCATGTGGCTCTGGAACAGCTTGTCCATCTTCAAGGCGCCGCTGTTGTAGCACCAGCCCACCCGGATCATCGCAAAGTCGATGCCCGCCGCCTTAACCCGCGGCCAGTCCACATTCGGCTGCCAACTGGCTACATCAATTCCATTCTTTGTCACTATTCCACATCCTTTCTTAATCCAACAGAGCGTCAACGCCCTGTTTTGTCAAAAAGTCCTTCTGCTTGTGCTTGACGCTGGTGGCATACTCCAGCGCCGCATGCATATCCCCGTTGCAGTGCGCGTCCGGGATGCGCTGCACCGCCCGCGCCGTCGCCTCCCCCAGCGCGATCGATGCGCTTGTGCTCTGCACCAGCAGCACGATCAGGTCCTTCTGGGCCTTGTCCTGCTCCTCCCGCTCGCTGTCCTTCTTGTTGATTTTCTTTTCCAGCCGCCGCACGATCAGCCCCATGGCGGCGCTGGGTATTCCCATCGCCGCCACAAAGCCGATAAGCAGCTGCCAGATGTTCAGTTCAATCAATCTCTCACCTCCCTTCCCCTCACCAACACCCCAAAAAGCAGAAAAAGTTGCACGCAAGAGTGCAACTTTTTACCATCTTATAAAATTTCTGCTGCCAGTGTCTTTAAATATGCTATTGCAGGTGCCCATTTAGAGGGAGCTATTACCTTGCCGGCAGAAAAGTTGGTACGCCAGTCATGTTCCGGAAGATTATCCAAAGCATATAGGTCCTGAAGAACTTGTAGGACTGTACGAATTTGTATGCTGCCTTTGGGCGTGGGATCCGGAGATAGTGCACTTGGTACATTCTTCCCCCTACGGATATACTCACTATCAATGGCACTCTTAATTTGTGTGTAATCGCTGGCTCTGATAGGATGGCCCACGGCAATATTGAGTCCGAGGTTGGCGATCACTTCCGCTTGTGCTTCGGCTGTACAGGCAGTGTTGCATTTTCCTGTACACGTGCCGATACAGCTACCTACACACGAACCTGTACAGCTGGTGCAACTACCCGAACAACTCCCAGTACATCCCGTGCAGCTTCCCGAGCAAGTACCAGAGCAACCAGAACAACCGGAACAGCTTCCTCTACACCCAGAACAGGTGCGGCTGCAATCGTTATCACAAGTTTCTGCACAGGTTCTTGAACAATTCTGCTGGCAATGTGTCGTACAGGCCAATTTTTTCATCCTCCCATAATGTAATTATCCTTTATTGGACTCTTGTTCCAGCTTATCGATAAACTGGGCCAGCAAGGTATTGTCTCCTGCGTTGACGGCAATTAAGGTCAAGGTTCTCCAAAACACGCCTTCCATCATCGTCTTTCCATAGCTACGTGTGATGACTCGCTGAATGAGGGGTATCTTTTCTTCAGCCAACAGATTGCTGCTTCTGAAACCCGTCACCTCTACAAAGTCATCAATGTAACTGGAATCGAGCAAGTTCATCGATTTTAGAGCCTCCACAATGGCATCGATATATTGGCTTGCCCTCTGGTCGATCATCGAAAGCAACTGCATAACAATGGTCTCCTGGTCCTGCTCAGTGAAGCCTTTTACCTCTTCACACTCTGCTTTGCAATCTTCTCCGGTATTCAGCTTTAAAATCAGGTTTGAAAAGGTAATCATATACGAAAAATCAGTGCTCAAAAAAAGTCCTCCTTATACAATCTCTGCGGCTAACACCTTCAAATATGCAATAGATGGCGCCCACTTGGATGGGGGAACAACACAATGAGAGGAAAAGATATTTCTCCAATCGTGTTCAGAAGAACCATCCAAGGCGTATATATCTTCCAGTACTTTTTGGGCTGTAGCTAGAAGGACCTTCCCCTTTGGCTGGGGTAAAACGGCAAATGCCTCTGGCACAACTTTCCCCCTACGGGAATATTCACCATCTATTGCTAATTTGAGCTGTGTGTAATCGCTGGCTTTGATAGGATGGCCCACGGCAATATTAAGTCCGAGATTGGCGATCGCTTCTGCCTGTGACTCTGCTGTGCAAGCAGTGTTGCACTTTCCCGAGCAGGTCCCGATGCAGGTGCCAGTACAATTTCCCGAGCAGCTTGTACAACTGCCCGTGCATGTACCACTGCATCCATTGCAGGTGCCGGAACAAGTACCAGAACAGCCACGGCATCCTGTACAGCTGCCAGAGCAAGACCCAGAGCAGCCAGAACAACCGGAGCAGGTTCCACGGCAATCCCCTCTGCACCCTTTACAATCTCCGGAGCAGCCGCCGTCACAGTCACCGGAGCAACCGCCGGAACAACTGGTACAGCCACCCACACAACTGGTACATATACATGCCGGTGAAATCACCCGATCAATCATGTCTGTGTTTCCTCCTCTGCATAGACGCCTGCAATTGCAACCCACTGTTCTCCGTCCCAAAAGTGTGTCAAACCATTGGGTTGTATCCACAATACGTTCGTCTTTTCTGGGGCTGTTTGACTGACAATGTATCCCCCACCACTTCCAGTACTCAACACGATCGGCCTCCCATAAACGACACTCACATCACATTCCTCCTCCGATGATACGCCCTGCATAACCACTTATCCGGTATACCCGTACAATGCTGGACTCTCTGTAGTTACCCTGCGTTTGGTCTATCAGCGGTTTGACACGGTAACGAACTGTTTTCCAGCCGTTCGGTCAGGTCATCTCCATGCAGTAGCAGCTTGGTACTGCTGTCAAGCAAACACATTTGGCCACCTTCCTTACCGCATTACCCTAACCTGTACTGCAATGTCCGTCTGTGGTTTATTCCCTTCTGCATATGCAATGGCTGTACCATCTTGGTTTTCTAACCAGATTTGCAGCACTTCCTGTTCCCTCAGTAAACGCTTGGTTGCAAGATCTGCATATAAATCGAGAGCCGTTTTGTCCGCCTCCACCAGCGCCGTGATCTCCTCCTGGGTCACTGTCTGTTTAAACAGTTCCTCTGTCGACTCATCTGCGGTCCAATCGGATGCCGGAAGGGTAAGCGTGAAGAAAGTGAGCTCAAAACCCTTTCCCGGATCGCCTTTTTCTCCTTTCTCACCTTGAATCCCACCGACCAGTTTTAACCAGGCCGTATCGTCGGACAAGTCTGCACCCGTGCTTTCCTTGAGCGAAAGATATACAGCGGTTGCTTCTGGGTTTTCGGTGACCAAATCGAGCGGATAATAGGTTTCGGTAGCCGAGTAAATGCCGCGCGGTACCAGCTGGGCACGGCTGTTGGTCTGCTCATACGCGCTGGTGGCAGGATTATAGACCTCCCACCAGCTTCCTTCACCGATGCGTGGATAATGCTTGATGGCTTCCTCGGCAGCAGCCTGGGCAGCCTGGGCCGCTGTTTCGCTGGCTTTAGCGTTGGTTTTTGCTTCCTGCGCTGCTGTGGCAGCATTGTTGGCGGCGGTGGCCTGTTCAATCGCTGTTTGGGCAGATGCTTTTGCATCTGCTGCACTGACCGCCGCATTTTGTGCTTTTGTTTCCGCTGCTCCTTTAAGCTGTGCGGTTTCATCTTTCCACTGCTCCACGTCTTTGGCGTAGGTGCTGACGGTGTTAATGGCCGCCGTGGCGGTGTCCGCGCTGGATTTTGCGCTCTGCGCGCTGGCCGCCGCCTGTTTCGCTGCTTCCAGTGTCCCCTCATACCGCTCCTTGATGGCATTGGATTCGGTGGCAATGTTCTGCTGGGCCTGCTCGGCCTGTTGCCGGGCACGCTCTGCTTTTGCCGCCGCTTCCTGCGCTGCTGTGGCGGAACTCTGGGTGCTCTCCACCATGCCGGCCACATTCTGCTGGGCCTGTTCCACATAGCTGGTGAGGTTCGGGATAGTCTGATTTTCGAGCACGTTGACAACCTGTCGCAGAGATTCCGATTCCCCGGTCAGCTCCTTGGCTGTTTCGGCAGCATCCTCCAGCACGGGTTTTACCTCGGTGAGGGCGCTGTCTGCCTCTTCTAGGGCTCCGGTGATCTGCTCCACCGCTTTGTTGACCTGCTGCTGGAACTGCTCCAGTTCATCCGGCGGCGGCACCGGAGCCGTCCCCTGCGGGTCCTTACGAATGATCGCCGGATTGCCCGTCCACTTTGCGATGACGTTGTTTTTGGTGTCAGTGCCAGTGAGTGTGAGCATGACACGGCCCGGCATCAGGGTAAGTTCCCGGGTGATTTTCCAATTCAGCAGGATATGTTCATCTGTCAGTTTCTTTGGCAGGATCCACGTCGCCTCGGTGCCGTAATCCTCCGACACCGCCTTGATCTGATAGGACAGGGCGGTCAGGTCAACCTCTTCCCGCGTCTTCGGGAGGATAAACTGCACCGGCTCCACGTTGACCTCGCCCTGCATATAGTAAAATTCCAGCGGCGGATAGTGGAGCCAGCCACCGGTTGCATCAATTTTGCGCATCCCTTTCCCTCCTTTTTATTCAATTTTGATTATTTGACAAACGTTTTTGAGTATGGTATAATGCAATTAGATCAATACAGAAAGGAATATTACCATGCCTGAAATCAGTCGTTTCTATGGGATCATTATTAAAATGTTCTTTAAACCAAAGGAGCATGAACCAAGCCACTTACATGCTTTGTATGGTGAGTGTGTCGGAATTTTCAATCTCCAAACGATGGAAATGATGGAAGGAGATCTTCCCAAAAGAGCACAAGAATTGGTCCGAGAGTGGATGCTGCTTCATCGGGAAGAGCTTCAAAAAATGTGGGACAGCCAAAATCTTCAGAAATTGCCACCGCTTAAATAGGAGGTATTGTTATGATTCCAAGAATCAAAACGCTTCAACCCATGTCGGACTTTTTTCTCCACGTTGTTTTCGACGATGGAAAGGATGTCCTGTATGATGTCAAAGAGGACATACAAACCATCGAAAGCTATTCTGATTTGAAGAACATTCACGGCCTTTTTCAGCAAGTAAAATTAGATCCAAGCCGCACCTGTGTTTATTGGAACGATAGGATTGATCTCCCAAGCGATACTATTTATGAGTATGGTGTGGAGAGAAGGTGAGCCTGTGTCTGTTACCAATAAAATCAAAGCACTGCTTTCCATAAGAGGTAAAAAAAATACTGAATTGGCTGCTTTTTTGGGAATCTCCCCACAATCCATGCAAAATAAGCTCACCCGCGGGAGTTTTTCCGCAGAAGATTTAATCAGAATATCGAATTTCCTCGGGTGTTCCCTTTGCTTTGAACTTGATCATTCACAAAAAATCATTCTGGACACCTCGGATATTCGAAAGCAGAAAGATCAACAATGAACTTTCTAAACGTCTGAAGATTACAGCTAAAAAAGAGGAGCATCTGCTCCTCTTTTTTTATGCCTTCGGGCAGGTCTTATATAAATAAATCGACCGCTGTACCGCGTCATATCCCAACTGCCAGCAGGGCTCACTGAGCAACACAATGATGTCGTCGCCAAGCTTCTGTCGAAGTTGGAAATAGATTGCACTGATGTACCGCGCGTGGGTCTTTGTGTACTCCTCCACAATCTCCTGCCAGGTGATGTTGCTCTCGTCCGGCTGTCCGAATTCGCGGATATAGGACTTAAACAGCGTGTCCAGCGCCATCAGCTTGATGCGATCCATCTCCAGGCGGTTGCCGTCCTCCTCGGGGATCTCCAGATAGGTGATGGAGTTGAGCGGCATCTCAATGAGTTCTTTGCGGATGTCCATAACTGTCTTTTCCATACACTACTCCTCCTCGTTGTTCAAGCCGTCCCGCAGCTGCTCCATCTTGCGGATATACTGTGCCAGCAGGTCGTTGTTTTGCATGTTGATGGCGATCAGGGTAAGGCTCTGCCAAAAGATGTCCTCCATCAGCACTTTGCTGTAGCTGGTGCGGGAGAGTACCCTCTTGACAATTTCCTGTCGCTCCTGGGCGGAGGAGGACGTAAACGGCTCGCGGATGACGGCGGCAAAGTCATCGATGTAGTCCGGGTCCAGATACTCCACCTGCTTTGCGGCCGCGACCAGCTTGTCCACCTCTTTGCTGTCCCGCGCCTGTAGGCGGTCGAGCAGCTGGCCGCTGACGCTCTCTTTCTGCTCGTCGTTCATCTGGGAGACCTGCTCGCACTCCTTTTTGCAGTCCTCCCCATTTTCCAGCTTTTGGAAGAGCTGAGAGATGGTGAGCATAAAATCAACCTGTGTTTTTTTCATCGTGCATTCCTCCTATTCTTCTGATGTGCCGTCGGCATTGACAGCTATCGAGGTCATCAGCGCCTTGATGTGATTGAGCACCGGAGCCCATTTGGGAGCTGCCGCCATCTCCCATTGAGAAAAAAGCTCACGCCAGTCATCATAGGAAACTTTGTACTCTGGAAAATCCAGCTGGAACAGCTGGCGGATAGCTGCCTCGGACTCTTTTCCGAAGCGGACGACCTCTTTCTCTGAAATATCCTCCGGCTCTGTGATGCCGGTTTTTTCCTCCCAGAGCTGCACGTTTGACTTCCAGGGGGAAATCCCCAGGACTGCGGCGGCATCGCTGCCGCCGATCCCCTTCTGTCTTGCTTTGAGCCATTCTTCTCGAGCCGCTACCATACCATCTGCTCCCTCACAAAATCAAAATAGTTGTCCGATTCCAGGCAGAAATCCCGGTCGCTCTGCTCGATGTCGTGCAGGTGGGCGGTCTGGTGCAGGCGCTTTTCTCGGCGGTAGACCTCGCGGAGCAGCTTCTTCTTGGTCTGCTCGTCCAGGTCGTTTTCCCAAAAATCCGCTGCCCGTTCGTCCAAGTTTGCCTCGATGTAGCCATCGGCAAATTCACCGGTGTGCGAACGCCCGTACTCCTCTATGTACTCCTTCAGGCACGCCGGGCAAAACGGCTTGCCATCTAGATAGGTGAGCTCGTCCTCGTTGTGCCGGTCCCCGCACTGGGAGCAGCGGACGCCCTCCGGTTCCCAGCACTGTGGGTCGTACAGCTCATTACTGCTTGTCCAATCTCTCATAGTGGTACGCTCCTTCCTTGACTTTTCGTTCAATTCAAGATACAATGGAGGTGGACTTTTTTGCTAGTCCACGTTGGCGGAAATGCTGGACGCTTTGGTCGGTGGTACAGCATTTCCGTTTTGCATTCTATCTTGGCTCTGACGCTCTGTCAGGGCCTTTTCTTTTTGTCCCAAAACTGTCAGTGCCAGCCCATAAAGCCCGCACAGCACAAGCAGGAACAGGCTTGGCAAAGCAATTAAATACAGAATTTCGAACATTTGATCACTCCCTTTTCAACACATGCAGCGATTCACTTCTTTCTTTTGCGGCCAGCACTACATGGGTACAAAACATTGCCAACGCATCCTGTATTTTATCGGGATTGACAAGTTCTATAATCGCTCCTGCCGATGCGCATGCGAGTGCATCGATTACTTCTCCCCAGTCGGCTGTTCCTCTTTTCATTCTGATTTCGGCTCCCTCTTCGTTGAGGATAATCTCGATTTTTCCTTTTTCGCTCATAAAAACGTCTCCTTTAAATTTTCTGATTATTGTCGATACAGTCCAGCACCTTTCGGGTGTAGGCTGTCTCGTGGATGCCCTGTGCCCATTGCTTCTTTGCTCCGC